>NZ_QJUM01000024.1 GCF_004327355.1 Phytopseudomonas dryadis
GCTCAAACAATGGTGGCCCGGAGCACCTGATGCTCCCTTGCTGAGGCCTGATACATAGATGCAACCGGGTTTCTCTGTTCAAAGCGGGTTGACAGGTAAAGGCGAGTCCATACATAGGATGGGTGAAACCCATCAATTGTCGATGGGTTGCACCCATCCTACGGCCTCGTCGTGTGGATTCTCTAGCGCCTGGGCTTGCCCCAACCCCGCATAAGCGGACATTGCAGTTTGCGTGGAAGGGGCTTTAGCCGCGAGCTCTTCGCGCCCTTGACGGCCCAATCGCGGCTAAAGCGGATCGCCGCCCGGCCCCTCCCACGAAAGCCATCACGCCCACTGTCTGCTCTCGCCTTTAACTTGCAGCTTGAAGCTTGAGGCTTATGGCTGCTATCGCCTTGGTATCGCTCAGCCCTTGTGCAGGCGCGCCTCGGCGTTGTCCAGGTCGCGCAGGATCTCCGCCAGCATGTCGTCGTCCAGCTGGTTCTCCTTGCGCATCCGGTACAGCTCCAGGCGCTGGGTACGCAGCGCCTGCAAGCGCAGGCGATATTCCAGCTGATCGGCCTGCCGCTGATGTTCGCGCGAGGTTTCCGCGCCGCGGGTGCGGGTGCGCTCGAGCAGGTCGCGGTACTCGCTCATCAACTTGGCCTTGATCTCGGCCATGGCGATGGCGCCCTCGGTATCGCTGGCCCGCTCGTCCTCGGCTTCCAGGCTGCGAATGGCGGACTCCAGCACCTGCGCGCGATGGCGGTTGAGCTCCTCCTCGTGGCGCGCCACATTGTCCTGCGGCAGCAGGGGCAGAATCTTCGGCAAGGCGACGCTGGCGACCAGCAGCGACAGCAGGATCACCCCGGCGGCGATCAGGATCAGCAGGTCGCGTTCGGGAAAGGCCTCGCCGCTGTTGAGCAGCAGTGGCAACGACATCACACCGGCCAGGGTCACTGCGCCGCGTACACCGCCGAGGGTCAGCACCGCACTCAGGGCCAGCCGCGACTGCCCGGCGAAACGGGTCGGCTTGCCACGCCAGCGGCGCAGCATGCCGGACGTGCGCCAGTAGCCGTATACCCAGACGAAGCGCAGCGTCATCAGTACCGCGTATACGGCCAGCACATAGGCCAGCGCCGACAGGACGAAGGTCCAGGCGTGCGCCTGCTCGCCCATGGCCGCCTTGAGGATGTCCGGCAACTGCAGGCCGAGGAGCAGGAAGATCAGGCCGTTGAAGGTGAACTCCAGCATCGCCCAGACGCTGCGATTGAGCAGGCGCGTGGTGGTCTGCCGGGGCAGCAGGTCGAGCCGGCTCTGCATCATGCCGGCGGCCACCGCCGACAGGATCCCCGACAGGCCCAGGTCTTCGGCCGCCACATAGGCGGCGAAGGGCAACAGCAGCATCAACAGTACATGCGGTGCCGGCTCTTCCCAGCCACGGGCGATCATCCAGGCACGCATCCGGCCCAGCAGGTAGCTCAGGCTCATGCCCACCAGCAGGCCGCCGACGGCCACCAGCACGAACTGCAGGCCGGCGTCGCTCAGCGAGAACACCCCGGTCAGGGTCGCCGCCACGGCGAACTTGAAGGCCACCAGGCCCGAGGCGTCGTTCATCAGCGCCTCGCCCTGCAACAGATTGTTCAGGGTGCTCGGCAGGCGGCCATGGGCGATCGCGGAAACGGCCACCGCATCGGTCGGCGACAGTACCGCGGCGAGGGCGAAGCAGGCCGCCAGCGGTACCTGGGGCAGCAGCCAGTGAATGAAATAACCGGCCCCGAGAATGGTGAAGAACACCAGGGCGAAAGCCAGCAACAGGATCGGCGTGCGCAGCTTGCGGAACTGCCCCTTGGGCATGCGCCAGCCGTCGACGAACAACAGTGGCGGGATGAACAGCAGCAGGAACAACTCGGGATCGAGGCGCACATGCAGCCCCAGCACCGGGATCGCCAGCAGCGCGCCGATGAGGATCTGCAGGATCGGCAGCGGCAGGGGGATGAACTGGGCAGTGATGCGGGTACCGCTCACCACCAGCAACATGATCAGGATGGTGTAGAGAAGCTGCATGGGCGCAAACGACCGACTGGAGGACAAGCGAGAGGGCCCCATTCTAGCCAGCTCCGGGACGCGTGCGTAGAGCAGGCCTCGATAAAAGCGCTGGAGGCTGGAAGGCTGGACGAAAAGTCCACTTCTTGCCCACGCACGTACGTTGGCCGAACAACAGTTGCCTTCATAGCCCGCGCTCCCGTCTCAGCTCATCGTCGAACGCCTGCGCTGCCGCTGCACACGCATCAGCACCGACCGGAGCCCGCTCTATCAGCACGGCCTGCCCTCGGCCTCTGGCTCCAACTCCAGACGCAGTTGGGCCACGCGCGCATTCTGCTCGCCAACCCTGGGCTCCAGGCTCGCCCGCGTCGCCCGGCACCCATCGCGCTCGCCCGCGCGCTCCTGGCTGGCGGCACCTCGGCCCTTGCGGAATCGATGCTGTGGATTTCAGGGCAGCGCTCGCTTCCTGCGCTTCTCTTCGATCCTCTGGCGAACCAGGCCTCGGTCGCTTCGTGCTTTTCCCTGATAGGCGCCTTGGCGCCAGGGACAGGCTTTCGACGGGTGGGAACCTAGCCCACAGCGCGCCGATGAGGATCGGCAGCGGCAGGGGAAGGAACCGGGCGGTGATGCGGGTACCGCTCACCACCAGCAACATGACCAGGATGGTGTAGAGAAGCTGCCTGACGGGGACATTCCTGCAGGGAAGCGGAAGGCATCGCCACAGGACCTCCGGTGGCTCGCCCATTCTAGCGCCCTGGACGCCGGTTGCAGAGGACGAAGCACGGCACGGCGCCCGGTAGGCATCACCGCGTTATACCGTAACGCGCAAAATGGATCGACGTGGCATAATCCACGCCTCGGCTTTCACAGGATATGGGAGAGGATTCGGCCAGCCGGATCCTTCAGGAGTGAATCAATGAGTTACGTGCTGTACGGGATCAAGGCCTGCGACACCATGAAGAAAGCCCGCACCTGGCTCGACGAGCAGGGCGTCGACTACCGTTTCCACGACTACAAGACCGCCGGCATCGATCGCGGCAACCTGGACAGGTGGTGCGACGAGCACGGCTGGGAAACCATCCTCAACCGCGCCGGCACCACCTTTCGCAAGCTCGACGATGCCCAGAAGGCCGATCTCGACCAGCACAAGGCCATCGAACTGATGCTGGCCCAGCCATCGATGATCAAGCGGCCGGTACTGGATCTGGGCAATCGCACCCTGGTCGGCTTCAAAGCCGAGCGCTACGCCGCCGAACTGGCCTGATACCGTCATCCCCATCGAATTCGCTGCAAGGAAAACACCATGACCACCACTCTGTTCAGCCTGGCCTTCGGTGTCGGCACGCAAAACCGCCAGAACACCTGGCTGGAAGTGTTCTACGCCCAACCGCTGCTGCATCCGTCCGCCGAACTGGCGGCCAGGGTCGCCGAAAAACTCGGCTACGACGGCGGCAACCAGGCCATCACCTTCACCACCCAGCAGGCCGGCGAACTGGCCGAAGCCCTCAAGGGGCTCGACGCCGCCCAGGCCGCCCTGCTGACCCGCCTGGCGGAGAGCCACCAGCCCCTGGTCGCCACCTTCCTCGCCGAAGATGCCGCCCTGACCAGCACCCCCGAGGCCTACCTCAAGCTGCACCTGCTGTCCCACCGCCTGGTCAAGCCGCACGGCCTGAACCTGGCCGGCATCTTCCCGCTGTTGCCCAACGTCGCCTGGACCAGCCAGGGTGCGGTGGACCTGGCCGAACTGGCCGAGCGCCAGCTGGAAGCGCGCCTCAAGGGCGAATTGCTGGAAGTCTTCTCGGTGGACAAGTTCCCGAAAATGACCGACTACGTGGTGCCGGCCGGCGTCCGTATCGCCGACAGCGCCCGCATCCGCCTGGGCGCCTATATCGGTGAAGGCACCACGGTCATGCACGAAGGTTTCGTCAATTTCAACGCCGGTACCGCCGGCCCCGGCATGATCGAAGGCCGTGTCTCGGCTGGGGTGTTCGTCGGCAAGGGCTCGGACCTCGGCGGCGGCTGCTCGACCATGGGCACCCTCTCCGGTGGCGGCAACATCGTCATCTCCGTGGGCGAAGGCTGCCTGATCGGCGCCAATGCCGGTATCGGCATCCCGTTGGGCGATCGCAACACCGTGGAATCGGGCCTGTACCTGACCGCCGGCACCAAGGTGGCGCTGCTCGACAGCGACGACCGCCTGGTCAAGGTGGTCAAGGCCCGCGAGCTGGCCGGCCAGGCCGACCTGCTGTTCCGCCGCAACTCGCAGAGCGGCGCCGTGGAGTGCAAGACCCACAAGTCGGCCATCGAGCTGAACGAAGCCCTGCACGCCCACAACTAAACACCGAAAAAGCGCTAGAGGCTGAACGCTGAACGTGAAAGCAACATTTTCGTCCAGCCTCCAGCCTCCAGCCAGGTCTCATACCGGTTCAGCTGCATGTCACTGATCTCTCCCTGGCGCGCCGATTTCCCCGGCATTCGGGCCCTCGCGGCCGAAGGCCAGACCTATCTGGACAGCGCCGCCACCGCGCAGAAGCCCCAGGCGGTGCTGGATGCCCTGCTGGCTTACTACGCCCACGGCGCGGCCAATGTGCACCGTGCTCAGCATGTTCCCGGCGAGCGGGCGACCCGCGCCTTCGAAGAGACCCGGCACCAGGCGGCACGCTGGCTCAACGCTGCCAGCGCCGAGGAAATCGTCTTCACCCGTGGCGCCACCGAATCCCTCAACCTGCTCGCCTATGGCCTGGAACACCTGTTCACGGCGGGCGAGCAGATCGTCGTCAGCGCCGCCGAGCACCACGCCAACCTGCTGCCCTGGCAGCAACTGGCGCAGCGCAAGGGGCTCGAGCTGGTGGTCCTGCCGCTGACCCGGCAGGGTGATATCGACGTAGCACAGGCGAGCACACTGATCGGTCCGCGCACCCGGCTGCTCGCGGTAAGCCAGTTGTCCAACGTGCTGGGGCGCTGGCAGGCGCTGGATCGGCTGATCCCCCTGGCCCGCGCCCAGGGCGCCCTGACCGTGGTGGATGGCGCCCAGGGCGCCGTGCATGGCCGTCACGACGTGCAGGCGCTGGGCTGCGACTTCTACACCTGCTCCAGTCACAAACTGTACGGCCCCGATGGCGTGGGCCTGCTCTACGGCAACCGCAGCGCCCTGCAGAACCTGCGGCCCTGGCAATTCGGCGGCGAAATGGTCCAGCAGGCGGATTACCACGCCGCGACCTGGCGTAGCGCGCCGCTGGGCCTGGAAGCCGGCACGCCAGCGGTGTCCGGCGTGATCGTCCTTGGCGCGACCCTGACCTACCTCGACAGCCTGGACGCCAGCGCAATTGGCGCCCATGAAGCCGCCCTGCACCGGCTGCTGCTGGCCGGCCTGCAACGCCGCGAGGGCGTACGCCTGCTCGGCGAACCGCAGACGGCTCTGGCCTGCTTCACCGTCGAGGGCGTGCACAGCGGCGACCTCGCCCACCTGCTGAGCGAGCAGGGCATCGCCGTACGCGCCGGGCATCACTGTGCGATGCCGCTGTTGCAACGCCTCGGGGTCAGCGGGGCGATTCGCGTATCCCTGGGCCTGTACAACGACGAGGCCGATCTGCAGCGCCTGTTCGACGCCCTGGACAAGGGCCTGGAGTTGCTTCGGTGAACCTCCCCGCCAGCGCCCGCGAGGCGCTCGAGGCGTTCTCCGCCTGCCCCGGCTGGGAGCAGCGGGCGCGCCTGCTGATGCACTGGGGCGAGCGCCTGGAACCACTGGACGCCCGCCACGAAGCCGATCGCGTGTCGGGTTGCGAAAGCCAGGTCTGGCTGGTCGGCGAACGACGGGATGGCGCCTGGCACTTTCGCGCCAGCAGCGATGCCCGCCTGATTCGTGGCCTGCTCGCCGTGTTGCTGGCCCGGGTCAACGGCCTGAGCGCCGAGCAACTGGCCACCCTCGATTTGCCGGACTGGTTCGCCCAGCTCGGCCTGTCGCGCCAACTGTCGCCGTCACGCGCCAATGGCATGAACGCGGTACTGCAGCGGATGCGCCAGTTGCTCGCCACCGGCTAGTGTCGTGTCAAGCATGAAATGTCGGACTCCCGTAGATACCGTCTTGACCCCTGGTCTGCAAGAGCCCATTCGGAATCAGGGTTCGCCAGTAGGCGCGTCGACCCCGGCGCGAGGCGATGGCGGCCATGCGGCATAAATTGCGCTATGGCCACGATTCGCCGCGAGGGCGCGGCTCCTACGCGAATGTGACCATGCTGCGCGCAGATACCGCGCGACCAACATTTGATCTGTGTCGCGACACTAGTACCGCAGCGCAGATCAAATACCGTACCCGAGCGAACCGGCTGAGGGGTTACGGGCAAAAGGCAAGACCGGCAAACAGATCGTCTGCGCGGCCATGCGCAAGTTACTGTGCATCGCTTATGGGGTGCTGAAATCTGGCAAGCCGTTCAACCCTGAACTCGCCCTTGCGAAGTGAGGTTCAAGACGGTATCTGCAGGGTACGACTTGCCCCGTAGCCTGGCGTTGAGCGCAGCGATACCCAGGGTGGGCTTTCCCGGGTGTCGCTGCGCTCGACCCGGGCTACGCAAGGCGAAGTCGTTCGCCTCGCAGCATGGCAATGGTGATTGCGTAGCCTGTCGAGACATTCGACGGATTACGCCTGCGGCTAATGCGCCCTACACGGAATTCAGCACTAAGCGCGCAGAAGTTGCCGCATTTGCGTAGGAGCCGCGACCTCGCGGCGAATCGTGGCCATACCGCGATTTTGCGGCGTGGCCGCCATCGCATCGCGCCGGGGTCGACGCGCCTACTGGCCAACCCTGACGGCGAGCGGGCTCTTGCAGGCTAAGGTTCAAGACGGTATCTACGACCTCGCCGCCGGCGGTTAAAAGCGGCTCACGCTTTTGCTTCTGGCTTGAAGCTTGAAGCTTGTGGCTTCTATTCCGGCGTATGATTCTTCGCCTCCAGCCGGGCGCTTGGCGCCAGCCAGCGATTGGCGTCCCACTCCAGCCAGGTACGGGCCTCGCCGCTCGCCTGCACATGGGTATCGAGGAAGGCCACGCTGACCGCACGCAGTGCCGCGGCCTGGCGTGGATCGACTGCGGCTTCGCCGCCGCGCCCGTAACCGGCGCGGTCGCCACCCGCATCGCCGCGACGCCCGTCGGGACCACCTGGCCCACCCGCTCCAGCCTGGCCGCCGCCCATCCCCGGGCCAGCGGAACCGCCTGGCGCACCACCACCCTCGGGTCGCCCACGCGGTTTGTCGCCTTCGGCCCTGCCACCCCCGCCAGGGCCGGCGGCGAAAGCACCGCCCAACTGGGCATGGCTCATGCGGTCCAGCAGCAACTGGTAGCTGCCGGCGGCCTCGAGGTGTTGCCAGAACAATTGATGGCGCTGCGCGGGTGTCACCCAGTTGAACGGATCCTCATCGGCTTGACCGGTGGCGCTCAACAGCGGAATCGAGATGCGCTGCGCCACCTCCGGCGCAGGCGCGTAGGGGCTGAGCAGGATCGCCGCGCGCGGTGTCCAGCCGTGCTGGCCGTCGAGCAGCGCGGTCGCCGTCTGGGTACCCAGGTCGAAGCCCGCCACCGCCTGGCGCGTCCAGTCGATGCGGGCGAAATCGCCGTCACCGGCCTCAGCGCGCTGGCGTGCTTCCTGCAGCACCTGCCCGAGCTGCCGTAGCCGCCGCTGCAACGCCTCGTCCGCGTAGGCACGCTGGGCGATGGCGTGGAAGACCCCGGCCTGGGCTTCCTGGCTGGCATAGATGCCACGACCGTGACGCTGCGGCTGCACCGCCAGCACGGCATAGCCCGCCTCGGCCCAGGCCCGCCGCCAGGGTTCGGCGGCGCCGCTGCCTTCCCCCAGACCGGGCAGATAGAGGATCACCGGCAGTGCACTGCCCGTCTGCGGTGCCAGCCAGTCCACCTCCAGCACCTCGCCATCAAGCGTCCACTCGGCATGCCAGCCCTGTACTGGCACGCGCAGCGGCTGATAGGCACCGGCCATGAACTGATCGATACGGCTGTCGGGCGAAGCGGGCGCCTCAGGGTGCTGGGCGCAGGCGCTCAGCAGCAGGGCTGCCGCCAGCCAGGGCAAAGGTCGCAAGATCATGCAGTCATCCTCGGAAACGAACCGGGATGCTAGCAAGCCATCGGGCCGGCGACGGTCAGCGCCAGGTAATGAAAAGGTAAAGGATCAGGCCAGCGGCCGCTCGGATGGCCGCCGGGCGCCGGCCACCAGCTTGTCGACGATGCGCGCCGCGGCGACCATGCCGAAGGTCGCGGTGACCATCATCACCGCACCGAAACCACCGGCACAGTCCAGCCTGACCCCTTCGCCGACGAATGCCTTGCTCTGGCACACGCCGCCCTCGGCGGTCGGGTAGCGCAGCTGTTCGCTGGAGAACACACAGGGCACGCTGTAGTGGCGCCCCGGCGTGCGCGAGAACTGGTAGTCGCGGCGCAGGGTGGAGCGCACCTTGGCGGCCAGCGGATCGTTGAAGGTCTTGTTCAGATCGGCGACCTGGATCTGCGTCGGGTCGATCTGCCCACCGGCGCCGCCGGTGGTGACGATCTGGATCTTGCGGCGCTTGCACCAGGCGATCAGCGCCGCCTTGGCCGCGACGCTGTCGATGCAGTCGATCAGCCCATCGAGCTGCACGGTGATGTACTCGGCCATGCTGTCGCGGGTGACGAAATCCGCCACCGGGTGCACCACGCACGCCGGATTGATCGCCCGCAGCCGCTCGGCCATCACCTCGACCTTGGCCCGGCCGACCTGGCCCTGCAGGGCATGGGCCTGGCGGTTGGTGTTGCTGACGCAGACATCGTCCAGGTCGAACAGGGAGATTTCGCCCACGCCGGAGCGCGCCAGCGCCTCGGCGGCCCAGGAGCCCACGCCGCCGACACCGACCACCGCCACATGGGCGGCGGCCAGGCGCTCGGCGCCCTCGCGCCCATACAGGCGGGCGATTCCCGCGAAACGTTGCTCATCGAACGACATGACGACTCCCCCAAACCACGCATTATAGGAAGCTCGTGGCGCCGACCCAAGCCCTCTGCCGGCGACGGAACACAAGCTGCCCGGCGCGCATGCACTGGATCGCGCCTCTCCGGCGAGGTTGCCAGCGCCCCGCCGCAAGGCCTCTCACGAAGCGCTGCAGCCCAGGCGAAACGGGCGCTCGGGCCCATGCTATACAGGCAAACGACGACGGAGTAGCATGCGCGCCAGCCAGCGTTCGTCGGCCCTTCCCCGTTCCACCTTCCGGAACCTGAAACCGCATGCTTTCCCGCAAGTTCGGCCTCAATCTCATCGTGTTCCTCGCCATTGCCGCGCTGTTCACCGGTATCTGGGCGCTCTACAACCGCCCGGTGACGGCCCCCGACTGGCCCGAGCAGGTGTCCGGCTATTCCTTCTCGCCGTTCCGCCAGGGCCAGAACCCGCAGACCGGGACCTACCCCAGCGAGGCCGAGATCCGCGCGGACCTGGAACTGCTGGCGAAACAGACCGACAGCATCCGCACCTATTCGGTCGATGGCGCCCTGGAAAACGTGCCGCGCCTGGCCGAGGAATTCGGCCTGCGCGTGACCCTGGGCATCTGGATCGGCCCCGACGAAACGCGCAACGAGCGCGAGATCGCCAAGGCCATCGAGATCGCCAACGATTCACGCAGCGTGGTGCGCGTGGTGGTCGGCAACGAGGCGCTGTTCCGCCGCGAGGTCACCACCCGGCAACTGACGGCCTACATGGATCGCGTACGCGCGGCGGTGAAGGTGCCGGTGACCACCTCGGAACAGTGGCACATCTGGCAGGAGTACCCGGAACTGGCCGATCACGCCGACCTGATCGCCGCCCACGTGCTGCCCTACTGGGAATTCGTGCGCATGGAGGACGCCACCCAGTTCGTCCTCGACCGCGCCCGCGACCTGAAGAAACTGTTTCCGAAGAAGCCGCTGCTGCTCTCGGAAGTCGGCTGGCCGAGCAACGGCCGCATGCGCGGCGGCGCCGACGCCAGCCAGGCCGACCAGGCCATCTACCTGCGCACCCTGGTGACCACGCTCAATGCCCAGGGCTACAACTATTTCGTCATCGAGGCCTTCGACCAGCCCTGGAAAGCCAGCGACGAAGGCTCGGTGGGCGCCTACTGGGGCGTGTACAACCTCGACCGGCAGCCCAAGTTCAATTTCACCGGTCCGGTGGTGGCCATTCCCCAGTGGCGCCTGCTGGCGGTCGCCTCGGTGGTCATGGCCCTGCTCTCCCTGGCCCTGCTGCTGATCGACGGCAGCGCCCTGCGCCAGCGCGGGCGCACCTTCCTCACCTTCGTCGCCTTCGCCGGCGGCTCGGCCCTGGTGTGGATCGGCTACGACTACAGCCAGCAGTACAGCACCTGGTTCAGCCTGCTGGTGGGCCTGTTGCTCGGGATCGGCGCCATCGGCGTGTTCATCGTGCTGCTCACCGAAGCCCACGAACTGGCCGAGACGGTGTGGACGCAGCAACGCCGCCGCCCCTTCACCCCGATCCCCGGCGACAGCCCGTGCCGGCCCAAGGTCTCGATCCACGTGCCGTGCTATAACGAGCCACCGGAAATGGTCAAACAGACCCTCGACGCCCTGGCCAACCTCGACTACCCGGATTTCGAAGTCCTGATCATCGACAACAACACCCAGGACCCGGCGGTGTGGGAGCCGGTGCGCGACTACTGCGAACAGCTCGGCCCGCGCTTCCGCTTCTTCCATGTCGCGCCGCTGCATGGCTTCAAGGGCGGCGCACTGAACTACATCCTGCCGCACACCGCGGCGGACGCCGAAGTGGTGGCGGTGATCGATTCGGACTACTGCGTCGACCGCAACTGGCTCAAGTACATGGTGCCGCACTTCTCCGACCCCTCGATCGCCGTGGTGCAATCGCCCCAGGACTACCGCGACGGCGAGGAAAGCACCTTCAAGAAACTCTGCTACGCCGAGTACAAGGGCTTTTTCCATATCGGCATGGTGACCCGCAACGACCGCAACGCGATCATCCAGCACGGCACCATGACCATGATCCGCCGCAGCGTCATGGACGAGCTGAAGTGGGCCGACTGGACCATCTGCGAAGACGCCGAGCTGGGCCTGCGCGTGTTCGAGAAGGGCTACGCCGCGGCCTACGCCTACGACAGTTTCGGCAAGGGCCTGATGCCCGACACCTTCATCGATTACAAGAAGCAGCGCTTCCGCTGGGCCTATGGCGCCATCCAGATCATGAAGGGCCATGCCCGCAGCCTGTTCAGCGGCCAGGGCAGCGAACTCAAGCGCGGCCAGCGCTATCACTTCATCGCCGGCTGGCTGCCGTGGATCGCCGACGGCCTGAACATCTTCTTCACCGCCGGCGCCCTGCTCTGGTCGGCGGCGATGATCATCGTGCCGCAACGGGTCGACCCGCCGCTGCTGATCTTCGCCATCCCGCCCCTGGCCCTGTTCCTGTTCAAGGTCGGCAAGATCGTCTTCCTCTACCGGCGCGCGGTGGGCGTCGACCTGAAGGATGCCTTCTGTGCCGCTATCGCCGGCCTGGCGCTGTCGCACACCATCGCCAAGGCGGTGCTGTATGGCGCCTTCACCAAGACCATCCCGTTCTTCCGCACGCCGAAGATGCGCGCCAGCCACGGCCTGATGGTGGCCCTGGCGGAAGCCCGCGAAGAGGTGTTCATCATGCTCCTGCTGTGGGGCGCAGCCATCGGCATCGGCATCGTCCAGGGCATGCCCAGCGCCGACGTCAAGTTCTGGGTGACCATGCTGCTGGTGCAGTCCTTGCCCTACCTGGCCGCGCTGATCATGGCCCTGCTGTCGTCGCAGCCCAAGCCACTGGAAATCCCGGTGGTGCAGAGCGAGGCGGAGAAGGCCTGAGCATAGTTCGCGCCCTGCCCTGGGTATCGCTTCGCTCAACGCCAGGCTACCGATGCGAGGCGTAGCCCGGGTGGAGCGAAGCGATAGCCGGGAGCCGTTCCACCGGGGGCAATGACGACCGAACGCCTACGAGGCAAGCGCGTTTTGCTTTAAGCTATGCGCCCTTTCCCGCCCCGAAACGCTTTACCGGAGTTCCCCATGACGGCCCTGTCCCCCACCCTCGAGCTCGCCTGCGACCTGATCCGTCGCCCGTCCGTCACGCCTGTGGACGAAGGCTGCCAGGAGCTGATGATGCGCCGGCTGGCCGCGCTGGGCTTCGTCATCGAGCCGATGCGCATCGAGGAGGTGGAGAATTTCTGGGCCAGCCATGGCGACCGCGACGGCCCGGTGCTGTGCTTCGCCGGGCATACCGACGTGGTGCCCACCGGGCCGCTGCAGGCCTGGCAGCACCAGCCGTTCGAGGCGCTGATCGACGAACAAGGCATGCTCTGCGGGCGTGGCGCGGCGGACATGAAAGGCAGCCTGGCGGCAATGATCGTCGCCGTCGAACGCTTCGTCGCCGATCACCCGAACCACCAGGGGCGCATCGCCTTCCTCATCACCAGCGACGAAGAAGGCCCGGCACACCACGGCACCAAGGCCGTGGTCGAGCGCCTCGCCGCGCGCAACGAGCGCCTGGACTGGTGCATCGTCGGTGAACCCTCGAGCACCTCGCTGGTGGGCGACGTGGTGAAGAACGGCCGTCGCGGCTCCCTCGGCGCGACCCTGACCGTGCGCGGCATCCAGGGCCATGTCGCCTATCCGCACCTGGCCAGGAACCCGATTCACCTCGCCGCCCCGGCCCTGGCCGAACTGGCCGCCGAGCACTGGGACGACGGCAACGCCTTCTTCCCGCCGACCAGCTTCCAGGTGTCCAACCTCAACGCCGGCACCGGCGCCAGCAACGTGGTTCCGGGGGAGCTGACGGCGGTGTTCAACTTCCGTTTCTCCACCGAGTCCACGGTCGAAGGCCTGCAGCGACGGGTCAACGCCATCTGCGACAAGCACGGCCTGGATTACCACATCGACTGGGCGCTGTCGGGCCTGCCGTTCCTCACCGAGCCCGGCGCCCTGCTCGACGCGGTGAGCGCCAGCATCCGCTCGGTGACCGGCCGCGAGACCAGCCCGAGCACCAGCGGCGGCACCTCCGATGGCCGTTTCATCGCCACCCTCGGTACCCAGGTGGTCGAACTCGGTCCGGTCAACGCCACCATCCACCAGATCAACGAGCGCATCCTCGCCAGCGACCTCGACGTGCTCACCGAGATCTACTACCAGACCCTGGTCAAGCTGCTCGCCTGATGCTGACCTGCCCGATCTGCCAGGCGCCGCTGCAGGCCGTCGACAACGGCGTCGTCTGCCCGGCCAGGCACCGCTTCGACCGCGCCCGCCAGGGCTATCTGAACCTGCTGCCGGTGCAGCACAAGAACAGCCGCGAGCCCGGCGACAATGCCGCCATGGTCGAGGCCCGCCGGCGCTTTCTCGATGGCGGTCACTATGCGCCGCTGGCCGCCCGGCTGGCGGAACTGGCGGCTGGCTACGGGCCGCAGCGCTGGCTGGATATCGGTTGCGGCGAGGGTTATTACAGCGCACGGATCGCCGAGGCGCTGCCCGCTGCCGAAGGCTATGCCCTGGACATCTCCCGCGAGGCGGTGAAACGCGCCTGCAAGCGCGCACCGCAACTCGACTGGCTGGTCGCCAGCATGGCCCGCGTGCCCCTGGCGGACGCCAGTTGCCAGTTGCTGGCCAGCGTGTTCAGCCCGCTGGACTGGCAGGAGGCCAGGCGCCTGCTTGCCCCCGGCGGCGGCCTGCTGCGCATGGGGCCAACCCGTGACCACCTGATGCAGTTGCGCCAGAAGCTCTACGACGAAGTACGCGACTATGACGACCAGAAACACCTCGAGCTGATCCCGCCGGGCATGCGCCTGGCCCACAGCGAAACCCTGAGCTTCGCCCTGCAGCTCGACAGCCCGCAGGCGCGCGCCGACCTGCTGGCGATGACGCCCCACGGCTGGCGCGCCAGTGCCGAACGCCGCGCCGCGGTCATTGCCGACCCCTTCGAAGTGACCGTGGCCATCCGCTACGATTGGATCGAGCGTGACGCGTCTTGAACGCCCCCAGAGTCTGTTGACCTGCCCAACGAGGATGACCATGCGCCAACCGGATATCGAGATCTACCTGAAGGATGCCGATCACCAGGCGATCGCCACCTGGCTGAGCGAGGCGCTAGGCCCCTGCAGCCCCTGGCAGCAGAAGGGCCAGACCTTCAAGTGCCGGGCCGGCGAGGTGCCGGTGACCTGGCTGCCGAAAGCCGTGGGCAAATGGCACAGCCTGTACCTGGAGAGCGACGCCACCCCCTGGGCCGACGACCTCGCCTGCGCCCGGGCCGCCTTCGCCGCACTGGCCGTGGAAGTCCGCTGCGCACCGGGTAGCTGGCAGGAAGAGGAAAGCGACGAGCAGGCCGACCAGTGGCTGCGCATCAGCGCCGATGGCGTCGAGGAAATCACCTGGCGCACGGGCTGACAGGAGCATGCGCTTTCTCCCCGTATCGTTTCGCTCAACCCGGGCTACGGGTTGAGCAAGCACCTCCATCCCGTAGCCTGGCGTTGAGCGAAACGATACCCAGGTTCAGGCACCATCGCGCCGACGCCCCCCCCAGAAGCCGGGCAATCCCAGCCAGGCAATTTGTAGCATCGAGTCAACCACGCTACAAAAACAGCAAGAACCCTTGCCGAATACCCGTTCAATGCCCTGTAAACGATATCGAACGGTGCGACACTGCGCCGCACACCACTCGATAGCAAGCTATCCTATTTTCAGAAATTTATTCTCTATAGCTCTATTTTCTCGGATCTTATCGACAAGATATGATTTTTTATCCGAATAATTCCGCATGAAAAATAACAATATCTCCTATAACTTGTAGTCATGGAAAATAAACACTCCATGAATATTGATTACTGATCGGCTTCCTTTGCAGAATGCGGACTATCGACTTTAGTCGATGCCGTACCTCCGTCGCCCTCGGGCGAATCTGCAACGATCGCAGGAGATGCAAGCGTGCACATTGGTGTTCCCCTCGAAACCCATGCAGGCGAGACGCGGGTTGCCGCGACGCCGGAAACCATCAAGAAGCTGATCGGCCAGGGCCATCAGGTCACCGTACAGAGCGGAGCCGGCGCCGGCGCCAGCATTCCCGACAGCGCCTACGAGGCCGCTGGCGCCAGCATCGGCGATGCCGCTGCGGCGTTCGCCGCCGACCTGGTACTCAAGGTCGTCGCACCGAACGAAAGCGAACTGGCGCAGATCAGGGCCGGCGCCGTGCTGGTCGGCATGCTCGATCCGTTCAGCAACGACACCCTTTCCCGCCTGAACGCCCGGGGCGTCACCGCCTTCGCCCTGGAGGCCGCGCCGCGCACCTCGCGCGCCCAGAGCCTGGACGTGCTGTCCTCCCAGGCCAATATCGCCGGCTACAAGGCGGTGCTGCTGGCGGCCCACCACTACCCGCGCTTTATGCCCATGCTGATGACCGCCGCCGGCACCGTGAAAGCCGCCCGTGTGCTGATCCTCGGCGCCGGCGTGGCCGGCCTGCAGGCGATCGCCACGGCCAGACGCCTGGGCGCGGTGATCGAGGCCTCCGACGTGCGCCCGGCGGTGAAGGAGCAGATCGAATCCCTCGGCGCCAAGTTCGTCGACGTACCGTTCGAGACCGACGAGGAGCGCGAATGCGCCGAAGGCGTCGGCGGTTATGCGCGGCCCATGCCGGCCTCGTGGATGGAACGCCAGGCCAGGGCCGTGCACGAGCGCGCCAGGCAGGCCGACATCGTCATCACCACCGCACTGATTCCCGGGCGCAAGGCGCCGACGCTGCTGCACGAGGCCACCGTCGCCGAGATGAAGCCCGGCTCGGTGGTCATCGACCTGGCCGCCAGCCAGGGCGGCAACTGCCCGCTGACCGAGCTGGACAAGGTGGTGGTCAGGCACGGCGTGACCTTGGTCGGCCACGGCAACCTGCCGGCGCTGGCCGCCGCCGACGCCTCGGCCCTGTATGCGCGCAACCTGCTCGACTTCCTCAAGCTGGTGATCAGGGACGGCGCCTTCCACCTCGACCTGGAAGACGACATCGTCGCCGCCTGCCTGATGTGCCACAACGGCGAGCTCGTGCGCGTCAACCCATGACGGCCCCCTCTCCCGCGGAGCGGGCAAACCACTCTTAGAAAAGGATCACTCCGATGGATCTGATTGCCGACGGCATCTACAACCTGATCATCTTCGTGCTGGCCATCTATGTCGGCTACCACGTGGTATGGAACGTCACCCCCGCCCTGCACACCCCGCTGATGGCCGTGACCAACGCGATCTCCGCGATCGTCATCGTCGGCGCCATGCTCGCCGCCGCGCTGACCGTCACCCCGCTGGGCAAGACCATGGGCACCCTGGCCGTGGCCCTGGCGGCGGTCAACGTCTTCGGGGGCTTCCTGGTCACCCGGCGCATGCTGGAAATGTTCAAGAAGAAAGCCCCGAAAGCCCAGGTGGCTGCCACCCAGGAAGAGAGCCACTGAGATGAGCATGAACCTGATCACCCTCCTCTACCTGGTCGCTTCGGTGTGCTTCATCCAGGCGCTCAAGGGCTTGTCGCACCCGACCACCTCGCGACGCGGCAATGCCTTCGGCATGCTCGGCATGAGCATCGCCGTGCTCACCACCCTGGGTCTGATCCACAAGCTCGGCAGCGAGCTGGCGCTACAGGGCATCGGCTACGTGATCGTCGGCCTGCTGGTCGGTGGCAGCGCCGGTTCGATCATGGCCAAGCGCGTCGAGATGACCAAGATGCCCGAACTGGTCGCCTTCATGCACAGCATGATCGGCCTGGCCGCGGTGTTCATCGCCATCGCCGCCGTGGTCGAACCGCAATCGCTGGGCATCGTCGCCGCCATCAGCGATCCGATCCCCCATGGCAACCGCCTGGAACTGTTCCTCGGCGCGGCCATCGGCGCCATCACCTTCTCCGGCTCGGTGATCGCCTTCGGAAAACTGTCTGGCCGGCTCGTATTTGGGCGGAAGTTCCGCCTGTTCCAGGGCGCGCCGGTACAGTTCGCCGGCCAGCACCTGATCAACCTGGCGGTCGGCTTGGCGATCGTCGGCCTGGGCCTGATGTTCACCTTCACCGGCAACCTGACCGCGTTCGCCGCGCTGGTGGCCCTGGCCTTCATCATCGGCGTGCTGATCATCATCCCCATCGGCGGCGCCGATATGCCGGTGGTGGTGTCCATGCTCAACAGCTACTCGGGCTGGGCGGCGGCGGGCATCGGCTTCTCGCTGAACAACTCGATGCTGATCATCGCCGGTTCGCTGGTCGGTTCCAGCGGCGCGATCCTCTCCTACATCATGTGCAAGGCGATGAACCGCTCGTTCTTCAACGTCATCCTCGGCGGCTTCGGCGGCGCGACGGATGCCGGCCCGGCCACGGGCAGCCAGGAACAACGCCCGGTCAAATCCGGCTCGGCCGACGACGCCGCGTTCCTGCTGAGCAACGCCGACAGCGTGATCATCGTGCCCGGCTACGGCCTGGCGGTGGCCCGCGCCCAGCATGCGCTGATGGAACTGACCGAGAAGCTGAGCCACCGGGGGGTGACCGTGAAATATGCGATCCATCCGGTCGCCGGGCGCATGCCGGGGCACATGAACGTGTTGCTGGCCGAGGCCGAGGTGCCCTACGAGCAGGTGTTCGAGATGGAGGACATCAACGCCGAATTCGGCCAGGCCGACGTGGTGCTGGTGCTCGGCGCCAACGACGTGGTCAACCCGGCGGCGAAGAACGATCCCAAGTCGCCGATCGCCGGCATGCCGATCCTCGAGGCGTACAAGGCCAAGACGGTGATCGTCAACAAGCGTTCCATGTCGACCGGCTATGCCGGCCTGGACAACGAACTGTTCTACCTGGACAAGACCATGATGGTCTTCGGCGATGCCAAGAAGGTCATCGAGGACATGGTCAAGGCCGTGGACTGACTACCGCCGCCGTAGGCGCGTCGACCCCGGCGCGATGCGATTGCGGCCATCCCGCATAATCCGTGGCGTGGCCGCTATTCGCCGCGGGTCGCGGCTCCCACGGGACCAGGGCAAACCGCCGTTTTGCCGGCCAAACGCTTCACTGACCGGCATTGCCCATGCGGGCGGTTTTTTCATGCCTGGCAAGCGTTTACGCCAGGCGGGTACAGATACCCGCGCAACAGGCCCTGAAAAGAAAAAAGTTGATCATCGAGTCAGCCTGAAATCGCGATCAATCCGCAACTGTACCTATAGATAAACACTGTCCTAACGACATTCTGCAGTGAAAAGAACTACCCAAAAGCATTGAACACGGCAAATCACCAATGACCGGTACAGTTATCTTAAAAAAATACGAAACAGTTACAAAGCATCCTATCTAATACCCTGCTAATTTCATGCAGCTGTGACTACTGCCGACCCGGCGCAAAGCGCAACATGATCACCAGAACCCTACCCAACCCCGCCAAAAGCGGAAGGATGCACACCATGGAACGTACCCTCAGTTCCGATCTGCTTGCCGACAACGCCTCCAAACCTGCCAGCGACCTGCCGCTGAGCATTTTCGCCACCCTGCTTCTGTGGCAGCGCCGCATCGTCAGCCGTCGCCAACTGGCCCGTCTGGACAGCCGCCTGCTCTCCGATGCCGGGATCAGCGAAAGCCAGCGCTTCGCCGAGCTGAGCAAGCCGTTCTGGCGTTGATTGCAACAGCATCGAAGATCTCCCGCAAAACCCCGCCGGCATGCAGCGCCAGCGGGGTTTTGTCGTTTCCGCAGGGCGCTTTTCCATGCCGCCCCGGCGAACCGCTCCGGCGCCAGCCAAGCGCGCCGTGCCGCCCCACATGACAACCGACACAAACTGTGCAGGTCTTTTTCCGGCCGAGCATCTACACACCGGCGTCAGCGGTTAGAATGAGCGCTTTTCGACCCGCGAAGAGTCATCCCATGAATCCCGCACGCACACTCGCGCTTTTCAGCCTGCTCAGCTTCACCGGCGCCGCCTCGGCCAGCAGCCTGGTGGTCACCACCGACACCCTGGTCGACGCCCTGGCCGCCACCGTCGATGCGACCTCCGACGCCACCTCGTCCCTGGTCGACAACAAGGTGGTGCAGGCCGCCCGTGACGACGCCGCCAGTTTCGTCGCCAGCCACGGCGACATCCGTGGCGCTCGCCTGGAGGCGGCCCTGCGGCACATCCGCCAGCGTGCGCCGCAGCTCATCGCGGATGACCGGCAACTGGCGCTGGCCATCCTGGCGCGCTGAACGGCCGCAATCGCCCCTCGCAGCGGCTCGGAACTGCCGCTGCGTTAACTCGTCCAACCTGCCATCCCCACGCCCAATCGGAGACCGTTCATGCACCGTCCGTTGTTCGCCGCCGCCGTATCGCTCGCCCTGTTCGTCGGCGGCGCTCAAGCCCAGACCCTGGTGGCCACCAGCAATATCATCGTGCGCGCTCTCGATCGCACCATCAATTTCACCTCGGATACCACGACCTCGATTCGCGACATGAAAGTGGTGCTCGAGGCCCGCGATGATGCCGCCAGTTTCGTCGCCAGCCAGGGCGATATCCGCGGTGCGCAACTGGAAGCCGCGTTCGGCGCCATCCGCGACCAGGTACCGGAAGCCCGCAATGCCTCCGACCAGGTACTGGCCGAAGCCATCCTGGCATTGTGATCCCCCCGCGCGCCTGGTGCCTGGCACTGACCCTACTGCTCAGTGCCGGCAGCCATGCCCAGCTGCGCCTGGCGCTGGACGCGGCAACGCTCAGCGCCGAGCAGCGACAGGCCAGCCAGGCGCTGCTCGATGAAGCGCTCGAGGCCCTGCCGCCGCGCCTGCGCAACGACCTGGATCGGCAGGTGGCAGTACGCTGGATGCCCCTGCCCGAACGGATCTACGGCCGGGCCGGACGCCTCAGCGGCATCGAGCTGAATGCCGGCCTGCTGCCCGCCCTGAGCGACGGTAGCGCCGCCCATACCGCCAACCAGCGCCCCCACGGCAACGTCCGCCGCGAATTGCTGGCCACCGTGGTCCACGAACTGACCCACCTGTATGACCGCGGTGCCTACTGGAGCGCCGCCGAACGCCGTCGGTTGCGCCAGTGCCAGCGCTACCACGACAGCCTCGGTCCGGTCGGCCTGCCGCCGCAGTGCCGTGGCCAGAGCGAACGACGCTTCACCCTCAGCGACGACCCCAGGCTGCTCGATCTGGCCGGCTGGCCACAACGGGTCGGCAGCCGCGGCGCACGCGAACAGCACAACGGCCAGGTCGCGCGCAGTCCGGACCTCTACGAACTGAGCAATCCGCGTGAATTCGTCGCGGTGAACATGGAGTATTTCCTGCTCGACCCCGAGTACGCCTGTCGCCGGCCGTCCCTGGCCCGCTTCTTCAGCGAGCACTTCGCCTGGTCGCCGGCCCATGCCACGCCGTGCGCCAGCAGCTATGCCTACCTCAATGCCGGCCGCGATTTCGACAGCCAGGCCCTGGCCAACCTGGACCCCGAGCGGGTCTATGAGGTCGACTACCTGCTCGCCGAGGCCAACCAGAACCTGGCCAGCCGCTGGGGCCACAGCATGCTGCGCCTGGTCATCTGCGCCCCGGGCCGTCCCCGTGGCCCGGATTGCCGGCTGGACCTGGATCAGCACCTGGTGCTGTCGTACCGGGCGTTCGTCGGCGACGTGCAGTTGTCCAACTGGGACGGCCTGACCGGGGTCTACCCGTCGCGCCTGTTCGTCCTGCCGCTGGCCCAGGTCATCGACGAGTACACCAAGGTCGAGCTGCGCAGCCTGGCCTCGGTGCCGCTGCGGCTGCCGCGCGAACGCCTGGAACGCCTGGTCGCCCGGGCCGTGGAGCAGCACTGGAGCTACGACGGCGATTACTACTTCGTGTCCAACAACTGCGCGGTGGAAACCCTCAAGCTGCTGCGCAGCGGTAGCCAGCACCCGCGCCTGCAGGACCTCGACAGCATCACCCCCATCGGCCTGCTGGAGGTGCTCGAAGCCCGCGGCCTGGCCGACCGCAGCGTGCTCGACGACCCGCGCGAGGCGCTGCGCCTGGGTTACCGCTTCGACTCCTTCCGCGATCGCTACCAGGCCATGTTCGCCGTGTTGCAACAACGCCTGCCGATCGAGCAGCAGCACGTCGAGCAGTGGCTGGAGCAGCCGGCCAGCGAACGCCGTCGCTGGTTCGAACAGGCCGATCTGCGCGCCAGCGCGGCCATGCTGCTGCTGGAACAGGCGGCCATGCGCCGGCAGTTGCTGCTGTCCCAGGAAGAGCTCAAGCAGCGCTACCTGACCGGCCGCGCGGCCAAGGACCCCGACCTGGACAAGGCCGGCGTGGCACTGGAGCAGATCCTCGCCAACAGTGGCTTCCTCAGCCGCCCGGCCGAACTGCTCGAAGGCGGCTACGGCCTGCCGCAGGACGCCGAATGGCAGCGCCTGGAAAGCGAGAGCCGCAACCGCCAACAGCAATTACGCACGCTCAGCGCCGACCTCGACGTGGAAGTCCGCCGCCTGCTGGAACCGCGACGCCTGGCCGAACTGGAAGCCAACGAAGCCAACCTGGAACGGCTCGGCGAGCACCTGCGCGCCCTGCACAAGGCCGCCGGCGGCTTGCAGTTGCCCTAGTGCCACATCACAGATCAACCCGAGCGAACGGGCTGGGGGTTGCTCGAAGGCGATAGCGAACGATCGTAGGATGGGTGAAACCCATCGGCAATTGATGGGTTTCACCCATCCTACGGGTTGGAAAGCTGGACGAAAGAGCCTATGCGGTTTGCTTGTCGTTCAGCCTCCAGCCTCTAGCGCTTTTATCGGCCGTCCGCTTCCGCCTTATGGCTACCATCCCTCATTCGGCCGGCTCAGGCAGCCTGACCTCGGCGCAGAAGCCACGCGGATCACGGTTGCGAAAGCTGGTCGTGCCGTTCAGATGGCGGACGATGCTGTTCACGATCGCCAAGCCCAATCCCGCGCCCTGGGGGTTGCCGGCGCTGTGAAAGCGCTCGCCCAGCCGGCTCAGACGCGCTTCCTCGACCCCCGGTCCCTGATCCAGCACCCGCAGGTGAACGCCCTGGCCATCATGACCAATGCGCACGTTCACCTCCGCCGCCGCCGGGGAGAACGCCAGCGCATTGCCGACCAGGTTCTGCAGCAGGGTGGCGATCGAGCCTCGATCGCCCTGCACCAGCACGCCCTCGTCCGCCTCCAGCACCAGCTCGATCCGACGTTCCAGGGCCAGCGGCGCCAGGTCCGCCAGTTCCTCGCGAACCAGGGCGGTGAGATCCAGGGCTTGCAGCTCCCGCGACGGGGCCTCCAGCCTGGCCATGGTCAGCAACTGGCTGGCGACGCGGGTGGCGCGACGAACCCCCTGCTGCAGGAACGACAGCGCCTCTTCGCGGTCCTGGGCGCTGTCCGCCTGCAGCGCATTGCGCACGTGGATATCGAGAATCGCCAGGGGCGTGCGCAGTTCGTGGGCGGCATCGGCGATGAAGCGCCGCTCCCTTTCGAGCAACGCGCGCAACTGGCTGAGGACATCGTCCAGGGCCATGCGCATCGGTTCCAGTTCGGGCGGCAATGGCCCCGGCGACAACGGCGCGAGGCTATGCTCGGGCCGTTCGCGCAGCTGCCGCGCCAGGCGCTGCAGCGGGCTCAGGCCCCAGCCCAGCAGCAGCCAGATGAACGCCGCCAGCACCGGCAGGCAGACCAGGGTCGGCAGCAGGGTGTGCTGGAGGATCTGCTGGATCAGGTCCTGGCGCAGGTCGTCGCGCTCGCCGACCCAGATTTTCAGGCCCTGCCCGGCATCGTCCAGCAACACACCACACCAGTCCTGGTCGTTGAAGAAGAACTCATGAATGCCCGGCTCGGGAGGCGCCGGCAACGGCGGCGCCTCCTGCGAACGCACCAGCAGGGTGCCGTCCTGTGACCAGACCTGGAAGGCCAGGTTGATCTCGTAGGGGTGCGAGAAGATGCCCTCGCCCGAACGGTCCATGGCGTTGTCCAGCGCCTGTCCGACGAAGGCCCAGTCGATCCGCTCCGGCGCCTGCTGCTGCAGCATCCCCTGCAGCAGACGGGCCGCCTGCACCAATTGGGCGTCGTACACCGCCTCGGTCTGGCGGTGGCTGTCGCGCAGGGCCAGCAGCACCAGCGCCAGGCTACCGGCGAGCACCAGGGCGATGGTGGGCGCGAGGATACGGGTCCGGATGGCGATCATGGCGTTCGCTCCACCAGGTAGCCGACACCACGCACCGTGCGGATCAACTCGCTGCACAGTTTCTTGCGCAGATTGTGGATCAGCACTTCCAGGGTGTTGCCCGGCCCGCTCTCCTGCCAGCCATAGAGGGCATTGCTCAGGCGCTCACGGGTCACCACCACGCCGGGCCGAACCAGCAGTTGATGCAGCAACTGATACTCCATGGGCGTCATGGGCACGCTATTGCCCTGGTAACGCACCTCCTGGGTGGCCGGGTCCAGGCTCACCCCGGCGTACTCCAGCAACGGCTGCGCGCGCCCCTGGCTGCGCCGCAGCAGCGCGCGGATGCGGGCCTTGAGCTCTTCCAGGTCGAAGGGCTTGACCAGATAGTCATCCGCGCCCGCGTCCAGCCCCTGGATGCGATCATCGGTGGCGTCGCGGGCGGTCAGCACCAGCACGGGCACGGCACTGGCGCAACGGGCGCGCAGCTCGCGCAACAGCGTCATGCCATCCAGCCGCGGCAGCCCGAGGTCCAGCAGCACCAGATCGAACTGCTCGCAGCGCAGCGCATGGGCGGCCTCG
Source organism: Phytopseudomonas dryadis (assembly GCF_004327355.1). Classification (GTDB taxonomy): domain Bacteria; phylum Pseudomonadota; class Gammaproteobacteria; order Pseudomonadales; family Pseudomonadaceae; genus Aquipseudomonas; species Aquipseudomonas dryadis. Next base: position 23,741 of record NZ_QJUM01000024.1, read on the forward strand.
GCACCATCCTCCAGCCAGTCCAGCGTATAGCCTTCGCCGCGCAGGGCAACCCGGATACCGCGCGCCAGGGCGCGGTCGTCCTCAACCAGCAAGACACGCAAGGGACTCACCTCATCGGAAAAATTGCGGACGCCATGATGCGCCTGGCGGGCAAATGTTACCCAGATTTACTCGCTAAGGCTTTCTTAAGCTTCGCAGCTCACCTTTGAACTCCCCTTCACTGGAGAGTCACCAGCATGCGCTACCTCACCCTTCCCGCCCTGTTGCTGTGCAGCCCGTTCGCCCTGGCAGCCACCGAATGCACGAACGCCGACCAATCGACCTGGCAGGATCCCGAGCGCTTTCAGGCACAGTTGAAAGAACAGGGCTACCAGATCAGCAAGTTCAAGATCACCGAAGGTAACTGCTACGAGATCTACGGCTTCGACAAGGACAAGCGCAAGGTCGAGATCTACCACGACCCGGTAACCGGCAAGGCGGTCAAGACCGAGATCGCAGACTGATGCGCCCGGCGACGATCCAGCTCTGGGATCCGCTGATCCGTCTGTTCCACGTCTCGGTCGCCGGAGTGTTCGTCGCCAACTATTTCTTCACCGAGGCCGGTGATGACTGGCACACCTGGCTCGGTTACTACGCCTGTGGCTGGCTGCTGGTGCGCTCGGTGTGGGGCTTCGTCGGCCCGCGCAGCGCCCGCTGGCAGGACTTCTGGCCGACCCGCGCACGCCTGGGCGAACACCTCGCCGCCCTGCGGCAAGGCCGTGCCTGCCACCGTCTCGGCCATTCGCCGCTCGGCGCCCTGGTGATGCTGCTGATGATGGGCGCCATCGCCGCGCTTGGCGTCAGCGGCTTCCTGATGCAGGAGGTCGACGCCCTCTGGGGCGCCGATTGGCCCCAGCAGTTGCACGGCTGGATCGCCGACGGCCTGGCGCTGCTGGTGGCGACTCACCTCGCCGCGGCCGTTATCGAAAGCGTTCGCGCGCGCGAAAACCTGCCCCTGTCGATGCTCACCGGCAAACGCCGGATACGCCCTGACGATCATTGATGCCCTGCTCCGGGAATGAATCATGCTGCCCGATCTGACCTGCCCCCGTGCCAACGGAGCGCCGCGCTCCTGGCTCAACCTGCTGGCTCTGGCCACACTCAGCGGCCTGCTGTTGCTGGCCGACGACTTCCTGCAACAGTTGTTCACGCCCAACAACCGGGCCGAGCTCGAAGTCGGCTATGTCCTGGTGCTCTGGCTGTTCAGCGCCGCGCTCTGGCTGTGCAACCTGCGCTGGTTGAGCGCTGGCGTCCTGCTGCTGTTCGCGGCGATGCAGACCATGCAACTGGCCAATATCAGCTTCTTCGGCGAACCCCTGACCGCCATCGATATCCAGGCGTCGCTCAACGACCCCGGCGAAGTCCGCCAGACCGCGCTGCACAGCTTCGCCGAACACTGGCCGGTTCTCCTCTGCGTGGCCCTGCCCTATGGCCTGCTGCTGGCCCTTCACCTGCGCCTGCCCGGCCGGGTGAGCCTGCCGCAAAGCCGCTGGGCACTGCTGTTGATCGCCGTGGTGCTGCTGTCCAAACCGTACCGGGCCACCTATCGCAACTTCGATTCGTTCGCGGCCAGCCCCAGCCGCAGCGCCCTGCACAACAGCCTCAACGCCTTCTCGGCCTGGTCGGTGCGCCTGGCGCTGCGCCCCGAAGTCGAGCTACCGAGTGTGCCGTTCGCGCCCTACCAGCTCAGCCCCAGCCTCAGTCAGGCGCGACACGTGTGGCTGGTGGTGGCCGACTCCCTGCGCAGCGATCGCCTGGGCCTGCTGGGTTATGAACGCGACACCACGCCACGGCTCGCCGAGTACCTGCGCGATCACCCCAGCGCCTTCGTGCGCCCGGGCATCGCCGCAGGCGTGGCCACCGACGTGAGCCTGCCCTACCTGCTCAACCCCATCCGCGAACCCGGCCAGGATCGGCTGTTGCGAACCGGCGACATCAACCTGTTCCGTTTCGCCAGACAGGCGGGCTTCCGCACCCACTGGATCTCGTCCCAGGAGTCCAAGCTGCTGGCCAACCTGGGCAGCCGTTATCTGGACGTTTCGATCACCCGCGAGGACCACCCGGTGCGTTTCCTGCAACAGCAGGATCGCGCCCTGCTGGATGTGCTCGCTCGGCAGCAGTGGGCCGAGCGCAATTTCGTCGTGCTCAACCTGCGCACCGCGCACCTGCCCTACGCCCAGAACTACCGGCATGAAGCCAGCCCGGCGCCCTGGACGGACCGGGGCCCGAACGGCCAGGGCAATGCCTACGACAACTCGGTGCACTACCTCGATAGCCTGCTGGCCGAGGTGGTCGCCGACTTCGACCGCCTGGAGGGCGAGCGCTACCTGATCATCACCGGCGATCATGGCCAGCGCCTCGGCGAAGACGGCCACTGGGGACACAACGACCTGGTGCCGGAAGTCAGTGACGTTCCCGTCATCGTCATCAGCCGCGACGCGCCCGCCGACGTCCTCGAGCAGTTTTCCGACGAACGCTGGATCAGCCACTACGAAGCGGGCAAATGGCTGGCCGCACGCCTCGGTACCCGTATCGAAAATCCCAACCTGCGGCCGAACGAACATTTCGTGCACGGCAAGCTGCTGTTCACCGACAATTTCATCCAGCGCGTGTGCGAAACGCCGGGTGGCCTGGTTCATCATGCGCCACAGCAGCTCAGCCTGTTGCTCGAACAACCTGAAGCGATGCCTTGCGATGGCTGACCGGCGCCGGGACGGCCAGCGCCCCGCGCCGAACCACAAGGTGCGTGCGGATATCCAGGAGAAATAGCGGAGGTCACATGATGCAAGAAAAATTACCTCGATAAATCATGAGGTTGGATTTTCCAGGTCACGGCAATGCTATGATCGGCGCCCTCGTTGGGGAGTAGCCTGCTTCCGAGACCCTGCTCGGAAGAGTCCGTATCAACACCCTCGGCCCCATGCCGTGGTACGGATGCCTCTCGGTTGGTGAGACCAATGACAGAACCATGCCTAAAGCCGGGCGCATGGGGCTGTCATTGACTCCAATAGCCCGGCTGAGATGTAAACCGTGAATCCCATTTCCCTGATCCTCCTCGCCCTCGCCATGTCTACGGACGCTTTCGCTGCGGCCATCGGCAAGGGCTCGAGCCTGCACAAGCCCAAATTCTCCGAAGCGCTCCGCACCGGCCTGATCTTCGGCGCCATTGAAACCGTCACGCCCGTGATTGGCTGGCTGATCGGTTTCACGGCAGCCCGGTATGTCGAGCAATGGGATCACTGGATCGCCTTCACGCTGTTGTTGGCGCTGGGGCTGCATATGATCTACAACGGCTGCAAGACCGAAGCGCAGCACGAAACGAACGAGAAACAGAGCAAACACTCATTCTTCATTCTTGCCGTCACCGCATTCGCAACCAGTATCGATGCGCTGGCCGTAGGCATCGGGCTCGCCTTCGTCGAGGTGAACATACTGATCGCGGCGGCAGCCATCGGCCTGGCCACCATGACCATGGTCACCATTGGCGTGATGCTCGGCCGGGCCCTGGGCACGGTGGTGGGTCAACGCGCGGAGATCATTGGCGGCGTGGTGCTGATCCTCGTGGGCGCCAGCATCCTCTATGAACACACGATGATGTGAGCAGCCGCTGGTCCGCCCCGCATGCTGCTTTCGGCCGCAGTTGTCCTTGCTCACAGGCGGCGACCGGCCCGCGTGGATCGACTGCACTCTCCCTGCCGCTCGCGGTCAATTCAGGTGAACGGAGAATGCCGCGATGGCTTTTCCACGCTTGCCGGCGGCAAGAACGCACCAGAAGATTCCGCGAACCGGGAAACCCGGCAACGCCTCGCGGAATGAAATGCACGTTGCAGAGCTTATGGATGGATCGCGACCATGCGCAACCCCGCAAGCCGCCCTCTATCGGCACGCCTCCCGGTACGTCTGTTTCGCGGCCTGCTGTTCGGCGCCCTGCTCGTGGCGGGCCATGCCTCGGCGCTCGAGTCGCAGGTCGCGAAGGCCGCGGCGATCCGCGACCTCCTCGACCAGGCCGAGTCATTGACCCCGCTGAAGACGGTGATCGTGTCGCAGCACGGCAGGATCCTGTCCGAGCGCGGCTACCGGGGGCATGCGCCCACCACGCCGAGCAATATCAAGTCGGCGTCGAAGCTGGTGATCTCGGCGCTGGTCGGCATCGCCATCGACAAGGGCGTGCTCCAGGGGACCGAGCAAGCCGTTGCGCCATTGCTCTCGCGGGATCTTCCGGCCAACCCCGACCCGCGGCTGCAACGCCTGACGATCGGCGACCTGTTGTCGATGAGAGCGGGCCTGGGGTCGACCTCCGGGGCCAACTACGGCGCCTGGGTGGCAAGCCGCAACTGGGTGCGGGCCGCTCTGGCGCGCCCTTTCGAAGATGAGCCAGGCGGGCGGATGATCTACTCCACCGGCTCCACGCACCTGCTCTCCGCGATCCTGTCCCGCCAGACGGAGCGTTCCACGCTGCAACTGGCACGCGACTGGCTGGGCCCGCTCGACGCATTCGCGATCAGCGCCTGGACCCGCGATCCGCAGGGCATCTACATGGGCGGGAACGAGATGGCCATGAGCCCGCGTTCGCTCCTGGCCTTCGGTGAGTTGTACCGCAATGGCGGGCTGAGCCCGAACGGGGAACGCCTGATCTCCAGCGCCTGGATCGACCGCTCATGGCAGCGGTATACGCGCTCTCCCTGGACGGGAGACGGGCATGGCTATGCCTGGTTCCTGGGCCGAATCGCCGGCGAGGATGTCCGCTACGGCTGGGGCTATGGCGGCCAGATGCTCTACGTGGTGCCCAGGCTGGGGCTGACGGTGGTCATGACCTCGGACGAGCGGATCTCCGCTGCGCGCACGGGGCATCGCAACGATCTGCACGGCCTCCTGGGCCGGATCATCCAGGCACTGGCGGCGCAAACCGAGCCTGGTGCCTGATGCTGATCAGATAAGGGGGTTCGTAGGAACTGGGGGCGCCTACGGAAGAGTGGCAAACCTCCACTCATGCAGTCGCCCTCGGCGCGAAGCGGTAGCGGCCATCCAGCAGGATTCGCGGTGCGGCCACCATTCGCCGCGGGGGCGCGGCTCCCACACGGGCAGGGCTGTCACCACCCTTGTAGGAGCGTCGACCTCGGCGCGAAACGATAGCGGCCATCCCGCAGGATTCGCGGCGCGACCACCATTCGCCGCGGGGTCGCGGCTTGTACAGGGCCCGGGAAAACCGCCGTTTTTGCGGGCCAAATGCTTGACTGACTGGCAATGAGCCTGGCGCCCAGGTTCGAACCTGCGCCAGGCTGGACGCCCGATCCTGAGCAGTGCCGAACGACGTTGCCAGCCGGCCCGCATCAGGGCTTGGGCAGATAACCGGGCAGCCCCTCCAGGCGCTCGATCCAACGTGCCACGTGGTTGTATGGCTTGAGCTCCACATCGCCTTCCGGGGCCAGCACGACGTAGGGGTAGACCGCGCAATCCGCGATCGTGGGCCGCCCCAGCGCAAGCCAGTCATGGCGCTCCAGGTGCTTGTCGAGCAGCGCGAGAACCCCTGGCGACTTCGCCAGCGCCGCCGCTTGGTCCAATGCGTAGCCGAATTTCCGGACCAGGCGCGCGGCACACAGGCTGTGCTGGATTTCATTGGCGGCGAAAGACAGCCACTGGACGATGTCGGCCTGGCCCTGGGGATGGGCCGGCCACCAGGCCAGGCCCCCATAGGCGCCGGCCAGGTAGACCAGGATGGCCTGCGAATCCCGGACGACCTGCGCGCCGTCTTCCAGGACAGGCAACTGGCCCAGGGGGTTCAGCTCGGAAAGCGGTGGCCGTTTGTGCGCTCCGCCCGGAATATCCACCGCGACCGTTTCCAGCTCGATATTGGCCAGAGCCGCGAAAAGCCTCACCTTGTAGCAGTTTCCGGACGCGTCCGCATCGTACAGTTTCATGGTGCTTCTCCATCGACGAGTTGATTGAATTCAAGGACATTGCCATCGGGGTCGCGGATGAACAGCGCGACTCTCCTGGGGCCGATGTGATGCGGCCCCTCGGTGATCGCGATGCCCCGTTCGCCCAGCCAGGCCTGAAGCGCCTGCAGGTCATCGACGATGAAGGCCGGGTGCGTCACCCCCGGCAGCTTCACCGGAGCGTCCAGCAGGACGTTGTGCGCAGCGGGCAGGCGCGCGCCGTTGAAGATCAGGTTGATGCGAACGCCGTCCGCGCTGAGCATCTCGTTGGCCTCGAACAGCGGAAAGCTGGCACTCTCCACGAAGCCGAGGGCCTGGTAGAAAGACATGGCGCGGTTCTTGTCGCTGACACGAATTCCGATATGGTCGTATGCCATGATTCGCGCGGGGCTGGGTCGTTGGCTCATGGGGGAAACTCCGGGTGACATCGGTGGCTGGAGTGTCCACCGAAGCCCGCGTTTCACCTATGCCGCGAACCTGACAATAGCTATGCAGTAAACGCACAAATCGAAGGGTGGCAATGGACAGGCTCAAGGCAATGGCCAATTTCGTCCGGATCGTCGATAGCGGCAGCCTGAGTTCGGCGGCAGATGCGACGGGGCAGTCCGTGGCCTCGCTGGTGCGCTCGCTGGCGGCCCTGGAACGCTACCTGGGGGTTCGCTTGTTGAACCGCAGCACCCGGCGCATGGCCCTCACCGACGAGGGCGAAGCGTATCTGGCCTGGAGCCGCCGCGTGCTCGCCGACTTCGATGACATGGAGCAACGGCTGGAGGCGCGCGACGGCATCGTTCGCGGGCTGCTGCGGCTGACCGCGCCCGTCGAGTTCGGCCAACGCTACCTGGCGCCGCTCGTCAACGCGTTCCTCAAGGAACATGGCGAAATGCGGATCGAGCTGGGCCTGAACGACCGGATAGTCCCCCTGCTCGATGAGCGCCTGGATCTGGCCTTGCGCATCGGCCATCTCCCCGACTCGGCCATGGTCGCGCGCCACGTCGGCGCCACTCGGCTGGTGACCTGCGCCAGCCCGGATTACCTGCGCAGCGCCCCGGCCATCGACACGCCGGAATCGCTGCGCGAGCATGCCTGCATCGCCCTGGCCTCGCACGGCCGGCACTGGTACTACCGGGACAACGGCAAGGAACGGGTCGAAGCGATCGTTGCGCGGCTGGTTTGCGACCAGATTCGAGCCGCCAGCCTGGCCTGCGTGCAGGGCGTCGGCATCACCAGGCTGATGCATTACCAGGTCGCGGACGAGCTTGCCGATGGTCGCCTGGTCAGGATTCTCAGGGATTTCGAACCCCTGGATCTGCCGATTCAACTGGTCTATCCGCACGCCTTGCAGCTCTCGCCGCGCGTGAGAGCGTTCGTCGAATGGGCCTGTCCCCGGCTGGAAAAGCTCACACCTGATCCCGATGGCGACTAGCGCCGGCGTTCTCCCGCCTTGCCCCGAGCAAGGCCGGGCCGCCTTCGACTCACGTGGCGTTGCTCCGTCAATCCAGCGACACCTGCTGCCCCGCGGTCCTGGGAGTGAGCAGCAGATACAAGGCCGGCACGACGATCAGCGCGAGTATCGAGACGGAAACCAGGCCGAAGATGATCACCAGTGTCAGTGGACGGTAGAACGCACTGCTGATGGCCAGCGGCACGAGGCCCACGATGGTGGTCACGGCAGTCGTCAGCAAGGGGCGCAGGCGTCGGGCGGAGCCGGCTGCGGCGGCCTCGGTGATGGACATGCCCTCCTTGAGGTAACCGTTCATGGTGTCGACCATGATGATGCCGTTGTTGATGGCGATACCGATCAACGACACCAGGCCGATCATCGCGAAGAACGAGAAGGTGATGTCGAACGCCCAGAAGCCCAGCGCCGAGCCGATGATCGCAAGCGGCATGGTGGCGAAAATGATGAAGGCCTGGCGGAAGCTGCTGAACACGATGACCAGCACGCCGACGATCAGCACCACGGCGATGAGCAGGGCGATCAGCGCCGAGGTGAAGGTCTCGGCGGTATCGGCGGATTCGCCCCCCACCACGGCGCGGTAGCCGTCGGGCCAGGTCGCCTGCAGGTCGGCCAGGCGAGGCCCGGCCTCGGCCATGATCTCGCCGACCGTGCGCCCCTCGTTCTTGGCCATGACGGTGAGCGCGCGCTCGCCATTGCTGTGGGAGATCGCGATTGCCGCCTCCGACTGCGCCGGCGTGAGCAACTGGTTCAGTGCGATGGAAGCCCCGTCCTCGGTGAAGGCGCGAACCCGCGACAGCTCTTCCGTGTTACGCGGCCCTCCGGCCTCGCCAGGGCGGCTGGGCCATTCGGTTCCGAGGCGGATGTCGATGTTGTCGGTGTCACTGGCCGTGACGAAGGTGCCGACGATATCGGAGCTGAAGGCGATGCGGACCTGCGATGCCAGGTCATCATGGCCGATGCCGAAGAAGTTGGCCGCTTCACGATCGGGCCGCAGTGCCAGTTGAGGCTTGAGCATGCCGATGTTGTCCCGCACGTCGACGACGCCGCCGATATCGGCGAGCAAGGCCTGAACCTCACGGGAACGCACGAGCAGTTCGTCCATGTCGGCACCGAGCAACTGGATCTCGATCGGGTCTCCGGCGCCCGGGCCGCTGGCCTCGGGCACCACCAGCAGTTGCGCGGCGGCCACGTTGTCCTGCAGGTAGACCGTCAGCTCGCGGCGCAGCTCCTCGGCCAGTACGTAGGAATCGGCCTCACGCTCGCCACGCGGCAGAAAGATCGCCGAGAAGCCGATGAAATTCTCCGCCTCGCTCGGCTGCAGGTTGGAGGCCATGGAGCCGCCCGCGAAGGGGCTCTTCAGGCCGACCAGTTTCACCACGCTCTGGAAATAGGGTTTGCTCCTGAGAATCTCGCCCACCTCGTCCGCGACCTGCTGGGAGGTGGCCAACTGAGCGGTTGGCGGCAGCTCGATGTTGATCCCCAGGCGCTCGCCATCGGACGGCGGGAACAGTTCGATGCGCGCCTGCGTGAACGCCACCATCGACACCATGAACAGCGCGATGGCGGCCAGCACCCACAGCCATGACTGCTTGCGCGTGCGCACCACCCAGCGGGCATTCCAGCTCTCCAGGCCATTCACGGCCCTGCTCGTCACCCTGTCCGACAGGCCCTGCTGCTGGGCGCTGTCGGGCTTGCGCTGCTTGCCCAGCAAGGCCCGTGACAGCGGCAGCGAGCAGAGCATGGCGACGATGAATGAAATGACCAGGCAGACCACCGCCGTGGCGGGCAGCACGCGGATGAATTCGCCCACCGTGCCGCCGATCGACATCAGTGGCGCCAGGGCCAGAATGGTCGTCAGTTGCGCGGCGAATGCCGGCATCGCATAGCGCTTCACGGTAGCCAGCACGCCCTGGCCGAAGGTCTTGCCCTGAACGTAGATTTCGTCGTGCAGGCCTTCCATGAGGATGATGAACACGTCGATGATCATCACCAGCGCGATGACCATGCCGATGACCACCAGCTCGTTGAGCGAGTAGCCCATGACCAGAATGGCCAGCAGCACGCCGGCAAAGGTGATCGGCACCGACAGCCCGGCCACCACCGCCTCACGCCAGGCGATGGTCAGCAGCAGGATGACGAACACGATGGCCATGGTCTGCAGGGCGCTGACGAACACCTCGGAGAGGGCTTCCCAGATCTGCCTGGCTTCGTCCTGGGTGACGGTGTATTCCAGGCCGACCGGCCAGGCGCCTTCCTGCTCCATCCGCGCCAGGGTACTGCGCAGCGTCTCGACCAGATTGACGGTATCGGCACCCGGCGACTTGCGCACCGAGATTTCCAGCGACGGCTCGAAGTCGCCCCCTTGCTCGACGAAGAAGGCGCGGCTGGTCTCGGTTTCCTGCATGCGGCTGACCGAGGCGATCTCATCCAGCCGCACCGCGCGCCCGGCGCCGGCACCGCCCAGGCGGGCGACGGGTAGCGCGCGCAGGTCGGCCACATCGCGGAAGCGCCCCTCCAGGCGCACCACCGCACCGATGCTGTCGCTGCGGATTTCGCCGAAGGGCTGTTCGATGTTGGCCTGTTGCACCGCGTTGCGCACCGTGGCTGGCGACAGGCCGAGGGCGAGCAGTCGCTCGGGGCGCAGCAGTATCTGCACGATCTCCTCGCGCTCACCGCCGATGTCCACCTCGTTGACGCCGGGTACCCGCTCGAGCGTGTCCCGGATGCGCCGCGCCTGCTCATTCATCGTGGCCGAGCCGGCAGCCCCGTGCAGGGTGAAGGTGAAGATGGGCCGGTCGTCCACCGAGGCCTGGCTGATCGTCGGGCGCTCGACGTCAGCGGGCAGTTCGGCCTCGGCGTCGGCGACCGCCGCGCGCAGGCGCGTCATCGCATCGAGCGGCTCGGCGGATGCCTCGAACTCCACGGAAATGATCGAGAAGGAATCGAACGAGGCACTGTCGACGCGGCGCACGCCCTGCAGCGTCGTCACTTCATCCTCGATGATGTCGGTGACCTGCTCTTCCATGGTCAGCGGGTCGGCCCCCGGCCAGGTGGTGGTGATGGTCGCCTGGGGAATGTTCAGGTCCGGCAGGGATTCCTTGACCAGTTGCGTGTAGGCCATCACGCCACCCAGCAGCAGGGTCGCGACGAGCAGAATCCCGAAGATCGGCTGCAGGAAGAAGAACCGCGCCAGCGGGTGCGCGTTGCGCACTTCCTCGCTCTCGAGCGGCGCGCTGCCAGTGGGCAATCGCTGCCCGTCGCCGGTATTCCCGGCACTCATGGCGCACGCTCGTCCGCGCCGATGACGCGGACCTGCTGCCCGTCATTCAGCGCCGCACGGCCATCAGTCACGACCAGTTCGCCCACTTCCAGCCCAGCCGTCACGGCCCGGTAATCGCCAGACTGCTGAGCCAGTTCGACGCGCCGCTCGCTGACCGTCCCCCTCTCCTCGTCCGCCACGAACACGAACGCCTGGTCATTGCGGAAACGCAAGGCTTCGAGGGGAACGACCAGTGCATCGTCGACGCTCGGCTCGGCGATCCACACGGCGACGAACTCGCCATCCTGCAACCCGGTTTCATTGCCCCGGGTATGCACGATGACTTCGAAGGTGCGCGTCTCCGGGTCGAGCGAGGGACTGATGGCATAGACCTGGCCGTCGATCCGTGCCTTGGCCCTGGCGGGGTCGACGTCCTGTCCGTCAACCGATGCGTTCTCGCCGATCACCGCCCGGGCACCGGTGGTGATCTGCCGGAAGTTGTACGAAGGCAGATCGACCCGTACTTCGAAACGGTCCGGGTCGATGACCATGGCCGGTACCGTGCGCAAGGCATTCTGCTCGGTGTCGGCCTGCAAGGTATTGGGCATGAAGTACCGGCCCTTCTCTATGTTGAGCCGCGCCAGCACGCCATCGATGGGCGACACCAGGCGCGATTCATCGACGCTGAGCTGCGCCTGGGCGAGTTCGGCGCGAGCGTTGTCGCGTACCGCCCTGGCCTGCTGCACTTGCACCCTGGCCTCATCGAGCTCCTGCCGGGAGGCCGAACGCTGCTCGATCAGGGTTTCATAGCGCTTCTGGGTGACCTCGGCGAGCCTCAGGCTCGCCTGGGCCTCGGCAAGGGAAGCCTTGGCTGCCTGCAGATCGGCCTCCACCCGCTCGGGCGCCTGATGAGCGATCAACTGGCCGGCCTTGACCGGCATCCCCACGCGCAGTCGTGCGTCGACGTGGGAGACCACCCCCTGCTGGGTGAATGTCAGGAATTCCCGCTGCCGCGAACGGGCAGTGCCCTGGCTGTATACCCAGGCCTGCAACTGGCGCCGCTCCACGGCCACGACATTGACGCTGACGGCGCCTTTGCCGCTTGCCTGCTGCCGGTCGGCTTGCGGCTCGCTGGGTTCGGATTTGTCGCCACAGGCCGCAAGGCTGATCAGGGCAAGGGCACCGAGGGTGCTACGACAGTATCGGGTCATGGCTGGGCTTATCGTCATGGTGCGGTCGGCGAAATGGGCGACGGGGTGGCGGGCTCGGCAACTGGCGATGCGTCCTCGAAGCCACCGCCCAGGGCGAGGTGAAGGGCAATGCGATTTTCCAGGCGGGCATGCCGCGCGCTGATCTGCGCACTGCGTCCGTCGAGGGCACGCTGCTGGCTTTCCAGTACGTTCAGGAACGGATCGATGCCTTGCAGATAGCGGTTGAGCGAGACCGTCACCGCCTCTTCAGCAGAGCTCGCCGCGGAATCCAGTGCGCGCTCCCGCTGCGTCAGCAGGGAATCGACGGCCAACGCGCTCTCGACTTCGGAGAGCGCGACGAGGGCCGTTTCGGCGTAGGCGCTCAACACCTCATCGCGCTGCCCTTCGGCGATGTCCACCTGGGCGACCAGGCGCCCGCCCTGGAACACCGGCTGCAGGGCCCGACCGGCAATCGACCAGATCAGGTTGCCGCCATTGAACAGTTCGGCGAACTCGCTGCCGCTGTAACCGGCGGTTCCGGTCAGCGACAGGGACGGCAGGAAGGAACGCTCTGCCGCCCCCAGTCGATAGCCCGCGCTCAACAGATTCAATTCGGCGGCGCGAACATCGGGGCGGCGAGCCAGCAGCTCGGTCGGGACGCCACTCGCCGGCGCGGCGGGAACCGGCGGCAGCGCCAGCGCGGTCTCGACATCTCCCGAGGGATATTCCCCCATGAGGATCTGTAGCTGCCGCAGGCTGCGTTGCAGCGACTCTCGGCGCTGTTCCAGCCCGGCACGCGCCGACTCCAGGTTGGCGTCCGCCAGCATGCCGTCGGCCGGCGAGGTGATGCCGATGGTGACGCGGTTATCGATCTGCCGGGCCATTTCGCCCAGCGCATCGACGGTGCGCTCGGAAAGGTCGACTTGCGCATGGGCATGCACGATCTCGAAATACAGCTGCACCGCCTGGGCCGCCACGGACTGGCGCACGCCCCGCAACTGCTCGGCGCTGGCCAGGTAGTCCGCGCGGGCCGAGGCGGTGAGCGCCGACAGACGGCCCCACAGATCCAGCTCCCAGCTCACGTCCAGGGCCAGGTCGTAGTTGTTGCCGATGACCGCCGCGTTCTCCCCCGTCGAATCCGGCAGGTTCTGGCGCTGCCGCGTGGCTCCCGCGCCGAGGCCGACTTGCGGCAACTGGTCGGCCCGGTTCATGCGCGCCTGGGCTTCGGCCATGCGCGAACGGGCCAGTGCCTGGGCCAGTCCTGGGTTCCTCTGCAATGCCGTGTTCACGAAGGCATCGAGCCGCGCATCGCCGAAGTCGCGCCACCAGAAATCCACTGGCGAATAATCCGCTCGATCGGCGGCGGCGAAGCCCGCAGGCAGGTCGAAAGGGACTTGCGCTGGCTCGGGCTGCACGCTGGCACAGGCGCCGAGCAGGACGATCGAAGCCAGCAACAGGGGGCGGGATGCGATCGGCAAAGGGCGAACGGGTCCCATCAGTTACCTCGCCGGGCGAACAGGATCAGCAGCATTTCCCTGTGCGCGCTTCGAATCTCGGCAACTTCCCGCTCGGCCAGTTCTTCGCCAAACAGCAGTTGGGTGAGCAGGGCGATCAGCACAGGCGCGGTGGCCAGGGAGAATTTCCTCGATACCGCGTTATCCGGTATCACGCCCTTGGCGACGCACTCATCGAGCTCGGCCTGCCGGCGCGTGGCATGGGGCAACAGGATGTGCTCGTGCCAGTCGCGAAGCCGCTCCGGCGACCTGGCGCTCTCGGTGATGAGCAGTCGAAAGATCGCGCGAGCCCGCGGGTCGCCTATGGCCGCGTAGGCCATGTGCAGAAAGCGGTCGACGGTCTCTTCCAGCGATGCGCCCTCGCCCCACTGCCAATGGCTCTGGTTCGAGGGAGAAAAAATCGTATTGACGAACAGTGCTTCCAGAATCGCATCCTTGCTGGAGAAGTGGGCGTAGAGCCCCGCCTTGGTCAGGCCTACACGTTGCGCGATGCGCTCGACCGTGGCGCCCTCGAAGCCCACGGTGCTGAACTCCAGCAGCGCGGCATCGAGTATTTGCTGGCGCCTTTGCTCAGCGGACAGACGCACGCGTTTGCCCCTCGCCACAGGCTTGCTTGCTGTTCCCTCTGGCGCTGAATCCTGGGTCATGTGGGGCGCGGACTACCGTTGACTGGTTTCGAAAAATGCGGGCGGAAACAACGCTAACATACAAGCGGTAGTTAGCAACGAAGCCTCTGTTACGAGGTTTTTCGCGCCCATATGCGTATGGAAGCGCTCGCTGAGCGGGGAGTGGCATGCAGGCAGGGACAGGGGACGGCGCTCCCTCCACTCCCGAGCGGTCCAGGGGTGCATCCAAAAGGAGGGGGCGCCCGATAGCCGGCCCCACCCGGGCGATCATGGGGGAAGCGTCGTCGCCCTATTTGCAGAAGGCCCGAGGGAACGGTAGCCTGAAACGCCTACCCTGCTTACCGGAGAAGGCCCCCCGGTGTTGTGGCGCGCCGCCGGCCGGCATGCGCTCCCAGCCTTACCACTCACACAAGGATCGATGGCAGGCCACGGGCAGTTCCCTCGTGTTTCGACGCCCTGCACGGCTTTCGGCTTATTGGAGGTATCCGTTGGATCCCGTTACCCGCCGCACCCGGGAGGTCATGACCCGTTACCACAAGGCCTGGATCGAACGAGACGTCGAAAGCATCCTGCAGCTCTATCACCCCGAGCTCGAATACTACGACTTCTTCAACAACCTGCGGCTCTCCTATGCCGACATGCAGGATTACGTCCGCACCGGCATGCCCAGGAATGCCGAGCAGCACATCGAGCATATCGACCGCATCCGGGTGGACGGCGACACGGCCTTCATCCAGTACTGCTCGCGCCTTTCGCTCAGGCGCAGCAGCCGCCTGGCCTCCTTCCGCGCCAGCGAGGCCATCACCGTCAAGGATGACCTGATCTGGCGTGTCCACGAATACGCCACCATGGTCCGCGACGAGCCGCTGGAAAGCCAGAGCAAGGTGCAACGCCTGGGACTGTCGAGGCAGCAGCTGAGTGTCATGCTGCTGGATCTGGAGCAGTTCTTCGCCACGCGCAAGACCTTCCTGGAAGCGGACTTCGATCTGACCCGGCTGGCCACGACCATCGGCTACACGCGCAACCAGATGTCCTACCTGCTCAATCAGGTGCTGGGCCAGAGCTTCTACCAGTACCTCAGCCAGGCGCGGATCGACTGGCTGCTCGAGCGCTTGCGGGAAAATCCGCGACTGCGTCCGGACGACCTCGCCTTCATGGCGGGTTTCAATTCGCTGTCGGTGTTCTACCGCTGTTTCCGCGAACGCACGGGCATGTCGCCCAAGGCCTACATGAAGCAGCTGGCCAGCAAAAATTCCTGACGGGCACGGAAGAAAGACGCCGGGCCGCCCGCACTCCTAACCTCCGTCATGCACGTTGATTGGGAGTCGCAAATGCCGGCCTGGAAACATGTCAGTCTGTGGATGGATCAGCTTGGCGAGACGGTCGCCGCTCGTCCCTGCCTGGATCAGGATCGCGATGTGGACGTCGCCATCATCGGCGCCGGCTTCACCGGCCTGTGGACGGCGTACTACCTCAAGCGCCAGGCGCAGCAGCTCAACATCGTCGTCCTCGAAGCCCAGACCAGCGGTTTCGGCGCCTCCGGCCGCAACGGCGGCTGGCTGATCGGCGGGATGCTCGGCGAGGCACGCCTTCTCGGCCACCTGAGCGCCGAACGACGCAGGCAGGCGTACCGGCTGTTGCAGGCCATCCCCGACGAGGTTCAGGGCGTCCTCCAGCGTGAGGGGATCGATTGCCACTACCGCAAGGCGGGCATGCTCAACTGCGCGGCGCGCTACCCGGAACAGGCGACCCGCCTGCGCCAGGAGTTGCAGGCCCTGTACGAAGAGGGCCACGACGAAAACGATTACCGCTGGCTGGATCAGCAGGAGCTGGCGGCCCAGGTGCGCATCCCCGGCGCCTATGGCGCGATCTACTCGCCGCATTGCGCGACCATCAGCCCCGCCCGCCTGGTGCGCGGCCTGGCCGATGCCGTCGAACGCCTCGGCGTGAGCATCCATGACCAGAGCCCGGTCAGCGACTGGCGCGGCCGTGAAATCCGTACCGACAAGGCGCGCATCCGCGCGCAATGGGTGGTGCCCGCCGTGGAAGGCTACGCCGCGGATTTCGCCGCCCTGAAAAGAATCCAGATCCCCGTTCAGAGCATGCTGGTGGCCACCGAGCCGCTGTCGGCGGAGCGCTGGGAGCAGATCGGCCTCGACCGGGGCCAGGCCTTGTGCGAGCACAGCCGCCAGGTCACCTACGCCCAGCGAACCCTGGACGACCGCCTGGTGTTCGGCGCCCGGGGCGGGTATCGCTTTGGCGGTCGCCTGCGCGCGGACTTCCAGCTCAGCGAGGATGAAATAGGCCTGCGCCGCATGCTCATGGAATCGCTCTTCCCCTCGCTACGCGGTGTTCACCTGACCCACGCCTGGGGCGGCAACCTGGGCATGGCCCGCCGCTTTCGCCCGCACATGCTGTGCGACAGGCAACAGGGCCTGGCCCTGGCCGGCGGTTTCGGTGGCGAGGGCGTGGGCGCCACGCACCTGGCGGGCCAGACCCTCGCCGACCTGATCCTCGAGCGCGCGACCAGCCGCGTCGAACAGCCCTGGGTGATCCGGGAGAAGCCCCTGTCGACACTGTCGACCTGGGAACCCGAACCCTGCCGCTGGCTTGCCTACAAGGGAATCATGTCGGCATTCGCCAATGAGGATCGCCTGCTGGCGGACCCGAACACCGCGCCCTGGCGCAGGACGCTGGCGAGCAGCATTGCCGCGAGCCTGGAACGGCTGATGCGCTGAACCGAATCACCCATAAGAAAGAGCCACACGACTGCCGGCGCAGAGCCGGCCCGCAACACTTGCCAACTGCCTAGAACGCCTCGTGATGCCGGTACGCACCCGCCGCCGGCCGCGGGGTGTTCAGTTCCAATATCAATAATGAAAGGAGTTGACCATGTCCACGCAGTGCACACTCAGCAAGTCCCGGTTCAACAAGACCGCAGCGGGCCTCGGCCGCATCCTGCGCCCGTTCACCTCGCTGTTGCTGGCCGGCTCGCTGGCCTTCGCCGGCACCGTCCAGGCCCAGACCTACAAGGTCGGCACGACCACCTCCGGCATGCCCTTCACCTTCCTCGACCTGGGCTCGGAAGAAATCCAGGGCTTCGTTCCGGATCTCATGCAGGCCCTGGCCGACGAGCAGGGTTTCACCTACGAGCTGGTGCCCAGCCGCTTCGACTCGCTGATCCCGGCCATCGGCACCGGCAAGGTCCAGATCATCGCCGCGCCCATGTACATCACCGAGGAAAGGGAGAAGGTCGTCGACTTCACCCAGCCCATCTACACCTATGGCGAAGGCTTGCTGCAGCAGGCCGACGATACCACCGACTACCGCAGCCTCGACGATCTGAAGGGCAAGGTCGTCGGCCTCGAAACCGGCACGACCTTCATCGAAATCCTGCGCAAACGTGGCGACATCAAGGACATCAAGACGTACGGCTCGTCGGTGGACCTGATGCGCGACGTGGCCCTCGGCCGCGCCGATGTCGGCCTGTGGGATGCGCCGATCCTCGCCTTCCAGTTGCAGAAAAACCCCAACGCCAAGCTGAAGATGGCACCCGACTACCGCGCCCAGATGGCCGGCAGCATCGGCTTCTCCGTCAAGGATGGCGATAGCGAGCTGTTGAAGAAGCTCAATGACGGCCTCGACGCGCTGAAGCAGGATGGCCGCCTCGACGCCCTGTTGAAGAAGTGGACGCTCGAGTGACATCGGGTTCTCGAACCGCTGGTTCCTTTCAAGCTGTGACGAGATCGCCTAGTCATGATGGATAACGTTCTTCAGTTCCTGCCGCTGCTGCTGGCGGCCTCGGTGGTGACGGTGAAGGTTTCGCTGCTGGCCCTGCTCGTGAGCAGCGGGTTGGGCCTCGTTCTGGCGTTGCTGAAACTCTCGCCCAAGCGGGCGCTTGCTTATCCGGCAGGCGCCATGATCAACATCATCCGGGGTCTGCCGATCCTGATCGTGCTGTTCTACATGTACTTCGTCCTGCCGGAGCTGGGTATCGACCTGACGGCTTTCGAGGCTGGCGTACTCGGCCTCGGGATCGGCTATGCGGGCTACCAGGCGGAAATCTTCCGTGCCGGCATCCAGGCCGTCGACCAGGGCCAGGTCGAGGCGGCCAAGGCCATCGGCATGAAGTCCAGCATGACCATGCGCCGGGTCGTGCTGCCGCAGGCCCTGCGCATCAGCCTGCCGCCCTACGCCAACACCTTCACGATGATCCTCAAGGATTCGTCGCTGGTCTCGACCATCACGGTGGCGGAGATGACCCATGCCGGACAGCTGATCGCCTCCGCCACCTTCCAGAATCTGACGGTTTACACCCTGACCGCCCTGCTCTACCTCGCCATGAGCCTGCCGCTGCTGTTCCTGGTCGGCTGGCTCGAACGGCACCTGCGTCGATAAGGGAGGGAGTTTCCATGATCAAGCTATCCAACGTGCGCAAGCACTACGGCAACCTCGAGGTGCTCAAGGGCATCAGCCTGGAAGTGGCCAGCGGCGAAGTGGTCTGCCTCATCGGCCCCTCGGGCTCCGGCAAGTCGACCCTGCTGCGTTGCATCAATGCCCTGGAAACCTACGACGGCGGCGACATCCTCATCGGCGACAAGCGCGTCGATGCGCGGAGCAAGGACATCCACGAGTTGCGCACCCAGGTGGGCATGGTGTTCCAGCGCTTCAACCTGTTCCCCCACCGCACGGTGCTGGAGAACGTCATCGAAGGCGCCGTGCACGTTCGCCGTGAACGCAAGCAGCACGCCATCGACTACGCCATGGCGCTGCTGGACAAAGTCGGCCTGCACAGCAAGCGGGACTGCAAGCCCCAGCAGCTTTCCGGCGGGCAGCAGCAACGGGTGGCCATCGCCCGCGCCCTGGCCATGCGGCCGGCGGCGTTGCTGTTCGACGAACCCACCTCCGCGCTCGATCCGGAACTGGTCGGCGACGTGCTGGGCGTCATGCGCGAGCTGGCCGACGAGGGCATGACCATGGTCGTGGTCACCCATGAAATGGGCTTCGCCCGCGAGGTCGCGGACAAGGTCTGCTTCCTCTACGACGGGGTCATCGCCGAGAGCGGGCCCGCGGCCCAGGTACTCGAGGCGCCACAGCATCCACGCACCCAGGACTTCCTGCGTCGCGTTCACCGGCACACGCCGCCCATCCCCCTCACTCCAGCAGAGACTTCCGCATGACCTCTATCAAACGCATCCAGCCCTATTCCGGGCTACTCAGCCATGCCTCCGTCTACAACGGCGTGGTCTACGTGACCGGCCAGGTCGCCGATGACTGCGGCCAGGATGTCCACGGCCAGACCGAGCAGATCCTGGCGCGCATCGACGCCTTGCTGGCCGAGGCCGGCTCCGACAAGAGCCATGTGCTCTTCGCCCAGGTGTGGCTCAAGCACGCCGTGCAGGACTTCGAGGAGATGAACAGGGCCTGGCGCAGCTGGGCGCCGCAGCAGTCGCTGCCCAGCCGCGCCACCGTCGAAGCCAACATGGCCGGCGAGGACATCCTCGTCGAGATCGCGGTTCAGGCGGCCGTCAAGGCCTGAGGCCTTCGCCCATCATCTGACGCCGGGTACGTACCCGGCCCTTGCGGAGCAACCATGACGAAAAGAATCCCCCACCTGATCGACGACAGCCACGTGGTGAGTACGGGGCGCAGCGCCGATGTCTACAACCCTTCCACCGGGCAGGTCATCGCCCAGGTCGGCCTGGCCGATGCCGATGTGCTGCGCCAGGCCATCGACGCGGCCAGCGCGGCCTACCCCGCCTGGCGCAACACGCCGCCGGCCAAACGCGCCCAGATCATGTTCCGCTTCAAGCAATTGCTGGAGACGCACGAAGCGGCCATCGCCCGCCTGATCAGCGAAGAACACGGCAAGACCCTGGAAGACGCCGCCGGCGAACTCAAGCGCGGCATCGAGAACGTCGAATACGCCTGCGCCGCGCCGGAACTGCTCAAGGGCGAATACAGCCGTAACGTCGGCCCCAACATCGACGCCTGGAGCGACTTCCAGCCGCTCGGCGTGGTCGCCGGCATCACCCCGTTCAACTTCCCGGCCATGGTCCCGCTGTGGATGTATCCACTGGCGATCGTCTGCGGCAACTGCTTCATCCTCAAACCGTCGGAGCGTACCCCCAGCGCCACCCTGTACATCGCCGAACTGCTCAATGAGGCCGGTCTGCCCAAGGGCGTCCTGAACGTCGTGCAGGGCGACAAGCAGGTTGTGGATGCCCTGATCGAGGCCCCGCAAGTCAAGGCGTTGAGCTTCGTCGGCTCGACGCCGATCGCCGAGTACATCTACAGCGAGGGCACCAAGCGCGGCAAACGCGTGCAGGCGCTCGGCGGCGCGAAGAACCATGCCGTGGTGCTGCCGGATGCCGACCTGGACAACACCGTCAACGCGCTGATGGGCGCCGCCTACGGCTCCTGCGGCGAACGCTGCATGGCGATCTCGGTGGTGGTGGCCGTGGGCGACCAGGTCGCCGACAGCCTGGTCGACAAGCTGCTGCCGAAAATCCGCGGGCTGAACATCGGCGCCGGCACCTCCGTCGGCCTGGACATGGGCCCGCTGGTCAGCGCGGCAGCGCGGGACAAGGTGGTGGGCTACATCGCCAGCGGCGTCGAACAGGGCGCCAGGCTGTTGCTGGATGGCCGCGACCTGAAGGTGCGGGGCAACGAGGCAGGCTTCTTCGTCGGCGGCACCCTCTTCGATCACGTCACGCCCGGGATGACCATCTACCAGGAGGAAATCTTCGGCCCGGTGCTGTGCATCGTGCGGGTCGCCAGCCTGGAGGAGGCGATGGCCCTGATCAACGCCCACGAATACGGCAACGGCACCTGCATCTTCACCCGCGATGGCGAGGCGGCCCGGCTGTTCTGCGACGAGATCGAGGTCGGCATGGTCGGCGTCAACGTACCGCTGCCGGTACCGGTGAGCTACCACAGCTTCGGCGGCTGGAAGCGCTCGCTGTTCGGCGACCTGCACGCCTACGGCCCGGACGGCGTGCGCTTCTACACCCGGCGCAAGTCGATCACCCAGCGCTGGGTCAAGCGCAAGAGCCATGAGGCGGCGCAGTTCGCCTTTCCCAGCAACGGCTGATCGCGGGACCAGGAGCACGGCGGGCCTGGCAGGCCACGCCCGTGCTCCTCGCCTCGGCCTATCTTCCGGGCATTCGGTCAGGCACCGCCCTCGAGCCGATCGGGCTGAACGACATTCACTTGCTCGACTTCACATGCCCATGCCGCACTTCCCTGGAAGGTGAATTGCCGAAGTACGCGGCGTAGCATTTGCTGAAATGGCTGGGTGAAACGAAGCCGCAGGCGACGCTCACGTCGAGGATGGGCAAGTCCGAATGCTGCAGCAGCCGGCGCCCTTCGGTGATGCGCAGTTCCAGGTAGTAGCGAACCGGTGTCGTGCCGAGCTGCTGCTGGAACAGCCTTTCGATCTGACGCCTCGATCGACCGGCGTAATGGGCAAGCTGCTCCGGGCTCAAGGGCTCCTCGATGTTTGCGCTCATCAGGCTGATGACATTGCGCAGCGGTTCGCTCATTTTCTCGTGCAAGGTCGGGCGCACTCGCCTGTAGCGGGACTCTTCGAAGGCCAGGATATCGACGATGCCATCGACCAGAGCGCGGCCATGCAGCCTGTCGATCCACTCGAGCACCATATTGAACGCGCCGGTGGGACTGGCCGCGGTGAGGCGATCCCGGTCGACCATGAAGCTTTCGGAGGTGACCTGGCTGTGCCTGGCGATCTCCGCCAACGCGGCACGGTGCTCGGGATGGATCGCGCATTTATGGCCATCGAGCAGACCCGCCTGTCCCAGGAACCATGCGCCACTCCATAGCCCGGCCAGCGCCACGCCCTTTTCGTCCGCGGCATGCAGCAGTTGCCTGAGCGCCGGAATCGGCCGCAAGGCGGTGCGCAGCCCGCCACAGATCACCAGCAGATCCAGCTCCGGGAGGTGGCGCGTACCCAGCTCGGCATCAGGGCAGATGACGATGCCGAGATCGCTGGCGACCGACTCGCCATTCAGGCTGAACGTCCGGGTTGCGAAGACACCCGCACTGATGAGATTGGCCGTGACCAGGGTATCGAGCGCCTGGGTGAAGGCCGGCAGGGAAAAATGCTCGAGCAGCAGAAAGCCGACCCGGGCCTGCCGCAGCCGCTTGTCCTTCTCGCCCACGAAACGCAGGTTCTGCCCTTGCAGGGCCTCACTGAAACGTCGCCTGTCCGACAATCTCTGCCCCTCTCGATCATTCATTCTTATTGGAGGCGGCGCCGGTGTCGTTCACCGGCGCGCGTTCAGTCCACCAGGAAACCGTGGGCCAACGGATCGCGCTCGTCCACGAAGATGGTATTGAGCCCGATCACCTGCGCCCAGCCGGCGACACTGGGCAGGATGCCCGGATAGGGACCGACCCGGGTGGCGGCTTCGACACGGCCCTGATAGATCGTACCGATCAGACTCTCGCTGCGATAGGTGTCGCCCACGGCGAGGCGCCCCTTGCCATACAGTTGCGCCAGGCGGGCGGAGGTACCGGTCCCCCCCGGCGAGCGGTCGATGGCCTTGTCGCCGTAGAAGACGACGTTGCGTCCATCCGCCTGTTCGCTGCTGCCGGCGTCGCACCAGATGGCGTGGTGCACGCCATTGATCCGTGGATCGTCCGGATGCACCGGGGCGCAAATGTCGGCGAGCGCCGTACGCAGGCTGCGGCTATGGGCGACGATCTCCGCGGAAGACATGCCCTGCAGTCCCGGCCAGTTTTCCTGGGGCTCGACCACGGCGTAGTAATTGCCGCCGTAGGCGATATCGACGACGAGCCGGCCCAGGCCGGGAACCTCGACGCTGACATCGGCCGCGTGCAGGTAGCTCGGCACGTTGAACAGGCTGACCGACTCGACCTTGTCGCCGGCCATGCGGTACTCGACATCCACCTTGCCGGCTGGCGTCTCGATGGACAGCTTGCCCGGCACCTTCGGCTTGACAAGCCCGTGTTCGATCACCACGGTGCTCAAGCCGATGGTACCTGCCCCGCACATCGGCAGGCAGCCACTCACTTCGATGAACAGCACGGCGAAATCGCAATCGCTGCGTATCGAGGGATAGATCATCGCCCCGGACATCACCTCATGGCCGCGGGGTTCGAACATCAGGGCCTTGCGAATCCAGTCATGCTCACGCACGAACAGCTCGCGCCGATCGGCCATGCTCACATGGGGCATCAGCGGTGCGCCGCCCGCGACGACCCGCACCGGGTTGCCACAGGCATGGGCGTCGATGCAGAAGAATGTGCTTCGCACGCGTCGTTCTCCCCCTCTAGCTCGCTTTAGGGACGGAGTGCCGCTGCAGCGCCCCGCGTGACAGACGATCCAGCAGCAGGGCGACCGCCACGATGGCCAGCCCGGCCCGCAGGCCGAGGCCCATTTCCATGCGCGTCAGGCCACGGGTCACTTCGGCGCCGAGCCCGCCGGCGCCGACCAGCCCGGCCAGCACCACCATGGCCAGGGACAGCAGGATGCACTGGTTGAGCCCGACCAATAAGGTCGGCGTCGCCGCGGGGATCTCGATCTTGAACAAAATGGCCCGTGGGGAGGCGCCCGTCGCTTGCCCCAGCTCGAGCAGGTCCTTTGGCAGCTGGTTGAAGGCCAGCGTGGTGAGCCGCATCATCGGTGGAATGCCATAGATGACGGTGGCGATGATCGCCGGTACTTTGCCCAGGCTGAAAATCATCACCGCCGGGATCAGGTAGACCCAGGGCGGCACCGTCTGCATGACGTTCAGCAGCGGGTTCACGGCCGCCTCGAAGCGTTTCACCCGCGACGCCAGGACGCCCAGCGGGAAGGCGATGGCTACCGATATCAGCACCGATACCGAGACCAGGGCGATCGTCTGCATCGACGCCGTCCACAGCCCGGAGAGCAGGCAGAAGCCCAGCATGAGGGCCGACAGCAGCGCTGCGCGGATACCGATGAGCAGGTACGCCAGCACCGCGACCAGCGCGATCAGCGCGTAGGCGGGTATGGCCAGCAGGGCGAACTCGGCGCCACCGAGGACCGTCTCGATCACCCGGCTGATCGCCGCGAACAAGGGATGAAAATTCGCGTTCAGCCAGTCGATCAGCGGCGCGAGGTGCTGACCCGGCGAGAATGTCAGCTCAGCGAGATTCATGGCCCACCTCCTTTGCCGCCCGTGTGGCGCTCTGTGCCATGCGATCGAGGATCAGGGTCAGGATGACGATGGCGATGGAAGCATTGATCGACTGCGCGATATCCAGGGTGCGAATGGCGCCGTAGATGGCCTCCCCCAGCCCGCCGGAGCCGACGATGCCGGCGATCACCACCATGCCGAAGGCCATCATCAGGCTCTGGTTCACCCCGGCCATGATGCTGGGCAGGGCGAACGGCAGGCGGATCTTGAAGAACAGCTGCCAGCCACTGGTGCCGCTCGCCTCGCCCAGTTCGATGAACTGATTGGGGGTCATGCGGATGCCCAGGGAGGTCAGCCTGAGCACCGGCGGGACGGCGACGATGAAGGTGGCCACCAGCGCGGTCGCCGAGCCATAGCCCAGCAGCGCGATGGCGGGCAGGAGGTAAATATAGGGCGGCAGGGTCTGCACCAGGTCGAGTACCGGCTCGGTCACCCTGTCCAGCGCGGGCAGCAGGCCGGCCGCCACCCCCACCGGGATACCGACCAGCAATGCCAGGCTGGTCGCCGCCAGCACCAGCGCCAGTGTGCTCATGGTCGCGGGCCAGAGTCCCATGACCGCGCAGAAGGCCAGGGCCAGGGCCGAGGCGATGCCGAACCTGGGGCTCGACGACAGTCGCCAGGCCAGCGCCCCGACCACCAGCGCCACCCCATAGAAGGGCGCCACCTGCAAGACCCACAGCACGGCCTCGTAGAAACCCGTGAGCACCTGGTTGAGCACGTCGAAGACGTTGGCGCCGTGATCCGTCAGCCACTCCAGCCCGGCGTCGACCGTTTCGTCGAACGAGGAAGCGAAGTCTGCAATGCTCATAGCGAGGGCTCCAGCGACGTCCGCAGCGGTGCTTGCGCAGGCTCGTTCGGCGCGCCCTGCACGCCGCGCAGCAGGTCGCGCGCGGTGATCACACCCAGCGGCCGGCCCTCCTCCACGACGGCCAGGGCCTCACCACCGGACTGGATCAGCAGGTTGATCAGTTCGTCCAGATCCGCGCCGGGCGTCGTGCTGGAGAGCGTGCCGAGGTCGACCTCGGGATGGGCTTGCCGGTAGATCGCGTGGGGCGTCATCACCGAGTGCGCCTTGACCAGATGCAGGCGCGAGATGCCGGCCACGAAATCGGCCACGTAGTCGTCGGCCGGATTCAGCACGATGTCTTCGGCCGTCCCCTCTTGGATGATCATGCCGTCCTTCATGATCGCGATGCGATCGCCGATGCGGATCGCCTCTTCCAGGTCATGGGTGATGAACACCGCAGACTTGCCGAGGGATTTGCTGAGCTGGCGGAACTCGTCCTGCAGTTGCCGGCGGATGAGCGGGTCGAGCGCGCTGAACGGCTCATCCATCAGGATTATTTCCGGGTCGGAGGTAATGGCGCGCGCCAGACCGACCCGTTGTTGCATACCGCCCGACAGCTCGGCGGGATAGCGAGCGGCCCAGTCGCTCAGGCCGACCTTGGCCAGCGCCTGCTCGGCGACCTTGTGCCGTTCGGCCCTGGCGACGCCTTGCACCTCGAGCCCGAAAGCGGCGTTCTCCAGAACGGTACGGTGCGGCAGCAACGCCACACTCTGGAACACCATGCCGATATGTTGCGCGCGTACCTTGCGCAACTCCACTGCACTGAGGCTTGCCAGGTCCTTGCCTTTCACCAGGACCTGACCGGAACTGGGCGTGATCAGTTTGTTGAGCAAACGAATCAGCGTGGACTTGCCGCTGCCTGAAAGACCCATGATGCAAAAGATTTCGCCGCGGCGAACCTCAAGACTGACATCCGACACACCGACGACACAGCCGTAATCCTGCAGTATCTGTTTCTTGGTCAAGCCCCGCTCGACATAAGCCTTCATCGCCGCGGCGGCATTCTGGCCAAAGACTTTCCAGACGGACTGGCAACTTACAAGCACTTCGTCAGTGCCATTACTCAAGGTATTCATTTCGCACCCGTCGAACCAGAGGATTCTGGTCTAGTTGTTGACATCAAGTTCGGCAGCGGCAGTTAAAGCGTACGTCAGTATTTTTTTATGGTGTTCCAGCGTTTCAGCAGTTCGGCGTTCTTGTCGGACCAGTCAGCGATGGCCTGATCCATGGTCTTGCCATCTTTCACTTCGCCATTGATGGCGGTGATGTCCGCCAGCGGTACATAGACACCGGCAATCACTTCACGCGCCTGCGGGTTCTTCTCGGAGAATCCCTTCTGGGCGATCCAGTAGTAGCCCTGTGGCGGCGGGAAAATGCCTTTGGGGTCCTCGAGGAATTTCACATCGAACTTCTGCGTCATCCAGGACGGTTCCCAGATGGTCACGGCGACCCAGTC
The DNA here is from genome assembly GCF_004327355.1 of Phytopseudomonas dryadis. Lineage (GTDB taxonomy): Bacteria > Pseudomonadota > Gammaproteobacteria > Pseudomonadales > Pseudomonadaceae > Aquipseudomonas > Aquipseudomonas dryadis. The sequence goes on from NZ_QJUM01000024.1 coordinate 50,272, forward strand.
CTTGCGATCGACGGCGGATTTGAGCGCCGCGGTCATGGCGGCCGTGCTGCCCTCGAGCAGGTTGAGCTTGAGGCCATATGCCGACACCGCGTTCGCCGCATCGCTCATCAGGCCTGATCCGGGCTCGATACCGACGATCCTGTTGCCGAACTTCCCGGCGTTGTCGTTTAGCTGGTCGAGGGAGTCGATGGTGACGTAGCGGGGTACCGCGATGCCCTGGTAAAGGCCGTGGGAGACCGGAGAAATCTTCTCCAGGCGATTCTTGTTACGGTTCCAGTAATCGTGCGCGGCGTAATCGATTTGCGAGGTGAGGATCTGGATATCGCCCTTGCTCAAGGCCGCATAAGCGATGCCCCATTCCGAGAACGACGTGACCTCCACCGTGTAACCGGCGTTTTCCAGTGTCTTTTTGGTAATGCCGGTAATGGGCGTGAGATCCTCCCAGGAGAGCGTTCCCATCTTGATGACTTTTTCTTGCGCCTGTACCTGAAAAACGGTCACGCCCAGTAGCGCAAGCGCGCAGAGTGCCTTCCGCAAATAGTTCATGGCTTACCCCTCGTTGTCAGTTGATAAGGTCTGTTGTAAGTGCCGCTTCATGACGCCGGGACCGTGTTCGGCCGTTCCCCACGCATTCTTTTGGCCAGGCTCGTGCTTGCAACCGCCGCCTTCGGAATTTCGCTTTGCGCCTATTTTTTCTTGTGTGACCGGGCCTCGGCGTGGCCCGGGAGACGCAGCGCTCCATCAGGCCCCAGTGCGGTCGACCCACTTATCGGCCTTCAACCCCTGCGGGGCGATGAACATTTCCATGTTGCCCCGTGAAAGCTCCCAGTGCTCGAAGACCAGATCCACGACCGCAGCCTCGTCATGCCTGGCGAAGGCGTCTATGAAGGCATCGTGGTGCTCCATCGAGAGCAGCAGGTGTTGCTCCATCTCCTGATCCCTGGGCCTGAAGAAGGTATGCCCGATCCGCGCATGGTCGATCAGCAGCCGCCCGAGGCTGGGCGCCAGGTACTGGTTGCCGGACATCTCGCCCATGATTTCGTGGAATCGGTTGTTCTCCACCACCATGGCCAGCGCGTCCCCGGAGAGAGTGGCCCGGCGAAACCGCTCCTGGGTGTCCTTCAGATCGCTCAACTGAGCGGGCCTGAAGTTATGCACGGCGAGCCGGCCGATGGCGGCATAGACCATGGGCGCGACGAGGAAGAAATTCCTCAGGGTCGAATGGTTCATGGGAGCGACTCGCGCCCCGCGGTTCTCTTGAATGTCCAGGTAGCCTTCGCCTGCCAAACGGCGGAAGACCTCTCTGACCGGCGTACGGGAAAGCCCGTAGCGTTCGCCGAGAGCGGCCTCGTCCAGGGTCTGGTCGGGGTCGAGCTCCATCGTCAGGATCTGCCGCTTGATGTCGTCGTACAGGCTGTTCTTGCCGCTTCTCATGGAGGCCCTCCACGGACTCGCCAACCGCTGGAAAGTGGCTGTTGAGTCGAGACTCGCACGGGCTTCCGAAACGGTCAATACGATTTGAATTCTTTATGTATACAGAAAGAATTCAAATTAAATACTTTCAAGCCATTGATTTATATCGATATTCAATGAATTACAGCCCAGGGCAGACAGCCAGTTTTGTCGCGCACAGATACGTGAGGGTCGCACTGGAAACCCCGCCCCGGCCATTACCGGGGAATACCCTGGCTGGCGCCAAAAGCGCAGCGCTCCCCCAACGACGGATGGCACGCTCTCCATGGCAGGCCTGAACGCCGGATGAGAACGGGTATGGTAAATAGCAGTGGCGCCACGCATTGTTGCTCCGGCAAGCCAGCCCAACGGACGGCCTTCGCCATGGACGGTTTCCGGCATGCCCGTAGGCGGGTGGAAGCCGACCCGTACCGCTCGAAAAAACCTGTAGACATATTGTCTAACAGGATTCTATAGTCATTATACAAACAGTAGACATAAACCATGGCAAATAGAAAAGCGTCGATGAAACCCTCTCTCGAAGTCGATCAATCCCGTATCGATATCCCTCTGGATCGCAAAGCGGTTCTGGGAGATGCGCTGCGGCGCCGGATTCTGAGCATGGAACTGGCGCCCGGAGCAGTCGTCGACGAGATTGCCCTGTGCAACGAGTTCGGCCTCTCGCGCCCCCCTGTGCGGGAACTGCTGCGACAGATCGCGGCTGAGGGCTACATCGAGCTGGAAGCCAATCGCGCCCCGCGCGTGGCCTCCATGAGCCACGACTCACTGCGCAGTTTTTACCTCGCTGCACCGCTGATCTACATCGCCACGACGCAACTGGCCGCCGTCCATGCCTCGGCATCGGAAATCGAGGTGCTCAAGGGCATTCAGCGCCAGTTCCGCAGAGCCATAGAGGAAAAGGACGTCGAGGGCCGGGTCATCCATAACGACGCGTTCCACCTGGAGATCGGCAAGATGGCGCACAACGATTACCTGATGCCCAGCCTGCGTCGCCTGCTGATCGACCATGCGCGGCTTGGCAAGATTTTCTACCGACACCCGACGACCGACGACATGCAGCGGGATCTCGAGACCGCCTGTGTCCAGCACGACCAGATGATCGATGCCATCGAACGGCAAGACCCCGATACGGCAGCTGACGTCGTCCGGGCGCATTTCGAACTCTCGCGGCGGCGTATGGCGGAATACGCCGCGCCGGCGGGGGTCGAGGTGGCCCTGACGTATTGAGACCCCAAGCGCTAGTGGCATCGCACGATGGTGAGTCATTTCACGCAAGGGATGGTTAACAGGCTCGAACGAAAAAGCTAGGTCCCTGCAATGACGAAAGTAACCCACTTGCCTGCCGATGACGCCTCCTGCGGTTGGTACCATCTCAGCAAGCCCAGACAGCCAAGGCCCGGCCATTACGGCAAGCGCTCCGCGCGTTGGGTCATCGTCGGTGCCGGCTTCACCGGCCTTGCCGCGGCTCGCCAGCTGGCGCTGAACTTCCCCGCCGAGGAGATCGTGCTCGTCGAGGCCCAGGCGGTGGGCTTCGGCCCCTCGGGCCGAAATGCCGGTTTTGCCATCGACCTGCCCCACGATATCGGCGCCGACGACTATATCGGCGACATCGCCACGGCAAGAACCATCCTGAAGCTCAACCTCTTGGGCCAGTCGCTGCTCAAGGAGCTGGTCGAGCGGCATGCCATCGACTGCCAGTTGCAGGCGTGCGGCAAGTATCAGGCCGCCATCGAAGACCGCGGGATCGCCGTCCTCGACGCCTACCGGCGCGGCCTGGACAAACTGGGGCAGGCCTATGAAATGATCGAGGCCGATGAACTGCCCGCGCACATAGGTACGCGCTTCTACCGCAAGGCCCTGTTCACCCCGGGAACCGCACTCATCCAGCCAGCCGCACTGGTCAAGGGCCTGGCCGACACGCTCCCGGGAAACGTCACCCTCTACGAACACACGCCCATCACCGAGGTCGAGTACGGCGACAGGATCGTCCTTGGTCACGCCAACGGCAGCATCACCACCGACAGGCTGATTCTCACCAACAATGCCTTCGGCATGAGCTTCGGCTTCCTCAAGGGCAAGATGCTGCCGGTTTTCACCTACGCCAGCCTCACCCGGCCCCTCGCCCCCGAAGAGCAGGTACGCCTGGGTGGCAAACCTTACTGGGGCGTGATACCGGCCGATACATTCGGCACGACCGTACGCCGTACCCCGGACAACCGCCTGCTGATCCGCAACAGCTTCAGCTTCAACCCTGACGGGCGCAGCAATGCGACGCTCATTGACCGCTTCGCGCATCGACATCGCGCTTCCTTCGAATGCCGTTTCCCCAGCTTGCTGGATGTCGGTTTCGAGTACAGCTGGGGCGGTTCGCTGGCCCTGGCGAGAAATCACATGAGCCAATTCGGTCAGCTGGCACCCAATGTCTACGGTGCCCTGTGCTGCAACGGCCTTGGCGTAACGCGGGGGACGGCCACTGGCAAACTCCTGGCCGACTGGCTGGCCGGAGAAAGAAACGAGTTGATCGATTTTCTGCAGAGCGCACCCGGCCCGAACACCAATCCGCCCGAACCGTTTCTTTCTCTCGGGGTGAACCTCAACCTCAAGTGGGGCCAGTATCGCGCCGGCCGAGAGAGTTGAGTACCCGCGTATCCAGCGGTTTCAGCACACCCGCGGCAGCCCCTGTCAGGGGTTGCGCAAGCTACAGCGCGCCACGTTCGCTTCAGGTGGCTTACGAACCTCAAGGCTGAAGGAAACTTCAGCCCCACGGCTTCGTTCAGCCTGAATTCATTCGCCAGCCCAGGGCCAGGAGACCACGATGACAATTCCTAGCGGGAAACGGATCTGGCTTCGCTCACCTGAAACCAACCTGCCGCGTCAACCGGCGAAGCGCTGACGCGGCGAACAGAAGATGACCCCACAGGAGACCGCACCGTGAAATTTGAAGGCATCTACACCCCGGCAATCACGCCACTGACGGCAGAAGGCAAGATCGACGACTGCGCCTTCGCCAATGTCCTCGAATACCTGATCGAAGCCAAGGTCCACGGCATCATCGTCGGTGGCTCCACCGGCGAGTACTACGCGCATACCGCACAGGAGCGCTTCGAGCTCGCCGCCAGGGCCAGGGATGTGATCAATGGCCGGCTGCCGCTGATCGTGGGCACCGGCGCCATCCGTACCGAAGACTCGGTCGCCTTCGCGCAAGCGGCCAAGGACATCAAGGCCGACGCCATTCTGGTCGGCACACCGCCCTACGCACTGCCCACCCAGCAGGAAATCGCCACGCACGTGCTGGCGGTCGACCGCGCCGCCGGCTTGCCGATCATGCTGTACAACTATCCTGCACGCATGGGCATGGCCATGGGCGAGGCGTTCTTCTCCGCCATCGCTGGCTGCAAGAACATCGTCGCCATCAAGGAAAGCTCCGGTGACATTGCCCACTTGCATCGCCTCGCTCGCGAGTACCCGCAGATCGCCCTGTCCTGTGGCTGGGACGACCAGGCCCTGGAATTCTTCGCCTGGGGCGCGCGCAGCTGGGTCTGCGCCGGCTCCAACTTCATCCCCCACGAACACCTCGCCCTCTATCAGGCCTGCGTGGTCGAGAACGACTTCGCCAAGGGTCGCCGCATCATGGCCGAGATGATGCCACTGATGGATTTCCTGGAAGCGGGCAAGTTCGTCCAGTCCATCAAGTACGGCTGCGAGCTCAACGGCCTGAACAGCGGCGGCGTGCGGGCACCCCTGCAATCGCTCGACGACGGCGAGAAGCAGACGCTGAAGGGCATCATCGCCGTACTCAAGGGCAACATCGCGAAAATCACCGAGGGCATCTGAAATGGCTGAATTGTTGAGCAAAGAGGAATATGCGGCGATTGCCGCCAAGCTGAACTTCCGTACCCAGGCGTTCATCGACGGTGCGTTCCGCGATTCCGTCTCGGGGCGAACCTTCGCGACGACCAACCCGGCGACGGGGCAAGCGCTGGCCAATGTCGCGGCCTGCGACGGCGACGACGTCGACCTGGCGGTCGCCAGCGCACGAAAGGCCTTCAAGGACGGTCGCTGGCATCTGCTCTCGCCGAGTACCCGTAAGGCGGTGCTGCTGCGCTTCGCCCAGTTGCTCGAGGAAAACGCCCACGAACTGGCGGTCATGGAAAGCCTGGACAGCGGCAAGCCGATCCAGGAATGCCAGAACGTCGACGTGCCGGAAACCATCAACACCCTGCGCTGGCATGCCGAACTGATCGACAAGATCTACGACAGCACGGCGCCGGCTGGCTCGGCCGCGATGGCCATGGTGGTTCGCGAGCCCATCGGCGTGGTCGGCCTGGTACTGCCCTGGAACTTCCCGCTGCTGATGCTGGCCTGGAAGATCGGGCCGTCGCTCGCCGCCGGCTGCTCCATCGTCGTCAAGCCTGCCGAGGAAACCTCACTCACCGCCCTGCGCGTGGCGGAGCTGGCCCAGGAAGCGGGCATTCCCGCCGGCGTGTTCAACGTGGTGCCGGGCTCGGGCAAGGACGCCGGTGAGCCCATCGGGCGCCACCCCGACGTCGCCATGATCAGCTTCACCGGCTCCACGGCGACGGGCCGCCTGTTCCTCAAGTACGCCGCCGAGTCGAACCTCAAGCGCGTGGTGCTGGAGTGCGGCGGCAAGAACCCGGCGGTGGTGATGAACGACGTCGAGGATCTCGATCAGGTCGCTCAGCACGTCGTCAACGGCGCCTTCTGGAACATGGGCGAGAACTGCTCGGCGTCCTCGCGCCTGATCGTTCATGCCGACATCAAGGACGCCCTGCTGGAACGCATCGGCGTGCATATCCGCGACTGGAAGCTGGGCGACCCGCTGGACCCGCAGAACCGCCTCGGCTCCCTGGTCAGCAAGGTTCATTTCGACAAGGTTCGCTCGTACATCGATCAGGCGCAGAACGAACGGCTGAAGGTCGTCTTCGGCGGTGAAACGACGAGCGAGATCTTCGTCGAGCCCACCGTCTTCGACGACGTGGGCCGCGACAGCAGGCTTTTCCGGGAAGAGATCTTCGGTCCGGTGCTGGCGGTCACGTCCTTCAGCAATATCGACGAGGCCATCGACCTGGCCAACGATACGGTATACGGCCTGGCCGCGTCGGCTTACACCGGCAGCCTGCGCCATGCGCTGCGCCTGTCCCGGGAAATCCGTGCCGGCATCGTGACCGTCAACTGCTTCGGCGAAGGCGACGCCTCGACGCCGTTCGGAGGCTATAACGAGTCGGGCTTCGGCGGTCGCGACAAGTCGCAATGGGCGCATGATCAATACACCGAGCTCAAAACGATCTGGATCGATGCATCGTGATTCGACGTTGATGCGCTGGGTTATCCCAGCGCATGAGCCGACGCGCCAGGGAGGCGGCAGCGCTCAAGGAAGAGCACCGCTCATACAATCGAAAACCAAACGCTGAACCCGTGTGCACCTCAACGGAGAGAGGCTGCGCTCTCGCTCCTCACAGCGGGCGCTTCCACACGCTATCCACCCCGATCAAGAGCGATCGGCCTGGACGTTCAATGAGCACGAAGCCGATGGCATGGAATTCCCTGTCCGGCTCAGGGACAGGCCGATTGCCGACGCGCTATCCTATGCGGCTCTCTCGTTCAACAAGGAAGAACAAATGCGCTCGTCGTCATTCTCGTCGTGCCTGAAGCTATCGGCCGTCCTGCTGATCGCCGCTCTCACCAGCGCCTGCTCCAATTACCACTACAAGGATTACCAAGGCGATTGGGCGCCTGAGTCGATGACGCCCTATGACCTCTCCGATAATGCCGCCGATGCACCGGTCGTATACTTCGCGACCACACGATTTCGCGGGTTGGGCGTACCTTTCCACCGACTGTTGCTGGCCACGCATGTGGATGACCAACTGCTCGAGGGCGCCGGGCGTCGCTCGATCCTCGATGTTTCCGGCAAACAGGCACTCCGGCTGACCCCGGGCAAGCACTCACTGAGCTGGTGCTGGGCATCGATGAACGCGCTGGGTACCGGCGGCGCCAAGTGCGGCTTCGCCGCCCGCGATGTCGAATTCCTTCCGGGCCAGCGCTATATCGTGGATTTCTCGACCCGGGACGACATCACTGGACCTCCGGGACGTGAGGTCTCGACCATTACCATCAAGTCCGAGATTCGCAATCTGGATACGCGGGAAGTGATCTATCCGCCGCTGGCGGAAAAGGAATAACCAGTATGCGCTTCGCGTTCCGTATCCAAAGGTAGCGTTTTGGGTGGAGTGAGCGCTGCGTCATCGGAGAGCCTTGAATACTGATGGCAGTAGCAATGACTGGCTAGGGACGGGCCGCTGGCAGACGCGCCTGCAACTCGGCGCGCCGCGCGGCATCGGCGGCTTCCTTGTTCTGCAGGCGTTCCAGCAAGCCAGCGGCCTGTTCGGCCGCGAGCACGTAGATGCCATCGTCGTCGGCCACCAGCAAATTGCCGGGCTGCACGTCGACGCCGCGGATGGTCACCGGCACGTTCACCGCGCCGTGCTCACCGAGGGAGCGCGTGGTGTAGGCACTGACGCCGCTGCAGAAGATCGGCAGGCCAAGCGCTCGCAGGGCACGCACGTCGGTCACCGGGCCGTCGATCACCACGGCGGCCAGGCCCTTGATGCGCGCGGCGAGGGTACGCAGCTCCCCCCAGCAGGCGCAGCCCTGCTCGCCCAGGTTGGCGACCACCAGCACATCACCGGGCTGGCTGGCGATCAGGGCGTCGCGCAGCACGCTGCCGTCCGGCGCGTGGATCTGCACGGTGGTGACACGGCCAACGACGTGCACGTCGCCCACCAGCGGTGGCAGGCCGTGAATGTGGCCCTCACGCAGAAAGTGGCCGATGGTCGACGCGGCGATGCCTCGGTAGGCATCGAGCAGTGCGGCGGGAATGCGGTGGGCGGGTGCTGCGAATGTCATCGGCCGGCCCTCGGGCGGATCAATGGGCAGGTCGAGCAATATTCCACCGGTTCGCTGGCCTGGTAGTAGAAACAGCAGGTCCTGCGAAAGCGCACGGCGCGGGCGCCGTCGTCGACCAGCGTCAGCGGCCGGTTGAAGTGTTTGAGCGGGTTGTAGTCGAGGCCGAACACGCTGCCCGGCGCCTGCTCCGTCAGCCAGTGGAAGTCCTCGGCGCAGCGCTGGCCGGTTTCGGCGCAGTCGAGCTTGGCCAGGCGCCGCTCGTACAGCGAGTACACCCGCACCGCGGTGTTTTCCCAGAGGATGCGCCGCGATACGCCCGTGACGCCATGGAAGGTATCCCACAGGGGCTGCAGCAGCCCGGCGAACAGCTGCGTGGCCACGGCCTCGCGCCAGTCATCACGAGCACCCGGCTCGGGCCGGCTGACCGCCAGGCTGTGCAGCGGCAGCGACGACGTCCACACACCGTCGTCGTGGCCATACTCGATGAGGGTGTTGGCCAGCGACAGTTGCAGGCCCTTGTCGTAGGCCGACATGGCGTACAGGCAGGCGCCGGTGAGCAGGAACGACAGGCGCTTGCCCAGCAGGGAGGCGGTGATGCGCCGCGACGGCGAAAGGATCACCGGGCCGAGCTGATCCAGCAGCGCGATGCAGGTGGTTTCGTCCAGCAGCTCGGCGGCCGGCAGGCTGCGTCCACGGTCGCGTTCCTCCTCGCGGCGCAGTCGCAGCGCGCCTGACAGGCTGGCCCATTCGGCGTCGCTGAAGCTCATCGCGGAATGTCCCGGCCAAAGGGGATGCACAGCGGCGTATGGAAGAACGGGTCGGGGATGATGCGGCAATCCAGATCGAACACCGTCTTGACCAGCGCCTCGGTGAGAATGTCCGCCGGGCGACCCTGGGCATAGGCGGTGCGCTGATGCACGGCGACCATGTGATCGGCGTAGCGGCAGGCCAGATTGAGGTCGTGGAGGACCATGACGATGGTCTTGCCCTCCTGACGGTTGAGCTCGCGCAGCAGATCGAGCACTTCGATCTGATGGGCCAGATCGAGAAAGGTGGTCGGCTCGTCGAGCAACAACAAGGGCGTTTGCTGGGCCAGGGTCATGGCGATCCAGGCGCGTTGCCGCTGGCCGCCGGACAGGGCATCCACCGGACGTTCGGCCAGCTCATCCAGGCCGGTGCGGCTCAGGGCACGGGCCACCACGGCCTCGTCTTCGGCGGACCATTGCTGCATCCAGCTCTGGTACGGATAGCGCCCCAGAGCGACCAGCTGGCGCACGCTGATGCCCTCGGGCGGCACCGGCATCTGCGGCAGGATCGCCAACTCCCGGGCCACGGCGGCGGTCGGTTTGCGCTGGATGTCGGCGCCATTGAGGATCACCGTCCCCGACTGGGGCTTGAGCAACCGCGCGAAGGACTTGAGCAGCGTGCTCTTGCCACAGCCGTTGCTGCCGATCAGCACCGAGACCTGGCCGCGTGGCAATTCCAGGTCCAGGGCGTCGATGATGGTCTGGCGTTGATACGCCAGGGTCAGGTTGCGGCTCACGATCGCAGTCATGTCGATGATTCCTCACTGCCGCTGTTTGATCAGCAGGTACAGAAAATAGGGGGTGCCGAACACGGCGACGAAGATGCCGGCAGGCAGGTCCAGCGGCAGAAACAGGGTGCGCCCCGCCAGGTCGGCGAGCATCACCAGGTTGGCGCCGACCAGCGCCGCCATGCAGGCCTGGGCGGCGAAGCCGATGGGGATCAGCTGCCGGGCGATGTGCGGAGCGATCAGCCCGACGAAGGCCATGGCTCCGCCCCAGGCGATAGCCGAGCCCGCCAGCGCCACGCTGACGGCGAGCAACGCGGCGCGCAGCCACTGCACGCGTACGCCGATACCGCGGGCCAGCCCTTCGTCCAGTTGCTGAACCACCACATGGCGCGACAGCAGCACCAGGATCGGCAGCAGGCAAGCCAACCAGGTCGCCAAGGCATGCACTTCGGGCCAGCCGGCGCCGTACACGCTGCCGGTCAGCCAGACATAGGCCGACAAGGTGGTGGTCAGCGGGCTGAATACCAGCATGAAGGTGGTGGCCGCGGCCAGCATCGCCGAGATGCCGACGCCGATCAGCACCAGCCGCAGCGGTGAGGTGCCCTGCTTCCAGGCCAGGCCGTAGACCGCCAGCGCCGCGGCCCCGGCGCCGAGCATCGCCGCCAGCGGCAAGCCGCCCATGCCCCACACCGCTGCGAAGCTGGACAGGTACAGCACCGCCGCCGCACTGGCGCCACTGGACAGCCCGAGCAGATCCGGCGAGGCCAGCGGATTGCGCACGATGGCCTGGAGAATCAGCCCGGAAACCGCCAGAGCACCGCCGATCAGTGCGCCCAGCAGCAACCGGGGCAGGCGCAGCTGCTCGACGATAAACGACAAGGCTGCACCGCCCTCGCCTGCCAAAACCTGCAGTACGCTCTGCGGCGATAGCACGACCTTGCCCAGACACAGGCTCAGCAGCATCACCGCTGCGCTGAATAGCACGGCCAGCAGCAGACGCAACGAGCCCTTGCGCTCGATACGACGGGAGAAGCCGCGCCAGCGCAGCACGACGGGGTTAAGCATGACGACCTCCGCGCCTGGCTAGTGCAATGAAGAACGGTGCACCGAACAGCGCCGTCATCACCCCTACCGGGATTTCCTGCGGGAGGATCACCACCCGGGCCAGCATGTCCGCCACCAGCAGCAGCGTGGCACCAAGCAGCGCACAGCCGGGCAACATCACCCGGTGATCGATGCCGACCAGGCGGCGTACCACGTGCGGCACGATCAGGCCGATGAAACCGATGCTGCCCGCCAGGGCCACCGCGCTACCGGCCAGCATCACCACCAGTACGCCCAGTTGCAGGCGAATCAGCCCGGTGCGCTGGCCCAGCCCGATGGCGATCTGCACACCGGCGTTGAGGACGTTGACCTGGGCACCGAGCAAACAGGCGACCAGCAAGGCCACCAGGGCGCAGATCAGCAACGGCTGGGCGGTCGCCAGGCTGCGCTCGCTGAGGGAGCCGGCCAGCCAGAACAGCACCGTGTCCAGCCCTTGCTGATCGATCACCAGCAGTGCCTGGCTGAACGCCGTAAACAAGGCGGTGATCGCCGCGCCGGCGAGTACCATGCGCAAGGGGTTGAGCGCGCCCTGTCCGGTATTGCCCACCAGCCACACCAGCGCACCGGCCAGCGCCGCACCGATGAACGCGCTCCACAGCCACTGCTCGGGCGAACTGATGGAAAACAGCGACAGGCAGAGAATCAGCGAAAAGGTCGCTCCGGCATTGATGCCGAACAAGCCTGGCGAGGCCAGCGGGTTGCGGGTCATGGCCTGCATCAGCGCGCCGGCCACCGCCAGGCTGGCCCCCACCACCACCGCGACCAGGGTGCGCGACAGCCGTGTGGTGTTGACCAGCAGTTGCTCGATGTTCAGCGGATCGGCATGCAGCAGCGCGGTGAGCACCGTATGCGGCGCGATCCAGCTGGCGCCGATGGACAGGCTCAGCGCACAGCAGCCCAGCAGCACCAGCAGCGCGATGCCCAGTTTGCTTACCGACCTCATGACTGGGCGTCCCGCAGAATCGTCCGCTCGATATCGTCGAGCATGCGGTTGGCGCCGAGGATGCCGCCGGAGAATATCCACGCCACCCCGCCCACCCACCAGACCCGCCCCGCCTGGGGTGCCGCCATGCGCTGCCACAGCGGATGGGCGGTCAGGCTCTGGTAATGACGCTGTACGCCCGGGCTGTCGGCACGACCGAAGACGAAGAACACGTCGGCATCCACCACCGGCAGGCTTTCCCGACTGCTGAGCTTGATGGACACGCCCTGGGCATTGCGGCCCTGCTCGCTCCACACGAAACCGAGCTGGCCGAGCACGCTGCCGGCGAAGCTGTCGGGCAGGTAGCTGCGCAGGTGATCCTCGCGAACATCCAGTACCGACACGCTGAGCGGCCAGCGCTCGCCGAAATGCGCCTGCAGACGAGCCCCAAGCGCAGCGATGCGTGCGTCCCAGCTCGCCTGCAGGGCATCCGCCTCGACCCTGCGCGCGGTGGCGACACCCATCACGCGCAGGGTCTTCTGAAATTCGAAAACCTCGTCCAGCATCACCACCGGACACAGCTGTTCGAGCAACCCCTGGATCCGCTCGTGGCGAAACCGCGAGGCGACGATCAGATCCGGCGCGAGCAAGGCGATGTCCTCCAGACTCGGCTGGGTTTCCAGGCCGACATGGGGCACGCCTGTCAGGGCTGGGCGCAGGTAGCGATACATGGGCTTCTCGCTCCACGAATCGACTACGCCAGCCGGCCGAATGCCGAGCGCCACCGCGGTATCGGTGGCGCCCTGAAACAGCGTGATGATCCGCTGCGGTGCAGGCCCGGCCTTGGCCACAGGGATTGCACCTGCAGCGAGCGCTCCCAGGGACAGGCGCATCAACGTGCGCCTGGACAACGACCCCTTATTACCTTCCAAGCTCGATCCTATTCAATGGATTGACGACCAGCCCCTTGCCGAACGGCATGCTGCCCGGCCCACCGGCTCGTTCGATCATCGGACGCAGCAGGAGTTTCTGCGGCCAGGTGGCGGACTCGAACAACTGGCCACGCAACACCGCGCGGGCCTGGTCGTCGAACGGCACGGCGGCGATTCGTCCGTTCAGCGCGTCACGCAGCACACGCCAGGCCTGCACGGCCGGCACGTCGTAGACCCGCTCCAGGGTGTCGATGATACCGCGCAGGTTGACCTGGATGCCCAGCGTCTGCAGCCAGAACAGCAGATCCTCGGGGCGCTCGTGGTAGAGCGTCTGGGCGTGGCCCTTCTTGATCCGGTACTGCGGGTCGAGCATGCCATTGCGCTCCAGCCAGGGCACGTACAGGCGCAGCGAGTCATGGTCGCGCAGCAGCAGGCCGCTGACCGTGCCCGCTTCATACACCAGCACCGCGTTCTGGCCGTGTACCTCGCCCAGCATGCCGAGGCGGAACATGCGCAGGTTGACGTCGAAGAACAGCTCGCACAGCTCAAAGAACAACTGCAGCACCGAGGACGGGCCCGCAGGCAGACCGCGCTGACGGATGCAGTCGTCGAAGAAATGCCGGTCGCTGTCCTGCAACGGTGTGCCCAGCGCGGCCATGGGCAGCAGGCGTTTGGCGGGATCCGCGAGCAGTTTCGGCGGATAGCCACGAACCATGGCCGAGAGGTGCCGCGGCGCCTCGTCGAACAATGTGCCGCCGTCAGGCATGTACCCCCACCATTTGCTTTCGTCGCAGATGTGCAGGGTTTCTCGCAGCACCTCGTCACGCTCCCGGCCCTGGCGCAGCAACGCTTCGCTCAGCCCGCCGTTGATCATCTTCACGGCGGGCAGATAACGGGAGGCGCCCAGGGAATACACCGCCATAGGCAGCTTGATGTGATCGGCCGGCGCCGCCGCGCAAGCCAGTGAACGCAGGGAGGACGTGGGGTTGAAGCTGCCCTTCTGGAAGTTCAGACGGTGACAATCACCCCGCTCGAATGCGCCGCCGAGCTGCGCAGGCAGCACCCGCTCCAGTTGCCAGGGGTGCACAGGCAGGGCGACATGGCTGTCAGCGAGGCCGAGGGCACGCAACTCGGCGTCCAGGTCTGCGCGCTGCTCGGTGTCGAGGATGTAGTGGGCTGGCTGGCAGCTGTCCAGGCCGTCGACGCCGTCGCCAAAGGTCAGACTGCCCTTGGCCACGGCCACCCAGTTGAGGGCCAGTGGCTGGTCGAACTCCGCCTGATACTGCCGGTACTGGGCATCGTCCAGGCCCTGCTTGGCCTTGGCCAGGGGATGGAACGGGCGGTCGCGCAGCGAGCCCCACTGCTCCATGGCCAGGAAGAACGCGGCACCGTCCTTTTCCAGCAAGCCGCCCGTAGGCACCTGATGATCGAGTGACAGCGCAGTCTGCCGGACGCTGGTACGCAGCACGTCCATGAACAGCTCGATGCCCTTGTGGTTGTCGAGCGCATCGACTTTCACGCCCTTGAGGGCCAGTGCCATGAACGCATCGGGGCTCAGCAGCCGGGTGCTGCCGCCCTGCACGTCGAGCACCGGGGTGCCCGGCACCTTCTCCCAGGCCTGGGTGATGCCGGCCCGCAGGGCGACCGCCAGGCCGCGCTGCTCGGCCGCGTCGTAGTGCCAGTGCCAGATCCTGTGCGGCGCCTCCAGACTGGCGAGCGGCGAGTCGGGCTGAGCGGCACGCCAGGCGGCCGGCTCGGTCAGGTTGGCGTCGAGGGTGCCGAAAAAATCTTCGGCGAGCAGGCAGTCGATCAGGTCCTGCATCACCAGATCGTTGGCGATGGCTTGCTTGGTGGTGGTCATGAGATCAGTGTCCTCTCGTCGAGGTGGCGGCCAGTCTGGCCTGGAGGGCGCGGAACGCGATGCCGCGTTCGTCGCCCAGCACGAAGGTATTGACGCCGCGCTCAAGCCACCGCAAGTGGTCATCGGGCTGGCGTGGTATGGCGCAGTACGGGATGCCGGCAGCCTGGGCGGCACGCCAGGTATCGATCAGCGCTTCCTGCACGGCGGGCTGGTCGATACGCCAGGGCGTGCCGAACGACTGGGAAAGATCGGCAGCGCCTTCGAGGATCATGTCCAGCCCCGGCACTGCGGCCAGCTCGGCGGCACGGCGCACGCCCTCGACGCTCTCGATCATGGCCACGACCATGATCTGGCCGTTGGCCCGGGTGACGTACTCGGCCAGGCTGGCCTTGCCGAAGGCACCGGGACGACCGGCATTCAGGCTGCGCTCGCCCAGCGGGTGGTACTTGCAGGCGCGGATCGCCGCGCTCAGGTCCTCCGGCCGTTCCACCTGGGGCAGGACGATGCCCTGGGCGCCGCCGTCGAGCAGCCGCAGCATGCGTTTGCGGTCGAAGTCCGGCACCCGCACCAGGGGCGTGAGCCCATAGCTCTCGGCGGTGCGGATCATGTGCTCGACGGTTTCCGGGTTGATCAGCACATGCTCCAGATCGATGATCACGAAGTCGTAGCCGGCTTCGCCGATCAGCTCGATGGAGGCCGGCGAGGGAATCGACGCGATCAGGCCACGGGTCCCCTCGCCCGCGGCCAGTTGCGCCTTGAGTCGATTGCTTCTCAGCATGTGCGTGGCCCATGGATGTGCAGTGGATTGGGCACCCGCTTGAAGCGTCGCTCACCGTCACCGAGCAGCCGGCGCTTGGTCAGTTCCTCCACTTCGTACTCGGCGGCGAACACGTCGAACACCGCGAAACGCGCTGCGTGTTGCGGGTGCTCGCGCTGGTAGTCGAGCACCACGGCGGCGGTCATGCGCCAGAACTCGCCCTCCTCCAGGCTGCAGTGCTGACGCAGGAAGATCGCCAGCTCGGCCAGGCAGATGAAGAAGAACGCATCGCAGGAAAAATCCCGCACCGCATCGACATCCTCGGTGAGGATGAACGAGTTGCGGTTCAGCCGCGCGTGACTCTCGGGCAGCGGCACCAGGTGCGGCGCCAGGTGCGGGCGGGCCAGGTGTGCAGGCGAGTAGCGCACGCCGTCATGGAAGTCCTTGAGGGCGATACGCTCTGGCCAGCCGTCACGGTGGATCAGCACGATGTTCTGGCCGTGGGACTCCATGCCGATGCCTTCGGCATAGAGCATGTGCACGATGGGCGCCACGCTGACCCGCAGCAGTTGCTGCACCCAGGCGTGCAGGCCATGGCGGGCGATCCAGGCATCGATGAAGGGCTGCTGGTCACCTTCGCCGTAGCGGTTCTCGACATGGCTGAGGCCATTGAAAGGCACACCCTGCTCGCCCGGTTTCAGGTAGGTATTGAGGTTCTCCCGCCAGATCGCACCGAGGGTGCCGTAGGCCTGGCTTTGCCGGATAGTCGGCAGTTGGGCGTAGTCGAAACTCACCCCGGCGACCTCGCCAAGCACCACGAAACCCAGTTCCCGGGCCGTGGCGTCGGTGGCGATCAGCTGTTGCAGCCAGTCGTTGATGATCGGCCCGTTCATCACCGTGTGCCGCGCCAGAATGCGCGTGCTGGAGGTGTTGGTCATGCTCAGCGCGAGCTTCACGTAGGGCTTGGTGGGCTCCTCGACGTTGGCCAGCGTGCGGATCGACTGCTGAGCCCGGTAATCGGCCCCCGAGGTGCCGAGGTAAAGCAGCTCGCCACTCGCCAGCTCGGCCTGGAAGGTCGGCACGATGACCTGCTCCCACTGCCAGGGGTGCACGGGAATCGGCCAGTAATCGTCCAGAGAACGGCCCTGCTCGGCCAATGCGCGGTCGATCTCGGCCCAGCGCTGCTGACCGAATGCATCCGTCAGGAACGCCTGCAGATCCACACCCCGCGAGCCATTGGCGGAACCCAACTGCCGGGCGATGCCCAGCCAGACCACGGCCAGCGGCAGGCCGAACTCGGGGCCGTAACGACGGTTGTCGTCCAGGGAAAAGCCGATGCGCGACTTGTAGCAAGGGTGGTAGCTGTGGGCATCCATGAAATGCCGCTCCAGGGTATCGGCATCCAGGGTGTGCGGCGCGGCGGCGGGCCGGTAGCTCTGGGTGCGCGACTGCAGATCCTTGAGCAGTGTTTGCTCCAGTTCCTGAATGAAGCGTGGCATGTGCGGGCCGTCGGCCAGGGCGCCGAGCAGTTCCGCCAGGGCCTGGTGCAGATCCGGCTGGCTGATCTGGCCCTGGGCATCGACACGCTGCAGGGTGGCCGGGTCCAGACGGATGATGGCGAAGCTGTCGCTGAGCAGCCCCAGGCAGCGGTACTCGACCACGGCCTGGGCCTGCTCATCGCGCCCTTCGACGATGAAGCGCTGGCGGCCGCCTGCGAGTGGCTCGCAACGATAGCTCAGCACATCTTCGAAGAGCAGGGTTTGCAGCAGTTGCCCGATCACCCGTTGCGACACCTGGCGGTAGCGTTGGGGGTCAGCCGGGGTCAGCCATGCGTGGGCATGGGCGATCAGTTCGGGCAGGCGAAGGGGAGTAAAGGAAGACATGGATAGACACCTCATGAACGGTGTTCGGACAGGGCCGAGCCTTGCTCGACCGGGTCGTTGGAAAGGGTATTTGGAAAGCGCCAGGCGAACGGCAGGGCAAGCAGGATCACCACACCGGTGGCGATGAACACTTCGCCGATGGCGCTGGCCGTACCGGCATGGGCTGCCCCGGAGTGCACCGCGCCAGCATGGGCTGCCCCCCAGTTATCGCCGAGGCGGATCTGCAGCCACAGCGAAGCCAGCACGATGGCCAGTGACGACAGCAGGCGGCGCGAGATGTTGTTCATCGCCGCGCCCTGGGTGACCAGCGCCTCGGGTAGCACGTCCAGCCCGGCGGTGGTCACCGGCATGTAGGACAGCCCCAGGCCGGCACCACGCACCACCATCAGCAGGCAGATAGCGAGCATCCCGACATCGTGATCGATGGTGCCCAGGGAGAAGGTCGCCAGGCCGGTCAACAGCAGGCCGGCAGAGACGATGCCCCGTGGCCCGTGGCGGTCGAGCAGCCTGCCGCCGTAGTGCCCGCACAGGCTGGCCGACAAGGCGGTGCAGAGCAGCGCGATACCGGTCCAGATGGCGTTGTGGCCCATCACCATCTGCACCAGCAACGGCACCAGTACCAGGCACTCGAACATGCCGACGGACTGCGCCACGGCGATGATCACGCTCGACCGGTAGCCTTTCAGGGCGAAGATGCGCAGTTCCAGCAGGGGCGCCGTGTGGCGCAACTGCTGCCTGACGAACGCCGCCAGACAGGCCACCGCCAGCAGCAGGCCGAGCAGGTTGAGCGGATCAGCCAGGGCCTGCAGGTGGCGCAGTCGGCCCACGGTGACCATCAGCACGCCGATACCGACCGCGACCAGCAGGTAGCCGGTCAGGTCGAACGGCTTGCCCGCCCCCGCCTCGTTCGTCGGCAGCACCTTGACGCCCAGGCCGAGGGCCAACAGACCGATGGGCAGGTTGACCAGGAACAGCGCCCGCCAGTCGTACCCCTGCAGCACCAGGCTGCCGCACAGCGGCCCGACCGCCGGTGCGAGCATTACCGCTGCGCCCCAGAGGCCGGTGACCGCACCCCGCTCGCCCTTCGGGTAGACCGAAAAGATGATCGCCAGGGACAGCGGAATCATCAACCCGCTGGCGATGCCCTGCACCACCCGGGCGGTGATCACCCAGGCGATGGAGTCGGCCATGGCGCCCAGCAGCGAGCCGCCGATGAACAGCGCCAGGCCCGCGAGGTACAGGGCCTTGCGCCCCACGCGCTGCGCCAGGTAGCTGGTCAACGGCATGGTCATGCCCATGCTCACCATGAAGGCCGCGACGATCCACGTAGCCATCACCGGGCCCAGCGCGAACGCCTCGATGAAAGCCGGCAGTGCCGGATTCAACGAGGTGTTGTTGAGGCTCACGGTGGTGGTGCCGAGGATCACCGCAGCCACCAGCAGCCGGCGCGATGCCGGTAGCGGCGCCATCAGCCATCCCCTCCCCGGTCGCCCTCGGCCCTGACGAACAGCTGCTCGGGACGAGGATGGCAAAGGAAGTCGAGGTGCGAGATGTTGTAGCCGTAGGCACCGGCCAGCGGCAGTACCAACAGATCGCCCACGGCGGCATCGACCAGTTGCCGGCCACGACTGAGCACGTCCTTGGGCGTGCACAACTGGCCGACGATGGTCCATGGCCGCGCTACGCCACTCGCCGCGCGCCCGGCCACCGGCAGATGGATCACCGGGTGATCGTGGCCCTGGGCCACCGGCAGGCGGAACTGGTGGGTGCCGCCACGGCAGACCAGAAAGTGCTGGCCGTGACTGGATTTGGCGTCCAGCACCTCGATGGCGTAGTAGCCGCAGAACGCGCTGATGAAGCGCCCCGGCTCGAAACGCACCACCGGTGCACCTTCAAGCTCCCCAAGACGACGTTCCAAATGGCGGCACAGGCGCGGCCAGTCGAAACGCTCGCCGCTCAGGTAATCCACCCCGATACCGCCACCGACGTTCAGGTGGGTGACCGTCTCGGGTCGGCTGGCCAGGGCCTTCCACTGCGACCAGCGCTGCAGGTACAGGTCGAGCAGTTGCTCGTGGCGCTCCACCTGCTGCTGGTGGGACATCGCGTGCACGTGGAAACCCTGGAGGGACAGGTGGCTGCACGCCTCCACCCGTTTGACCGCCTGCGGCACCTCGGACTCGTCCAGCCCGAACGGCGTCGCGGTACCGGCCATGGCCAACCGGGTGGACAGCGTGGCCGGCAGCTCCGGGTTGATGCGGATGAACACCGCCTGCACCCGGCCGAACTCGGCCGCGATGCGTTGCAGGCGGTCGATCTCGCCCAGGCTCTCGACATGAATCGCCGCCACCCCCTGGCCGAGCGCGGCACGCAGTTCGGCGTCGAGCTTGCCAGGGCCGGAAAACACGAAGGGCTTGTCGCTGGCGGCCGCCTGCAGCCGCTCGATCTCGCCACCGGAGGAAATCTCGAAGCCATCCACCAGCGGCAACAGGGTCTGCAGGACAGGCGCCTCGCTGTTGGCCTTGATCGCGTAATACAGCTCCACCCCCGCGGGCAGTTCGGCCATCACCTCGCGGACATGCTGCGCCAGGGCATCGAGGTCGTAGACGAACACCGCCAGAGGATCCGCCGCATGGCTGCGAGCCTGCTCGATGGCGTCGAGCACCGTGCCGGGCAGCTTATCCATGCTGCACCTCCTCGGCCCATGGGCAGGCCAGGCGCACGTAGCCGGCATGGCGGTCGGCCTGGGCCGACAGGCGCACCTTGAGGTTGGTCTTGCAGGCGATGGGCTCACCGGCGAGCAGCGCGTCCAGCTCGGGCGCCGGCCTGATCAGTTCGCCGCGCAGCTCCAACAGCTGACGCGCCACCGCCTGCCACATGCGGGCAGCCAGGTGCGGACGATCCCAGCTCAGTGCCAGGATCGCCTCGGACAGGTTATTGACGAACAGGCAGTAACTGATGCGTTTCCAGCCCTGCTCACGCGAGTAGGTCAGCGATTGACGGACCCGGGGCTGCACGTCCTCCTCGAGGTAATCCACGCCCAGGTCATCGGTGAGCTTGACACCTTCGAAGTCGCGCAGCAGCAATTGCGCCGGCCAGCCATTGTCGTGCACCAGCACCGCGTTCTGCAGGTGCGGCTCCAGCACCACGCCATGGTTGAAGAACAGCGACAGCACCGGGCGCAGCAACAGCGCCTGGTAAGCCGCGAACCAGTCCAGCAGATGGTCGTCGCTGTGCTTTTTCGATCCCTGCTGCAGGAAACCATGGATCAGCGGCCGCAGTTGCAGGTCCCTGGCGAACAGCGTACCCGCCATCAGACAGGATTCGGGCGGTGCGTAGCGGCAGAAGTTCTCCCGCAGGATGGCGCCGGTCTGCTCGCGGAACCAGTGGCTGTCTTCGGCACTGCTGCCCACCGGCGCCCAGCTCAGCGAACCCGGCTCGCTGACCAGGGTGGCGCCGCCGATGGTCATCGGCTGTTCACGCTGCAGGCGGGTGAACAGGCGATCGATGAGCATGGCGCTGTCCAGCTCGTACCAGGCGTTCTTGCGCACGCAGTTGGTGATGCGCACGTTGAGCGAGCCCTTGAGAAAATAGCCGCGGCCGTCACCGTACCAGGTGCGCATCGAGGCGGTGGGGCTGGCCAGGGGGCCCGTCTGGCCAAGGTCGACGATCTCGCCACGGGCGATCAGCACCGCGACCCGGGGGTCGGCGAGAAACAGCTGGGCCTGTACCGGGTGCAGGCAGATCGCTGCACGCCCGCGGCGCGCCAGGCGCTGGCTGGCGAAGCCGTCGAGCACCTGATCGACACTCAGGCCGTTACCGCTCACCTGCAGGCCGTCCTGGGGCACCTCGATGACATGCAGCGGCACCCGGGCGCGAAACTCTGGCGCATAGGTCTGCTGCCCCAGGTGTTCGGGCCACAGCCGGGCCTTGGGGGCCGGATGGTTGGGGTGGCCGAACCACAGCCCCTGTTCGCTGGCCAGGTAATCGCGCAGCGGCTCGTTGTGCGCGCCCTGCAGCGCGCTGTCGACGATGGCCGCCGTGACGCCCTGGCTCTGCATCACCTGGTCGAGCAACTCGGCATTGCGCGAGCCGGTGAGTTGCTGGCAGGCCTCCAGCAGTTGCGCCGCGAATTCGGCGAAGGTCGGGCAGCGCCAGTCGGCGTCGCCCTGCCGGGTGTAAACGTCGCTCAGGTAACGCTGGCTGCCGAGCGGATCGCGGCGATCCACCAGCACCAGAAACTGCCGCCGTTGCGGCAGGTCGATCACCAGTGGCAGGCCTCTGCCCTGGATGGCCCGCAGGTAGCTGGCGGGGGCGATGCCACGCACATGGGACGGCCAGGCATAGCGCGCGCAGTTCTCCGGCAGCGCGAACTCCTTGATCAGGCAGTTGAGCAAGGCATGGGTAGCGGCCATTTCACTGACCACCTGCGCCTGGCTGGCGCGCACCCCATCGTTGTGGGGGGCGTCGGCCGGGGAGGCATCCGGGTCTGGGTGGGCGCGCACGGCGCGTGCGGACAGATCAGCCACGGGCACCTCCCGGCGCGGCGGCCAGTGCGGCGTCCAGCGCACGCTCGAAACGCACGATCACTTCACCGCACTGCGCCTCGTCGATGATCAACGGCGGCAGCAGGCGGATCACGCTGCCATTGCGCCCGCCACGTTCCAGTAGCAGTCCCTGCCTGAAGCAGTGGCTCTGGATCGAAGCCGACAAGGCAGCGTCCATGGGGTGGGCACCCTGGGCATCGACCGGCTGGCGCTCGTCGACGATTTCCAGGCCGAGCATCAGCCCGCGCCCACGCACCTGGCCGATGGCCGGGTAGCGTTCACGCAGCGCGTCGAGGCGTTGCTTCAACCAGTCGCCACGCACACGGGCCTGCCCGGCAAGGTCATCGCGCTGGATCACCTGCAGGGTGGTCATGCCACTGGCCATGGCCATCTGGTTACCGCGGAAAGTGCCCGTGTGGGCGCCCGGCTGCCAGGCGTCGAACTCGCGTTTGATGGCCAGCACCGCCAGCGGCAGGCCACCGCCGATCGCCTTGGACATGACGATGATGTCGGGCTCGATACCGGCATGCTCGAAGGCGAACATCCGTCCGGTACGCGCAAAGCCGGCCTGCACCTCATCGACGATCAGCAGGATACCGTGCCGTTGGGTGACGTCGCGCAGGGTGCGCAGCCAGTGGTCGGGGGCCGGGTTGGCACCGCCCTCGCCCTGCACCGCCTCGACGATCACCGCCGCCGGCAGGCAGACACCGCTTTCGACATCCTCGATGAACTGGGTGAAGTAATACGCCAGGGCACGGGCACCGGCCTCCCCGCCGATGCCCAACGGGCAGCGATACTCGTGGGGGAACGGCATGAACTGCACGCCCGGCATCAGCGAAGCCACGGCGTCTTTCGGCCCGGTGTTGCCGGTCACCGCCAGGGCGCCGTGGGTCATGCCGTGATAGCCGCCGGAAAAGGCGATGACGTTGCTGCGCCGGGTCACCGTCTTGGCCAGCTTGAGCGCGGCCTCCACGGCATCGGCCCCGGAGGGGCCACAGAACTGCAGGCAATAGCCCTGGCCCGGCAGCACGCCGAGCAGGGTCTCGCTGAAGGCATCCTTCAGCGGCGTGGTGAGGTCCAGGGTGTGCATGGGCACCCCGGAAGCCAGAAAGCTCGACAGGCTATCGACGATGGCTGGGTGGTTGTGGCCCAGTGCCAGGGTTCCTGCGCCGGCCAGGCAGTCGAGATAACGCCGCCCTTCGACGTCGGTCACCCATACGCCCTGCGCCTTGGCAATGGCCAGGGGCAGCTTGCGCGGGTAACTGCGCACATTGGATTCGAATCGTTCCTGGCGTTCCAGGTAGTCCGCGTTTCCGGGCTGGCTCGAATCGTAATGGCTACGATCCAGCGGGATGGTTCTTTCGCTAAGCATGGTGCTCGCCTCTATCTGTTCGAGGCCCCTCGCGGAGCCGTTGAAAGTCGTCAGCACTGCACTCATCAGTCAATGGCAGGTCACGCAAAAACACGGGGCCGCCTGGTCGGTGGCTCCCGCTTCATCCCTGAATGGTTGGTTTTATGTTGTGCAAGGGCGCGCCTGGCTGGCAGGCGCGCCAACGGTCAGAACCCGACGGTTGCCGACAGAATGAAGGTGCGCGGGGTGGCGAGGGTCAGGCCCGGTTCGCTGTCGTCGGACGCGCCGGCCGAGATCCAGTCGCGGCTGTTCAGCACGTTTTCGACGGTGCCGCGCAGGGTGACGGCCTTGTCATCGACCTTGAAGGCGTAGCGGGCGCCGACGTCATAGCGCGTCCAGGCATCGATCTCCTTGGTATTGGCCTGATCGAGGTACTGCGAACTGCTGTAGATGCCGCGCCCGGTCAGGGTCAGGCCCTGGACACCCGGCACGTCCCACTCAGCGCCCAGGTTGGCGTTCCACTTCGGCGTGGCCGGCGCGCGGTTGCCGTCGTTGGCGCCACCGTTGTTGGTTCCGCGCAGTTCGCTGTCGATGTACATGACACCGCCGAGCAGCCGCACACCGTCGACCGGTTCGCCAAATACGCTGAGCTCGACACCATCGTTGACCCGTTTGCCATTGGGGCCGAAGGTTCCCAGATCCTGTCCAGGTAGAGGGGCGGCGGTCTCGTAGGCCGGCTGCTTGATACGGAACACCGCGCCGGTAATGGCGAAGCGCCCCATGTCGTACTTGGCACCCGCCTCGATCTGACGACTGATGAAGGGCGGGAAGATTTCGTCTTCGTTGTTCGAGGTCGATGGCGCGATCTTGCCCTGGCTCAGGCCTTCCATGTAGTTGGCGTAGAGCGACAACTGGTCGGTGGCCTTGAACAGCACGCCCACCGAGGGCGATACCTTCTCCTCGTCGTAGCCGGTCGGCTGTTCGACGCCATCACTCCAGTCGGTGATCTTGACCCGCTGCCAGCGCGCCCCGAGGGTCAGCAGCAGGCGGTCGTCCATGAAGCCCAGGGTGTCGGACAGCGCCACGCCGCTGAAGCGGCTCTCGGTGTAGATCTTCGCATCGGAACGCGTCGGCACGAGCGGCTTCGGCGTCTGCACCGGATCGTAGAGATTGCTGTCGCCGTTGGCGTAGCGAGCGCCGCCATTCTCGAAATCCAGCTCGAAGTAGTCCGCGGCCAGATTGACTTCGTGGCTGACAGCACCGGTGTGGAACCACTTGCGCACGCCCATGTTCACCGTGCGCACGTCCTCGTCGCGGGTGAAGTCGCGGGGCTGCACGGTGAAGTCGCCCGCCGCATTGCTGATCGAGACGTTGTGGCGGAGGAAATCATGGTTGCTCTTGCGTGCGCCCACGGCACCGTAGACCATCAGCGAATCGTCGATATCGAACTCGCCGCGCAGGGCGCCGAAAGTGTCGCTGGTCTCGGCCTTGCTCCACGCCTGGGCATAGTTGTGGCGCACGTCGTCAGCCTTCGGCACCGGTGCAGCGGCGCTGACCAGCACCCGCTCCTGAGGCGCGTCGGTGTCGCGCTCGGTATGCCCCAGGTCCATCGACAAGCGCAGGCGCTCGTCACGGTAATCCAGCCCCAGCACCGCCATCTCGCGGTTGACCTTCTGGTGATCCCACTCGGTATCGCCGGACTGTTTGACGCCGTTGAAGCGGATGCCGAAGCGGTTGTCCTCGCCGAAGCGACGGCCCACGTCGACAGCGCCGCCGACCTGGCTGTCCGAGGCGTAGCTGCCGGTGAACTCGGTGATCGGCTGGTCGGTGGCACGCTTGGGCACCACGTTGATGCCACCACCGACGCTACCGCGCGGCGAGATACCGTTGACCAGTTGGGTCGGGCCACGAAGGATGTCGACGCGATCGGCCATTTCCATGTCGATGGAGTACGTCGGCATGATGCCGTACAGCCCGCCGTAGGACACATCGCTGTTGAACAGACTGAAACCGCGGATGGTGAACTGCTCGAAACGCCCGCCGGCCGGGTTGGTCGAGCGTACCGCCGGGTCGCTGGCGGTCAGGTCGGCCAGGGTGCGCGACTGATTGTTCTTCACCGCCTCGCTGGTGTAGGTGGTCATGCTCAGCGGCGATTCCATGAAATCCCGCGAGCCGAGCAGCCCTTGCGAACTGCGGCGCGCCACCTGGCCACCGGCATAGCGCTCGCCTTCGAGGCTCTCCGCAGGCAGCGTGACGCCGGTGATCGCCGTTGGTGCGATTTCCACGGCGTCGGCCCCATCCGTGGCAGGTACCAGGGTGTAGGCCGAGGCGCCGACCGGCTGCAGCCGCAGCCCGCTGCCCTGCAGCAGGCGGGCGAAGCCTTCGTCGACGCTGTAGCTACCGGACAGGCCCGGGCTGCTGCGGCCACCGACCAGCGCCGGGTCCACGGAAATGCTCACCCCCGCCTGGCTGGCGAAACGGGTCAGCGCCGACCCCAGGTCGCTGCTCGGTACATCGTAGCTACGCTCCTGGGCATTGCTGTAGGCGACCAGCGGCGCGACCGGGCCGAAGCCGAGCAGCAGGCTCAGGCATACCGTGGGGTAGGAAATGCAAGACAGCAGAGGTGTCCGATGACGGGGTACTGCGGGCATTGGCGAGGCTCTCTGATCAATTCACTTACTACCCATGACAGGCGAGCGAACAAAAAGGGACAGAGCCCGGAAAAAATTTCACGACCAATATATGCAGGAGCCGGCTTTCCGACGAATTGCGGACACGCCGCGGATTCTTGGGATGGCCGCAATTGTAGGAGCCGCGACCCCGCGGCGAATGCTGGCCATACCGCAGATCTTCGCAATGGCCGCTATCGCTTTCGCGCCGGGGACGACGCTCCCACAGGATTTGCGTCGAATGCCGATCTTGCCGGCACCTGCAGGTGAGAATATTGCCAGTCCGTAGCCTGGGTTGAGCGCAGCGATACCCGGGGCACTCTCTCCCGGGTGTCGCTGCGCTCGACCCGGGCTACGCCAGGCAGGTTTCGACGCGGCACTTCCCAGAAAGATCGCCATTCAGCGACAAACCGTAGCCTGGGTTGAGCGCAGCGATACCCAGGGCACACTCTCCCGGGTGTCGCTACGCTCGACCCGGGCTACGCCAGGCAGGTTTCGACGCGGCACTTCCCAGGGAGATCGCCATTCAGCGTCAGGCGCAGCGTCAGGCCGCCCGTTCGCGGGGGACGAGGGTGACCCAGAAGCGGGTACGCGCATGCACCTCCAGCGGCAGGCTGGCGGCGAGCAGGGCGAGGATCTGGTCGGTGTCGTCGAGGCGGAAACTGCCGGTGACGCGCAACGACTCGAGGGCTGGCGACCAGCGCAGGATGCCGGGCCGGTAGCGGTCGAGCTCACGCAGGAAATCGCCCAGGGCCTGGTCGTTGGCCACGATCACGCCTTCGCGCCAACCGGGCACCTGCGGGTCGAAGGTGCGACGGGACACGACGCCGCCCTCGCCCAGGCGCACGCGCTGGCCGGCCCGCAGCACGAGGGTGTCATGGCGTGTCGAGCGCAGGTCGGTGACCCCGGCGAAAACGGAAAACTCGCAGGCATCGCCGTCCTGGCGCACGCACAGCTGACCGCTGCCCAGCGTCGCCCGGCCCTGGGCCGTGTCGACGACGAAGGGCGCCGCCGCCGGATCGGCCAGACGCAGGGCGATTTCGCCACGCACCAGGCTCAGGCGCCGTTGCGCGGCGTCGAGGTTCACCGCCGACGCGGTATTGAGTTCCAGCACGCTGCCATCGGCCAGGCTCAGGCGACGTCGCTCACCGGTGCCGGTGGACAGATCCGCGCGCCAGGCCTCGATGGGCAACTCGCGGCTGGCGAACCAGGCGGCCGGGGCGATGGCGGCGATGCCCAGTACGCCCTTGAGCAGGCGCCGCCGCCCCTGGTCCGGACGATCCAGGCTGGCCATCGCCAGCTCGGCGGGCAGGCCGTCGAAACGCTGCCGCAGCGCCTGGGCCTTCTGCCAGGCATGTTCGTGGCTGGCGCTGCGCTCGCGCCAGCGCTGCAAGCCGGCGTGGTCGCGCTCGCTGGCCGTACCGGACTCGATGAGCGCCAGCCAGCGTGCCGCGGAACGGGCGACCCGCCGGGTCTCTTCGCTGGAGTCCCTGTTCAGCACAACTCCACCAGCAGGCAATGTTCGTAGGCCTGGACCATGTAGCGCTTGATGCTGCGCTCGGACACCTCGAGCCGCTCGGCGATTTCCCGATAGCCCAGGCCCTCGAGCTGGCTGAGCAGGAAAGCGCGGCGCACGACCCGGGGCAGGCCGTCGAGCAACTCATCCAGCGCCTGCAGGGTCTCGAGCACGAGCCAGCGCTGCTCGGGGGACGGCGCACAGGCCTCGGGCAACTGCGCCAGGGCCTCGAGGTAGGCCTGTTCGAGGCTGCGGCGCTTGTGGAAGTTGATCAGCAGGCGCTTGCCGATGGTCTTCAGGTAGGCACGCGGCTCCTGCAGTTCGGCGATCTGCTGCGAACTGCCGAGCACGCGGATGAAGGCGTCCTGGCTCAGATCGGCCGCATCCCAGCCATTGCCCATGCGCCGGCTCAGCCACTGCTCCAGCCAACCGCGGTGGTCCTGGTAGAGATCGTGGAAAGCCTGCTCACTCGATAGCGTCGAAACCATGCCGAGCACCTGCTGCGGAAACCCATAATGATATCGATTCTAATTAACAGATGAGCTAAGCGGTACCCCCACCGCTTTATCGGCCACCAATCCGCGTCGTCGTCGTCGACGCCGATCGGCGCGGCCGAGACAACCCGCCTCAGCCGAGGAACTCCTGCTCCTCCTCGGGAAGCTGGGGATCGACCCGCAGCCAGGGCAGCCGGCTCTGCACCCAGATATGCCGATCGGCGGCGGCCAGCTCGGGTCGATCGAGGGTGGCGACGGTCACATCCAATGTCTGTGGGCTGATCCGGGTGAACAGGGCCAGGTGGGCCCCACAGCGCGGGCAGAAATAGCGCGTGCAACTGGACGACGAGGCATAGCTGGCGGGCTCCCCGGCCAACCACTTGAAGCTGGCCAGCGGCACGCTGATCCAGGTCACCAGGATACCGCCGGTGCTGCGCCGGCAGATCGAACAATGGCAATGGGCGATATCCGCCAGTGGCGCCTGGAACTGGTAACGCAGCGCAGCGCACTGACAACCGCCACTGTGGATATCCGTCATACCTCCTCCTCTGCCGTGCAGGCCACCCGGCACATAGCCTACTCCGGCTTGCGCGATCGGTGAACGCTGGCCAAGATAGGCGCCCACCACCACCGGGGATACCCGTGACCGACCTGCTCCTGGCCCTCTGGCCGCTGTTCGCCCTGATCGTTGGCGGCTACTGGCTGCGCCGCCAGGGCTTTCCCAATAGCGATTTCTGGCCCGGCGCCGAACGCCTCAACTACTTCATCCTGTTCCCGGCCCTGCTGTTCAACAGCCTGGCCAGCGCGCCGCTGGACAACCCGCAACTGCCGCGCCTGGCCCTGGCTGTGCTGCTCGGCCTGGGTATCGCCTGGCTGGCATTGTTGCTCGTGCGCCGTCTGCGTGGTTGGCCGGCGGCGCGTTTCGGCGCCTTCAGCCAGGGCATTCTGCGCTTCAATACCTACCTGGGCCTGGCCGCGGTCGGCAGCCTGTTCGGCCAGCAGGGCCTGACCCTGGCCGCGTTGATGCTGGCGCTGATGGTGCCGGCGGTGAACGTGCTGTCGGTCTGGTCGCTGACCGCCGAACGCGGTGTCAGCGCCCGCGGCCTGCTGCTGCCGATCATCCGCAACCCGCTGATCCTGGCCTGCCTCGCCGGCGCCCTGGTCAACCTCGGTGGCCTGGGTTTGCCGGGGGGCAGCGACCGCCTGTTGAGCCTGCTCGCCGCCGCCAGCCTGCCACTGGGTCTGCTGTGCGTCGGCGCGGCGCTGAAACCGGAACAGCTGGGCGGCGAAGTTCCAGCCCTGGCCTGGAACAGCCTGCTGCGCCTGCTGCTGATGCCGCTGCTGGCCTTCGCTGTCGCTTATGCACTGCAGTTGCCAGCGATGGAGAGCACGGTGCTGGTGCTGTTCTTCGCCCTGCCCACGGCGCCGACGTCTTATGTGCTCACTCGCCAATTGGGTGGCGATGGAAATCTGATGGCCGGCATCATCACCCTGCAGCATCTGCTGGCCGCCGCTTCGCTGGTAGGGATGCTCTATCTACTGGAGCGCGCGCTCTAGAACCTGTCCATGATCTTTCATGGTATTTAGGCAGCAAAAAGGCGATAGCGGCCGTAGGATGGGTGAAACCCATCGGCAATTGATGGGTTTCACCCATCCTACAGGCTGCCTCGCTTCTAGCTTGAAGCTTGTGGCTTGCAGCTCAATGGCCGCTTGCGCCTTGTAGCAACCCACGCATGTCGTTCATCCCTGAGCGTCTCAGGGCCTCCTACGACCGCGCTGGAGCCCGCGTCCGGCACGGGTTTCAAAGCCGGCGCCGGTTCTCCGCGTCACCTCATGGCTCGAACGATTACCTCCATTTGGCGAAAGCTGGCTGAAAGCTTGGTGCTCTAGCATCCGCCCATTGACCGACGAAGACCGGTCGCCGAGTCGTAGCCCATTCCTGGCCTGCGGCTGTCATCGACAAGAACAAAACAGGTGATTGCCATGTTCCGCACCCGCTTCCCACGCCTGCTCCGCCCCCTCCGTTCGTCTCGTCGCTAACGCCGATCGCCTTTTCGCACCGTAGCCGAATCACGTCCGGAGCATCTCCATGCTGACTTTCCTTGGCTTTGCCATGGTTTCGACTTTCATGTTCCTGATCATGAGCAAACGCCTGTCGGCGCTCATCGCTCTGATCATCATCCCGATCATTTTCGCCCTGATCGGTGGCTTCGCCACCCAGATCGGCCCGATGATGCTCGAAGGCATCAGCAAGCTCGCGCCGACCGGCGTGATGCTGATGTTCGCCATCCTCTATTTCGCCATCATGATCGACTCGGGTCTGTTCGATCCGCCCGTGCGACTGATCCTCAAGCTGGTCAAGGGTGACCCGCTGAAGGTCGCTGTCGGCACCGTGGCGCTGGCGCTGATCGTCTCCCTCGACGGTGACGGTTCGACCACCTACATGATCTGCGTCGGCGCCATGTTGCCGCTTTACAGCCGCCTGAAGATGAGCCCGACCCTCATGGCCGGCCTGATCATCATGGCCGGCGGCATCATGAACCTGACCCCGTGGGGCGGCCCGACCGCTCGCGCTGCCAGCGCCCTGCACGTCGATCCGTCGGATGTGTTCGTGCCGATGATTCCGTCCATGGTGCTCGGCGCGCTCGTGCTGTTCGGCGTCGCCTATCTTTACGGCCTGCGTGAGCGCAAGCGTCTGGGCGTTCTGCAACTGCCGGACGATCGGACTGGCCAGGAAGACATCAGCGTCTCGCAGTTCCCCGAGGCCCGTCGCCCCAAGCTGATCCTGATCAACGCCGCCCTCACCGTGATCCTGATGACCACGCTGATCGCCGGCCTGCTGCCGATGCCGGTGCTGTTCATGATCGCCTTCAGTATCGCCATGATCATCAACTACCCCTGCCTGCAACAGCAGAAGGATCGCATCGCCGCTCACGCGGGCAACGTGCTGGCGGTCGTCGGCCTGATCTTCGCGGCGGGCATCTTCACCGGCATTCTGAGCGGCACCGGCATGGTCGACGCCATGTCCAAGAGCCTGCTGGCGGTCATCCCTGAGACCTTCGGCCCGTACCTGGCAGTGATCACCGCGCTGGTGAGCCTGCCGTTCACCTTCTTCATGTCCAACGATGCCTTCTACTACGGCATCCTGCCGGTCCTCAACGAAGCCGCTTCCAACTACGGCATCAGCCCGGTGGAAATGGCTCGCGCCTCGATCATCGGCCAGCCCGTGCACCTGCTCAGCCCGCTGGTACCTTCGACCTACCTGCTGATCGGCCTGGCGAAGATCGAGTTCGGCGACCTGCAACGCTTCACCCTGAAGTGGGCGGCACTGCTGTGCATGACCATCCTGGTCGTGGCGCTGGTACTGGGTGTATTTCCGCTATTCGGTAGCTGATCCGTACACATTTTGACGAAATCTTCACACGACTGGCGCTAGGATTCGGCACCCTGGCCGCGTTCTCGCGCCAGTCGTCCAATTACTCGCAAGGAACCTCTTAATGGAATGGCTGACCAACCCGGAAATCTGGGTTGCCTTCTTGACCCTGACTGCCCTGGAAATCGTCCTGGGCATCGACAACATCATCATGATCGCCATTCTGGTCGGGCGCATGCCGCCCCACCTGCAAGCCCGCACGCGCTTCTTCGGCCTGGCCCTGGCCATGGTCACGCGCATCCTGCTGCTGCTCTCGATCACCTGGATCATGCGCCTGACCAACGACCTGTTCCATATCTTCGACCAGGGCATTTCCGGGCGTGACCTGATCCTGTTCTTCGGTGGCCTGTTCCTGCTGTGGAAGAGCAGCAGCGAGATCTACCACGGCCTGGAAGGCGAAGAGGAAAGCGCCGACGAACCCAAGGGCGCGGCCAAGCACTTCATCGGCACCATCATCCAGATCGCCATCATCGACATCGTGTTCTCCCTGGACTCGGTGATCACCGCCGTCGGCATGGTCTCCCACGTGCCGGTGATGGTCGCCGCGATCATCGTCGCCGTCCTGGTGATGATGCTCTGCGCCGGCGCCATCAGCGACTTCATCGACAAGCACCCGAGCCTGAAGATGCTGGCCCTGTCGTTCCTCATCGTGGTCGGTACCGTACTGATCGCCGAAAGCTTCGAAGTCCACGTGCCGAAAGGCTACGTCTACTTCGCCATGGCCTTCTCCCTGGGCGTGGAAGCGCTGAACATCCGCATGCGCACCGCGCGGCGCAAGAAGCAGGGCGAAGCGGAAACCGCGCCGGTCAAACTGCGCAAGGGCATGCCCGGGCAGTAAGCACGGGTCGACGCCAAACGAGAACGGGGCCTGCGATGGCCCCGTTTTTCGTTCAGCGAGCCACCGAGCCATGGCCCGGCGACAACGCATTCACTCCAGGGTGAACCACTGCACCTCGACGCGGCGGTTCTGTTCGCTGTCCTGGCTGACCGGCTCTTCCCAGCCACGGCCGACCAGCTCGATGCGGTCCTGCTCGATGCCGGGGTGACGCTTGAGCAGCGCGGCCTTCACCGCCTGGGCGCGCTGGCGCGACAGCTCCATGGACTTCAGCGCCATGCGCTGCACCAGCGCCGGGCCGCCCTGGCGCTCGAACTCCGGCACCATGGCGTTATCCACATGGCCGCGCAGCAGCACCACCGACCCGGGGCTGACCTGGAGGAACTTGCGGATGGTGTCCAGGTAGCCCTGGTTTTCCGTGGCGTCGTTGTCCAGCTCGGCGGAGTTCGGCTCGAAGAAGAAGCGGATGTCCTTGCTCAGCAGGGCATCGCCTTCCAGCGCCACCTTGCCGCTGGTGCGGATCGGCGCGATGGATACCGTCTGGCCCTTGAACAGGCCTTCGGCCTGCAGGTCCTTGAGGTATTGCAGGTCGGCGAAACGCTCCGGGTCGGCCGGGTTGCGGATCACCGCGCCGTAGGCCAGCACCGACGACTGGAAGATGCCCTGGAAGGAGCCCGCCGAGTCGATGCTGCCGTCGAAGAACGCCAGGTTCTCCGGCAGGTTGCTCAGGTGCACCTTGCTCAGTTCCTCGAGGGTTTCCTGCTCGCTCCAGCCAAAGGCCTTGGCCACCACGGGGGCGTGTGCCCGCGGTTCTTCGCGCAGCTGGCGGTTGCCTTCGAGCAGGCCATGCACCAGGCCTTTGACCACCTCGGGATGGGTCTGGGCGAAGCCCTTGTTGAACACCAGGATGTCGGCGACCACCAGCAGGTTGCGGTTGGACACCAGCATCTTCGCCGCCCCGGCGGAATCCCTGACCACCTGATCGGTGCGTGGCGACCAGCCGACGCAGCCGTTCAGGCGCTTGTCGCCGCCCAGTTCGGCGGCGTAGGCATCGCAGCCCTGGAAGGCATCTTCATAGAACACCAGGCCCAGCTCGTTCGGCGCCGGGCGGCTGTCCAGGTCGCGCAGCACCTTGACCGGCACGCCGGCCTCGGAGGCCAGGTAGCGGATGAAGAACTCGCTTTCGTTGAACTGGGTGCCGGCCAGCACCTTGCCCTTGAGCTGGTTGATGCTGGCGATGCTGCTGTCGACCACCACCTGGTCGGCACCGCGGGAGAAGCCGATCTGTGCCGGCACCGTGACCTCGAACTGTCGGCCGAGCACGGCCAGCACATCGGTGGTGGTGGCCACCGCGGCCAGTTGTCCGGCGTTCAGCGCCGACCATTCCTCGCTCTCGCCGGTGCTCAGGCGCAGCTGGAAGCCGTACTGCTTGGCGAACAGCGAATCCGGATTGGGGGCAAGGCCGCCGTTGGCCAGGATCAGGCCGCCGTAGCCGGCGTACTCGCTGATGTCCACGTCGATGATGTTGTTCTTCATCTCGTAGGGCGCGGCGGACTGCAGCGTCGGCGTCCCGACCACCGGCTCGCTCGGCTGCGGCACGCCGCTGCCGGTGATCGTCGCCAGCGGGTTGCCGCCGCCCGGCAGCGAATCCTTCGTCAGCAGCCAGCCGCCCAGGCCGATCAGGCCGAGCACCAGCACGGCGGTCAGCAGCTTGCCGGCGACGCTACCGCGCTGCCGCCCTGCCCAGAGTGTCGAATGCATCACATGTCTCCCTGTGGTCGGCGGACCGACGCCCGCCCAATAGTGTCAGGCCGAATCGGCCGTGGCCGTTCGCTTGCCCTGCCCCTGCAGCACGTAGCGCGGCAGGCTGTGTTGTTCGTTGACTTCGAGCACGCCGATCAGGTCGCGCTGGCTGTTGAGCCAGGAGCTGGCCTCGGTGAAGGACGAGGTCAGCGCGTTGAGGGCGATGCCGATCTGCTCTTCGTCGGTGGCCAGCAGGGCCTGCTCGCGGATCAGGGCGACCTGCTGGTCGATGCGCTGCAGCTCGGCGTCGACGTGTTCCTTGCGCCGCAGGCCCTCGACGTGGGCGGCCTGGCGCGCGTCGATCACCTGTTTCTGCTGCTCGAGGCTGCGCCGCAGGTCGGCGCCGAGGTCGCTGGCGCCCAGGCGCCGGTCGATCTGGTCTTCCTGGCGCTGCAGCTCGGCGCTCTCGCGGGAGGCGGTGTCGACCACCACGGTCAGCGCCTGGCCGGCCACCAGCAGGCGCAGGTGCAACCACACCAGTTGCTCCAGGCTGGAGGCATGGGAAGCCATCAGCGGCGAGCGCGACAGCAGTTGCAGCACTTCGCGGGCACGGCCCTCGATGCGCTGCTGGCGCTGCCGCTGGCCATCGTCGAGCTGGCCGAGCATGTTCTCGTAGCGGGCGCCGCTGCTGTCGGCCGGCAGCCGACGCGCATCGACCCCACGACGAAAGCGTGCATTGCCCGAGAGCAGCGCCAGGTAGCCCAGCTCCAGGCCGGCGCCCAGCGCCCAGAAACCCGGGTTGAGCAGCGCGCCGAGCATGCCGAACGCCGCCAGGCCGAACCAGTTCAGCGGCACCGGCATGCCCAGCGCCCTGGCGTTGAACGCGGCCCAGACGTAACCGAGCGCCTTCATGGCGCCTCCTGGCCGAGGCTGCGCAGGCTTTCCGGGACGAAGGCGATGTCGGTGGCTTCACGGATGGCGATGGCCATCTGCAAGCGCAGCACCTGCTCCGAGACCGGCGGCTGATAGCCCTGCAGGCAGGCCTGCAGGGCGGCGATGGGCGCCATGGCCGCCGTCCGGACCTGCCGATAGACCTTCACCGCCAGGGCCTCGGCCGCGCCGGGGGTGAGCAGCACCGGCAGCGCCAGGGCTTGCAGCGCTTCGCGCTCCAGCTCGAGGTCGAAGCGCCCGAGCATGGCCCCGAGCAGGCCGGCGCTTTCCGCGACCGTGGTGGTCGGCAGCAGCGGAATCTTGACGTCGACGCGACCGGGCCGCTTGAGGTCGACCTCGATCAGGTCCGGGCGTGAGGAGGCGAGCATCCAGATGACCTTGCCGCGGTTGTCGGCGGCGCCCATCTCCTGGGCGATCATCGAATAGATGCGCCCGGACAGGCCGCTGTCGCCGCTGCCGCCATCGCGCTTGCCGAGGGTCTGGTCGGCTTCGTCGATGAACACGATGCAGCGCCCCAGGCCGCGGATCAGGCGGAAGATCTTCTCCAGGTTGCCCTCGCTGGAGCCGACCCAGCGGTCGCGGAAGTTCTTCAGCTTGACCACCGGCACGCCGGCCTCGCCGGCCAGGCATTCGACCAGGTAGGTCTTGCCGGTGCCGACCGGGCCGCACACGATGTAGCCCTTGGGCAGCGCACGCAGGTCGGCGGCCTGCCACAAGAGCATGTCCTGGCGCAGCCAGGTCTTCAGCGCGTCCTGGCCGTGGTAGTCGTCCAGGGTGCGCGCGGATTCGATGAATTCGACCAGCCCGGCGGCGTCGGCCTCGACCAGTTCCTTCTTGGCCTCGACCCAGTCGCGGGCGCCGAGCAGCCTGCCCTGGTGGGCGCGGCGCCGCACCAGGCTGGTCAGGGCGCTGAGGCTGACGCCGGCCAGGGCCTGCGCGGCCCCGCCCTCGTCGTCGGCGAACGCCGCCGGATGCTCGACGCGCAGTTGCGCCAGGCACCGTTCCAGGCTGGCCGCATCGGGCAGCGGAACCTGGATGCGGTCGATGCGCGGGTTGTTGGCCACCAGAGGGTGCAGGTCGTTGAGGTTGTCGGCGATCAGCAGGCTGGCAAAGGCCATGTCGCTGAACGGCGGCTCGGCGGCCCAGTCGCGCACCAGGCTGGCCAGGCTCGCGGTGGCGAAATCGCCCTGCAGGCTGGCCGGCAGGAACAGGTCGGCGCCGCGCAGGATCACCGCCACGTGTTCGTCGTCACCCCGGCCGAGGGCACGCAGGTTGGCGCGGTAGCGCAGGTAGCGGCTGATCAGTTCCACCGCTTCCTGGGGGCCGCGCGGCCAGGGCTGCACCTTTTCCGCCGCCGGCCACTGGGCGAAACGCTCGCTGCCGCGCAACAGGCTCAGGCCATTGCCCGGATCGAAGAGGAACACGATGTGGAAGGTGCCGAGCAGACGCGCTTCCAGGTAGCGGGTCAGGCTGACCAGACGGCCGTCGAGCGGAAAGCGGTCGGCGACGTTGCCATACAGCACGAACTGGCCGTGGGCGCCGCTTTCGTAGGCCAGGCGCAACTCATCGAGCCAGGCGGCCTCGCCGGGCTGGGAGCGATGCTCGGCCATGGCTTACTGGTTTTCCGACTGCGGGGCGCTGCCACCCATGCTGCGGGTGGTGGCCGGCGCGTCGCTGGCCGACGCCTGGTCCGGCAGGGCGATACCTTCCTTGGCGGCGAACTCGGCCAGGGCCAGGTCGGCCAGGGCGTCCATTTCCGCTTCCTTGAGGTTGATCTCGCTCATGTCCATCGAATCGCGGGCCACACGGGCACGACCGGCGGCCTTGGTGCGCTCTTCCTCGACCATCTCGTGCAGGCGATTGAGGGTATCGCCCGAACCGCCGATGCTGCTCACCATGCCGGCGGCCATTTCGTTCATCTCGGCCATGGCGCTCTTCATGCGCATGTCGTTGAGCGCGCCCTTGAGCGACTCGATCTTGGCGCGGGCGGCGGCCACCGCCACTTCGCGGGCCTTGGTCAGGTTCTGGTAGGTCTCTTCGGCCTGGGCCAGCTGGCGGCGATTCTCTTCCAGCTCGCGGGCCAGGGTCTGCAGGCGCAGGGCGTTCTGCGCGGCGGCCGACTTGTTGCCGGCACGCAGGTGGGCGGTGGTCCGCGCATGCAGTTCACGCTCCTCGGCTTCCTGCTTGCGCACCTGGCTCATCAGGCGCTCGGCGAGGCCGGCGTGGGCGGCCAGGCCCTGGTTGAAGTTGGCGATCTGCTTGCGCAGGTTCTCCTGCTCCAGCTCCAGCAGCGCTTCAGGGTTCTTGCGTTCGAGGTCTTTGACGAACAGACCGAACATGCCTTTGAAGATATTGGCCAGACGAGAAAACATGACGACTCCTTCCTATGGGTACGCTCCATGTCACCGGCGCCAACGCCGACAGAGCCTCGGCATTTTTCGCGAGCGCGCCGACAGATGCAACCTCGATACGCGATAGTGCGAAGCAAACCGCTTAAAAGCAGCCGTAAACTACAAGCCGCAAGCTTCAGGCGACAAGCCAGAAGCAAAAGCCCGCTGGAGGAATCGGGCCACGCAGGTGCAACCCTCGGCCGAGCGGTTGCGCAAAGGCGCGAGCGGCCGGGGATGCGGTTGCAGGAAGGGCCGGGCCCCTCCCACAGCTCGTAGGATGGGTGAAACCCATCAATATGCCGATGGGTTTCACCCATCCTACGTCCGCTCCCGCCTTATGGTTGCCAGCCCCCATCACGATTGCCCCGCTCGCCGTATCAGGCACATCTACCGCCCAGGCCGACACATGACCGTTGTCGCGCCCCTAGAACAGATCGAGCTGGCCGGGTGGGGCGACATCGGGCGTCGCCGGAATGGGTGCTGGTTCCGATGCCAGGCGTTCGGCCAGCCCGGCGGCGCGCTGGGCGCGGGTGTCGACGGCGTCGCTCAGGCGCGCCGGCAGGCCCCAGATCTCGACCCGCTGCCTGGCCCGGGTGATGCCGGTGTAGAACAGGCTGCGGGTCAGCAGCGGGCTGGGTTGCTCGGGCAGCACCAGCAGCACCTCGCTGAACTCCGAGCCCTGGCTCTTGTGCACGGTCATGGCGAAGGCGCTGTCGTGGCTGGGCAGGCGCGCCGGGGCGAAGGGACGAAAGCCCTGGACGTCGGCATCGGCGCTTTCGAAGAACACCCGCAGGCCGTGTTCGCTGGGCAGGCAGATGCCGATATCGCCGTTGAACAGGCCCAGGGCGTAATCGTTCTGGCGCACCATCACCGCCCGCCCGACGTACCAGCGCTCGCGGCTGGCCAGGCGCTGCTCGCGCTTGATGCGCGCTTCCAGCGCCTCGTTGAGCCCGGCAACGCCCCAGGCGCCTTCACGCTGGGCGGTGAGCACGCGAAAGTCGTTGAACGCGGCGAAGGCGGCGGCCGGATCGCCGCTACGGGCCGCCGCCAGGTAGGGCGCGTAGCCCTGCTGCAGACGCTCGTGCAGGGCCTGGGAAGCGGGCGCCTCGAACCAGGCCAGATCCTCGCGGCCCTCGCGCAGCAGGCGCAGGGTGCCAGCGGCATCGCCGCCGTTGATGCGCCGCGCCAGCTCACCGATGCCACTGTCGCCGGCGAAGCGGTGGCTATGGGTCAGCAGCACGGCGGCGTCGCCCAGGGCCGAGGTCGGCGCCCGCACCGGCACCTGCTGGCCGGTGATGCGCTGCAGGTCGGCGGCGGCCCGGGCGTCGAAGCCACGGCCCTCGCAGAGCTCGGCGAACACCGCGCCGGCCTCCACCGCCGCCAGTTGATCCTTGTCGCCGAGCAGAATCAGCCGTGCCGAGGGCGGCAGGGCATCGACCAGCTTGGCCATCAGCGCCAGGTCGACCATCGAGGCTTCGTCGACCACCAGCACGTCCAGGGCCAGGGGATTGCCGGCATGGTGGCGCACCTGCGGGCTGTCGCCACGGCTGCCGAGCAGGCGATGCAGGGTGCTCGCCTCTTCCGGCAGGGCATCGCGGATGGCCGCCGCCACCGGCAGGCCGGCCTTGGCGTTGCGGATCGCCTCGGCCATCCGCGCGGCGGCCTTGCCGGTGGGCGCGGCCAGGCCGATGGCCAGGCGTTGCCCGGGGTTCTGCTCCAGCAGGGCGGCCAGCAGGCGCACCACGGTGGTGGTCTTGCCGGTACCGGGGCCGCCGGAAATCACCGCCAGCTTGCGCCGCACCGCCTGGGCCGCGGCCAGCCGCTGCCAGTCCGGTTGCTGCTGGTTGAAGGCGAACAGCCGCGCCAGGCTCTCGCTCAGGCGCGCCTCGTCCACCGCCGGCAGATCGCGGGTACGGCCGAGCAGTTGTTCGGCCAGTTGCCGCTCATAGGCGTGATAGCGGGCCAGGTACAGCCGCTGGCCGTCGAGGATCAGCGGCGCGAAGACGCCCTCGCCGCCCACCAGCGGACTGTTCCGCAGGCGGCTCAACCAGTCGTCCAGGCCCGGCAGGCTGTAGGGGCTGTCCGCCCAGGGCCGCTGCCCGGCCAGCCGCGCCAGCGGCAGGCACACATCGCCGTTCTCCAGGGCGGCGCAGAGCAACGCCGCCGAGACCAGCACCAGCGGGTCGGCGTCGCCGTCCAGGCGTTTCAGGCTGTCGGCCAGGGCCCGTTCCAGCGGGCCCAGGGGCAGGTCGGCCAAGGTCATGCTGTGCTCTCCCCTGGCAGACGCCGGGAACAGGCCAAGGCGTGGGCGTTGGATGGGTGCGACCCATCGGGCGGTCGATGGGTTGCACCCATCCTACAACGCGCCATCGCCTGCCCCCCCGAACAGTTCGTCCAGCGCATCCAGCAGGCTGTCGGCGGGACGGGCGAAATACACCCCGGCGTCGGGCATGCCGCGCAGGAACAGGTAGTAGGCGCCACCCAGCTGGCTGCCGTCGAAATCGCTCAGGCGCTGGCGCAGGAAACGCCGCAGCGCCACCAGGTAGATCAGGTACTGCAGGTAGTAGTGTTCGCCGGCGAGGGCCTGCAGCAGGCGCTCGTCGCGGTAGTAGCCGGCATCCGGGCCGAGCCAGTTGGATTTGTAGTCGGCGATGTACCAGCGCCCCTGGTGCTCGAAGGTCAGGTCGATGAAGCCCTTGAGGAAGCCCTTGAGGTTGTCGAACTCCAGGCGCGCCGCCGCCTCGCGCATCGGCGCGGCGAGGCCATGGGCGGGATCGGCGAGTATGCCGCGCAGGCGCTGCACGTCGAGTCCGGCCACCGGGAAGGTGAAGCCCAGTTCCGGCAGCCGGCGCGCCGCGCTCAGGCTGGCCAGGGTCAGGCCCTGGCCGTCCAGGTCGGCGTGCAGCACCTGCTCCAGTTGCGCCAGCGCCAGGTCGCGCCATTCGCTGCCGATGCCATGGCCGGTCAGGGCCGGCTCGACCAGTTCGGCCAGCGGCGCCTTGTCCCGCGCCCAGTCCTCGAGGATCGCGTGCAGGCAGGTACCGGCGCGGGCGCCGCGGGGGAAGGCGAAGAAGCCGGTGCCCGGCTCGCTGGCATCGGGCATGACCAGGCTGTCGCGATCCGGCGCCTCCTGGTGCAGGCCCGCGGCCAGCCCGGAAAAGCTGCCGATGCGCCAGGCGCTGTACAGCGCGCGCTCCAGCCGGGACAGCTGCCGCGGAGCCGGCGCGCGCTGTTCGCCAGCGGCGCTGGCCTCGTCCTCGCGCAGCGCCTGCAGCACGATATTGCCCTGGCTGCGCGCCGCCAGCGCCTCGACCTCGGCGCGCAGGCCGGCCGGGTCGAGCTGTTGCAGGTGCGCGGCGAGTTCCGCCAGGGCGTCCTCCCCCGGCAATTGCTCGCGGCCGTGCAGCAGCCAGGCCAGCGCGCTGCTGTGCAGGCCGCTTTCGCCCAGGCTGCCGTCCTTGCGCGGCTTGCAGTCCACCGGCCCCCAGTGCAGCCACAGGCGGTCGCGGGCGCGGGTCAGGGCCACGTAGGTCAGGCGCAAGCGCTCGGCGAAACGCTCGTGGCGGGCGCGCTCGCGGTGCAGGTCGAAGCGCTCACCGCCGAGGTCGAGCAAGGGCGTGCCGTCATCGGCATGGCAGGTGATGTCTTCCTGCTGGCGCAGCAGCGAGCCGTCCCACAGGTAGGGACAGAACACCAGCGGGTATTCCAGGCCCTTGGCGGTATGGATGGTGACGATCTGCACCCGCTCGGCATCGCTTTCCAGGCGCAGCAGCGCGTCTTCGCCATGGCTCTCGGCGCCGCGCTGGGCATCGAACCAGGTCAGCAGTTGCTCGAGCCCCGGACGCAGCAGGCTCTCGCTCTGCAGCAGTTCGGCCAGGTGCAGCAGGTTGGTCAGGCGCCGCTCGCCATCGATCAGCGCCAGCAGGCGCGGCGCCACCTGTTGTTCGTCCAGCCAGGCGCGGAAGGCGCGCATGAAACCGCGCTGTTGCCACAGCTGGTGGTAACGCTCGGCCGCCTCCCGCTCTTCGTCCCAGGCCCGGGCGTCGTCCTGGCAGGCGGCCAGCACCGCCGCGCTGCGCCCCAGCAGACGGCTGGCCAGGGCATGGCGCAAGGCGCCTTCGCGACCGGGTTCGGCGTAGGCGGCGAGCACGGCAGCGAGCTCGGCAGCCTCCTCGCTGTGCCAGACGTTTTCCTTGCCGCGGCGCACGCTGGGCACGCCACGGGCGGCCAGCTCGGCGGCCACCTCGGCGGCCTGGCGGTGGCTGGCCACCAGCACGGCGATATCGCCGCCCTTGAGCGGGGTGCGCGTGCCCTGGGCGTCGAAATAGGCCAGGCCCCGGGCGCTGGCGGCGAGCAGCGCGGCGATGCGCCGGGCGCTGTCGCGGGCGGCCAGGACACCGGCCGCGCCCTTGCCCAGGTGCTCGTCGGCCAGCCACACCAGGGCCAGCGGCGCCTCCACCTCGCCGGCCTGGGGCGGCAGCACCAGTTGCCCGCGCGGGCGTGGGCTGGCCGCCACCGGCGGATAGTCGAGGCCGCGCTCGGCGAAGGGCCTGGGCCGCTCGAACAACTGGTTGAGGGCGGCGATCAGCTCGGCGCTGGAACGATGGTTGACGGCCAGGCTGTACTGTCGCGCCGCTTCGGCGCGCGCGCTCATGTAGGTGGCCAGGTCGGCGCCACGGAAGGCATAGATGGCCTGCTTGGGATCGCCGACGAAACACAGGTCGCCGCCCTCCTGGTAGATGCGCCGGAACACCTGGTACTGCACCGGATCGGTGTCCTGGAACTCGTCGATCAGGGCCACCGGGTATTGCTCGCGCAGGCGGCTCGCCAGGTGCTCGCCGCCTTCGGCGTACAGCGCCTGGCGCAGACTGTTGAGCAGGTCGTCGAAGGCCAGCAGGCGCTGCGCGGCCTTGCGCTGCGGCAACTGCGCATCGAGCTGGCCGATCAGGCGTACCTGCAGGTCGACCAGGCGTTGCTCGGCCTCGGGCAGCGATGCGTCGAGGGCCTCGCACAGCGCCTGCAGCTCATCGGCCAGGGCGCTTGGCGGCACCTGGCGATCCTTCTTGCAGGCCTTGGCCAGGCCCTCGCGCGCCAGCCGCCGGGGCGCCTCGGTCTTGCCGAACAGGCCGGCGATATCGCTGAAGTAGCTGTCCAGTTCGATGCGCCACAGCGCCAGCTTGGCCGGGTCGCACATGTTGCTCTTGAAGCCGTCGAAGGCCCGCAGCGCCTCGACCCAGGCCGCGCCGTCGGCCTGCCAGCGCTCGCGGGCCCGCCGCCAGGCACCGCGCAGCGCATCGAGCCCGGCAGGCGCGGCCGGCTGCGGCTCGATGCGCAGGTAGGGCTTGCCCAGGTGGTTGCGCAGGCGCTGGCGCAGGCTCTGCGGGGTGACCTTGCGCTGCACCAGGAAGGCCGCCCACTCCGGTTCGGCCGTGGCCAGTTCGTGGCGCCAGAGGTCGGCGAGCAAGGCGTCGATCAGCTCGCGGTCGTCGTGGGTCAGCTCGTTGTCGAAGTCGCCGCCGGCTTCGAAGGCGGCATCCTGCAGGGCGCGCTGGCAGAAGCCGTGAATGGTGAAGATCGCCGCTTCGTCGAAGCCGTGCACGGCCAGCAGCAGACGCCGGTGGCTGGCCGCGTCCGGGTACTGGGCGTGCAGGCGGTTGAGCAGCTCGTCGCTGCCCGGCCCGTGCTCGTAGACCGCCAGCAGCTCGGCCAGCCGGCGGCGGATGCGCTCGCGCAGCTCGGCCGTGGCGGCCGTGGTGAAGGTGACCACCAGGATGTGCGCCACCGACAGGCGCTTTTCCAGCAGCAGGCGGGCGTAGAGTGCGGTCAGCGTCCAGGTCTTGCCGGTACCGGCACTGGCCTCGATCAGCGAGCGACCGCTGAAGCTGTCCCGCAGCAGATCCAGGGGCGCGTCGTTCATGCGTCCTCCTCGGCGCTGCCCTGCAGGGCGTCCAGCGCCGGGCCATAGAGCTGCTCGGCCAGCGCCTCGAAGCGCGCGTCCAGCGGATCGCGGTCGCGAAAGGCCAGGGCGTTCCACGGGTCCTGCCCCTCGCCGCTCATGAAGTCGTTGCCCTGCCACATCACCCGCGCCTCGGCGCGGGCGGCGTCGATGGGCGCCTTGCGCCCGGGGTGGCGCCATTTCCTGGCGAAGCCATAGCTGCACCTGGCCAGCACCGGCAGCGGCTCGCAGAGCGCGCTGCGGTAGGCCTCCAGCCAGGGCTGCAGCAGCGCCCGGGGGTCGTCCAGCGGGCCCAGGCGCCACTCGCTCTTCGGTGACAGCAGGCGGCTGTCGCGGTGGATGCCCGGGGTGGCGCAGCAGTTGAGCAGCAGGTGACGCAGCCAGAACGGCGCCAGTTCCCAGGCGCCCAGGTCGCGCAGGCGGTAGTCGAACAGCCCGGCGCCGCTGACGCCATCCAGCCAGCCATGGATGCGCACGCCGGCCAGCTCGATGTCCACGGCCAGTGGCTGCGCGACATCCCCGGGGCGCTCGGCGAACAGGGTCGGGGCGAAGGCCCGGATCGGCCCGCGGATCTGCCCCCAGTGCGCCTGCCCCAGCTCGCCCACCGGCAGCCAGCCGGAAGCGGCGGCCACGGCGCGCTCCTGGGTC
Organism: Phytopseudomonas dryadis; assembly: GCF_004327355.1. Lineage (GTDB taxonomy): Bacteria > Pseudomonadota > Gammaproteobacteria > Pseudomonadales > Pseudomonadaceae > Aquipseudomonas > Aquipseudomonas dryadis. The sequence continues at coordinate 94,195 of NZ_QJUM01000024.1, forward strand.
TCGCTCCAGCCCTGCTCGATGGCTTGCAGGGCGAGCTGGCGCAGCCCGTGCTGGCTGCTCCACTCGACGCTGAAGGGTTCGTCGCCGGCCAGGGCCTCTTCGCCCTGGGCCAGGCGCAGACCGAGGCGCTGCTCGAGGAGGAAACGCGCCGGGTGCTTGAAACAGTGGATCAACTGCCCCGGCTCCAGGGTCAGCCAGTCGTCGTCCGGCGCCGCCAGCGGGCTGGCGAACGGCGCCGGCTGGGCGAAGGGTTGGCTGAGACGCTCGGCGGCCTGGAACCAGGAGACCGAGAAGCCGGCCCGCTGGGCGCCGGCGAAGTTGCCGGGGGCGAAGGGCTGCAGGGGGTGCTGCACGGTGATGCGCTGGCTCGCCGTGGCACCCTCCTCGTCGCCCTCGGTACGGGCGGTGAGGTCGATGACGTCGAGCAGTTCGCTGACCAGCACCGAGGGCGGCAGCTCGGCGTTGCTGCGCGGGTCGCGGCCGACGTAGCTCAGGTACAGGCCGCTGCGCGCCGAGAGCAGGGTCTCCAGCAGCAGGTAGCGGTCGTCCAGGCGCCGCGCCCGGTCGCCGCGCCGCGGGTGCTGGCCGATCAGGTCGAAACCGGCCACCGGGGTGCGTCGCGGCAATGCGCCGTCATCCAGGCCGAGCAGGCACACCTGGCGGAACGGCAGGCTGCGCATCGGCACCATGGTGCAGAAGGTCACCGCGCCGGTGAGAAAGCCCGAGGCGCCGCCGCCCTGCTCCAGTGCCGAGGTCAGTTGCTGGCGGATCAGCGCCAGTTCCAGGGGCCGTTCGATGCCCGCCGCCTGGGCCTGCTCCTGCAGCGCGGCGCAGGCCCGCGACAGCAGCAACAGGGTGTCGCCGGCCTCGCGCTCGTCGAACAGGTTGTCGATCAGCGCCAGCAGGGTGCCGGACCAGGCCGCCAGGCTGCGCGGGCGCTGCAGTTGCTGGGCCAGGGTCGCCAGCCGTTCGACGAAGGCCGACAGCCGGCCGAGCAGTTGCGCCCGTCCGCCTTCCAGGGCATCCAGCGGCCAGATCGACTCCAGCAGCGGTGGCCTGGCGCCGGCCAGTTGCGGCGGCGCGGCGAACCCCAGCAGCAGGCGGTCGAGGCCCTGGCGCCAGGTGAACGCGGCATCGGCGGGCAGCTCCAGCTGGCGCCGGTGTTCGGCGTCGCGGCCCCAGCGCACGCCGGCCTCGCGCAGCCAGTCGCGCAGCAGCGGCAGGTCTTCGGCTTCGATGCCGGCGCGCCGGGCAAGCGCCGGCTGTTCCAGCCAGGCGAGCACGTCTTCGCCGGTGAAACGGCTGTCCGGCAGGGCGAGCAGGCCGAGAAAGGCGTCGATCAGCGGCAGTTCGGCACGCAGGCTGCGATCGGCCAGGCTGAAGGGAATGAGTGGGACGGCCATCCGTGGGACGGCCGTCCGCGGCCCGACCCGCGAAGCGGCGAACACCGCCTCGATATAGGGGGCATAACGCTCGATGTCCGGGGTCAGCACCACCACCTGGTCGGGGCTCAGGCTCGGGTCGGCCTGGAAGCGGGCGAGCAACTGGTCGTGGAGGATTTCCACCTCGCGCAGCGGCGAATGGGCAATGTGCAGCTCCAGGGAGCGGTCGTCCGGGCGCAGCACCAGGCGCTCGTCGGCGTGCCGGGTGCGCAGGCGCAGGATATCGTTCTGCAGGGCCTGCAGCAGGCTGCCGTCGCGCAGCTCGGCATCCTCGGCATACAGGCCGAACTCCTGGCCGCCCTCTTCGGCGGTCAGGGCGAACAGGGCGTCGAAGAAATCCCGGCCCTGCTTGCCCAGGCTGGCGAGCAGCGGGTGGCCGACGTCCAGGTACCAGTCGTCCGGCGCGGGCTCGCCCGCGGCGTCCTCGGCGGGGCGCAGGCCGTCGCGGGCCAGCTCGCGAATGTCGCGGATCTCGCCCCAGGCCTCGCGGCAGGGGTTGAGGGCGAAGATCACCACCTCGGTGTGCCGGGCCAGCCCCTGCAAGACCCGCAGGTGGTGCGGCGGCAGGCTGCTGATGCCGAACACCAGCAGGCGCTCGGGCAGGCCGTCGATGGCGTCGTCCCGATACAGCCGCTGCAGCAGGTCTTCGAGCAGGCGCGCGCGGTGCGGGTGGCCGTCCCGGGTCAGTTCGCGCCAGAGCAGCGCCTGCCAGGCTTCGTCCGGCCCCAGGCCGAGCAGGGTCTGGTTTTCCCAGGCGGCCAGCCAGTCGTCGCGATAGAGCAGGTACTGGTCGAACACGTCGGCGATCTTCGCCGCCAGGCCCAGGCGCCGGCGCTCGTCGCCGCCGGCCAGGTAATGGGCCAGGCGCGGCGCCTCGGCCAGGTGCTCGGGCTCGCACAGCCAGTCGTACAGGCGCCAGCTCAGGGTCGCCGGGGAAAAGGCCGACTGCTCGGGCAACTGGCCCAGCACCAGGCGCGACAAATCCCATACGAACTTAGCCGGCAGTTGTACCTCCAACTGCATGGCGATGCCCTGTTTGCGCGCCAGCTCCAGCGTCAGCCAGCGGCCGATACCCTGGCTCGGCACCACCACCCGCAGCGGATCGAAAGGCTCACGCAGCGGCTGCGCCAGCAGCGTGGTCGCCAGCTCGCCGAGGGTTTCCAGATCGGGAGCGTGATAGAGGCTCAGCATCGGCGCATGGGTATCCGTTGGGTCGGCTTGGCACGAACAGGGCGCTAGATTAACAGCTCGCGCCCCGGGGTTGGCGCCGCGACGACAGCTAAATCGACGGTGTGTCCGCCAGACCGCCCGGCGCGGCCTGCGCGCGAACCCCGTCATCGGCAGTATCCCGGGTAAACGGGATCGAACCTGCGTATCAGGGAGATGCGTGATGTTGACCCTGCTCAACCTGCTTTCCGCCATTGCCCTGCTGATCTGGGGCACGCACATCGTGCGCACCGGCATCCTGCGCGTCTATGGCTCGCAGTTGCGCCGCGTGCTCAGCCACAACGTCGGCAAGCGGCCCCTGGCCTTCGCCGCCGGTATCGCCGTGACCGCGCTGGTGCAGAGCAGCAACGCCACCGCCCTGCTGGTCACCTCCTTCGTCGGCCAGGGCCTGATGGCGCTGACCCCGGCCCTGGCGATCATGCTCGGCGCCGACGTCGGCACGGCGCTGATGGCCAGGGTGCTGACCTTCGACCTGAGCTGGCTGTCGCCGCTGCTGATCTTCCTCGGCGTGGTGTTCTTCCTCTCGCGCAAGCAGACCCGCGCCGGCCAGCTCGGCCGCGTGGCCATCGGCCTGGGCCTGATGATCCTGGCGCTGCAACTGATCGTCGCCGCCGCCACGCCGATCACCGAGGCCAAGGGCATCCACGTGCTGTTCGCCTCGCTCACCGGCGACCTGCTGCTCGACGCCGTGGTCGGCGCGCTGTTCGCCCTGGTGTCCTATTCCAGCCTGGCCGCGGTGCTGCTCACCGCGACCCTCACCGGCTCCGGGGTGATCGGCCTGCCGGTGGCCATCGGCCTGGTCATTGGCGCCAATATCGGCAGCGGCGTGCTGGCCTTTCTCAACGCCAGCATGCAGAGCCAGGCCGGGCGCCGGGTGGCCCTGGGCAGCCTGCTGTACAAGCTGATCGGCCTGCTGCTGGTGATCCCCCTGCTCGACCCGCTGGTGCACTGGCTGGACAGCCTCGAATGGCATCCGGCGGAGCTGGTGATCGGCTTCCACCTGCTCTACAACACCCTGCGCTGCCTGGCGATGCTGCCGACCCTCGGCCCGATGGCGCGCTTCTGCAACTGGCTGCTGCCGGATCGCCCCGACCTCAACGCCGTGGCCCGCCCGCGCCATCTGGACCCCACCGCGCTGTCGACACCGAGCCTGGCCCTGGCCAACGCGGTGCGCGAAACCCTGCGCATCGGCGACCTGGTGGACAGCATGCTCGCCCACCTGCTCGACAGCCTGCGCGGCGCCCAGCCCATCCTGGGCAAGGATCTGCGCAAGCTCGATGACGACATCGACGCGCTCTACAACGCCGTCAAGCTGTACCTGGCCCAGGTGCAGCGCGAGGAACTGAGCGAGCAGGACAGCCGGCGCTGGGCCGAGATCATCGAATTCTCGGTGAACCTGGAACGCGCCGGCGACATCATCGAGCGCATGCTCGGCAAGGTGCAGGACGAGAAGACCGCCCAGCGCCATGCCTTCTCCGACAGCGGCCTGGAGGAACTCACGGCTCTGCACGAACGGCTGCTGGGCAACCTGCGCCTGGGCCTGGCGGTGTTCTTTTCCGGCGACACCCAGGGCGCCCGCCAGTTGCTGCGCGAGAAACGCCGCTTCCGCATCCAGGAGCGGCGCCTGGCCCACGCCCATGTCGAGCGTCTGCGCAACCAGGTGGTCAAGAGCCTGGAAACCAGTTCGCTGCACCTGGAGCTGATCGACGACATGAAACGCCTCAACTCGCTGTTCTGCAGCAGCGCCTACGCGGTGCTCGGTAACCATGAAACCGGCGCCCTGCTCGCCGAAGAAGGTGGCGAGTAGTGCGTGTCCGTCCCCACGCCCTGGGCCTGCTGCTGGGTATGCTGCTGTGTACGGCGCTGCAGGCCGCCGACCGCCTGCAGGTGGAAGGCTATTCGCTGGACAACGGCCTGCAGCTGATCCTCAAGCCCACCCGCGAGCGTGGCCATGTATCGATCCGCCTGGTGGTGGGGGTCGGCTTCGACCAGTTCGACTGCCGCCACAAGGAACTGCCGCACCTGCTCGAACACCTGGTATTCAGCGGTATCGACGACGGCGGCGAAGCCGGGCTGGAGCAACGCATGCAGGCCCTGGGCGGGGAATGGAACGCCTATACCCGCGACAGCGACACCACCTTCGTCCTCGAGGTGCCGGCGGCCAACCAGCGCAAGGCGCTCGATCTGCTGCTCGCCGCGCTGTTCAATACCGAACTGACGCAGGCGCGCATCGACGCCGCCAAACGCGTGATCCGCCACGAGAACGGCGAGCAGCCGGCCGCCTGGCAACGCCTGCTCGGCAGCCCGGCCGGAAGCGACGCCGCCCTGCGGCAACTGGCCGGCGAGCTGGGCCTGGCCTGCACCGGTCAAGACGCCCTCGAGCACCTCGACCGGGAGGCGCTGGAGAAGCTGCGCGAGGACTGGTACGTGGCCAACAACATGAGCCTGGTCCTGGTCGGCGACCTGGACCGGCGTCTGCCCGCCTACCTCGAACGGCGCTTCGGCGAACTGCCGCCCGGGCCCATGCCCGAGCTGCGCGACCTGCCGGACAGCACGCAGGACGCCAAGGCCGAGCGCACGCTATTCAACGGCCTGGCGGGCGAAACCGCGGAGGTGCACCTGATCTTCGTCGAACCCTGGGTCGGCGAACTCGACCATGCCACCTGGGAGCTGCTGCGGGCCTACCTGGACTGGGCGATCTACCGTGACCTGCGCCTCGAGCACGGCCTGACCTACAGCCCCGAGATCGACCGCAGCGCCTACGCCAGCGCCAGCTTCTTCAGCCTCGGTGCCAAGGTGGCGCGGGGCGACATCGACGAAACCGTCCGCCGCCTGCACGACCTGCTGCACGAGCTCGCCCGCGCTGGCCTCGACGGCGACACCGTCGAGCGCCTGCGCGGGGTTGCCCTGGCACGCCAGAACTGGATGGCCCAGGGAAACAGCGCCCTGGCCGACAGCTACTGGAACGCGCTGGGCAGCTACGAGGAAGGCCGCTTCGCCGATCCGGCCAGGGATCTGCGCCAGGTCGACACCGCCCAACTGGACGCCGCCCTGCGCCTGCTGCTGCAACAGCCCAGCTACCTGCGCGTGGAAAAACCGCTGCTCGGCTACAACGGCCTGTACGGAAGCGGCGCCGCGCTGCTGCTGGCTGGGTTGCTGATCCCCTGGGTCGTCTATCGCCTGCTGCGGCGCGCCGCTGGAACGATGAAGGGGAAACCAGAGCGGTAGCCTGGTGTTGAGCGCAGCGATATCCAGGGCAGGCTCCCGGGTGTCGCTGCGCTCGACCCGGGCTACGTTGGGGATCGGAGTGCATAGCCGACGCGCTGTTCATCCACCATCAACCCAGCCAGCGGATGACCGCTGCCGGAACGATGAAGGGGCAGCCAGAGCGGTAGCCTGGTGTTGAGCGCAGCGATATCCAGGGCAGGCTCCCGGGTGTCGCTGCGCTCGACCCGGGCTACGTTGGGGATCGGAGTGCATAGCCGACGCGCTGTTCATCCACCATCAACCCAGCCAGCGGATGACCGCTGCCGGAACGATGAAGGGGCAGCCAGAGCGGTAGCCTGG
>NZ_QJUM01000025.1 GCF_004327355.1 Phytopseudomonas dryadis
TCCGGGGAAAGCAGATCTTTGATCAAATCCCATGCTGCGTCTGGGAGTTCGTAGCGCCTTGCCATGTGGGCCTCCAGCCAATCATGGCGGCTATTCTACTCATATCGACTTTTCGTACAGAACCTAGCGCCGCTCGATCAGGCTCGCCAGCGGCTGCTACGTGACGCTCGACGACGGCATGGATTCAGCCCGATGCCGTGGCGGTCGGTGCTCGAACAGCGGCTGGGCAGCAGCTTACCGCGGTGGCGGGGTATCTTGGGAGATTGGGCGGCCGGTGGGCTTGGCATCTGATGTGGCAACGATGCCATCCTGGTATTCGCAAGCATCGTTTGGGGCAGCGAAGTACACCACCATTTTCAGATGCCTGTGCTCATCGACCAGCAGCGTCTCATGCTGGAAGTCCATACGCACGCCATCGGCATTTTCGACCGAGCCGATGCCGTGCCGGGCGATTTCTCCATTCGTCGTTTGCCAGCCCTGCCTGAAACTGGGCGAGAGCCGCCGCAAATCCTCGACCAGGGCCAGCATGGCCGGGTCATCCGGCGCCACGGCGAAGTCATGGCGAAACTGCGCCAGCAGCTTGGGCGCATCGTCGTGCCAGGCGGGCAGTCGCCGCCGCATGTCGGGGTCGGAGAACATCATGCGCAAGAGGTTGCGCGCATCGCGGTCGCGCTGGCTGAAAGCGAACAGCGCGTCGGCCGCCGCGTTCCACGCCACCACGTCCCAGCGCAGGTTGAGCACATAGGCCGGCCTTGCCGTCAAATCGTCCAGCAACCGCTGGATCAGCGGCGTGACCGATGCCAGGTGGTGGGCCTCGGGTGGCGGCGGTCGCTTGTGGGCGAGCAGGAACAGGTGGCTGCACTCGGCATCGTCCAGCCTGAGCGCGTAGGCCAGGCTCAACAGGAATTTCTCCGAGACCTGGATGTCGCGCCCTTGCTCGAACCAGGTGTACCAGGTCAGGCCGACGCCGGCCAGCGCGGCCACTTCTTCCCGACGCAGGCCGGGTGTGCGTCGCCGTCCGCTGGAGGGCAGCCCGACGTCGGCGGGCGTCAACTTCTGCCGATGCCTGAGGAGAAACTCGGACAGCTCGTTCTTGGTGCGGCTGAGGCTTCGCTCGACCATGGCTATTGCCCTTGGTAATAGGATAATTACTTAAATTGTAATGTGATGATATTGCCCTGAGGATGTGCTCTCCGCAACCGATCCGAACACATCCGGAGGCCCATCTTGACAGCCCATGGCGATCCATTCCCGTGCCTGGAAAGACCTGACCAGACAAACTCTCCCTACCGCCGGGCTGCCGGGCCGCGTGAATGGATCGGGCTGGCGTTGCTGGCGCTGCCTACGCTGCTGATTGGGCTGGAAGTCACCCTGCTGCACCTGGTCTTGCCGGTTCTGCTGGTGGACTTGCGCCCAACCAGCGTGCAGGCGCTGTGGATCGTCGATATCTACGGTTTCATGATCGCCGGCTTGCTCGTCACCATGGGCACCTTGGGCGACCGCATCGGTCGGCGCAGACTGATGATGATCGGTGCCGCCGGCTTTGCGATTGCCTCCATGATCGCTGCCTTCTCGACCAGTGCGAACATGCTGATCGCGGCGCGTGCGGCACTGGGCGTGGCGGGTGCGACCTTGATGCCTTCGACCCTGGCGCTGATCAGCAACCTGTTTCTCCAGCCCCGGCAGCGCGCCCTGGCCATCGGGGTGTGGACCACCATGCTGGCACTGGGCATGGCCGCCGGTCCGGTGGTCGGCGGCGCACTGCTGGTGCATTACTGGTGGGGCGCGGCGTTTCTCATCGCGGTGCCTATCGTCGCCTTGCTGCTGGTGGCCGCGCCCATTCTGCTGCCGGAGTACCGCGCCCCGCAGCAGGGCCGGCTGGACATGCCGAGTGTCGTGCTGTCGCTGGCGGCCTTGCTGCCGATCATCTACGGCATCAAGCAGTTCGCCAAGGATGGACCCGGCGCTGTGGCGCTGCTCGCCATCGTCGCCGGGGTCGCGCTCATGGCCTTGTTCGTTCGGCGGCAACGCCGGCTGGCCAGCCCCCTGATCGACCTCGAGCTGTTCGCCAGCCGCACATTCAGCGTTGCCCTGGGTGTACTTCTGGTCGCGCTCGTCAGTGTGGGGGGCACACTGTTGCTGGTCACCCAGTACCTGCAACTGGTCGCTGGATTGTCGCCGCTGACAGCCGGGCTATGGCTGATGCCGCCAGCCCTGGCCATGCTGGCGGCCGGCATCGGTGCCCCTCTGCTGGCCCGGCGCATGCGGCCCGCAAATGTGATCGGTCTGGCGCTGGCACTGTCCAGCGTCGGCTACCTGATGCTGGCGCAGCTCGATGCTGCCGCCGAGGGGATTGCCTGGGTGGTCGCGTCCTTTTCGCTGGTGTACCTCGGCCTGGGCACGCTCGCCGCGTTGGGTACGGATCTGGTCGTGAGTGCCGCGCCCGCCGAGAAGGCCGGATCGGCCTCGGCCCTGTCGGAGATGGTTCAGGAACTGGGGCTGGCGGTCGGCATCGCCACCCTCGGTAGTCTGGCCGGCACGGTCTACCGCTTGCGCATGACCGCCCAATGGCCAGGCGGGCTGCCTCCCGACGTTCGCGACGCGGTAGCGGACAGCCTGGCGGGAGCCGTGTCGGTGGCACACGCATTACCGGCCGGTTTGCTGGAGCAGGCGCAAGCCGCTTTCGTCGCGGGATTGAGCATGGCGGCGGCCGTCTGTGCCATCGCAATCGCACTGCTCGTGCCGCTGGCAGCCGCGATGCTGCGACAGGCCCGGTGATACGCTGGTACCACGACTTGCGCGGCGTCCTGGCCGTCGCCCGGGCACATGGCGCAGAGATAGGATGGCCGGCGGCGGACGCCGCCGGCCAGGGGACTTACTTGATCTTGTCCAGCTCTTCGTCCGGCAGGGCGTAGCTGTGTTTCTCGTGGATCATGGTGGCGATCAGCGCGTAGAGGCTGACAGCGGCGACCAGGAAGCTGATGAACATCAGGACGGTCGGCTTGTCGGCGAAGGTGAAAACGGCGCTGGCGCCTTCGAAGGTGGTAATGCTCATGGCGATGCTCCTCGTGTAGGCCCGCCGCCGTCCGGCGGCGGGTCATGGCCTCAGGCCGTTTTGGTTTCGACGATCAGGGTGGTGCGCTCGACGCCGCCGCCCACGCTGGTGCTCTCGCCGTACATGGCGGCCCATTCCGGATAGGCCTGGGCCGGTACTTCGGTCAGATCGAGGCCGCGTTCCTCGGCATGCGCTGGAACCCGCAGCATGTCGAAGCGCTTGAGGGCGTAGGAGATGGCATAACCGGGGATGAAGCCCAGTGCCGCCATGACCAGGGCGCCGCCCACTTGGCCGGTAAAGCTGATTTCCGGCATGCCGTTCACGTTCGGATAGCCGGCGAGGAAGATGCCGCTGATCACCAGCCCGGCGAAACCGCCGAAGCCGTGTACGGCGAAGGCGCCGACCGCGTCGTCCAGCTTGAACTTGAGCAGCAGGTTGTTGACCAGCGGCGCCAGGGCCGACACGCCCATGCCGATCAGGTAGGCCAGCCCGGGATGGTAGAGATCCAGGCCCGGCGCCACCGAGATGATTCCGACCAGGCCGCCGGACATCATCCAGTACGGCTCGCGGGTGGTCAGGTAGGCGCCGATCAGGCCGCCGGCGAAGCCCATCAGGGTGTTGAAGGCGAAGGCCGAGAGGTTGGTCGGCTGGCCGTAGATGTTGATCCACTGGGCGCCGGCGTTGTAGATGATGCAGCCGCCGAGGAAGCCGAAGAAGCCGACGATGATCAGCATCAGGCCGACCACGCTCATCGGCATGCTGTGGCCGACGATGGCGTTGGCGCTGCCGTCCGGGTTGAAGCGGCCGATGCGCGCGCCGAGGTTGATCAGCACGCCCAGGGCGAAGAAACCGGCGATCATGTGCACCACGCCGGCGGCGCCGACGTCATGGTAGCCCCACTTGACGGTCAGCCAGCCTTCCGGGTGCCAGCCCCAGGCCGCGGCGAGCAGCCAGAGGAAACCGCCGAGAACGATGGTCATGATGATGAAGGCGCTCATCCGCGCGCGCTCGATGATGGCGCCGGAGAGGATAGAGCCGGTGGTGGCGGCGAACAGGGCGAAGGCGCCCCAGAAGATGCCGGTGGCATTGTCCTGGATGTTCGGACCCATGGCCTGGCTCCACGGCATGCCCTCGAGGAGGGCGTCCATGCGCGGTACCAGGCCGTCCGGGAAGGCGTTGTACACCGCCCAGCCGAGGAGGAACACGCTGGGAACGATGAAGCCGAACGCGAGGATGTTCTTCACGCCCGCGGCCAGGGCGTTCTTCAGGCGCGAGGCACCGATCTCGTAGGACAGGAAGCCCGCGTGAATGCAGATCATCAGGGCGATGCACCACCAGTAGAACATTTCCATGTTCAGGGTGTTGGTCATCTCTATCAGAGCCTGCAGCTCCTCCAGAGTGAGTGTCTTCTGCTCTTCCATCAATCAATCCTCGATGCGGTTCATTGGAATAGGTAAGTGCTGGCAGATCGAGTCAGGAGGTAAGGCCCCGGTTTTATCTATGGTTATAAAAAGTTCCCTTCAAGAAAAAGCAAGGCTTGTGCCAGCTCTCTCTTCCCGCTCCAGGGCTATCTGGCCTGCGCCTGTCCGCTGACGCCCCGCCTCGTGGCCGGTGAAAATTGCCCCGTTTTTGCCCGTCGAGCTGGCGCAGCGCCTGAATTTGGTTCAGCCGCGTTGCTGCAACATGGCCTGAATCTGCTGCACCGATTCCTGGGTACGTCGGGCCAGGTTGCGTACCTCGTCGGCCACCACCGCGAAGCCGCGTCCCTGTTCGCCGGCGCGCGCCGCCTCGATGGCCGCGTTGAGTGCCAGCAGGTTGGTCTGCTCGGCGATGCCCTTGATCACGCCCGCGACCTGGGCGATCTGCCCGTAGGTGTTGTGGATGCTGGCCTGCTCGCGTTCGCGCAGGGCGGCGGCGGTTTTCTCGTCGCTGATCTCGCGTACCGCGCCGGTGACGTAGAGCAGCTTGCCGTGGGCATCGCGCAGGCAGCGGCCGCGTTCGCGGAACCAGACTTCGCCACGGGTCTTGTGGCGCATGCGGTACTCCACGGCGTAGAAACCGTCGCCGTTCTTGTCCACCATCGAGGCGTTGAAGGCCTGCATGACCTGCTTGAGGTCGTCCGGGTTGACCACCTCGAAGTAGCTGTCCCAGCCGTCCGGGAATTCCGCCTGGCCGTAACCGATCAGTTCGCGGAACTGCTCGGACCAGCGGATCAGGTTCTGCGGGTGATCGGGGTCGCCATTGACCACGTTCATCGCCCAGCAGCCCTCGGTCAGGGTGCGCTTGGTCAGTTCCCAGACCTGGCGCTCCTCGTCCCAGTGCGCGCGCTCGGCCGTCAGCGTTTCGAACTGCTGGCGGCTGGCGTGCAGCTCGTCCTCCAGCAGGGCGCATTGCTGCTCGGCCTGGGCCAGGCGTTGTTGCAGCACGGCGTACTGCTCGGCGCTGCAGGGTGGCGGCGGCAGCCGCTCGGCATGCTGGCGGATGCGCTGCAACTCGGCCCAGTCGCGCTGCAGCCGCTCCAGGCTGCCGAGCAGTTGCGGCTGGCGCTGCAGGTGCGGCCGGGTCGCGTCCTGCGGCTGCTCGGCGAGCAGCCGATCGAGCCATTGGTTGAGTTCACTGGCCAGGTTCCTGGTCGCATTGCTGAACCACATCGGCCGATCCTCCCCAGGATGGTAGTGGTGGGTTGCCCTCCGCGATCGGCAACCGCCACCACATTCCCTAGCAATTCTCTTTCCAGAAAACAGCGGCAAGCCGGAAAAGCAGCGGCAAGCTGCAAGCCACAAGCAAACCGTGGGAGCCGCGACCCCGCGGCGAATAGCGGCCATGCCATGGATTCTGCGGAATGGCCGCCATCGTATCGCGCCGAGGTCGACGCTCTTACACGGTCGGTGGTTTTCCGCGATATCCGTAGGAGCCGCGACCCCGCGGCGAATAGCGGCCATGCCATGGATTCTGCGGAATGGCCGCCATCGCATCGCGCCGAGGTCGACGCTCCTACACGGTCGGTGGTTTTCCGCGATCTCCGTGGGAGCCGCGCCCCCGCGGCGAATAGCGGCCATGCCATGGATTCTGCGGAATGGCCGCCATCGTATCGCGCCGAGGTCGACGCTCCTACGCGGTCGGTGGTTTTCCGCGATCTCCGTGGGAGCCGCGACCCCGCGGCGAATAGCGGCCATGCCATGGATTTTGCGGAATGGCCGCCATCGCATCGCGCCGAGGTCGACGCTCCTACGCGGTCGGTGGTTTTCCGCGATCTCCGTGGGAGCCGCGCCCCCGCGGCGAATAGCGGCCATGCCATGGATTTTGCGGAATGGCCGCCATCGCATCGCGCCGAGGTCGACGCTCCTACGCGGTCGGTGGTTTTCCGCGATCTCCGTGGGAGCCGCGACCCCGCAGCGAATAGCGGCCATGCCATGGATTCTGCGGAATGGCCGCCATCGCATCGCGCCGGGGTCGACGCTCCTACACGGGTGGCGGTTTGCCGCTCTTGCGTGCGGACGCCTGACTTTTCTTGCAGCTTGAGGCTGTTTTCACGCTCTAACCCGGGTCTTTTCCGGGTCGTAGGCGATGGTGCTGCTGGCGACCGTGGCAGGAAGGCGTTTCTGCTGGCCGTCGAGCTTGCCGATTTCCAGGGCCGTACCCGGTTCGCAGTAGCCGACATCCAGCCGGCACAGGGCGATGTTCCGGCCCAGCAGCGGCGAGCGCGTGGCGCTGGTGATCACCCCGACCCGGGCGCGCCCGACGTGCACGCCGTCGCCATGGGCGGCCGGCTCGTTGCCCTGCAGTTCGAGGCCGACCAGGCGCTGTTGCGGATGGATATTGCGCCGCAACAGGGCCTCGCGGCCGATGAAGTCGTCCTGCTTGCTCTTCAGCGGTACGCTGAAACCGATGCCGGCCTCGAACGGATCGGTCTGGTCGCTGAACTCGTAGCCGGCGAAGATCAGCCCGGCCTCGATACGCAGGGTGTCGAGGGCGTGCAGGCCCAGCGGCACCAGGCCGAGGGGTTCGCCCAGTTGCCACAGGCGCGTCCACAGGGTCATGGCGTCATCCGGGTGGCACCAGACTTCATAACCCAGCTCGCCGGTGTAGCCGGTACGCGAGACCATCAGCGGCGGGCCGTCGTAGTCGTCCAGGCGACCGATCAGGAAGCGGAACCAGCCCAGTTCGGCGAGCGCCGGCTGGGTGCCGGGGGTCCAGATCATCTGCGCCAGCAAGTCGCGGCTGCGCGGCCCTTGTACGGCGATGTTGTGGATCTGCTCGGAGGCCGATTTGATCCATACCTTCATGCCCAGCTTCGCCGCCTGCTCGCGCAGCCAGACGCCGGCGTAATCCTCGCCGCAGATCCAGCGGAAGGCATCGGCGCCGAGGCGCAGCAGCGTGCCGTCGTCGAGCATGCCGCCATGCTCGTAGCACATCGCCGAGTACACCACCTGACCGACCGCCAGCTTGCGCACGTCGCGGGTCAGGCAGTAGTTGAGCAGCGCTTCGGCATCGGGGCCGATGACCTCGAACTTGCGCAGGGCGGAAAGATCCATCACCGCCACCCGTTGGCGGCAGCCGTGGTACTCCTCGATGGCGCCGTAGCCATCGTACTGGGTCGGCGTCCACCAGCCGCGGTAGTCGATGAACTGCCCGGTGAGGGCGCTGGTGCCCGGATGGAAGCCGCTTTCGCGGGTCAGTACCGGGTCTGCATCGGGTGTCTTGCGTGTGGCCATGGCGATACTGAAGCGCTCCTTGGCGTCGTAGAGTCGAACGTGGATATCGGTGGGCTGCCAGCCATTGGCCGGGTCGATGTCGTCGGGGCAACTGCTGCTGGCGCAGAGCAGGTCGCTCATGGCGCGCAGCAGCACGTAGTCGCCGGGGCGCGACCAGGGCTCGTCCAGCGTCAGTTGCTGGTGCGCGTCGATCGCGGTGTTGAAGAAGAAGTTGATCGCCGGCCAGCCGCGCCGGCCCTGCACGCCATGGGGCCGCAGGGCGCGGCTGATGTTGTCGCTGCAGTTGGCGTGGCCGAAGTAGCCCTGGGCTTCGTAGTAGCGCGCGGTGCAGGCCAGGGCGAAGGTGTCGTGGCGGCCGACGGTGTCGCGCCGCACCTCCAGCATCGGCTGCAGGTCGCGGCCGAAGAACTTGCCGAACAGGCCGGGACCGGGATAGGCAGTGCCGTTCAGGGTGCGGGTGACGGTGGGGTCGAGGTCGATCTCGCGGCCGCCGTCGAGGGCGCGGCGGTCGAAGGCGACGAAGTCCGAACACTGGCGCCCGGCGACGTCGATGACCTGGATGTACTGGCCGGCGCCGATCAGGTAGTCGCGGGCGCTGCCGGGGGCGATGGTGAATTCGTCGAGCACCTCGCCGAGGGGAGGCGGCAGCGTGGGGGTGAGCAGGCTGGGCGGATTGGCGCGATGGATCAGCAGGCGCAGTTCGCTGGCCCGTCGCTGGCTGTCCACCGCCGTGGCGGTTGCGGGCGCGGCGACGATCACCAGCAGTTCGCCGGCCGCCTGCAACAGGCGTTCGCTGCCAGCGGGCGAGCGGGGTGGCCACAGCGTGGCGGCCGCCGGCAGGTGCTGGCAGTCGATGGCGCGTCTGCTCAGGCCGAGGCGCACATGGGCCGACTCGCGGCTGCCGTCGGCCAGCAGCCGGGCGATGAAATCGGCGTTCGCGCTGGCCCGCAGACCCAGTGCGGCCAGCGCCTCGCGGCCATCCGCGGCGAAGGCCAGCAGCTCGGCCTGCTGATCGCCTTCGAGGTCGATCACCTGCAGACGGTCGTCGGCCTGCAGCGCCACCACGGTCAGCCCGCCGGGGGCGACGCGGTGGCGCTCCAGGGCCGGGGCGCGGGCGAACAGCGCCGGCTCCAGCGGCCGCGAAATCACGGGCGGATTGCTCTGCAGCGGCATGCTCAACTGGCCGTCTTCAAGGCGGCGGGAGACGTCGCCAGGTAGGCCGCCAGCGAGTCGTCGAGGGCTTCCAGCCAGGGCGTGTGATGGGGCGTGGCCAGGGTGCCGGTCATCAGCGAGCGATGGCACTTGTTGCGGTAGCCCATGATGTCTTCGTACTTGTCGTGCTTCCAGTCGAGGAAGGTCTGGTTCACCGCGGCGATATCGAAACTGGGGTAGTCGGTGGCTTCGATCAGCTGGCGGATGTACTCGCCCTGGAACTCGAACATCTGCTGGGCGCTTTCCAGGGCCAGCTCCCGGTCGCGCCAGGCCAGGTCCTCGGCGTGCATGTCGGCGTAGGCGGGCAGGGCGATGCGCCCGAGGATCACGTCGCGGGCGTACCAGGCCTGGGCATCGAACATATTGAAGCTGTACCACTGATCCTGCATGCCGAGGTAGATCAGCCTGGGGTTCTGCTCCCAGAAGATGCCCTTGTACAGGTTCAGCGGCCACAGGCGGTTGTCGGTCTTCAGCCGCAGCTCCTCGGCGAGGAAGGGGAAGTGGTGCTGGTAGCCGGTACACAGGATGATGGCGTCGACGCGCTTGCTGCTGCCATCGGCGAAGAACGCGGTGTTGCCGGCGACCCGGCTCAACAGCGGCTTTTCTTCCCAGTTCTCCGGCCACTTGTAGCCCATCGGGGCGCTGCGGTAGCAACTGGTGATCGAGCGCGCGCCGTACTTGTAGCACTGCGAGCCGATGTCCTCGGCCGAATAGCTGGCGCCGATGATGAGCACGTCCTTGCCCTTGAATTCCAGGGCATCGCGGAAGTCATGGGCGTGCAGCACGCGCCCGCCGAAGCGCTCGAAGCCATCGAAGGCGGGGACGTTGGGCGTGGAGAAATGGCCGCTGGCGACGATCACGTAGTCGAAGCTTTCGCTGTGGGTCCGATCCTCGTCGTAGTTGTGCACGGTGACGCTGAACCTGCCGCTCGCCGGGTCGTGGCTGACGCCGCGCACCGCGGTGTTGAACTGGATGTACGGGCGCACGCCGGCCTTCTCCACCCGGCCCTGGATATAGTCCCAGAGCACCTCGCGCGGCGGGTAGGAGCCGATGGGACGGCCGAAGTGCTCATCGAAGGTGTAGTCGGCGAACTCCAGGCACTCCTTCGGCCCATTCGACCACAGGTAGCGGTACATGCTGCCGTGCACCGGTTCGCCATGCTCGTCCAGGCCGGTGCGCCAGGTGTAGTTCCACATGCCGCCCCAGTCGCTCTGTTTCTCGTAGCAGACCAGTTGCGGAATCTGCGCGCCCTTGGCGGCAGCGGCCTGGAAGGCGCGCAACTGGGCCAGCCCGCAAGGGCCGGCCCCGATGATGGCGATTCGCATGCTCATGGTGATCTCCATGGTCCGGGTTTGTGGGAAATAAATTTTCCTGCCGAGAAAACCTTAAGGCATCGACCCGTGGCTGAAACTCTCCCGGAAGGGGTATCTCCTTGGGGGTAGCCGAACGCGCCCCGGAAGGAAGCAGAACCATGTCCGCAAGCTTCGCGATGGGGCGGGCCGCGCTTCTGTCGCGCCTTCGGAGAATTTCCTGCAGATTAAAAATCTTTCTTATCAGTGCGTTCCAGCGTCACCCGGACGGGGCATGGAACTTGCTCGATGGCTTGGCATGCTCCGTTGCCGAGAGGGGAGGGCGGATGTTCCACCTACTCATGCGCCGTTTCCCGCTGGCGTGGACCTGGCGCCGCGAGCCGCCATCGTCGGTGTGCCGCGCGTCGCTGCTGGAGTTGCCCTTGCGTCTGTTGCAGCAGCCGGACAGCGATGCGCCGTTGCTGAGCGTGCTGCCGCAGCTGGGCGAAGCCGTGCAGGCCCGCGCTATCGGCCTGCTGCTGCCGCAGTCGCAGCGGCCTGGCTGGCGCCGCCTGGGCGATGGCGCTGACGCCGGCGACTGTCTGCGCCATGCCGATGGCGCGCTGCCGCTGCCCGGGGCGATCCGGCTCTGCCGCGCCTGTCTGGCCGTGGGCCGCTATCGGGTGCTGTGCGGGCTGTCGGTCGAGGACGGCCGCCCGGCCATGCTGTGGCTGCAGTTCGCCGCCGCGCCGACCGATCCGCAGTGTGCGCTGCTGCGCGATCTGGCCCGGCGGTTCGGCGAGGTGCTGCAGGCTTTCGGCGAGGACCGGCGCCTGCGCCGCCGCGAGCTGAGTGCCGAGCGCGCTGTGCTGGCGCGCGAGCTGCACGACTCGGTGGCGCAGCAGCTCGGCTACCTGCAGATTCGCGCCAGCCGCTTGCAGGCGGTGCTCGATGATCCGGCCCAGCGCGACACCGCCACCGACATGCTCGGTGATCTGCGCGACACGCTGCAGCTGCTGCAGCGCCAGGTGCGCGAGCTGATCAGCGGCGCCCGCCTGACCATGGACGGCCGTAGCCTGCGCCAGGCCCTGGAGGCCTCGGTGGAGGAGTTCTCCCGGCGCAGCCGTTGCGTGTTCAGCCTGGACAACCGCCTGCCGGCCGACCGTTTGTCGCCCACCACGCAATTGCAGGTGCTGCAGATCGTGCGTGAAGCCCTGGCCAACGTGGTGCGCCATTCTCATGCGCGCCAGGTGCGCATCCAACTGCTCGATCTGAGCGCTGGCGGGATCGAGGTGCAGGTCAGCGATGACGGGGTCGGGCTACCCGACAGCCTGCCGCTCGACGGTCACTTCGGCCTGCGCATCATGCAGGAGCGTGCGGCCACCATCGGCGCCGAGCTGTGGATCGGATCGCTGTCGCCCCATGGCACCTGCGTGCGCTTGCGCTGGGGCTGCCCATGAACGGCCCGCTGAGCCTGTTGCTGATCGACGATCACCCCTTGCTGCGCCGTGGCCTGGCCGAACTGTTCGAGTCCAGCGGCGCGTTCCGCGTGGTCGGCAGCGTGGCCAATGGCGCCGAGGGGCTGGAACTGGCCAGCCGCCTGCAGCCGGATATGGTGCTGCTGGATCTGCATATGCCGGGCTTGGATGGTCTGGCCACTCTGGCGCGGCTCAAGCGCGGCCAGCCCCACTGCCGGGTGCTGGTGCTGACCGCGTCCCAGGCGCGTGACGACCTGCTGGCCGCGCTGCGCGCCGGCGCCGACGGTTACCTGCTCAAGGATCGCGAGCCGGAGGCGCTGCTGGCCGCGGCACTGGCCTGCGCGCGCGGCGAGCAGCGCCTGGAGCCGAACCTGACCGCGCTGCTGGTCAATGGCCTGCAGGGGCGCCATGAACACGGCGAGGCGTTTCCCGGCGCCGAACTGACCGAGCGCGAGCGGCAGACCCTGGCGTTGATCGCCGAGGGTTTCAGCAACAAACTGATCGCCCGCCAGCTGGGCATCAGCGACGGGACGGTGAAGATCCATGTGAAGCACCTGTTGAGCAAACTCAACCTGCATTCGCGCCTCGAACTGGCAGCCTGGGTTCATCGCAGCGGCCTGTTCAGCCTGGACGGAGCGCCGCGATGAGCTGGCGCGACGCCTGCCATGCCGGCCTGCTGCGCCTGCGCGCCGGGTTGGCGCGGCTATCGCGTGGGGCACAGCGCCACGACGGTTTCGATCAACTGCCGCTGGCGCTGGTGTGCCTGGACGCGGCAGGGCGCATGACCCGCCTCAATCCCGCCTGGGAAGAACTGACCGGCTACCCTTGCCGTGACTGCCTGCGGCGCAGCCATGCCCAGTTCCTGCATCTCGAAGACCAGCCGCTCTGGCAGCAGGGGTTGCAGGCATTGCGCGATGGCCAGCGCGACTGGTTGCGGATCCTCCGCTATCCGCACCGCGGCGGCGAACTGCACTGGGCCGAAGTGCGCCTGCGCCGCCGAGCCGATGGCTTCATCGCCAGCCTGGCCGACGTCACTGCGCAGATGCCGCAACGCCAGCAACTGCAGGCTCGCCATCGCAGCCTGAGCAACCTGCTCGACGGCCTGCCGCTGATGGTCTATCGCTGCCGCAACAACCGCCACTGGAGCATGGAGTACGTCAGCGCCGGCTGCCTCGCGCTGACGGGCTACCAGCCCGAGCAACTGATCGACAGCCACAGCCTGACCTTCAACGATCTGATCCATCCCGCCGATCGCGAACGGGTATGGCACAGCGTTCAGCAAGGGCTGCGCGGACGGCAGCCCTTCACCTTCGAGTACCGCCTGTTGTGTGCCGACGGCAGCGAGAAGGCGGTACTGGAACGGGGCTGCGGCATCTATTCCGATGCCGGCGACGTACTCGGCCTGGAAGGGGTGGTGCTGCAGCGCCAGGAGCATGAGGCGGGCTGCGCGTCGCGGCTCCCGGCCGAACTTGGGGACCGTGTGCCGGAGCCCTGAGTAGCGGCCCGGCGACGCCGCTGCAGAACGAAAGAACCGCGCCTGGGGCGCGGTCCGTTTCGTCGGGTGCCCGCCTGCCGAAGCCAGCCGGCCCGGGGCGCGACGCGGCTCAGGCGGCCGGCTTGAGCACCACCTTCGTCCAGCCCTTGTCGCGGTTGTCGAAGTGTTTGTAGGCCCTGGCGGCCTCGTCGAGCTTGAGGCTATGGGAGATGATCTGCGACGGCTTGGCCAGGCCGGCGTGGATCAGCGCCGCCAGGCGCCGGTTATAGGCCTTGACGTTGGCCTGGCCGGTGCGGATGGACTGGCCCTTGAACCAGAAACTGCCGAAGTCGAAGGCCATTTTCCCTTCCTTGGCCAGCTCGTTCTTGGCCCCGGGGTCCTCGGGTATGAACACGCCGACCACGCCGATCCCGCCGGTTGCCTTGGTCGACTGCACCAGGTTGTTCATGGTCAGGTGATTGACCTCGTGCCCATGCCGGTCGCAGCACTGATAGCCCACGCACTCGCAACCGCGATCGGTGCCGCGGCCATCGGTGAGGTTGAGGATCTGCTCCACGGCGTCATCCTCCACGGCGAGCACGGTGCGTGCGCCCATCTTCTCCGCCAGCTTCAGGCGATCGGGCTGGTTGTCGACCACGATCACATCCGCCGCGCCACGGATGATGGCCGAATGCGCGGCCATCAGGCCGACCGGCCCGGCGCCGTAGATGGCGATGCTCTCACCGGCCTGCAGGCCGGCCAGTTCGGTGGCATGCCAGCCGGTGGGGAAGATGTCCGAGAGCATGACGTAGTCGTCCTCGCGATCCTGCGCATCCTCCGGCAGTACCAGGCAGTTGAAGTCGGCGTAGGGCACGCGCAGCAGTTCGGCCTGCCCGCCCTGGTAAGGGCCCATCTCGGCAAAGCCATAGGCGGCACCGGCGCTGCCGGGGTTGGCGGTCAGGCAGAAGCCGGTCAGGCCTTTCTCGCAGTTCTCGCAAAAGCCGCAACCGATATTGAACGGCAGGCAGACACGATCGCCGACCTGGATGCGATCCACGCCCGAGCCGACCTCGATCACCTCGCCGAGGTTCTCGTGGCCGAAGATGCGCCCGGTTTCGAAACTGGTGCGGCCTTCGTACATATGCAGATCCGAACCGCAGATATTGGTGGTGGTGACCCGGATAAGGGCGTCGGTCGGTTTTTCCATCCGTGCGTCCGGTACGTTGCTGACACTGACATCGCAAGGCCCGTTATAGACGACTGCTTTCATGAACATCCCCCTTTGCCTACGGTGCATGCGCCGCGGCGGTCTTGTGGTCGAGTCACCCTTCGTCGAGCGAAGGGCACCTGTAGTGTTCGGGTCCCGCCCGCCACGGGAGTTCAGGTGCAATGCACGTCCACTCGACGGGTGGGCGCGTAGCGTTTCGGCTTTCGACAGGGGGAGGTCGTGGCCTGACCGGGGGCTGTTTTGCGCATGGCGAGACCATGTGGCGCCTGAGCCACAGGAGCGGAACGTCCGTTGCCGATGCTCTGCACGCTGCGGCGCTTTGGCGAGAAGAGGCGGCACACGATCGGCACCCCCCTGGCGCAACGCTATCGAGCCTATGGATCGAACTGGCGGCGCAGCCATGAGAAGGGGCCGACGAGGCAGAAGACCGTGTACGCCAGGGTTCGCGTCAGGACACGCAGCAGAAGTGGAGCGGGTTTCCAGCCAGGCTCGGGCACGAAGGTCCCGGCGGGGCGGAAATGCGCCAGGGGACGGGTCAGGAAACCATGCCACAAGCCTTCATGGGAAATCAGCACGCGCAGATTCTCTGCCACGAAGAAACCCGAGTGGCCGAAGTCGGCATGGCGGACGTTGAGCGTGCCCTTGGCGGCATAGCCTGCCGCTCCACCTGGGCCGGCCCCCGGAATGCTGTACTGGGCGAACGGCACGGCCCTGTCCTGCCCGCCGACGTGGTTGAGAACGGCTTCCAGCCGGCCATCGGCAATATGGCGATCCCAATCGAAATCGGGGCGTACGATGCTGGCCGCAGTGATGACACGGCCGAATCGCAGGTCGGCGAAGTCCGCATCTTCGAGGATGAGCGAGAAGAGATGAGTGCCGAAGCTGTGCGCGATGATGTCGGGGCTGGCGGGATGCCGGCTGTGCCTCGCCTGGCGGATCGCAATCCGGATTCTCTCGCCCAGCCGCTTCGCCAGCCTGCGATGCAGCCAACTGGCCAGCACGTCGATGGTCGCCCAGCCATATTTGTAGATGAGCACCGGCGCCGAATAGCTGAGACGGTTGGCGATCTCCCAACTGAACTCCTCCTGCCACTTGGCGCGGCTTTTCATGCCATGGATCACGATCACCCACCTGATGTCGCGGCTGCTTGCTCCCGCGAGCCGGTAGCAAGGCTCGGCGATGAGCTCTTCGCCCGCCTGCCGGTAATCCGTGTGGCAATAGGGGCAGATATCGTTGGTGGCGCCAGTCGGGAGCATGCGCCGGCACTGCGGCATCGGGCAACGGTAGGCCTCGATCCGCCTTGCCGTGGCCGACGCCACCAGGCTGTCGAAGAAAGCGTGCAGCGCTTCGTCGTCCGCCGATACGCCGACCGCCTGGGCGAACTGCGCCAGCGAGAATTCCAGGTCGTTGCCCTGCTCCAGGCGCTGGGCGATTTCCGCGCGCCAGCGGCTTTGCGGCGATGTCGAGGTGTTCATGGCTGGTTGTTGTAACCCCACAGCAGTTCGACGATCCTGAACACATCCTCGCGCTTGCATTGCGCCCAGATCCGCAGCCTGGCCTCGCGGCCATGGACCTGGACGGCGATGCGCCGGCTCATGCCGTGCTCTTCGGCAGCGAAATGCAGCATGCCCTGGGCCCTGTCGAACTGGCTCGTGTCCACGGCCTGGAGCACGACGCGAACCGGCTCCACGGCGTCGATTCCACCTTCGGCCAGGGTGGAGGCCATCTCGACATAGCCGCTGGCGAGTTCGAAGCGTGTCGAATGCACGCCTTTGCCCTTCATGGCCGCGACCTTCACCGCCTGGTCGAGCGGTATCGGCAGCGGGGACGTTTCGGCGCAGCCGATTGCCGCCAACGTCGCGCGGATGGCCGCGAACACTGCCTTGTGGTCGATGCCGGGGTTGCGATGGATGAGGATCGCGCAATAGGGATCGGCGAAGCGCCATTCGTAGCGAACGACGCTGCGCTCGAGGCGTTGGCGATAGGCATCGAAGCGATAGCGCTCCAGCTCCTCCTCCACGACGAAATCCTTGGCCTTGCAGCGATTCCAGCCTGCCTGGCTCTGGTGCCAGACCAGGGACAGGCCGCCGTTGCCCAGGCCGATGTGCTTGAGCTCGAGGGCGTCGGGAAAATCGAGGCTGGCGCTCGCATTCAACAGGTCGGCGTGCGGGCTCGCGGCGATGCCGGCAGCCAGCGCGGCGGGGTCGATCTGCGGCGGCTCGATCAGGTACAGATGCTGGTCGCCCCAGCCCTCGACTTCCGCGAGCCATGCCTCCAGCATTTCCTGGGTGATGCTGTCGGCCTCGATGGCCGCATCGAGGTTGGCCGCGAAATCGTCCTTCGTCGCCCCGATCCTGCTGCCGCTGCTGCGTAGCAACTCCTTGATGAACGCGTTGCCCTGGGCGACGACGACCCGGTGTACCAGTTCCTTGAGTTGCGCTTTGCTCAGCGGTTCCGTGGCCATGTCCCCTCCTGGTAATCCCGACCGTCATGCCAGGTCGAACGGCAGCGACAGACGTCCCGCGCATGAAATGGCTATGCGCCATCATACTGGTTCGGGAGGCGTTTCGCTGCTGTGGGATGAGCACCTGTCGGCGGGGCTGCAGCGAATAGGGCTGGTAGGCGAGCGGCCGCAAATCGAGGTGAACTAACGCGCCAGCGGCATGATCCTCTCTTTATAGGTGCGGGCCGCGTGAGCCGGATGGGCCTGCGCACCGAGCATCATCCCAGGATCGTTGAACGTTAAGGAGCCGCCGTGACCATTGCCGCCCACCCCGTCTACCGATGCACGCCAAGCCCGCTTCACGCGATCTTGCTTGCCGGAACCGTGCCTCTGTTTCTCGGCGCCTTGCTGAGCGACATCGCCTACTTCAAGACCTACCAGATCCAGTGGAGCAACTTCGCCTCCTGGCTTATTGCCGGGGGACTGGTGTTCTGCGGGCTGGCGCTGTTGTTCGCGCTGGTCAATCTGATCCGCGCGCAGCGCAAGGCCGGACGGCCCGTGACGTATTTCCTGCTGTTGCTGGTCGCGTGGGTGCTGGGCCTGGTCAACGCCTTCGAGCATGCGCAGGACGCCTGGGCCGCCATGCCCTCGGGCCTGATTCTGTCGGTAATCGTAACCCTGTTGAGCGGCGTTGCCGCGTGGCTGGGACTCAGCAACCTGCGTTCGGGAGATGTGCGATGAGACATTCGAGCGCACTGACCGTATTGAGCATGGCGCTGTTGCTGAGCGCATGCGGTGGCGAAGGGGACAGCACACAGGCACGCGGCCCGGATCCGCAACTGCCGGACCCTCAACGCAGCCTGTTGCCCAGCATGAAGATCGCCGAACCGGTGGAGTGGGGCGACCAAAGGCCAACGGTGCCTGAGGGCTACAGCGTCACGGCGATCGCCACCGATCTGCAGATTCCGCGGCAGACCCTGGTCCTGCCCAATGGCGATATCCTCGTGGCGGAAGGCCGTGGCGGCAACGCCGCGAAGCTCAAGCCGAAGGACGTGATCGCCAGCTACATCAAGGCCCAGGGCAACACCAAGGTCAAGGGCGGCAATCGCCTGACGTTGCTGCGCGATGCCGACGGCGACGGCACCTACGAGCTGCAGAGCGTATTCGCCGAGAACCTCAACGCGCCGTACGGCCTGGCCTTTGCCGATGGCAATCTGTACGTGGCCAACCAGGATGCGCTGGTTCGCTTCGATTACGAAGACGGCCAGACCGAGGCCAGCGGCCCGCCGACCAAGGTCGCCGACCTGCCTTCGGCGATCAACCACCACTGGACCAAGGCGCTGACCATCAGCCCCGATGGGCGTTTCCTGTATGTCGGGATCGGTTCCAACAGCAATATCACCGAGCGAGGCATGGAGGTCGAGATCGACCGGGCCATGGTCTGGCAGGTCGACGCCGAGACGGGGGCCCACAAGCCTTATGCGACCGGCCTGCGCAACCCGACGGCGCTGACGATCCAGCCTGAGTCCGGGCAGTTGTGGGCGGTGGTCAACGAGCGCGATGAGCTGGGGCCCGATCTGGTGCCGGACTACCTGACCTCGGTGCGTGAAGGCGGGTTTTACGGCTGGCCCTACAGCTATTGGGGCCAGAACGTCGACACGCGCGCGCAGCCGCAGAACCCGGAAAAAGTGGCCGCCGCGATCGAGCCGGACTACAGCCTGGGGTCGCACGTCGCCGCGCTCGGCGTCGATTTCTCCATCCCGGCCATGGGCGAGCAGTACGCCGACGGCGTCTTCGTCGGCGAGCACGGCAGCTGGAACCGTGCCAATCCGGTGGGCTACAAAGTGATCTTCGTGCCGTTCAGCAACGGTCGCCCGGCGGGCGAGCCGCTCGACTTCGCCACGGGCTTCCGCGATGCCGATGGGAAAACCCGCGGGCGTCCCGTGGGGGTCACCGTCGATCCAAGCGGCGCCCTGATCATCGCGGACGACCTCGCCAACACGGTGTGGAGGGTGACTCGCGATCAATGAGCGCCCGGGGCGTCCCGTCGGTCACCGCGCAGCAGCCCCTCATGAGCGCTACGCGGTGGACGGCGGAACAAGGCGCCCTTGCGCGGTCGTGGCCGACAGGAGCCTGAACCATTCCCAGGGAGATGCAGCATGGATCGACTCACCGGTGGCTGCCTTTGCGGCAATGTCCGGATCGTGGCGTCGGGGCTCCCCTACCGGGTCGGCCTTTGTCACTGTCTCGACTGTCGCAAGCACCATGGCGCGCTCTTTCACGCCTCCGCGATATTTCCTCGGGATGCGGTGACGATCGAGGGTGAAACACGTGACTACGCCGGGCGCTTTTTCTGTCCGCGCTGCGGCTCGTCCGTTTTCTCGCGCAGCGCAGATGAAATCGAAGTGAACCTGGGGTCTCTGGATGCCCCTGACCAACTGCTGCCAACCTACGAAAGCTGGATCGTCCGGCGCGAGTCCTGGCTGCCGCCGTTTCCGTTGACGCGGCGATACGAGGGGGATCGTGACCCCACGAGTCGCTTTGAGGAGTAGCGGCCAGGCGCGATCGCATACGCCTGCCCATCGCCGACTCGAGCATGGAGCCGTTTCCGCGACTCCAAGCCGGGTGGCGGCGATCAGGTCGAGGCGGTTCCGATGATCCACGTGAACAGTCGCTCCCGCGCTGCGTAGCCCGCTTGAAAGGTGAGAAATCGACGCGGTGCGGCATCGCTGCCTTTCCTTGTCTCGGGCTCGATAGGAACCTACCATCGGTCGTTCGCTGGAGCTGGGCTGCCAGCAGGCTGGCAACGAGGACACGAGGAAGTGAAGAGCAAGAGCAAAGGTGTGTCGGATGTAGAGGCGGCTTCGCGCCGGCTGTCCAGGAAAGAGCGGCGGCGTCAGTTGCTCGATACGGCGCTGCTGATCGTCCGGGAGGACGGGGCCGACCGGCTCACCCTGGGGCATCTGGCCGCGCGCGCCGGGGTCTCCAAACCGGTCGCCTACGATCACTTCGGAACACGTTCGGGGCTGCTGATCGAGCTTTACAAGTCGATCGACATCGAGCAGGTGAATGCGCTTCGGGAGGCCTTGACCCGCGGCGAGCGGAGCTTCGAGGAAACCATCCAGGTACTTGCCGCCGCCTACATTCGTTGCGCCGCCGATACGAACGGCGATTGGCATGCGGTAGGCGCGGCATTGGCTGGCAGCGCGGAGAAGGATGCCGTCTTCCAGGAACTGCTCGACAACTGCGTCCAGTTGTTCGTCTCGGTGTTGAAGCCGCACAGCACCCTGGCGCCGACCCAGCTGGAACACTGCTGCATCGGCCTGATCGGCGCGGGCGAGGCGCTCTCGGCCGCGCTTGTGCGCGGCAAATGCAGCGAGGCTGCCGCTGCCGCGGCGTTCGCCGCGTTGATCCGGGGCGGGGTGATGGCGACTCCGGGAAACTGAGCCATCCTGGGGCCAGGCTGAATGCAGCGCCCGGCAGACACCGCTCTTGGGAAATGGCCAGACGCTACGGATTGCGTCGGCTCGCAACGGCAGTTGCCTCACGCAGCCACTGAGCGCGGCTGGGTGGACGAAACGTTCCCGCGGCTGCGACGCCGCCGGGATCGTTTCAGCGCTGGCAAGGGCTGGCTCAGGCGCTCAGTTGCCCGGTCGCTGCTTGGTTGAATCCAGCTCAGCCTTTTTACCCGTTGTGACTTCGGTGATCTTCGCGGACTTTTCGATGGCGAAGTCGAAGACATCCTGCATTTTTGCAATGGCTTCGGTCGCCGTGCCGTTCAGGCCGCCATCGGCGGCCCAATCGAAATTCCAGACACCGGAGAGATCATCGGCACCCGCCACGTCATGGGTTTCGATCGCCGTGAATACATCCGGGTGACGTTGCATGTACTTGGCCGCATCGGCCACATCGGCCGGGACACTGCCCGAGGCGTTATTGGCCAGTTGCGACAGTTCCTGGCCGGTAATCGCGGACTTGCCGTTCTGTCGCAGGTAATCGGCAATGATCTTGCTCGATTTGGCGATATTCAATTTACCGTCGAAAATCGAGCTCGTGGAGTTTTGCAGATTCGAGTTCCCGCCAGCGGGTGAAACTGTAGTCATTGGCCCTGCTCCCCAGAAGATTTGAACGCAATGATGGTGCACACGCCGCTGACGGTAGCATGGGGCAACTGGCCACTGCGCAGCGGCTTCACAGCAATTCGCATCCAGACGAAGATTTCACAGCGTTTCACAGAGGGTGATCCGGCTGAGTGAGACGGCCAAGGCAGCAGTGGCTGTGCGCTGCGACCGACTATGTCGCCGATTGCGTTCAGGTACCGCACTCCTCGAAGCAAGAGGCACGGCTATCTCAAGTGCGGTGGGGATAATCCCCTGATACGTAGCGAAACTGCCGCCAGTCGCAGACTGTGACATGATCGCTATAGAGCCGAGACGTCCTGTAATTTAATGGCGCTGTTGGCCGCAACGCATATTTTCGGAGGTGCTGATGGTGGAGTTACCAGTGCCGGTTATCAGATCGCGAGTATTACATCGCCCATCTTGAAGACACTGCGGTAGGTTCATCCGCTTACGCCACCGGCTGGCTTGTGACAGATCCTTTCAGTCAGGCAAGATTTACGATTTAAGTTCAGGGAAGATGTTCATGACCGCTTTATTGCAGAGCGCTGCCGCGCAAATCCGCCATGCAGTTCGTGTCGCCACCGAAGGCTTGGTGGGGCGAGAGCAGTTGGCCGAGTTGATTGTTCTGGCCGCTGTTGCCCAAGAACACATCTTGGTGGTCGGCCCGCCTGGTACAGCCAAAAGTGCAGTAGTGCGGCGGGTTGCGCAGTCCATGGGGGGGCGCTATTTCGAGTACCTGCTTGGTCGTTTTACTGAACCTTCGGAACTGTTCGGCACAGTAGATCTGAAGAAATTGCGCGAAGGTACGGTGGAAACGGACGTCAGCGGTATGCTTCCTGAAGCCGACATTGTGTTTCTCGACGAAGTTTTTTTGGGCTCTACAGCAATCCTCAACACGCTGCTGGGAGTGCTTAACGAGCGACGCTATCGTCGAGGCCACACTCAGATCCAGTGTCCTCTGCGGGTCTGCGTCGGGGCTGCCAACGGCCTGCCTGACGACGAAGCCCTGGCGGCATTCGGGGACCGGTTCCTATTGCACCTTTTTGTTGAATCGATTCCCGATAATCAGTTGGAAGCCATGCTTGCGGGTGGTTGGCAGTCCGAGCAATGGCCTGTTCAGCAGTTGCTTGGATTAAGTGAGTTGGACACCCTCAGTCAGGCCCTGAAAGATGTCGACCTCATGCTTGTTCGCTCCACTCTGGCCCAGGCTATCCGTCGTCTGCGTGAGGCCGGTATTCAGTTGTCAGATAGACGCATCGTCAAATCCCAACGTTTGATTGCCGCTGCTGCTTTGCTCGGTGGTCGTATTGAGGCCAGCGAAGCGGATCTGTGGCCACTGTTGTATGTTCTGCCCACCAAGGAAACTCAGCAGCATGGCCGCGAGGTTCTGCGTGAGATCTTCGCGCAATCCAGTAACAGCCATTTGTACAGTGCTGTGGAGGAAGCGACCTTGCAGCCCATGTCACGGCTAAGTCGCCTACTGGAAACGGCCGAGGAGTACTTGGCACGCACCGAACCGCCGGCAAGCCCCTTACTAGAAAGTCTGCTGCGGGAGATCGATGCCAACTTCAATAGTCAGACCATGCCGGCACAATTACAGGAAGTGCGTGGGCAAATAACCTGCCTGTTATCGCCTGCGGTATGAGTGTCTCAGCAAGGGGGTGGACTTGGCGGCCACGGATGGTACCTGCAGAACCGCTGGCTGCCGTAGCTTGGGGAGCGGCCGCACGACGTCTGCATGCAAGGTTGGCACTGATGTCTGCAGAACAGGCAACACGCCTGCAAGCCACTGCCAATCGTGATGTATTGGTGGTGATGGGGGCTGCCAGCGATCTGCCTTGGATAGATGGTGTCGAGTACGCCTCGACAGATGAGCGGGCGCCAGGGTTGTGGCTACCCACCAGTTGGGAGCCTGAGATGCCGACTGATCTGCTGAGCCAGGCGTTGTCGGCGACATTTGCACGCTCACCGCTGCTGCTGTGGCGTTCTCCGCCGGCGGCGGTTCCTCTTGATCGACAACTCCCAGTGACGCCGCAGCTTCTGCAGCGAATCGAAGCGTATTGGGCGGGACGCTGATGCAGTTACCTGAGTCCCTACATCCCTGGCGTCAATGGCTGGAGTGGTTTGCTCCTGAGCAACTGCCGTTGTTCGCAGACCTGTTGGGCCGTATCAACCCGATTCTCGGGCCGTTTCGCGGTCTTCAACAGGGTGGTGTACCCGAGCCCGACGGATTAGGCGATCTGCAGCGCCGTGGAACTTACGAGCGGCTGTTATCCAGTGAGTGGCTGCTAGCCGATGAGATGCCTGACGAGTTCTTGCGTCGGGCAGCGGTCGGTGAGCATATGTTCCTCGCGCCGCAGTACCACGCTCGTCAGGCCAATCGCTTGATTGTCGTCTTGTTTGATGCCGGTCCTCTGCAATTGGGCGCAGCACGTCTGGTTCATCTTGCTTTGTTGATGTTGCTGGCGCGGCGGGCCTTGGAGGTTGGGGCCGAGTTGTGTTGGGGCATTCTGCAAAACGCGCCTGTTCTCTATGAACTCGAGAGCTCGGCGCAGCTCAAGCAGTTGCTCAACGCCCGCACCTATCAAGTGGTGGACGATGAACACTGGCAAACTTGGCGCGCCTGGCTGAGTGAACAGCAGCACAATGCCGGAGAGTGCTGGCTTGTTGGTCAACGTTTGCCCACAACTGATGGCCGGTCCTGCACCCACCGGGTTCAGATACATCGCAACCTTGACGGGCGAAGCCTGTCCTTTGAGTTGCAGGCTGCTGACCCCCGACGTGTATCGCTGCCCATTCCCGACGAACGTTTGGCTTTGCAACTGCTCAAAGGCCGGTTTGATGGTGAGGTGGTGGTCGTGCCCGTCAAGGGCAATGTTCCGCGCGTATCCTTGACCTTGCCGCCGGTCATCTCCGACGCGGGTACCCATGTTGCGCTGAAAATGCTCGATGACCCTGGAATGGTGGTTATCAGGCTACCGACTGAAAATCAGAAGAAGAACCTGGACGTGCGCCGTAGCCTCTGGAGTTCCGGGCGGGCTCCGCTGACTATAACCTTCGTGAACCGCACAGTTGGCGCGGTGTTGAGCGATGATCGGCAGCTTTGGTTCTGGAATATGCCAGGACTATTCCCGATCGATAAGCCTAGCCGCGAAGAACTACAACTACCTCCCGGTACTGCCACGCTTTTACCCGCAGTCTGGTTGCGTGGCAGCTCGACCGGCCGCCTCTTTCTGCTGGATAACCAGGGGCATCTCGCCAGTTGGGGAGCGCGGACGACAATATCTTCCAACCGGCACAATATAGGTAAAGCCCACCCTTGGGCGGATAAGGTTCTAGGCTTGGCCAAGGTCGATAAGGATGTCGTGGCCTATGTACGTAATGATGGTGGGCGCTTGTATGCCCATTCTATCGGTGCCGACGGCAATGCATCTTCCGCCCATGTGATTGGCGTAGCCGAAGGTGTGAACCAGGTACTGTTTGCTGCCAGTCAACTGTGGCGCCGGTCATTCGGTGGCTGTGCGTTGCGCTCTACCGACGATGGCAACGAAAGCTGGAGGGTGATCTCTGCCACCAGTTTCCCGGTGCAGGCGGAGCAGATCACTCTTGCTCGTGGTTGGAAAGCCCTAGGGTTGTTGCTGCAAAAGGGCGATGATCACTATTCACTGGTATTGCGTGGCCCCGATAAGCAAACCGTCGCCCTGTATTGCGAAGGCCAGCAGCGTGTCTTGTTCACAACATCCCATGCCATTTCCAGAGTTAGCTTCTGCCCCATGAGTGGTCTGGTCGCAGCCTTGACCAGCGCTCGCGAGTTGCTGGTGTACTCGGTTCATCTTCGAAGCATGCGCCTGCAAGTGTTCTGTACCCAAGCACCGGAAAATCCCAAGGCAGGCGCTGATGTTTGAGCGTGACACCGCGTTGATTCGCTGTCCGGTACTGATCGGCCATCAACAGATTGAAGGGATTTGGTTTCCCCACGAACGTTTTGACGAATGCGAGCGTATGCGCTTGATTTTGGCTCAATGGCAAGCCGGCGCCAGCGCCTACCGCTTCGTCGATGGCGACTTGCTGCGGTTTCGCCAGCCGTTATCAGTTCAGTGCGAAGCGCTGATTGGATGGCCGCTGATCCGTCAGGGGCGTGCGTTGTGTTCTGCGCTGCTGACTCAGCAGGAAATGCATAGCTTGTCCCCCGCCGATGTCTGGTTGGTACGTGGCAGTCATGTCAGCGCCTTGCAATTTCGCGATGCCTCACCGCTGGCACCAGGTCAGTGGGTTGATGTCAGCGATTACACCTTGCTGGACACTTATGACTGTCGCAGTACGTTGCCAGAACCTACGCTTGAATCTTTGGCGGTGCCAACCGATGTGCGGGAGATCCTTGGCGGCCCATTAAGGCCGGCCAGTCCTGAGCGGGAAGGAGTAATACAAGCGCTGCTGGAACGTCAGCGAAATGCGACAGAAACCCCGCCCCGAAAAACCGCCCTATCAGCGCACAACGGTTGGAGCAGCGCTGAAGGTCCTTCAACGCCTTGGTCCAAGCTGGGCATAACCCTTCTGTTATTTGGGGCCTTGTTCTGGATGGGAGGCCAGGACAGAAGTAGTGGCATATCCGAATTGCCGAAAAGTTCAGGATCCGTGTCGTTTGAAATAGGCAGCATGTTTATAGGCACGCTGATCGGTGCGGCGCTGTTCACCCTCTTCTTGGTAGGCATCCGAAAACTTCTGCATCGCTCCGCGCCAATGTCGGAGGCAACATCACAGGCACAACTTGCACAGCGTGCCACCCATGTTCAACACAAGCCCGCTGCCTGGCGTCGCTGGTTGACCCGGCTGACCCTTCATTCGCGCTTATCCGGGCTGTACGGCAAGCGTCAGGCTGCCTATATGCGGCGCATGCTAGAAATGTTCGAGAATGGTGATCTGGAAGAGGCGCTGCGACACGCGATTCCTTTGGGCAGCGGGCAGAGTTCCGGCGAACAGGCATTCGGTACTCCACAGCGTCGTCAGCAACTGACGATCAATCCGCAGCTTGGGCCAAGCCGCTCGATGATGTTCGAGGCTGATCTGGAGTCCCACCTCAGGCAAATCTACCGGCAGACGTTTGAACGTCTGGATCGTGAGGGACGTGTCGAAGAAGCAGTATTTGTCCTTGCTGAATTGCTGAAGGTGCGCAAAGAGGCTCTCGACTATCTGGAAAAACACGGCCGGCATCAGCAAGCAGCTGACCTTGCCTTTGCCTGGGATATGCCAGCAGCTGTGATCGTGCGTCTGCTTTGCTTGGCCGACAACTGGCAGCATGCGTTGCTAGTGGCTCGTCGTGACGACGCCTTTGGAGAGGCGGTGGTGATGCTGCAGGAAAAGTGGCCGGAGAGTGCCGACCGTCTGCGCCTCGAGTGGGCCGAAGCCCTGACCGGCAAGGGGCTCTGGCTGCAAGCCGTGGAGGTGATCTGGGATTTGCCGGGCGAGCGTGAGCGGGCTGCGCAGTGGTTGCTCAATGCCGAAGCAGCCGGAGGACGGCTTGCTGTCGGTGCGCTGGTCAAGCGGGCAATCTTACTGCCCGATACTCTGGCGGCCTACGGACCTTGGATCGAACGACTACGGGACGACTCCCGGCGTTTTGCCGAGCGTACTGCCCTTGCCGAAGCGTTGTTGTTGCATAAGGTTCAGGGAGGTGCACTGGCCTGGCTCACAGGCGCCACGATACACGCCATCGTCGCTGATCACGCATGCGGCCATGGGCGTCTGACTTCAAACCAGCTTCAAGCGCTAGTCAAAATGAGCAAGGACAAACTGCTGCAAGCCGATCTGCCGGGTAAGGCGCTGGTACTCCCGGACACGCCGTCGCTGGACGCAGTCTGCTCGACTCTTGAATGGACGGCACCGGAAAGAGGGGGGCGAGCCATTCTTGATGCGGTGCCGTTGGAAGATACACGCTACCTCGTGGCCCATGGTGAGGCTGGAGCGGTGGTGATTGATGCAACCGGCAAGACTCTCTTTCATTTCCCTGTGCCTGCACAGGCCATGGTCATCTCCCACAGTAGGCAAATGGCACTAGCGCTGGCCCGGCGCGATGACGTTTGGCGGATCAGTAAACTGGATCTGGTCAACCGTACTGCGACTGATCTGGGTGTGCTGATGCTGGATGTTTTCGCCAAATCATTCGACGGTATGGCCTGGACCATCGGCCGCGGGAATCAGTTACGTGTGGTCGACGTTGATCGTGGGCTTGCAACGCTGTGGCATGTCAGTGACTTGCCGGGCCAGATTTTCAGCTTGAGGGACGATTCGCAAGGCGAATACCTGTTGCTGGCTGATCCTCAGGAGGGCAGTCAGCTTTGGCACTACCGCCTGCCTGATCGCCGGCTAGTCAGCCGAGAGCCGATGCCCGCCAGGATTCGTGAAGATGGCTACCAGTTGTTCAGTGCCTCCAATGAAGCCGCTGAGTATTGGATCAAGTTCAGAGACGATGAACAACCAATCCTTGTGCTGGCGCAGCGCGGTGACCGTAAGGGTTACCGTTTACCCGATTTTGATGAAGGGGTTGCCCCCGATGATCCCCTACTCCTGTTTCTGTTCGAGGACTGGCTGCTGGTCGGCTATGCCGTTTCCGGGCAGGAAACCCGCTGGCATTTCATTCACCGCAGTAGTGACCAACTCTGCGCAGCAATTCAGTGGCCGTCACAACATGTGCAAGTGCGTCGCCAGGGATCCGATTGGTTGCTATTTGACGACCAGGGGCGTCTGAGCCATATCACTGTTGGTGATGCTAGCCAGCGTAATATCTCCCTCAATTGAGCGAATTCGCCCGATACCAGCGTTGCTGGAAGCGAAAAGAAGCAAAAGAGAGCAGATTTATTTACTGGCCTGTCCACACCTGCCTAAAAGTAAATTTATCTCTTTGCTGCCCTTTGCCTCGCTGCCTGCTGACCTGCGGGTTCGGGCAGGTCCCTTAGGGGCTGAATGACGACAGGTTCAGCCGTTGGCGCAGCGAAGTCCTTCAGAACCCCAAAACGAAAAACCCGCCAGAAGGCGGGTTTCTTGTGGTTTCAGAGAGCTTGGAAGCCTTCTCTGGAACCTTGTATGGTGCCGGCACCAGGAGTCGAACCCGGGACCTACTGATTACAAGTCAGTTGCTCTACCAGCTGAGCTATACCGGCATTTGAGGGCCGCCATTATAGCCATTGGCGAGGCCTTGTAAACTGGCTTATGACCTGTTTGCTTGGATGACGAGCTCGCCGAGAACGCCGGTTCGTTCGGCATGGCCGCTCAGGGCGAATGCGGGTTGGCCGAGCGGAGTGCGGCGGGCTACCCGGCACGGCTCGGCTGGTGAGAATATCTGGCTGACCAGCCGGCTTGCTGCCAGGGTTGACCCAGGCCCCATTCGAGGTTGCCATGCGCATCGAAATCAGAGTTGCCCGCGCGGACGACGCTGCCGCAATCCAGGCGATCTACCGTCCAGTCGTTGAAGGCACTGCGATTTCCTTCGAGGAGGTGGCGCCTACGGTCGAAGACATGCGGCAGCGGATCGTGTCGACCCTCCAGACCTATCCGTACCTGGTGGCCGTTCGCGAAGGCCGCGTGGTCGGCTATGCCAGCCAGCCAGCCAGCCAGCCAGCCAGCACCGCGCCCGCGCGGCGTATCGCTGCGCCTACGCGGGCATATCGTTGCCCAATGCTGGCAGTGTGGGACTGCATGAGCGCATGGGGTTCGACCACATCGGCACCTTCGCGCAAGTGGGCTACAAGCTCGGTAAGTGGCACGACGTGGGCTACTGGCGCCTGGAACTCTCGGAACGGTCCTGCCGTCCTCCGAGCGAGCCTTGTCCGTTTCCAAGCCTCGGGGCGTGAGCGCCCCTCGCATGCACTCCGCTTATATCCATTCGTTTGCTTGATTCCAGTCGCTTCAAGCCGGTTTTTTCTGGTCTGCCTGGAGGCTGTCTGCGGCGGCTTATGCACAAATCAGGTGCAGCTATAACGCTTTAGGAATTTTTCTGTGCGGTAATTTGCATGTTTCGCAAGTGACTGTTTTTAATGTATTTTTATTGTGTTCAAAAAATGAGCAGTTTGCCCGGCGCCTGATCTGCAGGGCGCTGGCGGGTTCTGCCCAGAATCTATCAACAAAGTTATCCACAGATTGTGTGTGCAACTTGCGGGCGTTCGGCGAGCAGCAGCAGGTTGCGTGGTGTGAGCTGTGCGGGGCAGAACTGGCCGAGGCGTACCGCGAAGCCCCGTTCCCCCAGGTACAGGGCGCGATCCAGCACCAGCCAGAGTTCCAGCGGGCGACGAAACAGGCCGCGCAGCAGTTCCAGGTTGCGCACCTCGGCGAGGCGCTGCCAGCCTGCCGCCTGCAGGGCCGTCCAGTCCTGGCTGGCGGGCGGCGCCGGCAGAGCCTTCAGGGATGCCAGGTCGCGGCAGTACCGGGCGAAGTCCTTCTTCAGCCAGGCGGGTGGTAGCGAAGGGGTCGGCAGGTAGTCGTCCACGCCGCGCAACTGGCGTTGCAGCAGGTCGAAGGCCAGGCGCCAGGCCATGGACTGGTCGCGCTGGCGACGCACCCGGTTGCCCGCGGTGACGGTCTCGCTCATCGGCAGCGCCAGGTCCTCCAGTGACAGCTCCAGCCGGGTGCTGCCGGCGGCTGCGGACAGGGGCTGGTAGCTGCTGGCGCGGGTGCGGTTGTAGCAGCACGGCGCGATGGCCAGGTGTGCGCAGCCGCTGGCGCTGGCCAGGCGCATCAACTGTACGTGCAGGTCGCCGCAGGCGTGCAGGGCGACGGGGCTGTGTTCGGGGCTGAGCTGCTCGGCGGCGCCGGCGCCGAGCACGTCCTGTTCGATATGCCGGGCCGGTATCCGCAGGCGCTGGCTGAGCTGGCGGCCGCTGTCGACCAGGGCGCGGTCGTGCTCCAGGCAGGTGAGGGCCTGTCCGTCCTGGGCCAGCACCCGGCCCAGGTGGCCTTTGCCGGCGCACCAGTCCAGCCAGTGGTGGGGCGCCCGGGCGAACTGCAGGCTGTCGGCGAAGGCGCGTATCTGTTGCCATTTGCGCCCGGGTACATCCACCGAGAAGTGGGCGGGCAAGTCCTTGCCCGCCCGCTGCGGCAGCTCGCCGACCTCGCTCAGCGCCCGGGCCTGGGCGGCGAGGCTCGGGAAGGGCGCCGGGGCATCGTGCAGCGTCGCCGGCTGGTTATGGCTGGCCTCGGCCTGCTCCAGGCTGCGTGCCCTGAGCCAGTTGGCCAGCTCGGCATGCTGCTGTTCCCAGGGCAGGACGTGGTGGCTGAACGGGCGCGGCTTCCACAGCGCCTGATGGGCACAGAGAAAGGCGTCCAGCGCCTGGAAGCGCTGGAGCAGGGCGTCGCCACTGAGGGGCGGGATGGGGTCGGGCTGGTTCATGGCGTGTCGACGGGCTGGGCACCCCGTCGGTTCAGCGGCCCTGGCAGGCGTCGACGCGCAGCCAGCGCTCCAGCAGCTTGAAGGCGTTGATCAGCACGAAGGTGATCAGCAGGTAGAACACCCCGGCGGCGAAGAAGCCTTCCACCGGCAGGTAGGTGCGGGCGTTCATGGTCCGCGCCATGCCGGTGAGTTCCAGCAGGGTCACGGTGCTGGCCAGGGCGCTGGCCTTGAGCATCAGGATCACCTCGTTGCTGTAGGCCGGCAGGCCGATGCGCGCGGCGCGCGGCAGCACGATATGCAGCATCGACTGCGCGCGCGACATGCCCAGGGCGCGTGCGGCCTCGATCTCGCCCGGCGGCACGGCCTGGATCGCGCCGCGCAGGATCTCGGCGATATAGGCGGTGGTGTGCAGGGTCATGGTGATCACCGCGCACCAGTACGGGTCACGCAGGTAGGGCCACAGTGGCCCTTGGCGCACCGCGTCGAACTGGGCCAGGCCGTAGTAGACCAGGAACAGCTGCACCAGCAGCGGCGTGCCGCGGAAGAAGAAGATGTAGCCATAGGGCAGGGCGCGCACGTACCAGTGCCGCGAGGCCCGGGCGATGCCCATGGGCAGGGCCAGGATCAGACCGGCGATGACGGCGACGGCGACCAGCTCGATGGTCAGCAGGGCGCCATCGGCCAGGCGTGGCAGCCATTTGATGATGACGTCCCAGTTCATGCCGCACTCCTGATGAAGCCGCGGCTGGCGCGCTTCTCGAGGAAGTGCAGGCCGATCATGGCGAGAATGGTCAGGCCGAGGTAGATGAACGCGGCGACGAGGTAGAAGGTGAAGGGTTCCTTGCTGGCGGTCACGGCGATCTGCGAGCGGCGCATCAACTCGTTGAGGCCGATCACCGAGACCAGGGCGGTGTCCTTCATCAGGATCATGAACAGGTTGCCCAGGCCGGGCAGGGCGACGCGCCACATCTGCGGCATGATCAGGCGCCAGAAGATCCGCGGCTTGGACAGGCCCAGCGCCTGGCCGGCCTCACGGTGGCCCCGGGGAATGGCCAGGATGGCGCCGCGGAACACCTCGGTGGCGTAGGCGCCGAAGCAGATACCCAGGGCGATGACCCCCGCGGCGAAGGGCGACAGCTCCAGGCTGTCGATACCGAGCAGGTCGGCCAGGCTGCGCATCAGGCCGACGGTGCCGAAATAGATGAGCAGGACCCAGAGCAGTTCGGGAATCCCGCGCACGATGGTCGAATAGGTGCCGCCAAGCCATTGCAGCGGCTTGTAGGGCGATGTCTTGGCGAGGGCGCCGAGCAGGCCGAGCACCAGACCCAGGCACAGCGCGGTCAGCGCCAGTTGGACGGTCATCAGGGTGCCGGCGGCCAGGGCCGGGCCGAATCCGGAAAGGTCGAAATTCATGGAAACTCAAGCGCCCGCACCGCCTGAAGCGGTGCGGGCAGGCTGCTTAGTAGATGCTGAACGGGAAGTACTTGTCGTTGATCTTCTTGTAGGTGCCGTCGGCGATGATTTCCGCCAGGGCGGTATTCAGGCGCTCGCGCAGGGCATCGCCCTTGCGCACGGCGATGCCGATCTTGTCGTCGTCGAATACCGGCTCGCCCTTGAACTCGAAGTTCTTGCCGGCGTCGCTCTTGAGCCATTCCCAGTTGACGAAGGTATCGGCCAGCACGCCGTCGACGCGGCCGGAGGACAGGTCGAGGTAGGCGTTTTCCTGGGTGTCGTAGAGCTTGATGTCGACCACGCCGTCGAGGTTGTCTTCCAGCCAGGTACCGGCGATGGTCGCGCGCTGCGCACCGATCACCTTGCCCTTGAGGCTGTCCTTGTCGCTCTTGAAGTCGCTGTCTTTCGGCGCGATGAACTGCAGCTTGTTGGTGTAGTACGGATCGGTGAAGTCGACGGCCTGCTGGCGCTCTTCGGTGATCGACATGGAGGCGACCAGGAAATCGAACTTCTTGGCGTTCAGGGCCGGAATGATGCCGTCCCAGTCGGAGGTGACCACTTCGCACTCGGCCTGCATCTTGGCGCACAGGGCCTGGGCGATTTCCACGTCGAAGCCGCCGACCTGGCCGCTGGCATCGATGAGGTTGAAGGGTGGGTAGGCGCCCTCGGTGCCGATCTTCAGTTTGTCAGCAGCGACGGCACTGGTGCCGAAAGCCAGAGTGGCGGCAGCTGCCAGCAGGATCTTCTTATAGCTGTGCATGCGTAGTTGCTCCGTGTTAACGATTGCTGGACATGAATTGTTTGCAACGTACCGACTTGGGATTATCGAACACCTGTTCGGGCGACCCCTGTTCTTCCACCAGCCCCTGGTGCAGGAACACCACTTCACTGGAGACCTGCCTGGCGAAATGCATTTCGTGGGTGACCAGCAGCATGGTTCGGCCTTCATCGGCGAGCGCGCGGATCACATTAAGCACTTCTTGTACCATTTCCGGGTCGAGGGCCGAGGTCGGCTCGTCGAACAGGATGACTTTCGGCTGCATGGCCAGCGTGCGGGCGATGGCGGCGCGCTGTTGCTGGCCGCCGGACAATTGATTGGGATAGGTATGGCGCTTGTCGCCAATCCCCACCTTGGCCAGCAGGGCCTCGGCGACGGCGGTGGCCTCGGCCTTGCTCTGGCCGAGCACGCGGCGTGGCGCCTCGATGATGTTGTCGAGCACGCTCATGTGCGGCCAGAGGTTGAAGTTCTGGAAGACGAAACCGATTTCGCTGCGCAGGCGGTTGATCTGTCTGCTGTCGGCGGCGACCAGCTCGCCATTTTTCTGGCTTTTCAGCTTGAGTTCTTCACCTGCGACGATGATCTGACCCTGGTGGGGATTCTCCAGCAGGTTGATGCAGCGCAGGAAGGTCGACTTGCCGGAGCCGGACGAGCCGAGGATGGAGATCACGTCGCCGTCGCGGGCGGTAAGGGAAATGCCCTTGAGCACTTCGAGGTCGCCATAGCGTTTGTGCAGATTGCGGATTTCCAGCGCGGGCGGGGCCTCAGCCATCAAGCAGTCCTCTTAATTCTTATGCGGATGGGGTCCGTGAGCGGCAGGGCTTTGGGCTGCAAACCTAGCATAGGCTCCAGAGGGCGCCAAGGGTGCTGCTGGCCTGCTGCCGCTACGGCTGCGAGGGGTGTCGCATCGCTGCAGTTGCTTGTCGCCCCGCTACAAAAACGCGGTTCGAGCGCCGCTCACTTCGAAAAAGACGCGCACCTTAGGTCCGTTGATGTTCCAGCGCAAGCCGCGTTGCGGTGAAGCATTGACAGACCCTCCCCATCCGTCTGGCAATTCCGGTGCCAGTTGCCGGGAGAATGCTTCAGGCGCCCAGCATGCCCTGCACCTTGTCGCGCAGGTCATTGAGGGAGAAGGGCTTGCCGATCATGTCCATCTGCGTGGCCAGTTCGCTGCCGTCGATGTCGACGATCTCCGCGTAACCGCTGGCGAACAGCACTTTCAACTCGGGGCGCAGGCGGCGGGCGGCGGCGGCCAGCTCCTGGCCGTTCATGCCCGGCAGGCCGATATCGGTCATCAGCAGGTCGATCCGTTCGTCGCTCTGCAGGATGGGCAGCGCCTGTTGCGCATCGCTGGCCTCGAGCACGTTGTAACCGAGTTCTTCCAGCACCTCGAGGGTGAGCATGCGCACCACATCGGAGTCCTCGACCAGCAGGATGCGTTGCTGCGGGGCACTCGCCTGGGCGTCGGGCTGTGATGATGGTTCTTGTTCCGGCATGGTTATACCTCGGTGGAAATAAAGGGTGACGCAGGTTCCCTGATCGATTTCGCTGTGTAGCCTGATCTGGCCCCCCGACTGTTTCATGAAGCCATAGACCATGGACAGTCCCAGTCCGCTGGCTTGGCCGATGCGCTTGGTGGTGAAGAACGGGTCGAAGGCATGGGCCAGCGTGTGCGCATCCATGCCGCAGCCATTGTCACGCACGCTGAGCGCAATGTAATCGCCCGGCGGCAGATCGGCGCAGCGGGTGTCGTCGCTGACCTGCACGTGTTCGCTGCCGATCTCCAGGCGACCACCGTTGGGCATGGCATCGCGGGCATTGTCGATCAGATGCAGCATAGCCTTGTGCAACTGCTCGGCATCGCTCGCGGTGTTTCCGGGGTCGGCGGCCAGTTGCAGGTGCAGACTGACGCCTGCGCCGGCCTGGGCCCGCAGGCTGGGTAGCATGGCACGAATCAGGCGGTTGATCTGTATCGGCTGGATGTCCAGCGACTGACGGCGGGCGAACGCCAGCAGGTTGCTGGTCAGGGTGGCGCCGCGCTGCGCCGAGGTCGAGGCGGCGCTGAGAAAGCGCGCGACTTCGGCGCGGGGGCCGGGCTGCAGGCGTCGCTCGATCAGGTCCAGGCTGACGATGATGCCGGCCAGCAGGTTGTTGAAATCATGGGCGACCCCGCCGGTGAACTGCCCCAGCGCTTCCATCTGCTGAGTCGTGGCCAGGGCCTCTTCGGCCTGGTGCAGGGTCTGTTCGGTGTGTTTCTCGCCGCTGATGTCGCGTCCGGAGCCATACAGGAAAGCGGCGCCGGGGGTGGCGCTCCAGGCGATCCAGCGATAGCTGCCGTCACGGTGGCGCAGGCGATGCTCGAAACGCCGGACCTTGCCTCCCTTGGCCAGGGTCTGGCGGGTATGTTCGCTGCCTGGCTGGTCGTCGGGGTGCTCGAGCCAGCGGGTGCTTCTGCCCAGCAGATCGTGGCTGCTCCAGCCGAGTGTTTCACTCCAGGCCGGGTTGATGCTCTGCAGCCTGCCCGCCAGGTCGGTGACGCACAGCAGGTCCTGGCTCAGGGCCCAGAGGCGTTCGTGTTCATGGGTCGCCTGCGTGCCCGCCAGCGCGGCTGCAGGTTGCGGTTCCGAGGGGGGCAGGGAGGCGTGCGCGTGCATCTTGGGAGTATCCGTGAATCGACAGGGCGATACGCCGCTGTGCTGCCTCCTTAGAGGGGAGGCCGTGGCGAAGATTCAAGGAATCGCCTGTGCCGGCAGGTGATTTATTGGTCGAACCAAAAGCCGCGGCGGATTTCCAAGGGCACTGGTCGTGGAGCATTGGCCAAAGCTCAGTCAGCACATTACCATCCGCCGTTTCGCGACTCCTTCTCGGCAGATCGATGAATCTGCCTTCCATGGCCAGGGATTTCCGATGACCAGTTCCGCTTCCATCGACGAGAACAGATTCAAGCGCATTCTGAGGCGCAATGTCGCATTGCCGCTGGGCGTCGGGGTGGTCGGTGCGATCTTCTTCGTGGGGCTGATCAGCTATCTGTTGTATGTGCTCGGCTGGGTGCAGCACACGGATCGGGTACTGAACAATGCCAGTGAAGGCCTCCGGTTGTCGATCGACCAGGAAACCGGTTTCCGGGGCTACCTGCTCTCCGGCGATGCGCGCTTCCTGCAGCCGTTCGAGGTGGCCCGGCCGCGGGTCAAGGCCGAGATGGAGAGTCTCAGCAAACTGGTGTCGGACAACCCGGCGCAGGTCGACCGTCTGCGCGGCATCATCGCCTTGCAGGAGGAGTGGAACACCTTCGCCCAGGAGGCCATCGCCGCCAAGCGTGCCGGGGGCAACTACCTGGACCCGGTACGCGATGGCCGTGGCAAGCAGTTGACCGACGCCATCCGCGCCGAGTACGACGCGTTCATCGCCATGGAGCAGCGTCTGCGTCAGGAGCGCAACGACAAGGCCACCAGCACGGCGACCAGCACCATTATCCTGTACCTGTTGTTCAGCCTGTCGTTCAGTGGCGTGCTGGCGTTTTTCGGGCGGCGTGAGCTGGTGCGCCTGACCGCTACCTACAGCGCCACCCTCAAGCAGCAGGCCGAGCATGCGGAGCACCTGCAGGCCCAGGCCTGGCTGCGCAACGGCCAGACCGAGTTGGGCGAGCGCCTGATCGGTCAGCAGGCCTTGCCCGTGCTCGGGCGCAACATCCTGGAGTTTCTCGCCGGTTACCTTGACTCCGCGGTGGCGGCCGTCTACGTAAGGGAAGAGCACGGTGGCCTGCGGCGCATCGCCTCCTACGGTTTTTCCCGCGAGCAGGAGGCGGCCGATCAGTCGTTCTACAGTGCCGAGGGCATGGTCGGCCAGGTCGCGCTGGGGCGCCGGCTGCTGACCCTGGAGCAACTGCCCGACGACTACCTCAAGGTCAGCTCCGGCCTGGGCAGCGGCGCGCCATTGACGGTGGCGCTGTTGCCGATCGACAACGATGGCGAGGTCAATGGTGTGGTCGAGCTCGGTTTCCTGCGCCCCTTGCAGGAACGTGACATGGATTTCCTCCGGCAGATTGCGGCCAGCCTGGGCGCCTCGGTCGAGGCGGCGCGCTATCGCCAGCGTCTGCAGGAAGTGCTGGCCGAGACCCAGCAGCTCAACGAAGAGCTGCAGGTGCAGCAGGAAGAGCTGCGCACCGCCAATGAAGAACTGGAAGAACAGTCGCGCATCCTCAAGGATTCCCAGGCGCACCTGGAGACCCAGCAGGCCGAGCTGGAGCAGACCAACGAACAGCTGTCCGAGCAGCGCGACGCCCTGGACGATCGCAACAACGCGCTCAGGCGCGCCCAGGAGCAGCTGGAGGAGCGCGCCGAGGAGCTGCAGCGCGCCAGCCGCTACAAGTCGGAGTTCCTCGCCAACATGTCCCACGAGCTGCGCACGCCGCTGAACAGTTCGCTGATCCTGGCCAAGCTGCTCGCCGACAACCAGAAAGGCAACCTGGACGCCGAGCAGGTCAAGTTCGCCGACTCGATCTACTCCGCCGGCAACGACCTGCTCAACCTGATCAACGACATTCTCGACATTTCCAAGGTCGAGGCCGGCAAGCTCGACCTGCGGCCGGAAAACGCCAACGTCCTGCGCCTGGCCGAAAGCCTGGAGAACACCTTCCTGCCGCTGGCCGGGGAAAAGAACCTGGGCTTCAGCGTGCAGGTCGATCCGGACGTGCCGCGCATGCTCTATACCGACCGCCTGCGTGTCGAGCAGATCCTCAAGAACCTGCTGTCCAACGCCATCAAGTTCACCGAGCAGGGCGCCGTGGGGCTGAGCGTGACGCGGGTCGACAATGGCGTCGCCTTCGCCGTGCGCGACAGCGGCATCGGTATCCGCGAGGACCAGCAGGCGTACATTTTCGAGGCCTTCCGCCAGGCCGATGGCACCACCAACCGGCGTTTCGGCGGTACCGGCCTGGGCCTGTCGATTTCCCGGGACCTGGCCGAATTGCTCGGCGGCTCGATCAGCGTTTCCAGCGTGCCGGATCAG
Source organism: Phytopseudomonas dryadis (assembly GCF_004327355.1). Classification (GTDB taxonomy): domain Bacteria; phylum Pseudomonadota; class Gammaproteobacteria; order Pseudomonadales; family Pseudomonadaceae; genus Aquipseudomonas; species Aquipseudomonas dryadis. The sequence goes on from NZ_QJUM01000025.1 coordinate 37,632, forward strand.
GGCAGCGTGTTCACCCTGGTGCTGCCGGAAAGCTACGTGGCGCCCGAGTACGAGGAGCCCGTTGCGCTGCTCCCGCCGGCCCGCGGCAGTTCGCCGGAGGCGCTCCTGCCCGTGCCGGCCGCCGGGGCGACCGACGAGGAAGTGGCGCCGGCGAGTTTCCCCGATGACCGTGGCATGGCCGTGCTGGGTGGGCGCTGCGTGCTGGTGATCGAGGACGAGCCGCAATTCGCCCACATCCTGTACGACCTGGCCCACGAGCTGGACTACCGCTGCCTGGTCGCCCATTGCGCCGAGGAGGGCATGCGCCTGGCCGACAGCCACAACCCCGATGCGATCCTGCTCGACATGCGCCTGCCCGACGAGTCCGGTTTGTCGGTGCTGCAGCGTCTCAAGGAAAACCCGCGCACCCGGCACATCCCGGTGCACGTCATTTCCGTCGAGGACATGGCCGAGGCGGCCTTGCACATGGGCGCGGTGGGCTATGCCCTCAAGCCGGCCACGCGCGAGCAGCTCAAGGGCGTGTTCGGCAAGCTGGAGGCGCGCCTGACGCAGAAGATGAAACGCGTGCTGCTGGTCGAGGACGACAAGTTGCAGCGCGACAGCATCGCCCGCCTGATCGGTGACGACGACATCGAGATCGTCGCCGTGGAATTCGGCGAGCAGGCGCTGGAGCAACTGCGCCACAACCTGTTCGACTGCATGATCATCGACCTCAAGCTGCCCGACATGCAGGGCAACGAACTGCTGGCGCGCATGGGCAGCGAGCAGATCCGTTCCTTCCCGCCGGTGATCGTCTACACCGGACGCAACCTGACCCGCGGCGAAGAGACCGAACTGCTCAAGTATTCGCGCTCGATCATCATCAAGGGCGCGCGTTCGCCCGAGCGCCTGCTCGACGAAGTCACCCTGTTCCTGCACATGGTCGAATCCGAGCTGTCCAGCGAACGACAGAGCATGCTCAAGACCGCGCGCAGCCGCGACAAGGTGTTCGAGGGCCGGCGCATCCTGCTGGTGGACGACGACGTGCGCAATATCTTCGCCCTCACCAGCGCCCTGGAGCACAAGGGCGCGCAGGTCGAGGTGGCGCGCAACGGCCGCGAGGCCATCGACAAGCTGGAGGCGGTGAGCGAGATCGATCTGGTGCTGATGGACGTGATGATGCCGGAGATGGATGGCTACGAGGCCACCCGGCGCATCCGTGAGAACCCGCGCTGGCGCAAGCTGCCGATCATCGCGGTGACGGCCAAGGCGATGAAGGACGACCAGGACCTGTGCATGAAGGCCGGTGCCAACGACTACCTGGCCAAGCCCATCGACCTGGATCGCCTGTTCTCGCTGATCCGCGTCTGGCTGCCGAAGCTGGAGCGCATCTGAATGCCCGACCGCACGCTGGATATCGAGCTGCGCCTGTTGATCGAGGCGATCTACCTGCAGTACAGCTACGATTTTCGTGACTACTCCGGCTCGTCGCTCAAGCGCCGGATGGTGCACGCCATGCGTCAGTTCGATTGCTCGAGCCTCTCGGCGCTGCAGGCGCGGATCATCCATGACCCGGCCGCCTTCATGCAGTTGCTGCAGTTCCTCACCATTCCGGTGAGCGAGATGTTTCGCGACCCCTCCTACTTCCAGGCATTGCGCCAGGAAGTGGTGCCGTTTCTGCGCACCTACCCCTCGCTCAAGCTGTGGGTCGCCGGTTGCAGCACCGGTGAGGAGGTCTACTCGCTGGCCATTCTGCTGCACGAGGAAGGCTTGCTCGAGCGCACCCTCATCTACGCCACCGACATCAATCCGCATTCTCTGGAAAAGGCCAAGAGGGGCATCTTCCCCCTCGGCAGCATGCGCCTGTACAGCGAGAACTATCAGCGCTCCGGTGGCAAGGGCTCGCTCGCCGACTACTACACGGCCGCCTACGACGGCGCCCTGTTCGACAAGGCCTTGTGCGAGAACGTGACCTTCGCCGACCACAGCCTGGCGACCGACAGCGTGTTCTCCGAGACGCAGTTCATCTCCTGCCGCAATGTGCTGATCTACTTCAACAAGAAACTGCAGGATCGCGCCTTCGGCCTGTTCCATGAGTCGCTCAGTCACCGTGGCTTTCTCGGTCTGGGGAGCAAGGAGAGCCTGGATTTCTCTGCCTACAGCACCCGCTTCGAGGCGGTGAACCGGCAGGAACGGGTGTTCCGCAAGTTATGAGCAGCCAGGTGCGGCCGTTGCAGGCGGTGGTGATCGGGGCCTCGGCGGGTGGCGTCGAAGCGCTGCTGACCCTGTTCGGCACCTTGCCGGCGGCTTACGGCCTGCCGCTGGTGGCGGTTCTGCATCTGCCGGAGGAACGCGACAGCCTGCTCCCCGAGCTGTTCTCCCGGCGCCTGGCGTTGCGCGTCAAGGAAGCCCAGGACAAGGAGCCGCTGCAGCCCGGCACCCTGTACTTCGCGGCTCCCGGATACCACCTGTGCATCGAGGCCGACCGCTGCTTCTCCTACAGCCGTGAAGCGCCCGTGCACTATTCGCGTCCCTCCATCGACTACCTGTTCGAGTCCGCGGCTGACGTCTACGGCCCGCAGTTGCTGGGCATACTGCTGACCGGCGCCAACCAGGATGGCGCCATCGGCCTCGCCACGATAAAGCGCAGGGGCGGCCTGACCGTGGTTCAGGAGCCGCAGGAGGCACAGGTTGCGACCATGCCGGAAGCGGCACTGGCGCTGCACCGTCCCGATTTCATTCTTCCCTTGCGGGGTATTCTCGCGTTGCTAGCTGAACTGGACTCGACCCATGCTGAGTAGCACCGGATGCAAGTTACTGATCGTCGACGACCTGCCGGAGAACCTGCTGGCCCTGGAAGCGTTGATTCGCCGCGATGACCGCGAGGTGTACAAGGCGCTGTGTGCCGATGATGCGCTGGTGCTGCTGCTCGAGCACGAGTTCGCGCTGGCCATTCTCGATGTGCAGATGCCGGGCATGAACGGCTTCGAACTGGCCGAGCTGATGCGGGGTACGGAGAAGACCAAGCACATTCCCATCGTCTTCGTCAGCGCCGCCGGGCGTGAGATGAACTACGCCTTCAAGGGCTATGAAAGCGGCGCCGTGGATTTCCTCTACAAGCCCCTGGACATCCAGGCGGTGCAGAGCAAGGTGGCGGTATTCGTCGACCTGTACCGCCAGCGCAAGGTGATGACGCGGCAGCTGGAAGCCCTGGAACAGGCACGCAAGGAACAGGATGCGTTGCTCGGCGAACTGCGCGCCACCCAGGGCGAACTGCAGCACGCGGTACGCATGCGCGACGATTTCATGTCGATCGTCTCCCACGAGCTGCGCACCCCGCTCAACGGCCTGATCCTCGATACCCAGTTGCGCAAGATGCACCTTTCCAGGGGCAACATGGCGGCCTTCAGCGAAGACAAGCTCAAGGCCATGTTCGAGCGTGACGAACGACAGATCCACAGCCTGATCCGCCTGATCGAAGACATGCTCGACGTGTCGCGCATCCGCACCGGCAAGCTGTCGATCCGCCCGGTGGAGTTCGATCTGGCCCAGACCGTGCGCAACGTCGCGGAAAACTTCGCCCAGCAGATGGAAGTGGCCGGCTGCGAATTGCAGCTCGACAGCGACGAGGCGCTGCCTGGCCGGTGGGATCAGTTCCGCGTGGAACAGGTGATCAGCAACCTGCTCAGCAACGCCTTGCGTTACGGCGCCGGTCGGCCCATCGAAGTGCGGGCGCGGGCGGTCGACGGCGGCGTGCAGGTCGAGGTGCGCGACCATGGCATCGGCATTTCCCGGGAAAACCAGCAGCGCATCTTCCAGCAGTTCGAGCGCGCGGTCGGCAGCGAAGCGGTGGCCGGGCTCGGCCTGGGGCTGTTCATCTCCGACCAGATCGTCAAGGCCCATGGCGGCCGTATCGAGGTCGACAGCCGTCTCGGTCAGGGTTCGGTGTTCAGCCTGTGGCTGCCCCAGGAGCAAGGCGCAGATATAGGTTGAACTCGGCTGGGCGGCAAGGTCGAAGCGAAGGTGAAAAAGCCGCCCGCCGTCGGGCCAAGGAGCTGGTCGCATGAGTCATCCCACGCCAACCGTGCTGATCGTCGAGGACGATCCGCTCCTGTTGATGCTGCTCGCCGAATACCTGCAGGGCGAGGGCTACGTCGTGCTGCAGGCCGATTGCGCCACGGCGGCCTTCGCCATTCTCGCGGCCAGGCCGCACCTGGATCTGCTGATCACCGATTTCCGCCTGCCCGGTGGCGTATCCGGCGTGCGCATCGCCGAGCCGGCATTGCTGCTGCGGCTTGATCTCAAGGTCATCTTCATCAGCGGCCATCCCGCCGAAGTGCGCGAAACCGGTAGTGCGCTGCTCGACTCCGCGCCGCTGCTGAGCAAGCCTTTCACCCTCGACACCCTGCGCGCGCAGATCGACCACCTGCTCGACTGAAGCCAGGCTCAGGCTTTTCACGGCAACGGCTCTTACCGCGATGGTATCGATAGGCGCCTCGCCTTCACCCATTCCCAGGCTCGCCTGCGCCATTAGGCAGCGCTGCCTGCAAGCATGCCTATGGGACGATCCGAGGCCAGGGCTAGTGTCGGGTCGGTTTCGGCGCTTGTGGCTCTTCCACGGGGCGCTGCGGGCGATCCGGCTCCCTGGGCGGAACCGGTGAGCGCGGCGGCAGGTCCGGATCGATCACCGAACCCGGGTCTTCGTTACCCGGATCGTTGATCGGCTCCTCGTCCGGCAGCTGTGGATCGTTCGCGGCATTCAGGGCGATGGTGACGTGCATGGCTGGCTCCGGCTACGTTCGGCACGGATCGATAGATCCGTCCATGCAGGTTGGAGGAGCGGCCTGCCACAGGTGTTCAGGCTATCCGCCAGGCGGTGTTTTTCCGCGGACAATAAAAATGGCCGGGGGCCATTTTTGACGTCGCTTGCGACGGTCCGCAGGATGCCGCCACGGATGGCAGGCCACAAAGAAACCGGCTCGAGGCCGGTTTTCCGTTTTCTCCGATGCTGCTGGCACCACGGATGTTTATCCCGGTGCGATCGAATCCCGAGAATATCGAAGCGAGTTAGTTTCGCCCGATCCGCCGTCGTCAATTGAGTATCCATGCCCGCGACCTGGGCAAAAGTCGGGCTACATGCCTCACTCGCTCAACTTCGTGTCGGTGATAGGGTCACGCGGCGTGGTGATAGAGGCGCTTGACGACGGGCTGGTCGCGCTGTTCGGCCTGCCACAGGTCGTAGCTCGCCTGCATGGTCAGCCAGTGGCGCGCCTGGCCAATGCCGGCGCGCTCCAGACGTACGGCCAGGTCGGGTGTGATCGAGGCGTGGCCGTTGAGCACCTTGGACAGTTGAACCCGCGAATAGCCCAAGGCCGTGGCGAAGTCGGTGATCGTGATATCCAGCTCGGGGAGCACGTCCTCGCGCAGGGTTTCCGCAGGGTGCGGCGGGTTGTGCATACGCATGGCAAGTCCTCTAGTGGTAGTCCTGATAATCGACCAGTTCGGCGTCCTCGCCGATGAAGCGGAAGGTCAACCGCCAGTTACCGGAGACGCGCACCGACCAGTGGCTTGCCAACTCGCCTTTCAGAGGGTGCAAGCGCCAGCCGGGCAGATCCATGTCGGTGGCCTGGGTCGCGTCATTCAGCGCGAGCAGTTGGCGAGACAGGCGTCTGGCATGGTCAGCCTGGATGCCCTTCGTCTTGCCGGTCGTGAAAAAGACCTCAAGCCCTTTGTGTTTGAATGTCTTGATCATGAGGGGATTGTAAACAACATGTTTACGCTAATTCAAGGCATCTCTGTAAATAACCTGTTTACAGTTCGACACACGCTGAAGCAGGTTGCGGTGGGCTTTCTGGCTGACGCATCGAAAGACACGCCATGCAGCGGCGTTGTTAAACCATGTTAAGGGCTGAAGACATATCAGCGGCCTGTGAACATGCAGGTTTTCTAAGGTGTCTTGCGCTGCTTGAGTCACGCCTTTTCCACTTAAGCTTTTTGCTAAGTGGTCATAGCGACTCAGCAGCACAAAAAACGAAGTGTTCTCAGGTACGAAAGCCATTTCAATCTGCTGGCGGAGCTTGAGCCGCCCCGCCCAAACAGGCGAAATCCATTTGTCAGCGTCACCGCAATGGTGACGAAGATAGTTCGCGTTCTACCGGTAACCGCCGTTATCCAGGCTGCTCAGGATAGGCCGTTCAGGCAATCCGCAACAGGGTACGAATAGCGGCCAACTCGGCGGAGGTTGCCGACTGGCCGCTGGCTATGATCCTGTCAGCCCACTGGGCGCCGCTCAGTTCCTCGCCACGCTCGACCAGATGGCCGAAGCGCTCGAAGGCCCGCTCCAGATCATTGACCATTGCAGGATAGAAGGGGCCACCATAGAAGCGAATCCTCAAGCGCCCTGAGGCAGAACGTTTGATCCCATACCGAGCACCAGGCCGGCACATATCGATTAGCCCGGCGGCGGTATCAACCAAATAGGATGCCCGTAGTCGCTGTGTCACCCATTTCCCCATCTGCACCATGTGCGATCTCCCTTGAATCGCACATGCTATCTAAAACCCATTTTGGGATAAACCTAAAACGGGTTTATTTAGGTTGCCGGCCCACAATCCGGTATACCCATGAAAACCATTCATTCCGCACCCTACCAGCGGCTGCTCGCCTTGTTGATAGAAGCACGCAGGGACGCGGACATGACGCAGCAGGAATTGTCTGCGAGGCTGGGACGGCCACAGTCGTTCGTGTCGAAGTTCGAGCGCGGCGAACGCCGGCTGGATGTCATCGAGTTTCTGGAGGTGGCACGCCACATTGGCGCCAACCCCTATGTACTGTTGTTCCAGGTGGAGCCCTTGATGGCTCTACCTTCGCCGACATGATGGTGACATTGAGTGGCGACTGATGCGCCATGGCCTGTACTGGGACAGATGGAAAGGTTGGGGGGGGAGGTGTTCGGCATCGGCTTGCGTGACCGGCCTTGGAGTCCGTTGCTATGGCTGTCTTTAAGGCTTTGGCTTCGGGGGGCTTTTGGGTGGCCGAACTGGATATGTCCCAAAGATGTCCCTAAGCGTTTGAACATGCAGTGGGGAAAATTGCAGACAACAAAAAGCCCGCACTGGGGCGGGCTCTCTGCTGGGTTTTCGGGTGATTTTGGCACCACCTGAAAACGAAAGGTGGTGCCCAGGGACGGAATCGAACCGCCGACACGGGGATTTTCAATCCCCTGCTCTACCGACTGAGCTACCTGGGCAACGGGGCGCTATTAGACGGATTTAGCTTTTGCCTGTCAAGCGCGAGTTGGAAAAATATTTAAAGATAACGGGCGTTTACGTGGCGAGGGGCTATTCGCTGGGGGGAACGTAGCCGTCCGCCTTGGCGTAATCCTCGCCGGAGAGGAACTTGTCCATCTCGGCCTGGAGGAATTTGCGGTCCTCGGCGTTCATCATGTTCAGGCGACGTTCGTTGATCAGCAGCGTCTGGTGTTTCTGCCATTCCTCCCAGGCCTGCTTGGAGACGTTCTGGTAGATGTCCTCGCCTTTGGCGCCCGGGTAGGGCGCGCGATCCAGGCCGGGCAGTTGTTGCTTGTGCTTGCGGCACATCACGGTGCGGGTCATGCCATTTCTCCTGTGTTCAGTGCTTCGGCCGCGCGTTTGAGCAGGGTCTTCACCGGAGCGGCGAGGCCCAGGCGCGGCGGGGTGGCGAGGTTATACCAGAGCCAGTCGGCCTCGGCCACGTGGCCCGGCGTGCCGTCGACCTCGATCAGCCAGGGCTCGATGGCCAACTGGAAGTGGCTGAAGGTGTGGGTCAGGCCGCTCAGTTCGCGGCGGGCGCCGAGCTGCAGGCGGTGTTGGCTGGCCAGTGGCGCCAGGGCGGCGAGGTCGTCCAGTTCCGGCAGGCTCCACAGGCCGCCCCAGAGACCGGTCGACGGGCGTCGGTAGAGCAGGATGTCGCCGTCACGGTTGGCCAGGATCGGCATCAGCGTGCGCTTCTGCGGTAGCGCCTTGCGGGGCTTGGCCACCGGGTAGCGGATTTCCAGGCCGAGCATATGGGCCTCGCAGCCGCTCTGCAGGGGGCAGATCAGGCAACTGGGCTTGCTCCGCGTGCACAGCGTGGCGCCCAGGTCCATCATTGCCTGGGTGTAGTGGTTGACCCGGGTCTGCGGCAGGAAGCGCTCGGCCACGGCCCACAGCTGTTTCGCCACCTTGGGCTCGCCCGGATAGCCTTCCTGGGCCACGTAGCGGGCCAGTACGCGTTTGACGTTGCCATCGAGGATCGGCGCGCGCAGGCCCATGCTCAGGCTGGCGATGGCGCCTGCGGTGGAGCGGCCGATGCCGGGCAGGGCGGTGAGGGACTCGACGTCGCGCGGGAATTCGCCGCCATGCTCGCGCATGACGATCTGCGCGGTCTTCTGCAGGTTGCGGGCGCGGGTGTAGTAGCCCAGGCCCGTCCACAGGTGCAGCACTTCGTCCTCGGGCGCCTCGGCCAGGTCGCGCACCGTGGGCAGGGCGGCCATGAAGCGGTCGAAATAGCCGAGCACGGTGCTGACCTGGGTCTGCTGCAGCATGATTTCCGATACCCACACGCGGTAGGGCGTGATGTCCTGCTGCCAGGGCAGGTCCTTGCGCCCGTGCAAGTCGTACCAGTTCAGTACCGCGCTGGAAAACTGCTCGGCGTTCATCGGTTGAACAGGCCCTTGAGGGCGTCTTTCAGTTCCGGGCTGACCTTGTCGCCGAGCTTCTCTTCGAGTTTTTCGTTGATGCGGTCACCGGCCAGTTTGGCGGCGACCTTGCCCATGCCTTCCTGGTCCAGGCGGCAGGCCTTGGCGCCCAGTTCCAGCGGGCCGCGACAGTGCAGCGGCCAGGCAATGCCAACGTAGCGACGGTTGACTTCGCAGGCGGGGTCCGGCATTTCGCGCTGGTCGCCTTCGATGGTGATGCCGACCCGGTAATCCAGGCCCAGCACGCGCAGGTCGAGGTCGCCATTGCCGGCCACGCTGAGGCCGGGGACGCGGGCCTTGAGGTCCGGGTTGTGGGCCACGCCGTTGCGCAGGCTGAGGCTGCCCTGCAGGGTCTCGAAGGGGGTGTCCTTGCTGCGCGGCTCGCCTGCCAGCGGCTTGCGGTTGAGGGTGGCAATGCCGCGGCACAGTTGCTGCTCGAGGTTGGCATCGACCAGCACGCCGTCATTGAGCAGGAAGCTGGCCGTGCCGTTGAGCGCCTCGACCCAGGCTTTCTGGCTGTTGCCGCTGGTGGTCAGGTCGCTCTGCAGGTCGAGCAGGCCCTTGAGTGGTGCCGCGCGCTCCGGGCTTTTCAGGAACGGTTCGAGGGCAATGCGTTGCAGACGGCTGTGCAGGCCGAGTACCGGCACGGCCGGGCGTACGTCGGCCGTGGCCTTGACGTCGAAGGTGCCGCTGCCCAGGTTGCCGCGCAGTTCTTCCAGGGTCAGCGAGCCGCCCTGGCTGCGGGCCTTGAGGCTGAGGTTGTCGATTGCCTGCTGTTTCAGGGTCAACTGGCCGAGGTTGAGGGCCACTTGCAGGTCGAGCTTGCGCAGGGTGTTGATCGGCAGCACCTCGGCCGAGCTCCAGGCCTGCTGGGTGGGCGCGCTGGGCACCGGGGTGCTGCCGTTCTGTCCGGCATTGGCGATGCTTTCGCGCACTTCGGCCTGGCGTGCGGCCCCGGCACTCTTGTCGTCCTTGGCGGGGGCGGGCAGATAGCGGTCGAGGTCGAGGCGGTCGCCCTTGAGTTGCAGGCGCAGCGCCTGCTTGGCGAAGTCGGCCACGGCGATCTGCCCGGAGAAGCTGCTGTCGTCGAGCTTGATGCTCAGGTCATCCAGCGACAGGCTGTTCGGCGTGCCGTTGAGGCGGGTGACCAGTTCGAATTGCGCCAGGGTCTTGCCGTCGCTCATCGCTGGCAGCTTCTGGCCGAGGCTGGCGAGGAATTCGCGCAGGTTCACCGGCGCCACCGACAGCCCGCCGCTGAGCTTCGGCGCATCGTTGAGGTCGCGCACCTTCAGCTCGCCCAGGGCGCGCAGCTGGTTGGCCGAGAGTTTCAGGCCATTCCACTCGGCCACCTGGGCGGCGAGGTCGACCAGCAACTGGCCCTGCATGGCGTAGGTCAGGGTCTGGCCGTTGAACGGCTCGCCGGAGGCCTCCCCGGAAAGTTTGGCGTCTTCGAGCTGATAGCGCTTGAGCACGCGGTCGAAGCGCAGCTCGCCCTGCAGTTCGCTGCGCGCCCGCATGACCGGCTGGTTGCTGCCGAAGAAGGCGCTGAGCTTGATCGGCACGCTGGCGCCCTCGCGGATCGCGCCGGTGGTCAGCTGGATGCTCTCGGCGCTGAATTGCTGGCCCTTCTGCGCGTCGTGGTAGTCCACCCGGGCGCCATTGACGATCAGGCTGTCGATGTCCAGCTTGATCGGCTGGGCGCTGCTTGCTGTGCTGCCGCTCGGCACGGACTGCGGCGTGTCGCTGGCGGCGCTCTGGTCCGCCTGGGCATCCGCCGCCGCGGCTGTGCGTGGTTGGCCGACGTCTTCCCAGTTGCCGTGGCCGTTCTCGTCGCGTTGCAGGTCCAAGTTGAGGCCGTCGACGCGGATGTCGCTCATCTGCACTTCCTTGCGCAGCAGCGGCAGCACGCGCACCGACAGGCCGAGCAGGCGCAGGGTGGCGAAGGGCTTGTCCGGGGTGCTGGCGCTGGCCAGGGTGGCGTCGGTCAGTTCCAGGCCGAGCCAGGGGAACAGGCTCCAGCCGATATCGCCATTGAGGGTCAGCTCCAGGTTGGCCTTGTCCCTGGCCAACTGACGGATTTCGTCTTTGTAATCGTTGGGATCGAACAGGTGGGTCAGGGCGAAGCCCAGGGCCACGATGATCAGCAACAGCCCGAGGAAGAACAGACCCAGGAGTTTGCCGAGCGCTTTCATGGACGAATCCTTTTCGATGACGAGAAATTGGAGTGCGCGAGTATAGCGCCGACGAGCGCGGCGGGGCTAAAGACGATCCGCCACACGCTCGGCAATCGCCAGGCTGGCGGTCAATCCCGGTGATTCGATGCCGAACAGGTTGACCAGCCCCGCGAGGCCGTGATCCGTGGGCATTTGGAGAACGAAGTCGGCGGCCGGTTCCCCGGCGCCGCTGAGTTTCGGCCGGATGCCGCTGTAGCCGGGGATCAGCCTGTCGGCGTCGAGCGCCGGAAAATAGCGGCCGATGGCAGTGGCGAAGGCGTCACGCAACTGCTCGTCGACGCGGTAGTCGATCGTCTCGAGATAGCGGGTGTCCGGGCCGAAGCGCAACTGGCCGCCCAGGTCGAGGGTGGCGTGCACGCCGAGGCCGGCGGTGTTGGCTTCCGGCATCGGGTAGACCAGATGCCGAAACGGCGAACGGCCGCTGTAATTGAAGTAGCTGCCCTTGCACAGGTGCAACTGGGGGATGTACTGCGCCGCCAGGCCCTGGGTATGGCGGGCCAGGTGCTGGGCGAACAGCCCGCCCGCGTTGATCACCCGCTGCGCCTTGAGGCTGAAGGCCTCGCCGGCGCTGGTGCCGCTGGCGATCCAGCCGTCGCTGGCCAGTTCGAGCCGGTCGACCCGGGTCTGCAGCACCAGTTGTGCGCCCTGGCGTTCGGCCCGGGCCAGCAGCGACTGCATGAAGGCGTGGCTGTCGATGATGCCGGTGTTCGGCGACAGCAGGGCGGCCACGCCGCGCACGGCGGGTTCCAGGGTGGCGAGGCGGGCGGCCGAGATGGGCTGTAGTTCGTCCACGCCGCAGGCTCTGGCATTGCTGGCGAGTTGCTCGAGCTTGCCGCGTTCTTCGGCGCCGACCGCCACCAGCAGTTTGCCGAGGCGCCTGTAGGGCACCCGGTGCCGCTCGCACCAGCCATACAGGCGCTCGCGGCCTTCCAGGCACAGTTCGGCCTTCAGCGAGCCGGGCGCATAGTAGATCCCGGCATGGATCACTTCGGAGTTGCGGCTGGAGGTGTGGCTGCCGATCAATGTCTCGGCCTCGACGATCAGGGTGCTGCGCCCGGGCTCCGCCAGGCGGGCGGCGCAGGCCAGGCCCAGGGCTCCGGCGCCGATGATCAGGGTGTCGATGCTATCCATGGCGTACCGTCGAATGCAGGGAGCGGGCGGCTGAGCATAGCAAGCCGCGGTGGCTTCCGTGTGTCACGCTGGCGGCCGTCTGGTGAATTGTCGTCCGCTGAAGAGCGGATCGCCATCCCGCCCGGGAGCTCTGCGCCGCGCCTGTCCCCTCCTGCCGCCGGTGTCGGCAATCCGCGGCGTTGGCAGGCCCCGCGAGCCGAGACGGATGATTCGTTTAAAAATATTTTGCTTTATGTTTAACACCGTTATTCTTGCGTTTCCCAAGTGCTCCCTCACTGGTTTGCCAACAACTAACAATTAAAGAGAAGAAAATGACTGACGCCATCGTGCAAAACGGCGCTTCAGCGACGACTCCAGCGTTCCTTTCCAAGGAGCGCATCATCGCGAAGCCGGGCTTCAACCGCTGGCTGGTTCCACCAGCCGCCCTCGCAATCCACCTGTGCATCGGCATGGCCTACGGGTTCTCCGTATTCTGGCTGCCGTTGTCGAAAGCCATCGGTATCGACAGCGCCGTCGCCTGTGCGCCGGATATCGGCTTCTTCGAGCAGATCTTCGCCAGCAACTGCGACTGGCAGATTTCCATGCTGGGCTGGATCTACACCCTGTTCTTCGTCTTCCTCGGTTGTTCGGCCGCCGTATGGGGCGGGTGGCTGGAGCATGCCGGCCCGCGCAAGGCCGGTGTGGTCTCGGCGCTGTGCTGGTGCGGTGGCTTGCTGATTTCCGCGTTCGGCATCTATACGCACCAGATCTGGCTGTTGTGGATCGGCTCCGGGGTGATCGGTGGCATCGGCCTGGGGCTGGGCTACATCTCGCCGGTTTCGACCCTGATCAAATGGTTTCCGGACAAGCGCGGCATGGCCACCGGCATGGCGATCATGGGCTTCGGTGGCGGTGCGATGGTCGGTGCGCCGCTGGCCGCCGAGCTGATGGGCCACTTCGCCAGTGAAACCAGTGTGGGTGTCTGGCAGAGCTTCGTGGTCATGGCGGTGATCTACTTCATCTTCATGATCGGTGGCGCGCTGGCCTACCGTGTTCCGCCGACCGGCTGGAAGCCGGCGGGCTGGGTCGCACCGGCGGCCAAGGCCAACAACGCGATGATCACCAAGGGCCACGTGCACGTGAACACCGCCTGGAAGACGCCGCAGTTCTGGCTGGTCTGGGCCGTGCTGTGCCTGAACGTGTCGGCCGGTATCGGCATCATCGGCATGGCTTCGCCGCTGCTGCAGGAGGTCTTCGCCGGCAAGTTGCTGGGCAACGATCTGTCCTTCAACGAGCTGAACGCCGTCCAGCTGGGGCAGATCGCCGCCATCGCCGCCGGCTTCACCGGCCTGCTCAGCCTGTTCAACATCGGTGGGCGCTTCTTCTGGGCCTCCTGTTCGGACTTCATCGGTCGCAAGGGCACCTACTTCGTGTTCTTCGCCCTGGGCTTCGCGCTCTACGCCGCCGTGCCGATGCTCGGGCACCTGGGTAGCCTGGCGCTGTTCGTCCTGGCGTTCTGCATCATCCTGTCGATGTACGGCGGCGGTTTCGCCACGGTTCCCGCCTATCTGGCGGACCTGTTCGGCACGCAGATGGTCGGCGCCATCCACGGACGCCTGCTCACCGCCTGGGCGGTGGCTGGTGTGCTTGGTCCGGTACTGGTCAACTACCTGCGCGAATACCAGCTGAGCATCGGCGTGGAGCGTGCTGCCGCCTATGACATCACCCTGTACATCCTCGCCGGCCTGCTGGTGCTGGGCTTCATCTGCAACCTGCTGGTGCGTCCGGTGGCGCCCAAGTACTTCATGACCGAAGAAGAGCTGGCCGCCGAGCGTGCTCATGGCGAGAAGGCCGCGCCGAGTGCGAGCGAACTGGAATGGGCGGCCAACCCGGCCACCCGGCCGCTGGTGATCGCCGCCTGGCTGGCAGTGGGTATTCCGCTGGCCTGGGGGGTGTGGATCACCCTGCAGAAGACCGTCGTACTGTTCCAATAAAAGCCGAGAAAAGCGCTGGAGGCTGGAAGCTGGACGAAAAAGCCTGGTAGCCCGGGTTGAGCGGAGCGACACCCGGGGAGGTTTTACCTGGGTGTCGCTCCGCTCAACCCAGGCTACGGGGCAGAAGCCGATAAGAGCGCCAAAGGCTGGAGGCTGGACGAAAAAGCTTGACTGGGGCAAGGCCGACCACAACCCTGTCCAGCCTCCAGCCTCCAGCCTCCAGCCTCCAGCCTCCAGCCTCCAGCCTCCAGCCTCCAGCCTCCAGCCTCCAGCCTCCAGCCTCCATTTTTCCCCTATGGATTTCTAGGTTCGTCGCTAATTGGCCTATAATGCCTGCCCTTTCGCCCAACGATTTTGTGGAGCAGGTGATGGCCGAACGTACGGCATTCGTCGAGCGCAATACCCTGGAGACCCAGATCAAGGTCTCCATCAACCTGGATGGCACCGGCAAGGCGCGTTTCGATATCGGCGTGCCTTTCATGGAGCACATGCTCGACCAGATCGCCCGCCACGGCCTGATCGACCTGGACATCGAGTGCAAGGGCGACCTGCACATCGACGATCATCACACCGTCGAGGACGTCGGCATCACCCTCGGCCAGGCCTTCGCCAAAGCTGTCGGCGACAAGAAGGGCATGACCCGCTACGGCCATTCCTACGTGCCGCTGGATGAAGCGCTGTCGCGCGTGGTGATCGACTTCTCCGGCCGCCCGGGCCTGCAGATGCACGTGCCGTTCACCCGCGCCGTGGTCGGCGGCTTCGATGTCGACCTGTTCCAGGAGTTCTTCCAGGGCTTCGTCAACCATGCCCTGGTCAGCCTGCACATCGATAACCTGCGTGGCGTGAACACCCACCACCAGATCGAGACCGTGTTCAAGGCCTTCGGCCGCGCCCTGCGCATGGCCGTCGAGCTCGATCCGCGCATGGCCGGGCAGATGCCATCGACCAAGGGCGTGCTCTGATGCAGACGGTTGCTGTCATCGACTACGGCATGGGCAACCTGCACTCGGTGGCCAAGGCGCTGGAGCACGTCGGCGCCGGCCGCGTGCTGGTGACCAGCGATGCCCAGGTGATCCGCGAGGCCGACCGGGTGGTATTCCCCGGCGTCGGCGCGATTCGCGATTGCATGGCCGAGATCCGCCGCCTGGGCTTCGATGCGCTGGTGCGCGAGGTCAGTCAGGATCGGCCGTTCCTCGGTATCTGCGTGGGCATGCAGGCATTGCTCGAGCGCAGCGAGGAGAACGACGGTGTCGACTGCATCGGCCTGTTCCCCGGCCAGGTGCGCTTCTTCGGCAAGGACATGGTCGAAGACGGCGAACCGCTCAAGGTGCCGCACATGGGCTGGAACGAGGTGAGCCAGGCGATCAGGCATCCGCTGTGGCACAACATCCCCGATCTGGCGCGCTTCTACTTCGTGCACAGCTATTACATCGAAGCGGGCAATGTCCGCCAGGTGATCGGACGCGGCCACTACGGCAAGGATTTCGCCGCGGCGCTGGCCGACGGCTCGCGTTTCGCTGTGCAGTTCCACCCGGAGAAGAGCCATACCCATGGCCTGCAGCTGCTGCAGAACTTCGCCGCCTGGGATGGCAGGTGGTGAAGACGCGCGCTGCGCGCGAGGCTGGACGCCGAAGGCCGGACGATACCGTACCGCTTTTTCGTCCAGCCCTCAGCCTTTAGCCTCCAGCGAACCTGACAGTCAGTTTTTTGAGGAATATTTTCCAATGTTGATTATCCCCGCTATCGACCTCAAGGACGGCGCCTGCGTGCGTCTGCGCCAGGGCCGCATGGACGACTCCACGGTGTTCTCCGACGACCCGGTGAGCATGGCCGCCAAATGGGTGGAAGGCGGTTGCCGGCGTCTGCATCTGGTCGACCTCAACGGCGCCTTCGAAGGCCAGCCGGTCAACGGCGAAGTGGTCACCGCCATTGCCAAGCGCTACCCGAACCTGCCGATCCAGATCGGCGGCGGTATCCGCTCGCTGGAAACCATCGAGCACTACGTCAGGGCCGGGGTCAGCTACGTGATCATCGGCACCAAGGCGGTCAAGCAGCCCGAGTTCGTCGCCGAGGCCTGCAAGGCCTTTCCGGGCAAGGTGATCGTCGGCCTGGATGCCAAGGACGGTTTTGTCGCCACCGACGGCTGGGCTGAAGTCAGCAGCGTGCAGGCCGTCGACCTGGCGCGCCGCTTCGAGGCCGATGGCGTGTCGGCGATCGTCTATACCGACATCGCCAAGGACGGCATGATGCAGGGCTGCAACGTCGAGGCCACCGCGGCCCTGGCCGCCGCCAGCCGTATCCCGGTGATCGCCTCGGGCGGTATCCACAACCTGGGCGATATCGAGAAGCTGCTGCTGGCCCGTTCGCCGGGCATCATCGGCGCCATCACCGGGCGGGCCATCTACGAAGGCACCCTGGACGTCGCCGAGGCCCAGGCGTTCTGCGATCGGCAGGCAAAAGACGAATAAAGGCGCTGAAAGCTGAAGGCTGGACGATGGCCGAGTTGCCTTTTCGTTCAGCGTCCAGCGTCCAGCCTCCAGCGAATTCAGGATTGGGAGGCCCGCATGGCCCTCGCTAAACGCATCATCCCCTGCCTCGACGTGGACAATGGCCGTGTGGTCAAGGGCGTCAAGTTCGAAAACATCCGCGACGCCGGTGACCCGGTGGAAATCGCCCGGCGCTACGACGAGCAGGGCGCCGACGAGATCACCTTTCTCGATATCACCGCCAGCGTCGACGGTCGCGACACCACGCTGCACACCGTCGAGCGCATGGCCAGCCAGGTGTTCATCCCGCTGACCGTGGGCGGCGGCGTGCGTACCGTGATGGACATCCGCAACCTGCTCAACGCCGGCGCCGACAAGGTATCGATCAACACGGCTGCGGTGTTCACCCCCGAGTTCGTTGGCGAGGCCGCTTCGCGCTTCGGCTCGCAGTGCATCGTCGTCGCCATCGACGCCAAGCGGGTATCGGCGCCGGGCGAAACGCCGCGCTGGGAAATCTTCACCCATGGCGGACGCAAGCCCACCGGCCTCGATGCGGTGGCCTGGGCGCAGAAGATGGAAGGCCTGGGCGCTGGCGAGATCCTCCTGACCAGCATGGATCAGGACGGCGTGAAGAGTGGCTACGACCTCGGCGTGACCCGTGCCATCAGCGAGGCGGTCGGCATTCCGGTGATCGCTTCCGGCGGTGTCGGCAACCTGCAGCACCTGGCTGACGGCATCATCGAAGGCAAGGCCGCGGCGGTGCTGGCGGCAAGCATCTTCCATTTCGGCGAATACACCGTGCCGGAAGCCAAGGCCTACATGGCCAGTCGCGGAATCGTGATGCGCTGAGCGCTTGCTCGGGCCGAGCATTCCTGTGCAGGCTGCACGGGAACGGTCAGGCTTGGGTGCACGGGCAAGAGCGGCCTTTCGTAGGGTGGACGACGCTTTATCCGTCCACCGCTCTGCAATCGCAATGGTGGATGAAAAGAGCGTCATCCACCCTACGACTGGCGGTTGAGGCCTAGGCTCTCGTTTCGGTATGAACTGCAGGATCAAGGCGATAGCGGCCGTTCGTAGGATGGGTGAAACCCATCGGCAATTGATGGGTTTCACCCATCCTACAGGCTGCCTCGCTTCTAGCTTGAAGCTTGTGGCTTGCAGCTCAACGTCCGCTTCCGTCTTATGGCTGCCATCTCAATTACGCATGTTGGCCCGGTTCAGGCGTTCAGCGCCTCGTCGGCATGCAGGCTGCGTTTGAACTCCGACGGTGACAGTCCCACTTTCTTCCTGAAGAAGCGGCTGAAATACGCCGGGTCGTCGAAGCCCAGGCGGGTCGCCACCGTGGCGATGTTGAACTCGGAATGCGCCAGCAGGCGCTTGGCCTCCAGCGCCAGGCGGTGCTGGATGACTTCGGTGGCGGTCAACCCTTCGGCGACCTTGGTCGCTTCGGAGAGTCTGCGCTCGGTGATGTGCAGCATCGAGGCGAAACGCCCGGCGCTGACCAGGGTGATCGGTTCCTTTTCCAGCAGTTTGCGAAAGCGTCGCGCCAGCACGATGTTCGGCGAGGCGTGATCCTGGATGTCCGTCACGCTGATCAGCCGCGCCGCGTGCAGGAAGAAGATGTGCAGGTAGGAGCGGATGATGTCGTGGTAGCCGGTGCGCTCGCCGCGGTATTCCTCCTCGATGCGGTCGATGACCCGTTGCAGCTGGATGGCGACCTCGTCGGTCAGGTACAGCGCCTGGATCGGATCGGCCATGCGGAAGAACGGGATGTCGCTGATTGCCACGTCGTTGCGCATGTTCAGCAGGAAGTACTCCGCGCTGAAATTGAGGTTGTAGCCGGCGGTGTCGTCGGACAGTTCGAAGTCGTGGATCTGCCCCGGCATCATGAAGAACAGGGTGTTGGGTTTCACGCAATAACGCACCGAGTCGATGACGTGCGTGCCCGAACCCTGGGTGACCCAGATGACATGGAAGAAATCGTGTCGATGGGGGTAGGGCAGGATATTCATGCGGTGCTGCATGCGCGCGAAATCGAATGTCGCCGACTTCACCGAGTCGCCGAAATCCCTGATCTTGTACGTGGGAATGCTGCAGCAATTGCAGGCATACATGGCTCGCTCTCCTGCCCTTCGGGCTTTTGTTCTTGTTAGGAAAGTGTCGCTATACGAGCGCCAGCCCCGGGGGCTTTCAGCGCCGACTGACGATGAGTTGAACACAGACTTGGACAATTAGTACAGGCAAAAAACCGCCCTGGAAAAAAGTCCAAGAATGCCGTGTCTATTGTCCTAACGACGTGCGTGGCGGCCTTCCTATACTCGCCTCCATCGACCTTCCAAGGTGCCCTGATCCAGAACGACGCCGGGACTGGAAGCTGCCATCCGGCCGGCTGTCTCCGCCCACGAAAACCCCGCGAGGGAAAACAGCGATGAATAATAAGAACAAGACATTGGCATTCGACGAGACAGGAGGGAAAGGGGCGCGACCGCGCTTCGACCCGCTGGCCGTCGTCGACCGTCTCAACGACCTCGTCACCCGGCTGTGCGGCCTGGCCATGCTGGTCATGGTGCTCTGCGTGGTCGCCGGTATCCTCACCCGCTTCGTCTTCAGTCACCTGCAATACGACCTGGCCCTGCCCTGGACCGAGGAAGTGTCGCGTTACCTGATGATCTGGGTGGTGTTCCTCGGCGCCGCGGTGGCCGCGCGCAAGGGCAAGCTGATCGGCGTGCAGGTGCTGATCTACGCCCTGCCGCGCAAGCTCGGCGCCGGGCTCAAGTACCTGTCGATCCTGCTCTCGCTGGGCTTCTACCTGATCCTCATCTGGGTCGGCCTGGAATGGGCCGAGCTCGGCCGTACTCAGGGCTCTCCGGTCATGGAGCTGCCCATGGTGGCGACCTATTCGGCGATGTCGGTGGGTTTCAGCCTGTCCGTGCTCAATACCCTGGCGCTGGTCTACGAGGCCTGGCGTTCGCAGGACGGCATCCTCGGCGCCGAGGAGGACGATGAAATCGTCACCGCTCTGGCGGAGGGCAAGGCATGATCGGCATTCTCTTCATCTCCCTGCTGGTGCTGATGTTCGTCGGCGTGCCGATCGCCATCGCCCTCGGCGCGTCCTCGATGGTGGTGCTGAGCTACCAGGGCATGCCCTTGGTCACCGTGGCGCAGAGCGTGTTCGAGTCCCTCGACTCGTTCAGCCTGATGGCCATTCCGTTCTTCATTCTCGCCGGCAACCTGATGCAGTCCGGCGGCATCGCCAAGCGCCTGGTCAACCTGGCCAACGCCATCCTCGGCTGGATCCGCGGTGGCCTCGGCGGTGTGGTGGTACTGACCTCGATGTTCTTCTCGACCATGTCCGGCTCGTCCTCGGCAACCACCGCGGCGGTCGGCTCGGTGCTGATCCCGGCGATGGAGAAAAAGGGCTATCCACGCCCCTTCGGCGCCGCGGTGGCGGCCAGTTCCGGCGAGCTGGGCGCGATCATTCCGCCGTCGATCCCGATGATCGTCTACGCCCTGACCGCCAACGTCTCGGTGGCCTCGATCTTCCTCGCCGGCATTCTGCCCGGCCTGCTGGTCGGCCTCTCGCTGATCGTCTGCACCTGCCTGATCGCCCGGCTGCGCAACTACGACATGATCGAGCCGATCACCCTGCGCCAGTGGACGCTGGGCGTACTGCTCGCGCTCAAGCAGTCGTTCTTCGCGATTCTCATGCCGATGGTGATTCTCGGCGGTATCTACAGTGGCATGTTCACCCCGACCGAAGCCTCGGTGGTGGCGGTGGTGTACGGCCTGGTGGTGGGGCTGTTCATCTACCGCGAACTGAGCTGGCGCGACCTGCTGGATGTGTTCGGCCGCTCGGCGGTGACCTCGGCGATCATCCTGATCATCGTCGCCTTCGCCGCGATCTTCGCCTACATGCTGACCATCAATCGCGTGCCGCACATGCTCGGTACCCTGATCACCGGCATTTCCGACAACCCGCTGGTGTTCCTGCTGATCGTCAACGTGGCGCTGTTCCTGATCGGCATGTTCCTCGAGACCCTGGCGGCGATCATCATCCTCGCGCCGATCCTGGCGCCAGCGGCCATGCAGTTCGGCATCGACCCGGTGCACTTCGCCTGCATCATGGTGGTCAACCTGGCGGTCGGCATGGTCACCCCGCCGGTCGGCGTCAACCTGTTCGTCGCCTGCCAGGTGGCCAACGTGCGCATGGAGCAACTGATGCGCCCGCTGCTGCTGTTCCTCGGCGTACTGATCATGGACGTGATGATCATCACCTACGTGCCGGCGCTGTCCACCTGGTTCCTGCCCTGAGTCCTCCACACAACAACAATTAGGAGAGTCACCATGAAACCCATCATCCGTTCGCTCGCGACCTGCCTGTGCGCCCCCGCGCTGCTGCTCGCCGCCGGCTCAGCCTCGGCGCTGACCCTCAACCTCGGCCACACCCTGGCGCCGGAAAGCCATTACCAGGTGATGGCGGAAAAGCTCGGTGAATTGATCGAGCAGAAGTCCGCCGGCGAGATCACCATCAACACCTTCCCGCAGTCGCAACTGGGCGGCGAGGTGAAGATGATCCAGTCGGCCCGCAGCGGCACCCTGGACATGTTCGTCACCGCCCAGGCGCCGTTGACCTCGACGGTCAAGGCCTTCAGCTTCTTCGACGTGCCCTACCTGTTCGACAGCGTCGACCAGGCCAACACAGCGTTGGCCGGGCCATTGGGCAAGCATTTCCTCGAGATGCTGCCGGACTACAACCTGGTCGGCCTGGGCTGGCTGTCGGCCATGGAGCGCAACGTGTTCGCTTCCAAGCCGGTCGACAGCGAGCGAGGCATGCACGGCCTCAAGCTGCGCGTCATGCAGTCGCCCGGCTATGTCAGAACCTACGAGGCGCTGGGCGCGCAGCCCACGCCGATGGCCTACGGCGAGCTGTACATCGCCCTGCAGCAGGGGGTGATCGACGGTGGCGATACCTCGCCCGATCAGTTCGTCATGGACAAGTTCACCGAGGTCAGCAAGTTCTACAGCATCACCCGGGTGCACTACCTGCCGGGCCTGCTGATCATGTCCAAGCGTCGCTGGGATTCGCTGAACGACCAGCAGAAGGGCTGGCTGCAGGAAGCCGCCGACGAAGCCCTGGCCTACGGCATCGAGTACTACAAACGCTCCTACGACGAATCCATCGAGCGCATGCAGGCGGGTGGCGTGACCGTGGTCGAGACCGATGTCGCCCCGCTGCGCGAGAAGAGCGCCAAGGTGCGCGAGCAGCTCATCGAACAGGTTCCCGAGGGCCGCAAGCTGCTCGAGCTGCTGGAAACCTCCACCCAGGCCGCACCACAGTGAAGGAGGGCGCCATCATGCAAGCCAGAGCCAACATGGAACGCTACGCCATGGGCGATATCGAGCGTTTTTCCAAGACCGTCGGCGAATCGGACGTCTACCTGTTCGCCGGTATCGTCGGCGACTTCTACGGCGTGCACCTGAACGAGGAGTTCGCCAAGCAGACCCGCTTCGGCAAACGCATCGCCCAGGGCGCCTTGTCGATCGGTTTCATCGCCACGGTGATGGGCTATCTGGCGGCGCGCGCCGAGGGCCCGGGGGCGGTGTCCTACCGCTACGACATCACCTTCCGCGCCCCGGTGTTCATCGGCGAGACGGTGACCGCGCAGCTGGAGCTGATCGAGAAGAACCTCGAACGCAGCATCTGCATCTTCAAGGCCACCGTCCTCAATCAGGACGGCGTCACCGTCGCCGATGGGCAGACCTATCTGAAAGTCCTGTGAGCGAAAACCGATGAACGATCCGCGAAACGACGGCGGCGGGCTGAGTGTGCGCCGCGAAGGGGCGGTGGCCGTGCTGGCCATCGACCGGGTGCACAAGCACAACGCCCTGAGTCCGGCGATCCTGCAGCAGCTCGACACGCAGCTGACGCTGTTGCAGGCGGCTACCGAGGTGCGTGCGCTGGTGCTGACAGGCGAAGGTGAACGCGCCTTCATCGCCGGCAACGACATCGAGCACCTGGCCCAGGTCGATGCTCACGAGGCGTTCGCCTTGATGGAAGCGGGCCAGCGCCTGGTCAGCCGCCTGCGCGACTACCCCAAGCCGGTGGTGGCGATGGTCAATGGCTACGCCCTGGGGGGCGGTCTGGAGCTGGCGCTGGCCTGCGACTTCATCGTCGCCTCGCGCCAGGCCAGCTTCGGTTTCCCGGAGATCCGCCTGAACACCTTTCCCGGCTGGGGCGGTACGCAACTGGCGGTGCGTGCGATCGGCCTGGCGCGGGCCAAGGAAATGATCATGAGCGGCCGCCGCTACAGCGCCGAGGAGGCCTGGGAAATGGGCCTGGTCAATCGCCTCTGCGAGCCCGCCCACCTGCACGAAGAAACGCTGGCGTTGGTTGCCACGCTGATCGAGCGTGACGCCACCTGCCTGAGCCTGGCCAAGCGCCTGTGCAACGGCGCCGAGGATTGGGCCTTCGCCGACGGCCTCGGCAGCGAAGCCGCCCTGTATGGGGTGAATTTCAGCCGGGCGGAGGCGCGCGACGGTCTGCGCGCCTTCCTCGGCAAGAGTGGAGAACGCAAGCATGGCTGAATCACTGACAAGCGCGCTGAGTTCGCTGCCCATCGGGCTGAGCGAGGAGCAGGGGATGATCCGTGAGTCCGCCCGGCGTTTCGCCGAGGCGCACATCGCGCCCGTCGCCGCCGAGCTGTGGGAAGAGCAGGGCTTTCCCTATGCCGTCTGGCGCGAGGCGGCGCGGCATGGCTTCAGTGGCCTGCCATATGCCGAGCAGGACGGCGGCAGCGGCGGCGACTGGCTGTCGTTCGTCATCGTGCTGGAGGAGTTCGCGCGCATCGACTGCGCCATCGCCAATGCCTTCATGGCCAATTCCAGCGTCGCCACCCTGCTCGCCGAGTTTGGCGACGCGGCGCAGAAAGCCACCTGGTTGCGACCAATCCTGCAGGGCGAGGCGATCGGCGCGATCGCCCTCACCGAGCCGGACGCCGGTTCCGATGCCGCGGCCATCCGTACTCGCGCCGAGCGCGATGGCGACGGCTGGCGCCTGAATGGGGCGAAGACCTTCATCAGCAATTCCGGCACCGAGATCACCGGGCCCATCGTGGTGGCGGCGGTCACCGGCACCCGGCCGGACGGGCGCAAGGCGATTTCCAACCTGGTGGTGCCCCATGGCACGCCGGGCCTGAGCTATGGGCGCAAGCTGAAGAAGATCGGTTGGCGCGCCTCGAGCACCTGCGAGCTGTTCTTCGACGACTGCCGCGTCCCTGCCGGCAACCTGCTCGGCGTCGAAGGCGCGGGGCTGCGCCAGACCCTCGGCACGGTCACCGGCGGGCGCATCCTGATCGCCGCGCTGGCCCTGGGCATCCTCCAGGGTTCGCTGGATCGGGCGCATGCCTACCTGCGCGAACGCAGCGCCTTCGGTTCGCGCCTGGAATTCTTCCAGGCCCTGCAATTCAAGCTCGCCGACATGGCCCGCGACACCTACACCGCGCGCCTGGCGATCTACGATGCGGCGCGGCGCAAGGACGCCGGCCAGCCCTACGCCCTGGAGGCCTCGATGGCCAAGCTGCACGCCAGCGAATGTGCGATGCGCGCAGCGCACCAGGCGGTACAGATCCACGGCGGCTACGGCATCTGCAGCGAATTCGCCGTGGCCCGCGCTTTCGGCGACGCCAAGGTGCTGGAGATCGTCGAGGGCACCTCGGAAATCCAGCGACAGATCATTGCCCGGGCCATGGGCCTGGCACAGGAGGGTTGAACATGCTCAAGGGAATCAAGGTCGTCAGTTTCACTCATTACCTGCAGGGGCCTTCGGCGGTGCAGATGCTTGCCGACGCCGGCGCCGAGGTGGTCAAGATCGAGCCGCCGAAGGGCGCCTTCGAGCGCCACTGGTCAGGTCACGATGCCTTTCTCGACGGGGTCAGTGTGTTCTTCCTGCTGGCCAACCGCAACCAGCGCAGCATTTCCCTCGACCTGCGCAGCGAGGAGGGCAAGGTCATCGCCCTGAAGCTGATCGGCGAGGCCGACGTGCTGGTGGAGAACTACCGTCCCGGGGTGCTCGACAAGCTGGGGTTCGGCTACGAGGCGATGAAGGCGCTGAATCCCGGCCTGGTCTACTGCTCCTGCACCGGCTACGGCAGCGACGGCCCCTATGTGCAGCGGCCCGGTCAGGATCTGCTGCTGCAGGCGATGAGCGGCCTGGCGATGCTCAGTGGCGACGGCGATCGCGCCCCGGTCGGGGTCGGTTCGGCGATCGTCGACCAGCACGCGGCGATCCTCGCCGCCTTCGGCGTCACCGCCGCGTTGCTGGCGCGCCAGCACAGCGGCCTGGGCCGGCGGGTGGAGAGCAACCTGCTCAACGCCGCCCTCGACCTGCAGATCGAACCCTTCAACTATTACCTGAACAAGGGCGAACTGTGGCCGCGCAGCACCCCGGCCATGGGCTCGCGCTTCCACCCGGCGCCCTATGGCATCTACCGCACCGCGGACGGCTGGATCGCGATTTCCCTGAGCGCCATGGAACCGTTGTCCGCCGCCTTCGCCGAGCCGGAGCTGAAGGCTTATTCCAAGCATGACCAGTCCTACAAGCGCGAGGAGATCCATGCGCGGATCGCCAAGCTGTTGCTCGGCAAGGGCACCGAGCAGTGGTTCGCCATCTTCACCGAGCACGGCATCTGGCACGCGCCGGTCAACGACTACGCCCAGGTCGAGCAGGACCCGCAGGTGCAGTGGAACCGCAGCATCGTCGAATTCGACTACCCGCGCGCCGGCAAGGTGCGCCTGCTCAACCACCCGCTGCGCTACGACGGCGAGGTGCCGCCGCTGCGTCGGCCGCCACCGCTGCACGGCGAGCACTCGCGGGAAATCCTCGAGGAACTGGGCTACGACGCCGAGGCGATCGATGCGCTGCTGCAGCGAGCCGTGGTGATCGGTGCGGAGGAGCCGCGATGAGTAGCATGCCGAATACCTTCGACGACCTGCAGGTGGATGACTGCCTCAGCCTCAGCCGCTCGATCAGCGCTGCCGACGTGGCACTGTTCGCCGAACTGTGCGGCGACGACAACCCGTTGCACATGGACGACGCCTTCGCCGCGGGCACCGCGTTCGGCCGCCGGGTGGTGCACGGCATGTTCTCCGCCGCGCTGATTTCCGCGGTGCATACCCGGCTGACCGGGCCGGGGTTCGTCTATGTCGGGCAGAACCTGAGTTTCAAGGGGCCGGTGCATATCGGCGATACCCTCAGCGTGGAGGTGCGGGTGGCGGAGAAGAAGGCGGCCAAGCAGGTGCTGGTCTGCGAAAGCCGGGTGGTCAACCAGAACGGGGTCAGCGTCGTCGAGGGACGCTCGGCCCTGAAAGCCCTCGGCGCCGTCAGCCTTGACGCCTGAAGCGGCACTCGCCGCACAGCGCCGGAGCACCGTCACCGCCTATGGCGTACTG
Organism: Phytopseudomonas dryadis; assembly: GCF_004327355.1. Taxonomy (GTDB): domain Bacteria; phylum Pseudomonadota; class Gammaproteobacteria; order Pseudomonadales; family Pseudomonadaceae; genus Aquipseudomonas; species Aquipseudomonas dryadis. The sequence continues at coordinate 63,598 of NZ_QJUM01000025.1, forward strand.
GCCTATGCGGTGCTGATCTGGGGCGCCAACGTCTCGGTGATCAAGCTGCTCACGGTCGACCTGCCGGCGCTGCCCCTGTCCGCGTTGCGCATGATCCTGGCGCTGCTGTGCATCTGTGCCATCTGCCTGCTGCGCGGTCAGCGCCTGGTGCGCATCGGCTGGCGCGACTGGGGCTGGCTGATCGGCGCCGGCGGGCTGATGGTGTATGCCCACCAGATTTTCCTGGCCCAGGGCGTAGCCACGTCGTCGGCCACCAATGGCGCACTGATTCTCGGCCTCAATCCGATCTTTTCCGTGCTGCTCGGCTACCTGCTGCTCGGCGAGCGGCAGACCCGACGCAGCCTGGTGGGCATCGCCCTGGGCCTGACCGGCGCGGCGCTGGTGGTGCTGCACGGTGGCGCGCTGCACCTGGGGGCTTCCGGCGATACGGCGCTGTTCGCCGCGCTGTTCACCTATGTCGCCGCCGGGGTATGCATCCGCCGCGTGTCTGCCGCGGTGCCGCCGCTGCTGTTGGGGCTGTACATGCATGTGGTCGGTGCCGTGTTGCTGGCGGCGCACGTCGCGCTCACCGAGCCGCAGGTGGTGTGGCGTCTGCCCGGGCTGGACGCCGAGTTCTGGTGGCTGGTGGCAATCTCGGCGTTCTTTTCCACGGCCCTGGGCAACCTGTCCTGGGCCTATGGCATCGCCACCATCGGCCTGAGCCGTTCTTCTGTATTTCTCAACTGGTTGCCGATTTCCGGGGTGCTGTTCGCCGTGCTGTTCCTGCACGAGCCCCTGGGGCTGTGGCGCATCGCCGGGTTGGTGTGCGTGGTGCTCGGCACCTATATCGCGCTCAGGCCGCAGGGCGTCAGGCCGTGAACGGCGCAGGCAGGACGTGGCGCCGGCATGGCGGGGTGGATCGGGGCGCGTAGCTGACGCTTTTTTCATCCACCATGGTTGCCCCGCCCCGGGTGTCGCTACGCTCGACCCGGGCTACAGGAACAAGAGATTCGGCGTGATCGGAGAGCGCCTTGCTCCTTGGCCTGCAAGAGCCCGTTCGCAAGAGGGCTCGCCTGTAGGCGCGTCGACCCAGGCGCGATGCGATGGTGGCCATCCAGCAGAATCTGCGGTGTGGCCGCCATTCGCTGCGAGGTCGCAGCTCCTACACAAGTGACAGTCCGCGGGTGGATCGGCGCGCAAGCCCGTAGCCTGGGTTGAGCTCGGCGAAACCCGGGTTGCCCCGCCCCGGGTGTCCGTTCGCAGGCAGAGGGCCCACCTGTAGGCGCGTCGACCCCGGCGCGATGCGTTGGTGGCCATTCAGCAGAATCTGCGCTGCGCTCGCCATTCGCTGCGAGGTCGCAGCTCCTACACAAGTGTGACAGTTCAAGGGTGGATTGGCGCGCAAGCCCGTAGCCTGGGTTGAGCTCGGCGAAACCCGGGTTGCCCCGCCCCGGGTGTCCGTTCGCAGGCAGAGGGCCCACCTGTAGGCGCGTCGATCCCGGCGCGATGCGCTGGTGGCCATTCAGCAGAGTCTGCGCTGCGCTCGCCATTCGCTGCGAGGTCGCAGCTCCTACACAAGTGACAGTCCGCGGGTGGATCGGGGCGCAAGGACGGGCGAATCGTACAAGCATTTCTCGGCATCGTCCTAACCGGCCCGGTAGACGAGTTCCTATCCTGAGCACCCTTACAACAACAATCGAGGAGCGACACGCTATGCCGAATGCAACGCTTTCCCCACCCGCCCTGGACGCCGAGCTGGGCCGTCTGGCTGGCGAGGCGCTCGATCTTCTGGCGCGCAAGCTGCTGGAGGACGAGCGCAGCCTGGGTCTGGCCTTTCCCATCTATACCGACGCAGATGGAAACTGGGTGACCCAGTACGCCTCGGTGTCGGCCGGCTATTCGGGCGAGACCTGGAGCCACGGCAACTGGCATTGCGGTTTCTGGGTCGGCCTGCTGCTGGCCAGCCATATCCATACCGGCGAGCGGCGCTTCCTCGAACTGGCCCGCGAACGCCTGCGCCTGATCGAGCACCGCGCCGAGGATCCGCACACCCACGACATCGGTTTCATCTTCGACAGCAGCGCGATTCCCTTCTGGCAACTGACCGGCGAGCGCGACTGCGCCGAGATCGCCCTGCGCGCCGCCCAGCGTCTACGGGCACGTATCGTCGCCACTGCCGGCGGCGCCTATGTGTCGTCCTGGGGGCCGCTGGACGACCCGCGCGGGCGCAGCAGTTCGGCCATCGACACCATGGCCAACCTGCCGCTGCTGTACTGGGCCTCGGACTACAGCGGCGACGCCAGCTTCCGCCTGGCCGCCCAGGCCCATGCCGATTGCACCTGGGCCCATTTCGTACGCCCCAACCGTTCCACCTACCATGCCCTGGAGTACGACACGGTCAGTGGCGAACGCCTGCGCGGCTACACCTACCAGGGCAGCGGCGACGAATCCGACTGGAGCCGCGGTCAGGCATGGGCGATCTACGGCTTCACCCAGTCCTGGCTGGAGAGTGCCGACCGGCGCTATGCCGAGCACGCCCTGGAACTGACCGACTACTACCTCGAGCGGCTCGGCGACGACCCGGTGCCGCCCTGGGATTTCGATGCCCTGCCGCCCCATGACCGGGTGCGCGACACTGCCACCACGGCCATCGTCGCCTCGGCCCTGCTCGACCTCGCCGCCAGCCTCGACGACGCCCAGCGCGCCGCTTTCCTGCGCGGCAAGGCTGAGTGGATGCTCACCGGCCTGTGCGCCACCTACCTGGCCCGGGAGCCGGCGCAGCGGGGCTTGCTCACCGATGGCTGCTACTCCATGCCGCACCGCCTGGGAGAACGCGGCGCGACCCTGTTCGGCGATTTCTACTGCGTCGAGGCCCTGTGCAAATTGCTCTACCCGGGGCGTTTGCGGCCGGCTCACGGGGCGCGTTCGATCGACCTGCCCGGCGCCGCGGAGGTTTCCCATGCAGCCCATTGACAGCTCTACCTGCCTGCCCGTCGACCTGGATCGTGCCGTACTGGTTGGGCGGGTCTGGCGTGGCGCGCCGCATCATGGCCCTGCGCTGGTCGCGGTACGCGACGGCCAGGTGGTCGACATCAGCCGCAGCGTGGCGCTGATGGCCGACCTGCTCGACCGTGACGACCGCCTCGAACTGGCCCGGCACGCCCCCGGCGAAGCCCTCGGGGCGGCCACGGACTGGCTCGCGCGCAGCCTCGACCCGCAGGCCGAGGAGCGCCTGCTGGCGCCCTGCGACCTGCAGGCGATCAAGGCCTGTGGCGTGACCTTCGCGGTCAGCCTGCTGGAGCGGGTGATCGAGGAGCAGGCCGGCGGCGATGCCGGCAAGGCCAGGGATATCCGTGCCAGTTTGCAGGCATTGATCGGCGACGACCTGTCGCGTATCCGTCCAGGCTCGCCCGAGGCAGAGGCCCTGCGCGAAGAGCTGAGCCGGCGCGGCGCCTGGTCGCAATACATGGAAGTGGGCATCGGCCCCGACGCCGAGGTGTTCTCCAAATCCCAGCCGATGTCGGCCGTCGGTTTCGGCGCCTGCGTCGGCCTGCATCCTCAGTCACAGTGGAACAACCCCGAGCCGGAGATCGTCCTGGCGGTCAACGCCCGGCGCCAGGTGGTCGGCGCCAGCCTGGGCAACGACGTCAACCTGCGCGATATCGAGGGGCGTAGCGCATTGCTGCTGGGCAAGGCCAAGGACAACAACGGCTCCTGCGCCATCGGCCCGTTCATCCGCCTGTTCGACGAGCACTTCGACCTGGATACCGTGCGCCAGGCCGAAGTCGGCCTGACCATCGACGGCGCCGACGACGGTTTCCGCCTGCAGGGCCACAGCCACATGCGCGAGATCAGCCGCGACCCGCAGAACCTGGTCGAGCAGACCTGCGGCGAGCATCACCAGTACCCGGACGGTTTCATGCTGTTTCTCGGCACCATGTTCTCGCCGATCCAGGATCGCGGCGAGGCCGGCGCCGGTTTCACCCATCACCTCGGCGACCGGGTGAGCATCGCCACGCCGTCCCTGGGCACGCTGGTCAACGAGGTGCGCCACTCGACGGCGATCGCGCCCTGGCAGTTCGGCGTGCGCGCGCTGTACCGCAATCTGGGAGAACGAGGTCTTTTGCCCCGCTAGCAAGGAGTGCCAGGCATGCGATTCGACAACTACATCGACGGCCGCTGGCGCGCAGGCGCCGAGTACCGCGGCAATCTCAACCCGTCCGACCAGGACGACCTGATCGGCGACTATGCCCAGGCGGATGCCGGGCAGACCGGCGAAGCCATCGCCGCCGCCCGCGCGGCGTTCCCGGCCTGGGCGCAGGTGTCCCCGCAGCAGCGCTTCGACATACTCGACGGTGCCGGCAGCCTGATCCTCGCCCGCCGTGAAGAACTCGGCCGGCTGCTCGCCCGTGAGGAGGGCAAGACCCTGCCCGAGGCGATCGCCGAAGTCGGTCGCGCCGGACAGATCTTCAAGTTCTTCGCCGGCGAGGCCCTGCGCCTGCACGGCGAGATTCTCGGCTCGGTGCGTCCCGGCCTGAACGTCGAGGTGACCCGGGAACCGCTCGGCGTGGTGGGGTTGATCACGCCGTGGAATTTCCCCATGGCGATACCGGCCTGGAAGATCGCCCCGGCCCTGGCCTACGGCAACACCCTGGTGTTCAAACCGGCTGAACTGGTGCCGGGCTGTGCCTGGGCGCTGGTCGACATCCTCAATGAAGCCGGCGTGCCCGGGGGCGTGGTCAACCTGGTCATGGGCGCCGGCGCGGTGGTCGGGCAGGCGTTGAGCGAGTCGCCACAGGTCGATGCCGTCAGCTTTACCGGTTCGGTGCACACCGGCCAGCGCATCGCCGCGGCCTGCCTGCCGCTGCGCAAGAAGCTGCAACTGGAGATGGGCGGCAAGAATCCCATGGTGGTGCTCGACGACGCCGACCTCGAGGTGGCGGTCGAGGCCTGCATCAACGGAGCCTTCCATGCCACCGGCCAGCGCTGTACCGCTTCCAGCCGGCTGATCGTCACCGCCGGCATCCATGACCGCTTCGTCGCGGCGATGCTCGAGCGCATGGCCGCTCTGCGCGTCGGCCATGCCCTGGAGGCGGCGGTGGACATCGGCCCGGTGGTGGATGCCGCGCAACTGCGCCGGAACCAGGCTTACCTCGACGTGGCCAGGGCCGAAGGCGGCCTGGTGCACGGCGGCGAACTGCTGGAGCGGGACACGCGCGGTTTCTTCATGCGCCCGGCGCTGGTGGTCGGCGCCGAGCCGCACATGCGCATCAGCCGTGAGGAAGTCTTCGGGCCCATCGCCTCGATCCTGCGGGCCGAGGACTATGCCGAGGCCCTGGCCATGGCCAACGACAGCGAGTTCGGCCTGTCGGCGGGCATCTGCACCCGCTCCCTGAGCCATGCCAGCCACTTCAAGCGGCATGTCCAGGCCGGCATGGTGATGATCAACGCGGCCACCGCCGGGGTCGATTACCACGTGCCTTTCGGCGGGCGCAAACATTCCAGCTACGGCCCCAGGGAGCAGGGCAGCCATGCCCGTGAGTTCTACACCCTGGTGAAGACCACCTACCTGAACGCGGGCAGCGTGCCGGCCTGAGCCAGCGATTCCATCGTCCAGAGGCCATGTTGTCGCGCGGCAGGATGGGTGATAACCCATCGATTGCCGATGGGTTATCACCTGCGCGGCCCGATCCGCTCTGCCATGTCGGTTTCAGGCGAGCCGAATCCTCGAAGATTGCCGCCGTTGCGCGCAACGCCTTTCCTTACCTGCCATCCATTGCGATATGTCGCGGTGCGCCGAAAAGCCTCTGCGCGCCGTCGTGGTGCGTCGCAGTGCCGCAATAATGCGGGTGTCGGGCGATTCGGGTTCAGTCTGCGCCAAAACAGGGCTAAGCTTGTCCACCTCTCTCAACATGTCCTGATGTCGGTAAGGTGTGATGCTCATGTGGAAACGTCTGTGGTTGGCGGCGGCTGGAGCCCTGCTATTGATGGCATCGGTAGCGCGCGCCGAGATCGACCCGAACTACAACGTGGTGTTGCTGACGGAAAACTTTCCGCCTTACAACATGGCGATCAACGGCAAGAACTTCGCCCAAGAAGACAATATCGACGGCATCGCCGCGGACATCGTCCGTGAGATGTTCAAGCGTGCCGGCGTGTCCTATAGCCTGACCCTGCGCTTTCCCTGGGATCGCATCTATAAGCTCGCTCTGGAAAAGCCGGGCTATGGCGTCTTCGTCACCGCGCGCCTGCCGGAGCGCGAGTCGCTGTTCAAGTGGGTCGGCCCCATCGGCCCCGACGACTGGGTACTGCTCGCCCGGGCGGACAGCGACCTGCAGGTGAACGACCTGCAGCAGGCCGGCCAGTACAGGATCGGCGCCTACAAGGGCGATGCCATCGCCGAGTACCTGGAGGGCGAGCAACTGCAGCCCATTACCGCATTGCGCGATCAGGAAAACGCCCGGAAACTGATGGCGGGGCAGATCGACCTGTGGGCCACGGGAGACCCGGCCGGGCGTTACCTGGCCAGGCAGGAAGGGGTGAGTGGCCTGAAGACGGTATTGCGCTTCAACAGTGCCCAGCTGTATCTGGCGCTGAACAAGGACGTGCCCGACGAGGTGGTACAGAAGCTGCAAGCCGAACTGGACAAAATGCGCAGCGAAGGCTTCGTCGACGATATTCTCGGCAGTTATCTATAGGGCGGGATCGCCATGAGCCCGCCACCATGGATGACGGCGTGATGTCGCCGGGTTTGCAAGGAAGCCGCTGACCATAACCATAAATCAAGCGGGCGGGACGACTCATGTGGAAAACTGTGAAAAGCGTATGGCTGTGCGGGCTCCTCATCGCGGCCGGTGCGGCCAGGGCCGAATTGGCGGCTGACTACAAGGTGGTGTTGCTCACGGAGAATTTCCCGCCATTCAACATGTCGGTGGATGACAAGAACTTCGCCCGGGACGATGGCATCGATGGCATCAGCGCCGAGATCGTCCGCGAGATGTTCAAGCGCGCCAAGATCGACTACAGCCTGAGCCTGCGCTTTCCCTGGGATCGCCTGTACAAGCTGACCCTGGACAAGCCCAACTACGGCCTGTTTTCCACCACCTTCACCCCCGAGCGGCAACCGCTGTTCAAGTGGGTCGGCCCCCTGGCCAGGACCGGTTGGGTGCTGCTCGCCGCGCCGGGCAACAACCTCAGCGTCAACAGCCTGAAAGAGGCTGGCCAGTACACCATCGGCGCCTACAAGAACGATGCGGTCAGCCAGCACCTGGAAAACCAGGGCCTGTCGCCGGTCAACGCGCTGCGTGACCAGGAGAACGTGAAAAAACTCACCAGCGGCAAGATCGACCTGTGGGCCACCACCGATCCGGTCGGCCGCTACCTGGCCAAGCAGGAAGGCGTCAGCGGCCTGGTCACGGTGCTGCGCTTCAACGACGCCGAGCTGTACCTGGCGCTGAACAAGGACACGCCGGATGAAGTGGTGCAACGCCTGCAGAAGGCGCTCGATGAGCTGCGCAACGAAGGTTTCGTCGACGAGATGACCAACAGCTACCTGTAAACGCGGGCCCGAAAAAAGCCCGGTACGGCATGGCCGTACCGGGCTTTTTCAATGGCGGGTAACCCAGCAAGCGGGGTCACGGCGCAGTGGTTTCAGGGGGTGCGGGTGACGTTCAGCCCCTTGAGCAGGTTGAGGGCCTGGCTCAACTGGTAGTCATCGTCCTGCGGCCGCGCCGGCTGGCTGGCTTTACCCTGGCTTGGCCGATCGGCGCCACCGTTGCCGTTGCCCAGGTGACCTTGCAGGTCGGCTTCCTTGAGGCTCGGGTCGTCGTTCTCACGGGTCAGCCTGGCCCGCGCCACTTCGACGTCGGGGACGATGCCCTGGGCCTGGATAGAGCGGCCGTTGGGGGTGAAGTACAGGGCGGTGGTGAGCTTCAGGGCGCGGTCGTTGTTCAGCGGCAGCACGGTCTGTACCGAGCCCTTGCCGAAGCTGTCGGTGCCCATCACCACGCCGCGTTTGTGATCCTGCAGGGCGCCGGCGACGATTTCCGAGGCTGAAGCGCTGCCGCCGTTGATCAGCACCACCAGTGGCACGCCTTCGCTGGCGTCGAGCGGGTCGGCGGAGAAGCGCAGTTCCGAGTTGGGGATACGGCCCTTGGTGTAGACGATCAGGCCCTGCTTGAGGAAGTGATCCGCCACCTCGACGGCCGACTGCAGCACGCCACCCGGGTTGTTGCGCAGGTCGAGCACCAGGCCGCTGAGCTTCTTGCCGTTGTCCTTGCGCAGCTTGTTCAGGGCCTTGCCGACTTCCTCGCCGGTGTTGACCTGGAACTGGGTGACGCGGATGTAGCCGTAACCGGGGTCGAGCAACTGGCTCTTGACGCTGGTGACCTTGATCACCGCGCGCGCCAGTTCCACGTCGAACGGCCTGCCGCCATCGCGTACCAGGGTCAGGACGATCTTGCTGCCGGCCTTGCCGCGCATCTTCTCCACGGCTTCCATCATCGACAGGCCCTTGGTCGGCTTGCCGTCGATCTTGACGATCAGGTCCCCAGGCTGGATGCCGGCCCTGGACGCCGGCGTGTCGTCGATGGGCGAGACCACCTTGACGAAGCCATCCTCCATGCCCACCTCGATGCCCAGGCCGCCGAACTCGCCGCTGGTGCTTTCCTGCAGCTCGAGGAAGGCCTGCGGGTCGAGGTAGGCGGAGTGTGGGTCGAGGTTGCTGAGCATGCCCTTGATCGCGTTTTCCAGCAGGGTCTTGTCGCTGACCGGCTCGACGTAGGCGGCCTTGATGCGGTCCATCACCTCGGCGAAGGTGCGCAACTCGTCCAGTGGCAGTGGCGGCACGCTCTCGCTGGTCGGCGGCGGAGGCGCGATGGGCGCCTGGTCGGCATGCAGCAGCGGTGCGCCACTGAGCAGAGCGATCGCCAGGGCCAGGGACGTGAGGCGGGACAATTGCGGCATATCGAGCTAACTCCTACGGAATGAGGTGGCGCCTATCCTTGCGCCCGACACCATTGTGCGGGGTCGCTGGCGCGGCCCTGCTGGCGAATCGCGAAATACAGGGCCGGGGTGTCCTGGCCGCCACTGGTGCCGACCGTAGCGATCGGCTCGCCGGCCTTGACAATGTCACCGGCATCCTTGAGCAGGCTCTGGTTGTGCCCGTACAGGGTCAGGTAGCCGTTGCCATGGTCGAGAATGACCAGAAGCCCGGCTCCGCGCAACCAGTCGGCGAAGACCACGCGACCACCGTGCACGGCGCGCACCTGGCTGCCGGCCGAGGCGCCGATCAGCACACCGTCCCATTTAGTCCGAGCGTCTTCGCCGCGCGGGGTTCCATATCTCGCCACCAGGCGACCGTCGACCGGCCACGGCAGCTTGCCCTTGGCACTGGCGAACGGGCCGCCATAGACCGCGCCGGAGCTGACCAGCGGACCACCGGCGGGGCGGCTCTCGCGGGGTTTTTCGCGGGCGGCGGCGAGGGCGCGCTGGCGTTCCTGCTCGGCTTCGCGGGCCTGGCGGGCCAGGGTTTCCTCGATGGTCTTGAGCACGCGGCCGAGGTTGGCCTGATCCTGCTGGCGCGCCTTGAGGCGCTGATCGCGGGCGGCGTAATCCTTGTTCAGCCTGGCCAGCGCCAGCTGGCGTTCCTTGCGCACCTCGGCCAGTTCGGCCTTGCGGCTGTCCAGCGCGCTTTTCTGCGCCTGCAGCCGCTCCTGCTGCCGGCTGATGTCCTGTTCGACGTTGGCCAGTTGCCGCAGGGTCTCGTTGAACGCCGACAGTTGCTCCATGCGCGCATCGGCCAAGTAATCGTAATAGGTCAGCGTGCGCGAGAATTTTTCCGGATTCTGCTGGTTGAGCAACAGCTTGAGGTACTCCTGGCGGCCGCTCTGGTAGGCGGCGCGGGCCTGGATGCCGATCAGTCGCTGTTGTTCAAGGCGCGCGCCCTGGAGTTTTTTTTTCTCCTGGTCGAGGCGCTTGATTTCCTCTTCGCTCTTCTGCAGCTCGTTCTGCAGGCCTTTGACCTGTTTCTCCAACTGGCCCATTTCGGTTTCGGTGGCCTGCAGCTGTTTCTGCACGCCGGATTTGTCCTGCTGCAGTTTTTCCAACAGCTTTTTCAGCTCGGCCACGTCGGCGCGCGCCGCTTCCAGCTGTTTTTGCGTGTCGGCTTTCTGATCGGCAAAGGCCGGGGTCAGCAGGCAGGCGAGAAGAATCAGGGCGAGGGCACGAAACATGGGGCAGGCGATACCTGGCGGGGAACCTGCCTAGTATGCCCGTGGCGCGGGGCAAAAAAAACGCCCTGGGTCGCGAATGCCGACCCAAGGCGTTCGGCGGTGTCCCAACGGGGTCAAAGCATCTCGTGCTCGATCCACTGCAGCACCGACGAGTGGCCTGGCGCCCAGCCGAGCAGGCGGCGCGCGCGCTCACCGCGTACCCGGCTGTTGGAGCCCAGGCCGTAGTTGGCCATCTCGTAGCCCCACTCGGCTTCGGCCTGGGCCAGCGGCCAGTCCTGGGCTTCACCGAGCTGCAGGGCGCGGGCCATGGCGGCGGTCATGTCGCGGAATGCGGCTTCGCCGTTCTCGACGAAGTAGAAGGTGCCGGCCGGGGTTTTCTCCAGGGCCAGCAGGTACAGCGCCACCACGTCCTCGATATGCACGTTCGACCAGATGTTCAGGCCGCGGCCGACATGCCGGACCACGCCGGACTTGCGGGCCTGCCGCAACAGGCGTGGCAGTTGTACGCTTTCCCGTGGCAGGCCGAGGGCGTGGCCGTAGATCAGGCTGTTGCACAGCACGGCGCTGCGGACGTCGCGCGAGGCGGCGGCGAGCACCAGGTCGTCGATGGCCACGCGGGCGGCCTTGTCCGCGGTTGGCGCCGGCAGGTTGTCTTCGTGGACGATCTCGCTCGACGCCGAGTCGCCGCCACAGGCGTCGCCGACGATGCTCGAACCGCTGGTATGCAGCAGCACCTTGCCCGAACCGTCCAGGCCTTCGATCAGCGCCTCGACGGCGCCACGGTGGTCGCTGCTGGCGGCATTGATCACCGCATCGGCGGCCCGGGCCTGGGCGATCAGCAACTGCCGGTCGTCGAGGCTGCCGAGCAGCGGGGCGATGCCCAGCGCGGCCAGCTCGTCGGCCTGTTCGGCGCGGCGTACCAGGCCGGTGACGGTGTGGCCGGCGCGAACCAGACCGGTTGCGATGGAGCCGCCGATGTAGCCAGCGGCGCCGGTGACGAAGATGTTCATGGGCGTTCTCCTGAATGGGCCGCCAGTATGGGCAGCGCCGGCGCGGCGAGTAACCGGCCGCGGCTCAAATCAGAATTGCCCCGGGAGCAAGAGTAGTCCTGAAAGGAAAAGGCCCCGGCAGGGGCCTGGATAAGCTTTTTTAGCAGGAACAGGGCCGCCCGTGCGGGAGCGTCGTCCCCGGCGCGATGCGATGGCGGCCCTCCGACAAAATCCGTGGCGCGAGCCGCAATCGCCGCGGGGGCGCGGCTCCCACAGAGCCAGGAGAAACCGCCGTTTGGCGGGCCACATGCTCGACTGGCTGGCAGTAGGCAGGGGCTTCGGGCGACGCCGCTCATCCCCTCATTTCAGGGTGACGATGCTGGTGCCGGTCATTTCCTGCGGGATGGGCAGGCCCATGAGGGTCAGCATGGTCGGCGCCACATCGGCCAGCACACCGCCTTCGCGGATGCTGACGTCGCGCTTGCCGACATAGATGAACGGCACCGGCTCGCAGGTGTGGGCCGTGTGCGCCTGGCCGGTGTCCTCGTCTTCCATCTGTTCGACGTTGCCGTGATCGGCGGTGAGCAGCGCTTCGCCGCCGACCTTGTCCAGCGCCTCGACGATGCGCCCGACGCACTGATCCAGGCATTCGACCGCGGCCACGGCCGCCTCGAACACGCCGGTGTGGCCGACCATGTCGCCATTGGCATAGTTGACTACGATGACGTCGTAACGCTGGTTCTCGATGGCGTCGACGATCTTGTCGGTGACCTCGGGGGCGCTCATCTGCGGCTGCAGGTCATAGGTGGCGACGTTCGGCGAGGGGATGAGGATGCGTTCCTCGCCGGGAAAGGGCTCTTCGCGGCCGCCGGAGAAGAAGAAGGTGACGTGGGCGTATTTCTCGGTCTCGGCGATGCGCAGCTGGGTCTTGCCGTTGTTGGCCAGGTATTCGCCGAGCACGTTGACCAGCGGCTCGGGCTTGAAGGCGCTGGGCGTGTCGATGCTCGCCGCGTACTGGGTGAGCATGACGAAGCCGGCGGTCTGCGGCACCCGGGCGCGTTCGAAGGCATCGAAGCCGGGTTCGACGAAGGCGCGGGTCAGCTCGCGGGCGCGGTCGGCGCGGAAGTTCATGAACACCACGGCGTCGCCATCCTCGACGCTCACCGGAGCGCCGACCGTGGTGGCCTTGACGAACTCGTCGCTCTCGCCACGGACGTAGGCCGCTTCCAGGCCGGCGAGCGCCGTCTCGGCGGCGAACTGGCCCTGGCCGGCGGCGATCAGGTTGTAGGCCTGGGCCACGCGATCCCAGCGATTGTCGCGGTCCATGGCGAAGTAGCGGCCGATCAGCGAGGCGATGCGGCCCTTGCCGAGCCTGGCGAAGGTGGCGTCGAGCAGCTCGATGGAGGCCTGGGCGCTTTTCGGCGGCGTGTCGCGGCCGTCGAGGAAGGCGTGCAGGTAGATCTTCTGGGCGCCGCGGCGGGCGGCCAGTTCAGCCATGGCGACCAGGTGATCCTGGTGGCTGTGCACGCCGCCGTCGGAGAGCAGGCCGAGAATGTGCACGGCCTTGCCGGCGTTCACCGCCTTGTCCACGGCGCCGGCGATCGCGGCGTTGTCGAAGAATTCGCCGTCGCGGATCGCCTTGGTCACGCGGGTGAAGTCCTGATACACCACGCGCCCGGCGCCCAGGTTCATGTGACCGACCTCGGAGTTGCCCATCTGCCCGTCGGGCAGGCCCACGTCCATGCCGCTGCCGGAGATCAGCCCATGGGGCCGGGTGGCCAGCAGGCGGTCGTAGACCGGGGTGCTGGCGGCGAAGATGGCGTTGTACTCGGGGGTGTCGCTGTGGCCGAAGCCGTCGAGGATGATCAGAACCAAGGGTTTGGGCGCTGCGCTCATACTGGGCTCGCTCTGCTTGAGGGACACATGGAAAAGATCAGACATTCTACGACCAAGGAAAGATCCCGTCACCGCCGTACGGCCTTTGGAGGGACTCTCGTGGCTGTGTATACTGGCCGGCATTTTACCGTCCCCGGAACCGCGTGATGCTTGCCAACCTCATTGAATTCGCCACCACCCACTTCGTACTCAGCGGGCTGTTCGTCATCATCCTGGCGCTGCTGATCTTCACCGAGCTGCGCAAGGGCGGCCAGAGCCTGAGCAGCCGCGAGCTGACCGCGCTGATCAACAGCGAGCAAGGCGTGGTGATCGATGTGCGCAACAAGAAGGACTTCGCCGCCGGCCATATCGTCGGCGCCCTGCACATTCCTTACGACAAGCTGGCTTCGCGGATCGGCGAGCTGGAGAAGCACAAGGCCAAGACGCTGATCGTCGTCGATGCCCTCGGCCAGCAGGCCGGCAGCGCCGCCCGCGAACTGAAGAAGGCCGGTTTCACCGCCGCCAAGCTGTCCGGCGGCATCGCCACCTGGCGCGGCGACAATCTGCCCGTGGTGAAGTGACATGGCCGACGTCGTCATCTACTCCAGCGACTGGTGCCCCTACTGCATTCGCGCCAAGCAGTTGCTCACGCACAAGGGCGTGCCGTTCGACGAGATCCGTGTCGACGGCAAGCCCGATCTGCGTGCCGAGATGACGCGCAAGGCCGGCCGCACCTCGGTGCCGCAGATCTGGATCGGCAGCGCCCATGTGGGTGGCTGCGACGAGCTCTACGCCCTGGAGCGCGCCGGCAAGCTCGATGCGTTGCTCGGCGCCTGATTCAACAACCCTCATCCTCAGTCCATACAGCAGAAGGCTTTGCCATGACCGAACAAGCTAGCGGTGCCGCCCAAGGCGAGCAGACCCCCCAGTTCTCCCTGCAGCGCATCTACGTGCGCGACCTCTCCTTCGAGGCGCCGAAGAGCCCGGAAATCTTCCGTCAGGAGTGGACGCCGAGCGTGGCCATGGATCTCAACACCCGGCAGAAAGCGCTCGATGGCGATTTCCACGAAGTGGTGCTGACTCTCTCGGTCACCGTGAAGAATGGTGAGGAAACCGCGTTCATCGCCGAAGTCCAGCAGGCCGGTATCTTCCTGATCAAGGGCCTGGACGCAGCCTCCATGAGCCACACCCTGGGCGCGTTCTGCCCGAACATCCTGTTCCCCTATGCCCGCGAAACCCTGGACAGCCTGGTGGTGCGCGGCTCGTTCCCGGCGCTGATGCTGGCCCCGGTGAACTTCGATGCGCTGTACGCCCAGGAACTGCAACGTCAGCAGCAGGCGGCCAACTGAGTCGTCAGTCGTTGCAGAAAGAGCGCCCTTCGGGGCGTTTTTTTATGAAAAGACAAAAGCCGATAAAAGCCGATAAAAGCGCTTGAGGCTGAAGGCTGGACGAAAAAGCCTGGTAGCCCGGGTCGAGCGCAGCGACACCCGGGAAGGGGTCACCTGGGTATCGCTGCGCTCAACCCAGGCTACGGGGTAGAAGCCGATAAAGGCGCTAAAGGCTGAAGGCTGAACGAAAAAGCTTGATGGTGGCGAGGCCCGACCAAAACCCTGTCCAGCCTCCAGCCTCCAGCCTCCAGCCTCCAGCCTCCAGCTTCAAAGCGCCGTGCTGAATCCGTTTTGCCGCCACGCCTCATACACGGCGACCGCCACGGTATTGGACAGATTGAGGCTGCGGCAGCCTTCGCGCATGGGCAGGCGCACCCGTCGCTCGGGGGGCAGGGCGTTGCGCACCTCCTCGGGCAGGCCACGGCTTTCCGGGCCGAACAGAAAGGCATCGCCGGGCTGGTAGCGCACTTCATGGAAGGGTTGCGAGCCCTTGGTGGTGAAGGCGAACAGCCGTGGCTGGCCAAGGCTGTCGAGGCAGCTCGGCAGGCTGGTGTGGCGCTGCAGGGTGGCGTATTCGTGGTAGTCCAGCCCGGCCCGTCGCAGGCGCTTGTCGTCCAGCTCGAAGCCCAGCGGTTCGATCAGGTGCAGGTGGCAGCCGCTATTGGCGCAGAGCCTGATAATGTTGCCGGTGTTGGGCGGAATTTCCGGTTGAAAAAGGATTACATGGAACATGCACGGCTCCGAGCCAGAAGACGGCCCGTATTCTACGCCCGATAAGCCGCCAAGGCCGCGCCCCTGGGTGCGGGTGATCGGCTCGCTGGCGCTGTTCGGCTTTCTCGTCGGCCTGATGATCGGCCGCCTGTTCCACCCGCCGGCGCTGCACATGAAAGAGGTGGTGGCGGAGGACGACCGCGTGCTGCTGTGGTTCAACGTCGAGCCACAGGTGCGCGTCAGCGATTTCCATGGCGCGTTCGTGTTGCGTTTCGAGGGGTTGGGGCGCGAGCAGCAGGGCCAACTGCAGGTGGCCGGCAAGGCCGCCAACTGGCGCGTGCAGCGTGATGGGAGGGAATTGGAGTTGCGTGTCCTGGCGGCCCGTCCCCTGCGCGGCGAGTGGAATGCCGAGGAAGTCGATGGTCGCTGGCGCCTGACGATTCGTCTGGCGCCGCGGTAGCGGATAAAAGAGGGGGTTACCCGGCCTGCCTGTACCAAGGCCCCCGAAGAAAGAAGGGAGTTCCCGGCCTGCCTGTACCGAGGCTCCCAAAGTAAAGAGGGGAATCCCCGGCCTGCCTGTACCAAGGTCCCCGAAACTGGGTTGTCTGTACCATTGCAGGTGGCGTGCCAGTTTCTGTTTTTTTCTGCAGGCCCCGTGATTACTGGCCTCTGGCATGTATGGTCGATGTCTGGCATGCGCGGAGCATGGTCGTGGATGTTCCGCTCGAGTGCATGAGCGCACTGCCAGTGCGCCGATCGCGTGCATTTTCATATACCCGGGAAAGGAGCCCCCGGGTATCGCTGCGCTCAACCCAGGCTACGATACCGGGGTGCCTTTCGGTGGTCGCCGAAGACGACAGGCCATAAAAAACGCCGCGGCCCGGTCGGGGTGCGCGGCGTTCGGTTGTCGCGGCGGCGGATCAGCTGTCGTCGCTGTCGTCCTCCTCGGCGCCGTCGATCTTCATGCCCAGTTCCTTGATCTTGCGGGTCAGGGTATTGCGCCCCCAGCCCAGCAGTACCGCGGCATCGCGGCGGCGGCCGGCGGTGTGCTTGAGGGCGGTCTCGATCATGATGCGCTCGAAGGCCGGCACGGCGCTGTCGAGCAGGTTCGACTGGCCGCGCGCCAGGGCCTGGTCGGCCCACTGGCGCAGCGCCTGCTCCCAGTTGCTGACCGGTGCGTTGTCCTGTGGCTGGGTGAGCAACTCCGGCGGCAGGTCATCGACGTGCACTTCGCGGCCGGAGGCCATCACGGTGATCCAGCGGCAGGTGTTCTCCAACTGCCGCACGTTGCCCGGCCAGGCCAGTTGTTGCAGGTAGTCCTCGGTCTCGCTTTTCAGCAGCTTGGGCTCGACCGCCAGTTCGGTGGCGGCGCGGGCGAGGAAGTGGCGGGCCAGGGTTGGAATGTCTTCGCGGCGGTCGGACAGGCGCGGGATGTGAATGCGGATGACGTTGAGGCGGTGGAACAGGTCCTCGCGGAACTTGCCGGCCTGCACCAGGTTTTCCAGGTTCTGGTGGGTGGCGGCGATGATGCGCACGTCCACTTTCACCGGCGTATGCCCGCCGACCCGATAGAACTCGCCATCGGCCAGCACGCGCAGCAGGCGGGTCTGGGTATCGGCCGGCATGTCGCCGATCTCGTCGAGGAACAGGGTGCCGCCGTCGGCCTGCTCGAAACGGCCGCGACGCTGGTTGGCGGCGCCGGTGAAGGCGCCTTTCTCATGGCCGAACAGCTCGGACTCCATCAGGTCCTTGGGGATCGCCGCCATGTTCAGGGCGATGAATGGCGAGGCCGCGCGTGGGCTGTGGCGGTGCAGGGCGTGCGCCACCAGTTCCTTGCCGGTACCGGATTCGCCGTTGATCAGCACGGTGATGTTGGAGTGGCTCAGGCGGCCGATGGCACGGAACACCTCCTGCATCGCCGGCGCTTCACCGATGATCTCCGGGGTGCGCGCCTGCGCTGCGGGAACCTGCAGGCCCTGCTGTTCCTGGGCGTGCTGGTTGGCGCGCTTGACCAGGGACACGGCCTCGTCGACGTCGAAGGGCTTGGGCAGGTACTCGAAGGCGCCGCCCTGGTAGGACGCCACCGCGCTGTCCAGGTCGGAATGGGCGGTCATGATGATCACCGGCAGGCGCGGATACAGCTCGCGGATCCTGGCCAGCAGATCCAGGCCGCTGGCTCCCGGCATGCGAATGTCGGAAATGATCACGTCCGGCTGCTGGCGGCTGAGCCGGCCGAGCACGCCATCGGCGCTGTCGAAGCTCTGGGTGGTCATGCCTTCCTGTTGCAAGGCTTTTTCCAGGACCCAGCGGATGGAGCGGTCGTCGTCAACGATCCATACGGTTTCACTGCGGCTCATGTCGGAGTTGCTCCTTGTTCCAGCGGCAGAAAGATCGAGAACACGGTGTGGCCCGGATGGCTCTCGCATTCGATCAGGCCTTGATGCTGACTGATGATGTTCTGGGTGATGGCCAGGCCCAGGCCGGTGCCGTCGGCACGGCCACTGACCATGGGATAGAAGATGGTTTCCTGCAGTTCCTGCGGGATGCCGGGGCCGTTGTCGATGATCTCGATCTTGGTCACCAGGCGGTGGCGGATATAGCCGATGGTGAACTGGCGCAGGGTGCGCGTGCGCAGGGTGATGCGACCCTGGCGGAACTCGTGCTTGGAACTGATCGCCTGCATGGCGTTGCGCACGATATTGAGCACGGCCTGGATCATCTGCTCGCGATCGATCATCACGTCGGGAATGCTCGGGTCGTAGTCGCGCACCAGAATGATGCCACCCTGGCTCTCGGCTTCGACCAGGCTGCCGACGCGCTCCAGCACTTCGTGAACGTTGGTCATCGCGAGGGAGGGCAGCTTGTTCGAGCCGAGCATGCGGTCGACCAGGTTACGCAGGCGATCGGACTCCTCGATGATGACGTTGGTGTAATCCTTCAGACTTTCTTCCGGCAGTTCGCGGGCCAGCAGCTGGGCCGCGCCACGAATGCCGCCCAGCGGATTCTTGATCTCGTGGGCCAGGCCACGCACCAGCAGCTTGGTGGTTTCCTGCTTGGACAGCTGAGCCTCTTCCTTGGTGATGCGCAGCAGCCGGTCGCGGGGGTGCACCTCGAGCAGGAGCATGGTTTCGCCCCGGCTGAGCACCGGGGTCACGGCGTAGTCGACGGTGATGCTCTGTCCGGTCTGGGAAGTCAGCACCGCTTCGCGCTTGTTGAATGGATGGGCCTGCGCCACCGCCTGACGCAGGGCGCCAAGGGCTTCACTGGACTCGGTGAACAGCTCGCTGATGAACTGGCCGTGGCTGCGCTGACCACTGACGGCCAGCAGCATTTCCGCCGCCGGGTTCATGTATTCCAGGCGCAGGTCCGCGTTGAGCAGCAGCGTCGCCGTGGTCAGGTTGTCGAGCAGTAAGCGGTGCAGTGCGTCGTTGATGATCATAAGTCGGGATCCGCCGGCGTCTCGCTGCATGCCTGGAATGCTTCGGGTGCGTGGATATGGCGATGGTCGTCGTGGGTATGGCCTGCCAAATGTCGCTCCTCGTGCGGTGTGTTCTGCGGCAAAAGGGCCGGTAGCCCATGGCCTCGAAAGGCATTCGGTCTCGGCTTCTCCGGCAATGACGGGAAAATGCAAGAAGCAAACCAAGGCCCCTAAAAGACGCGCGTAAATGACGAGTGGAGCGGTTTTGGCCGCTTTTCGGCGCAGCGCGGGGGTGCGGTATGTCCTAAATTGGTACGAGTATAGAAATCAGTGCGAATGTTTGCACTGATATGGTGCGTCAAGGGCGCTGGACCGCGTTCCTGGGTCCAGTTGGGGGCTCCGGCTTTCGATCAAAAACGCTTGCGGCTGGAAAGCTGGACGAAAGAGCCCATGGGGTTTGCTTGTCGTTCAGCCTCCAGCCTTTAGCGCTCTTGTCGGCCGTCCCCGCGCCTACGCAAGGATCGTGAACAGGTTCTTAGAGAAAGGGCAGGATACGGATGAGGCCCTTGTCCTCTTCCTTGGGTTTGTCCTTGAGCGGGCATTCCGGGCGCACGCCGTAATCGTCCTTCTTGCAGGGGTTGGCCAGGCGTTTCTGCGCCAGCGAGATGCGCAGCATGTGGAAGGGCTGGCTGGGGGTGCGCTCGACGATGCGACCCTGGGCGTCGACGATTTCGACGGCGATCTGGTGCGTGCCCCTGTCGATGTTCTCCAGCGCGAATACCGGGCTGCGGCCGGCGGCGGCCAGTGGCTGGCCGTCCAGCAACAGGCGATAGCCATGCCCCGGGTGCAGGCCGGGTTCGCTGGTGGCCGTGACGATCAGGTTGCCGGCATTGTCGCGGATGCTCGCATCGGGCTGCGGAATGAGGATGCGCAGCAACTGGTAGTTCAACACCGGGCCGGGTTCGGCCATCTGCGCCGGGACTGTCGGTGCGGGGGGCGGGCTCATCCGATTGGACGGCGCCAGTTGCAACTGCTGGGCATTGCTGCCGTTGCGCGGGCTGTCGGTGAAGACCCGGTTGCCTTCCTCGTCGATGTAGGTATAGACCTGGGCGAAGCCTGGCAGGGCGATCAGCAGGAGGCCGAAAAGCAGATTACGCATGGTTCAGTTGGCCGGTCTGGGAGGAGGCGGAGGTGGTGGGCGCAAGGCCGGGCTGCTGGTATTGACCCGCTGCACGGTGAAGGTGACGGTGTCGCTCTGCTGGAGCACCTGGTCGCCGCTGAGGACTTCGACGGCCAGGCTGTGTTCGCCGCGGTCGATCTGGCTCAGTTGCAAGCGCGTGACGTTGCTGGGACGACCGTAGGGTTTGCCGTCGAGCAACAGGCGCAGGCTGTGTCCCGGGCTCAGGCGCGGGACGATGTGTACCCCCACGCTGAAGGTGCCGTTGTTCGCCCGCAGCGCTTCGCCGTCGGGCAGGTCGGTCAGTGCCAGCACCCGGTACGGCGCTTGCTCTGCCGCTTGCGGGGCGCTGCTCGGCGGTGTCGCCGGCGCTGGTGGCGGTTGCACGGTATTGGTCTGCTTCAGCTCCACGCTCTGTGCATCGATGCCGTCCGGCGGCTGGTTGGTGAACACGGTATTGCCGTTGCTGTCGGTGTACTTGTAGATCTGTGCGCTGACGGGCAGGGCCAGTATCAGCAGCAGGCAAGCGAGCAGGGGGCGCATTGGGCCTGTCTCCCGATTCGATGAATGGGGGTTAGCTTCAAGCTTCAAGCCACAAGCTGCAAGTGGTAAACAGCTTATCGCTTCAGGCTTGCGGCTTGCCGCTCAAAAAATCGCCGGGAGCGATTTTTGACGTCGCGGGAGGCGGCCCGCAGATACCGTCTTGCTCCTTGACCCGCAAGAACCCGTCCACAGTCTGGGTGCGCACGTGGGAGCGTCGACCCCGGCACGATGCGATGGCGGCTATGCCGCAGAAATCGCGGTATGGCCACGATTCGCCGCGGGGTCGCGGCTCCTACGAATCCGGCAATTCTGCGCTTATTTGTTGAATCCCGGGTGGCCGCCAGGGATGGCAGGCTAAAAAAAACCTCCCCGGCAGAGGGCCGGGGAGGTTTCTGTCACGCCGCTATGCGGTGTGGCGCGGGATCAGACGCTGTAGTACAGGTCGTATTCCAGCGGGTGTACGAAGGTGCGAACCTTGATTTCTTCTTCGCTCTTCAGCTCGATGTAGGCATCGATGAAGTCATCGGAGAAAACGCCGCCCTTGGTCAGGAAGGCGCGGCCCTTGTCCAGCTCTTCCAGGGCTTCCTTCAGGCTGCCGCAGACTTGCGGGATCAGCTTGCCTTCTTCCGGCGGCAGGTCGTACAGGTTCTTGTCGGCGGCATCGCCGGGATGGATCTTGTTCTGGATGCCGTCCAGGCCGGCCATCAGCAGGGCGGCGAAGGCCAGGTAGGGGTTGGCCGCCGGGTCCGGGAAGCGCGCTTCGATGCGGCGGGCTTTCGGGCTGGAGACGTAGGGGATGCGGATCGAGGCGGAGCGGTTGCGCGCCGAGTAGGCCAGCATCACCGGTGCTTCGAAGCCCGGCACCAGACGCTTGTAGGAGTTGGTCGACGGGTTGGTGAAGCCGTTCAGGGCCTTGCCGTGCTTGATGATGCCGCCGATGAAGTACAGGGCGGTCTCGGACAGGCCGGCATAGCCTTCGCCGGCGAAGGTGTTCTTGCCGTCCTTGGAGATCGACATGTGCACGTGCATGCCCGAACCGTTGTCGCCGTACAGGGGCTTGGGCATGAAGGTGGCGGTCTTGCCGTAGGCATCGGCCACGTTGTGCACGCAGTACTTCAGGGTCTGTACTTCGTCGGCCTTGTTGACCAGGGTGTTGAACTTCACGCCGATTTCGTTCTGGCCGGCAGTCGCCACTTCGTGGTGGTGAACCTCGACGACCAGGCCCATTTCTTCCAGGGCATTGCACATGGCGGTGCGGATTTCATGGTCGTGGTCGACGGGTGGCACCGGGAAGTAGCCGCCCTTGACGCCCGGGCGGTGGCCCTTGTTGCCGCCGTCGATGTCGCCGTCGGTCATCCAGGAGCCCTGTTCGGAATAGATCTTGAACATGGAGCCGGAGATGTCGGACTTGAACTTCACTTCGTCGAAAACGAAGAACTCGGGTTCCGGGCCGACGAACACGGTGTCGCCGATGCCGGTGGATTTCAGGTACTCCTCGGCGCGCTTGGCGATGGAGCGCGGGTCGCGATCGTAGCCTTGCATGGTGCTCGGCTCGGTGATGTCGCAGACGATGATCAGCGTCGGCTCTTCGGTGAACGGGTCGAGCACGGCGGTTTCGTCGACCGGCGAGAGGATCATGTCGGAGGCTTCGATGCCTTTCCAGCCTTGGATGGAGGAGCCGTCGAACATCTTGCCGTGTTCGAAGAAGTCTTCGTCCAGGGCGTCACGGGCCGGAATGGTCACGTGCTGTTGCTTGCCCTTGGTGTCGGTGAAGCGCAGGTCTACCCACTTCACGTCGTGTTCTTTGATGAGTTGAATCGCCTTCGACATGCTGTCCTCCAGGTGGATAAGGCTCTAACGGTGAGCCCTTCTATATAGTTCGTGAAGCCGGGCGAGATAGTCTGCCAGGACAACCTGCCTCACAAGAGAGCAATTTGCATGCCAGTGCCCCGTGATGGGGTGATGCCCCGAAACCTAGCGCTGGCGGGGACTTGCTGTGGCAAACCCCCATGCGTTGGCGCCTTTGTGGTGCGCGATACTTATCTTGTGGTTTATTTTGGTGCGACCAAAGATGTCGTGAGTATTTTTGATCAAAGCTTGAGCAATTTCCGCTATAATCCGCGCCCCTGTTTTCAGGCCATTGCGGCTGACGCTTGCTCACATGAAACTGATCGTCAAAGTTTTCCCGGAAATCACCATCAAGAGCCCGCCGGTGCGCAAGCATTTCATCCGGCAGTTGGCCAAGAACATCCGTTCGGTGCTGCGCGACCTCGATCCGCAGCTGCTGGTCACAGGTGTGTGGGATAACCTGGAAGTGAAAACCGCGATCACCGAGCCGCGCTGCCTGCAGGAAATGATCGAGCGTCTCGGCTGCACGCCGGGCATCGCCCACTTTCTCCAGGTCGACGACTATCCGCTCGGCGATTTCGACGACGTGCTGGACAAGTGCAGGCGCCACTTCGCCGATCAGTTGTCCGGCAAGGTCTTCTCCGTGCGCTGCAAGCGCGCCGGCAAGCATGCCTTCACCTCCATGGACATCGAGCGCTACGTCGGCAGCCAGCTGCGCCAGCAGTGCGGCGCGGCCGGGGTTTCCCTGAAGGCGCCGGACGTCGAAGTGCGCATGGAGATTCGCGACCAGCGCCTGTTCGTCATCCATCACCAGCACCGCGGCCTGGGCGGCTATCCCCTGGGTGCGCTGGAGCAGACGCTGGTGCTGATGAGCGGCGGCTTCGACTCCACCGTGGCGGCCTACCAGATGATGCGCCGCGGGATGATGACCCATTTCTGCTTCTTCAACCTCGGCGGTCGCGCCCATGAGCTGGGGGTGATGGAAGTCGCCCACTACCTGTGGCAGAAGTTCGGCCGTTCGCAGCGCGTGCTGTTCATCAGCGTGCCGTTCGAGGAAGTGCTCGGCGAGATCCTCGGCAAGGTCGACAACAGCCACATGGGCGTGATCCTCAAGCGCATGATGTTGCGCGCTGCCAGCCGCCTGGCCGAGCAGCTGCAGATCGACGCCCTGGTGACCGGCGAGGCGATCAGCCAGGTGTCCAGCCAGACCCTGCCCAACCTCTCGGTGATCGACTCGGCCACCGACAAGCTGGTGCTGCGTCCGCTGATCGCCAGCCACAAGCAGGACATCATCGATACCGCCGAGGCCATCGGCACCGCCGAATTCGCCAAGCACATGCCAGAATACTGCGGTGTGATTTCGGTGAACCCGACCACCAAGGCCAAGCCGCACCGCGTTGCCCACGAAGAGGCGCAGTTCGACATGGCGGTGCTCGAGCGCGCCCTGTCGCGCGCGCGCCTGCTGCCGATCGACAAGGTCATCGAGGAGCTCGGCCAGGACGTGCAGGTCGAAGAGCTCGCCGAGCCCCTGGCCAGTCATGTCGTCATCGACATCCGTCACCCCGATAGCGCCGAGGAGCAGCCGCTGGAGCTGCCCGGCATCGAAGTGCAGGCGTTGCCGTTCTACGCATTGAACAGCCGCTTCAAGGAGCTGGATGCCACTCGTCAATACCTGCTGTATTGCGACAAGGGCGTCATGAGCCGCTTGCATGCCCACCACCTGCTCAGCGAGGGACATGCCAATGTGCGGGTCTATCGTCCGGTAGAGCAGACGCAAGCCACAAGCCACAAGCTGCAAGAAGGCGCCCGATGATCTATTGCCCTTTCCGGCGCAGCGTAAGGCGCCGCCGCCATCCTCCCGACCGGGCATTTCCTGCAATGCCCCTGACGCTTTTTACTTGTAGCTTGCGGCTTGAAGCTTGCCGCTTATTTTAGGAACCGAATTGTGATCGAGAATCTACGCAACATCGCCATCATCGCCCACGTTGACCACGGTAAAACCACCCTGGTCGACAAACTCCTGCGTCAGTCCGGCACCCTGGAGCGCGGCGAGCTCAACGACGAGCGCGTGATGGACAGCAACGACCAGGAAAAAGAGCGCGGCATCACCATTCTGGCGAAGAACACCGCGATCAACTGGAACGGCTACCACATCAACATCGTCGACACCCCCGGCCACGCCGACTTCGGCGGTGAAGTCGAGCGCGTGATGTCGATGGTCGACTCCGTGCTGCTGCTGGTCGACGCCCAGGACGGCCCGATGCCGCAAACCCGCTTCGTGACCAAGAAGGCCTTCGAAGCCGGCCTGCGTCCGATCGTGGTGATCAACAAGGTCGACCGTCCGGGCGCGCGTCCCGACTGGGTGCTGGATCAGATCTTCGATCTGTTCGACAACCTCGGTGCCACCGAAGAACAGCTGGACTTCAAGGTCGTCTACGCCTCGGCCCTGAACGGCATTGCCGGTCTGGATCACACCGACATGGCCGAAGACATGACTCCGCTGTACCAGTCCATCGTCGACAACGTTCCGGCTCCGGCCGTTGACCGCGAAGGCCCGTTCCAGATGCAGATCTCGGCGCTGGACTACAACAGCTTCCTCGGCATCATCGGCGTGGGTCGTATCGCCCGTGGCCGTGTCAAGCCGAACACCCCGGTGGTCGCCATCGACGCCGACGGCAAGCGCCGCAATGGTCGTATCCTCAAGCTGATGGGCCACCACGGCCTGCACCGCGTCGATGTGGAAGAAGCCGCTGCCGGTGACATCGTCTGCATCAGCGGCATGGATCAGCTGTTCATCTCCGACACCCTGTGCGACATCAACAATGTCGAAGCGATGAAGCCGCTGACCGTCGACGAGCCGACCGTTTCCATGACCTTCCAGGTCAACGATTCGCCGTTCTGCGGCAAGGAAGGCAAGTTCGTCACCAGCCGCAACATCAAGGAACGTCTGGACAAGGAGCTGCTGTACAACGTGGCCCTGCGCGTCGAAGAAGGCGATTCGGCCGACAAGTTCAAGGTCTCCGGCCGTGGCGAGCTGCACCTGTCGGTCCTGATCGAAACCATGCGCCGCGAAGGCTTCGAAATGGGCGTTGGCCGTCCGGAAGTGATCATCCGCGAAGTCGACGGCGCCAAGCACGAGCCGTTCGAGAACGTCACCATCGACATCCCGGAAGAAGCCCAGGGCAAGGTCATGGAAGAAATGGGCCTGCGCAAGGGCGACCTGAGCAACATGGTTCCGGATGGCAAGGGCCGCGTGCGCCTGGAGTACAACATCCCGGCCCGTGGTCTGATCGGTTTCCGCAACCAGTTCCTGACCCTGACCAACGGCGCGGGCATCCTGACCTCGATCTTCGATCGTTACGACGTGATGAAGTCGGGCCACATGTCCGGCCGTCAGAACGGCGTACTGGTGTCGATCGATACCGGCAAGGCGCTGACCTACTCCCTGGAAACCCTGCAGGCGCGCGGCAAGCTGTTCGTCGAGCACGGCCAGGAGATCTACAACGGTCAGATCGTCGGTCTGAACAGCCGCGATAACGACCTGGGCGTCAACCCGACCAAGGGCAAGAAGCTCGACAACATGCGTGCCTCGGGCAAGGACGAAACCATCGCCCTGGTGCCGCCGGTGCGCTTCACCCTGGAGCAGGCCCTGGAATTCATCCAGGATGACGAACTGTGCGAAGTCACGCCGAAGTCGATCCGTCTGCGCAAGAAGATCCTCGACGAAGGCGAGCGTACCCGCGCGGCCAAGAAAGCCAAGAACTGATCCCGGTTCCGGCTGACTGAACAGCCCCCGCAGGCTCTCGCCTGCGGGGGCTTTTTCATGCCCGGCGTGCGGACGTGTGGTTCGGCGATGCCGTCTCGCAATTGTGCGGGCGTTGGACGTCTATCGTCGTAGAGTCGATATACTGCAGGTTCTACCGGGCCCGATAGGGCGGTATGGCTATTCTGTCGTTCAGGGATTTTCGTGCATGCAATGGATCTTCATGCTGGGAGGGTTGGCGCTTGGGGCGCTGCTACTGGGGGCGTTGAGCGGCGGGCCGATGGCTGGTGCGGCGCTGGGTGCCGTGTTGGGCTTGGCGGCCGGGCAGGCTATGGCGCTGCAGGCGTTGCGGCTGCAGCATGAAGCGCTGCGCAAGACCCTGACGGAACTGATCGCCCGCTTCAATCATGGCACCGGCGATCTGCACGAACGCCTGCTGCGGCTGGAGCAGGGCGCTGCGGCGGAGCCCGCCGGGCCTGCGCCCGAGCCGGGCGAAGAGCCGCTGGCCGACACGCCGCTCGAGCCCGTGGCGTCCGCGCCGGTCGAGCCTGCCAAGCCCGTCGTCGAGCATGAATGGACGCTGGATCTGGCGCTTCCCGACGCCACTGCGCCAGCACCTGAGCCCGAGCCCATCCCCGTGCCAGCCCCGCCTGCGCCCGTCGCGGCGGCGGCACGCGAGGTCGAGCCGCCCGCGCCGACCTGGTTCGAGCATGGCCTGGCCGCCGCGCGCGACTGGCTGCTGGGCGGCAATACCGTATTGCGTGTGGGCCTGGTGCTGTTGTTCCTCGGCCTGGCCTTCCTCCTGCGCTACGCCTCCGAACGCGTGGTGGTCGCCGTGGAATGGCGCTACGCCGGCGTGGCACTGGCGGCGATCGCCCTGCTGGCATTGGGCTGGTGGCTGCGGCGGCGGCGCCCGGGCTATGCCTTGCTGCTGCAGGGCGGCGGCATCGCCGTGCTGTACCTGACGGTGTTCGCCGCCATGCGGCTGCACCCGCTGATCAGCGCGCAGATGGCTTTCGTGCTGCTGGTGCTGGTGACCCTCTGCTCGGCCGTGCTGGCGATCCTGCAGGATGCCCGCGGGCTGGCCGCGGCGGCGGCGCTGGGCGGCTTTGCCGCCCCCATCCTGGCGTCCAGCGGCGGTGGCAGCCATGTGGCGCTGTTCGGTTATTTCGCCTTGCTCAACGCCGGCATCTTCGCCATCGCCTGGTTCAAGGCCTGGCGCGTGCTCAACCTGATCGGCTTCGTCGGCACCTTCGGCATCGGCCTGGCCTGGGGGCTGCGTTCCTACACGGCGGATCTGTGGCTCAGTACCCAGGCCTTCCTGCTGCTGTTCTTCCTGATGTACGTGGCCATCGGCCTGCTGTTCGCCCGCCGCCGTCTGCTCGAGGCGCCCGGTGTGCCGGAGGATGGCTCGCGTGGAGCGTTGCTGAAGTGGTCGGCGCGCCAGGCCGGCTACGTGGATGGCAGCGTGCTGTTCGGTACGCCGCTGGTCGGCTTCGGCCTGCAGTATGCCGTGGTGCAGCATCTGCCCTTCGGCCCGGCGTTCAGCGCCCTGGCCATGGGGCTGTTCTACATGCTGCTGGCGAGGGTGCTGGCCGCACGCGCTCCGGGGCGGGCCTTGCTGCTGGTGGAAACCTGCCTGGCGCTGGGCGTGATTTTCGGCACCCTGGCCATTCCGTTGGGCCTGGATGCACGCTGGACGTCCGCGGCATGGGCCGTGGAGGGCGCCGGTCTGTACTGGCTCGGTCTGCGTCAGCAACGCCCGTTCGCACGGCTGTTCGCCTTGCTGTTGCAGGTGGGCGCGGCCCTGGTGTTCCTGTACGGGCTGCGTGTCGGAGATAGCACGCTGCTGGCGGGTTCGGCGCTGGGCGCCCTGATGCTCGGCGCGGCGCTGCTGTTCAGCTTCCTGCAGTTGCGCCGCATGGACGCGGGCCAGGTGCCGGAGCACGAACGCCTGCTGCAGCCGCTGCTGGCCTGCGGCGCTCTGCTGTTCCTCTACCTGATGGCGCCGCTGTGCTTCGGCCCTTACGCCACGGTGGCCGCCTGGGCCGTGGCGGGCGCGGCGACGCTGCTCGCGGGGCTGTACCTGGGCGCTCGCAGCGTACTGCTCAGCGCCTTCGCCGTGCAGTTGCTCGCGGGGCTGAGCTACCTGCTGTTCAGCGATACGTTCGAGCGGATGGTGGCTGTCGAGGCGTTGCGTCCCCTGGCCCATCTGGGCTTCTGGGCGCCAGCGTTGCTGGCCTCGGCAGGGCTGTTCTGCGCCTGGCGCCTGCACCTCGGCGGGCGTGTCGCACGCGCCGATCTGCTGCCCCTCGATCTGGAGGAGCTGTCGCGGCTGGCGCTGCTCTGGGGCGCGGCCTGGTGGCTGGTGACGGTGCTGAGCGAAATCTCGCGCTTCGTCGCCGCCGACCTGCGTGGGCATGTCTTCCTGCTGGTGAGCGTCGCTTGCCTGGCGCTCGCCGTTCCTGGCGCCCTGCGCCAGCGCTGGCCGGCATTGGCGCTGCTGTGCCTGGCGCTGATTCCGCTGGGTTTCTGCGCGCTGCTTGGCCTGTGGCACCTGGGCTATCACCCGTTGGCGGCGTTCGGCTGGCTCGCCTGGCCGGCCGTGTTCGCCCTGCATTTCCTGGCCCTGCGGCGTCTGCAGGGGCTGGCGCCACCCCTGGCGATTCGCCTGAGCCATGTGCTCGGCTGCTGGTTGCTGCTGGCGGTACTGGCCCTGGAGCTGCGTTTCCTGTTCTTCGCCCTGGCCGAGCAGTACAACGCCTGGCGCTGGCTGGGCTGGGTGCTGGTGCCATGCGCTTACCTGGTGCTGATGAGCCTGCGCCGCTCGCTGCCCTGGCCGGTGGCGGCCTATCCGCTGGAGTACCGCAGCTATGCCGCGCTGCCGTTGGCGGTGTTTCTGCTGGGCTGGTTCTGGCTGGTCAACCTGTTCAGTGACGGTTCCGCCGAACCGCTGCGCTATCTGCCGCTGATCAACCCGCTTGAACTGGGCATGCTGTTCGTGCTGTTCGCCCTGTATCGCTGGGCGGCAGCCGGTCTGCCGCCCCTGGGCGTCGAGGTGCGGCAATGGCAGGGAGCGACGCAGGCGGTGCTCGGCGCTTCGCTGTTCGCCCTGCTGAGCATGATGGTCTGTCGCAGCGCCTTCCACTGGGCGCAGGTGCCCTTCGAGCTGGATGCCCTGCTGGATTCGCGCGTGGTGCAGGCCGGATTCTCCATCGTCTGGACGCTGATCGCCCTGAGCCTGACGGTCGGCGGTCACCTGCGTGTGCGGCGCGAGCTGTGGATGGTCGGCGCGGCCTTGATCGGCGTGGTGGTGGTCAAGCTGTTCTTCGTCGACCTGGGCAACAGCGGTAGCCTGGAGCGCATCATTTCCTTCATCGGCGTCGGGGTGTTGCTGCTGGTGGTCGGGTACTTCGCGCCCTTGCCGCCCAGACGCGATGACAACGACGCGCAGGTGCCGGCATGAGGCGGCAGTGGAGAACCGGCCTTGCCCTGCTGGGCATGGCCCTGGCGGCGCAGGCGGCCGAGGTGCGCGAGAACGTCACCGACTACGCCACCAGCGTGCCGTTGACGCTCAGCGGCGAAGGCCCCTGGTATCGCCTGCAACTGCCGATGGAGGCGCACCTGGCGGCGCGGCATGCCGACTTTCGCGATCTGCGCCTGTTCAATGCCGAAGGCGAACTGCTGGCCTACAGCCTGATTCCGGGGGCCGCGCGTTTTGCCGAGAGCCAGCAGAGCGCCACGCTGCGGCTGTTCCCCCTGCGTGGCCCGGCCGACCGTAGCGAGGCGCTGCCGACGCTGCGTGTGCGACGTGGCACCGATGGTTCGATCATCGAACTGAACGCGGCAGCAGAGACCCCGGCTGCGTCCGACCTGTTGCGGGGCTGGCTGCTGGATGCCAGCGCCACGGATTTCCCCCTGCAGCGCCTGCAACTGCAATGGAATGCCGACAGCGAGGGCTTCCAGCGCTTCAGCATCGAGGCCAGCGACGATCTGGACCACTGGCGTCCGCTGGGCGAAGGACAGATCGCCCGGTTGAGTTTCGATGGCGAGCGCATCGACAAGAACGAGGTGGAGTGGCCGCCCACCCGCGCGCGTTACCTGCGCCTGCTGTGGCAGATGCCGGAGCAGGCGGCGAGCCTGAGCGCGGCCACGGTCAGCGGCACGCGCAGTACGGCCCAGCCGGCGGCGCTGGTCTGGTCGCAGGGGCTGACGGGGCGGGCCGACGACAAGGGGCGGTATACCTGGACACTGCCGCTGGCGCTGCCGCTGGAGCGGTTGCGCATCGAGGTCGAGCAGCCCAACAGCCTGGCTCCGGTGCTGTTGCAGGGACGCTGGGATAGCAGTGCGCAGTGGACGCCGCTGGCGCGTAGCGTGCTCTATCGCCTGCCGGTCGACGGCCACGAGGTGGTGCAGGATCAGATCGAGTTGCCGCAATGGCCGGTCAGCCAGTTGCGCCTGCAGGTCGATGGCCGCGGTGGCGGACTGGGTCAGCACGCGCCTCGTCTGAGTGTGGCGCTACGGGCCAGCGAATTGCTGTTCCTGGCGCGTGGCAGTCCGCCCTATCAACTGGCGCTGGGCAAGGCCGACGCCCAGGCCGGCAGCCTGCCGGTCACCACCCTGGTGCCGGGGTTCACGCCAGAGCGCCTGGAAAGCATGGGCCGGGCCGTTCTCGGCAGTGCGCTTGCCGAGGTCGACATGGTGCCCGGGCCGGCCCAGGCGGCGTGCGCCGACTGGAAGCGCATCGCGCTGTGGGCGGTGTTGCTGCTGGGCGTCGTCGTTCTGCTGTTGATGGCCCTGAGCCTGCTGCGGGCCTCCAGCGACAGGCCATAAGATCCATGTCTTTCAACATGTTGGCGGCTCAGGGGTAACAGCCGAGAAGAGCGCTGGAGGCTTGAGGCTGGACGAAATGCGGCGTTGCTCTTCTCGTCCAGCCTTCAGCGCTCTTTGCGGCTTTATAGCTGTTGTTACCCGGTAGCCGTCTTTCGAAGACGTTGAAAGGCATGGCCATGAGGGCTGGCGCCGCTTACTTGGGCCGCCAGGCGCAGTAGCCCGGGCGCGGCCCGACCCTGGGATGATTGCGGCAGGTGTCCGGGCGGCGCTCGTAGATGGTGCACAGGCGCGTCTTGCGATCCAGGTAGTAACAGTCGTTGTTGCTCATGCGGGTCAGGGTGAAGACCCCGGACTTCTGGTTGAAACGTTCGACCAGGCCGTCTTTCTGCAAGCGCTTGGCGACCAGCTTGGGCGGGTCGCCACGTTCGAACTCGTCGACCACGCCGATCCGGATCAGGTCGGCGATACGCACTTCCACCGGCAACTGGCAGCAACTGGATATGCAACTGTGGCACATGTCGCTGGTGTACCTGGCCCAGGTGTCCAGGCGGTCGATTTCGGCAGCGGCGATCAGGTTGCTTTTCATCAGGACGGGGTTTCGACTCGGTTCGGGTGAGAGGAACGGCGCGCGATGATAGCCATGTTGACGAATTTGTGAACAGGCATCTGCCAACTGGTTGTGCCTCGAGCGCCCGCTGTCGCACCGAGGCCAAGAAAAACCTCCTGGAAAATAGGTTATTTGCAGTATCTTTAGCGAGCGTGAAAGTCTAGGCACGATCTGCCGGTTTTCTTCCGAAACGGCCAGTACGGGCGCTTTCATGGTGCCCCGGCGCTTGCCGTTAACCGTCGTTTGAATGGGTCCATCTCCTTGTCCGCCCCTGTTCCGTTTTGTCCAGGCCCGTACCGCCCGTATCCATGCGCCGCGTCGACGGGTCCGTCGCCGTTGCGTCATGCCCGCGGCATGGGGATGCCACGATGAGGGCCTGCATGAACACCCAGTGGCAGTTCAACGTGGCCGTTCTGCTGACGGTTCTGGTGTTCTTCGGCGGCGTGCTGCTGGCTCGCTGGGTCACCCGGCAGCGCGATTTTCCCGGACGCACCGCCTTCACCCTGATGCATCTGGCCAGTATGTGGTGGATCGCCACGGCGGGCCTGGAAGTGGCCACCCAGACGTCAGGCTGCAAGCTGTTCTGGGCGTCGATGTCCTGGCCGGGCATCGTCTCGGTGCCGACCTTCTGGGCGCTGTTCCTCTGGCAATACGTCAACAGCGTGCGCAAGCCGCTGGCGACCCGCAGCGTGCTCGGGCTGATCGTGGTGCCGGTGCTGATCTGGCTGCTGGTGCTGAGCAACCCCTGGCACGGCCTGTTCTATGGTGAGCGGACCGGGCCGCTGTCGACCCAGCCGGGAGCGCCGATCCATTACCAGCACGGGCCGCTGTTCTACGCCGCGGCCGTTTACGTCTACGCCTTCATGACCTTCAGCCTTGGCGTGGTGCTGCGTGCCGCCTTCACCAGCCATGGCGTGCATCGTCGTCACTACCTGGCTTTCGTGCTGGTCACCGCGATTCCCTGGGCCGCCAATATCGCCTATGTGGTGTTTGGCGTGGTGATCTTCGGTGTCGATCCCACGCCGTTCAGTTTCGTCTTTACCCTGGCGGCCTTCTCCTGGCTGATCCTCGGTGTCCGGTTGTTCGACCTGTTGCCGGTGGCCCGCCATCTCCTGCTCGAGGCGCTGCCCGATCCGGTGCTGGTGGTCGATGCCCGCTGGCGGGTGATCGAAGCCAACCAGGCGGCGCTGCAACTGGCCGATTCCGATCCCGGCTGGCAAGGGCGCAAGCTCGAAGACTGGCCGGTATTCGGCCGCGACCTGCAGGCCTTGCTGCAGGAACGGGGGCAGCAGGAGCAACTGCTGACCCTGGCCAGTTCGGCGCGTTATTTCGAAGTGCGGGTGCGCGCCATCGAGCGCGTGACCCGCCATGGCACCCTGCTGCTGGGGCAGATGCTCTACCTGCGTGACGTGACCCAGCGCCACCTCGGCGAACTCCGGCTGGCCGAAGCGCTGGCGTTGAGCGAGGAGCGTCTGCGCACCATCTCCAGCCTGCATGAGCAATTGCAGGAGCAGGCGTTGTGCGACCCGCTCACCGGGCTCTACAACCGCCGCTTCCTGGACGAGCTGTTCGGCCGGGAACGGGCCCGTGCGCAGCGCGACGGCAAGCCATTGTCCCTGGCCCTGATCGACCTCGACCACTTCAAGCAGCTCAACGACGCCCATGGCCATCTGGATGGCGACGACGTGCTCAAGGGCGTCGCCCAGCATCTGCTGGTGAACTTGCGCAGTTCCGACGCGGTCTTTCGTATCGGCGGCGAGGAGTTCCTGCTGATCCTGCCTGGCGCCGATGCCGGCGAAGCGCGCGAGCGCCTGGAGTCCATCTGCCTGAGTCTGGCGCAGCAGGCCATCGTCACGCGCAGCGGTGTCCGTCACGTGACCCTGTCGGCCGGGCTGGCGCTGTGGCCCGAGCAGGGGCTGGAACTCGACGAGTTGCTGCGGGTGGCGGATGCCGCGCTGTACCAGGCCAAGCGTAATGGGCGCAACCGTGTCTGCGTGCTGGCGAGCTGAGCGGGCGGCGGTTCGGCCCTGAGGCGCCAGTTCCTGGAAAGGGTTAAACTCTTTCCGATTTCTTTCCTTCCGGAGTCCTTCATGTCCCGCGTTACCCTGAGTCGCTACCTCATCGAGCAGACCCGTAGTCACAATACCCCGGCCGATCTGCGCTTCCTCATCGAAGTGGTGGCGCGCGCGTGCAAGGAAATCAGCCACCAGGTCTCCAAGGGCGCGCTGGGCGGCGTGCTCGGCAGTGCGGATACCGAGAACGTGCAAGGCGAAGTGCAGAAGAAGCTCGACGTGCTGTCCAACGAGATCCTCCTGGAAGCCAACGAGTGGGGCGGCCACCTGGCCGGCATGGCCTCCGAAGAGATGGACAACGCCTACCAGATTCCCGGCAAGTACCCCAAGGGCGCCTACCTGCTGGTATTCGACCCGCTGGACGGCTCCTCGAACATCGACGTCAACGTTTCCGTGGGCACCATCTTCTCGGTGCTGCGCTGCCCGAGCGATGAGATTTCGCAGAACGACTCCCTGCGCGAAAATGCCTTCCTGCAACCCGGCACCAAACAGGTCGCGGCCGGCTACGCCATCTACGGCCCGCAGACCATGCTGCTGCTGACCCTGGGCGACGGCGTCAAGGGCTTCACCCTGGATCGCGAGCTGGGCAGCTTCGTGCTCACCCACGACGACATCCGCGTGCCGGAAAGCACGGCCGAGTTCGCCATCAACATGTCCAACCAGCGCCACTGGGAAGCCCCGGTCAAGCGCTATGTGGACGAACTGCTGGCCGGCGAGGAAGGCCCGCTGGGCAAGAACTACAACATGCGCTGGATCGCCTCCATGGTCGCCGACGTGCACCGCATCCTCACCCGTGGCGGCCTGTTCATGTACCCGCGCGACGGCCGCGAGCCGGACAAGCCTGGCAAGCTGCGCCTGATGTACGAAGCCAATCCGATGTCCTTCATCGTCGAGCAGGCCGGTGGCGCCGCCACCGATGGCGTACAGCGCATCCTCGACATCCAGCCGACCTCGCTGCACCAGCGGGTGCCGGTATTCCTCGGTTCCCGGGAAGAAGTCGAGCGCGTGACCGGTTACCACAAGGCCTGATCGATGCCGCCCTGGCAGCCGTTGCTCGACTGGTGGTTCGGCCCGTCGACGGCGGCGCTCGAGATCGCGCGGGCTCGCCACTCGCTGTGGTTCGGCAAGCGCAGGCCTAGGGTCTGTTGACGTTTCACGCACGGCCGCGCCGGAGCCCGTTTTGCCGCGAGGCAAGGTACGAGCCGCGAAGTTTAGCGGGCTAAATGAGCCGGCGAGAAACGCCGCATCGCGGCAAAACGGGCCCGGCCCTGCGGGTGGGGCCGCCTAGGTTGCGCGAAAAATCTCGCCATGCGTTGTTGGAGGACTTGGCAAGGGAACACGCGGACGGCTAGTCCATTCCCTGCGTCCTCCGCCTAGCGGATCGCCGCCCGGCCTGGCGAGATTTCTCGCGGCAACGCGGCTCGCGCTGAAACGTCAACAGACCCTAGGATGCCGAGGCGCGCGATCGCTTCGGCGAACAGGTCGAGCAGGCCCTGCAGGGTGGCCTGCAGCACTGGTCACGACAGCCCGAGGGTTGGTTGGCGCGAGTGCTGTTGCTCGACCAGTTGCCGCGCATGCTCTACCGGGACAGCTCCAAAGCCTTTGCCGGCGATGCCTTGGCCCGGGTACTGGTGGAAGAGGGCGTGGCCCAGGGCTGGGACGCACGGCTGACGCCGATACAGCGGGTGTTCATCTACCTGGTGTTCGAGCATGCCGAGGATCTGCCGACGCAGAACCGCGCCCTGGCCTGCTTTGCCGCGCTGCATGAGCGGGCGCCCGCCGCCGAACGCGAGTTGTTCGCCGGCTTTCTCGACTATGCCGAGCGCCATCAGCGGGTGATCGCACGCTTTTCCCGTTTCCCCCACCGTAATGCCATCCTCGGGCGCACCAGTACCGAGCAGGAGCAACGCTTTCTGCTGGAACCGGGCTCGCGCTTCTGACGTCCAATCTGCACCGCGTGCAACGTCGGTGTGCCCACCGTTGAATGGAGTTCCCAGCATGTCCTTGCGCCATTTCGCCCTGCTGTCCTGCGTCCTGCTCCTGGCCGCTTGCGGCAAGGTCAATCAGGAAAACTACGCCAAGCTCCACGCCGGCATGACCAAGGCCGAAGTGGAGGAACTGCTCGGCACGGCGACCGAGTGTTCCGGGGCCCTGGGCATGTCGAGCTGCACCTGGGGAGACCAGGTCAGCTTCATCAGCGTGCAGTACGCAGGTGACAAGGTCATGATGTTTTCCGGCAAGGGGTTGAAGTGAGATGACGGCGATACGTCCTTGGATGCTTGCGCTGGCCGCAGTCGTGCTGGCCGGCTGTGCCAACTCGGGTACCGGCGTGGTGCCGCCGCAGACGGTGAAGACGGTCGACCTGCAGCGCTACCAGGGCACCTGGTACGAGGTGGCGCGCCTGCCGATGTTCTTCCAGCGCAACTGTGCGCAATCCGAGGCGCATTATGCCCTGCAGGAGGACGGCAGCATGGCGGTGAGCAACCGCTGCCTGACCCGCGAGGGCGACTGGACGCAGGTGCAGGGGCGCGCCGTGCCGCAGGTCGAAGGCCAGACCGACAAGCTGTGGGTGACCTTCGACAACGGGTTCAGCCGCTTGCTGCCTGGCGTGAGCAAGGGCGAGTACTGGGTGCTCGAGCTGGATGACGACTATCAGGTGGCGCTGGTCGGCCATCCGAATCGCAAATACCTCTGGTTGCTGTCGCGCACGCCGCAGATCGCCGACGAGGTGCGCGATGAGTTGCTGACGGTGGCGCGCCGCCAGGGCTATGACACCGACGAGCTGATCTGGCGCGAAGGCGCCAACCGGCGCGCTGAAAGGTCTTTGCTTGGCAGAGACTGCGCGTTCCCTCCGCATCAGGCAGCATCGGGCTATGTACCGATGGTGGGTTGCGGCGGCCTGCTCCAGGGACGACCGTCAGACCGAATGCGTCTCTACCCACCCTACGATCCGCGCCAGTCATCCGTAGGATGGGTGAAGC
>NZ_QJUM01000026.1 GCF_004327355.1 Phytopseudomonas dryadis
GCCACTCTTGCGAGTCCGGCTTCGGGATACTCCACGTAGTGGTAATGAGGCGGGGGGCCACTCTACAGGCGAGGTCACGCAAGGTGCCTCCAGGAGCGAACGGCCTCCCCGGTAACTGCTTCCGTCAGGGTTGTTGACAGATAAGCTCAACATACAAGGAGCACCGCCCCCATGGCGATTGGCTGCTGCTGGGGATTTGCGGGATGGCTGCAAGCGCATCGCGCCGGGGGCGACGCTCCTACGCGGGTGGTGGTTTGCCGCGATTCCGTAGGAGCTGCGACCTCGCAGCGATTAGACGACCGCACTGGGATTTGCGGGATGACTGCAAGCACATCGCGCCGAGGTAGACGCTCACACGCGGACGGTGGTTTGCCGTAATCCTGTCGCCGTGAAATCCGGCCTGCCGTCATGCCCTGCTACCGGCTGTAGTTGTGCTTGCGCCTGATGACCGTTTCACCGGCGTCGTTATGGCTGAGGTAGACCGGCAGCACCCTGGGCAGCGCCTGGACCAGGCTCTCGATGTCGTGGGTGTTGTAGATGCCGCCGATGCGCAACTGGGCCGTGGCCCGGTCGGCCAGGTGGACGGGGCGGTCCAGGTAGCGATTGATCCGCGGCAGTGCGTCGCCCAGGGTCAGGTCGTCGAGAATCAGTTTGCCGTCGCGCCAGGCCAGGGCCTCGTCAGGAGAGGCGGAGCTCAGTTGCGGGCCGGGCTGGTGCGGGTTGTACTGTGCCTGCATGCCCGGCGACAGGTAGGCGATCTGCTCCGGCCGGCGGCTGTCGCCGAGTACCTTGACCGAGCCTTCGGTGAGGGTGACGACCACCTGATCCTGGTATGTCCATACGTTGAAGCGTGTCCCGGTGACACGGATCTGACCCTGGCCGGCGTTGACCACGAACGGGTGGCCGGCATCGTGTCGCACCTCGAAATAGGCTTCGCCGCTGCTCAGGGTCACGCTGCGGCGATCCTTGAAGTTGCTGAAGGAGAGGCGGGTATTCAGGTTCATCTGCACCTGCGAGCCATCCGGCAGGGTGATCTCGCGGATCGTCGAGTCGCTCTGGTAGCGTTGATGGTCGTTGGGCATCCAGCCCTGGTGCCAGCCGACGAGCCCGGCCAGCGGCAGCATGAACAGCAGCATCGCCACGGCCATCAGCGGACGTTTGTAGCTGCGTGGAGGACGAGGCGGGGCCTTCGCCCGGGCGGGTTTGGCGGCCGGCAGGAACTCGCTGATATTCCAGATCTCCAGCATGGCGTCGAATTCACGCTGGTGCGCCGGATCGCTGCTCAGCCAGTGGTTGAGGCGCGCACGCTCCTGCTCGGAGAAGTCCGCTTCATGCAGGCGCATGCACCAGTGGGCAGCTTCATCGCTGAGGCGCTCGTTGGACGCATGCTGGGAGGATTGGCTGGACATGTCGGCTACCGGACTGGCTGAACTCTTCTCGTCATGCTGCAGTAGTTCTTTTAATGATGATGGGAATTATTATACAGTTAACTATTATTTAGTATAGCGGCCGGGTGCCACGGGCCCGGCTGGCTGCAGTCCCGGTGGAGTGACCATGGAACAGTACTACCACGGCCTGGTCCGTTACCTGACGGCCCGTCTGCGAGATCGGCACCTGGCCGCCGACGTGGCCCACGACGCGTACATCCGGGTACTGGAAAGCCCTCGCCATCACGCGCTCGACCACCCTAAAGCATTCCTTTACCGCACTGCAATCAACCTGTGTGTGGATTCGTTTCGCCGGAGCGCGGTGCGCCGCAGCGAACCGCTGAGCGAGGTGGCGGGCGAGGAGAGCCTGCAGATGCAAAGCCCGCAGGCCACGCTCTACCAGTTGCAGCGCGCCGAGCTGCTGCAACGCGCGCTGGACGAACTGCCGGCCAGGTGCAGGCAGGCCTTTCTGCTGCGCAAGCTGGAGGGCTTGTGCCACGACGATATCGCGCAGGCGATGGGGATTTCCAAGGCCATGGTGGAGAAGCATATCGTCAATGCCATGCGCCATTGCCGCACGCGCGTCGCCGAGATGGAGCGGATTTCCTAAGTAAGAGCAGCCATAAGCTAGAAGCTAGACAACCTGTTGGATGGGTCGGGCCGCGCAGGTGAAACCCATCAATCGTCGATGGGTTTCACCCATCCTACAACCGGCCGTTTCGGGTTGATGTGCCCTGGAGCAAGCCGGCGGTAAATTTGCGCTGGGGTCGCGCGTTCCTATTGCATTCAAGAGACCGGTCCTCGCTACGGGGCCGTTCAGCGATCCGCAGAAGGATGTTCAGGTGCGTCTAGGTCTACTGGTAACCGCGCTGGCCGCGCTGCTGTCTCAGGCGGGGTGCACCCGCGAGAGCCCGGGCGGCGGCGAGGTCGAAATCCGCTGGACCGCGTTCGGCATTCCCCACATAAGGGCCAGCGATGAGCGAGGGCTGGGCTACGGTGTGGGCTATGCCTACGCGCGCGACAACCTGTGCCTGTTGAGTGATGAGGTGCTGACCGCCCGTGGCGAGCGGTCGCGCTTTCTCGGTCGTGACGGACAGTCGTCGGCGCGCCTGGACAACGTGTCCTCGGATCTGTTTTTCACCTGGTTGAACGACGACGCGGCCGTCGACGCCTACTGGCAGGCGCAGCCAGCGCCCATCAGGCAGTTGCTCTCGGGCTACGCGGCCGGCTTCAACCGCTACCTGGACGACCGGGGCGTGCCCGCCGCCTGCCAGGGCGCCGAGTGGGTGAGGCCGTTGCAGGAGACGGATCTGGTGCGCCTGATCAGGCGGCTGATGGTCGAGGGCGGCGTCGGCCGTTTCGCCGAGGCGCTGCTGGCCGCCACACCGCCGTCGGCCTCCACGGCGGAAGCCCCCGGGCAGGCCGCCAGTATGGACCTGGCCAGGCTGCAGGGCTTCGCCTTCGAGCGCGGCAGCAACGCCATCGCCGTCGGCGGCCAGCGCACCGAGAATGGTCGCGGCAGGTTGCTGGCCAATCCGCATTTTCCCTGGTTCGGCGCCTTGCGCTTCTATCAGATGCACCTGACCATTCCCGGCAAGCTGGATGTCATGGGGGCCTCGCTGCCCGGTCTGCCGCTGGTCAATATCGGTTTCAACCGACAACTGGCCTGGACGCACACCGTCGATACCTCGAGCCATTTCACCCTGCACCGCCTGGCCCTCGACCCCGATGATCCGGAGCGTTATCGGGTCGACGGCACCAGCTACCCGCTGCAACGTCGTGACCTGCGCATCCAGGTCCGCGAGGCCGACGGCAGCCTGTCCACGCAGCATCAGGTGATCCATGAGTCGCGCTTCGGCCCGCTGCTGAAGTGGCCCGGGGTGGCCGACTGGGATAGGCGCCATGCCTACGCCCTGCAGGATGCCAATCTCGACAATACCCGCGCCCTGCAGCAATGGTACGCCATGAACCGGGCCGGCGATGTGCAAAGCCTGCGCGAGGCGGTGCAGCGTATCCAGGGGATTCCCTGGGTCAATACCCTGGCCGCCGATCGGCGCGGGCAGGCGCTGTACATGAACGTCTCGGTCGTGCCCAACATCCCGCGACAGCGCCTGGCGTCCTGTATCGATCGCGACCTGCAGGCCCATGGCTTGCCGGGTGTGGATGGCAGCCGCAGCGACTGCGACTGGCAGACCGACGACGGCGCCGCCCAGCCGGGCATCATCGCCGGGACACGCCTGCCGGTGTTGCAACGCGAGGATTATCTGCAGAACGCCAACGACAGTGCCTGGATGAGCAATCCACAGGCGCCGTTGAGCGGCTTCTCGCCGCT
Organism: Phytopseudomonas dryadis; assembly: GCF_004327355.1. Taxonomy (GTDB): domain Bacteria; phylum Pseudomonadota; class Gammaproteobacteria; order Pseudomonadales; family Pseudomonadaceae; genus Aquipseudomonas; species Aquipseudomonas dryadis. The sequence continues at coordinate 3,760 of NZ_QJUM01000026.1, forward strand.
GGTCAGCCGTGACGGCACGGCGCTCGGCCTGCGTACGCGCTACGCCTTGGCGCAACTGGCGAAGCAGGGGCAGGCGCCGCTCAGCGAAGCCTTCCTCAAAGGCCTGGTGGACAGCAACCGGGTGCATGCGGCGGACCTGTTGCTCGATGACCTGTTGCAGTGGTGCCACGGGCAAGGTGGCGAGGCGGCGTTGGCCCGTGCCTGTGCGGCCATGGCCAGCTGGGACCGCAGCGCGGGGCTGGATGCCACGCTGGGCTGGCTGTATTTCCAGGCCTTCATGCTGCAGTTCCAGGCGGCCGACCAGGGCTGGCGCCATCCCTTCGATCCGCAGGATCCTCTGAACACCCCGCGCGGCATCGCCTGGCAGGATGCCGAGGTGGCCCGGGCGCTGGCGGACATGCTGCAACGTGCCGTGGCCCAGGTCGATGCGCTGAAACTCGCGCCAGGCGTGACCTGGGGGCAACTCCAGGGCGTCGAGCGCAACGCCAGGCGCATCCCGGTTCCCGGTGGCGATGGGCACCTGGGCATCTACAACGCCATCCAGAGTGTGCCGCAGGAGGCCGGCCGGCTGCAGGTGGTTGGCGGCAGCAGCTACATCCAGTTGGTGAGCTTCGACGAGCGGGGGCCGGTGGCTCAGGGGTTGCTGGCGTTTTCCCAGTCCAGCGATCCGGACTCGGCGCATTTCGCCGACCAGACCGAACTGTTCGCCCGTCAGGCGTGGCAACCCCTGCCATTCACCCCTGAACAGATCGAGGCCGATCCGCAACTGCAGGTACTGCGTCTACGGCAATAGCTGGTGAGCGGCGGGGGCGGCTCGCCGGCGGGCAGCATCTGGTCGCGCGGACGGTAAGCGGTGTAGGATAGCCGCCGGGTGTTAGCCGCATATCGCGGTGTGACAGGTTCAATAGCGTTGGTCGGGCCGCTGCGCGGAGTTCTCTCGCCCATGAAATCGCACCCGAATTCTCCGGAGTTGCCTCGTGCTCAACGTTTGGTGGAGCACGCCCTCGCCAGGCTGCGCCGTCTCCTCCAACTCGAGGCCATCAGTGGCGTGGTCCTGCTGTGCGCCACGGCGCTGGCGCTGCTCTGGGCCAATTCTCCTCTGGCCGGCAGCTATCACGCGCTATGGCATACGCCCTTTACGATAGGGCTCGGCACGCTGGTGTTTTCCCAGTCGCTGCATTTCTGGATCAACGACGGCCTGATGACCCTGTTCTTTCTGGTCGTGGGGATGGAGATCCGGCGCGAGATCCACGACGGTGCGCTGAGCGACTTCCGCCAGGCGCTGCTGCCCATCGCGGCGGCCTGCGGTGGCGTCATGCTGCCCGCCCTGATCTACCTCGCCGTCAATGGCCAGGGCGCCGGCCTGCATGGCTGGGCCATACCGACCGCCACCGACATCGCCTTCGCCGTGGGGCTGCTGGCGCTGCTGGGGCGGGGGATTCCCTCGGGTGTACGGGTCTTTCTGCTGACCCTGGCGGTCATCGATGATGTCATCGCGGTCTTGCTGATCGCGTTCTTCTATTCGGACGGTCTCGATTACAGCGGCTTTGCCCTGGCCGGGCTCGGTGCTCTGCTGGTGCTGGGGCTGCAGCGGATCGGCGCGGGATCGGCCTATGCCTATGTGCTGCCCGGCGCCCTGATGTGGCTGGGGCTGTTGATGACGGGCGCGCATCCGACCCTCGCCGGCGTCGTCCTCGGCCTGTTGACGCCGGTGTCCTGCCTGCCCATGCGCGAGCGGCCCCGGGATGTGCTATCCCGCGTCGCGGGGGAGTTGCAGGACAACCGTGGCAGCGGGATCGCATCGCCAGGCGCCGCGCAATCGCTGCGTGAGCTGCGCATCGCCCAGCGCGAACTGTTGCCTCCGGTGGTGCGTGTGCAACTGGCGCTGCACCCATGGGTCACCTATGGCCTGATGCCGCTCTTCGCCCTGGCCAATGCCGGCGTGAGCCTGGGCGGTATCGACCTGTCGCCAAGCGAGCCGCACTGGGTGATGTTGGGCGTGGCCATCGCGCTGCTCGTCGGCAAACCTGCCGGGGTGATCGGCGTGAGCTGGCTGATGGTCAGGCTGGGGTTCTGTCGGCTGCCGGCCGATGTGTCCTGGCGCGGCGTCGCCCTGATCGGGCTGCTGGCCGGGATCGGCTTCACCATGTCCATCTTCATTGCCAACCTGGCCTTCGCCGACCCGAACCTGCTGGGCGCGGCCAAGCTCGGTGTGCTGTCGGGCTCCCTGGTTTCGGCGCTCGTCGGTCTTGCCTGGGGGGCGCTGTACATGCGCCGGCTGGGGCTCGCCCAGGCGTTGCGCGAAGCCTGAGGCCAGGCCTTTCTCCCCGCATTGAGCGCGGCGGCTGCGCATCGCATCCAGGTTGGGGTCTTGACGAATTTTTCACATTTGCCCGGTTAGAGTGCCGGCCTCTTTGGGGAGTAGCCTGCTTCCGAGCCCGCTCGGAAGCGTTCGTATCAACATTCTCGGCAACCTGCCGTGGTACGAACACCTTGCGGTTGGTGAGACCAACGACATGGCCATGCCTGAAGCCGGGCGCGTGGCGCTGTCGTTGACTCATAGCCCGGCCGAGAGCTGAACCGTGAACCCCTTTTCCCTCATTCTCCTTGCGCTTGCCATGTCCACGGATGCCTTCGCCGCGGCCATAGGCAAGGGCTCGAGTCTGCACAAGCCACGCTTTTCCGAAGCCCTGCGCACGGGGCTGATCTTCGGCGTGATCGAAGCCATGACCCCGGTGGTCGGCTGGTTCATCGGCCAGGCCGCTTCCCGTTTCGTCGAGGACTGGGATCACTGGATCGCCTTTTCCCTGCTGCTGTTGCTGGGCCTGCACATGATCCATGCGGGCCTGCGCCCGCAACGGGAGGAGCCGAGCAGGCCGCAAAGCCATTCCTTCTGGATTCTCGCGCTCACCGCCTTTGCCACCAGCATCGATGCCCTGGCCGTGGGCGTGGGGCTGGCCTTCGTGGACGTGAACATCTGGCTCGCCGCGCTGGCGATCGGCCTGGCGACCACGATCATGGTGACCGTCGGGGTCATGCTCGGCCGCCTGATCGGCACGGCCTTCGGGCGCAAGGCCGAAATCGTCGGCGGCCTGGTGCTGATCGGTGTTGGCGCCGTGATCCTCTATGAACATGCGGTGCTCTGATGCCGTCTCCACACACGCTGCAATCCCGCTTCCGGAGCACCATGGCCGTTTTCCTTGGCAATCGATGGGTTCGACGCATGCTGGCCGCGCTGCTTCTGCTCAGCCTGGCCGCCCTCGCTTTCTTCGCCTGGCAGCAGTTCTATCCCGTGCGCGCCGCCGATGGCTGGCGCGTTCGCGCCCTCTACGAGGACCTGCCCAGGGCCGCCGCATTGGCGCTGGATACCGCAGGCGACCTGCTGGTCAGCGAAGAGCTGGGCCAAGGTAACGGGCGGATCGTGCGCATCGATCGGCACGGCTTGCGCAGCGTCGTGCTGCAGGGACTGTCCAAGCCCGATGGGCTGCTGACGCTGGCGGCGGGACGGGGCATCGCCTTCAGCCAGGAGGGCGGTACCCACCCTGTGTCCCTGTTACAGAATGGCGCCGTCACCACCTTGTTCTCCGCGACCAACGTGCAGGGCCTTTGGAGTGACGCCCCGGCCTCGCTCTACGCCATCGAAGACAGGGCAGGCGACGGGCGCCTGCTGCATTTCGATCTGGGCTCCCGCGTCACCACGGTACTGCGCGATGACCTGAACGAAGCGGAGTCCATTACCGGTTGCCCGGACGGCAGGTTGTTCTACACCGAGAAATCCCGGGACAGGGTGCGGCAACTGGTTGGCGACGGTGAGGATACGACATTCCTCGGCGGCCTCAACAAGCCCAGTTTCCTGCTGTGCGACAGCCGTGGTCTCTGGATCAGCGAAGACTCCAGCCATCGCGCCAGGTTGCTCCTGCTGCAGCCGGATGGGCAGTTGCAGGTGATCCTGTCCTACCTCAAGGCGCCGCAGACCTTGCTGCCCATCGCCGACGGCAAGTACCTGCTGGCCGAAGGGGGGAGGGACCGGGTGCTGGAAATCAGCCTGCAGTGACGGCCAAGGCGTGGGCGGCTGGCAGCCGCCCACGAGTCACTGGGACCGCGACTTCGAGGCCGGCAGGCCTCAGTGCCGCCCGCTGACGAAATGCGCGGGGTCGTTGAAACCATGGGTCGAAGCGTGACCGGGCGTGACCAGGCTGTCGATGAAGGCTTCGTCTTCGCTGTCCAGGCGCAGCTCCAAGGCGCCGACATAGCTCTGCCACTGCTCCAGCGTGCGCGGCCCGACGATGGCGGCGCTGACCAGGGGGTTGGCCAGCACCCAGGCAATGGCGAAGCTGATCGGGTCGCTGCCACGGCGTTGTGCATGGGCGGTGACCTGCTGGGCCAGGGCCAGTGATTCCTGGCGCCACTCGGTTTCCAGGATGCGCTTGTCCCGGCGTGCTGCCCGCGATCCCGCATCGGGCTCGTCGCCGGGCTGATACTTGCCGCTGAGCACACCGCGTGCCAGCGGGCTATAGGGCACCACGCCCAGGCCGTAGTGACGCGCGGCGGTGAGCTGCTCGGTTTCCGCCTGGCGGTTGACGATGTTGTACAGCGGCTGGCTGGCCACCGGATCGTCGACACCGAGGCGGCGGGCGATGTTCACCGCTTCGGCCAGCCGCCAGCCACGGAAGTTGGACAGCCCCCAGTAGCGGATCCGGCCCTGGCGGATCAGGTCGCCGATGGCGGAAATGGTTTCCTCCAGTGGCGTGTCGTGATCCTCGCGGTGCAGGTAGTACAGATCCAGGTAGTCGGTGCCGAGGCGGCGCAGGCTGCCCTCCAGGGCCTCGAAGATCGATTTGCGGCTCAGCCCCTGGTTGGCCGGGTGCGACCAGGAGCGCGGGCTGCCGACCTTGCTGGCGAGCACCCAGTTGGCGCGGTCGGCGGCAATCGCACGGCCGGTGATTTCCTCGGACAGGCCGTTGTTGTAGACATCCGCGGTATCGATGAAATTGACGCCCAGCTCCCGGGCCTGATCGATGATGCGGCGCGATTCGGCTTCGTCGGTGGCGCCACCGAACATCATGCTGCCGAGCGACAGCGGCGAAACCTTGAGTCCGGATTTTCCCAGCGAACGGTAATGCATGGGCATTGCTCCTCTGTGGCGGGCGGTTCAGGCCACCGCTGCGCGCGTTCGCCCACGGTGGATTGCTGGCGTGCCAGGGTAGGCCGGTCGCCCGGTGCCGGCAGGCCGGGGTGGTCTCTCAGGGTAGCGCCGGTACTCATCGAGGGACAACCCGCGTTCGCGCAGCAAAGGCAATAGGGTCGGTGAACGTGACGAACGCGCTGTGGGCCGGACCCGCTCGGGTAATCCACGAGCGATCCCGTAGCCGACGCGGCGTGCGCTGCTTGCGACCGACGTTCCGAGGCCCGGAACGCCACTGTTCAGGCGAAGCGGCCATAGCGGCCCGAGGAATAGAGCAGCGGCTCCAGATCGGAGTGCCAGCAGTCCAGTACTTCGGCAATCGCTACCAGGTGGGTACCGACATGCTGGAAATCGTTGACTCTGCAATCGAAGCCGGCAGTGCTGGCGAGCAAGGCCGGGTTGCCGCTGTCCAGGCGGCGCCAGGCATGCTTGCCGAAGCGCTGTTCGGGTGGCAGACGACCGGCGAAGTCGTTGGCGGCGTCCACGGCGTCGGCCCGCAGCACATTGACGCAGAAGCGCCGCTGGCGGATCAGGTGCGGGTAGAGGCTGGCACCGCTGTTCACCGCGATCAGCACCGTGGGAGGATCGGCCGTGACCGAGCTGAAGGCGGTGGCGGTCAGGCCGTAATCGCCGTCTCTGCCGGCGCAGGTAATGATGTTCACCGAGGCCGCGGTGTTGCGCATGGCCTGTTTGAAGGCGGCGGCGTCCAGAGGCGTGGAGAAGGGTTGTTCCAGAACGAGTACGGTCATGGGGGACTCAGGGTTTTTGTCGTTTGACTGCTCATGAACGTTGACCGAGCAGTTGTTGGTGAGCTGGTTCAAGGCGAAAGAAGCCATTGAGCTACAAGCCGCAAGCTTCAAGCCGCAAGACAGAAGCAAGAGCAATGGAGCGCTCCGAGCCGCTTTTAACTTATCGCTTGAAGCTTGCAGCTTATGGCTTCTTTCGCCTTGTAGCGTCTTTTCGGCCTCTTGGCTTCTAGGCGTTCCTGACTTTCTTGGTATTGCCCTGCTGCTCGACCAAGGCGCGGATGCGCGGCAGCAGATCCTGGCCGTACTCGACCGCGTCGCGCAGTTGCTCGAAGCCGCGGAACAGGAAAGTGCTGACGCCGGCGTTGTAGTAGTCCAGCGCCGCCTCGGCGACCTGATCCGGGGTGCCGACCAGGGACGTGGAATTGCCGGCGCCGCCGCTCAGAGCGGCGATCTCGGTCCACAGGCGCTTGTCGTGCACCTTGCGCTGGCCGGCCAGTTCGACCAGGCGCGAGGAGCCGGCGTTGCTGGTGCCGAAGTTCTTGTCGCGGCGCTTGCCCTGGCGCAGGTGGATCAGCTCGCGAGCGTCGGCCAGGATGCGCTCGGCGCGGGTCCAGGCTTCGGCCTCGGTGGCGCCGAGGATCGGCCGCAGCGACAGGCTGAAGCGGATGTGTTGTTCCCGGCCGTACCTGGCGGCGGCCTTGCGTACCTTGGCGATGCGCTCGCGGATCTGCTCCAGCGGCTCGCCCCACATCATGTACACGTCGGCGTGCTTGGCGGCGACTTCCACCGCGGCATCCGAGGCGCCGGAGAAGTAGATCGGTACATGGGGCTTCTGCAGCGGCTTGACCAGGGTCAGGTTGTCCTCGACACGGTAGTGTTCGCCCTGGTGATCGAAGGGCTCGGTGCTGGTCCAGGTCTTGCGGAAGATGTCCAGGTACTCGTCGGTACGGGCATAGCGCGCGTCCTTGTCGAGGAAGTCACCGTCGCGCTGCAGGTCGCCGCTGTCGCCGCCGGTGATCACGTTGATCGAGGCGCGGCCGCGGCTCAGGTGATCCAGCGTGGCGAACTGGCGGGCGGCGAAGGTCGGTGCCTGGAAGCCCGGGCGGTGGGCGACCAGCAGGCCGAGCTTGTCGGTCAGCGCGGCGACGTAGCTGGCCAGGATCAGCGAGTCCGGCGCGCTGGTATTGACCGCCAGCAGCACCTTGTCGAAGCCGCCGTATTCCTGGGCCTGGGCGAATGCCTTGACGAACTCCACGTCGACCACCGGGCCACGGGGTGCTTGCGATTCGCTGCCTTCCTGAGGGCCGATAAGGCCGATAAATTCGAGACTCATTGCGGGGAACTCCTGTTCATTCGGTGTGGGCGCCGCGCTCATGGGAGCGGCATCGTGGTGCACGTCAGGGCATTGACCCGGATACTAGGAAAGCGTCTTTGAACATGCAAAGAACGTATAAAAATATGCTTATGTTATTTTTATTAATTATTTATTGGGCGCCGGACCGTTGTCCCGGATAGACCGGAAAGCGGTTCGGCACTGATTGTCGGGCTGTCAGTAGCGGGCTTCTTCCAGCCCACAGAAGCTATCCACCGGGTCGCTCGCGATGAAGGCCTGCTCGCCCAGGAGTTTGGCGATCACGGCCCGTTGCACGGGCTCTATGGCGCTGTAGGCATTGATGTAGGTTGGTATCAGTGGCGCGTCGTACAGGTAGTAGGGCTGGCCGAGTGAGATCACCAGCGTTGGCAAGTCATGCCAGTGTCGGCGCAGGCTGTCACGAATGTTGCCGCCGTGAATGCGTTGCCAGTTGAGATAAATGTGCGCGCGTGCGGTGGCGGACTCTTCGGCGAGTACATAGATCAGCAGGTCATTTTTTTCCCGGCTGGGCGGATCTTCCGGATCGTAGTCGCTTACCTCGAAGCCCCGCTCGGCGAGTAACCTGGCGATGTGCAACTCGGGCCTCAACTGAGTCGGGTGGCCGATCACGCCTTCGCTGGCCAGCACGATGCGCCGATGTTTCTCGAGGCTGATGGGCAACAGTCGCTGGCGATCCTTGACCAGGGTGATGCTGGCCGCTGCCGCTTCTTCGGCGACTGCGCGGTGCGGTGCGGATTGCAGTACGCGACGCAGTTCATCCAGGGCGATCGGCGGGCGCGGGGCGCGATGCAGGCCCAGGCGTGCCTTGAGCGCCAGGATGCGGGTCACCGCCTGCTCCAGGCGTTCCTCGCTCAGCCGGCCCTCGCGCAGCCCGCGGTACATCAGGTCGAAATCGATGCTGGGGTTTTCCTGGGTAAAGAGGAACACGTCGCAGCCGGATTCGATCACGGCCGGCACCAGTTCGGCGCGGCTGTGCCAACTGCTCAGCCCGGCCATGCCGGTGGCATCGGAGATGATCAGCCCGTTGAAGCCCAGTTCCTCGCGCAGCAGGCGGCGGTTGAGCAAGGCGGACGCCGAGGCCGGCTGGAACGCATCGCGCCCGGCGTCGGCAAGATGGCGGCGGATATAGGCGGGCAGAGCGATATGCGCCGACATGACGCTCAGCACGCCGGCATCGATCAGCCCCTTGTACAGCGCGCCGAACGTGGTTTGCCAGTCTTCCCAGGACAGTGGGTTGACGGTGCCGACCAGGTGCTGATCGCGGTCGTCGAATCCTTCGCCGGGCCAGTGCTTGGCGGCGGTGGCGATGCCGTGGCGCTGGAGTATGTCGACGTGCAGGCGGGCCTGTTCGAGGATGCGCCGCTGCTCGCTGCCGTATGAGCGCGTGCCGACGATGGCGCTACGAAAGCGTGCGTTGATGTCCAGTAGCGGGGTGAAGGACCAGTTGTAGCCCAGTGCCCGGGCTTCGCCGGCCATGACCTCGAGCACCCTGGCCGACAGTTGTGGGTCGTCGGCGGCGGCCAGGCCGAGGGGGTTGGGCAGTGGCGTGCAGTGCAGGTAGCTGGCGCCGCCGCCTTCGATATCGCCACTGATCAGCAGGGGCAGTTCGCTGTTGTCGGCAAGAAAACGGTTGGCGCGCCAGATCTCTTCCAGGCTGCCACGCACGGGGCGGAAGATGCCGCCTGGGGCGAAGCCGAGCAGCTCGCGCTGGTCGAGTATGCGGTTGCTGCGCGAGGCCAGGGTGAACAACTGGCCGATCTTCTCCCGCGGACTCAGGCGCCCGAGGGTCTGGCGTACCCAGGCGATGGCCTGGTCGTCGAGGTTGAACGGTGCGGCTTTCAGGTCAATGGTGTGAGGCATGTGGGGCTCCTGGATTCAGGCAAGGAAATCGAGGTCCCAGAGTGGGCTGACGTCCACCTGCTGGGGGATGGCGCCGGCGGCGAAGAGCGCGTCGGCCACTTGCTGCTGGGACTGGATGCTGGCGTGGTCCGGCCGTTGCAGGCGGCCCAGTTGGCCCTGCTCGTCCAACTGGTCGAGGTAATAGGCGGCTGGTACATGGGTGAGCCGGCCGTTGAGTTCGGCCCACTGCCGTGGGTGGGCGGCAACCCATGCCAGGGTCTCGCGCATGGCGTCCAGGTAGGCGCGTACCGCCTGGCGGCGTACTGGATCGGCCCAGGCCGCATTGGTCATCCCGTAGGGATAGTTGCCGGAGAGGTAGCCGGCCGAGTCTTTCAGCAGCCGCGCGCCGAGGCGGAATTTGGCGAACTGGACGAACACCCCGTAGATGAACCAGGCATCCAGTTCGCCGCTCTGGAAGGCCGACAGGCCATCCTGGGTGGTGAGGTTGATCGCCTGCACGTCTTGCCAGCTCAGTCCTTGCTCCTTGAGCACCTGCAGCAGGAAGAAGTGCGAGGTGGTCGCGCGCACGTAGCCGATACGCTTGCCGCGCAGGTCGGCCAGTTGTTCGAGCGACGACTTCTCCGGCACCAGGATCACCTGGGTGGCGGATGGCATCTTCATCACCCCGACCAGCTTGTAGGTGGTATTGGAGGGCAGGGCGAAAACCGGTGGTATCTCGCTCATCCCGGCCAGGTCCAGTTGCTGGCTGGCCAGGGCCTCGGTAATGGGCGCGCCGCCCACGTAGTAGCTGACCGGATAGGGCAGCGATACACCGGCGGCCTCGAAGGAATAGGACAGGTCGCCCTTGTAACGGCCGACCCGCAGGCTGGACGCGGCCAGGGCACCAGTGGCGGATGACAGCCAGGGGCTGGCGGCTGCCAGCCCGAGGAGCAGGTTGAATTCTCTGCGACGCATGGGGGCTCCGAGTCAGAAGTTGTAGGTCAGGCTGCCGTAGTAGTAGGCGCCGTAAGGGTCGTAGGCGGGGTTGCTACCCGTGGAGGGGAAGCCGGCCGGGTTGCTGGTGAGGTCGTAGCCCTTCGACGGCGGGTCGATGTCGAACAGGTTCTGCGCGCCGAGGGCGACACTGAGTTGCTCGTTGAAACGCCAGCCCAGTTCCAGGTCGGTGATCCACTGGGCCGGATACTCCACGTCGTAGTAATGGGACTCGCTGCTGACGTCGGTGTGCTTGCCGTAGCGGGTCAGTGCCGCACGCAGGCTGAACGCGCCAAGGTTGTAGTCGGCGCTGAGAATCAGCTTGTTCTTCGGATACACGCTGGTGAAGTAGGAACGTGCGGTGCGATCCAGCAGCACATTGCCGGAACCGACCAGGGCGGCAGGGCTTTCCTTGACGTCATCGATGCGTGTGGTGTTGAGGTTCAGCGCCAGGCCCAGTTTGAGGTCGCCAGCGCTGCCGAGATTGCGGCTGTGGTCGAACACCAGATCCAGGCCGCTGGTGGTGGTGTCCAGGCCATTGGTCGCAAAGCGCACCCAGGTGTTCGGGGCGTATCCGTAGTTCGCCAGCAGGCTTTCGTAGCTGCCGTTGCCACTGTCGCGGATGAAGCCGGTCAGCACCAGGCGATCCCGAATGCGGATCTGATAGGCATCGATGCTCAGGTTGGTGGCCGGGGTCGGTTGCCAGACCAGGCCGATACTGAAATTAGTGGACTTCTCCGGTTTCAGCCCCTCGGCGCCGAGGGCGCGGGCCAGGCCCGAATCGACGGCGATGTTCGACGAGGTGACCAGCACGGTCTGCGCATTGATCGTGTAGTTGGCGCTGGAGCTCTGCTGGTGTGCGGTCTGCGACAACGACGGGGCGCGGAAGCCATTGCTCAGGGTGGCGCGTACGGCCAGCTGGGGGGCGAATTCATAGCGGCTCGAGAGTTTGCCGCTGAAGCTGTCGCCGGCGTCGTCCCGATAGCTTTCATAGCGGGCGGCCAGCCCGATATAGAGCTGTTCCGTCGGGTTCAGGCCGAGATCCAGGTATCCGGCGAAACTGTCGCGGTCGATATCCGCTGTCTGCTGGTCGGACACCGTGGTGGCGGCCTGCACCCCGGCAACGCCTGGTACACCACGTATCTGGTAGTTGCCTACTGCCCAGCCAGCCGGATCTCCGGCCTCGGTGCGGTAATGTTCGTAGCGATGCTCGAAGCCATAGGCGAACTGCAGGGGCTTGGCCAGGCCCACGTCGAATGCACGGTTGAAATCGAGGTTGTTGCTCCATTGGTCGAAGCGCGAGTCGTAGAGGTGGAAGCGGGTGGGGCTGTCGGGGCCGAGGGAGACGTTCAGGCTTTCCTGCTCGTGACGCAGCTTGTCACGGCTGTAGGTGCTGCTGGCATCCCATTGCCAGCCTTCCTCGCTGCCGCCCTTGAAGCCGGCGGCCAACTGATAGTCGAGTTGTTTGGCGCGGTAATAGGGCGTGAAACCATCGGGCCGCAGTTCGATCACGTTGTTCGCCGAGTTGCTCGAACCGTTGCTGGTGGCATTGGGGCGGCGGAAGTTGGCGCCGATCCAGCCGTCACGCTGGCTGATGGTGGAGAAGGAATAGAAGGTCAGGTCGTCATCGATGGGCAGCTCGGCGTTGTAGGCCACGTTGACCTGTTTGATCTTGGGCAGGCCGCCACCGAATACGTGGCGACCGACCGTCTCGTCGCGTGGGTCGCTGTTGACGCCGTCGATACCGTAGAAGGCGCCGCTGGCCCGTTCGGCGATACTGGCCGACTGGTTGGAGCGAGCGTCCAGGGACAGATTGAAGACGCCGTCAGCGGGCAGCGAGAAGCCGCTGTTGAGGCTCTGATAGAGCTGCTGGCCATCGCCGGATGCGCGTTGCCCCACCTTGCTGATCGCCTGGCCGCCATGGTCCTGCTGTTTCAGGACGATGTTGATGACCCCGGCAATGGCATCCGAGCCGTACTGGGCGGAAGCCCCATCACGCAGCACTTCGATCCGCTCGATGGCGCTGAGTGGAATCAGATCGAGATCCACCGAGTTGGCCAGCGTCGACTCGCGCGAGGCATTGATCATCGCCCCGCTGTGGCGGCGCTTGCCGTTGACCAGCACCAGGGTGTGCGAGGGCGAAAGACCGCGTAGGGTCGCCGGGCGGGCGATGCTCTCGTGGGAGAAGCTGGCCGCGTTTTGCACGTTCAACGAGGGGATCAGGCGCTTGAGGGCATCGCGCATCGACGTCGCTCCACTCTCCCGCAGTTTTTCCGCCGTGATCACGTCGATAGGCGATGGGCTGCTGGCAACCGTGCGGGGCTCGCTGCCACGATTGCCGGTTACCACCACCACGCCGAGGCGTGGGTCGGCCTGTTGGCTCGTCTGTGTCGCGCCGCGCACGATAGTAATGCCCGCTGCGTTGCTGCGCAGTTCCAGGCCACTGCCCCTGAGTGCGTGTTCGATGGCCTGTTCCAGGCTCAACGAACCCTGGATGGCAGGGCTGCGCAGCTTTTCCAGCAGTTGTGGATCGGCCGAAATGGCTTGTCCACTCTGCTGTGAGAGGCCGAGCAGCACGTCTTCCAGGCTGCCGGCAGGAACGGCGAAAGTGGTTTCTGTGGTTTGCGCATGGCCGGTCGAGACCATGGCAGGCATTGCCAGCAGCAGCGCGCAGCTCAGCAGGGTAGGACGCAAGGTGAAGGGCACGTCGGTGTTCCTCATGGGGTGTTGGTGAATGCCTTGAGCAACGACGCGGGGAAATTTTCCAGCCTGGTTAGATGATTTCGTTCAATGGATATAACGGGGCGCAGAGCCGCACGGTTGTAGGGGGATGACGTGTTATTCATCCACCGTTCCACGACCGCAGTGGTGGTACGCACCCCGATCCACCCTGTGCTAGGCGAGGTCGATGCTGGTGAAGAGGGGGCCGCGACGGATGGCGACTGGCAGGCTGTTGGCCAGCAGATCCAGGCAGCGGGGCACGTCGTCGAGCGGGTAGCGGCCACTGATGCGCAAGCGGGCAGCCGCCTCGCTGGTGCGCAACAGCCCGTACTGATAGGCGCTGAGTGCGTCCGTCAGCCGCGACAGGGGCTGATTGCGCAATACCAGCCAGCCATCCAGCCAGGCCGCTTCCTGATTGCTGGATGGGGCTTCGGCATAAATCCGTTGGCGGTCGAACAGCAGGCTGCGGTGGGCTGCCAGTACATGCTCATTGTGTTGCGGGCTGACGAGCCGGGCACCCTGCTCGAAGGTGATCAGGCGAACCCGGCCACCTTCCTGGCGCAACAGAAAACGTCCCTGATTCAGGTGCAGCGTGTTGTCCGCGCAGTGCAACAGGAACGGCGATGCGGCGCGGCTGACCTGTAGCAGCAACTCGCCTTGTTTGTGGCTCAGGCGCCGGGCTGCATGGCTGTCGAGGCTGGCGATGCTGCGGGCGTTGAGGTCGAGACGGCTGCCGTCCTGCAACCACCAGGTACGCCGCTCACCGATCTCGGTGTAGAGGTCGCCGGGCAGTGCCGGGCCAACCCGGGCGATGCGCTCCAGCAGCGCGCCCGTGGCACCGATGCCGAGCAGGGCCAAGCCACCGCGCAGGAATTGGCGCCGGCTCGACGGCGCCTGGACGATCTTCAGCAGTTCGTCGCCAGGGAGCTGCCGCAGCTTGGCGTCAGTCAGGGGCGCCAGGCCGTTTTGCAGTCGCTGCAGCGTCTGTGCATTGCGTGGGTTTGCCGCACACCAGGCATCCAGTTCATGTTGTCGCCCGGCATCGAACTCGCCCGATTGCAAGTGCACCAGCCAGTCAATGGCCTGTTCGAGGCTGTTGTCCGTATCAGCGCTCATCGGCCAGAGCCTCCCAGCAGTTATGCAGTGCAGCGGCCATCAGGCGGTGGATGCTGGTCACCGATAACCCCATGCGCTGGCTGATCTGCGAGTAGGTAAGGCCTTCGACGAAACTGCAGACGAATACCGTTTTCGTCTGCCCCGGCAGCCCACCCAGCAGACGGTCGAGATGCAGCAGGCGCTCAAGCAGTTCCAGTTGCTCTTCCGGTGAGGGTTGCACCTCTTCGGGCGTCTCGGCGAGTAGACGCAGGTAGGCTTTTTCCAGGTCGCGCCGGCGCCAGCTTTCATACAGCAGGCGATAGGCGATGGTGGTGAGCAGCGCCCTGGGTTCGCGAATGCGTTCCGGCGCTGGCATGCTCAGGACACGCAGAAAGGTTTCCGCAGCCAGGTCTTCGGCATGCTGCTGGCAACCGGTGCGCGCGCGCAGGCGTGAGCGCAACCAGGCATGGTTCTGCTCGAACAGGTGCTGAATGAGGGAATGGCTGTCGCTCATCAGGCCTTGGTCCGGGAGGGAGCAGGCGTGCGCAGCCCCAGGTGTTCACGCAGCGTGCTGCCCTGATACTCGCAGCGGAAGATGCCGCGCCGTTGCAGCTCCGGTACCACCTGTTCGAGGAAGCGTTCGGCGCCACCGGGCATGTACGGCGGCATGATCACGAAGCCGTCGGCGGCGTCTTGTTCCAGCCATTGCTGCATCTGGTCAGCGACCGTCTGTGGCGAGCCGATGAACTTGGCGAAGGCCAGGCTGGAGGCGTACCAGCGGCCGAGCTGTTCCAGCGTCCAGCCGGCTTCGATGGCGTTGCCGATCACCCCATCGAAGCGACCCTTGCTGCCGCGGATGTGCGCACGGATATCCGGTACCGGTGCCTTGGGATCATGCTGGGCAAGGTCGTAGTTCATGCTCGCCGACATGAAGGCCAGGCCGGCGATCGGCAGGATCAGTTCGTCCAGCTCATTGGCCAGTGCCTGCGCCTGTTCATCGGTGTCGGCGATGATCGGGTAGAGACCGGGCAGCACCTTGACGTCGTCGACCTGGCGCCCGGCGGCGACCACCTGCGCCTTGAATTCGCGGTAGAACGCCTTGGCCTTTTCCAGCGTCGATTGCACCGGGAAGACCACCTCGGCATTGCGCGCGGCCAGGGACTGGAAGGCCGACGACACGCCGGCCTGGATCAGCACCGGATGACCTTGCGGTGGGCGCGGCAGGTTGAGCGGGCCGCGCACCTTGAACCAGTCACCCTGGTGATCGGCGTAATGCAACTTGCTGGCATCGGCGTAGCGGCCGCTGGCCTTGTCGACCAGCAGGGCGTCGTCTTCCCAGGTGTCCCAGAGGCTGCGCACCACCTCGAGGAATTCGGCGGCCTTGGTGTAGCGTTCGGCGTGGCCAAGGTGCTGCTCGAGGCCGAAGTTGCGCGCCTCGCCATCGTTCACCGAGGTCACCGCGTTCCACGCCGCGCGGCCAGCGCTGAAGTGGTCGAGGGTGGCGAACTGGCGGGCGACATGGAACGGTTGGTGATAGCTGGTGGACACCGTGGCGCCGAGGCCGATGCGCGAGGTCAGCACGCTGAGCGCCGACAGCAGTGCCAGGGGCTCGGGCGAGCCACTGGGCCGCCAGGTCACCGCGGCATCGAACGAGCCGCCGTGGATGTCGTCCAGGGCCAGTTTGTCGGCGACGAACAGCAGGTCCAGTTTGGCCGCTTCGGCCTGCTCGGCGAGGCGCTGGTAATAACGGATATCCAGGGCATTGCCGGCTTCGGCCTGGGGCAGACGCCAGCCCGCCAGGTGCGAGCCGGCATGGCTGACGAACAGCGCCAGGTGCAGTTGCCGCGCCATCAGCCCGCCGCCTGCTGGCGTACGCGGTGGGGGATGTCGTCATCGGCGATCAGCACCCGTTCCATCACCCGGTCGAAGTCGCCGTAGTTGTAGACCGGGTAATGCAGCAGGGCACGGTTGTCCCAGAAGGCGATGGTGCCCGCTGTCCATTTGAAGCGCACCTGGTACTCCGGGTTGCTGAATTCCTTGAGCAGCTCGGCGACCAGGGCGCGGCTGTCCTCGACCGACCAACCGATCACCTGGGGCGACATGGAGAAGTTGATGAAGAGGGCGTCTTCGCCGGTTTCCGGATGGGTGCGTACCAGCGGGTGAGCGAGGATCGGATAGTGGTAGCCGACCCTGTCCAGCGACGATTTGAAGTTGTGGGTGACGTAGAGCTTGTCGATACGCGCTTTCAGTTCATCCGAAAGGCCGCGATAGACCAGGCCGGCATCGGCCCACACCGTATCGCCACCCAGTTCCGGTAGCGATACCGCGCGCAGCACCGCGCCCCAGGTGGGTTCGAGCATCCAGCTGGTATCGGTGTGCCAGCGACCCTTGCGCGCATCGCCATAGGCTTCCTTGGCCTGGCTGGCGAGGATCAGGTGCGCCTGGGGCTTGTCGCCGTCCTGCTGCTGGGTGGTCGGGTGCACGTAGAGTTCGCCGAACTGCCGGGCGAAGGCGATCTGCTGCTCGCTGCTGATGTGCTGGTCGCGGAAGAAGATGACCTTGTACTTGAGCAGCAGGGCGTGGATCTGCTCACGCTGCAGCGGCGAGAGCGGTTTGCTCAGATCGATATCGCTGATTTCCGCGCCCAGGGTGGGCTCCAGCGGGGTGACCTTGAGGGTTTCGCTGAGTGCGACGACGTTTTCTGCGGGCATGGGATTGTCCTCTTTTTGTGTTACCAGTCGTAGGAAAGGCGCGCGTAATAGAACGCGCCGTTGAGGCCGTATGGGCTGAATGCGCCACGGGGGGCTGTTGCCGTTTCAGCACGGCCGCGCCGGAGCCCGTTTTGCCGCGAGGCAAGGCACGAGCCGCGAAGTTTGGTGTTCCAAATGAGTGGCGAGAAACGCAGCATTCGCGGCAAAACGGGCCCGGCCCTTCGGGTGGCGCGCAAAATCTCGCCATGCGTTGTTGGAGGACTAGGCAAGGGAACACCATTCCCAGCGTCCTCCGCCTAGCCTGGCGAGATTTTGCGCAGCAACGCGGTTCGCGCTGAAACGGCAACAGCCCCCCAAGTCCGGGTTGTTGATTTCGCTGGGATTGGCGCTGCCCAGGCCGGTAACCACGGAGGTCGGGTCCTGCCTGTCGGGGCGCACACCGAAGAGGTTGTTGGAGCCGACCGCGAGCGACAGGTTGTCGCTGAGCAGATAGGTGACGTCGAGGTCGGTGATCCACTTGGCGCCGAACTGCTGGTCGGCCGAGGCGGCGATGCCGGCTTCGGTGTACTTGCCGTAGCGCGTCAGTTGCAGGTCGGTGATGAAGTCGCCGATGCGCCAGTTGCTGCCCAATACCAGTTTGTCGCGCGGGCTACCCTGGGTCAGGTCGGTTTGCGCCTGGTGGCCGAAGATCACATAGTCGCTGCCGAGCAGGTTGCTGACCGTATCGTTCTGCTTGATATCGCGGATGCTGGTGCGGTTGTAGCTGTACAGCGCCGACCAGCGCACCTGGCCGAAATGGCCGTGATCGCTGTGCAGTTCGCTGACCAGGTCGACGCCGTCGGTACGGGTGTCGACGCCGTTCATGTTGTACTGCGCCGAGTACAGGTCGTTGATGCCGAGGGAGGCGAGGGTGTCGCGGATCACCGTGGAGGTGCCGCTGTCGCGAATGATCTCGCTCTTGACGATGCGGTCCTTGATTTCGATGCGGTAGGCGTCGAGGGTGATGCGGGCATTGCGCGTCGGCTCCCAGGAAACCCCGATGCTGAAGTTGGTCGACTTCTCCGGCTGCAGATCCTTGGCGCCCAGTGCCTGGGCGGCAACGCTGCTGGGTGGCAGGTAGCGTGCGAGCAGGCTCTGGGTAGTGCCATCGGCCAGGCGCACGCTGGTGTTCTGGGTGACCGAGAAGGTCTGCTGGGCCAGCGACGGCGCGCGAAAACCGGTGTTGAAAGTGCCGCGCAAGGCCAGGCCCGGGGCCAGTTCGTAACGGGTGGACAGCTTGCCACTGGCGGTGTTGCCGGAGCTGTCGTCGTAATGCTCGAAGCGGAATGCGGCGCTGGTGTACAGGCGTTCGGTCAGGTGGGTGCCGGCATCGATGTAGAAGGCGTAGCTGTCGCGATCCAGCGAGCCGGCATCGGCCACCGAGGTGCCAGTGAAGGATTGTAGGCCGGCGAGGGGGCTCTGCCCCGCGCGCGGGTGACCAACCGGGTAGACATAGCCGCCATCGCGGTAGGAGTCCGGCTCGCCTGCGGTCTGCAGGTATTGCTCCCAGCGGTGCTCGATGCCTGCCGACAGCTGCAACGGCTTGGCCAGGCCGATCTCGAACGGGCGGGTGAAATCCAGGTTGCTCGTCCACTGTTCGAACTCCAGGGCACCGAGGTAGAACGAGGTCTTGCTCGCCGGGCCGAGGGAGGCGTTGAGGGTGTTCTGCGCACCGAGGCGCACGTCGTCCTTGCCGTAGGTGGTGCTCAGGTCGTAGCCCCAGCCGGCGACATCGCCCTTGCCGCCGAAGGCGAGCTGGAAGTCCTTCTCGTCGATCAGGCGCTGGGCGTGAAAGCCGTCCGGGTAGATCTCCGGGATCGACGACAGGCTGGTGGCGCGGAAGCTGCCGCGGGTATCGACGATGCTGCGGTCGCTGTAGGTGGAAAACGAATACAGCGTCAGGGCATCGTGGATGGGCAGTTCGGCGTTGTACGAGAGGTTGTAGACCTCGTCGCGGTTGGAGCGGCCATAGCCTTTCTCCAGCAGCCGATCCACCGAGCCCTCGCGGGGATCGGCTTGCGCACCGGGGGTGCCGAAGGGCACCGATTCACCGTCCAGTACCGGGTAGTACCACGGCCCCTGGGCATCGCCGGCGGCATAGGACGGGCCTTGCAGGCGGATATCCAGCGAGGCGTTGAAGAAGCCACCGTTGTCGCCCAGGGCGAAGCCGCTGTTGAGGCCGGTCTGGGTCAGGTCGCCGGGTTTGTCTTCCTGCTGGCCGTAGGTCACGCTGGCGCTGCCGCCGCTGTCCTGACTCTTGAGGATGATATTCAGCACCCCGGCGATGGCGTCCGAGCCGTATTGCGCCGAGGCGCCGTCGCGCAGCAGTTCGATACGCTCGATGGCCGAGGTGGGGATCAGGTCGAGATCCACCGGTACGCTGCCGCTGGCGATACGGGCGAAGTTGTTGTAGACGGCGGTGTTGTGCCGGCGCTTGCCGTTGACCAGCACCAGCAGGTGGTCGCCGGACAGGCCGCGGATCGACACTGGCCGCACCGACGACGAGGTGCCGCCGCCGGCCTGGGCGGGGGCGCTGAACGACGGCACGATACGACCGAGGGCCTCGCGCAGGCTGGCCTTGCCGGTCTTGCGGATCTGCTCGCCGCTGATGATGTCGATGGGCGAGGGGCTGTCGGCCACGGTCAGGGTGTTGCTGCGGTTGCCGGTAGAGATCACCGACACCGTGCCGAGCACGGTGTCCTTCTCTTCGGCCCAGGATGCCGCCGGCAGCGCCAGGCAGACCAGCGACAGGGCATAAGGCAGGCGTTTTTCGGGGCGAACGAATCCTGGCACGTGCATGGGCCGCATCCTTTTTTAGAGAGAAAGAGCCGCGTTATAGGGCGGCTCGGCTTTTGTAGGGTGGACAACGCTCTTTTTGTCCACCATGGGCCATGCAGAGCGGTGGACAAGCTTCGCGTTGGCTACGCGCCCCGGTTCACCCTACGAACTACATCAGGCGCTTCTCGCCACCTTGTCGGTGACCTCAAGCACCTCATCCACCGCAGCGATGATCGGCTGCGCCTCGCTGCGCACCAGCCAGTCCGGGCTGACCTCGGCGAAGTGCACGCGGCGGTCGCTGCCGATCACCACCACGGTCGGTTGCGGCAGTTCCCAGGTACCGGTGCCGGTGACTTCGCCGATGCCCGGCCCCTTGGCCAGCGACGCCTGGCGCGAGGCCTGGTCGAATTCGTAGAGCACACCGAAGCGCCTGGCCAGGGCGTTGTCCCTGTCGCTGGCCACTTGCAGGCTGAGGTTGTGCCTGTCCTTGATCTCGACCAGGCGCTCCGGCACCTGCGGGCTCACCGCCAGCAGCGGCACGCCGCGTTCGCGCAGCGCCGGCTGCAGGTTGCGCTCGTAGTAGGGGATGGCGATGTTGCACGCCGGGCAGCCGGCGAAGCGGAAGAACACCAGCACCGCCGGGCCGTTGGCGACCAGTTGTTCGAGGCTCAGGGTGCCGCCTTCGACCTTGAGCAGCTCGAACGGCGCGACGCTGTCGCCGGCTTTGACGAAGGTTTCATGGCGCGCCTCGTCGACCAGTTTCTGGCGCTGGTCGATGTTCACTTTCAGCGCCTCGGGCGCCCAGGTGCGCACGCGCTCGGCATGCAGTTCGGCGAGCAGATGGTTGAGGGATTCGCTCATGCCACTGCTCCTTGTGTGCGGCGCAGGGTGTTGCGGTTGGCGGGGACGGCCAGGCCGAAGTTGTCGCGCAGGGTCCGGCCCTGGTATTCGCGGCGCAGCAGGCCGCGCGCTTGCAGCAGCGGCGCCACGTAGCGGGTGAAATACTCCAGGCCGTCGGGCAGCAGCGAGTTGACGATGAAGCCGTCGGCGGCGCCGTCCTCGAACCAGTCCTGCAGGGCGTTGGCCACCTCTTCCGGGGTGCCGACGAAATCGCGCCGTGGCCGCGAGAAGCGCAGGGCCACTTCGCGCAGGGTCAGGTGCTCTTCGCGGGCCTGTTGCTTGATGCGATCCGAGGCGCCCTTGTGGCTGTTGCTGCCCAGGTCGCCGAGGTCGGGGAAGGGCGCATCCAGCTCATGGCCGGAGAAGTCGTAGTCGTTGAACGGCCGGCCGAGGGCGACGATGGCGTCTTCGATGCTGACCAGGTCGACGGCCTGCTGGTAGCGGCTTTCCACTTCCTCGGCATCGCGGCCGACGATCGGGCGGATACCGGGCAGGATGAACAGCTCGTCCGGGTTGCGTCCGGCCTTGGCGGCACGCTGCTTGAGATCCTGGTAGTAGGCACGCGCCTCGGCGAACGATTCGGGGCTGACGAAGATCGCGTCGGCGTTCTGCGCGGCGAAGTTGCGGCCGTCGTCGGAGGTGCCGGCCTGGAAGATCAGCGGCTGGCCCTGGGGTGAACGCTGGATGTTCAGCGGGCCCTTGACCTTGAAGAACTCGCCCTGGTGATCGAGGGTATGCAGCTTGTCCGGGGCGAAGAACTCGCCGGTTTCCTTGTTGCGGGTGAAGGCGTCGTCTTCCCAGGAATCCCACAGGCCCTTGACCACGTTCACGTGCTCGCGGGCGATGCGGTAGCGCGTGGCGTGGGGCGGGTGCTCGGCCTTGCCGAAGTTGTCGGCGGTGCCGGACAGCCAGGAGGTGACCACGTTCCAGCCGGCGCGGCCGCCGCTGAGGTTGTCGAGCGAGGCGAACTGGCGCGCCACCTGGAACGGCTCGGTGTAGCTGACGGTGACGGTCGCCACCAGGCCGATGTTTTCCGTGACTGCCGCCAGGGCCGAGAGGATGGTCAGCGGCTCGAAGCGGTTGAGGTAGTGCGGGCTGGACTTGGCGTGGATATGCAGGCTGTCGGCGATGAAGGCGAAGTCGAATTTGCCGGCCTCGGCCAGTTGCGCCTGCTGCTTGTAGTAGCCGAAGTTGACGCTGGCGTCGGCCAGCGCCTCGGGGTGGCGCCACTCGCCCCAGCCGTGGCCGACGCCGTGGATCATGGCACCGAGTTTGATCTGTCGTTTGCTCATGGAAGCTTCTCCTGTCGGTTCACTGAGGTTGCGTCTGGGCAACCGCTTGGCCCGGCTGTTCGGCGCGGGCGGCGTTGAAGCTCTTGTCGAAACCCTGGGTGACATCCACCGGGCGTGTCAGCACGCCTTCCTCCAGGTAGATATCGGAGACGCGCTGCAGATCGGCGATGACCTCGTCGGTGATCTCGGCACGCGAGTGGTTGGTCTCCCTGACCGACTCCAGGTGCACCGCGACGGGCAGTCCCGTGACCCGGGCCTGTGCCTCTGCATAGGCCTGGTGGTTGTGATTGGCCCAGATGAAGGCACGCTCGACGCGCTTGACGAAGTCCTCCAGTTGCACGCGCTTGCCTTCCACGGCCGTCTGGGTCGCGGCCAGGTAGAAATGGTTGGTGAGCAGGTCGTCGCTGTCGCGCAGGATGCGGGCGCCGTTCTGGGTGATGGCGATGGTGGTGTAGGGGTCCCAGGTCGACCAGGCATCGGCCGCGCCGCTTTCCAGGGCGCTGCGCGCGTCGGTGGGCAGCAGGTTGACGAAGGTCACGTCCGCGGTTTTCAGGCCGGCTTCGCGCAGCGCCTTGATCACCAGGAAGTGGCCGATGGAGCCTCGATTGGTGACGATGCGCTGGCCTTTCAGGTCGGCCACGGTTTGCAGCGGCGAATCCTTGGGCACCAGGATCGAGGTGGTGTAGCGGCCGTCGCGCTTGATGATTTCCACCACCTTGAGCGGCGCGCCGGCCCCCAGGGCGAACACATAGGGCGCATCGCCCAGGCCGCCGATGTCCACGGCGCCGGCATTCAGCGCCTCACCCAGCGGGGCCGCGGCGGGGAATTCGGAAAAGTCGATGCGGTAGGGCACCTCCTCGAGTTCGCCGGCCGCTTCCAGCAGCAACTTGATGCCGGATTTCTGGTTGGCCACGCGCAAGGGCTCGAGGTCGGCGGCGCTGGCCTGGCCGCCCAGCAGCAGGCTGCTGCCGAGGACGCTGGCGATAAGGGTACGGATCAGCATGTGGTGTCTCCTGGTCAAGTCTTGGTGGGGGTACGGGCGAGGGCGAAGATTTCTTCCATCCGCCAGTGCTGGTTGGCGTAGCGCGGGTCGCTGGCCCATTCGTCCCAGCCGGAGTCGCGGCGGTACTGGCCGAGCAGGCCGCTGGCGCGAATCCGCTCCGGGTCGAGGGCGACCGCGCGTTCGCAATCGGGGTGCACGTAGAGGGCGTCGCTGCGGCAGTACAGCTCGCACATGAAGCAGGTCTGGCAGTCCGCCTGGCGGGCGATGTGGGGTTTGCCATCGGCGCCGACCGCGAGCACGTCGCTGGGGCAGGCGGCCACGCACAGGTTGCAGCCGTTGCAGCGGTCGCTGAGGATCAGTTCGATCATGCCGGTGCTCCGCTGCGGGCGTTCTCGTGGGCGTCGAGTGCGCTGCGGCGCACCCAGGGCGCGTCCAGGCCGCCGCTGTGCAGGTGGACGTCGAAGCTGGCGGATTGCTGCGGCGCATCGCTGCGCTGGTGCATGCCGCGGCTTTCCTGGCGCGCCAGGGCGCTGCCGTAGCACCAGCGGGCGGTGGCGAGCATTGCCGCGGTTTCCCGCCAGCGCAGCAGGGCGACGGCGTCGCGGGCATGGCTCTGCTCGCGCAGGCGATCCCAGGCATTGTCCAGTGCGTTCAGCGAACGCTGCAGTTGCCCGCCGCTACGGAACAGGTTCTTGTCGTAGGGGTGCATTTCGTTCTGCACCGTGCGGATCAGCCCGGTGCTGTCGTCGCGGTCGCTGCCGATGGGCAGCAAGCCGACCCGGGCGGTGCCATGGACATTGCCGGCGCGGCGGCGCTGCCGGGCATGGCTGGCGGCGCCATGCCCGGCCCATTGCCCGCTGGACAGCGCCCAGGACGAGTTCACCGCGCCGCCGCCGGAGATCGCCCCGGTCACCGCCTCGCGGCTGGCGGCATCGCCGACGGCGAACAGGCCGGGCAGGCGGGTCTGGCACTGCGCGTCGATCAGGCGCAGGCCACCGACGCCACGCACCGTGCCTTCGCCATGCAGGGTCACCGGGAACGTGTCGCGGTAGGGGTCGATGCCGCTGCGGTCGAACGGCAGCATCAGGTTCGGCTGCACGTAGGGCAGGCGTGCGCGGATGTCCCCGGGGATGCGGTCGAGCCGGCAATACACCGGGCCTTCGAGCAGGGCGCGGGCCAGGGACTGGTTGAAGTCCGGGCCCTGGGCGATCGCCAGTTCGCGGCCGCTGGCATCGAAGTAGCGGCCGAAGGTGTAGACCATGGAACGGGTCATGCTGCTGCTGGCCGGGGCGATGCAGTAGTAGCTGGAGAACTCCATGCCGGACAGTTCCGCGCCGGCCTCGACGCCCATCAGGTAGCCGTCGCCGGTGTTGTTGCGGCTGCCGAGCAGGCGCGAATGGAAGGCGCAGCCGCCGGTGGCCAGCACCACGGCGGGCGCCCGTACCTGCCACTCGCGCTGCTGCTGGCGTTGCAGGCCGCGGGCGCCGGCCAGTTCGCCCTGATCGTTCTTCAACAGTTCCAGGGCCGGGCTGTGGTCGAGCAGGGTGACGCTATGCTCCAGCGCCAACTGACGCATGGCGCGCATGTACTCCGGGCCACGCAGGGCGCGGTACTGCTTCTCGCCGCGTTCGTTGCATGGAAAATCGTAGAGACGGTCGAGGCTCGGCAGGGTCTGCCAGGTGGTTTCCAGAATACGTGCCATCCAGCCCGCATCCCCCAGCTTGGCGGCACTCGCGACGCGCTTGTCGATGGCCGCCTGGCGCTGTTCCGGCGGCACCCACCAGTGGCCGGGGCCGGCAGTGGCGGTCACGCCGCTGGTGCCGCAATAGCCCTTTTCCGCCAGCACCACCCGCGCACCGTCACGGGCTGCAGCGACCGCCGCCCAGGTGCCCGCAAGACCGCCGCCGATGACCAGTACATCGGCAGACAGGCGTAATGGAGGACGAGTGGTCATGAACAGCATGCTCCTGGTGTCGGTCGTGGAAGACAGCCTCCACCAGGAAAGGGGTCGGTCTGGAAACGACCTTATTCCTCTAACAAAGCGCTGTGAAAGTCTTTCTGGTTCTAAGCTAATTATGTAATTTTATTATTTAAAGTGTTTTTAAATATCAGTATTAGGTATTTAATCGTAAGCACTACACTTCTTTCAGCGGTTAGGGAAACCTTCGACCATGGGTGACAGGCAGATCAAACTCGGCGCGGTGCCCATGGGCGTCGGCGGCCCCGGACGACACAATCTCTGGCACGACCCGGCGATTCCCACGGACGCCAGCGTCAATGTCGACTGGTTCATCGAACTGGCGCGCCAGGCCGAAGCGGCGCTGTTCGACCTGATCTTCATCGTCGACAGCCAGTTCATCACCGCGGACTCGCCGCCGCATTACCTGAACCGGCTGGAGCCGCTGACCCTGCTCTCGGCACTGGCGGTGAGCACCCGGCACATCGGCCTGGTCGGCACCCTGACCACCTCCTACAACGAGCCGTTCAATGTCGCCCGGCGGCTGGCCTCGCTGGACCTGATCAGCAAGGGGCGCGCCGGCTGGAACGTGGTCACCAGCGGCGATGCCGGTACCGCCGGCAACTACGGCCGTGACGAGCACTACGATTACGACACCCGCTATGGCCGCGCCCTGGAACACGTGCAGGTGGTGCAGAAGCTGTGGCAGTCCTACGAGGACGATGCCCTGCCACGCAACCGCGAAACCGGCCAGTTCCTCGACCGCGGCAAACTGCATGCGCTGCACCACAAGGGCGAGCATTTCTCGGTGGTCGGGCCGCTGAACATCCAGCGCTCGCCCCAGGGCCAGCCGGTGATCTTCCAGGCCGGCGACTCCCCGCAGGGCCGCGACCTGGGCGCGAGCATCGCCGACGTGGTGTTCACCCATGCGCCGAGTGTGGAGAAGGGCCAGGCGTTCTATCGCGACATCAAGCAACGGGCGCAGCGCCAGGGGCGAAATCCCGACGAGATCATCATCCTGCCGGGCGCGCAGATCTACATCGGCGACAGCGACCAGCAGGCGCGGGAGATCGAGCGCCATTACCACGCCGTCGACCACAGCTTCGAGCAGGCCCTGGCCGAGTTCGGCCGCTCCTTCGGCTGGCACGACTTCCGCCAGTACGACCTCGATGCACCGTTCCCGGTCGAGGCCCTGGAGTACGCTCGCAGCAGCTTCTACACCGCGGCCAAGGCCGCTACCGACCTGGCCGTGAGCAAGGGCTGGACGCTGCGCCAGGCCGTGGCTGCCGGCCTGCAGCTCAGGCCCAACGCCTTCGTCGGCTCGGCCGAAACCGTGGCCAACGAAATGATCCGCTGGTTCGAGGCGCGGGCGCTGGATGGCTTCAACATCTACATCGGCCACCCCGAGCAGTTCCGCCGCTTCAGCGAACAGGTGGTGCCGATCCTGCAGGCGCGCGGGGTCTATCGCCGCGAGTATGAAGGCAGCACGTTGCGCGAGAGCCTGGGCCTGGAAATTCCCCGCAATCCCGGTTAGCGCTCCAGCGTCATGAGCATTTCAAGGCGCAAGCGGACGTTGAGCTACAAGCCACAAGCTTCAAGCTAGAAGCGAGGCAACCTGTAGGATGGGTGAAACCCATCAATTGCCGATGGGTTGCACCCATCCTACGACCGTCCGCGATCGCCTTGAAGAGCCTTCCTGGCGACGCCTGCTCAGGCCACGCTGGTGAGGGGCTGGCGGCCGGGGATGGCGGCGATCAGTTCGCGGGTGTATTCGCTGGCCGGATGCTCGAACACCTGCCGCACCGGGCCCTGTTCGACCACTTGCCCCTGGCGCAGCACCAGCACCTGGTGGGCGACGCTGGCCACCACCGCGAGGTCGTGGGAGACCAGCACGTAGGCGATGCCCAGTTCGCGCTGCAGCTCTTCGAGCAGGTCGAGGATCTGCGCCTGCACCGAGACGTCCAGCGCCGAGACCGGTTCGTCGAGCAGCAGCAGATCCGGTTGCAGGGCCAGGGCGCGGGCGATGGCGACGCGCTGGCGCTGGCCGCCGGACAGCTCGCGGGGCAGCCGATCCAGGTAACTGAGCGGCAGGTGCACGCGGGCGATCAGCTCCCGGGCGGCCTGTTCCAGCGCCGGCCCCTTGAGCAGGCCGAAGGACACCAGCGGCTCGACGATGCTGTCGAAGATGGTGAAGCGCGGATCGAGGGCGGCGAACGGATTCTGCTGCACCAGCTGCATGCGCCGGCGCAGGGGGCGAAAGGCGCGCCAGCTGAGCTCGGTGATGTCCTGCTGCTCGAACAGCACGCGACCCCGGCTGGGTTTCTCCAGGCCCAGGGCGATGCGCAGGGCGGTGCTCTTGCCGGAGCCGGACTCGCCGACGATGGCCAGGGTCTGGCCGGGATGGACCTGGAGGCTGAGCTCCTGCAGGGCGACGAAGCTGCTGGCTTCGCCTGGCACCTTCGGCAGCGCATAGGTCTTGCCGACGCCCTCCAGGCTGAGGATGGACCGGCTGCTCTCGCTGGGCGTCTCGCGGCTGCTCCTGTAGCGACCGTTGAACGCCGGCGCGGCGGCGATCAGGGCGCGGGTGTAGTCATGCCGCGGTTGCACCAGGATCTGCCGGGGCTCGCCCTGTTCGACCACCTGGCCATGGCTCATCACCAGCACGCGGTCGGCGCGGTCGGCGGCGACGCCCAGGTCGTGGGTGATGATCAGCAGCGAGATGCCACGCTCACGCACCAGGCGCTCCAGGTGATCGAGAATCCGCCGTTGTACGGTGACGTCCAGCGCGCTGGTCGGCTCGTCGGCGATGATCAGTTTGGGGTTGCCCGCCAGGGCGATGGCGATCAGTACCCGCTGGCGCATGCCGCCGGACAGTTCATGGGGGTACTGGCGGGCGCGCAGCGCCGGTTGGCTCAGGCCGACCTGTTCGAGCAGCGCGATGACCTCGGCATCGACCCCGGGATGGCGGCGCCCGCGGGCGAGGATCAGCGCTTCGGCGATCTGCCGGCCGATGCGCAGGGTCGGATTGAGGCTGACCATGGGGTCCTGCGGCACCAGGCCGATGGTGCTGCCGCGCAATGCGCGTTTGATCCGCTCGCTGGCGTGGCTGATGTCGTCACCGGCGACCCGCAGCTGGCCCGCGGTGATCCGCGCGTTGTCCGGGAGCAGGCCGAGGATGGCGTTGGCCAGGGTGGATTTGCCCGAGCCCGACTCGCCGACGATCGCCAGCGTCTCGCCCTGGGCCACGGAGAAGGAAACGTCGCGCACTGCCTGGGTGACCTGCCCGGCGAAGCGGTAGGACACGTTCAGCTGGCTGACCTCGATCAAGGGCTGGTTGGCGCTCATCGCTGGATCTCCTCCAAGGTGCGGGCGATATGGTTGAGGCTGAACACCACCGCCACCACGAACAGGCCAGGCAGCAGCGACACCCAGGGTGCGGTGATCAGGAAGTGGCGGCCGTTGGCGATCAGCGTGCCCCATTCCGCCGCCGGCGGCGCGGCGCCGAAACCGAGGAAGGACAGGCCGGCGGTGGCCAGGATGGCGGCGCCGAAGTCGAGGGTGGCGAGTACCGCCACCGGCCCCCAGGCGTTGGGCAGGATATGGCGCAGCAGGGTGCGGCCCCAGCTGGCGCCACCGAGGCGGGCGGCCTCGACATAGGGCAGGGTCTTGACCCGCAGCACTTCGGCGCGGGTGGTGCGGGCGAAGCCGGGAATGATGCCGACGCCGACGGCGATGGCCACCGGAATGGTGCCGAAGCCGATGGCGGTGACGATGGCCAGGGCCAGCAGCAGGCCGGGCAGGGCCAGCAGCACGTCGACGAAACGCATGATCAGCGCATCGATACGGCCGCCGGCGAAGCCGGACAGCACGCCCAGGCCGAGCCCGCCGAGCAGGGCGATGCCGACCGCCAGCAGCGCGGCCTGCACCGACAGGCTCGAGCCGTACACCACGCGGGTATAGAGGTCGCGGCCCAGTTCGTCGGTGCCGAACCAGTGCACCAGGTTGGGCGCGGTGAGCTTGTCCGCCGGCGAGGTGGCGTAGGGATCGAAGCTGGTCAGCAGCTGCGGCAGCAGCGCCGCCAGCAGGGCGAAGGCGGTGATGAACAGCGCCACCATGAAGCCCGGCCGGCGCAGCAGCGGTCGCGCGCCTTCCAGGACGCGCTGCAATCGACTGCGGCGTCGCCAGGCTGCTGGCGCGGCCGGGCTGGCGCCGCCTGCCTGGAGCAGGGCCTTGGCGCGTGGGTAACGGCTATCGGTCGTGGTCATGGTCTACGACACCTTTGGCGTGTGGGTGATGCGTGGATCGAGGGCCGGGTAGAGCAGGTCGACGATCAGGTTGACCAGTACGAAGGCCGCGGCCGATACCGCGACGATCGCCAGCACCACCGGGATGTCCTGGCGCAGCACGGCCTCCTGGGCCAGGCGGCCGACGCCGTTGCGGGCGAAGATGGTTTCCACCAGCACCGCGCCGGACACGGTGTTGCCCACCTGCAGGCCGATCAGGGTGAGGATCGGCAGGGCGGCGTTCTTGAACGCATGGCGCGCCTGCACCTGGGCCCGACTCAGGCCCTTGGCGTAGGCGGTGGCGATGTAGGCTTCCTGCCACACGCCCTGGAAACCGCGCTGCAGCACCTGGGCGTAGACCGCCGCGCTGGGGATCGCCAGGGTTACCGCCGGCAATACCAGGCTGTCGAAGCCGCGGCTGCCGGTGGCCGGGAACCAGCCGAGGCCGAAGGCGAAGACCTGGATCAGCAGCAGTCCCATCCAGAACACCGGCACCGAGAACCCCAGCGAGGGCAGCCGCGCCAGGGCCACCTTCAGCGGCAGCCAGCGCACGTAGGCGGTGACATAGGCCAGGCCGATGCCGCCGATCAGCGACAGCACGATGGCCAGGCCGGCCAGTGACAGCGTTTGCGGCAGGCGTTCGGCGAGCAGCTCGGCGACCGGACGGTTGAGCGACAGCGACTGGCCGAAGTCGCCCTGGAGCGCGCCCCAGAGCAGGCTGAAATACTGTTCGAAGAGGCCCTTGTCCAGCCCGTAGTAGGCCCGCGCCCTGGCCAGCTCCTCCGCGGACAGGGCGTCGACCTCCAGGCCCGAGGCGCTGAGCATGATCGACAGGGTATCGCCCGGCAGCAGGTAGAGGATGAAGTAGGTGATGCTGTAGGCGCCCCAGAGCACCAGCAGGGCCTGGGCGACCCGACCGATCAGGTAGCGACTCATGGCTCGCCGACCTCGATATCGTTGAGGAAGGCGAAGCCCTCGGCCGTCCAGTGGAAGTTCTTCACCCGCGCCGCGGTGGCGGCCTGCCAGACGCGCTCGTAGATCGGGAACGCCGAGGCTTCGTCGACCAGCAGGTCCTGCAGCTCGCCATAGGCCCGGGCACGTTGTGCCGACTGGGTGGCGGTGATGCCGGCATCGAACAGCGCCTTGGCCTTTTCCAGTACCTGCGGTTCGTAGAGGTTGGTGGCCAGGGTCGAGCTGTTGGCGGTGCGCGGATCGAGGATGGTCTGCAGGATGATCGGGTCGGCGCGGGTCATGTAGCTGGAGGTCAGGTCGTAGTTGCCCGAGGCGTTGCCGGCGACCCATTCGGCGCGGGTCAGCACATTGAGCCTGAGGTCGATGCCGACCTTGCGCAGTTGATCCTGGATCAGTACGTCGCCGGCCGTTTCGGCTGGCGTGAGGTTGTAGCTCAGGCTCAGGCGTTTGCCGTCCTTGTGCCGGTAGCCATCGGCGCCTTTCAGCCAGCCGGCGGCGTCGAGCAGGCGTTCGGCGCCCTGCGGGTCGTAGGCCAGTTTGTCGCTCTGGTCCTTGAAGTAGGGCGTGGTCACGTCATAGATGCCGCGGACCACCGGGAACTCGGCGTTGTACACGGTGCTGGCGTAGCTCTTGCGGTCGATCGCCTTCTGCAGCGCCAGGCGCAGCTGCTTGTCGGCCAGCAGCCGCTCGTCGCGGGTGTTCGGGTAGAGGTTCAGCGCCGGCCCCGGCAGGGAGCGGCTCTGGATGGTCGCGCCCTTGCTCTGCAACAGGTGCAGGTCCACCTCGGAGAAGGGGTTGCGCGGCCACAGCAGGTCGACCTTGCCCTGCACGAACAGGCCGTTGCGCACGCTTTCTTCGGGGATGTAGCTGATCTCCACCGCGTCCAGATGGGCCTCGCCCTGGTTCTTCACGTTGGCCGAGGCCCAGGCGTAGCCGTCGCGCCTGACCAGGCGCGCACCGACTTCCGGGGTGTAGTGCTCGAGGACGAAGGGGCCGCTGCCGATGATCTGGCCGAGCGAGCGCTCCTTGGCCGTGAGCGCGTAGGAGGCGGGCGCCAGGATCGCCAGGTTGGTGGTGGAGGTGGCCTGCAGGAAACCGGCGTTGGGCCGCGACAGCACCAGTCTGACGGTGAAGTCGTCGACGATCTCGGCGTGGTCGTAGCCGGCCAGGTAGGTGGCGCCGAAGGTCGCCGGCAGTTCGGCGGCCAGGGCCTTGTTGGCATCGAAGGCGGTCTTCACCGCCCGCGCGTCGAAGCGTTCGCCATTGCTGAAGGTGACGTCCTCGCGCAACTGGAAGGTGTAGCTCAGGGCGTCGTCGCTGACGTCCCAGCTTTTCGCCAGCCAGGGGATGATCTCGCCGCTTTGCGGGTCCTGGTCGGTCAGCGACTCGGCCACGTTGCGCAGCAGCACGCGGTGCTCCAGCCAGTAGACCTGGAACGGGTCGACGCTGACCAGGGTGGTGTTGTCGCCGAAGAAGGCGATGCTCAGGGTCTTGCCGGCGTCGTCGCTGGCGGGCGAGCAGCCACTCAGGCCGAGGGCCAGGGCGCAGGCGGCCAGCAGGTGCGTTGCAAGGCGCGGTTTGTTCATCTGGTCCTCCTCGGAGTGTTCGGCGGCTGGCGGTGATTCGGATGCATGGTCGGTTCCCTGTCGAAACGGCCGCGGCGGCCGGACGGTTAGAAGTCGTAGGCGAGTTTGCTGTACCAGAAGCCGCCGGCCGGGCTGAACGGCGGGTTGCCGTAGCGGGCCAGGCCATTGGCGTTGTAGATGGCGTTCTTGTCCGGGCGCACGTTGAAGATGTTGGTACCGCCGAGGCTGACGGTCAGGCGCTCGAAGAAGGTGTAACCGATGTCCAGATCGGTGATCCATTTGGCGCCGAAGCTGCGGTCGCCGGCACTGTTCACCGCCAGGGTCTGCACCGAGCCGTAGCGGGTGGTCTGCAGGTTCACCGCGAGGTTGTCGAGTGTCCAGTTGGCGCCGAGGATCCACTTGGTGCGCGGCGAGGCCACGGTCAGGTCGCCTTCGCGGTCGCGCCCCACCAGGGGGATGCCGGCATCGGCCAGCAACTGCGGCGAGCCCTTCACGTCCTCGATGGTGGTCTTGTTGTAGTTGAACGCCGCGCTCCAGCGCACGTCGCCCCAGGCGCCGAAGGGGCTGGTGTGGTCGGCGACGACGTCCAGGCCGCGGGTGCGGGTGTCGAAGGCGTTGGTGTAGAAGTTGACGTAGCTGCCCGCGGCCTGGCCGGCATCGACCAGGATGGCGTCGATGACGCCGTTGCCCTGGTCGTAGATGTTCGAGGTCAGGGAGATGCGGTCGTCGATGTCGATCAGGTAGGCGTCGACGGTCAGGTTGGTGCGTGGCGCGGGTTTCCAGGCCAGCCCCAGGCCCAGGTTGCGTGACTTTTCCGGCTCCAGGTCGTCGCCGCCCAGGGCCTTGGCCAGGGCGCTGCCCGAGGGCGTCAGGTAGGTCACGGCGGGCACCACGTTGCCGTTGATGTCGGTGGTCACGCGGTTGTCGTAGACGTTGTAGGCGATCTGCGTCAGCGACGGCGCGCGGAAGCCACTGCCGACGGTGCCGCGCAGGGCCAGGGTGTCGGTCAGTTCATAGCGCGAGTTGAGCTTGAAGCCGAAAGTGTTGCCGGAATCGTCGTCGTAGTGCTCGACGCGGGCGGCCACGCCGATGTACCAGCGCTCGCTGGGGTCGAAGCCGAGGTCGAGGTAGCCGGCGACGTTGTTGCGGATCAGGTCGACCTCGTTCTCCGGGCGGATGGTCACCGCGGCCTGGGCGCCGGAGGCGGCGTTGTAGCTGCCGGTGACGTAGGCCGCTTCGTCGCCGGCGAAGGTGCTGTAGCGCTCCCAGCGATGTTCCAGACCCAGCGACACCTGGGTCGGCAGGCTCAGGTTGAAGAGGGTGTCGTAGCTGCGGGTGATGTCGGCATTGTTGACCCACTGCTCGAAGCGGAAGGTGGCCAGGTCGTCGAACCTGGTCGGCGAGTCGGTGCCCAGCGACGGGTTGATGTTGAGGTCGCTGGAGTGGTGGCTGTTGTTGCGCCCGTAGCTGGTGGACAGGTCCCAGTCCCAACCGGCGAGTACGCCCTTGCCGCCGAACAGCGCCTGGTAGTCGGTGTCCTTGATGTTGTTGACCGGGTAGTAGCCATCGGGAAACACCTCCGGCACCGAGGCGCTGCCGTTGGGAAAGCGGTAGTAGTTGTAGGCCTCGGCATCGCGCTCGCCATAGGTGGCGTACGAGTACAGCGTGAAGTCGTCGCCGAGCGGCAGTTCGGCGTTGTAGGCCAGGTTGAAGGCCTCGATGTCCGGATCGCCGTTCTTGATCGCGACACGGTCCCAGGCCGCTTCCCGGGCGTCGTCGGCATAGGCGCGGATGCTGCGGTCGGCCTTGTCGTTCCATTGCGCGGTACCGCGTTTGCGGGCATCGGCCGAGGCGTGGAAGAAACCGCCAGCGCCGAGTTCGAACCCCTGGTTGGCGGCGAACTTGATGGACTCGCCCTGGCCCGAGTAGAGCTTGCCGTAGCTGCTTTCCAGATGCCCGCCGGAAGCATCCGACTTGAGGATGA
Source organism: Phytopseudomonas dryadis (assembly GCF_004327355.1). Taxonomy (GTDB): domain Bacteria; phylum Pseudomonadota; class Gammaproteobacteria; order Pseudomonadales; family Pseudomonadaceae; genus Aquipseudomonas; species Aquipseudomonas dryadis. Next base: position 37,219 of record NZ_QJUM01000026.1, read on the forward strand.
TATTGACCACCCCGGCCACCGCATCCGAACCGTATTGCGCGGCGGCGCTGTCCTTGAGCACTTCGATGTGATCCACCGCGCTGATCGGGATCAGGTCGATGTCCACGGCATTCGCGCCACTGTTGTCGATCGAGCCGCGCGCGGCGGTGGCGCCATTGTGCCGACGCTTGCCGTTGACCAGCACCAGGGTGTAGACCGGCGCCAGGCCGCGGTTGCTGAGCGGGCGGGTGACCGAGTTGTAGCCGGCGATGTTGGTGCCGAAATTGAACGACGGCAGCAGTTTGGAAATCGCTTCGGACAGTTCGGCGCGTCCGGTCTTGAGCAACTGTTCACTGTTGATGATGTCGATGGGGGCCGGGCTGTCGGCGACGGTGCGCTGCTGGCCGCGCAGGCCGGTGGAAATCACCGTGACCGTGTCCAGGCGGGCTTCGCTCTCGGCGGCCAGGCCTGGCTGGGAACCGGCTCCCAGGGCCAGGGCGGTGGCCAGCGCGCAGAGCGGGGTCGATCCATGTCGTTTGTTGGCGGGGTGGTACATGCTTTGGCGTCCATTGCAAAGGTGTTGATGACATGCACTGGCCCTTGTTTCGGGTACAGAAGGGGGTGGTTGGCCGGGCGCCATCCTCAGATGGCGATGGCGCTGAGCGGATAGCCCGGGGTGAGAAACGGGTTGTGGTCGCGACCGATGCTGTCCGGGTCGTCCTGCTCCACGCCGAGCAGCTCGAGCAGGCGGCTGCGGATGGCGTTGAAGCCGGCCTGGCCGTTGTCGCGCGGACGGCTCAGGTCCACGCGCAACGCTTCGGCGATGCGCCCGTGCTGCAGGACGATGATGCGATCGGCGAGCAGGATCGCTTCGTCGACGTCGTGGGTGACCAGCAGCACCGCCGGCGTGTGCACCCGCCACAGGTCGATGATCAGGCGGTGCATGCGGATGCGGGTCAGCGCGTCGAGGGCGGCGAAGGGTTCGTCGAGCAGCAGCAGCTTGGGCTCGCGTACCAGGCTGCGGGCCAGGGCCACGCGCTGCGATTCGCCGCCGGACAGGGTGGCGGGAAAGGCTTCCAGGCGATGGGCCAGGCCGACTTCGGTCAGGGCCTGGATGGCACGGGCCTTGGCGTTGTCCACGCGCAGGCCGAGGGTGACGTTCTTCCAGGCGCGCTTCCACGGCATCAGCCGCGGTTCCTGGAAGACCGCCGCGCGCGCCGCCGGGGCGATCAGCTCGCCGCCCTCGATGGGGTCGAGGCCGGCCAGGGAGCGCAGCAGGGTGGTCTTGCCCGAACCGCTGGCGCCGAGCAGGGCGACGAACTCGCCCGGCGCGATGTCCAGGTCCAGGCCATCGATCACCCGGTTGTCGCCGAACTGGCGGATCACCCCGCGCAGGCTGACGGCGGGTGCGTCGATCTTGCTGTACGCATTCATGCTCGGTTCCTTATGAAGGTGGGGCGCCAGGCCAGGGCGAAACGCTCCAGGGTGCGGATCAGGCCATCGATCAGCAGGCCGAGCACGCTGTAGATCAGCAGGCAGATGACGATCACGTCGGTGCGCATGAAGTCGCGGGCATCGCTGGCCAGGAAGCCGATGCCGGCGGTGGTGTTGATCTGCTCGACGAACACCAGGGCCAGCCAGGAGATGCCCAGGGAATAGCGCAGGCCGACGAAGAACGACGGCAGGGCGCCGGGCAGGATCACGTGCCAGATCAGCTCGCGGCGGTTCAGGCCCAGGGTGTTGGCGGCTTCCACCAGTTTCGGGTCGATGTTGCGGATGCCGGCGAACAGGTTGAGGTAGATGGGAAAGGTGGTGCCGGTGACGATCAGGGCGATCTTGGTGAACTCGCCGATGCCGAACCAGAGGATGAACAGCGGCACCAGCGCCAGCGAGGGAATGGTGCGCAGCATCTGCATGGGCGAATCGAGAATGACTTCGCCACGCCTGGACAGGCCGGTGATCAGCGCGGCGACCACGCCGATGACCACGCCGATGCCGAGCCCGGTAACCGCGCGCTGCAGCGACACCAGCAGATGGCGCAGCAGTTCGCCGCTGCGGATCAGCTCCCACAGGGTGCCGCCGATCTCGCTCGGCGCCGCGATGACCCGTGCCGGAATCAGGCCGGCCCGCGAGGCGATTTCCCAGAGCAGCAGAATGGCCAGGGGGCTGACCAGGCGTAGCAGAAAGTCCGGCGTGGTCCACTTCTTCCTGGCAACGGCTCGCGTCGGCCGAGCCGTGGCGATGGATGAGGTACTGGCGTGTGTCATGGCATTGTCCCGATCAGCGATGGCGAGGCGTCAGTGCTTGTAGTCCTGGCCGGCGGCCCGTTCCAGCTGGCGGATCAACGCATCCCAGTGCAGCTTGATGCCGGGGCCATTGCCGTCGGCGAAGCGCGCCGATTGCTGGCGAACCTTCTCGATGGCGGCGGCGGGGGCGTGCAGCAGGTCGGCGTTGCCACCGGCCTGGGCGGCGATCTGGATGTTGCAGGCGCGTTCCAGGCCGTGCAGTTCGCGAAAGGCGTGCTCGACGCTGATGCCGCCGGTGAGCAGGCCGTGGTTGCGCAGGATGAAGATGTTGCTGTCGCCGAGGTCGGCCACCAGGCGCTCCTGCTCGTCCAGGTCCAGGGCGACGCCTTCGTAGTCGTGGTACTTCACCCGGCTGTAGTAGGCCAGTGCGTGCTGCGACAGCGGCAGCAGCCCGCCGCGCTGGGCGGAAACCGCGGCGCCGTCGCGGGTATGGGTATGCAGCACGGCTTTGAGGTCGGGACGGGCGCGGTGAATCGCGCTGTGGATGACGTAGCCGGCCTGATTGATGCCCAGCGCCAGCGGGTCGTCGACGATAGTGCCGTCGACATCCACCTTGACCAGGTTGGAGGCGCTGATCTCGTCGAACAGCAGGCCGAAGGCATTGATCAGGAAGTGTTCGTCCGGCCCGGGAACGCGGGCCGAGAAGTGGGTGTAGATATGGTCCGTCCAGCGAAACAGCGCCGCCAGCCGGTAGGCGGCCGCCAGCTTGACGCGCACCTCCCATTCTTCCGCGCTGACGCGTTGCTGGACGGAGGGCAGGCTGTGCAGGGTAGCGAGCGAACTCATGGCAATCTCCAGGCCTCGTTGGGCCATCTGTTCAGTAACCGCGTCCGATATCGACGAGGTTTTCCAGTGGTGCTGCCGCCTGGAAGCGCTGGAAGTTGGCGACGAAATCGTCGACGAACTGGCGTTTGCCGTCGGTGGACAGGGCACTGGTGTGGGGGGAAATACGTACCCGCGGATGCAGGTACAGCGGGTGATCGTTCGGTAGCGGCTCGGGGTCGGTGACATCCAGGGTGGCGCGGCCGATGCTGCCGTTGTCCAGCGCCTCGAGCAGGGCGTTCTGATCGAGCAGGCCACCGCGGGCCAGGTTGATCAGGTGCAGGCCGGGCTTGGCGCTGCCCAGCACATCGCGGTCGAGCAGATGGCGGGTGTCGGCGGTCAGCGGTGCCACTACCACCAGGTGATCGGCTTCGGCGAACAGATGGTGGATATCGCGGGCGGCCTCGATGCCGGGAATCTCGGCGATGGGCTGGCCGGGACGGCCCAGGGCGATGACGCGCATGCCCAGGGCCAGCGCCTTGTGCGCCAGGTTCTGGCCGATCGAGCCCAGGCCGAGAATGCCCAGGGTCGCGCCCTTGACCGGCTGCAGGTAGGTGAAGTGCCAGTCGTCGTCCTGCACCCAGATATCCGGAAGCCGCTTGGCGGCGCTGAAGATCGCCGCCAGGGCGAATTCGGCGACAGGGTTGGCGTTGGCGCCCTTGGCGCTGCTGACCTGCGGCACATCGAACAGCCAGCGCGGATAGAAGTCGATGCCGGACGAGGCGAGTTGCACCCATTGCAGCGACCAGGGCCAGCCGGCTGGCGGCTCCTTGAGGTCGACGCCGCGCACGTTGATGGGGCGCAGGATCAGGGTGTTGGTTTGCGCGGGAATCTGGCCGAGTCCATCGGGGCCGAACGGGACTTCGACGATGCGCTGATCCGGCAGGCGTTCGCGCAGGTAGGCGTTGGCCTCGGCGTCGAGTTGACTGGCAATCAGGTTGCTCATAGTGCGGCCTCCCTGGCCTGGACAAAGGCGGCACGGCCGACGGCGCTCAGCGCGACGTCGTCCTGCGGGGTGTGGATGCGGCTGCACAGCACGTCGCGGAAATGCCGCTCCAGCGGATTCTTGCGTGATAGCCCGGGGTTGCCGGAGGCCTCGATGGCCAGTTCCACGGCGCGGATCGCATTGCTGCTGACCAGTTGCTTGATCTGCCCGGCGTGCCGGGCGTCGACCTGGCCGGCGGCGGCCGAATCGAGCAGGGTGCGGTTGGCGAACAGCAGGGTGTCGATGCGCCCGATAATCTCCTGGAAACGCGGCAGAGTGGACAGGGCGGCGCCGAGATTGGACGGTGTGCGCGTGTTCAGGAACCCCACCAGCCAGTCGCGCGCGGCCTGGGCCACGCCGTCGTAGATCGCCGGCAGCAGCACCGACATCCACAGCATGGCTTCGCCATCGAGCTCGGCTCTGGGTGCGCTCCAGGGGCTGACGCCGACGGCGTGATCGAGGGGAATCAACACCTCGTCGAAGCGCACCTCATGGCTGCAGGTGGCGCGCATGCCCAGGTGATCCCAGTCGTCGACGATACGGATGCCGGGGGTGTCGCGGTGCACCAGGTAGCCGCCGACCAGCGGATCGGCATCGTCGCTGCGGGCCCACACCAGGTACCAGGTCAGGCCGTAGCTGCCGGTGGAGTAGATCTTGCGCCCGCTCAGGCGCCAGCCTTCGGCGGTGCGCCGGGCGATGGTCGCCGGCAGACCGCCACGGGCCGGGGTGCCGAGCTCCGGTTCGACGCGAAAGGCGTTGATCAACGCGCCGTCGCGCACGGCCTCTTGCGCCACCTGCTGACGCAGATGTTCCGGCCAGTGTGGATTGGACTGCAGGCGGAAGTGCTGCAGGTACTGCATGACCAGAATCAGCGCGGTGGAGGGTTCGCCTTTGGCCACGGCGGCGATCACCTTGCGCGCCGTGGCCAGGTCGGCGCCGCCACCGCCGAGCGCGCGCGGCACCGTCAGGCCGAGCAGGCCGTGACGATGCAGCAGGGCGAAGTTCTCGGCGGGAAATTCGCCGCTGCGGTCGTAGTCGGCGGCGCTCGCGGCCAGGCTCGCGGTGATCCCGTCGAGCAGCCTGGCGAAGTGCGTGTCGTCGCGAGGCAGATCGGGCGTCGAGAAGGCGGAGGTGGCAGCGGCGGATTGGGTCATGGGGCACTCATCGAAGGGCACAGAGGCTGGCGGGCCGCCAGCGCGTTTGTCCGTAGCGCCCCAGGTCGATGAGGTAGCTTGGATGAGACCGTATTCGTATATAGGTTAGCTGTAAAAGTCTTTTTGGTTCTAAGCTAATTATTTAAATATAGAATTAATAATCCTATTAATATGCAAGTTATGAATTTTAAGGGGATTCGGACGGTAGCTGTCGAGCCCCGCTGGGGCGCAAGGCTGCGAGCGGCCCGCCGGGCGAGCCGCTGGACGGGGAGGCGGGGGTCAGGCGTCCGCTTGCAGGCGCTTGGCGGCGACGGCGCCGAACAGGTCGACGGCTCCCTGCAGGTTGCCGAGGTATTGTGGATGCAGCAGCCACAGGTCGATCAGCGGCTTGAAGTCGCTGACGCCGATCACGTCCAGTTGCTCGCGATGGCGGCTGCGCGCCAGCAGGGGCGAGGGCACCAGACCCAGGCCCAGGCCGCTGGCGACCAGGCCCAGTTGCAGTTCGGTCCCGAAGGTTTCCAGGTTGATCTGCAGCGACAGGCCCTGTTCCGAGAGTGCGCGCAGCAGGCCGGCGCGGAAACCGCAACCGTCCGGGTTCAGCACCCAGCCATGCTGGTAGCAGTCCTTGAGCTTGTAACTGCGCTTGCGCAGCATGCCCTTGGCGGCGACGACCTGCAGCGACATGCGGCCGATGGAGCGGCTGGCGATACCTTCGGGGAAGATCTTGCCGGCCGGAAACAGGGCGGCGGCGGCGTCCAGCTCGCCGTTTTCCATCCGCGCGATCAGGCTGCTGCCCCAGCCATTGACCACCTGGGTACGCAGCTCGGGGAAGGTTTCGCGGATCTGCTGCAGGGCATCGAGCAGCACCACGTCGCTGATGGTCTGTGGCACGCCCAGGCGCAATGAGCCACTGGGCGAGCCGTCGCTGGCCACCAGTTCGCGCAGCGAATCGATCTCGCGCAGGATGGCCTTGCACTGCTCGTACACGCGCCAGCCCATGGGCGTCGGTTTCAGCGGCTTGGTATTGCGGTCGAGCAGGTTGGCGCCAAGATCTTCTTCGAAGTTCTGCACGCGCCGGGTGATGGCCGGCTGGGTCAGTTGCAGGGCATCGGCGGCCAGCTTGGTCGATTGACAGCGGATGACAGCGACGAAAGCATCCATGTCATCAATCTTCATCTTCGACACTCACATATTAAGGGCAGGAGAAATACCTTAATAGAATAATCGCCTTTGCCGGGACGGGTCACATCATTTCGCTTGCCGCGGCGTTGATGGTTGGAGGGCTCGCTCGCTGATCGATGCCTGGCATCCCGATGAAGCCATGGCGGCCGCAATCCCAGCGATATGCTTATTCGATAAAAATATTTCTGACGCTTGGTCCTATTCGATATCTTCTCGTCACTACTTGTTATGACAAGTCGATCGAAAAGGATACACATGTCGCAGTTGCTACCGTTGTCACCGGTTCCCCTCTATAGCCAGCTCAAGGAGCTGCTGCGCTCGCGCATTCTCGATGGCAGCTATGCGTCGCACAGTCGCATGCCCTCGGAAAACGAGCTCGGCCAGCTGTATGGCGTCAGCCGCATCACCGTGCGCCAGGCGCTGGGCGACCTGCAGAAGGAGGGGCTGATCTTCAAGATCCACGGCAAGGGCACCTTCGTCGCCAAGCCCAAGGCCTTCCAGAACGTCAGCACCCTGCAGGGGCTGGCCGAGTCGATGACGCAAATGGGTTATGAGGTGCTCAACAAGCTGCGCAGTTTCCGCCACGTGCCGGCCTCGGCGCTGGTCGCCGAACGCCTGCAGGTGGCGGAGGGCAGCCGCGTCACGGAAGTCCGCCGGGTGCGGCTGATCAACCGCGAGCCGATCTCCCTGGAAATCACCTGGCTGCCGCAGGCCGTGGGCGAGAAGCTGGAAAAGGTCGACCTGGTCACCCGCGACATCTTCCTGATCCTGGAGAACGACTGCGGCATCGCCCTGGGCCATGCCGACCTGGCCATCGACGCCGTGCTGGCCGACAGCGACCTGACCCAGGCCCTGGCGGTGGAAGAGGGCGCGCCGATCATGCGCATCGAGCGCCTGACCCACACCGCCGATGGCACGCCGCTGGATTTCGAACACCTCTACTACCGTGGCGATGCCTTCCAGTATCGCCTGCGCATCGACCGACACAAGGGCGCGCAGCCATGAGCATCGATACCCTGCAACAGGAATACGACATCGTCGTCATCGGCGGCGGCACCGCCGGCCCCATGGCGGCGATCAAGGCCAAGGAGCGCAACAAGGCGCTGCGCGTGCTGCTGGTCGACAAGGCCAACGTCAAGCGCAGCGGGGCGATCAGCATGGGCATGGACGGCCTCAACAACGCCATCGTGCCCGGCCACGCCACGCCCGAGCAGTACACCAAGGAAATCACCGTGGCCAATGACGGCATCGTCAACCAGGCCGCGGTCTATGCCTATGCCACCCACAGTTTCGAGACCATCGAGCAGCTCGACCGCTGGGGGGTGAAGTTCGAGAAGGATGAAACCGGCGACTACGCGGTGAAGAAGGTGCATCACATGGGCGCCTACGTGCTGCCGATGCCCGAGGGGCACGACATCAAGAAGGTGCTGTATCGCCAGCTCAAGCGCGCCCGGGTGGAAATCACCAACCGCCTGGTGGCGACCCGCCTGCTGACCGGTGCCGACGGCGCGGTCAACGGCCTTATGGGTTTCGACTGCCGCACCGCCGATTTCCATGTGATCAAGGCCAAGGCGGTGATCCTCTGCTGCGGCGCGGCCGGACGTCTCGGCCTGCCGGCTTCCGGCTACCTGATGGGTACCTACGAGAACCCGACCAATGCTGGCGACGGCTACGCCATGGCCTATCACGCCGGGGCCGAGCTGGCCAACCTGGAGTGCTTCCAGATCAACCCGCTGATCAAGGATTACAACGGCCCGGCCTGCGCCTACGTCACCGGCCCGCTGGGTGGCTACACCGCCAACAACAAGGGCGAGCGCTTCATCGAGTGCGATTACTGGAGCGGCCAGATGATGTGGGAGTTCCACCAGGAGCTCGAAGGCGGCAACGGCCCGGTGTTCCTCAAGCTCGATCACCTGGCCGAGGAAACCATCCAGACCATCGAGGAGATCCTGCACAGCAACGAGCGTCCCAGCCGCGGCCAGTTCCATGCCGGGCGCGGTACCGACTACCGGCAGAGCATGGTCGAGATGCACATCTCCGAGATCGGCTTCTGCAGCGGCCACAGCGCCTCGGGGGTGTGGGTCAACGAGAAGGCCGAGACCTCGGTCAAGGGGCTTTACGCGGCCGGCGACATGGCGGCGGTGCCGCACAACTACATGCTCGGCGCCTTCACCTACGGCTGGTTCGCCGGCAACAACGCCGCCGACTATGTGGCCGAGCGCGACTACAGCGCCCTGGATCAGGCGCAGATCGACGCCGAGCGGGCGCGGGTCTATGCGCCGCTGCATCGCGAGCACGGCCTGCCGCCCGCACAGGTCGAGTACAAGCTGCGCCGCTTCGTCAACGATTACCTGCAACCACCGAAGGTCACCCGGAAGATGGAGATCGGCCTGCAACGCTTCGCCGCCATCGAGGCGGATCTGACCGAGCTGAAGGCCAACAATGCTCACGAGCTGATGCGCGCCATGGAAGTCAGCGTGATCCGCGACTGCGCGGAAATGGCCGCGCGCGCCTCGCTGTTTCGCAAGGAAAGCCGTTGGGGCCTGTACCACCACCGGGTCGATCACCCCGAGCGCAACGACGCCGAGTGGTTCGTGCATTGCCACCTGAAGAAGGACGAACACGGCCGGATGGTCAGCTTCAAGCAGCCGGTCGAGCCCTATCTGATCGCCCTGGATGACGAAGAGCAGCAGGCCTACAACCGCCTGCGGGTGAAAACCGAAGCCGCGTGACGAAAGTAGGGTGCAAGACCGCGAAGCGTCTTCCACCAGCGTGCCTGCAGAGATGCAGAAAAAGACGAGAGCCACAGGCTCCGAGGACACCGTGATATGGCCTTCCAGCCCCAGGAAATCCTGCTGCGCAGCAATGCGCCCGTGACCATCGACGAAGACAAGTGCATCGCCCACAAGGGCTGCACCGTGTGTGTCGACGTCTGCCCGATGGACCTGCTGGCGATCAACCCCGCGACGCAGAAGGCCTACATGGCCTTCGACGAGTGTTGGTACTGCATGCCGTGCGAGAAGGATTGCCCGACCGATGCGGTGCGCGTCGAGATTCCCTATCTGCTGCGTTGAACGAAACGCGATTTGACTTTTTGTAGGAGCCCGCTTGCGGGCGATTAGCGGGAAAGCATCGCCCGCAAGCGGGCTCCTACGGAATGTACGGCCTTAGCCATTCGCTACGCGTTAGTCACAACAGCTAGAAAAGCGACACGCCATCCGGCCAACCACCGGACGCCCGATGCCACACCCCTCGTTTCCCACCCTCGACCCGATGGCGGAGACGATTCCAACACCTATTGATTCGAGGGGAGACACCCATGCACTTGCGTACCACTCTGGTCGGCCTCGCGCTGGCCATCGGCGCCGTCTCGGCGCAGGCTGAAACCATCCGCATCGCCATCGGCACCCAGGACACCACCATCAACTGCGCTACCGGCGGTTTGCTGATCCGCGAGCTCGGCCTGCTCGACAAGTACCTGCCGCGCGACGGCAAGTACCAGGATGCCAAGTACCAGATCGAGTGGAAGAATTTCACCAGCGGCGCGCCACTGACCAACGAAATGGTCGCCGGCAAGCTCGACTTCGGTGCCATGGCCGACTTCCCCGGTTCGTTCAACGGCGTGGCCTTCCGTGATGCCGGCAAGCAGAGCCTGTTCATCAGCGTCCTGTCCGGTAGCACCAAGGGCAGCGGCAACGGCATCGTGGTGCCGGCGTCGTCCAGCGTGCAGTCGCTGGCCGAGCTCAAGGGCAAGACCATTTCCGTGCCGTTCGCCTCCACCGCCCACGGCATGCTGCTGCGCGCCGTTGCCGCTCAGGGCTGGGACCCGCAGAAGGACGTGCGCATCATCGCCCAGGCGCCGGAGATCGCCGGCTCGGCGCTGCGCAGCAACCGTATCGAGGCCCACGCCGACTTCGTGCCCTTCGCCGAGCTGTTCCCCAACCGTGGCTTCGCCCGCAAGATCTACGACGGCTCCCAGGCCAACGCGCCGACCTTCCACGGTGCCCTGGTGGATGCGGCCTACGCCGAGAAATACCCGGAGATCGTCACCGCCTACCTGCGCGCCGGTCTGGAGGCCGATCGCCTGATCGCCGCCGAGCCGGAGAAGTACAGCGAGCTGATCGAGAAGGTCACCGGCATCGAGGCCGAGGTGAACTACCTGTTCCACGGCCCGCTCGGCCTGCAGACCCGCGACCTGACCTGGAAGCCCGAATACCGCCAGGCCGTCGCCACCTCCATCGACACCCTCAAGCTGCTGAAGAAGACCGACCGCGGCCTGAACGTCGAGCAGTTCGTCGACGACCAGTACATCCGCGCCGCCTTCAAGGCCGAGGGCCGCGACTACGACCAGGCCCTGGCCGACTACGCGCAGTTGCCGCTCGAGGCCAACGATGCGGTGACCGGCCGGCCGATCAGCGACTTCAAGCGCCTGGCGCAGATCTGGGTGCGTGGCGAGGACAAGGTGCGTCATTACGCATCCCCGGAAGCGGCGCTCAAGGCGCTGGCGCAACTCGAAGAGGAGGGCAAGGACATCCGCGCCATCTACGCCCAGGCCGCCGACAGTGGCATCAAGCTGCTGGCCAACCAGGCCTGGTTCGTGCGCAACGGCAAGGGCGAGCTGAGCGCCTTCCTGCTCAAGGGGCAGGCCGAGGCCTATGCCAAGGCCCACGGCGGTGAAGCCCTGGACTTCGGCAGCGCCAACCAGCGTCTGCTGGCGGCACGCTGAGCGGTCTGCTGCGCCATGCCTCGCGTGGTGCAGCGTCTCACTGGAGCCTGATGATGACTTCTTTACAGCGTTGGCCCCTGCGTCTGCTCTCGCTCGCCTTGTGCCTGGGGTTCTGGCAGGTGGCGACCCACTCGCGCCTGGATCTCGGCCTGCTCACCTTCACCTACGTGCCCACGCCGGGGTCGGTCGTCGACGCCGCCTGGGCGCTGCTGGAATCCAGCAGACTCTGGGATCATGTTGGCGCCAGCCTTCGCCGGGTCTTCAGCGGCTACCTGGTCGCCGCGCTGTTGGGCGTCGCCCTGGGCATCGCCATCGGCCGTTCGCGCTGGGCCGAAGACAGCCTGCTGCCGCCGCTGGAAGTGCTGCGGCCGATTCCGGCCGTGGCCTGGATTCCCCTGGCGATCCTGATGTTCCCCTCGTCGGAACTGTCGATGATCTTCATCACCTTCACCGGCGCGCTGTTTCCGGTATTGCTCAACACCGTGCACGGCGTGGAAGGCGTCGATGCGCGGCTGGTCGCCTCGGCGCGCAGCCTCGGTGCCGGGCGTCTGGCGATCCTCCGCGAGGTGATCCTGCCGGGCGCGGCGCCAAGCATCGTCACCGGCCTGGCGATCGGCATGGGGACGTCCTGGTTCTGCCTGGTCACCGCCGAGATGATCTCCGGGCAGTTCGGCATCGGCTACTACACCTGGGAGTCCTACACCATCCAGAACTACCCGGACATCATCGTCGGCATGCTGCTGATCGGCGTGCTCGGCATGGGCAGCAGCGTGCTGGTCAAGCGCCTCGGCAACCTGCTGACGCCCTGGTACCGCAGTGGAGGGCGCCGTTGATGAACATTCACCAGGCCAACCTGTCGCCAGGGCGCATCGAGGTCGAACGCCTGACCATTCGCCTGGGCGAGGGCGCCCAGGCCTTCGAAGCCGTGCAGTCGCTGGATTTCTCCATCGCCGCTGGTGAGTTCGTGTGCATTCTCGGGCCCTCCGGTTGCGGCAAGTCGACCCTGCTCGGCGCCCTGGCCGGACACCTGACGCCCAGCGCCGGCTCCCTGCGGGTCGATGGCCAGGCGGTGGACGGCCCGTCGCCGCAGCGCGGCATGGTGTTCCAGCATCACACCCTGTTGCCCTGGCGCAGCGTGCTCGACAACGTCGCCTTCGGCCTGAAGATGCAGGGCATCGGCAAGGCCGAGCGGCACCACCAGGCCCGCGAATTTCTCGGCCTGGTAGGGTTGCAGGATTTCGCCACGCGCTGGCCCAACCAACTGTCCGGGGGCATGCAGCAACGGGCGGAAATCGCCCGGGTGCTGATCAACCGGCCGCGTCTGCTGCTGATGGACGAACCCTTCGGCGCCCTCGACGCGCAAACGCGCAGCAAGATGCAGGAACTGCTGCTGGATATCTGGGGCAGGGTGCGCACCACGGTGGTGTTCGTCACCCACGATATCGACGAAGCCTTGTTCCTCGCCGACCGCATTCTGGTAATGAGTCCGCGGCCGGGACGCTTCATCGAAGACCTGCGCCTGGACTTCCGCCGTCCGCGGCATGCGGGCCTGTTGACCAGCCCCGAATTCGTGCAGCTCAAGCGCCACTGCCTGGAGCTGCTGCGCCATGAAGAAGGCCGCGAGCTGCCGCGCCTGACGCCGCTCGGGCTGCCCACCGATCATCCGCCCTTGCGAGTTGCCCTATGAGCGACTTGAGTACCGACAATCCCGACATTCTCGAGCTGCTGCCACGTCTGCAGGACGAGGACGCCGGCGTGCGGCGCATCGCCCTGATCGAACTGGCCGACCTGGAGGAACCCGACGCCTTGCCCTGGCTGGTGCAGGCGCTGGGTAGGGATCCGTCCGCCGACGTGCGCGCCGAGGCGGCGCGCCTGCTGGAGGCCTGGGAAGAGCCGGAAGTGGTGAGTGGCCTGTGCGCGGCGCTGACCGATGCCGACGCCCGTGTGCGCGGCGCGGCGGCGCAAAGCCTGAGCGAGTTGAAAAGCGCCGATGCCGGCCGCGTGGTGCTGCCCTGGGCCACGCATGCCGATGCCTTCGTCCGCGCCAGTACCCTGCGGGCGTTGCGTGAGCTGCGCCTGGTGGACAGCGTGCCCACGGCCGTTGCCGCCTTGCAGGACAGCGATGCCTTCGTCCGTCGTGAAGCGGTGGGCATCCTCGGTTGGTTGAAGCAGACCGATGCCTTGCCGCAACTGGCACGACTGGCCAGCGACGATGCCGATACCGAAGTACGCCGCGCCGCCACCGGCGCGCTTGGCCTGGCCAGTGACGACAGCGTGTTGCCGGCCTTGCAGGCGGCCCTGAAGGATCGCGAATGGCAGGTGCGTGAGGAAGCGGCCACCACCCTGGGCAAGGTCGGCCGCAGCGGCGCCGGCCCGGCGTTGCTGGAAGCGCTGGATGACAGCTACTGGCAGGTGCGGCTGCGCGCCGTGCGGGCGCTCGGACGCTTGCGTTTCACGGCGGCGCGCGACGCCCTGGTGGAACTGCTGGGGCACGCCATCAGCAACCTGCGCAAGGAATCGGCGCTGGCGCTGGGCGAACTGGGCGATGCTCAGGCGTTGCCAGCCCTGCAGGCCGCCGAGCAGGATGCCGACCCGGAAGTGCGCAAGGCGGTGCGTATCGCCATCGCGCAGTTGCGTGCCGTCGCTCCATGAGCCAGGTCCCCGTCGCGCTGCGCAACAGCGCCGGGCAAGCGCTATTGACCATCGACTGGGGCGAGGGGCAGGTGCAACAACTCGGCCATGGGCGCTTGCGTGCCCAGTGTCCGTGCTCGCAATGCCGGGCGGCACGCCTGGCGCAGCGTATCGACGTGGCGCCTGCGGGCGTGCGGATCACGGCGATCCATTCTCAGGGCTATGGTGTGCAGCTGGTGTTCGATGACGGCCATGATCGCGGTATCTATCCCTGGAGCTACCTGCGCGAACTGGGAGAGACTGGGATTTGAGTTGGGGGCTTGTCGTATTGCTTGGTTGTCACGACGCCACTCCTGCTGGACGGCCGAGACCGCTTCGCGCCGGGGGCGACGCTCCTACGCGATTGATGTCGGACGCCATCTCGCAGGCACCTCGGTATTGTAGGAGCCGCCCCCCCGCGGCGAATCGTGCGGCCGACGCAATTATGCGGTAAGGCCACTGTCGCATCGCCCGCAAGGCTAGGCGCCCCGCAGCTCCTGCAGGTGAGCTAATAACCGCGTCCCGAAGCGATCGCTTCGCGCCAGAGTTGCTGATTCAAGCTCACTTATCCCTTGTTCTTGCGCTGCGGTTTGGGCCGCCCCTGTACGCACTTGAAACGCGGTTCGGTCTTGCAGATCACGTAGATACGCCCGCGGCGCTTGACGATCTGGCAGTCGCGATGGCGCAGCTTGGCCTGTTTCAGCGAGGCGACGACTTTCATGAGCGGGCTCCTGCGAATCCGGCGAAGCGCTTGTTGAAGCCGGCCACGCGGCCTTCGCTCTTGGTCTGGCGCTGCTGGCCGGTGTAGATCGGGTGCGAGACGCTGGACACATCCAGGGCGACGTAGGGGTAGGTGTTGCCATCGCTGTGCTCGCGGGTCTTGTCGGTGCTCACCGTGGAGCCGATCAGCCAGTAGGCGTCAGCGGAGACATCGTGGAACAGCACGGGACGGTAATCGGGGTGGATGCCGGGTTTCATGGGAACTCCAATCAATATGTTATAAAATAACATTTATCAGTTTATTGATTTTGGTTCTCATTTCAAGCGGAATCTTCAGTGCCTGCTACAAGGCGATAGCAGACTCTCGTAGGATGGGTGAAACCCATCGGCGATTGATGGGTTTCACCCATCCTACAGGCTGGAGGCTGAACGAGAAGCAGACCGCATAGGCTCTTTCGTCCAGCTTTCCAGCCTCAAGCGTTTTTGATCGAAGGCCGAAGGCCGCTTCCGCCTTATCCCGGACGGTGGCTTGTCCAGCGGTCGATCCGGGCGCGATAAGCGCGTTGCATTATTGTTATATTATAACAATAATGGCGACAAGGAGTTTCACTACGCCATCCGTCTGCCGCCCGCTATTTTTCCCGTGCAACCGGGAAAGACAGCAACAACCCGCGGCAAACAGCGCTGCCGTGACGCGACTCGATCGTTTAAGATGCCGCCGCCGGTTTCCGCGAGGAATCAATAGGGAATCCGACGCCACCTCATGTGGCGAAACGGAACTGCCCCCGCAACTGTAGGTGCTGAGCATGGCTGCATTCGTGTCACTGGAAGCGATTCCGGGAAGGCCGCAGCAGTGCGTCGACGTACCAGTCAGGAGACCTGCCGGCATAGGTCTGATCAGCTGCCGTGCCGCGGTGGTCGGGCGCTGCAATCGAACCAGCCGGCGGGGTGTCCGGGAGGGGGCATCGACGACGACCGGTTCCGTTTGGACGGAACGCGCTCGGCCATGGCCGGGCGATGCGATGTGTTCTTCTGCCTGCACTACGCCGCCTATGCGTATCTGTTGATTTGGAGATCACCCCCGCATGCTCGTGTCTCGTTTCGCCTTTTTCGCCGCCGCCCTTGGTTGCGCGCCGCTGGCCCTGGCTGCCGGTTCCACTCAATACCCGCTGAGCCTCGACAACTGCGGCCACGAGCTGAGCTTCGCCGCTGCGCCGAAGAGTGCCGTGACCATCGGCCAGGCCGGCAGCGAGATCCTCTATGCCCTGGGCCTGGGCGAGCGCCTGGTCGGCACCTCGCTGTGGTTCAGCAAGGTGCTGCCCGAGTTCGAGGCGCAGAACGCCAAGGTCGAGCGCCTGGCCGACAACGACCCGAGCTTCGAGTCGGTGATCAACAAGCGCCCCGGCCTGGTCGCCGTGCAGTTCGAGTGGATGGTCGGCGAGCAGGGCGTGGTCGGTACCCGCGAGCAGTTCCACGGGTTGAAGATCCCCACCTACATCCTGCCGTCCGACTGCGAGGGCAAGGACAACCTGGTCGGCGCCGATGGCACCCGCTTGCAGCCGTTCCAGATCGACAGCCTGTACAAGGGCATCCGCCAACTGGCCGAAATCTTCGACGTGCAGGCCGAGGGCGAGAAGCTGGTCGGCGGCCTGCAGGCCCGTCTGCACGAGGCCGTGGCCGGTGCCGAACAGCGCCAGGCCAGGGGAATCTCCGCCGCCTTCTGGTTCTCCAGCGCCGACCTGGATCTCGACCCCTATGTGGCCGGGCAGAAGGGTGTGGCCGACTACATGATGAAGTCCCTGGGCCTGCGCAACGTGGTCGAGTCCAGCGAGGAATGGCCGACCGTGGGCTGGGAAACCCTGGCCAAGGCCAACCCGAGCGTGCTGGTGCTGGCGCGCATGGATCGCCGCCGCTTCCCGGCCGACGACGTGGAGAAGAAACTGGAGTTCCTGCGCAACGACCCGGTGGCCCGGCACATGGAGGCGGTGAAGAACGGCCGTATCGTGATTCTCGACGCCGACGGCATGCAGGCGTCGCTGCGCATGATCGCCGGCATCGAAACCCTGGCCCAGGCCGTTGACGGGTTCGATCTGACAAAATGATGGACGTGCTTTCTAACGTCGCGCAGCGACGGCTCGCAGGGATGGCGGGCCCTGGAACATGATGGCGCGCGGCTCTCGCCTGTTGCTTTATACGTTCGCCTGCCTGTTGCTGCTGGCCGTGGCGCTGATCGCCGGCGTGGCGCTGGGCGAAACGCCGATTCCGCTGTCGGTGGTGTTCCAGGTGCTGGCCAACAAGCTGTTCGGCGCAGGCTTCGTGCTGGACCCGATCGACGAAGGCATCGTCTGGAACTACCGCCTGACCCGCGCCCTGGTAGCGGCCTGCTGCGGCGCCGGACTGGCGGTATCCGGCGTGGTGCTGCAGGCGCTGCTGCGCAATCCCCTGGCCGACCCCTACCTGCTCGGCATCTCCGCCGGCGCCTCCACGGGCGCGGTTTCGGTGGCGCTGCTCGGCGTCGGGGCAGGGATGTTGTCGCTGTCCATGGGCGCCTTCATCGGCGCCATCGCGGCTTTCAGCCTGGTCGCCCTGCTGGCCCGTGCCGCTGGCGGCGGCGCGCTGAACGGCAGTGGGCAGATCATCCTCGCCGGCATCGCCGGTTCGCAGCTGTTCAATGCCATGACCTCGCTGCTGATCACCAAGTCGGCCAGCGCCGAGCAGGCCCGCGGCATCCTGTTCTGGCTGCTCGGCAACCTCAGCGGGGTCGACTGGCAGGACGTGGCGCTGGCCGTGCCGGTGGCCCTGGCCGGCGTGCTGCTATGTATCTGGCATACCCGGGCCTTGGATGCCTTCACCTTCGGCGCCGAGTCGGCGGCCTCCCTGGGTGTGCCGGTGCGCCGTGTGCAGGCCACGTTGATCGCCAGCGCGGCGCTGGTCACCGCGGTGATTGTGTCGATCGTCGGCTCCATCGGCTTCGTCGGCCTGGTGATTCCCCATGCCGCGCGCCTGCTGGTCGGTGTGCGCCATGGTCGGCTGGTGCCGGTCAGTGCCCTGACCGGCGCAGTGTTCCTGATCGCCGCCGACGTGCTCTCGCGCACCGCGATCAAGGGGCAGGTGCTGCCCATCGGCGTGGTCACCGCGCTGATCGGCGCGCCTGCCTTCGCGCTGATCCTGGTGCGCGGGAGACGGCCACGATGAGTACCGTTCTGCACTGCGAGAACCTGGGCTGGTCGGTGAAGGGGCGCGCCATCGTCGACGGCGTCGACCTGCGCTTGCAGCAGGGCGAAACCCTTGGCCTGATCGGCCCCAATGGTTCCGGCAAGTCGACCCTGCTCAAGCTGCTGTCCGGCATCCGCGTGCCCGGCAGCGGCCAGCTATGGCTGCAGGGCCGGCCGCTGGCGAGCCTGAGCCGCCGCGAAGTCGCCCGGCAGCTGGCCTTCGTCGAACAGCAGGCCGATACCGCCGATGCGGTGAGCGTGCGCGATGCCGTGGAACTGGGCCGCACACCCTGGCTGTCGGCCTTGCAGCCCTGGTCGGCCGAGGATGAGCGGATCGTCGCCCAGGCCCTGGCCGATGTGGACATGGCCGAGATGGCGGAGCGCGCCTGGAGCACCTTGTCCGGGGGCGAGCGCCAGCGCGTGCATATCGCCCGGGCGCTGGCTCAGCGGCCGCAGGTCCTGTTGCTCGACGAGCCCACCAATCACCTGGATATCCAGCACCAGTTGGCGATCCTGAGCCTGGTGCGGGCGTTGCCGGTGACCAGCCTGATCGCCTTGCACGACCTCAACCAGGCCCTGCAATGCGACCGCCTCGGCGTGATGCGGCACGGGCGTCTGGTGGCGCTCGGTACGCCAGCCGAGGTGCTTACCACTGAATGCCTGCGCGACACCTTCGGGGTGCGCGCCCGCTACCTGGTCGACCCCGAAGACGGCGATCGGGTACTGCGTTTCCAACCTGTCTGACATGAGTGCATGAGCATGCCTGTTTCTTCGTTGTTCGCTGTTCTGCTGGTCTTGCTGGGCGCGGCTCCGGCCCTGGCCGAAACCCATGAGGTGAAGATGCTCAACCGCGGCGCGACCGGCGCCATGGTCTACGAGCCCGATTACCTGGCCATAGCCCCGGGCGACAAGGTCAAGTTCATCGCCACTCACTCGACCCATAATGCCGCCAGTATCCCCGGTTTTCTGCCGGCCGCTGCCGAACCGTTCAAGGGCCGGATCGACGAAGAACTCGAGGTGAGCTTCAGCGAGCCCGGCCTGTATGGCATCCAGTGCATTCCGCACCTGGCCATGGGCATGGTCATGCTGATCCAGGTCGGCGCGCAGCCAGCCAGCGAGGCGCAGATTCCGGCGCAACTGCCGGCGCGGGCCAGGCAGCGCTTCGAACAGATCGTCCAGCGTGCGACCCAGATACCTTGAATTCGATGAGCCAGTCATGAGCAGCCAAC
The DNA here is from genome assembly GCF_004327355.1 of Phytopseudomonas dryadis. Taxonomy (GTDB): domain Bacteria; phylum Pseudomonadota; class Gammaproteobacteria; order Pseudomonadales; family Pseudomonadaceae; genus Aquipseudomonas; species Aquipseudomonas dryadis. The sequence continues at coordinate 56,207 of NZ_QJUM01000026.1, forward strand.
AGCCATGAGCCGAGTGTTGAACACCTTCGCCAGCCTGTCCCCCGCGGCACGGGTGCTGGTGCTCAACAGCCTGGCCTTCAACTTCGGCTTCTACATGCTGGTGCCCTACCTGGCCGGGCATCTCAGCGACACCCTGGGGCTGGCCGGCTGGGCCGTTGGCCTGGTGCTCGGCATCCGCGTGTTCAGCCAGCAGGGTCTGTTCCTGTTCGGCGGACTGCTGGGCGATCGCATCGGCTACCGCCGCGCCATCCTGGTCGGCTGCCTGGTGCGCTGCGTCGGTTTCGCCGTGCTCGGCTTCTCGGAAAGTCTGGTGATCCTGCTGCTGGCCGCCTGCGTCAGCGGCTTCGCCGGTGCGCTGTTCACGCCCTGCGCCCAGGCCTACCTGGCCGACGAGTGCCAGGACGCGCAGCAGCGCAAGCGGGCCTTCGCCCTGCAGAACATGGCCAGTACCGCCGGCATGTTGCTCGGGCCATTGGCGGGGTTGCTGCTGATCGGTATCGACTTCGCGCTGTCCGGCAGCGTGGCGGCGGGTCTGTTCCTGCTGATGACCCTGGTGCAGTGGCGCTTTCTTCCGCCCAAGGAACTGGTTTCCGGGGAGCGACCGGTGACCATGCTGCGCCAGTGCCTGGACATGCTGCAGCAGCGCTGCTTCCTGCGTTTCGCCTTGCTGGCGGCGGCCTATCCGTTGCTGTTCCACCCGCTGTACCTGGCGCTGCCGGCCTACAGCCACGCCCATGGTGGTGGTCAGGCGTGGATCACCCGGGTGTTCGTCATCAGCGCACTGGTCGGCGTGCTGCTGCAGATGCCGATCAGCGCGTTGCGCCAGCGCTGGCTCAGCGAAGGGCAGGGCATGGCCCTGGGCCTGGCGCTGATGGCCGCCAGCTATGGCCTGCTGGCCGAGCCCATGGCCAGCCTGCTGAGCCCGCGCTGGGCGATCCTGCTGATGGCGGCGTTGCTCAGCCTCGGCAGCCTGCTGGTGCTGCCGCTGCTGTCGGCCCATGTACCGTATTACGCGCGCCCTGGCCAACTGGCGGCCTATTACGGCTTCTTCGCCGGCGTTGGCGGCCTGGCCGCGCTGCTCGGCAACGTATTGATCGGTCGCCTGCTGGCGGCCGAGCAGGCGCCACCGCAATTACTGTGGTGGGCACTGACCTGCATCGGGATGGGCGCCGCAGTGGGCCTGTCCCGGCATATGGAACGATTATCCCGACACAAGGAGCAAGCATGAACCGGCCGTACCCGAAACCCGTCCTGATCGCCGCCACGGTATGCTGCCTTTCGCCGCTGGCGCTGGCTGCGCCGCAGAGCGCTCAGTCGCACTCCGCCGGCTTTATCGAGGATGCCAGCTGGAGTCTGCTCAACCGCAGCGTCTACGAGAACCGCGACTACCGTAACGGCGGGCGCAGCAACGGTGCGCGCAACGCCTACAAGCCGCGGACCGAGCGCAATGGTTACGCCGAGGAGTGGGGCTACGGGCTGATGGGCGAGTTCAAGTCGGGCTTTACCCAGGGCACCCTCGGCTTCGGCCTGGACGGACACCTGTACCTGTCGCAGAAACTCGACGGTGGCGGCGGCCGCGCCGGCAAGCTGCGCCACCTGCCGGTGGACAACGAGGGCTACGACCAGGACGGCGCCGCCCGTGGCGGCGCGGCGCTCAAGGCGCGGCTGTCGTCGACCTGGCTGCGTTACGGCGAGCAGCGGGTGAAAACGCCGATTTTCTCTTCGTCCGACAGCCGCCTGCTGCCCGAGACCCACACCGGCTGGTTCGTCGACAGTCGCGAGTTCGACGACCTGACCCTGGTCGGCGGGCATTTCACCGGTTCGGCGGATCGCAACTCGCGCAGCAACAACAATCCGCTGGTGATCAACTACGCCGATCCGTCCATGCGCCTGGGCAATGCCTTCAGCTTCGTCGGTGGCAGCTACAGCGGTGTGCCGGGGCTGTCCGTCAGCCTCTACAGCGGCGAACTGGAAGACAGCTGGCGCACGCACTACCTGGGCAGCAGCTACAGCCATGCCCTGGCCGAGGACAAGGCCATCAGTGTCGATCTGCATCTGTACCGCAGCAGCGACACCGGCAAGGCGCTGGCCGGTAGGGTGTCCAACACCACCGGCAGCCTGCTGCTCAGCTATGCCCAGGGCTACCACAAGGTCGGCCTGGGCTATCAGAAGGTCGCTGGCGACACACCGTTCGACTACGTCACCCGTGGCGCGATCTGGCTGGGCAACGCGGTGCAGCTGTCGGACTTCAACGCGCCTAACGAAACCTCCTGGCAATTGCGCTACGACTACGATCTGGCCGCGGTCGGCGTGCCGGGGCTGAGCGCCAGCGCCGCCTACATCCGCGGCAGCGGCATCGACGGCAGCGATGTCGACCCCACGGGCAGTTACGCCTGGCTGGGCTACGGCAAGGGCGGCAGGCACTGGGAGCGCGACCTCAACCTGCGCTACGTGGTGCAGTCCGGTGCGGCCAAGGATCTGACGGTGCTGCTGCGCCACAGCCTGCACCGCGGCAATGCCGCCCAGGCCGAGGGCGATGTCGATCAGGTGCGCCTGTCCGTGGAGTATCCGCTGAGCGGGCGGCTCTGATGCGCTAGCATGAACGCCCATCGACCTGCCCAGGAGCTGCCCGTGTCGATCTGTCTCAAGCTGGTTCCAGGTGTTCTGCTCGCCTGCCTCTGGACGCTGCCTGCCCAGGCTGCGTTCATGCTGCCCGGCGATGCCATGCAGTGCGTGCGCAGCGCCAGCGTGCTCAATTGCACGGATCGATTCGGCAATCACTACGGCATCGTGCAGCGTGGCAACGACACGCTGATGCGCGGCTTCGATGCCATCAGTGGGCAGACCTGGGCACAGACCAGTACCACTTATGGTCGCCTGCAGCTATTTACCGGCATCAGCAGCAGCGGCGAGCTGTGGGTGGGTTCCAGCCGGCGCATCGGCTGGAACGTGGTCAGCCGCTTTTCCAGTTCCCAGGGCGAGCGCGACCGGGTCAGTTGCAATCGAATCAGTGGGTGCCGCTAGCTTTGATCTGTTCATCCGGGGATCAAAAGGGGCTACCAATCCAACCCGGTTCTAGGAACCTCAAATGAACAGTCATAAGCGGGCCCGTTTGACGTCGAGCGATCGGATGGCGTCTTCGAGAAACCGCATGCCTCGCACCGGTGGCGGCATGAATGACGGATAACGCGTTTGCCATCAGCCTTCTTCATCATTTTCTCCATTGGCTGCGCCGCCTACCGTCAGAATCTTGATGTCCGGCGCCCAGCCTTCGGGAAGTTCAGGTGGGCTGACCGAATCCAGATCGAGACGGATGAACGACCTGAGGATCGACTGGAACGTTTCGGTGTCACGCGCCCAATGGATCACCCCATCGAAATCCTTCGCAAGCCGATGGGTGAGATCAAGTGACGAGCGGCGGTTTACTCCGACCGGACTATCGACCTGGACGATGGCGATCTTGTCGCCGCCCACCCATTGCACGATGTCAGCAGGGAATTCGTGGGCATAGTCGCGCCTGCCATTCCAAACTGCCGTTCGGATGGCCTTTCCGGCTGGTGTCGTGATCCGAAATATCCAAGGACAATCTTCCTGCGTCTCCCCTTGCGCAGCGTAAAACTTAGGGGGTGGCGGATGATCCAGAATTGCCGCTTTTTGCTCCAATATTCGACGACGTTGCGCATCGGTCAGTCGAGAGATCTGCTGACCTTGAGGATTGAACTGCCGAATATGTTTCGAATATGAGATTTGCGCAGTGCCGGCGTCATACACATCCGAATTCGGAAACGCGAACAGCAGCACTTGGCCCGTGAAGCAGCGCAAATGCCTTGTCACGATGTCCCACGCAATGTCCTCGTGAGCGATCGGCACAACATGAAGCACGGCTTCCGGCATTTCCATAGCCAGCCGCTCGATGACGGCGATACCAACTGCGCTGAACGATTCCCCGTCGCCAAGACAGAAGCCAACATGGAAAGTCCGTGATTCAACTACGGCCTTGAACGTTTGCAGAACCACTTGTGCCGATTCTTTAATGACGGTCTCGCCGGTCAGTTCGCGGATACGTGCACCGTTGATCGCAGCAACGGGGGGGAGGACATGGAGGTCTATCGTGCCCCTGAAATTGTCGGCGTCTGGCCAAGCCGACCGCTCTTGCTTTTTCCGCTTGGCTTCGCCCACCGCAGACCCTCCGCCACTAGCTGAATGCTGCGATCACTGTCTCAATGGGTAGAAACAGCGTGCGGCTGTCTTCCGGGTATTCTATGAACTCGGCGCAACGAAGATAAAAGTGCTTGGCCGCATCGTCCTTTGCATGGACCAGCACGGCGCCAATGCCGATACTTTGGGAAGCGATCGCGATCCGGCGCAGCGCATCCGAGAGAATGTCAGCACCGAGACCCTTCCCGGCATAATCGCGATCAACGGCGAGACGCCCGATCACCGAAACCGGAATCGTATCGGGCGCATTGCGTCGAACTCTACCGGGAGCGACCCCGCGCTCGACCGCGCCGGCTGAGATGCAGAAATAGGCCACTATCCGATTTCCCTGGCAGACGACATAGGTCCGTGAGAAGCGGCTTTCGTTTTTCAAGGCCCGGTGACGCAACCAGTCGTTCAGCGCTGATTCGCCGCAGTCGAACCCTGACGAATCATGTTCAGCGGCTAGGGGAACAGGAGCCGAAAGACCAATGTCGGGACGTTCCGATGCATCACCTACTTCTGCCATGCCGGCACTCGGCGCAACAGAGACCTCAGTTTCGGTCCTGGTGCAGGCGGATTATCGAGAGCATGCATGAAGGCGTCGTAACATTCGGCATTCAGCATGAACAGCCGTTGTTCGAGTAGTACCTCTATTGCCTGTCGCCGGGCGCTTTCGACCATGAACTCCGTCCGCGTCTTACCCAGAACCGCTGCTGCAGCGTCGATGAGCTGACGAGTGTTCGTTTCGATCCGCAGGTTGATGCTTCCTTTCGTATCGGCAGCCGAAGACCGTTCGGCGAGCATCACGTCCGCCTGTTCAGGGCTCTCAGTAGAGGATATGCGAGTTTTCGACATGCTTGGCAATATGCTTATCCGTACCCACAATGTCAATACGAAAAAAGCGATGGCGTTACCCTTTAGAGGTACGGTTTCGACTAAGCTACCGACAAATTTGCGGGTCCCCTTCAGCGTTCTGCACCCGGTTGAACGCGGTATCAGTGTCTGCCACGCGCTGACCAGGGCAGAGCGATACCAGCGCAGCCTAGACGTGCGATTCCCCGAGGACGCGGCTGTCATTGGTAAGCCCGGACGTTTCATCCAGACGATCTTGCGTGACTGGGCTAATCGCCACCTTTACGAGCAGCGAGCAGAGCACCTGCTTCCTCAGTTCGCTGCAGTTGGCTCGAAACCATTCAAGTTTATGAATAACGTGCTGGCTTTATAAACCTAGTAGGCGCTCTGCAAATCTAGCTGAACCTCGGTAAACGCTGATCCTGCTCGTTCGGCTCCGGCTCTGCCTGCGGTGGCAAGCCGGCCACTTTCAGGGTCGGCAGGCGTTCGCCGACCAGGCGCAGGTCGCGGCGCGGCAGGGCGAAGCGCACGTCCAGTTCGCGCAGGGCATCGAGCAACTGCAGGTTGATCTCCTGCTGGATGTCCATGTACTGGTTGTAATCCGAACTGAGCACGATATACACCACCTCGAAGGTCAGCTGGCTCTCGTCGAAGCCGAGGAAGTGCGCCCGGTCGAACTTGGTCTTCGGCGTGGCGCGGATGATCTCGCCCACGCGCTCGGCCACCTGGCGCACCTTGTCGCTCGGCGTGTCGTAGTTGATGCCGAACTTGAAGACGATGCGCCGGGTGTCCATGCGCTTGTAGTTGTGCACCACCTGGCGCAGCAGGTCGGCGTTGGCACAGACCACCTGTTCGCCACTGAGGCTGCGGATGCGCGTGGTCTTCAGGCCGATGTGCTCGATATTGCCGGCCACTTCGCCGAAGACCACGAAATCGCCGATCTCGAACGGTTTGTCGACCCCGATCGACAGCGAGGCGAACACGTCGCCGAGCACCGTCTGCACCGCCAGGGCCACGGCGATACCGCCGACCCCGAGGCTGGCGACCAGCGCGGTGATATCGACGCCGAGGTTGGCAAGGATCGACAGCAGCATCACCGACCAGACCACGATCAGCACCATGATGCTGATGATGGTGGTCATCACCGGGTTGTAGCCCGTACCACCGTGCTTGCCGACCACCAGGCTGCGCGACCACAGGCGCACGCCGGTATCCACCCACAGGGCGATCTGCAGGGCCAGGGCGACGAACCAGCCGTGGCTGAGGGCCGATTGCCAGTTCGCCGGCAGATCCGCCAGCCTGAGGGCCAGCAGCAGGGAGAAGGCAATCAGCAGGAAACGACTGGTGCGGCCGATGACCACGGCGAGAAAGTGCGGCCAGTTGCCGTCCTGGCCTTTCGACCAGGCGCTCAGGCGCCGGTGCAGGATGCCGACGATGGTGCGCAGGGCGGTGTAGATGACCAGGGTGGCCACCAGCACGATGGCGACGCCGAGCCACAGATCGCGGTCGAACCAGATGTTCCACTGTTCCATGCCAGGTTTCTCCTCTGGATGCGTTAAGGACGCGGCCGGGAGAGGGCCGATACAGAATTCTGTAGGCCTGGGCGCCGATAAGTTCCCCCTGTCGGGGCGAGCGGCAGCGATTCGTTGCGCACGGACACCCTCGGCACTGCGCCAGATCGATAGCGATGGCGACTTGCCGCAAGCCTCCTACACTTGGGGCAGGCAGCGTGTCGCGCCGGCCTGCGGCAAGGCCGAGGACGATGGCAAGCTCGGCCCCTGGCATGGCCTGTTTGCGTTCGCCGACTGCAACCGCCTTGGGGGCCATACCGAGTCGACCAACCCCGATGCGAGCGCAATGTCCGCTCGCCTGGAGAACGACGTGAGTGTGTACAACCTGGACCTGACGCTGATTCTGGTGCTGGTGACCGTGCTGTTCACGGTCTTGCCGATCATTCTCATGCGCAGCCTCTGAACGCTTGCCGGCAACGGCGATCCGGCATCGGGTGCCGTTGCGTTACGCCGGCCAGCCTCCAGTCATCTGCTGGAACGCTGGGCAGTTGAGGGGGCGAGCCGGGCCGTCAACCGCTGGTCAGCTCCCGGTAGCGCTGCGGTTGCAACTGACGGATCAGCAACAGCGCACCGAGGGTTCTGGCCGGTGTGGTGGGCAGGGGAGTGGCGCTCATGTCGCTGTGCATATGAACCTGCCAGCGGGCGATCAGGCTGCAGGGTTCGTCGCCGATCGGGAGCAGATCCTCCACACTGACCTGCACGCCCATGCGCGCCGCCAGGCGGATCGACTGGTGCAGCAGGGCCTCGGCCATTTCGTGCTGCTCCACCGGGGCCGCCGTGGTGTAGCGCGCCAGCCATTCGCTCATGGGTTTGCGGCCCAGGCCGGCATTGCCTCGATAGGCGTTGTACAGCCAGCAGACGAGACCGACCACCAGGATTGTTACAGCGGTGAAAACGAGTTCCATCAGGGCTCCGGCTGGGTGGTTGAGGAGGTGCCTTGGCGGCGGCGAAATTACTCGAACGAGCGGCAATGCCTCAAGCCTTTTTATGGCTTTTGGCCATCTTTTCTTTCGCTTTCAGGCTGCCGAGCATTCAGTGGCGCAGGTTGGCGGCGAAGACGAGATCGCCGGCCGATAGAAGCGCCTGCCTGGGTGTCAGTGCCCGCAGCAGTGCGGGATGTTCCACAGGCTGGCGCTGGGGGGCGGCTGCCCTTCTGCGTGCGGATGATGTCGGGCGGGAGGTAGACGCTGCCGTTGGGAATCTGCCGGATGGCTTCGGTCATCCGCGCCCGTGGCGAGGAGCGGGTGATAAAGCCCAGGGTGCCGATGGAGGGAGCGGTGCCGATGACGCTGTGGCTGGCTTCGCGGAACAGCGGGCGGTCGCCCGCGATCGGGATCTTGTACATGGCCTTTGACCTCTTTTTTTCTGATTATTATGGCACTGCATGGCCTGCGTAGGGGGAGCGGCGCTGCTTTGCAAATCCTGCCTCGGAGAGTCGGATCAATACCAAGAGTAGTAGATACGTGCCCGAGCGACATGTCGTGCCGGAGCTGTCCGGGCAGGGCGGGCGCGAGCTGACAGCGCCGCGTTTCAGACCTTCAGTATCAACTTGCCGAAGTTCTCCCCGTTGAACAGCTTGAGCAAGGCTTCCGGGAAGGTTTCCAGGCCTTCGACGATGTGTTCCCGTGATTTCAGCTTGCCGCTGGCCAGCCAGCCGCCGATCTCCTTGGCCGCGTCGGCGAAATGGGCGGCGTGATCCATTACCACGAAGCCCTCCATGCGCGCCCGGTTGACCAGCAGCGACAGATAGTTGGCCGGCCCCTTGACCGCTTCCTTGTTGTTGTACTGGCTGATGGCGCCGCAGATGACGATGCGGGCTTTCGGCGCCAGTCGGCTCAGCACCGCATCCAGGGTGTCGCCACCGACGTTGTCGAAGTACACATCGACGCCCTTGGGGCATTCGCGTTTGAGGGCTTCGGGCAGCGACTCGCTCTTGTAGTCGATGGCCGCATCGAAACCCAGCTCGTCGGTCAGGTAGGCGCATTTCTCCGCGCCACCAGCGATGCCGACCACCCGGCAGCCCTTGAGCTTGGCGATCTGCCCGGCGATGCTGCCCACCGCGCCGGCGGCGCCGGAAATCACCACGGTATCGCCGGATTGCGGCGCGCCGACCTCGAGCAGGGCGAAGTAGGCGGTCATGCCGGTCATGCCCAGGGCCGACAGGTACAGCGGCAGGGGCGCGCGCTGCGCATCGACCTTGTAGAAGCCCTTGGGCTCGCCGAGGAAATAGTCCTGTACGCCGAGGGCGCCGTTGACATGCTCGCCGACGGCGTAGTCCGGGTGGTTGGAAGCGATCACCTCACCCACGCCCAGGGCGCGCATCACCTCGCCCAGACCCACCGGGGCAATATAGGACTTGCCTTCGTTCATCCAGCCGCGCATGGCCGGATCGAGCGACAGATAGAGGTTCTTGACCAGAATCTGCCCTTCGCCGGGTTCGCCGACCGGCTTTTCCACGTAATCGAAGGTATCGCGGCTAACCATGCCGATTGGGCGCTTGGCGAGCAGGAACTGGCGGTTGAGCTGAGTGGACATGGGAGGCCTCCGTTGAAACAAGCAGTGGTGAGTGGTGATAAGTCTCGGACTGCAATTGGGCAAGGATGTCGCAGTGGCCGAATGTCCATTGATCCACCGAAGTGATGGGCCGGGCAGCGTGATCGCGCAGATCGCTGGTTGCCCGCTACAGTGAGCAGACGGCCGATTGCCAACACGGAGATGTGACGATGACCGCGAGCCCCTTGCTGAGCCTGTTTCTCCCCCTGGCCCTGGGCATCATCATGCTCGGCCTGGGTCTGTCCCTGACCCTGGCGGATTTCGCCCGGGTGGTGAAGTATCCCAAACCGGTATTGATCGGGTTGTTCTGCCAATTGCTGTTGTTGCCGGTAGCCTGTTTCTTCATGGTGCAGGCATTCGGCCTGGCGCCCGCCCTGGCGGTGGGCATGATGTTGCTGGCCGCGTCGCCCGGCGGCACCTCGGCCAACCTCTACAGCCACCTGGCCCATGGCGACGTGGCCCTGAATATCACCCTGACCGCGGTGAACTCGGTGGTCGCGGTGCTGACCATGCCCTTTATCGTCAATCTGTCGCTGGCTTATTTCATGGAAGGGGATCAGGCGATTCCCTTGCAGTTCGCCAAGGTGGTGCAGGTGTTCGCCATCGTCCTCGGGCCGGTGGCCATCGGCATGTTCCTGCGCAGCCGTTTTCCCGCTTTCGCGCTGCGCATGGAGAAGCCGGTGAAGATCATTTCGGCGCTGTTCCTGCTGCTGATCATCATCCTGGCGCTGGTCAAGGACTGGCAGACGGTGGTCGAGTACGCCCCGGTAGTCGGTGGCGCCGCGTTGGCCTTCAACCTGCTCAGCCTGGCGGTGGGTTACTTCGTGCCGCGCCTGCTCAAGCTGAGCCTGCGCCAGGCCATCGCCATCGGCATGGAAATCGGCATCCACAACGGCACCCTGGCCATCGCCCTGGCGCTCAGCCCGGTGCTGCTCAACAACAGCACCATGGCCATTCCGGCGGCGCTGTACAGCATCATCATGTTCTTCACCGCGGCGGCCTTCGGCTGGTGGGTCAATATCGCCCACGGCAAGCAACTGGCGGCGGAGGCTGATGCTAAATAGCGGGGTTGACTCCATGCGCTAGCGGCCTCCGTAGGGTGGACGACGCTTGCCTACGCGGCCCGAGCCACCCTTGTATCTCGACTACAGCCTTTTAACGAGGCTATATGGTTCCCGACTGATCCTCGGGGGAGGAGCTGCAAGCCGTATCCACCCTTAAGCCACGAGCTTCCAACGTAGATTGCGCTGCGTCCTCCACCCCCCAACCCTGAACTCGCCCTTGCGAAGTGAGGTTCAAGACGGTATCTGCACGGGAGCGCAGAATGGCCACATTCGTGTGGGAGCCGCGACCTCGCGGCGAATCGTGGGCATACCGCGATTCTTCGGCATGGCCGCCCTCGCATCGCGCCGGGGGCGACGCTCCTACCGGTCAACACTGACTGCGAACGGGCTCTTGCAGGCCAAGGAGCAAGACGGTATCTACAACTAGCCCTGCGATAGCAGGTGATGATATTCACGCAGCGTTGCCGGTGAGATCGCTTCGCTGGCAAGCCAGCTGCTACGAGTCGTGAGGCGGATGGCGATCCGCTTCGGTCGCCGGAATAACATTGCTGTTGGCCAATACGCTGTCCGCGATCACCCCGGAAAAACTGCATGCTACCGGTCCGGTGAGAAAGACCGGCCCGCTGCCGTTCCAATGAACCCTCACCGTGCCGCCATCGCATTCGACGTCGACGGTATTGTCCAGCAAACCACGACGAATGCCGTTGACGGCCGCGCCGCACGAGCAGGAACCCGAACCGAGCGGAATTCCGCCCCAGCGCTCCCAGATACGCAGCCGAATGTGCTTTCGGTCGATGATCTGGACGAAATGCACGTTCGTTCTGAGGGGGAACAGGGGATTGCTTTCAAGGCCCGGCCCGATTGTCGCCAAATCGATCGCTGTCAGATCGTCGACAAAATAGGTGCAGTGCGGATTTCCCATATTGCAAGCCGCTGGGCTGCCAACAAGCGGTAAAACAGCGGTATCCAGCTCCAGCGCCAGGGGAATATCCGACCAGTCGAAAAGCGGTTCGCCCATATTGACGGAAATGCTGCCGACAGGGGTTCGTTCGCAAGTCAGCAGGCCACGGTTGGTTCGCAGCACGATCGACGTCGTATTGGTTTCGCGCATCAGCATATCCGCGGCACCCCGTGTTGCGCTGCCACAGGTATCCAGCGTGGAACCATCGGCATTCCAGAACATCAGGCGTGCGGCTGCGTCATCGCAATCGAGGACCACGGCCAGTTGATTGAATCCGATTCCCCGGTTCCGATCACCCAGGCGCCGAACCAGGCTACTGGTCACTGGATTGGCCGAGCTTCGCGAGTCCACGACCACGAAGTCATCGCCATTGGCGTGCATCTTGTGAAAGCTCAGCGGCATAAAAACATCCTGGCGATGTGATGCGTTGACCTTGAAGGCGGGTCAGGCCCGCTTGCCGCCATTGAGGACCGCCAGGGTCAGCAGGCCGGCGACGATTCCCCAGAACGCCGAGCCCACGCCGAACAGGGTCATGCCCGAGGCGGTGACCAGGAAGGTGATCAGCGCCGCTTCACGTTCCTGCGCTTCGCTCATGGCCTGGGTCAGACCGCCGATGATCGAGGCGAACAGGGCCAGGGCGGCGATGGACAGGATCAGCGCCTTGGGCAGGGCGGCGAACAGGGCGGCGAGGGTGGCGCCGAACAGTCCGGCGATGCCATAGAACACGCCGCACCAGACCGCCGCCGTATAACGCTTGCGCGGATCCTCATGGGCCTCGGGGCCGGCGCAGATCGCCGCGCTGATGGCCGCCATATGGATGCCGTGGGAGCCGAACGGCGCCAGCAGGATCGAGGCCAGGCCGGTCGTGGTCAGCAGCGGCGAGGCCGGCACGTCGTAGCCGTTGGCGCGCAGCACGGCCATGCCCGGCAGGTTCTGCGAGGCCATGGCGACGATGAACAGCGGGATGCCGATGCTGATCGCCGCCGCCAGTGAAAAGCTTGGCGTCGTCCATTCGGGTATCGCCAGTTGCAGCTCGAAGTGGGAAAAGTTCAGCAGCCCCAGGGTGCCAGCCAGCACGCAGCCGACCAGCAGCGCTGCCAGCACGGCATAGCGGGGGAGCAGGCGCTTGCCCAGCAGGTAGGCCAGCAGCATGGCGACCACCAGCAGCGGTTGCTGTTCGGCGGCGACGCAGATTTCCAGGGCGATCTTGAACAGTACGCCAGCCAGCAACGCCGCGGCGATGGAGCCGGGGATGCGCCGCATCAGGCGGTCGAAACTGCCGGTCAGGCCGATCAGCACGATCAGCGCCGAGGCGAGGATATAGGCGCCGATGGCCTCGCCATAGGGCACCCCGGGAAGGCTGCTGATCAGCAGCGCCGCGCCAGGCGTCGACCAGGCGACCATTATCGGGGCGCGGTAGCGCAGCGACAGGCCGATACAGGTCACCGCCATGCCGATCGACAGCGCCCAGATCCACGAGGAAATCTGCCCGGCGCTCAGGCCCGCCGCCTGGCCGGCCTGGAACATCAGCACCAGCGAACTGGTGTAGCCGGTGAGCATGCCGATGAAACCGGCCACCACGGCAGACAGCGAGGTATCGGCCAGCGGGCGCAGGCGCGGACGGCTGCCTTCGAGCATCACAGCGCTCCTTTCACATCGGCGAAGATCGGGTACAGCGAGGCCACCAGCAGCAACGCCATGCCGATATTGAAGGCGCGCAACACACGGGGATGGCGCAGCCAGTTGCGCAGCAGCGTGCCGGCGACCGTCCACAGGCCGACGCTGGGGCAGTTGACCAGGGCGAACAGGGCGGCGATCAACAGGACGTTGACCAGGAAGTTCTCCTGCGGGGTATAGGTGGTGATGGCGCCGATGGCCATCACCCAGGCCTTGGGATTGACCCATTGGAAGGCCGCGGCCTGCAGGAAACCGAACGGTTTGCCGCGCTCGCCGCCACGGCTGTCGGGCGCTCCGGCATTGGCGATCTTCCAGGCCAGGTACAGCAGGTAGGCCGCGCCCAGGTAGCGCAGCAGGGTATACAGCGCCGGCCACTGTTCGAACAGCTGGCCGAGGCCGAAGCCCACCGCCATCACCAGTACCATGAAGCCCAGGCTGATGCCGAGCATATGCGGCACGCTGCGGCGCAGGCCGAAGTTCACCCCGGAGGCGAGCAGCATCATGTTGTTGGGGCCCGGGGTCACCGAGGTGACGAAGGCAAAGGCGACGAAGGCGATCAGCAGTTCCAGGGTCATGGCGAATTCTCGTGGTTGAGCTGCCACGATAAGGGCTGCCAGTGCGGCCGTCGCGATACAGCGGCCGCTATAAGCAGCCATACAGTCGTGCGCGGATCACTCAGGCGCGCGACCTGTACCGCTCAGCGCCTTGTTCACCGCCAGCCAGCCATCGACCGCGTGCTTGCCGCTTTCGTCGAAGGCCCGTTGCAGCAGCTTGACCTGCTCGCGGCGCAGGGCGCGCTCGAGGTTGGCACCCTCGGCGGTCAGGCCGAGCAGGCGCTTGCGCTTGTCATCCTCGGCGGTGACGCTCTGCGCCAGGTGCATCTCCAGCAACTGGCGCAGGGGGATGCTCAGCGCCTGCTTGCTCACGCCCAGGTAGGCGAGCAGTTCCTTGACGCTCAGGCCCGGGTGACGGGCGATGAAGAACAGGATGCGCTGGTGTACCCGCGACAGCCCGCGGCGCGCCAGCATTTCGTCGGCCTTGGCGGTGAACGCCTGGTAACCGAAGAAGAAGGCTTCCATGGCCGCCTGCTGGGCGGCCGAATTTTTAAGGTCAATCATATTGACGTATATGTCCCGGGCGTCGTACTTTCGGTCAAGTAGTTTGACGTACTTTATCCGACTTATCATCCGGTGACCTGCATGGCCTTCTCCGAACGCGTTGCCCGCCTGAAAAGCTCCCTGATCCGTGAGATCCTCGCCGCGGCGCAGCGCCCGGAGGTGATGTCCTTCGCCGGTGGCCTGCCGGCCGAGGAGATGCTGCCCACGCTCGACTGGTCGCAGATGCCCGGCGCCCTGGGCCAGTACGGCATGAGCGAGGGCGAGCCGGCCCTGCGCGAAGTCATCGCCGCCGAGGCGCGCGCCCTGGGCGTACCCTGCGAGGCCAGCCAGGTGCTGATCGTCAGCGGTTCGCAGCAGACCCTCGACCTGGCCAGCAAGCTGTTCATCGATCCGGGCACCAAGGTGCTGCTCGAAGCGCCGACCTACCTGGCGGCGCTGCAGGCATTCCAGCTGTTCGGCGCCGACTGCGTGGGCGTGCCGCAGGAGGCCGATGGACCGCAATTGCAGGCGCTCGAGGAGCAGCTCGAGCGCCAGCGACCGGCCTTCGCCTACCTGATCCCGACCTTTCAGAATCCGTCGGCGGTGCGCTACAGCGAAGCCAAGCGCGATGCGGTGGCGGCCTTGCTGGATCGTTACCAGGTGACCCTGATCGAGGATGAGCCCTACCGCGAGCTGGTGTTCGATGCTGGCAGCGCCACGCCCATCGTCGGCCGTCTGCGCAAGGCCAGCTGGATCTACACCGGCACCATTTCCAAGACCCTGCTGCCCGGGCTGCGGGTCGGCTACCTGATCGCCACGCCGGACCTGTATCCCTATCTGCTGCGCCTCAAGCAGTCGGCGGATCTGCACAGCAACCGCGCGGGGCAGTGGCAGGCCCTGCAGTGGCTGGGCAGCGACCGCTACCGCGAGCATCTGGCCGAGCTGCGCGATTTCTACCGGCTGCGCCGTGATGCCATGCAGGCCGCGCTGGTCGAGCATTTCAGCGACCTGGCCGACTGGCAGGTGCCTCAGGGCGGGCTGTTCTTCTGGCTGCGCCTGAAGCAGCCCCAGGACACCCGCCTGCTGCTCGACGCCGCCCTGGCGCAGAACGTGGCATTCATGCCGGGCGAACCCTTTTTCATCGACCCGGATCGGCAACCGGGTTATCTGCGGCTGAATTTCAGCCATGTGGCACCGGAGCGTCTGGGGGAAGGGCTGCGCCGGCTGGCCGGCATCGTTCGCCAGGGACTGGCCGCCGATGCGGCGTGAGCATCGAACGCCCGCTGGCGGGCAACTTGAGGAGGCGAACATGTACAAGGTGTATGGCGATTACCGCTCGGGCAACTGCTACAAGGTCAAACTGATGCTGACCCTGCTCGGCAAACCCTATGACTGGGTGCCGGTGGACATCTTCAAGGGCGAGACCCGCAGTGCCGAGTTCCTGGCGATGAACCCCAACGGCAGGATTCCCGTGCTGGAGCTGGAGGACGGCAGCTACCTCTGGGAGTCCAACGCCATTCTCAACTTCCTCGCCGACGGCAGCGAATTCCTGCCGACCGAGCCGCGGCTGCGCACCCAGGTGCTGCAGTGGCAGTTCTTCGAGCAGTACAGCCATGAGCCCTACATCGCCGTGGCGCGCCGCATCCAGTGGCTGGAAGGCATGCCGGCCGAGCGTCGGGAAGAGTACCAGGTGTGCCAGATTCGCGGGCACAAGGCCCTCAAGGTCATGGAGCAGCAGCTGCAGCGCACGCCCTACCTGGTGGGCGACAGCTACTCCATCGCCGATATCGCCCTGTACGCCTACACCCACGTGGCCCACGAGGGCGGCTTCGACCTCGGCGCCTACCCGGCGGTCAATGCCTGGCTGGCCCGGATCGCCAGCCATCCGCGGCACGTGACCATGTTGGGCTGATGGCACCATCCGCTCTTGTAGCCTGGCGTAGAGCGCAGCGAAATCCGGGGACGCGCGAGACCGCTCCCTGCACATCGCTGCGCTCAGTGGCAGGCTACAAATGGTCCGCAAAAGTCGATTCGCCAGGCTCTGTAGGAGCCGCGCCCCCGCGGCGAATCGTGGCCATACCGCGATGTTTGCAGCATGGCCGCCATCGCATCGCGCCGAGGTCGGCGCTCCTACACGGGCGGCGGGTTGCCGCTCTCCAGTCGCGCCCCTGTTGCTACAAAAACCTTATCTGATCGGCATCAGGCTCCCAGGGCGCGGTAACTGGCCGGTTACTTGCGCAGCAGGCGCAGGCCGTTGAGCACCACCAGCAGGCTGACGCCCATATCGGCGAACACCGCCATCCACATGGTGGCGTGGCCGGCGAGGGTGACCACCAGGAAGATCGCCTTGATCCCCAGGGCCAGGGCGATGTTCTGCTTGAGGATCGCCGCGGTCTGCCGCGACAGGCGGATGAACGCCGGAATCTTGCGCAGATCGTCGTCCATGATCGCCACGTCGGCGGTTTCGATGGCGGTATCGGTGCCGATGGCGGCCATGGCGAAGCCGATATCGGCGCGAGCCAGGGCCGGGGCGTCATTGATGCCGTCGCCGACCATGCCGACCCGGCCTGGCTGGCCGAGCAGGCCTTCGACCGCCGCCAGCTTGTCGGCCGGCAACAGGTCGCCGCGGGCCTCGTCGATGCCTACCTGGGCGGCGATGGCCTGTGCGGTGTGCGGGTTGTCGCCGGTCAGCATCAGGGTCTTGACGCCCATGGCGTGCAGCGCGGCGATGGCTTCGCGGCTACTGGGCTTGAGCGTGTCGGCCACGGCGAACAGGGCCAGGGCGCGCTGCTCGTCGCTGAGCAGGATCACCGTCTTGCCCTCACGCTCGAGTTGGTCGAGCTGCACCTCGATTTCAGTCGAGCACAGGCCCAGTTCTTCCAGCAGGCGATGATTGCCCAACTGGTAGCGCTGGCCGGCGATCAGGCCGCGCACGCCGCGCCCCGGCAATGCCTCGAAGTCCTGGACCTCGCGCAGGCTGACGCCTTGCTCCTGCGCCGCCTTGGCCACCGCCTGGGACACCGGGTGATCCGAGCGCTGGGCGAGGCTGGCGGCCAGCGTCCGATACAGGCCCGGTTCGGCCGTCAGCAGGTCGCGATGATCGGTCTGTACCGGCTTGCCGTGGGTGAGGGTGCCGGTCTTGTCCAGCGCCAGGTGGGTGAGGTGGCGGCCGTTCTCCAGGTACACCCCGCCCTTGACCAGAATGCCCTTGCGCGCCGCCGCCGCCAGGCCGCTGACGATGCTCACCGGCGTGGAGATCACCAGGGCGCAGGGGCAGGCGACCACCAGCAACACCAGCGCGCGGTAGACCCATTCGTACCAGCCGCCACCGAACAGCAGGGGCGGCACCACGGCCACGGCCAGGGAGAGCAGGAACACCAGCGGCGTGTAGATGCGCGCGAAGCGGTCGACGAAGCGCTGGGTCGGTGCCCGCGCGCCCTGGGCCTCTTCCACCGCCCTGATGATGCGCGCCAGAGCGCTGTTGCCGGCAGCCGCGGTCACCCGGTAGTCGAGGGCGCCGGCCTGGTTGATGGTGCCGGCGAACAGCGGGTCGCCAGGGTGCTTTTCCACGGGCAGGCTTTCGCCGGTGATCGGTGCCTGATCGACCGTCGAGTTGCCTTCGAGCACCTCGCCATCCAGGCCGATGCGTTCGCCCGGGCGCAGCCGGACCAGGCTGCCGATGGCGACCTCGGTGACCGCCAGGGTCCGCCAGCTGCCGTCGGTCTGGCGCACACTGGCCTGTTCCGGGGTCAGCGCCATCAGCCCGCGGATGGCGTCGCGCGCGCGATCCAGGGATTTCGCCTCGATCCGTTCGGCGATGGCGAACAGCACCATGACCATGGCCGCTTCGGGCCACTGGCCGATGAGGATGGCGCCGGTCACGGCGATGCTCATCAGCGCGTTGATGTTCAGGTTGAGGTTCTTCAGGGCGATCCAGCCCTTTTTATAGACCTCCAGCCCCGACGCCAGCACGGCGCCCAGGGCCATGAGCGCGACCACCCACTCGGGGGCGCTGTCGGTGAAATGCACCAGCTCGGCCATGAACGCGGCCACGCCGGCGGCAATCAGGCGCCAGGGCGGCCCGGACTTGTCGGGCTCATCGGCGGCGGGCGGGGTGTCGCTATCCTGCAACTGCGGGGTGAAACCCAGCTCGCGTATGCCTTGCAGGGCCGGCGCCAGGCCATCCTCGGTATGGCGAATGGTCAGCACGCGCTGCAGCAGATTGAAATGCAGGGCCTGCACGCCAGGCTGGCGTGACAGCCTGTCGCTGATCAGGCGTTCTTCGGTCGGGCAGTCCATCTGCTCGATGCGGATGCGGGTTTCGCCGCCCAGCGTCCGCGCCGTCATGCCCAGGCTGGCAATGGCCTCGACCAGCAGCGGCGCGGCATCGGCCGCGTGCTCGACGTGCAAGGTGCGGTTGAGCAGGTTGAAGCGCATGGCATGCACTTGCGGCAGTTCATGCAGCTTGCCGCGGATCAACGCCTCCTCGGTCGGGCAGCACATCTGCTCGATACGCAGGGTGCTATGCTGCCTTGCAGCGACAGGCGCCGGTTCGGCGATAGTTGTGAGCAGCGGCGTGCCCGGGTCGCAACAGGCGCTCTTGGCCGCGCTGGCGCAGCACGACTCGGCGGGTCGGGGTTTCGGGGTGTGATCGCAACAGTTGGCCATGAGCGGATCTCCATATGAGCTGTTGCAGAGTGAACACCCTGTAGCCACTATAGGGTCAAGGCCCTGGAGTACCTTTCCAGGGCAATCGCGCCATGGCGTCATCGTGTGAAATACACTCGATGAAAAGCGCTGGAGGCTGGAAGGCTGAACGAGAAACTGCGTGCTCGGGCTGCTTTTTTCGGCTCGGGCTCCCCTCCTGCATCGATGCAGTCGTCGGTTCTTCGAGCGCGTAGCACAATTGCCCTGAGTACCTTTCATGGGGGAGGACATGGCATGAAGATCGGCGAACTGGCGGCACTGACCCACTGTCAGGTGGAAACCATCCGTTACTACGAGCGTGAAGGGCTGCTGCCCGCGCCGCAGCGCAGCGAAGGCAATTACCGCCTGTACCGCGCCGAGCATGTCGAGCGCCTGACCTTCATCCGCAACTGCCGCACCCTGGACATGACCCTCGACGAGATCCGCGAACTGCTCAGCCTGCGTGGTCGGCCGGCCGACAATTGCGAGGCGATCAACGCGCTGATCGACGAGCATATCGAGCACGTCAATGCGCGTATCGCCAGCCTGCAGTCCTTGCAGGCGCAACTGGTCGAACTGCGCCGCAGTTGCATGGCGGATCGCGACGCGGCCCCCTGCGAGATCATTCGCCAACTCAACACCAGCGACAACCTGCACAATGACAACGCTGTCTCCCATGTCGGGCGCAGCCACCAGCACTAGGGCCGCGTCGATCATGAAATGTCGGACTCCCGTGGATACCGTCTTGATCCCTGGCCAGCAAGAGCCCGTTCGGAATCAGAGTTCGCCAGTAGGAGCGTCGCCCCCGGCGCGATGCGATGGCGGCCATGCTGCAAAAACGCGATATGGCCACGATTCGCCGCGAGGTCGCGGCTCCCACACGAATGTGGCCATGCTGAGCGCTTCTTGCTGAATCCCGTGTAGACCGACATTTGATCGGTGCCGCGACACTAGGCAAGCCGCAAGTTCCAAGTTGCCGTCTGTCTTCCAGCGCTCTTTCCGGCGCTTTGAACAGGAGGCGAACTGACGCATAATCCCGGCTTCGGCCCTTACTGGTTCAGTCGTAGCCCATGGCTTCCCGTTCCCTGCGTGTCCTGCTGCTCTGCATGCTGGTGCTGGCCTTGCCCGCCCAGGGCGTGGCGGCCGTTGCCATGCAGCTGAGCATGGCGTTGGCCGCGACCGCGGCTAGCGACCAGGCCATGCATGGGCCGCTGGCCGAGCTGGCCTGTGCCGAAGGCATCGGGCACCCTGCGCAGGCCATGGATCATCCAGCCCCTGGCCATGCCGGCTGCGGCCTGTGCGCCTTCTGCGTCGGCGCAGTGGCGTTCGATGCCGGTCTGGCCGCGCCTTCGCCCCTGTCTTCCAGCCTGGCAGGTGGCGCCTGGCAGCGGCACTTCAGTGGCCATATCGGCGACACACCGGATCGTCCTCCTCGTCGTTTCCTCGTCTGATTTTCTTCTTTTTTCGCCGCTCGACAGCCGAGCGACCTGCTGCGTGCCCGAGTACGCAGAACGACGATTTATCGAGGTGACAACGATGCACAAGATGACCGGCTTGATTGGCACACTGCTGCTGAGCGGCTTTATCCAGGCACCCATGGCGCTGGCCGCGGCGGATGGGCACGGCGGCCACCAGCATGGTTCGGCCAGCACCCAGCAGAAGCCCTGGGGCGTCCCTGGCGATGCCGCCAGGGCCGGGCGCACGGTGGAGATCCGCATGAACGACCAGATGCGCTTCGTCCCGGCCAGCCTGGAGGTGAAGCAGGGGGAAACCGTGCGCTTCGTCCTGCATAACGACGGTCAGCTGCTGCACGAATTCGTGCTGGGCGACAAGGCGCAGCTGGACGAACACGCGGCCATGATGCTCGAGCATCCGGACATGGCCCACGATGGGCTGGACATGCTGCACGTGCAGCCGGGCGAGCAGGGGGAGGTGGTGTGGACGTTCAACCGGGCCGGCGCGTTCGATTTCGCCTGCCTGATCGCCGGGCACTACCAGGCCGGGATGGTGGGAAAGATCGGCGTCGTCGAGTAACAGGCCGTTGAAAAACCACCTCGGCTTTGGCTTCCTGCGTCGCTCTACCTCCTGCATCCATGCAGTCGTGCGTTGCCATCGCGGCGTTAAAAACAGGCTGCCTCGCCAACGTTTTTCAACGGCCCGATAAATCGCGGCACGCTGCGGGTCGGCGTGCCGCCTGGCTCATCCACGGGGTGGTGGATGAGCCGTCTTCACTGCGCCTGGCTGGCGGCGAAACGCTGCTGCAGGTAAGCGGCGATGGCCTTGGACTCGTACAGCCAGGTGCTCTGGCCATTTTCCTCGATGCGCAGACAGGGGACCTGGATCTTGCCGCCCTGTTCGGCCAGGGCCTGGCGGTGCTGGGCATCGTTCCTGGCGTCGCGCAGGGCGACCGGCACGTTGAGCCGGTGCAGCGTGCGGCGGATCTTGACGCAGAACGGACAGGCCTTGAACTGGTACAGCGTCAGATGGCCGGCGGCCCGTTCGACCGCGGCCTGATCCTCGGCGGCGCGTTTCATGGGGGCCGGGCGGGTAGCGAGGTCGAGCCCTACGATCAGTTGGCCGAGGCCGAGTCTGAGAGCCTTGATAATCATCCTGGAAACACCTGTGAGCTGTGAACGGCGCGCGCAGCTTACCCGAGTTGCGCGCCACTGACCCGCTGGCCGGGCGAACGGCCGGACTTTTCGGCATAATCCGTCACTGCACAACGGCGATAGGGGCCCCGCGATGAAAGCCGAAGACCTGCAACTGCTGGTGACCCGGGAAATGCCTTTCGGCAAGTACAAGGGGCGGCTGATTGCCGACCTGCCGGGGCATTACCTGAACTGGTTCGCCCGCGAGGGCTTTCCCGCCGGGGAGCTCGGCCGCCTGCTGGCGTTGATGCAGGAGATCGACCACAACGGCCTGTCGTCCCTGCTCGAGCCACTGCGAACGAAACCCCGGGTCAGCTCCCGGGAGCGAGGCAGTCTGTAGGATGGGTGACAACCCATCGATAATTCCGGTGGGCTGCCACCCACGCGGCCCGATCCGTTCCAGGGTTCCACGGCCTTTTGCTCGACCGCACAGCGCTGGCAGCAAACCAGGGATCGTCTCCCTGGGGTGGGCACCGCGGCATATCAGCGCTGGCTGACCAGTTCCTCCAGGTGGCCGATGATGTCATCCGGTTTGAGCACCAGGATGTCGCTTTCCAGAGCGTCGAGAATCACCTCGGCGGTATTGCCGATCAGCGCCCCGGAAAAGCCCGTGCGCGCCACTGTGCCGACCACGGTGACCGAGGCGTGCAACTGCCGGGCGTAATGCGGAATCAGCACGTCCGCCGGCCCTTCGGCGATATGCAGGTGATCGTCGTCGATGTCGTAGGCCTGCTGGAAGGCGCGGCACTGTTCGCGGTAGCGCGCTTCGATGGTTTCGCGCAGCTGGAAGGTCGGGTCGGCCGCTGCCAGCATCGGTGACGGATGGGCGCTGATCACGTGCAGCGTGGCCTTGGCCAGGGCGGCGATGTCGTAGCCATGATCGATGATGCTGGTGTGCAGGGCGCGGTGTTCGCCATCGGCGTTGCCCACGTCGACGGCCGCCAGTACGGTGCCACCCGCCCAGGAGGCCTCGGTCTTGACCAGCAGCACCGGGCAGGGGCAGTAGCGCAGCAGCTTCCAGTCATCTGGCGTGAGCAGGGCCTTCTTCAGCGGGTTGTCGGGCTTGTGCTGCTTGACCACCAGGCCGCAGCCTTCGCTCTGCTGCGTGCTGATGATGGTCTGCTGCTCGCTTTCGTGCCAGGCCTGCTGGGCGCTGACGCTGTGGCCATCCTGCTCCAGGGCATCGCACAGGGTGCGCAGGTAAGCACTGTGATCATGCTTGTCGTCGCACACCAGCAAGTGCAGGTGCGACTGGGTGACGCCAGCGATCAGCTTGGCGCGCTTGAGGGCCAGGCCCTCGGCATGGTTGGGCTGGATGACCACAAGAATGCTGCGGATGGCTTGCATGAGCGTGTCCCCCTGACGATATACAACCAATATAGATGCCGGGGCTGTGGGAAGTTCTTGATCGGTATCAACGGTCGTGGCTGGTCGCCGCCGCCTCCAGCCGTATAATGCCGGGTCCGGCGCGAAGATCGGCGCTACCCCGTACTGTTCGTGAGTCCATGCCCGTGTCATCCCCAGTCGAAACCCTGTCGTTGCCCGCAAGTCCCGTCGAATGCCCTGCCTGCCCGGCTACCGGGGACGCCCGATGAACCTGCCGGAAATCCACGAGTTCCTCGGTTGCCGCACGCCGCCAGCCTGGGTGGACGCGGCCTTGGCCGATCAGGCCACCCTGCTGATCGACCACAAGAACTGCGAGTTCAAGGCCGCCAGCACGGCGCTCAGCCTGATGGCCAAGTACAGCTGCCATGTCGACCTGATCAACATGATGTCGCGCCTGGCCCGTGAGGAGCTGGTGCACCACGAACAGGTGCTGCGCCTCATGAAGCGTCGCAAGATCGGCCTGCGCCCGGTCTCGGCGGCCCGCTATGCCTCGGGGCTGCGCAAGGTGGTGCGCAACCACGAGCCGCACAAGCTGGTCGACACCCTGGTGGTCGGCGCCTTTATCGAGGCGCGCAGTTGCGAGCGCTTCGAGGCGCTGGTGCCGCATCTCGACGAGGAACTGGGCACGTTCTATTTCGGCTTGCTGAAAAGCGAGGCGCGGCACTTCCAGGGCTACCTGAAGCTGGCCTACCAGTATGGCGATGCGGCGGACGTCGAGCAGGCGATCGCGCGGGTGAGGGCGGTCGAGCAGGAACTGATCGAGTCGCCCGATACGGAGTTTCGCTTCCACAGCGGCGTGCCCATATAAAACGGCCGCTTGCGGCCTTCTGATGACCCTCTCCCTCGGGAGAGGGTGCCCGAAGGGCGGGAGAGGGTGGTTCAGCGCATGCCGTTGCCCTCTCCCCCAACCCCTCGGCTTGGGCATCCTGCGTTGCCCTACCTCCTGCATCCATGCAGTCGTCTCCCGCACACGGGAGAGGGGAGCAAAGCCCTACAGTTCGAACGGCGCCTGATTGAAGCCGTTTTCATCGATCTGCAAGGCCCAACCCTGTTTATCCCAGTCGCCCAGGACGATTCGGCGTGCCGCTTGGCCATCGATCTGCCATTCGTGGGTGGCAGGGCGGTGGGTGTGGCCGTGGATCAGGGTGCGTACGCCATGGGCGGCCATGACCCGGCGCACTTCAGCGGGGGTGACGTCGACGATGTCGCTGGCCTTCAGGCGCGTCTGCGCGCGGCTTTCGTTGCGCAGCTTGCGGGCCAGCCGGCGCCGGGTGGCCAGGGGCAGGTGGCGCAGGATGAACAGGCTCAGCGGGTTGCGCAGCCAGCGGCGCATTCTCATGTAGCCGACGTCCAGGGTGCAGAGGCTGTCGCCGTGCATCAGCAACACCTTCTCGCCGGCGAGCTGCACTTCGTGGGGATCGCCGAGCAGCGTGCAACCAGCCTCGCGGCAGAACGCCTTGCCCAGCAGGAAGTCGCGGTTGCCGTGCATCAGGTAGATGCGCGTGCCGTTGTCGCCGAGCTGGCGCAGGGCCTGGGCGATGGTGCGCTGGAAGGGGCTGATGGCATCGTCGCCGATCCACACTTCGAAGAAGTCGCCGAGGATGTACAGCGCCTCGGCCTGGCGTGCGCGGGTGGCGAGGAAATGCAAGAACGCCCGGCTGATGTCCGGGCGCTCCTCTTCAAGATGCAGGTCGGAGATCAGCAGGATCACTCAACGATCTCGGCACGCTCGATGATCACGTCTTCGCTGGGGACGTCCTGGTGGCCGGATTTCATGGTGGTGGCCACGCCCTTGATCGCCTCGACCACATCCAGGCCCTCGACCACTTCGCCGAACACCGCGTAACCCCAGCCCTGCACGGTCGGCGCGCTGTGGTCGAGGAAGGTGTTGTCGGCGACGTTGATGAAGAACTGCGCGGAGGCCGAGTGCGGCTCCATGGTGCGGGCCATGGCCACGGTGCCGGTCTTGTTGCTGAGGCCGTTGTTGGCTTCGTTCTTGATCGGTGCACGGGTGGGTTTCTGCTTCATGCCCGGCTCGAAACCGCCGCCCTGGATCATGAAATTGCCGATCACGCGGTGAAACACGGTGCCGTCGTAGTGGCCGGCCTGAACGTATTCCTTGAAGTTGGCGACGGTGGCGGGGGCCTTGTCTTTGAACAGCTTCAGGGTGATGACGCCGTGGTTGGTGTGCAGCTTGATCATGGGTTTAATCGCTCTGTCGGGAAAATCCCGGTGCTGCTGCAGCGCGTGTGATGCGCCATCGACGATGGGCAAAGGGCGAAGAGCAGGCACCAAGGCCTGTCAGGGGGTTGACAGCTTCGGCTATGATAAGCGCTTTGTTTTAGTCGGCCTACCTGCGCCGCGCACCTGCATGATCAAGGACACCATGAGCAAGCCAGAAACCACTGCCGCTTCGAACTTCCTGCGCCCCATCGTCCAGGCCGACCTGGATGCCGGCAAGCATGCGAAAATCATCACCCGCTTCCCGCCCGAGCCCAACGGTTACCTGCACATCGGCCACGCCAAGTCGATCTGCCTGAACTTCGGCCTGGCCAAGGAGTTCGGCGGTGACTGCCACCTGCGCTTCGACGACACCAACCCGGCCAAGGAAGATCAGGAATACATCGACGCGATCAAGGCCGATGTCGAGTGGCTGGGCTTCCAGTGGGCCGGCAAGGAGCGTTATGCCTCCGATTACTTCGACCAGTTGCACGCCTGGGCCGTCGAGCTGATCGAGGCCGGCAAGGCCTATGTCGACGATCTGTCCCCGGACGAAGCCCGCGAGTACCGCGGCACCCTCAACACGCCCGGCAGGGACAGCCCCTACCGCGAGCGCAGTGTCGAGGAGAACCTCGACCTGTTCGCCCGCATGAAGGCCGGCGAGTTCCCGGACGGCGCCCGCGCCCTGCGCGCCAAGATCGACATGGCGTCGCGCAACATGAACCTGCGCGACCCGATCCTCTACCGCATCCGCCACGCCCACCACCACCAGACCGGCGACACGTGGTGCATCTACCCCAGCTACGACTTCACCCATGGCCAGTCGGACGCCATCGAAGGCGTGACCCACTCCATCTGCACCCTGGAGTTCGAGGATCACCGTCCGCTGTACGAGTGGTTCCTGGCCAACCTGCCGGTGCCGGCGCAGCCGCGTCAGTACGAATTCGCCCGCCTCAACCTCAACTACACCATCACCAGCAAGCGCAAGCTCAAGCAACTGGTCGACGAGAAGCACGTCAATGGCTGGGACGACCCGCGCATGTCGACCCTCTCGGGCTACCGCCGCCGCGGCTACACCCCGGCGTCGATCCGCACCTTCTGCGACATGATCGGCGTCAACCGCGCCGGCGGCGTGGTCGACATCGGCATGCTGGAGTTCGCCATCCGCGAAGACCTCGATGCCAATGCGGCGCGCGCCATGTGCGTGCTCAAGCCGCTGAAGGTGACGATCACCAACTACCCCGAGGGCCAGGTCGAAACGCTCGAACTGGCGCGCCATCCCAAGCAGGACATGGGCGTCCGCCAGTTGCCGTTCGCCCGCGAGATCTACATCGACGCCAGCGACTTCGAGGAAGTGCCGCCGGCCGGCTACAAGCGCCTGATCCCCGGTGGCGAAGTGCGCCTGCGCGGCAGCTACGTGATCCGCGCCGACGAGGCGATCAAGGATGCTGACGGCAACATCGTCGAGCTGCGCTGCAGCTACGACGAGAACACCCTGGGCAAGAACCCGGAAGGGCGCAAGGTCAAGGGCGTGATCCACTGGGTGCCGGCCGCGGCCAGCGTCGAGTGCGAAGTGCGTCTCTACGACCGCCTGTTCCGTTCGGCCAACCCGGAGAAGGACGAGGAGGGCGGCAGCTTCCTCGACAACATCAATCCCGAGTCGCTGGTGGTGCTCAGCGGCTGTCGTGCCGAGCCGTCCCTGGCCCTGGCCGGGCCCGAGGATCGCTTCCAGTTCGAGCGCGAGGGCTACTTCTGCGTCGACGCCAAGGACAGCAAGCCCGGCGCCCTGGTGTTCAACCGTACGGTGACCCTGCGCGACTCCTGGAGCTGAGGCTCCACCCCCGTTTTACGCGGGCCGCGCGGTGGCCCGTTGTTTCTCCAAGGAATCCCGATGCTCTCGATCTACAACACGCTGACCAAAAGCAAGGACGTATTCAAACCGCTGGTGGATAACCAGGTGCGCATGTACGTGTGCGGCATGACGGTCTACGACTTCTGCCATATCGGTCATGCGCGGGTGATGGTGGCGTTCGACGTGGTCAGCCGCTGGCTGCGCCACCGCGGCTATGACGTGACCTACGTGCGCAACATCACCGACATCGACGACAAGATCATTCGCCGCGCCAACGACAACGGCGAACCCTTCGAGGCGCTGGTCGAGCGCATGATCGCCGCCATGCACGAAGACGAGGCGCGCCTCGGCGTGCTGCGTCCGGATCAGGAGCCGCGCGCCACCGAGCATATCGCCGGCATGCACGCCATGATCCAGACCCTGATCGACAAGGGCTACGCCTATGCGCCGGGCAATGGCGACGTGTATTACCGGGTCGGCAGGTTCAAAGGCTACGGCAAGCTGTCGCGCAAGAAGATCGAAGACCTGAAGATCGGCGCGCGTATCGAAGTCGACGAGGCCAAGGAGGACCCGCTGGATTTCGTCCTCTGGAAAGGCGTCAAGCCGGGCGAGCCTAGCTGGGCGTCGCCCTGGGGCGCGGGCCGTCCGGGCTGGCACATCGAGTGCTCGGTGATGTCCACCTGCTGCCTGGGCGAAACCTTCGACATCCACGGCGGCGGGCCGGACCTGGTGTTCCCGCACCACGAGAACGAGATCGCCCAGAGCGAGGCGGCCACCGGCAAGCCGTACGCCAACGCCTGGATGCACGCCGGCGCCGTGCGCGTGGACGGCGAGAAGATGTCCAAGAGCCTGGGCAACTTCTTCACCATTCGCGAGGTGCTGGAAAAATATGCGCCGGAAGTGGTGCGCTACCTGCTGGTGTCCAGTCACTACCGCAGCCCGATCAACTACTCCGAGGACAGCCTGCGCGAGGCCAGGGGTGCCCTCGAGCGCTTCTACAACGCCCTCAAGGGCCTGCCCGCGATAGCGCCTGCCGGTGGCGAGGCGTTCGTCGAGCGCTTCACCGCGGCCATGGATGACGACTTCAACTCGCCGG
Organism: Phytopseudomonas dryadis; assembly: GCF_004327355.1. GTDB lineage: Bacteria > Pseudomonadota > Gammaproteobacteria > Pseudomonadales > Pseudomonadaceae > Aquipseudomonas > Aquipseudomonas dryadis. The sequence continues at coordinate 84,070 of NZ_QJUM01000026.1, forward strand.
AAGCCTGCGCGGTGCTGTTCGAGCTGGCGCGGGAGATCAACCGCCTGCGCGACAGCGATCCCCAGGCGGCGGCAGGGCTGGCCGCACGGCTGAAGGTGCTGGGCGGCCTGCTCGGCGTGCTGCAACTGGAGCCGGATGCCTTCCTGCAGGGCGGCGCGGCCGGCAAGGTCGACGCCGCCGCGGTGGACGCGCTGATCGCCGCGCGCCTGCAGGCCCGTGCCGAGAAGAACTGGGTCGAATCCGACCGTATCCGCGATCAGCTCGGCGCCATGGGCGTGGTGCTCGAGGATGGCAAGGGCGGCACCACCTGGCGCCTGGCCGAGTAATCCGCTGTCGTCACGAAACGGCTGCTGGCCAGATAGGCATCGTTCCCGATGTCGGTGCTCGGTCAGCTTTCGTGGGAGGGGGTTCGGCCGCGAAAAAGCTCGCCGCTGAAGCGCCTCCCGCGCGGCTGCCGGCAGTCCTCGCCAGGCCGCCAGCCATGGCCCTGTCGCGGCCTGCGCCCGAATCTCTTATCAGACATCAGGTAACCCATTGATTTTTAGGCATGTAAAAAATGCAGGAAGGGCGGGCCGCGTAGGATGGGTGGCAACCCATCGGCAATTGATGGGTTGCCACCCATCCTACGGCCTGTTTGCTGCGCGGCAGCGCTGCGGCGAAGACGCGGAGACGGCTCCTACGGAATCCCCATGCTGACGCGCTACAAACTGCTGCTCTCCACCACGCTGGCCCGCTATTTCCCGCGCACGACGGCTTATCTGGAAGCGGAAAGACAGGCTGCCGCCGAACGCCTGAAATCCGCTGCCAAAGCCAAGGGCAAGCCTGTGCCCGGAAAGAAGGCGGCACCTGCAAAGCGCGCGGGTAAGGGCGCCAAGGGAGGGCCTGCGCCAAAAAAGCCCGTTAGGCGCTCGAGCGCCGGCATCTACTCGGCTGCAGCCATGAAGGTCGCCGTTGCCCAGGAGCAGGCCATGCGTGACGCCGTCGCACGAGCCGTGGCCGCAGGCGTGGTTGGCGCGCCTTCCAACGAGCAGTGGGCGATGATTCTGGGGCGGCAGCCGCTGACGCGAATTTTCGCCGGGGCCGGTTCGGGCAAGTCGACGACCCTCGTGCTGCGTGTGGTGTTCATGCTCTGCCACCTGAATATCGAACCTGGGCGACTGACGGTGATCTCCTTCACCAATGCCTCCTGCGCCGAACTGCGTGAGCGCTTGTTGAAGGTGCTGGCATTCTGGCAGTCGTCCGTCGACGAGCGCGCGGTGCAGCAATGCGTGCGCACCTTTCACTCGGCCATGGGCCTGCTGGCACGTCAGGCGCTGGGCAATCCGGGCTGGTTCGAGCAGTTGGGTGACAAGCGGGCCTCGTCCGGCGAGCCGGACAATCCGCTGGCCGGCGGGCGCCTGGGCGCCGCGCAAAGTCGCCTGCTGAAAGAGGTGTACCAGGCTTGTTACGCCGACGATCGAGCATTTCGCGCCCAGGTGCACGAACTGCTCGGCATGCCTGCAGCGGATGAGCGGAAGTCGCTGGCAAAGGCTCCCATGCAGCCATTCAGGCTGGACGGCGAGTTGCACGCGGCGCCACTGTTCGAAGTGTTTTACGGCCAGGCCGGCTTTATCGAAAGCATCGGCATAGGTATCGACCGGTTGACGGTGGATGCGCTGTCCTGCGGTGCTCAGGAGCGCCTTTTTCTCCAGGCGTTGCAGGCATTCTGGCGGGCATTGCAGCAGAGGCTTGGCGAGCAGGGTCTGATGACCTTCAACGGTGCCTTTCAGCAACTGACGCGGATGCTCGACGAAGGCGACGGGCCCATCTATGCGCTGGCGGGTTTTTCCCACCTGTTGATCGACGAGTTCCAGGATGTCTCGCCGCAGATCGTGCAGTGGCTGCAGGCCGTGCACCGGCGCCTGGTGCGGGCCGGCGAGGCGGTGAGCCTGATGGCCATTGGCGACGACTGGCAATCCATCTATGGCTGGCGCGGCAGCTCGCCGGAGCTGTTCATGGCCTTTGATCGGCATTTTCCGAGCAAAGGCAAGGGCAAGAGCGCGCTGCTGATGCTGCAGGCCAACTACCGATCCATCGAGCCGGTGATCCGTGATGCCGAGGCGCTGCTGCGCGAGGTGGCCTGCAAGCAGGAGAAAACCACGCAGGCGATCAGGACGGTGCCCGCGGGCGGGCATGGTGTGCGGCTGATCACGCCTTTCGATGCGGTCCGGCAAATGCCTGAATTGCTGCGCGAGGTTGTTGCCCAGTGCGAGTATGCCCGTGCCATGGGCTCCACGGAGCGCACGGCCGTGTTGCTGCTCGGCCGGCGCAACGAGACGCTGCGGCAGATACAGTCCCAGCTCGAGCGGCAATTGCCGGTCAAGGCTTACACCATCCACCGCGCCAAGGGGCTGCAGGCCGAAGTGGCGATCATCGTCGATGACTGCCTGCCGCCTGCCTCCCATCCATTGCGCAACGCCCTGTACGCCCACTGCGGTTTTTTCAGCAACAGCTACGACCAGGCGATGGCGGACGAGAGCCTGCGCCTGGGGTACGTGGCGATCACCCGCGGCGTCAGTCGCGTGTTCTGGTATGCGCGCAGGCCCCAAGGAGCGGCGGGCCTGCTGGCGGGGCGCCTACAGGAGAGCGGCAAACCGCCACCCATGTAGGAGCGTCGCCCCCGGCGCGATGCGCTTGCGGCCATCCCGCAAAATCCGTGGTGCGACCGCTATTCGCTGCGAGGTCGCAGCTCCCACAGAAAATCGCGGCAACCACCGCTCGTGTAGGAGCGTCGCCCTCGGCGCGATACGCTTGCGGCCATCCCGCAAAATCCGTGGTGCGACCGCTATTCGCTGCGAGGTCGCAGCTCCCACAGAAAATCGCGGCAAACCACCGCTCGTGTAGGAGCGTCGCCCTCGGCGCGATACGCTTGCGGCCATCCCGCAAAATCCGTGGTGCGACCGCTATTCGCTGCGAGGTCGCAGCTCCTACAGGGCCTGGGCCAATCGCTGTCTTGCAGGCCAATGCCCAACTGACCGGCATTACCCGTTCGTCAGGCGCGCGACGCCGCTCAGTCGTGCAGGTGCTCGGCGGCGTGCAGGGTGTTCTCCAGCAGGCAGGCGCGGGTCATCGGGCCTACGCCGCCGGGAACCGGGGTGATCCAGCCGGCACGGGGCAGGGCGGTTTCGTAGACCACGTCGCCGATCAGCTTGCCGTCGGCCTGGCGATTGATGCCGACGTCGATGACGATGGCGCCTTCCTTGATCCACTCGCCCTTGACCAGGCCGGGCTTCCCGGCGGCGACCACGACGATGTCGGCCTGGCCGACGTGGCTGGCCAGATCCCTGGTGAAGCGGTGGGTCACGGTGACGGTGCAGCCGCCCAGCAGCAGCTCCATGGCCATGGGCCGGCCGACGATGTTCGAGGCGCCCACCACCACGGCGTGCAGGCCATACAGGTCCACGCCGGTGCTGTGCAGCAGGGCCATGATGCCTTTGGGCGTGCAGGGGCGCAGCAACGGCATGCGTTGCGCCAGGCGCCCGATGTTATAGGGGTGGAAGCCGTCCACGTCCTTGTCCGGGCGAATGCGCTCGAGCAGCAGCGACGAGTCGAGATGTTCGGGCAGCGGCAGTTGCACCAGGATGCCGTCGATGCTCGGGTCGTCGTTGAGCGAGTCGATCAGCGCCAGCAGGTCATCCTGGCGGGTGTCGGCATCCAGGTCATAGGCGTGGGAGACGAAGCCCACTTCTTCGCAATCCTTGCGCTTGTGCGCGACATAGACCTGAGAGGCCGGATCGCTGCCGACCAGGATCACCGCCAGGCCCGGCGCACGCAGCCCTTGCTGGCGTCGTTGCTCGACACGCTGGGCGATCTGCTGGCGGATGTCGGCGGCAATCGCCTTGCCGTCTATCAGTTGTGCGGTCATTGCGCTTGGTTAACCATCGAAAGGGAATGAAAAAGGACGCGCATTCTCGCATGGCGTCGCAGTGCGGCAAAGGCGCGGGCCGGCGAATTTCCTGTAACCCCTTTATCTCGCTGAACTTTTTTTGATTTTGCTGTTGACGACATAGGGGCACCTCTATAACATGCGCCCCGCTTGTCGAGCACAGCCAGTCGCTGGGTAAGACGGCAAAGGCCGGAGCCGAAAGGCGATGGCCGAAGCCGAAAGCTTTAAGTCTGCGCTTGCAGATGGATAGGCGCCCGTAGCTCAGCTGGATAGAGCATCCGCCTTCTAAGCGGATGGTCGCAGGTTCGAGTCCTGCCGGGCGTGCCATTTGGCAGTCTTGGCACAAGCAACGTGCAATATGGTGGGCGTAGCTCAGTTGGTAGAGCACAGGATTGTGGCTCCTGGTGTCGAGGGTTCGATCCCCTTCGTCCACCCCATATTCCAAAGCGCCAGGCCCTCGGGCCTGGCGTTTTTGTTTGTAAAGCCTTGCCACGCGGACGTGGTGGAATTGGTAGACACACTGGATTTAGGTTCCAGCGCCGCAAGGCGTGAGAGTTCGAGTCTCTCCGTCCGCACCATCTTTTAGTGCCCTCCCGTTTGCCGCCTGCATCTAGGGTGACTTCTGTAAATCGACCCTCTAGAATGCATGCCCTTGATTAGGGGCCGGTAAACGGCCGGCTTACTGTCTGTGCAACGAGGAATATTCATGCAAGTTTCTGTTGAAAGCACTTCTGCTCTTGAGCGCCGTATGACCGTTGGTGTTTCCGTCGAGCGCATCGAGACCGAAGTCAACAAGCGTCTGCAGCAGACTGCCCGTCGCGCCAAGGTCCCGGGTTTCCGTCCTGGCAAGGTACCGATGAGCGTCATTCGTCAGCGTTATGAAGAAGCTGCGCGCCAGGAAGCGCTGGGCGAACTGATCCAGGCGACCTTCTACGAGGCCGTCGTCGAGCAGAAGCTCAATCCCGTCGGTTCTCCGTCGGTCGAGCCCAAGGCTTTCGAAAAGGGCCAGGATCTCGAATACGTCGCCACCTTCGAAGTGTTCCCCGAGTTCCAGATCGGCGGTCTGGACGGCATCGAGGTCGAGCGCCTGCAGGCTGAAGTGGCCGATTCCGACCTGGACAACATGCTGGATATCCTGCGCAAGCAGAACACCCGTTTCGAAGCGGTCGAGCGTGCCGCCGAGAAGGATGACCAGTTGAACATCGACTTCGTCGGCAAGATCGACGGCGAGGCCTTCGCCGGCGGTTCCGCCAAGGGCACCCAGTTGGTGATTGGTTCGGGCCGCATGATCCCGGGCTTCGAAGACGCCCTGATCGGTGCCAAGGCCGGCGAGGAGCGGGTCATCACCCCGACCTTCCCCGAGGACTATCAGAACCTCGAGCTGGCCGGCAAGACCGCTGAATTCACCGTTACCGTGAACAGCGTTGCCGCGCCGCAGCTGCCGGAGCTGAACGACGAGTTCTTCGCCCTGTTCGGCATCAAGGACGGCGGCCTGGAAGGCTTCCGCGCCGAAGTGCGCAAGAACATGGAGCGCGAACTGCGCCAGGCGATCAAATCCAAGGTCAAGAACCAGGTGATGGACGGCCTGCTGGCGGCCAACCCGGTCGAGGTGCCGAAGGCGCTGATCGCTAACGAAGTCGACCGTCTGCGTGCGCAGGCCGTCCAGCAGTTCGGTGGCAACATCAAGCCTGACCAACTGCCGGCCGAACTGTTCGAAGAGCAGGCCAAGCGCCGCGTTTCCCTCGGCCTGATCGTCGCCGAGGTGGTCAAGCAGTTCGAACTCAAGCCCGACGACGCCCGCGTCCGTGAACTGATCCAGGAAATGGCCTCGGCCTACCAGGAGCCGGAGCAGGTCGTGGCCTGGTACTACAAAAACGACCAGCAGATGAACGAAGTGCGTTCGGTTGTGCTGGAAGAGCAAGTTGTAGATACTGTTTTGCAGAAGGCCAAAGTGACTGACAAATCGGTCTCTTACGAAGAAGCTGTCAAGCCGCTAGAAGCTCCGCAAGCCGCCTGATTTCTTTACCTCGTTCGAGAACACCATAAGCCAGCCTCAGTGCTGGCTTATGCGTATTCGAGACATGACTTTTATTAGGGAGCGAGTGCAAGAAATGTCGCACAATCCTTTCATGCAGCAAATGTCCGATATCCAGGCCGCCGGCGGCCTGGTTCCCATGGTGATCGAGCAGTCCGCCCGTGGCGAGCGCGCCTACGACATCTATTCGCGCCTGTTGAAGGAGCGGGTGATCTTCATGATCGGCCAGGTCGAAGACTACATGGCCAACCTGATCTGCGCCCAGTTGCTGTTCCTCGAGGCGGAAAACCCCGACAAGGACATCCACCTGTACATCAACTCGCCGGGTGGCTCGGTCACTGCCGGCATGTCGATCTACGACACCATGCAGTTCATCAAGCCCGACGTGTCGACCACCTGCATCGGCCAGGCCTGCAGCATGGGCGCGCTGTTGCTGGCCGGCGGCGCCGCTGGCAAGCGCTACTGCCTGCCGCACTCGCGCATGATGATCCACCAGCCGCTGGGCGGCTTCCAGGGCCAGGCCTCGGACATCGAGATCCACGCCAAGGAAATTCTCTTCATCCGCGAGCGCCTGAATCAGGTTCTGGCCAATCACACCGGTCAGCCGATCGACGTGATTGCCCGCGATACCGACCGCGATCGCTTCATGAGCGGCGAAGAAGCCGTCAATTACGGCCTCATCGACCAGGTACACAGCCGGCGTCAGCAGGTTGGCTGAAGGTGAGTGGCGGCGGCCGACGATTGTCGGTCCGCTGCGCATCGGGCTTGAAAATGCCCGGGTTTGCCTCCATCTTGTGTTTTAAGCCTACGGTATTGGATTGATCGAATGACTGACACCCGCAACGGCGAGGACAACGGCAAGTTGCTTTATTGCTCCTTCTGCGGCAAAAGCCAGCATGAAGTGCGCAAATTGATTGCCGGACCCTCGGTCTTTATCTGCGACGAGTGCGTCGACCTGTGCAACGACATCATCCGCGAGGAGGTGCAGGAGGCACAGGCCGAGAGCAGCGCGCACAAATTGCCGGCTCCGAAGGAGATCAGCACCATCCTCGATCAGTACGTGATCGGCCAGGAGCGTGCGAAGAAGGTCTTGTCGGTCGCGGTCTACAACCACTACAAGCGCCTCAATCAGCGCGAGAAGAAGGATGACGTCGAGCTCGGCAAGAGCAACATCCTGCTGATCGGGCCGACCGGCTCGGGCAAGACCCTGCTGGCCGAAACCCTGGCGCGTCTGCTCAACGTTCCGTTCACCATCGCCGATGCCACCACCCTGACCGAAGCCGGTTATGTGGGCGAGGATGTCGAGAACATCATCCAGAAGCTGTTGCAGAAGTGCGATTACGATGTCGAGAAGGCCCAGATGGGCATCGTCTATATCGACGAGATCGACAAGATCTCGCGCAAATCGGACAACCCGTCGATCACCCGCGACGTGTCCGGCGAGGGCGTGCAGCAGGCCCTGCTGAAACTGATCGAGGGCACCGTGGCCTCGGTTCCGCCCCAGGGCGGGCGCAAGCATCCGCAGCAGGAGTTCCTGCAGGTCGACACGCGCAACATCCTGTTCATCTGCGGCGGGGCGTTCTCCGGCCTGGAAAAGGTCATCCAGGGCCGTTCCACCCGCGGCGGCATCGGTTTCAACGCCGAGGTGCGCAGCAAGCAGGAAGGCAAGAAGATCGGCGAGTCGCTGCGTGAAGTCGAACCGGACGATCTGGTCAAGTTCGGCCTCATCCCCGAGTTCGTCGGTCGTCTGCCGGTCATCGCCACCCTCGACGAGCTGGACGAGGCGGCGCTGGTGCAGATTCTCACCGAGCCGAAGAACGCGCTGACCAAGCAGTACGGCAAGCTGTTCGAAATGGAAGGCGTCGACCTGGAGTTCAGGCCCGATGCGCTGAAATCCGTGGCCCTCAAGGCGCTGGAGCGCAAGACCGGTGCCCGTGGCCTGCGTTCGATTCTCGAAGGTATCCTGCTCGATACCATGTACGAGATTCCTTCGCAGTCCGACGTCAGCAAGGTGGTCATCGACGAAAGCGTCATCGAGGGGACCTCCAAGCCGCTGCTGATCTACGAAAACAGCGAGCCGCCGGCCAAGGCCGCACCCGACGCCTGAGGCGTTTGTCACATGTTGAAAGCAAGGGCCCCCATGGGGCCCTTTGCTTATGCCGACACGGTGCTTGTTTTTTCTCGGGCCTACCCCCATCTTAGGGTCAAGGGTACTCCCACCGTTTACGGCCGTATGGCCGCCGTAGAGCCAAAATCATGAAGACAACCATCGAATTGCCTCTCCTGCCTTTGCGCGATGTCGTGGTCTATCCGCACATGGTCATCCCGCTGTTCGTGGGCCGCGAAAAATCCATAGAAGCGCTGGAAGCGGCGATGACCGGGGAAAAGCAGATCCTGCTGCTGGCCCAGAAGAATCCCGCCGACGATGATCCGAGTGAGGAGGGGCTTTACCGTGTGGGCACGGTGGCCACCGTGCTGCAACTGCTGAAACTGCCGGACGGTACGGTCAAGGTGCTGGTCGAGGGCGAGCAGCGCGGCGAGATCGAGCAGTTCATCGAGGCCGATGGCTACAGCCGTGCCGAGGTTCAACTGCTCGACGAGGTGGATGCGCCCGAACGCGAGTCTGAAGTGTTCACCCGCAGCCTGCTCAGCCAGTTCGAGCAATACGTGCAGTTGGGCAAGAAGGTGCCGGCCGAGGTGCTCTCTTCGCTCAACAGCATCGATGAGCCGAGCCGTCTGGTCGACACCATGGCCGCGCACATGGCCCTGAAGATCGAGCAGAAGCAGGAAATCCTCGAGATCATCGATCTGCCGTCGCGGGTCGAGCACGTTCTGGCGCTGCTGGATGCCGAGATCGACCTGCTCCAGGTCGAGAAGCGCATCCGTGGCCGGGTGAAGAAGCAGATGGAGCGCAGCCAGCGCGAGTACTACCTGAATGAGCAGATGAAGGCCATTCAGAAGGAACTCGGCGACAGCGAGGAAGGGCACAACGAGCTCGACGAGCTGAAGCGGCGTATCGAGAACGCCGGGCTGACCAAGGAAGCCCATGGCAAGGCCCAGGCCGAGCTGAACAAGCTCAAGCAGATGTCGCCGATGTCCGCCGAGGCCACCGTGGTGCGCTCCTACATCGACTGGCTGGTGAATGTGCCGTGGAAGGCGCAGACCAAGGTGCGCCTGGACCTGGCGCGTGCCGAGACCATCCTCGATGCCGACCATTACGGCCTCGACGAGGTCAAGGAACGCATCCTCGAATACCTCGCCGTGCAGAAGCGGGTGAAGAAGATCCGGGGCCCGGTACTCTGCCTGGTGGGGCCGCCCGGGGTGGGCAAGACCTCCCTGGCCGAGTCCATCGCCAGCGCCACCAACCGCAAGTTCGTGCGCATGGCCCTGGGTGGCGTGCGTGACGAGGCGGAAATCCGCGGTCATCGGCGTACCTACATCGGCTCGATGCCGGGTCGCCTGATCCAGAAGATGACCAAGGTCGGTGTGCGCAACCCGCTGTTCCTGCTCGACGAGATCGACAAGATGGGGCAGGACATGCGCGGCGACCCCGCCTCGGCGCTGCTCGAAGTGCTCGATCCCGAGCAGAACCACAATTTCAACGACCATTATCTGGAAGTCGATTACGACCTGTCCGACGTGATGTTCCTGTGCACGGCCAACTCCATGAACATTCCGGCAGCCCTGCTGGATCGCATGGAGGTGATCCGTCTGCCGGGCTACACCGAGGACGAGAAGGTCAACATCGCCATCAAGTACCTGGCACCCAAGCAGATTCAGGCCAATGGCCTGAAGAAGGGCGAACTGGCGTTCGACGAATCGGCGATCCGCGACATGATCCGCTACTACACCCGCGAAGCCGGTGTGCGCAGCCTCGAACGGCAGATCGCCAAGGTCTGCCGCAAGGCGGTCAAGGAGCACGCCAAGGAGAAGCGCTTCCAGGTCGTGGTCAACGCCGATTCCCTGGAGCACTTCCTGGGCGTGCGCAAGCATCGCTACGGACTGGCCGAGCAGCAGGATCAGATCGGGCAGGTCACGGGGCTGGCTTGGACCCAGGTCGGCGGCGAGTTGCTGACCATCGAGGCCGCCGTCGTTCCCGGCAAGGGCCAGTTGATCAAGACCGGTTCCCTGGGCGATGTGATGCTCGAATCGATCACCGCGGCGCAGACCGTCGTGCGCAGCCGGGCGAAGAGCCTGGGCGTGCCTGTGGACTTCTACGAGAAGCGCGACATCCATATCCATATGCCGGAAGGGGCCACGCCCAAAGATGGCCCCAGCGCGGGCGTAGGCATGTGCACGGCCCTGGTTTCGGCCCTGACCCAGATTCCGGTGCGCGCCGACGTGGCGATGACCGGGGAAATCACCCTGCGCGGACAGGTTCTGGCGATTGGCGGGCTCAAGGAAAAACTGCTGGCGGCACACCGGGGTGGAATCAAAACCGTGATCATTCCGCAGGAGAATGTTCGCGACCTGAAGGAGATTCCCGAGAACATTAAGCAGAACTTGCAGATTAAACCGGTTAAATGGATTGACGAGGTCCTGCAAATTGCGCTGCAATACGCTCCGGAGCCCTTGCCCGATGCGGCTCCGGAGTTGGTTGCAAAGGATGAAAAACGCGAGTCTGATTCCAAGGAGCGAATCAGCACGCATTAGCCGGGCGGCTTCCTTGACACCATTTTAGAGCCCTTGTTATAAAGCGGCTCTTACCGTGTCGGCAGGCAATCCAGCACCGATTCGCTTTACACTAAAATCAAGAAACAAACTCAACAGAAATTAAGGGGACTTAGAGTGAACAAGTCGGAACTGATCGATGCCATCGCTGCATCTGCTGATATCCCGAAAGCTGTTGCTGGCCGCGCGCTGGACGCAGTGATTGAATCCGTCACTGGCGCTCTGAAGGCTGGTGACTCCGTCGTACTGGTTGGTTTCGGTACTTTCGCCGTTAAAGAGCGTGCTGCACGCACTGGCCGTAACCCGCAGACCGGCAAGCCGATCAGCATCGCTGCTGCCAAGATCCCTGGTTTCAAAGCTGGTAAAGCGCTGAAAGACGCCGTCAACTAAGCGTCTCCGGGCCTTTGCCCGCCGGGTCGGTTCATCCCGGCTCGGTTGCGGGGCGATGGCACAAGACCTCAGGGTCTGCCACGCCGGGGATTGTAGAATCGAGTCCCGATCCGCTCCGCACGTTACGAGAAGGCGCATCCTCGGATGCGCCTTTCTTCTATCCGGATTTTACCCACGCTGCGCGGCCGTCATTCGTTCATGGCCGTTCTGGGGGAAACAATGCTGCAGAATATCAGGGACAATTCACAAGGTTGGATTGCCAAAACCATCATCGGCCTGATCATCGCCCTGTTGGCGCTGACCGGGGTCGAGGCCATCTTCACCGGTGGTGGCAACACGCAGAATGCCGCCAAGGTGAATGGCGAGGCGATCAGCCAGAACGAACTCAATCAGGCGGTCGAGATGCAGCGCCGTCAGCTGTTGCAGCAGCTCGGCCAGGATTTCGATGCCTCGCTGCTGGACGAGAACCTGCTGCGCCAGTCCGCCCTCAAGGGGCTGATCGAGCGCTCCCTGTTGATGCAGGGCGCCGCGGACGCCAAATTCGCCTTTTCCCAGCCCGCGCTGGATCAGGTCATCGTACAGACGCCGGAGTTCCAGGTGGATGGCCGCTTCAATGCCGAGCGTTTCGACCAGGTCATTCGCCAGCTCGGTTACACGCGCATGCAGTTCCGGCAGATGCTCGAACAGGAAATGCTGATTGGCCAGCTGCGCGCCGGCCTGGCGGGCAGTGGCTTCGTCACCGATGAAGAGGTCGACGCCTTCGCCCGTCTGGAGAAGCAGACCCGCGACTTCGCCACCCGTACCCTGAAGGTCGACAGCTCGTCGGTTCAGGTCAGCGATGATGACATCAAGGCCTACTACGACGCGCAGATGGCTCAGTTCATGAGCCCCGAGCAGGTCGTGCTCGAGTATGTCGAGCTGAAGAAGGAGGCTTTCTTCTCCCAGGTCGAGGTCAGCGAAGAGGAACTGAAGAACGCCTACGAGGCCGAGATCGCCAACCTGGCCGAACAGCGTCAGGCGGCGCATATCCTCATCGAAGTCGGCGGCGACCTCAGCGACGACCAGGCCAAGGCCAGGATCGAAGAGGTGCAGAAGCGCCTGCAGCAGGGCGAGGACTTCGCCACCCTGGCCAAGGAATTCTCCCAGGACCCGGGTTCCGCCGAAGAGGGCGGCGACCTCGGTTATGCCGGCAAGGGCGTTTACGACCCTGCTTTCGAGGACGCGCTCTATGCGCTCAAGGAAAACCAAGTCTCGGCGCCGGTGCGCAGCGAGTTCGGCTGGCACCTGATCAAACTGCTCGGCGTACAGGCACCGGAAGTGCCGAGCTTCGCCAGCCTGAAGGAAAAACTGGAACGCGATCTGAAGAGTCAGCGCGTCGAGCAGCGCTTCGTCGAAGCCACCAAGCAGCTCGAAGATGCCGCCTTCGAATCCTCCGACCTGGCGCAGCCGGCTCAGGAACTGGGCCTCGAGGTACAGACCAGCCCGGCGTTCGGCCGCGATGGCGGTGCAGGGCTGGCGAGCAACCGCCAGGTATTGCAGGCCGCGTTCAGCCAGGAGGTGCTCGAGGATGGCAGCAACAGCGGCGCCATCGAACTGGACCCGAGCACCCTGGTGGTGATCCGCGTCAAGGAACACCGCAAGCCCGAGCAACTGAGCCTGGAACAGGTAGCCGACAGCATCCGCGAGCAACTGACCCAGAGCCGTGCCAGCGAGGCGGCGAAAGCGGCTGGCGAAGCGCTGATCAGCGAGCTGCGCGATGGCAAGGCGCAGTCAGAGGGCGAGGACTGGCAGGTCGTGGAAGCGGCCACGCGCAATCAGGATGGTGTCGATCCCGCCGTGCTGCAGACGCTGTTCCGTATGCCCAAGCCGGTCGAGGGCACACCAGAGTTCGCGGGCGTGACCCTGAGCAATGGTGATTTCGTGGCCATTCGTCTGAATGGTGTCAGCGAGCCCGAAGGGGCTGTGGCGGAGGACGAGAAGGCCATGTATCGCCGTTTCCTCGCTTCGCGCAGCGGTCAGCAGGACTTCGCCGCCTTCCGCAGGCAACTGGAAAGCAAGGCGGATATCGAGCGCTTCTAGGCCCGATGGCCGATCATGCGAACGCCCCGACTCGTCGGGGCGTTCGTGTTTTTGCCGTCAAGAAAAGGGATAGCTCTGCGCTATGCCTGGTCGGGGTCGTATCGCCCGAGCAAGAGCACCCTGCCCCGTAGCAGTCGATACGGGGCAGGGCGGCATGCTCAGGCGCGGCTGGCTGGCGCGAGGAAGGCGGCTTCCAGCAGTTGTTGCGTATAAGGATGCTGAGGGGCGCGGAAGATCTCATCGGCGGCGCCTTGCTCGACCACCTGGCCCTGTTTGACCACCATCAGTTGATGGCTGATGGTCTTGACCACGGCCAGGTCATGGCTGATGAACAGGTAGCTCAGGTTGTACTTGGCCTGCAGCGAGCGCAGCAACTCGACTACCTGACGCTGCACGGTGCGATCCAGGGCCGAGGTCGGTTCGTCGAGCAGTATCAGCGCCGGCTTCAGCACCAGGGCGCGGGCAATGGCGATACGCTGGCGCTGGCCGCCGGAGAATTCGTGGGGGTAGCGATGCCGGGTTTCCGGGTCGAGCCCCACTTCCTGCAGGGCGGCGATGATCGCCTGTTCCTGCTCGGCCTCGCTGCCCATGCCATGAATGCGCAGCCCCTCGCCGACGATCATGCCGACTGACATGCGCGGGCTGAGACTGCCGAACGGGTCCTGGAACACCACCTGCATCTGCCGCCTGAGCGGGCGCACCTGTTTCTGCGACAGGCCATCCAAGGCCTGGCCCTGGAAGCGTATGCCGCCCTGGCTGCCGAGCAGGCGCAGGATCGCCAGCCCCAGGGTCGATTTGCCGGAGCCGCTTTCGCCGACGATGCCCAGGGTCTGGCCCTGGCGCAGGCTGAAATTGATCCCGTCCACCGCTTTCACGTGGTCGACGGTACGGCGCAACAGGCCTTTCTTGATCGGGAACCAGACCCGCAAGTCGTCGACTTCGAGGATGGTCGCCGCAGCGGCCGCCGGCACCGGCTCGCCACTCGGCTCGGCGCCCAGCAGTTCCTGGGTGTAAGGGTGCTGCGGGGAGTGGAACAGCGTTTCGCAGGGCGCCTGCTCGACCAGGCTGCCGTGCTGCATGACGCAGACCCGATGGGCGATGCGGCGTACCAGGTTGAGGTCATGGCTGATGATCAGCATGGCCATGCCCAGGCGTGCCTGCAGGTCCTTGAGCAGTTCGAGAATCTTCAGCTGGACGGTGACGTCCAGGGCCGTGGTCGGCTCGTCGGCGATCAGCAGTTCCGGCTCGTTGGCCAGGGCCATGGCGATCATCACGCGCTGCCGTTGCCCGCCGGACAGCTCATGGGGGAAGGCCTTGAGGCGCTTTTGCGGCTCGGGAATGCCGACCAGTTCGAGCAGCTCGAGGGTGCGCCGGGTCGCGGCCTTGCCGGTGAGGCCCTTATGCAGCGCCAGCACCTCGTTGATCTGTTTCTCGATGCTGTGCAGCGGGTTGAGCGAGGTCATCGGCTCCTGGAAGACCATGGCGATGCGGTTGCCGCGGATGGCGCGCAGTTTCTTCTCGCCGAGGGTCAGCAGGTCCTCGCCGGCGTAGTGGATGCTGCCGCTGGGATGCTGCGCCAGCGGGTAGGGCAGCAGGCGCAGGATGGAATGGGCGGTGACCGATTTGCCGGAGCCGCTTTCGCCGACCAGGGCCAGGGTTTCGCCGCGACGGATATCGAAGCTGACGTTTTCCACCACGCGCTGCCGGCTGTCGCCGGTGACGAACTCCACCGCGAGGTCGCGGACTTCGACGAGGTTGTGCGAATCGGTCATCTTATTTCCTCGGGTCGAAGGCATCGCGAGCCGCTTCGCCGATAAATACCAGCAGGCTCAACATGATCGCCAGCACGGCGAAGGCGCTGATGCCCAGCCAGGGCGCCTGCAGGTTGGATTTGCCCTGCGCCACCAGTTCGCCCAGCGAGGGCGCGCCAGGGGGCAGGCCGAAGCCGAGGAAGTCCAGGGCGGTGAGGGTGCCGATGGCGCCGGTGAGAATGAAGGGCATGAAGGTCATGGTCGAGACCATGGCGTTGGGCAGGATGTGGCGGAACATGATCGCGCCGTTCTGCATGCCCAGCGCCCGGGCCGCGCGCACGTATTCCAGGTTGCGTCCACGCAGGAACTCGGCGCGCACCACATCGACCAGGCTCATCCAGGAGAACAGCAGCATGAGGCCCAGCAGCCACCAGAAGTTCGGCTGCACGAAGCTGGCCAGGATGATCAGCAGATAGAGCACCGGCAGGCCGGACCATATTTCCAGGAAGCGCTGCCCGGCCAGGTCCACCCAGCCGCCGTAGAAGCCTTGCACGGCGCCGGCGGCGACGCCGATAACCGAACTGAGCACGGTGAGGATGAGGGCGAACAGCACGGAAATGCGGAAGCCGTAGATGACCCGCGCGAGCACGTCGCGGCCCTGGTCGTCGGTGCCCAGCCAGTTGTCCGCCGAGGGTGGGGCGGGGG
>NZ_QJUM01000027.1 GCF_004327355.1 Phytopseudomonas dryadis
TCCGGGGAAAGCAGATCTTTGATCAAATCCCATGCTGCGTCTGGGAGTTCGTAGCGCCTTGCCATGTGGGCCTCCAGCCAATCATGGCGGCTATTCTACTCATATCGACTTTTCGTACAGAACCTAGAGAACTCAATAGCAGAGCCACCGGAAAAATACCCGCGCTTGTAATATTGAGAAAAATAATGCTCCTATTATTCTGGAAAACTTGCGACCGATCACACTTTCATCGAGCCAAGTTACCACTCAATCCCATGCTCCATGCCCCCGCTGGGCAGGATTATCGCCCTATCACGGCGGCACGGCTTTAACTGCATCTGAAGAATACGCATGACGCGCAGCGAGTCGAAAATACCTGTTCGCACGACCCGTTTTCGACTGCGTTTCTGCTCGCCGCGGGTGCTGCCGTATTCCACCTGGTTGCGCCGCTCGGCCCAGACTTTCAGGTTCGGCGGCGCCAGCTCGATGCGCTGTTCGGCGAAGTTCAGCTGGTTGCCCGTGGCCACCGCCGCCTGCAGTTGGATGCGGGTGCTGCCCATGTAGCCCGTCGCCCGGTTGATGGCGATCAGGCGTACCGTCTCGCCCGCCTTCAGGTGGTTGGCCGTGCGCTTCTGGAAGGCCTCCTGGAAACCTCCCGCGCTTTGCCATTTGCCGAAGTTGGCCTCGCCGCCGCGCCCGGCCGTGGCGAAGGTGTTTTCCGCCGAGCCGCGCAGCTGGATGGTGAAGCGGAAGCTGCCGGACTGCTCGTCCACACCCGAATAGCTCTGGTACAGCTCGTCTTCGTGCAGCCCGCGGCGTTCGGCCACCAGTTGCCCGTTGGACTCGCGGAACACGTAGATATCGGTGTCGCGCAGATCCTCCACGCTGATGGTGTCGAGCAGGCCGCGGTGCTGGAAGTCCGGGGCGGTGTCGATCAGCCGGGTAAAGTCCGGAGCCGTCTCTTCCGTGTTCCCGGGCACGCCGTCATGCCGGCTGGACAGGTAGATGCCCTGCAGCTCGGCTTCTTCCAGGCTTGGGAAGTCCGAAAGAAGCTCCAGATTTGCCAACAGGGCGGTCACTGGGGCTCCAGACGGCTCTCCAGATCATTGCTCAGGCGTTTGAACGCTTCATAAGCGGCGGCAGGTACATAAACGCTGGTACACCAGTCACACTGGTCGTAAAAAGCGACCCAACGCCCAGTAAGGTGTTTCTCCGCAAAGCGATTCAGAGCCTCCACGAAGTCGGCCGAAAACCAGTCCGAGTCGTTGACGTCATCAACCCTAAGCTCATGCTCGATACCCGCCCATGCAAAACGGATCAGCATGCTTTCCCAGTCGTCATCGGAGTCGAAATCAAGCTCCTGCGGGTCGAGCTCACCTGCCGTTGTATCCAGATATCCATCGAATAAATCGGGGTAGTAACTGGACGGGCTTTTCCCCTGCTCCAGCAAGTGACCATATGCAGCACCCGGCAGCAGTTTTTCCAGCAAAAGAGGAAAATATGACAAGCGCTTTGCCGCTGGTTCCTGCAACGACTCCTTGTTGAAGGTCAGGCCGTATTGGCCGGCCAGGTGCTCTACGGATTTAATAAATTGCTCGGCAGATTTCATTTCTCCCTCCCCTGTGATGGTACTCATTCGGAACTGGCCTCGCTGTCATACAGCAGTTCCGTGTCACCGCCCGCAATCGCTTGCCAGAAGAGCTTGATTTTCACGGGGTCGCGTTTATTGCCGGCCCGGTGGCTCTGCAGCGGATAACGCATCTGCTCACAGCCTTCGATCACGTAATCGATATAAATTTTTTCAAGCGCCTGCCTCTGCGGTATTTCCAGAATGAGTTCGAGGACACCGTCGAAATCCTTGTCGTTGACCTTGCCGCCGTTCATCGTGCTCGGCGCTACCTTGTTCGCCAATCGAGCGAAGTGATGCATGGCATGGCGCGCCAGATGTTCACCATTCGCATCTCGAGCGGTCATACGGTAACCGTGCTTGCCTTTCTTGCCTGGGATCTGCTCGACTTCGACGGCCTCAATGGCCTCGATCTGCATCAGGTTTTCATTGCAGAACTCTCCGGGTAGCCAGGAAAGAAAAGCGGCGAAGCCCCATTCATGGGCTGTTGTCGAAAGATGAACGATATTCTGACCGGTCTCGGCGTGTCCTTTCTCGGCATCCCAAATCCGCCACCCGTCTGGCACCCTCTGCTCGTACAGTAAATTACCGTTGAGGTCGTAGCTCCAGATAGCCTTACCTAACTGGGAAGCGACATACAAACAAGTACCATCCCACCAAAGCCATTCTTGCCCCCTATTTAATTTTGCTTGAGGAACTAATAACGGTGGAAGTTCTGCCAAAATCTCGCTATCGCGTGGTGACTCGGCGTTGAAACGTCGCAGGGATGCTCCATCGATATAAAAAAAATCATTTCCTGCATTACACACTGCCCCCATATAGTTATCCAGGCTTATGGGAGGCAGCAATTTTTTCTCACTCAAGGAAAAACAGTGGAGCAGTCCACCACTTGTAAACCCAGAGCAATTTATAAAAATCTTATCCTCTATTCTGAATGCTTTCTGCCCCGCACGAATAACCCCATCCAACCGAAACTCAAAAGCCGCCAAAACCTCGCCACTTAAACCGATTAAGCTGATCTCTTTTGACAGCCCCCCCTTGCCAAGAACGATTACATCCTCAACAGCTAAAATAACAACAAATTCCGCCGAAAACTCTAAATAACCAGAACCATTATATCGATAAACAAAACTTATCGAATCCTTGCCACAACGCCCATACAAATAACCATCACCAAAGCCGCCAACAGAAATATTTTCGAAGAATCTTTTCACTTCACAAAAATTTACCCAGCAATTTCTTTCAATACTATCTCGATATTTCCCAGCACCAATTTCATAGCGGAGAACAGCACCATCCAAGAGAGTTATTACTGCTTGTTCAAAAGCGTCTAAAGGAGAGATTGAAAGCCCCCCCCTAAGACTGACAAGCATATTACCGCGAGACGCAAGTGCATGTTCATTCAAAAAAAAGACCCCGCCACCACAATTAACTGGATAAATCACCTTAAATACCTCCCAAAACACTACGCAGGGCGTCGCCAACTATACCTAGGTTATCATTATAGTTCTGACCAGGCATTGTACGACTCATGATAATTTCCTGCGCCACTTTGTTTTTTCCAATCTCATCCATAACGTGATCAACAAACTCCATCCGCCGAGCATGCATCGCCGGATCAGAAAACGCCCAATACACTTTGGAGTCCGGTTCCCTAATTACATTAATAATGTCATCCACAATCTGTCCCGGTTCGGTAAAGCCCTCCAGCTTCCGACTGCTCTCCCTGGCCGTAGTAACCTGCCTGGACAAGTACCCTTTCGCCTCATCGAACAGTTCCCATGACTTCGTTTCAACGAAGTTATCAATACCATCTACCCTTATGACCACATCATAGGCCCTGTCGCCCAAACCATGATCTACCTCGAACCCGGTAATTTCCACCTTCTTGCCTGCAGCGGTTAATTCATCCGCCTTCTTGGCAGCGATGTCGACGGTCGCCGCCGAGGAGCGCGCCAAACGCATGTTCGGCTTCGCGGGATCTTTTTTGGTATAAGCGCTGAATTGTTCGATCAACTTATCGAAATTCCTCAACTGATCCTTGTTCTCAGGAAAGTATTTCCCCATCGCATGGACTTTTCCCATGAACTCTTCGATGTTGGCTCCCATAGCGCGGCAGGTCGAAGGTACGCAGGGGCTTCTCCTCAGGAAGGTCTGAAAAAGACTTCCTGATTTGGCAAAATACCCGGATTCCACCCGACGAGTTTTCCGATGAAGCAAATGACCTTCGCCGACGCCGAGTACGCTGGTAAGCGCAAGCAGACCCGCAAGGAGTTGTTCCTGATCGAGATGGATCAGGTTGTGCCGTGGAAGGGTTTGATTGCCTTGATCGATCCGCATTACCCCAAGGGTGAAGGAGGCCGGCCAGCCTATCCACTGATGGCGATGCTGCGAGTTCACCTGATGCAAAACTGGTTCGGCTACAGCGACCCGGCGATGGAAGAAGCGCTGTACGAGACGACCATCCTGCGCCAGTTTGCCGGGTTGAGCCTGGAGCGTATTCCGGACGAAACCACCATCCTCAACTTCCGTCGGCTGCTGGAGAAACACGAACTGGCTACCGGCATCCTGGCCGTCATCAATGGCTACCTGGGCGACCGCGGCCTGTCCTTGCGGCAAGGCACCATCGTCGATGCGACGCTGATCAATGCGCCGAGTTCGACCAAGAACAGGGACGGCCAGCGCGACCCGGAAATGCATCAGACCAAGAAGGGAAACCAGTATTACTTCGGCATGAAGGCCCACATCGGCATCGATGACGAATCGGGCTTAGTACACAGCGTGGTCGGCACGGCAGCCAATGTTGCAGACGTTACCCAGGTCGACAAGTTGCTGCACGGCGAAGAAAACATGGTGGGTGCCGACGCGGGTTACACCGGCGTCGAGAAACGCCCGGAACATGAAGGTCGGGAGGTGATCTGGCAGATCGCAGCCCGCCGCAGTACGTACAAAAAGTTGAGTAAGCGCAGCGCGCTGTACAAAGCCAAGCGCAAGATCGAGAAGGCCAAGGCTCAGGTGCGCGCCAAGGTCGAGCACCCGTTCCGTGTGATCAAGCGGCAGTTTGGCTATACCCAGGTGCGCTTCCGTGGACTAGTGAAGAACACCGCACAACTGGTGACGCTGTTCGCCCTGTCGAACCTGTGGATGGGGCGCAGACATTTACTGACGAATGCAGGAGAGGTGCGCCTGTAATGTGGGAAATGGCTGCGGCGAGGTTATCGCGGCGGCCAGAAACACTGAAATGAGCGGGCGATCTGATCGTTTTTGATCGGTTTGCTGCTTTCAAAATCGGCGGTGGCTGAAGTCGACCGGAAATACAGGGCTACTTCAGACCATCCCTCAAGGTCTGCAGCCCGTCAGGCCCCAGGTGCTCGGCAATCCTTATCAGGCCGGCGATGGGAACATTCTTATGCTCGATTTCGCTCAGGTATTTGGAGAGCGGATAGGCGGCATCTCCTGCTTCATCAGCAGCCTTGTTCAATTGCGCAATGACTCGCGTATAGAACTTGGCAATATCGCCTTGTTTAACGCCCCCTCGCTTGGCGCTTTCCTGAACCCTCTCCAGTATTTCCGCAAACTCACGAACCGACTTGCTGATCAAATCGATTCCGGCAGCATGGGCGATACCGACCCACAATCCCACGAATCGATTGAGGCGAGCGTCCGCGCTACTCGTTACGTCCTCGTCAAGGTAGGCGAGCTTATCTTTTATGACTCGATAGCTGTATTTGACCCAGTCGTCAAAATCATCAGCGCTATCAACTGCCGCAACCAGGAAGTCCTTGATATTTCCGCCTTCGTAGGCGACCAGGGCAACGACCTCCAGCAAGGGCAGAACCGTGGTCAGGGCTTCAACACGCTTCCCTGGTTCGCCGTGGATAACGCGCTTATCCAGGTAACCGACCATATTGTTGATTATCTTGCTGCCCTTCATGACCTTGGCAGCCGTTTTACCGCCAGCAATGGCCGCATCTACGGTGACGCCAATCCCGGTGAACTCGGCCAGGGTCGAGACGATACCCAGCGTGGCGAATACATAGGTGGCCTGATCGAAATTCTCCATGTCGCCGGTAAACAGGTAGAAGCCGTGTATGGCGAAATCTCTGACGTCGCCGACCAACAGCAAGCTGGCCACGAAATCGCACAGCATGCCGGCACCGCTATCGGTACTACCGGTGACAACACCCTCGAGACACTGCGCCAGATAAATCATGCCCTGGCCGGAGCGGCTTATCTGGGTTTGCAAGGCCTTGTAGGCACCGTACTCGACATAGGCAAGCGTGATTTCCTTGAACCCCGAGGCCGTCTCGATCTTCAGCTCCGCCTGGCGGACTTTCTGCTGCAGCTTGCAGTCGACGATGAATTTCAGGAAGGCTTCGGCAGTGCCGATAAGATCGTCCGTGGTGACAGGCATGCAGCTTGGGTCATCACCCTCCGCAGCCACGGCATGGGCGACCAGGATACGGCTGACACTGCTCAATAGATCTTTGTTCGGATCCCCCCTCAACGCCATCAGGTCGCTGAAGTGAGAAGCCACGGTGAAGGTTGCATAGCCATCACTGGCGACCTGGACAGTCGACTTCTGTGAGCCATCGGATAAACGCAAGACCGGTGATCGTGACCAGTCGAACACGGCCAGTTCGTTGACTCGCCCCTGATAATCACCGCCGATGATCAGTGAATAAGCACTGGTCTGCGTTTTTAGAGGCGCATCCAGCGCTACACGGACGATTTGCTGATCCAGTTGGAGGATCAACTCGCCATTGATCGTGTGCACACCGAGACGATGCCATTGCCCGCTCGCAACGGACTCCGTCGAAACCTCAACGTGCGAATCATCCGACAATTGCGCGAGGGCCTTGACTCTGCCATCGCCGGTCAGCACGACCTTCAAGCCACTGCTGGACAGGTCGAGGAGCGTCGCGTCTTGGTTCGTATCCGCATTGAACGCCAGGGTGGCACCGATATCTCCCTTTTTTTCGTAGCGGGCTTCATGTGCCAGCCGGAGTTGGTCACCTTGGCTGAACTCGGCGTATTTGGACTGTCGGGATACACCGGCGCCCTCGATTCGAGCGCCAGTGGATTCCAATAGCGCACCGGCTTCCTCATCCAGAAAATCGCTCTGCAGCCCCCAGGAGGCCAGCGGTAACAGGTTGGGCTTGAGGTAGTTGAGCAAGTCGAGGGTAACGGTTTCTCCCACACGACCCGGCACCTGAATTTGTGTTTGCGCGCTGGCCCCCAGCACCGAGGGATCGGGATCGCCGACACGGCTACTGACCAGCAACGGGTTACTGACGCGTACTGCACCAGCCGGAAGTTGTACATGGAAAGGCTGGCTGATGAGTTGGTCATTCAGCCGCGCGACTATGGTGCCGCCGCCAGCAAATTCACCAGCATGCAAGGTGGTGGTTGCATGGTTACCTGTGAGCACCAAATCGCTTTTATCCAGAACACCTCGAAGCGCTGAAAGCTGAATCGGTAACCCAGTGAGGTCACCGAAGTCGGACGCTGCCGTGACCGTGACCGTTGTACTAGCACCCACCGGAAGGGAGTCGACCAGCTCAACCCGCAACGTGACGTCATGCACCCGGACAAGGGTGTTTTCCGTAGCGTCACCAACGCTGATCGTCACCTGCTTGTCGCCAGGAACGTCCCTGCCTTTCAAGGTGACCTGAACTTTCCCGTCCCTGGTTTCCCGACTCCCCACCAGGGTCATGTCTTCGGCATTGATATCGACCAAAGTGCCATCCGCCACTTTGTTGTCGAAACGGTCGAACACCCAGACATCCAGCGTGACGCCACCTAACTCCGAGACAGTCGTCTTGCCCGCTGTTTCGTAGCTGATGTGATGCGGCCTTCCTGGTACGACTTCGTAGGTGACCGAGTCAACCTCCAGAACGGAGGGTTCCCGGAACTTGGCCTGCACGGTGGCCATCGCCCCTGCCGTCGTCGGAAGCTTGAGCAACGTCTGGAAATAACCTGAGGTATTGGTTTCCGTGTATCGCCCCAAGGTCGCGCTGCCGGACACTGACCAATCGACCACCGCTGGCTTGGTGGCCCCATCGCGATGTGTGAGCATCAGCCCTTCGATCAACTCAGTTCCGGAAAAAGCATCATCTGCACTGATCTTGACGGTTTCGCCATCCGTTGTAGCGGCGGGAATCACGAGCATCTGATCGAACGCCCATTCCCACAGGATATTGGCCACATCGTTGTTGGCGTAGAGACGCATGCTGAGGAAATCTTCCGATTGCAGACTGGCGAGATGCTCGAGGTTGTCGAAGCGAATGCTCTGATCCTCCCCGATCCGCACCTGAACTTCATCAGCCCCCAGCGCCAGTACCATTTCTCTTTCCCCTCGCAGGTCGACGGGGGCGAGCAGGTCGAAATTCGACTGGAGCAAGCCGTATAAAAACTCTAGAAAATGCGTACCAGACGATAGAACGGGAGCATTCATATCAATGGGGGCGGCCTGGTTCAGCTCAGCGTCATACTTGCGAATCGCCTCCACATTCAACTCGTACAGACTGAACTGCAGCTCCGGCCGGTACTGCCAGGCGTACTGCGGTTCGGGGGCCTTGAGGTTCAGGCCGGGGTTCTCGCGGTCGGCCTTGCGGTAGGCCTGGCGGGCGATTTCGCTGGCTTCTTCGTCGTGCAGCGGCACCTGTACCGGCACGTAGCGGCTTGGCCGGTATTTGAGAATGCCCGTGCCCTGGCCGGTGGCGAAGTCCGGGTTGCGGTTCTGTGGCTGACCGGCCACTTGCAGGTACAGGTGCTGCCTGGCCAGCACCTTTTCCGGCAGGTGGATCACCTGCACCTGCTGCCCCGGCTTGATCGCGAATTGCGACAGCTGGTTGGCCCCCGCCGGGGCCAGCTGGTTGGCCGCCACCACCTTGGCCAGGCTCCCGGTGTAGCCGTAGTCGGCCAGTTCCTCGGGCAGCGGGCTGCCGTCGGCGTCGCGCCAGTCGCTGTAGATGGCGATGCTGATGTCGCTGCTCAGCCCCGCGCCTTCGTTGCCGATGGTCTGGCGTTTCTGTTCGCCGCGGGTGCTGCCGTATTCCACCTGGTTGCGCCGCTCGGCCCAGACTTTCAGGTTCGGCGGCGCCAGCTCGATGCGCTGTTCGGCGAAGTTCAGCAGGTTGCCCGTGGCCACCGCCGCCTGCAGCTGGATGCGGGTGCTGCCCATGTAGCCCGTCGCCCGGTTGATGGCGATCAGGCGTACCGTCTCGCCCGCCTTCAGGTGGTTGGCCGTGCGCTTCTGGAAGGCCTCCTGGAAACCTCCCGCGCTTTGCCATTTACCGAAGTTGGCCTCGCCGCTGCGCCCGGCCGTGGCGAAGGTGTTTTCCGCCGAGCCGCGCAGCTGGATGGTGAAGCGGAAGCTGCCGGACTGCTCGTCCACTCCCGAATAGCTCTGGTACAGCTCGTCCTCGTGCAGCCCACGGCGTTCGGCCACCAGTTGCCCATTGGACTCGCAGAACACGTAGATGTCGGTGTCGCGCATGTCTTGCTGGCTGATATTGATCTTAACGCTGGTCATCAGCGACGCTTGTGCATCATCCATCTAGCAACACGTTTGTCGCTGGAAAAATCACCCCGCACGGCCACCAATGCGTGCTCGTTCAACCAGCTCTGCTCGTCCAAGGACTTGACCCAGATAGCATCCCCTCCTTCAGGCACAAGAAGCATGGCATCGATAATCAGATTCGCTTTATGGAAGGGGGCGACCAGCTCATGCAATTCCTCACGATCCAAGTCGGTCTCCCACCCCACCAACAAGGTCTCCGGGCTAGGGCTCGACAGACAGTCGGGCAATGCTATGTACTCCAGCGCTACGTACAAGTCCCGCCAAGGTTCGGCGACCTCTTCAACGAATACGGGTTTATCAATCGTCAGAAAGAGTTTTACCTGCTTCCTCTGCTCGGCATTGAGTCCAGTCAATAAAGCATAAAAGATCGTTTCCACAGAAAGGCCTCTCCTATGCGCTGCCTAGGTAGTTAGTAATTTTCTGACCATCCCAGCCGATGCGTTGCGCCTCGGGGATACTCTCGTAGATCTCATCCACAAACTGAAGTAAGTCGGGGTTGAAACCTCGTGAAAAATAGCGACTTACAAAGCCCACAAACCAAGCATCTTCATATGCCTCCGGCCTGCCTGAACTCCCGCTTAGCAAGTTAGATATTTCCTTTGCGGTAAGGTCACGGTATTTACCAACCCATAGCTCATCCGACCGAATAGAAGGCAGCCTCTGAGAAAAACGTTCGACAAGCACCTTTCCAAAGGCCAGTCGAGAGCTTCCATTCTTATTCAACTGATAAAATATCTCCTTGAAGAAAAAATACAACATACTTAAAGGAATACGTCCATCGACGGGCACACCTCCCTCTTTAGACTCCGCCTCATCCAGTGCTTGAAGCAAAAGCGAAAAACGCATGATGAAATCATCATCCCACGTATATTTCCCCCCTCTCACACCGAATACACCGAACACCCCCCCCTCAAAGCATTTCTCTTCATATTGCTTCAACACTTCTTTATAAAAACGTAACGACACAACAGGAGATGCAAGGCATATGAATACATAAGGACTCCCTCCCAAATTATTTGGCCGACGCCCCATCAGCTCTTTCTTATCAGGAACACTTGGGCTGTAAGTATCAATCCTCCCCTCAAAGAATAAAACTTTCAAAGCCTGACCAAACTTCTTAGGCGTATCCCCAAAATAACCTTTCAAGTCCATTAACACACGCTTATATAGCTCTTTGCGTTCCGGGCTCTTCAGATCGCAGCCATCCGGATAAACGGATATCCAATCTTTAGTCATCTTCGCAACCCACCATATTTCCTAGATTCTCATCTATATAATCCTGAACACGCTCAAGCATCTCGTCCGGCAACAGATCGATGATGTCGAAACCAAATCCAGGCTCAAGTCCTGGCACATACCTGATCACCTCTTCCATCATTTTCAGGACGTTGGCAGAGTCAGCCATACGCTGCTTGATATCGGCCACATCCACTGCCGAATAGCCCAGGTCGCCCAGGAATTTCTCCGCCAATTGCTCATCGATGTTCTCACCAAGGCCATCGTAAAGAGGGTGACTAAACACCTCCCTGGCCTTGGCTGGATCCAAGTCCATATGGAACGGATACTTCGAGTCAGATGACTTGAAGAATAAAGGTGGTTTAACGAGGCGTTCCTTGGCTGCCTCCAAGTAAGTCCCCGCATCCGAACCTTTGATACGGGTCTTGGTAGGGTAACCGTTACTGAGACGATTACGCGGGCCTGCATCAGCCTTCCACTGTTGGAGCTGCCAGTGAAAGCCCTCACTCATGACCTCACCTTGCATTCCATAGGCAGCCACGCGATCCAGGGTGAACTGACGGTGATATGTGCTGCGCCCTTGCTCGCGCCCCAACTGTGGCAACTTGCGTTTAAGGAACTCCGCCTTGCTGGGCAGCTTGCTATCACTGCCATTGCTATCATGTGCAGCTGCTTGCAGTGATTTCAATTCGATCCAAGTGTTGATATCAACTCCAGTTCCTTTCAGTTCGATATCGGGACGGCGCACGAACATTTGTGACAGATCATTAGGATCACCATACAAGGGAATTTTCCGAGCACGATCCAAGGCCGCAACACCTTGGTCACTGGTCGCATGATAGAAAGCGATCATGAACATCTCGTACATATGTCCATGAGTAAAGTTGACCAGCCGACAGACATACTGGCCGTCGGCACTGATCGAGTCCTTGATCTTCAGGTTCTTGCCCGATGAAAGTGCCAAGCCAGCAGCAAAATGCTTCATCAATGACCAGAACTTCTTCTCAGCTTCACCCTCACTTCCTGGCCCGGATGTCTGCAGTCTCTTGCAAGGAATAACCGACTCTTCGTCACAGGTAACGCTGGTGTAGACATACGAGGTAGCGACAGCGAATAGCAATGGATGGAGACGTGTATTGCTGTTGCCCGTCATGAATTTGGTCAGGTTCTTGGCAAAGTTACGCCCCGCTCGCTTGGCCACCTGCACCGCGACCCGGGCCATGATCACCAATACCGGTACCAGAGCCAGTGGTGCCGCCGCGTGAGCCCTGGGCACCAACCAACCGAGAGGGTCATAGCCCGCCAGAGGGTCGTAACCTTGCTGGAGGCTGAACAGATCGCGTCGGAAGCTATAGGTACTTTCCCCCAGCCCCTGATACATCCCGTCCAACAGTGTCAGCAAATACTGGGGATCATTGTCGTACTCCGGAGCAACGGCCTTGATAGACTCCACCCAATTCGCAAATGCTGCGCCATTCAAGCGGCAGGGGTTATAGGGCACCTGATCGGCAGTGCCTTCCAAGGCGTAGGCCACATCGACCGTGCATTTCTGCTCGACATAAGGCACCGACGCCTCAAGGAATGCCCAGCCATTAGCCGGCATGGCCATCCAGTCCAGCCAGAGCGAGAGATCCTGACGATTGAGTACGCTCCCTTGAATATAGGCCGCGGTATCGGGATGACTGACCGTCATTTCCGCCATGACCAGCAGCCCAAGCATCCTTTTGTAGCCAAGGCCAACATCCGCATAGCGGCGACGTAGTACCAACTCGGACAGCTCGTCCTTGAGCAAGCGCTGAAAGGCCGGATTGGCCTGAGCAGAGATGAAGGAGGTCAAGCTATCCAGATGACCGCTCAGATGGCTTCCTTCAGGCAGGCTGGCAAACACCTTGAGCAACGCGGCAACTTTATCGCCATCTTGAGCGTCAGTACTGCCAATACGGGTTGCGAGATTGGCCTGAGCCAAGTAGCTGCTGGTATCACGATCATCAAGCGCCAAAACCTGGCTCAACGTATCAGCGTCCGGCGTTTGCAGTTCAAGCAGTCCAGACAGCACTGCAAGTGCATGCTCTGGACTGTGCAGAGCAATATCGACACGTTCGCCAGCAATGCTTAGAGGGACGCTGCGGTAGGCTTGCGGCAGGCTCTCAGCCACGGGCTTGATCTGCAAGCTGGCCCTGCCCTGTGTGCCCAGGTCAAGACTGAAATCCTGATACTGGCCATTGACACTGAGTAGCGCTGGCGCGTCGCTAGCGTGCGCATAGAACTGACGTAAGGCCATATCCTGGCCCGCCAGCAGCCGTATGCCAGTGCCAAGAGCAGGTTGCACTGCCTCATCCAGATCGAACTCACCGCTCACTTCTGCAAGACGATAGGCGATGTGCCGCCCCTTGATGCTCACCCGCAGTTGGTTGGGCCCGACGGATGTCGACAAATCGAACTCCTGGGTGTCGCTCTGCTCCCCTGGCAACTTGCGGGTAACCAGCAGCTTGTCCTCGCGTTGCTCGATGAGCAAAAGATCCTTCCAGGCAAGCAGTTGTCCATTGCCGTTGCCGTCGTATTCAAGAAACAACTCGATCCCTACGCCCGTAGCGGTTTGCTCCAGCAAAGCACCGTCGGAAAGGACAAGGCCATAGCCCTTGTAGTTGTATGCAACCGGTAAACCATCCTGGGCGCTCTGCTGATAGCGAAAACCAGGTGCCTTGGCAGCCGTCACTCCAGCGACCAGAAACCGGCTTCGCTCCAGATCGCCCGGGCGAAGCATTGTCAGTAGCGCCCGATTGGGGTTACGGCTATCGCCCAGGCGAATATCAAGCACCTCACCGGGAGTACCCTTGAGAGAAATGCTGTCTTGCGCCAGAACCGGTATCGACACCTGCTCAGCGGAGCGGCGTCGATAACTCAGCTGATTGTCACTAGCCCCCATTACCAGCGTGATGGGCTTCTTCTGCTCGATTCGACTCTGCGGATCGGGCAAAACTTCCCATGCTTGCGTACTCAGGGCTCCATTACCCGCATTGAAAACGACTTTGGCGGCCCCAGGAACAAAGCCGGTGTGCCAGCGGTAGACCAATTGGCCACTGGCGTCTATCCGCCCTTCGCGATCCAGGAGGATTCCTTTATCTACCTGAACCCCAAGCGTTTCGGGACGGATCTGCGCAGCATCGGCCCCGCCCAAGCCGAAGACCAGGTCAACGACCTGATTTTCCTGAACACTACGAATTTGCGGTGGCGTCACTCCCAGGGTCTGGACGCTGAAAGGAAATCTTTTTTCCACCCCATCCACCTGTACCACCAGTGCATTAGCCCCTCCGGCCTGGAGGGCATCGCGAATAGTAAGAGTGGCCCCACCGTCCACCAGAGTTTCACTGTCGTTGAGCAAACGCCCCTGCCCTTCAATAGAGAAATCGGCTCCGGTACCGGAAATGACTCGGTTGCCCTGGCGATCAGTGACAATCAAATTGACCTTCAACTCTCCCATGCCGCCGGCATAAAGCTGGCCACTGAAGTTCGCCGTGATATTCGCCGGCTCACCGGGCACGACAATGAAATCCTTGTAGTAGGCCCGTGCGTCACCGCCTTGCAATGTGGCATATACACGTGCCCGGCTACCGGTGGTGGCAGGTAAATTGACCTGGGTAGTGAAAATACCGCTCTCGGCGTTAGTGTCGATAACCGGGGACACATTACCGTTGCCCTCCAGCTGCCAACGTACCGTTTCCGGTTTCTTGATAGCTTCACGACGCGTGTAGTAACCGGCAAGCACAGCCTTCATTTCTATACGTGGATCGTCAGCGCTCAGGTAGTGGTAAGTACCAATGTCGTTCATTTCCACATCTTCGTTGGCGAAAACACTGAGGTATTCGAACGCCCACTCCATCAACGTATTGCCCACATCGTTGTTGGCATACAGACGCATGGTGAGAAAATCATCGACATCCAGCGCACCGAGGTGCTCGAAGTTATCGAAGCGAATGGTCTGATCCGCTCCCAGGGTGGCCTTGATCTCCTGCTCGCCAATGGCCAGCACCAGCTCTTTCTCGCCGTTGTGGCTGTAGGCCTCCAGCCCCGTGAATTCGGACTTGAGCAGGTCGTAGTAGAAGGCCAGCAGGTTGTCCGAACTGGTCAGTACCGGCCGCGTGTCGTTGAGGATGTCGCTGATCCGCTCCTCGGCATCGGTCTTGCGAATCGCCTCCACATTCAACTCATACAGACTGAACTGCAGCTCCGGCCGGTACTGCCAGGCGTACTGCGGTTCGGGGGCCTTGAGGTTCAGGCCGGGGTTTTCGCGGTCGGCCTTGCGGTAGGCCTGGCGGGCGATTTCGCTGGCTTCTTCGTCGTGCAGCGGCACTTGTACCGGCACGTAGCGGCTTGGCCGGTATTTGAGAATGCCCGTGCCCTGGCCGGTGGCGAAGTCCGGGTTGCGGTTCTGTGGCTGACCGGCCACTTGCAGGTACAGGTGCTGCCTGGCCAGTACCTTTTCCGGCAGGTGGATCACTTGCACCTGCTGCCCCGGCTTGATCGCGAACTGCGACAGCTGGTTGGCCCCCGCCGGGGCCAGCTGGTTGGCCGCCACCACCTTGGCCAGGCGCCCGGTGTAGCCGTAGTCGGCCAGTTCCTCGGGCAGCGGGCTGCCGTCGGCGTCGCGCCAGTCGCTGTAGATGGCGATGCTGATGTCGCTGCTCAGCCCCGCGCCTTCGTTGCCGATGGTCTGGCGTTTCTGTTCGCCGCGGGTGCTGCCGTATTCCACCTGGTTGCGCCGCTCGGCCCAGACTTTCAGGTTCGGCGGCGCCAGCTCGATGCGCTGTTCGGCGAAGTTCAGCAGGTTGCCCGTGGCCACCGCCGCCTGCAGCTGGATGCGGGTGCTGCCCATGTAGCCCGTCGCCCGGTTGATGGCGATCAGGCGTACCGTCTCGCCCGCCTTCAGGTGGTTGGCCGTGCGCTTCTGGAAGGCCTCCTGGAAACCTCCCGCGCTTTGCCATTTACCGAAGTTGGCCTCGCCGCTGCGCCCGGCCGTGGCGAAGGTGTTTTCCGCCGAGCCGCGCAGCTGGATGGTGAAGCGGAAGCTGCCGGACTGCTCGTCCACACCCGAATAGCTCTGGTACAGCTCGTCTTCGTGCAGCCCGCGGCGTTCGGCCACCAGTTGCCCGTTGGACTCGCGGAACACGTAGATGTCGGTGTCGCGCAGATCCTCGGCGCTGATGGTGTCGAGCAGGCCGCGGTGCTGGAAGTCCGGGGCGGTGTCGATCAGGCGAGTGAAGTCCGGGGCCGTCTCCTCCGTGTTCCCGGGCACGCCGTCATGCCGGCTGGACAGGTAGATGCCCTGCAGCTCGGCTTCTTCCAGGCTGGTGCTGACGAAGACTTCGCGCTGCTCGCCTTCGACTTCCCGGGTGACCTTCTTGCCGGGGACCACGTAGTCCGGCTGTTCGTCGCCGTCGAAGTCGTAGTGCTGCTGCAGATGCTGGCCACGCTCGCCCACCGCGTCGCTGTAGGCGGTGCTCTGGCCGAGCCGGGCCGAGCCGAAGCTGGCGGCGCCGTCGATGACCATCAGGTCCACCGGAAAATCCATCGGCCGCTTGATCGGCGTGGCCGAGCTCGCGATCACTGCGGCCGCCGCCATGCTGTAGACCCCCAGGCCGTTGCAGAAGTCGTAGTCCTGGCGCACCAGGTAGTAGGGCATGAAGGAGCTGCCGCGTGGGTTGAAGCGCTTGTAGCTCAGTTCCAGGTAGGCCGGCGTGCTGTACTCGAAGGTGAATCCAGGGCATGCCGGCAGGAAATAGTTCATGCTGTAGCGGCCCTGCTCGTCGGTCAACGCATAGCCACCGGTGATGAAACCGCCCAGGGTCACGCCCACGCCCGGCAGCGGGCCATAGATCTGCGCCTCGCGGTCGCGGTTCGAATAGCCCTCGGCGACCTGCCCGTCCTGGCCGAAAAAGCCCACCCGGAAGCCGATGGCGTTGGCGCTCTGGTGCAGGATCTGCCCGCTCTCGGACAGCAGCAGCGCCTGGCTCTGCGCGGCCGGCGTCACCTGCGGGTCGATGGGCAGTTCGAGCAGCAGCAATTCCTTGCCATCGGTGCTGAACAGTTGCGCGTCGCCGCGCACCAGTACGCCGAGGATGCCCGGCCCCACGGCCGGCTTGCTGATCGGCTGACCGTCGACGGTCTTGAAGGTCTTGCCGCGATAGGCCGCCGCCGTCATCACGGCGCTGTCCGGGTAGCGCTCGCGCGCATCCGCGAGACGCTGCAGCCAGGCCCGGTAGACACCGGCCGACATCAGTTGCGCCCGTTCGTACGGGCCGACGGCCTCGCCGATCTCGCGGCTTTCCTTGCCGCTGCCGTCGTACTCCACGTACACCGGGCGGCCATTGGGCCCGGGCACGATGGCGCGCGTATAGGCTGCGCCATGCTTGTAGTAGCTCTGTGGCACGTAATAGCCCGGAATCAACCCGTAGAACGCCTGGGCTGCCATGCTCCAGCCACCGAGCAACACCATGAGCAGCAGCGCCCACGGCCATGCGCGGCACGCGAGATGACGGCGGCGAGCCGCAGGCGTCGCGGCTGAAGCCCCTCCCACAGCCCGCCCCGGGACGCCGCCTGGGTGGTGTTGGGGGATCGAGGAGAGAGGTTTCACACACATGTCCATTTGTCTGGGATTCCTGAGTTGCCTTAGCGGCTCTTGTTCAAGCGATGGAGTTCTGCCTGCAGTTGGCGCAAGTTGGTTTCGCCGTTGGCGTAGGCCTGTAGCGCAGCCTGGGTTTCCGGGCCGCTGAGGGCGAAGCCGAGCAGATCCAGGCTGTCCTGGGCCAGCACGCCCTGGCTGCGAATACGGAAATTTTCGATACGCCCGACACCGACCGGCACGATGCGCGCCGCCTGGCGATCCAGGCCGACCATGACCACATAGGTGCCCTCGGGCGGCAGGTAATCGAGGCTGTCGCCAATCCTCAGCGCGGCCAGGTCGACCGAGAAATTGCCTTGCACCCCGATACCGGAAGGCTGCAGCGCGTACATCCAGTAAGGCATCGCCAACGGCTCGACCGGATAGGGCAGTTCGTTGAACTGCAGCATCTGCACATGGGCGTCACCGGCATCCCGGCCATCCGGGAACAGCAGCCTGGCACTGCTCAGGTCGAGCAGCAGCTCGCCCTGCAGCAGGTTTGCGCGGCTGCCGCCGGCGAGCGGCACGAAGGGCAGCGAACCGTTGAGCTGGGCCAGTTGCAGTTGCCCCAGATCGTTACGCTCGCCGCCTTGCACGGTGATGCTGCGGCTGTCGCTGCCATAGCTGCGGTTGCCCTGTCCGGGATTGAGCTGCAGTTGGTAATTGCCGCCAGGGATGTTCTGCTCGGCACTGTCGCCGAAACCGAAGTTGAAGGCGCCATCCTGGTTGGTGCGTACGCTGCGGTTGAGTCCATCGAGGCGCACTTCGAGGTTGGCCACAGGCTGCTGCAACTGATCGAGTACCACCCCGGAGACGAAGGTCGGCAGGCTGCGGGTGCGGTAGCGGATGCGTTCCAGTTCCTGGCCGTCGTAGCGCACCTCGACGGATATTTCCGCGTCGTAGGCCAGGTCGGCCTGCGGGTAGAAGGCCACCACCTGCCCGCCCGGCAGCTCCGACAGGTTGCCCTGCACCGGTTGATAGTCGCGGTTGACTTGAACCAGCTGATAACCCTGGGCGGTGAGTTCACTGGCCCCCAGAGCGTCAAGGTCGACATAGGACTTGCCGTGTGCCGTCTCGAAGACCTTCAGCTCCAGCTTGCTCAGGTCGATAGCCTGATTGAAGTACAGGCTGATGAACTGGTTGGGCTCGGCGGCGCGCTCGCCAGCGGCCGGGTCGATGCGCTCCAGTGCCACCGGCACCTGCTCCGGCGTGACCAGGCTGATCCCTCGCGAACTCTGTACCACCACCTTGCCGGTGGCATCCTGCAGCACCGCCAGCAGGTTGTACTGGCCGCTCTGCGGCGGAATCTGCAGGGTCGCGCTCTTGAGGCTGGTGTCGCCGCCGAGGACGGCATCGGCAAGCAGTTCGCCGTTGCTCGACAGGAGCATGGCGCGCGGCAGCAGTTGCCCGCTGAGGTCATCGATCCGTGCCGCCACCTGCAGGGCGATGGGCTCGCCCAGGTTGAGCAGTTCGGTGCCCTCGGTGGGGATAACCCAACTGACTGCCG
The DNA here is from genome assembly GCF_004327355.1 of Phytopseudomonas dryadis. Classification (GTDB taxonomy): domain Bacteria; phylum Pseudomonadota; class Gammaproteobacteria; order Pseudomonadales; family Pseudomonadaceae; genus Aquipseudomonas; species Aquipseudomonas dryadis. The sequence goes on from NZ_QJUM01000027.1 coordinate 18,593, forward strand.
CCTGGGCGCTGAGCGCCAGGCTGTATTCCCCTCGCGTCTGGTTGCCGGCCTGATCCCGCGCTTGCAGGCTGACATTGACCGTCTGCCCGACGGGCATGGCCAGGCGGCTGGAGAAGCGGAATTCGCCAGGCTGGGCGCCCGGTTGCAGGGCCACGTCCTGGCCGTCGATCTGGAAGCTGGCGGGGTTTGCCTCACGCAGGGTGCCGCTGAGCGGATAGGGTTGCTCGCTGACCCGGTTGACCGCCGGCAGCTCGACCAGTGGCCGATCCAGCAAGATCTGCGGCGCTTCCCGGTCGAGGCTCCAGCTCAGGGTTTGCCGGCTCTGCTGGCCGCTGCGGTCGCGGGCCAGCAACTCGACGCTGAGCTGCTGCTGGTCGGCTACCACACTGAGCGCCTCGCGCAGGTCATGCAACTGCACCCCGGTTTCACGTAGCACCAAAGTACGACCATCGAGGCTGAGCTGTTCCAGACCGGCTTCGGCATAGACCTGGCCGGTGAGCACGAAACCGCTGCCGGGCAACTGGCTGCCATCGGCCGGCGACAGGTTGTCGAAGCGCGGCGGCTCGAAGCGGGTCTGCGGCGGCTGGTAGGTCACCACCAGGCTGCGCTGGATGCTGCGCTGGTCGACCCAGGCCTGGATCACCAGGCTGTTACTGCCCGGCTGCAGGGTCAGGGCTGGCGCCTGGAAAGCGAACAAAGTGACCTGCTCGGTGGCCGAAACAGGTGCCGCCTGGCCATTGACCAGCACTTCCAGGCGCTGCGCCGGGCTGTCGCTGCGTAGCTTGCCACGCACCACCAGACCGGCGTCGGTTAGGGTGGCACCGGCCAGGGGATAGTCGATGAGCAGTTCGATATCGCTGGCCAGTGCCTGGCGCTCCACGCTGCGGTTGACCTGGCTCTGGTTACCGGCCTTGTCGATGGCACTGATGGTCAGCCGATTGCTGCCTTCCAGCACCGGCACACTGGCGATCCAGAGGTCGCCCTCCAGGGTCACGGCGAAGCGGGTGCCAGGGAATCGATCCGAGGTGATTTCCAAACGCGCCATGCCCGACTCATCGTCACGAGCCGTGCCGCGCAGGGTCACGCTGTCCTCGGCGACGCTGATGACTTCCGGGCCCTCGACCTGCAACTGCGGCGGCTGACGATCGGGGAAGTCGCTGGCGTCATCGGGGTCGGTACCGGCGGCGAGCTCATCGTCATTGCTCACCCCATCGCCGTCGCGATCCGGGTCGGTGTTGTCACCGATGCCGTCGCCATCCAGGTCGCGGCTTTCCGTCGGGTCATCCGGGAAGGCATCTTCGTCGTTGAGTACGCCATCGCCGTCGCGGTCGTCGTCCAGCGCGTCGGGGATGCCGTCCTTGTCCTGGTCGGCGGGCACGCTGGCGGCATCGTCCGGATCGGTGCCGAGCTGGATTTCCAGCTCGTTGGAAATGCCATCGCCATCGCGATCCGGGTCGGCGTTGTCGCCGATGCCATCGCCATCCAGGTCTCGGCTTTCGCTCGGATCATCGGGGAAGGCGTCCTGCTCGTTGGCCACGCCATCACCGTCGCGGTCATCATCCAGTGCGTCGGGAATACCATCGCCATCCTGATCGGCCGGTACGCTGGACGCATCGTCCGGGTCGGTGCCGAGCTGGATCTCGTAGTCATTGGCGATGCCGTCGCCATCGCGATCCGGGTCGGCGTTGTCGCCGACACCATCGCCATCCAGGTCGCGGCTTTCGCTCGGATCGTCGGGGAAGGCGTCCTGATCGTTGGCCACGCCATCGCCATCACGGTCGTCGTCCAGCGCATCGGGGATACCATCCCGATCCAGGTCGGCCGGCACACTGGACGCATCGTCCGGGTCGGTGCCGAGCTGGGTTTCGTAGTCATTGGCGATACCGTCGCCATCGCGATCCGGGTCGGCGTTATCGCCGATGCCGTCGCCGTCCAGGTCGCGGATTTCCGTTGGGTCATCCGGGAAGGCGTCGTCCTCGTTGTGCACGCCATCGCCATCGCGATCATCGTCCAACGCATCGGGAATGCCATCTCCATCCTGATCGGCCGGCACGCTGGACGCATCGTCCGGGTCGGTGCCGAGTTGGATCTCGTAGTCGTTGCTGATGCCATCGCCATCGCGATCCGGATCGGCGTTATCGCCGATGCCATCGCCGTCCAGGTCGCGACTTTCCATCGGATCATCGGGGAAGGCATCCTGAGCGTTGGGCACACCATCGCCATCGCGATCCGGGTCGGCGTTATCGCCTATTCCGTCACCGTCCAGGTCGCGACTTTCCGTTGGATCATCCGGGAAGGCGTCGTCCTCGTTGTGCACGCCATCGCCATCGCGATCATCGTCCAACGCATCGGGAATGCCATCTCCATCCTGATCGGCCGGCACGCTGGCCGCGTCGTCCGGGTCGGTACCAAGCTGGGTTTCGTAGTCGTTGGCGATGCCGTCGCCATCGCGATCCGGGTCGGCGTTGTCGCCGATGCCGTCGCCATCCAGGTCGTGGCTTTCCGCCGGATCATCGGGGAAGGCGTCCTGGTCGTTGGCCACGCCATCGCCGTCGCGGTCGTCGTCCAACGCGTCGGGAATGCCATCACCGTCCTGATCGGCCGGCACGCTGGACGCATCATCCGGGTCGGTGCCGAGCTGGATCTCGTCGTCATTGGCGATGCCGTCGCCATCGCGATCCGGGTCGGCGTTATCGCCGATACCGTCGCCATCCAGGTCACGACTTTCCGCCGGGTCATCGGGGAAGGCGTCCTGCTCATTGAGCACGCCATCGCCGTCGCGATCGTCATCCAGGGCGTCGGGAATGCCATCACCATCCTGATCGGCCGGCACGCTGGACGCATCGTCCGGGTCGGTACCGAGCTGGAGCTCGTAGTCATTGGCGATACCATCGCCATCACGATCCGGGTCGGCGTTATCGCCGATGCCGTCGCCGTCCAGGTCGCGGCTTTCGCTCGGATCATCCGGGAAGGCATCCTGATCGTTGGGCACGCCATCGCCGTCGCGGTCGTCATCCAGGGCGTCGGGAATGCCATCACCATCCTGATCGGCCGGCACACTGGACGCATCGTCCGGGTCGGTGCCGAGCTGGGTTTCGTAGTCATTGGCGATGCCGTCGCCATCGCGATCCGGGTCGGCGTTATCACCGATACCGTCGCCATCCAGGTCGTGGCTTTCGCTCGGATCATCCGGGAAGGCGTCCTGGTCGTTGGCCACGCCATCGCCGTCGCGGTCGTCATCCAGTGCATCGGGAATGCCATCACCGTCCTGATCGGCCGGCACGCTGGACGCATCATCCGGGTCGGTGCCGAGCTGGATCTCGTCGTCATTGGCGATACCGTCGCCATCGCGATCCGGGTCGGCGTTATCGCCGATGCCGTCGCCATCCAGATCGCGGCTTTCCGTCGGGTCATCCGGGAAGGCATCCTGATCGTTGGGCACGCCATCGCCGTCGCGATCGTCATCCAGCACATCGGGGATACCATCCCGATCCAGGTCGGCCGGCACGCTGGCGGCATCGTCCGGATCGGTGCCGAGTTGGATCTCGTAGTCGTTGCTGATACCGTCGCCATCACGATCCGGGTCGGCGTTGTCGCCGATGCCGTCACCGTCCAGGTCGCGGCTTTCCGCTGGATCATCCGGAAAAGCGTCCTGATCGTTAGGCACGCCATCGCCATCACGGTCGTCGTCCAGGGCGTCGGGAATGCCATCACCATCCTGATCGGCCGGCACACTGGACGCATCGTCCGGGTCGGTACCGAGCTGGAGCTCGTAGTCATTGGAGATGCCGTCGCCATCTCGATCCGGGTCGGCATTGTCACCAATGCCATCGCCATCCAGGTCGCGGCTTTCGTTGGCATCATCCGGAAAGGCGTCGTCTTCGTTGCGTACGCCATCGCCGTCACGATCATCGTCCAGGGCGTCGGGGATGCCGTCCCTGTCGAGGTCGGGCGGTGTGCTCTTGGGATCATCCGGATCGTAGCCCAGCTCGATCTCGTAGTCGTTGGAGATGCCGTCGCCATCGCGGTCGCTATCCTGGTTGTCGCCGATACCGTCGCCATCCAGGTCGCAGAGCAGGCCGAAGTCCACCTTGTACAAGGCGGCCTGATCCTGCCGCGCCCAGGCCTGGGTCTCCAAACTGATGTTGCGGGCGACCGCGCCACCAGAAAGCTGCGCGGCATACTGCTGGGTCAGGTCGCCACGCGCATGGACGAAGCCGGAGAGGCTGGCGTTCGAGCCGATTACCACATTGCCTTCGGCAAGCAGGAGGAGCTGCGCGGCGTCCTGCATCTGCCCCGCCGCGCTGGCATTGATCCGGGACTGCCAGGGCAACTCCAGATCGTTCCGCACGTGCAGCCGCACGGTGCCACCACCCAAGGGTTGCAGGCGTGCTTCGCTGGCGAGACTCAATTTCTCGATCCAGTAGTCACCGGGCGCCAGCTCGACCACACCCCCATAGCCGACGGCCAGCTCGCGCAAGCGATACTCGCCAGGCTCGCTGAAGCGGACAGTAGCCATGCTCGAGACGTTCAAGCGGTGCCATTGGCTGCGGCTGCCGTCGAGCACCACACTCCCCGCGTAAGGCAAATCCTGATTGAAGTCGCTGCTGCTTTCGAGGAACGGCGGCAGCGCTGCAACCGGTGCCGGCGAATGACTCGGCTGGCAGTGCTGACTGCCACAGCTCAGGGTAGATGAGGCGAAACTGTTATCCACTCGGCTGGCCGGAAGGTACGGGGATATCCCGTCGTGCAGCCCGGCGTCGAAGCCGAAGCTGATCAGCCCCGAAGGCGAGTGGCTCTGCAGGCCCTTGGCGAAACTGGCCGTGCACAGGTTGACCTGGGCGGCAGGTGGCGGTGCCTGGGGCACGCTCTGCGGATCGAGCCAGTCACTGCCGGCGACACGCTCGCGTTCATCGTCGTAACCATCGCCGTCGGTGTCGTCGTCGAACGGATCAAGGATACCGTCGCCGTCGAGATCCATCGCCTCCAGGCACTGGTAATTCCAGCCAAGGGTACCGATGGCGTCCATCCGGGTGCGGATGATGGCTGCATTGTCGATGACAGCATTGCGTGCATTCAGTCCACCGCTCAGGCGGGCCGAGAACGCGGCACGGTAATCGCCCTCCACATAAACCAGGGCCTCCACCGAGGTATTGGTGTCCTGGGACAGATCGCCGCGAACGAACAACTGCAGGGCTTCGGGGCGGCTCACGCGATCAGGCGCAGCATTCAGGCTCGCCTGGAATGGCAGCACAAGAGAGCTTCCCAGCATGACCCGCGCCGTGCCATCGGACACGAGCAACTGGCTGTCAGAGGCCATCTCCAGTTGGCCGATCCAATAACGTCCCGGGGCCAAGGTCACCCGGGCGCCGTGGCCAATGCTAAGACGCTGGATATGGTATGCCTGGTGGCGGGCGTTGAACGACAGTGCAGCACCGGCATCGACATCGATATCGCGATAGCGGTTGAGTTCGCTACCGCCGGCCTCTGCCGTGGACAGGTAACCTACACGCAGGTCGTGTTCGGCGCTGACACCAGGCAGCACCAGCCCGGCAAGCCCTCGGCCCTCCTGGCCACTGGCCGTGCAGTCGAGGCCGTCGCAAGCGGGTGAACCCTGGACACTCCATACCCTGGCCGTGTCGATCTCGGGAGTGGGGTTGCCCAGCAGCTTCCCTCCCCATTGGAAGGTGACGCTGCCACCGCCATGAGTCTGCAGGCCGCTACCGAATATGGCGCGGCAGGTTTCAGCAGCCTGCGCACCGCTGCAAACTGCCACGAAGAGGCACACCAGCCCCGTCAGCAGTTGGCAACACTTGCCCCGCCCTCCCCACATCCCCATGATCGATCCTTTAGCGTTGTACAGGCTGCCCTGCCGTTTCCCTTTCATACCGGCACATGCCGGCTTGCTCCAACACGCTCGTCTAGCGCGAGCTGTATTGCACCTCTACCGCTTCGATCGCTTTACCACTGAGGCTCTTCACTGCTTGCTTGAGTGCCTGTGGCGCAAGCTTTTCGCGTATCTGTCCACTGACCTGGGACAGCGGCTGAGCGGGCAGGCGCCGCTCTTCCAGCACCCGCACCAGCAGCAGTCGTTCCTTGACATAGAGGGGCGCCACGCTTCCCGCCGCCGTACTCTCGACCAGGCCGCGCAGCGGCTGTTCGAGCAACTCGGGTTTCAGCCGGTTGCTGCGATACTCCAGTGGCTTGCCCTCTGCCCTCCAGCGGGTGACCCGAGCCTGCCAGTCACTGCTTGCCTGAACCTCTGCGCTGAGCAAGCCGATCAGCTCCACGCGCCGCGCATCATCCAACGGACGGTCGCTGGCGATGATCTCGAAACTTTTCTCTACCCCGCCACCGAACTCCTCGGCATGACGCGCGTAGTAATCGGCCACCCTCTCGTTACTGACGGGTTCCGGCGTGGCATTGCGCTCCAGGTAATGCCGAACCAGCATTTCCTCCCGGTAAGCCTGAACCTTGAGTTCCAGCTGAACCTTCTCACTGGCGGACAGTTCGCGCTCGGCGAGCAGCGCCATGGCCCGGCTGGCCACCAGGCTGTCGAGTATCTTGCGCTCGACTTCTTCACTGGCGAACAGCGGGGCCGACTCGCCAAGCGTACGTTCAATCGCCAGCTCCAACTGGGCGCGCGTCACCGAGCCGCCATCCACTGTGGCCAAGGTCGCAGAGGGTTCCACTTCGACCTGCGCACTCGGGCGGTCATTGTCACAGCCCACCAGCAGCGAGGCCGCAAGCAGGTAGCCGAACTTGTTAGCTCGCCGCACGGTCAGCATCCTCGGCCACGTCAGGCTGAGCCTTACGCTCGATCCTGGCCGCCTGCTTGAGCCGCTCCAGTTCCGCCTGCTTGGCTTCCTGACGCAGGCGATAGCGGATATCGCCACTGACCGCTTCGAAGGGTTGCTTGACCACCTGCGGCCCTTCGATGACCTTGATCACGTGAAAGCCGAAGGGGGTCGCCAGCGGCTCGGACAGGTCACCCGCTTTCAGCGAAAAGATCCTGCCGCTGAACGCGGGGTCGATGGCACCCTCCTGAAGCCAGCCGAGATCGCCGCCCTGCTTGGCCGACAACTGATCTTCCGAGAAGGTGGCGGCCAGCGCGACGAAATCCTCGCCGGCATTGGCGCGAGCATGGATTTCCTGGGATCGGCTCAGCAGCGCCTGCCGTTCGTTCTCGCTCATGCCGGGGTTGGTGCGCAGAAGGATATGCGCCACATGTACCTTCTTCGCCTGGAACTGATCCGGGTGGGTGGCGTAGAAATTGCGCACGGCTTCGTCCGTCACGCGCTCGCGAAGAAACGCCTCGAAGTAGCGGCTGATGAGCATCTGCTTGCGAAACTCGGCGACTTCGGTCTCGATCTGCTCGGCGGGCAGCAGGCCCTGTTCTTCGATCTGCCCTGCGAGCCCTGCGCGCTCCAGGTATTCATCCAGTTCGCGGTTGACCCACTCGGCATTCTGCGTGGGCACCCGCTTGAACTTGAGGTAGGCCTCGAACTGGGCCTGGCTGACAGCCTCGCCGTTCACTTCGGCAATGGAATCGGTAGCCGAATCGCAGCCAGCGATGGCGGCTATCAGCAGTGCAATCACACCCAGTCTGTACGGCATTTTCATCCTGATTAATCCTGTCCTTTTCGTAGGGTAGAGCGACTCTGGCGCGTATATATAGCATTTAGCCATCGCGCGCGGGTAATGGCTCACAGTTTCTCAACTCTGTGGGCCGCCGCGCGGATTGACGATCAGCGGGTGTTCCTGTTGTCCCGGCCATTTGCTGGCAATGGCGGTGGTGCCCTCAGGCAAGTCATACAAGCGGCTGACCAGACCGGTGGCGCTATCCACATAGGCCAGGCTGGAGCGTTTCGCGCCGTCGTGCAGATCCTCGACCACCGCCAGCAAGCCCAGGCCCCAGGGCTGGTTTTCCAATGACAGGATACGGGGTGCTTCGCCAAACCCATCGGCGAAACGCAGAACGGCAAGCGTCTGAATCCCGGAATCGCTGTTCATCCGCATCAGACGACAGTCGTGAACGAATACCGGCAGGCTATTGCGCACACCGATGCCGGAGCCGCAGGCGCGACTGGACTGGAAGCCCACATTCGGCGAGTAATAGCTGTAATCGCCCCCGACAATGACCAGGTCATAGGGGGTCTCGTAGTAGCCATTGTCAGTAGTGCTCACCAGCATCCAGTGCTTGTCGCCCTGAATGGCGAGGCCCTGTACGGTCTCGCCAGAGTATTCGTTGCCTAGGGTTTCCAGAACCTCTCCGCTGGTCGAATCGATGCGCCTCACCTGCGCGCGGGTGGTGCCGTAATCCTCATCGTAGGCCTGGGTGCCGAGCCAGATGCGGCCATGGCCATCGAAGTCCAGGTCAGTCGCTTCGATCGCCAGGGTCGAGAGACGCTCCGCTGCACCGGTCAACCCCTGCTGCTTGTACAGCGTGCTTCGTCCATCGACGTTGCGCAGGCTGTACAGCTCGAAATCCGGCAAGTCATCGCTCGACAACGGGTTGCTGCCCAGGCGTACTTCCAGCTCGTCGCCGAAGCCATCGCCATCGCTGTCGGCGCCGCTGGTGGAGGTTCCCAGCGCCACCTCCAGGCTGTCACACAGCAGATCCAGGTCGCTGTCATCACAGGCGGTGAAGTTGGCCAGGGCTGCACGATCCGCCCTGGAGAGACCCGTGAGGGCACCCTCGGCAAGACCGCTGAGCACCGCTTCGGTATCCTGGAATCGGCTTTCGCCATGCTCCAGGCCGGCGAAGTTCAGGACGTTGCGCTTCTCGCCTGGCGGAATCACCAGGCGGTAGCCGATCCGGGCGTTCCCTTCGCTTATTTCAGCCGCCTTCAACGTGGCACGCCCTGCAGCGTCGGCGAACACGCTGACCAAGCGCGCGTCCAGGCCATCCTGCTTTATTGTCCAGGTCAGGGAACTGTCGTCGCTGGTCAGGTGCTCATCGCCCGAGGAGGTTCGCACCTCTAACGCGTTGCTGTAAGCGTAGTTGTGGTAGGTGTAGTAACCGGGCTCGACCACCATCGGCTGGTCGCTGATATTGATGAAGCGATCCAGAATCCGCAGATAGCCACGTCCATCCTCCGGCACCTGGAACTCACGGCTGAGCAGCAGGCCGGACGAGGTTTCGTACAGCGACGTGCGCAAGGCGCCATCCGCGGTTCTGGCAAAGTCGGAGTAACCGGGATTATGGCTCTGCAGTTCTAGCAACCGCTCGTTCAGCAGTGACAGACCATCCTTGTCGACCACCGACACGCCGCCATAGTTGTTCAACCGGTAGCCGACCCCGGACTCGCTGAAGAGGAACTGCTCGCCCGTCACCACGTCACGCAGATCGTCCCCCGGACTCAGCGGATCGCTGCCATCGACGAACAGCTCATCGCCGTCGTTGCGCCCGGAACCATCGCTGTCGGCCTTGTAGGGCGACGTCCTGGAGATCCTGACTTCGTAGGCATCGGGCAGGGTATCGCCGTCGGTGTCCCGGCTATGGGGGTTACTGCCGGCGCGGAACTCTTCCAGATTGCTCAGGCCATCGCCGTCGTCATCACTCTCAGGGGTGAGGTTGCCGTACTGGTACTCGAACAGATCCGGCAACTGGTCGCCGTCAGAGTCTGCCTGCAACGGATCACTGCCGCCGCTGAGCTCCGTGTGGTCAGGCAGGCCATCCTCATCGGTATCGGCTTTGTTCGGGTCGGTGCCGAGAGCGATCTCGCCGGCATCGGGTATGCGATCACCGTCGCTGTAGGCAGACATAGGGTCGGTGTGGTGAACGCGCACTTCGTCATAGTCGCTCAAACCATCGCCATCGCTGTCGGCGCTATGTGGATCGGAACCGGCCTGCTGTTCCTCGAAGTTGCTCAGGCCGTCCCCATCCGGATCGGCCGCGGCGATGCCCGGCTCGGCGGTCAGCGGATCGAAGCCGCTGTACAGCTCGAACGCGTCCCACAACTGATCGCCATCGGTATCGCGATTATCCGGGTCGGTACCGAGCAATAGCTCATGGGCATCGGAAAGTCCGTCCTGATCGCGGTCGGAGCGGCCCGGCAGGTAGCCCACTTCGACCCGATAGGCATCGTTGTCGTCAGGCGCATAGGTGACCACAAGGCCCTGCAGATCGTTGCCACTGTAGAACCACTCCTGCAGGCCGCTGCCTTTGTGCACCCGGTAACCGTGCAGACGGGAAATGTCCATATCGAAGGTCGCTCCGCTGTCGCTCGTGCTGAAGCGAGTCTCACGCGAATACCAGTCACCCTCCAGCACGTCATAGAAGCGCTGTTCTATACGCCCGTCCCGATGCAGGATCACCTGGACGGTCATGCTGCCTGCGTTCGTTTCCCCGTAGGGCGTCGTCCATCCGCGCCAGGTGAGCGCAACAAAATCCAGTTGCTCGTTCAGGTACAACTCGCCGCTGTTGAAGTAACGGCCCAGCGGCACGATATCCAGAGAACCGATGTGCAGCCGCTGCTCGTAGGGATACACCACCATCCGGACACCGGGGAAAGCGAAACCGTCCGGCAGCATCAGCTCGTGCGTCGAGTAGTCGTCAATCCGATGGCCCAGTTCGCTGTCCCTGGGCGGCAGGATATAGCTGTCGTCCATTTCCAGGGTCAGGTCGCCGGCGTCGTTCTCGCCATCGCGTGCGAGTTCGACGTACGCCTGCTCGTGCAGATCCACGTCCAGCACGCGGTGGCGCAGGTCGATCAGCCACTTGGCCCGCTCACGACGCGCCAGCCCGTCGAAACGGAAGCGGCCGTCGGCATCGGTGATCTGCTCGAGCGCAGGAGCGCCATTGGCCGACATGGCATCGAACGCAGGGACGGGCTCTTGCTCACTCTCGCCTTCGCCAGTCAGCAGCGACACGGCGACCCCTGGCAACGGACGGCCGAGGACATTGACCACGCGCCCGCTGAGAATGGTGGGTGGCGGTTCCTCGACAATGACCTCGACGGGCACCTCGCTACGGTTGCCGCTGACGTCGACAGCCACCAGACGCAGCTGCAGGCCGCCGGCCTCGCTCATCGGCACGGCAAAGCTTAACGCCCCCAGCGACCGTACACTGTCGAGCAGCGTTTCGCCGCGCCACAGTTCGGTGACGTCGAGCAGGCCATTGTCGCTGACCCGGACCTCCAGCATCAGGTCGTCGCCGACATAGAACGGCCCTGCCGGCAGGTTCGACTCGATAAGCGGCGCCTGGGTATCGGCCACGCTCGGCTCGGCGTCCTGGCCATCGGGGATGCCGTCGTTGTCGTAGTCCGGGTTCTGCGGGTCGAGGCCCAGCGGAATCTCGTCGGCATCCGGTAGGCCGTCACTGTCGGAGTCGACCAGGGTCTGCCAGTTGACGAGGTCACGCAGTTCCTCGACGGTCAGGCCGACTTCCGCGAAATTCGGATCACTCAACTCGTCGAGGACGCGCTTGGCCTCGGTGCGGCTATGGTTCTGCACAGCGAAGTGCATCAGGATCTGACGTCCACCCGCTGGCACGGTCAGGTCATAGGTCACGTCATAGTTATTCTGATTGCCCGAAACCGCGCTTGGCCGGCTCGGTGCACCGAAACCACCGAACAGGATGCCGGCCGCCGGCCGGCCCTCATGGTCGTTGGCGTCATCGGTCAGCAGGTAGCGGTCATTCGTGTCGAACTGTTGGTCGCCCGACGAAGTGGCGATGATGCTGCGATTACCCGTGTTGTAGAAATTCCCGCTGATCCTGACCTGTACCGTCAAGGGCTGGCTGCCCGGGTTCTCGAATACCTCCATGAACCGCGCATAGCTACGCTCAGCCGGCACGTAGACCTTGCGCTGCACGCGCATCCCGCTCATCTGCCGTACCGGGTAGGTCATCTCACGCCCGCCAAGACGCAACCAGTAACGCGCCGACTCGTTGTTGGTAAAGTAGGTACCTGCCACCCTGAGGCGTTGAGCGTCACTGAACGCATTATCGGTTCCAGTCTCTACGTTCCCGTAATAGTTATAGAAATCCCACTTGTAGAGGTTGTCGAGCGTCTTGTAGTAGCCCCACTCCTCACTCTCATAGGTCAGTTCGCTCTCTGGAATCGGGCTCACCGCACGACGGCCCTCAGCGATCAGTTGCAAGTCGCCGATGTCGCCCAGATCGACCAGGTCGTCCATCGAGGTCAGGACAATGCGTTTGCTGGCCTTCATCGCCTGCGCGCCGAACAGCGTACTGGCCGTGACATCGAACTCGCGCTCGATGCTGAACAGCGACGCACTGAAGCGGCCCTGGGCATCGCTGTCGACCTTCACGCCCAGTAGCTCGACCTGCACATTGGCCACAGGCTGATCCAGCGCGTCCACCACCCGACCGTGCAGGCGTAATTCCGGCACCTCGTGGATGGCCACCGTGGCCTCGGCCTCCGCGACGTTGCCATTGCTATCGACGACCCGCAGTACCAGTTGGCTGCGCTCGGCATCCGGCAGCAGGACGGTGAATGTCTGTTGGCCGCCCTGCCCGCGTGTTTCAAGCAGCTCACCGTCCTGGAACAATTCGACGCGGCTGATCAGGCCGTTGTCCGAGATATTCGCCGTGAGGTCGAAGCTCTGTCCGGGATAACGGCGCTTGACCTCGATCGGGGCAAGACTGACGGTCGGCGCGCTGGTATCAGGCACGAGCGGCTCGGCATCCTGCCCATCGAGAACCCCATCGCCATCGCTATCCGGATTGTCGATATCCGTGCCCAGGCGGACTTCATCCGCATCGCTGAGGCCGTCCTCGTCGCGATCGTAGAAGGCGAAGAAGTTCACCACCTTGCCGGCCAGGTCGTTATCGAGATTGTCCAGGCCCATGTCCCTGAGGCGGCGCAGATTGTCGGCCGTGGCCAGCGCCGAGTCGACGGAGCCCTCCAGGGTGGCGAAGTGCATCAGCACACGACGCTCGCCCGCCGGGATACGCATCTGGTAGTCGGTACGCCACGCGCGACCGTTCTGGCTGACGGCGCTCACGCCCTGACGACGCTGATGGTTGCCGGCAAACACGTGCAGCAGCACCGGCCGCGTGGCGACCGCCGTATCGCGCAGGGCGATATAGTCATCGTCCAGCGCCAAGCTGGCATCGCCGCTGCTGGTGATGATCGCCGTCTGGCTGTCACTGGCGCCGTAGTAGGACTGCAGGCGCAGGTCGACCACCTGTTCCTGGTTGGTCGGGTTATCGAGGATTTCCAGGTAGCGCACATAGGCGCCGCCTACGCTCGGCACCAGCACACGACGGCTGACCACCAGGTTGTTATAGCGCCGGGCTTCGTAGTGGTACTCGCGACCGTTGGCGCTGGTGGTGGCGTGGTTGTAGTTGTAACCGTAGGTGCTACCGCCAATGGAGAGGCGGAAAGCCCAGTAGTTCGGATCCACGGCCGTGCCCGCAGTGGAATGCAGGTCAGCGCCGTAGTAGAAGTTCCAGGCGCGATTGTTCTCGTCACTGAGCGTGACGTAGCCGCCGACATTGGGCCGGTCATCGCTGGCATCCTTCGGATCGCTGCCATCGACGAATCGTTCGTTGATATCGCGACGGCCACCCGTATCGCTGTCCGCCTTGAGCGGATCGCTGGCCGGCACACCTTTAACCTCCCAACCATCCAGCAATTCGTCGCCATCGGTGTCGGCATTGCGCGGCAAAGTGCCAGCAAGGAACTCTTCCAGGTTGCTCAGGCCGTCGTTGTCGGTATCGTCCTGGGCCGCCACGTTGAGCAGGTTGTGGTCGACCTCGAACTTGTCCGGCATGCCGTCATCGTCACTGTCCGCTTTCAGCGGATCGGTGCCATGGCTATGGATCTCGGCATAATCGTCGAGGCCATCGTCGTCGCTGTCGGCACGGTCAGGTCGAGTACCACGGGAGACTTCATCGAAATCGAAGAGGCGATCCAGGTCGGTATCGCGGGTCAACGGACTGGACAGGTGCAACAGCACCTCGTCGCCATCGCTCAAGCCATCGCCATCGGTATCCGCCATGCGCGGGTGAGTACCGGCTTCCTGCTCTTGCAGGTTGTTCAGACCATCCCTGTCCGGATCGGCTTGGGCCTGGTTCTCGTCGACCAGCGGATCGAAGCCATAGCGGCGCTCGAAACCGTCGTTCAGGCCATCGCCATCGCTGTCGACATTGTCCGGATCGAGGGTAAGGGGTACTTCGTCGCCGTCGGCAATACCGTCCAGATCGGAATCGACCTGAGTGACCCAGTTGGCGATATCGCGGTGCTCTTCGACGGTCAGTTCGGGCTCCGCATAGTTCGGCGCGGCCAGGGCCTGGAGCACGCGCTCGACTTCAGCACGGCTGCTGTTCTGCACCGCGAAATGCAGCAGGGCCTTGCGGCTGCGCGCCGGGACGGTCAGCGAATAGGTGACGGAATAGCTGTTCTGATTGCCACTGACAGCGCTGGGTCTGAGCGAGGCGTCAGGGCCGCCGAACAGAATCCCCGAGGCGAGACGCCCCCCCCTGTCGGTCGCGTCATCGGTCAGCAGATAGCGGTCTGCCGCACTGAATAGCGTATCGCCCGATGAGGTCGCCACCACGACACGGGTGCCGTCATTGTAGAAATTGCCATACAGGCGCACCGGCACGGTCACCGCCTGGTCGGTGGTGTTTTCGAACAGATCCAGATAACGGGCATGACTGCTATTGGCCGGCACATGAATCTTGCGACTCACCAACAGCGAGCCCATGCGTTTCTCGGGCAGTGTCAGCTCGCGCCCATTCAGGCGTACCAGCAGCGAGTAAGGAGAAGCATTGGTGTAGGTCGAGCCATTGACCGAGAGGTACTGGCCCCCATTGAATCCCGAACTGTAGTTGCTCTGGACAGCCCCATAATAGTTGTAGAAGTACCAGGTAACCTGATTGCTCAATACCCTATAGGCGTTCTGCTCCCTGGCCTCGTAGGCCAGATGCCGGGCCTGGATCGGATTCACGGCACGACGGCCCTGGGCGGCAAGGACAAGGTCGCCGACATCGGAAATACCGGCGCGGATCGGTACGAAGACCTCACTGAGTGCGCTGACTTGCTGGGCACCAAAGTGGGTGACAGCCTTGACCTGTGGCTGCAACAGCACTGTCGCAGAATTCAAGGCAAACCGGCCGTCGCTCCCAGTAGGGACGGTCACAGCAGACTCATCATCACCTGAGGGAAAATCGCCTCGAACAAATTTGACCTCATCAACGAATGTCCAAGGCCCATTGGCTTGGAGTGTAAGACGCACATAGCGACTGGAAATGTTCAAGCCATTGAGTTCCAGCATCGGATGAGGTGCGTGAGAGGCAGAGTCGAGATTATTCTCGGCATTCGCCGCAATGTTCAGCGCCCCCACCGCGACCCACTGATCGCCTACTTTCTGCGCAACCTCGAAAGATGGCAGAACGATGTTGGTCAACCTGTCCTGGGTAGAGCCGACCGAAATCCCGGTGATGGTTTCAACGCGACCAAAATCAAAGTCAATGTTGACCGTCCTGGCGGTCCAACCCAGCCACTCGTAGGCAATACCCTGGCCGAAGTTGGCAGTGATACCGGCAACACCTATCTGCCCATCGATCAGTTGGTGTGCAGTGTCGTCGGAGTAGCAATAAGAGCCGCAGCTAGTCGACTGATCGAAGCTGTAGCTTGCCGGCATCACAGCGGTTGGTGCGTAGGCGTTGACCAATGAAACCACAGCCCCTTCCACCGGCTGCCCGGAACTGTTGAGCACGCGCCCGACAACCTGCGTACCGGCATCCTCGACGATGCCGAAGCGCTGCACGGGCGTGCGGCGCTCATTGCCGTTGGTATCACGGGCACTGACCTCCAGGGCGAGCTCGCTGCCTTGTGCCGGCACCAGCATCACGTGGGTATAAGGTGATTCGGTATAGGTCGCCAGTACGGCGCCGTTGGCATGGAAGGTCACTGAGGCGACACGGCCATTGTCGCTGGCATCGGCGCGCAGGCGCAGTTGCTGGCCATGCACGAGACTGCTGCCGGCCGCGGGCTCGACCAGGCTGACCGATGGCAACACCAGGTCTTTCTCGGTCGGCTCCGAATCCTCGCCGTCGAGCAGGCCGTCCTTGTCCATGTCGGCGTCCAGCGGATCCAGGCCAAGGGCCACTTCGACACCATCGCTGAGACCATCGCCGTCGGTATCAGCGACTTTCGGATTGGTCAGCGTCTCGAGCAGTTCCTGCTTGTTGCTCAGGCCGTCGCCGTCGTAGTCCCGCTCGGCATCGGCGGAGTTGTTCGGGTCGAGGATATCGGCGTAGGGGCCTTTGGTTTCGATGAAGTCGGACAGGCCGTCGCCATCGGTATCCAGCAGATCCGGTCGAGTGGAATAGTTGTAGATTTCCTCGTAGTCGGAGATACCGTCGTCGTCGCTGTCGACCTTGAGCGGGTTGGCCTTGTACTGGACTTCCTGGGCGTCCAGCACGCGATCGTAGTCGCCATCCTCGCTCAGTGGATCGCTATTATGCTGGTTCACTTCGGCACCGTCGGACAAGCCGTCCTCATCGCTGTCGACTTGCCGCGGGTTGGTGCCCAGTTCCTGCTCGCGCAGGTTGCTCAGGCCATCGCCATCGCTGTCCAGATGCTGTTCGCCAGGTACCAGTGGGTCAAAACCGTACTTGACCTCGAAACCATCGAGCAGGCCATCGCCGTCACGGTCGGCGTTGAAGGCGCTGGTGCCGTGGGCGTACTCGTAGACATCCTTGAGGCCATCCTGGTCGCTGTCCTTGAGGGTCAGCTCGCGCATCATCACCAGGATGCCCGGGTGGTAGATGGTGAACAGCGGGTCAGTGTCAGCCGGACGGCCCAACTCGGTCGGCGTGAAGCCGAAATAGACCTGCCCGGCACCGTAAGCGTAGCGGATGGCGGTTACGCGTTTGTCCGCACGAACATCGGTGAACATCAGCGGCACGCTACCGGGCGCCAGTTTGTCCATCGGCATATATGCACGGCCGGAGTAGTAGGTGTTGCGGTACGGCCACCAGGAGCCAACACGGCTTTCGCTCGCCTCCGACCAGCGCAGCACCGGCGTCAGGCGAGTACTGTTGCCCGTCCACACCAACTCGGCGGGCTGGCCGGGTACATCAGCGAGCACGGTATTGGAACTGGTGTTGTAGTCCTCGCTGAACAGCAGCGTGCCACCGTTCTCCACGAAGGCGAAGACCTTGGTACGGTTGTTCGAATAGTTGCTGTTGCCATAGAAGTTCCGCGAGCTATCCACCATCAGCATGTCGACTTGCGACAGGTCGAAGGTGGCCAGGTTGTTTACCTGCACCGGTTCGTAGCCAGCACGCTCGATGATCAGCCGCTGCGAGAGCTGGCCGGTGTTGAAGCGCGCATTGAAGTAACCCACGCGCACCTTCGGCTGCTGCAGGGTGATCACCCCCACGTCGGTGGTGCCGCCCCATACCGGCTCGACTTCCGCCGAGGCGCTGGTGACCGCCTCACTGCCGAGCAGGCCGTTGGCGATGACCATGACGCGGCCCGGCGCCACCGGCACTTCGGTGATGACAAAGCTGCCGTCGTCCTGGCTGCGCGCGGTCAGGCCGTCGACCTCCAGCTGTGCGTCGGTCACCGGCGCACCGCTGCTGTCCAGCACGCGTCCGATCACGGTGGTCAGCGGGTCTTCGATCAGGCTGAAACCATGTTCACCGCTACTGCCCTGGTTGTTGTTGGTGTCGGTGGCGATCAGTTCCAGACGCAGGCTGTCGGCCTCGCTCGGCAAGGTCATGTCGTAGGTGAAGGGGGCCGCATTCAGCAGCGCCACCTGGGTGCCGTTGAGGCGCACCGCCACACGGGTCACGCGGCCGTTGTCCTGCAGCGCCGGGGTGATGGTCAGGCGCAGGCCCTTGATCAGCGCCTTGCCCGGTTCCGGGTTGACCAGGGTCACGCTCGGCGCCTGGGTATCCTTGATCAGCGGTTCGCTGTCTTCATCATCGCGTAGACCGTCACCATCGGTATCGGGATTCAGCGGGTCGGTACCGAGCTGATCGACCTCGACGCCGTCGGAGAGACCATCGCTGTCGGTATCGGGATTGTCGATGCGGGTACCCAGCAACGCCTCGCGAGCATTGCTCAGGCCGTCGTTGTCCTTGTCCTGGCTGCCGTCGGCGGCATCGCTGGGGTTCAGGCCCATCTGCAGTTCCAGGGCGTCCGGGATACCGTCATCGTCGGTGTCGGCCTTGAGCGGCGAGGAGGCGGGAATGTTGCTCACTTCCTGGCCATCGCTGAGGCCGTCGCCGTCGGTATCGCGGTTGAGCGGATCGGTCTTGTGGGTCAGCACTTCGCTGCCATCGGAGAGGCCATCGCCATCGCTATCGGCCACCAGCAGCCTGGTGCCGGCCGCCTGCTCCTGCAGGTTGCTCAGACCGTCACCGTCCATGTCTTCGGCAGCGTCTTCGATACCGTTGCCGTCGCTGTCACGCAGAGTCGGATCGAGACCTGCTGTTTCCAGCTCCAGGCGATTGCTCAGGCCGTCGCCGTCGAAGTCGCCCAGCGGGTCGAACACCTGCACCTGCAGCGTGTTGCCCATGGCCACGGCCTTGGCCGGGCTGCCCGGCAGGGTGCCGCTCAGGCTCAGCGGCAGGATGGCGCCGTCGTCCAGAACGTCTTCAGCGAACAATTGCGGCACCGTGAGGGTACGGGTCGGGCTGTAATACCAGTTGAACGGCTGGCTGTGGCCGCCGAGGCTGGCGCTGCCATTGCTGACGCTGTACCAGGCGAGACTGCTGGCCAGGGTCAGGGGCACCTGGTACTGCTGGCCGGCGAGCAGCTTCACCGGGCCGCTGACGGCGAACAGGGCATGGGGCGCACAAAGCTCGCCGGCCTGTTCGCGCACTTCGTCGCCACGGGCAATGCCGCGCAGCCCGGAATCGCTGCTGTCATAGCGATAGCAACGGCCCAGGGCCAGCGGCGGCTGGGCGTCCAGGGTCAGGCGCCGACCGTCGGCGCTCAGACTCATGCTGGCGCTGCGCGGGCTGTTGCCCTCGAAGAACTGCAGGGCGCTGCCGTCGACCAACTGCACCGGCTCGTCGAACTCGAACCAGGCGCGCAACTGGTCGCTGCCATCGGCGGCTTCGATCAGGCTGCGCACGATCTCCGGCGGCTGCACGGTGAAACTGATACGGAAGCGACTGTCCAGGTTCAGCGCCGGCTGTGCGTCGGCCGGACGGCTGAGACTGAGGCTGACCTCTTCGTAGATCTCGTCGGTCACCGACAGCCAGGCCTGGCCATCGGTCAGTTCGACCAGTGCACCGCCGGCTTCGCCGTTGACCGCAGCCGAGCCGCTGACGCTGACCTCGACGGCGAGGTTGGCGGGTTTGCCGTCGAGCCGGCTGATGGCGTTGCCGAAGCGGTCCTGCAGCATGATCTGCAGGCGTACGTCCTGCTTGACGCCACGGGCCAATACGTCGCCATCGGCCTGCACCCGCCCCTGTTCGTTGAGCAGGCGCAGGTGACTGGCCGGCGCTGCCAGCACGCTCAGCGGCAATTCGCTGTAGCAGCAATTGACATAGCCGCGGCTGTCGTAAACGTAGCGGATGTTGAGGCCGCTGGCGGCGACCGGCAGGCTGAACTGGCCGGCGGACTGGCCGGCCTGCAGGGTCAGGGCAGCCTGGCCGTCATTCAGGGTGACGCGTACCTGTTCGACGGTCTGGCCGTTGAGGGTCGTGCTGCCGATCTGCACGCCGGCTCCCGGCGCCACATGGAAACCGGCCGGCAGGGTCAGGGTCAGCACGGCGCTGTCGTCGCCGGTCACGTCGTTGTGCAGCAGATCCTGGGCCTGCACCTGGAGCACCACGCTGTCACCGGCGACCATGGCCGGCAGATGGCTGAGCTGCAGGTTGCGGGTCGGCCCCGGCGCAATGTTCAGGTTCAGTTCGGCACGGGCGATCTGGCTGAACTGCGGCAAGTCGGCCCAGAGCTGGTAGTCGCCCGCTACCCGGTCGGCGTTGAAGGTCAGGCTGGCGTAGCCATTGCTGTCACTGGTGCTGCTGCCGACCGCCTCCACATAGCCATCGGCAAGCCGGCGCAGGCGCCACTGCACGGGCTGTTCGGGTACCGGGCGAGCCGCTGCGTCGAGCACCTGCACACGGTACAGGGGACGATCCTGCACGCGCGTCCGGGCCGGGTTGTCATTGCCCTGTACGGCCTGGAAACGCAGCAGGTTCGGCGACTGGGTCAGGGCGATGCCGTATTCGCGGCTCAGGGACGTCTGGCCGATGCGGTCGGTCAGTTCCACCTGGATGCGGAAGACATCGCCGGCCAGTGCGCTGTCCGGCATGCGCAGGTCACGGCTGTAGCTGTTCCAGTAGTTGCCGTTGGCACAGCGGAAGTAATCGTTGCTCCCGTGCAGGCAGCTGAACAGCTCCTGGCGTGTGCTGCCGAGCAGTTGGAACACGCGCAGGCCGAGGCCGGCGGTATCGTCCAGGGCGCGCAGGTTGCCGAGTTGCAGATTGACCAGGCCGCCATAGACGCCACGCGCCGGCACGCCGACTTGCAGCGACTGCGCATCCGGGACGCGGTCGCGCACCACCCGCAGGTTCTGCGCGGACGACTCGCTGACCTGGCCGCGACTGTCGGTCAGGCGCACCTTGAATGGCTGCGTCAGGCTGCCGTCGACACGCTCGGTACGGCGATCCAGCACCTCGAAGCTGCGCTCGCTGAAGGCGGGCAGATCGACCTCGTGGCGGTCGGTGAAGCCGTTCCACAGCAGTTCGACGGCCTTGATCGCCACATCGTCGCGAGCGCTCAAGCGCACGTTGAAGGTACTGCGCTCGATGATTTCGCCAGGCAGGCTCAGGTCGGCGACTTCCGGGAAGGCATCGTCGATCACCGTGACCCGCAGTTCGCTGCTGGCCAGGTTGCCGGCCAGGTCGCTGACGCTCAGGTGATAGACCTGCTCGCCCAGGCTGCTGGCGGCATCCTGGTAGATCAACTGGTTCTTGCCGAAGGACACGGCGACCACCTGGCCGTTGCGCGTCAGCGTAGCCTTGTCCAGCGCGCCGTCGGCGTCGCTCATCTGCGCGGTGATACGCAGCGGATAACCGCGCACGGCCTTGTTTCCCTCGCGGATCACCGCTTCGCCCTGGTAGTCGAGGGTGACGCTCGGCGCCTGGTTGTCCTGATGCCGGTAGAAACGTCGGGCCGACGATTCGGCGCTGTTGCCAAACACGTCCACCGCGCGCACCTTGAGGTACTGGCCGCTGGCGGCACCGTCCAGTGCCAGGTTGACGGCGAAGGGCTCGGCCTTGCGCAACGCGACACGCTGCCACGGCCCTTGCGGCTCGGCCGCGAGGAGGAACTCCACCTGCGCCAGGGGCTGCTGGCTGCCCTCGATGCGGGCGCCGACGGCCATGGGCAACGGCAGCCAGGAATGCTCGGACAGTTCCAAAGTCACCGTGAATGGGTTGGCGACGCCCTCACCCGGCTCCAGGAACAGCTCCCGTGCCCTGGACTGGCGCACCACGCCGTAGATGTCTTCCACCTGCAGGTCGAGCCTGAAGTTCTGCCCGCCGGGCAGCCCGGCCGGCAGGCGCAGGCGGGTGTCGCTCAGGGCCTGCCCGAGCAGGCTGGCCGGCTGGCCGTTGACGCTCAGGGCAAGGCTGCGCGTGGCCCCGTCGGGCAGGCCGAGGGGCAGTGGCTGCGCCGCCTGAACCCGGGCCCCGGCCAGGGGTTCGAACAGCGCGGTGGAAGCCGCGCCCAGACCATAAGGCAGTTCGAACAGCTGCACACCCTGGCTGGCGAAACCCAGGGCGAGGCGGTTGTGCTCCATGGCCAGGGCACTGCTGCGCTGGGTCAAAGCCAGCCGGCTGCCGGCGATCGGCTGAGCGCTGGCCAGATCCAAAGCGACCAGACTGTAGCCCTGGGCCTCGGCGCGCTCGACCCAGAGCAGATTGCCGGCCAGGTACAACTGGCTGACAGCGGCGCCGCCGAGTAGCTCGCTACGCTGACGATCATGCAGGTCGTAGCGCCAGGCGCGCTCGCCGGAGCGGTAGAACAGTTGGTCGCCGTCGAAGGCCAGTTGCTGAACGTCGCCGCCCAGCTGCGCACTGAGTTCGCTGACCGGCTGTGCGACTTCGGCACCCAGGTCGACCAGGAACACCCGCCCGCTTTCGCTCAGCGCCACCACCAGGGAACCCCAGGCCGACAACTGGCGCAGGTTCTCCTGGGCGGTCACCGTCAGGCTGCGGGTCTGGCTCAGGTCGTCCAGGGCGGCGAGCTGCAGGCTGCCACCGCTGGCTACCAGCAGGTACTGTCTGGACAGTGCCAGGGCCTTGGTTTCCAGGCCGTTGAACAGGGTTCGGGCAGACAAACCTGCCTGCCGCGACAGGGCCTGCACACGCTGCGCCTGGGGCTGCAGCACGAACCAGTGCGTGGCACTGCCCAGCACGTCGCTGGCCGCCTGGGTGAAGGCCTGTTCGGGATACAGGGTCGATTGCCAGGCACCGTCGGCATCCTGGCTCAGCAGTTGCGCACCGTAGTTGTCGGCAGCCACCAGCAATTGGCCATCGCGCAGCGCCAGGCCGGTGACGCTGCCGCGGGTGGCGACCTGCGCCTCGCGGCTGTCGTACAGCGATACAGGGCCGGCGCTGCCGCGCACCGGCGCCAGCACCTGCCCCTCGCTGCCGCCCAGCCACAGCTTGCCGCCGGCCCACTGGGCGGCGCTCACCGAGGCGGCGCGCAGCGGCCAGTCGCCGACCCGCTGCGCGGTGGCGGCGTCGATCAGTTGCAGCCGCTCGCGGCCCACGGCCAGCAGCTGGCCCGGCAGAGAGAACAGACGCTCGGCGCGCAGGCCGTCGTGGCTGACGCTGCCCTTGAGCTGGGCATCCAGGCGCCACAGGCGTCCGGCACGGTCCAGCAACTGCAGGTGGTCGCCGCTGCGCACCAGGCTCAACAGGCCCTCGCCGTCGAACGATGCCAGACGCTCGCCACTGGCCGAAAGACGCAGCACCTGGCTGGCGGTCATGACCAGGAAGCCATCGGCATACGGCATCAGTTGGCGCACCCCGGCGCTCAGGGTCTGGCTGCCACTACTGCTCAATTGCGCGCCGAGGGCGTCGATCCAGTATAGCTCACGGCCGCTGGCGGCGAGGATACGCTCACCCTGTACCGCCAGGTGGCTGAGGGGCGCGCTCAGGCTCAACTGGCCGGCGACCTCCAGCCCCCGCTGCGGATCGAGCAGGCTCAGTCCGAAGCCCTTGACGCTGACCAGCAGGTAGTGATGCAGGTAATCCATGGCGCCGATCTCGCCGGCCAGCCGCTGACGCAGCCCCTGGGCATCATGCAGCTCGGCGCCTCGGGCCAGCCAGTGGCCTCCGACGCCTGGCAGCATCTGCTCGAACGGCACCCGAGTATCCTCGACCTGCAGCGTCCAGGCATCCACCACTCGGGCGCTCCAGCTGCGTTCCTGGCGATTGCCCAGCTCGTCGTCGATCTGTGCGCGTACCCGCAGGGCGTCGATGCCGGCCGGCAATAGCAGGCTCAGCCGATCGCTGCCGCTGGCCAGCAGGCGGTCGTTGCCGTCCAGGACTTCCAGGCTCAAACGGTAGGCCACGGCGTCCACGCCGGTCAGTTGCAGCTCGACCTGGCTGCCGGCATAGAGGATGCTCGGTAGTCCGACCAGTTGCGGCTGCGGCAGTTGCTGGGCCGGCGCCACGCGCAGGTTGAGCTGCTGCTCGCTGTAGTGGAAATCCTCGCCGAAGAAGGCCCGGGCGCGCAGGCCGAAGCTCTCTTGTACGCTGACCTGGGGCAGGCGCAGGCTGAAGCGGCCCTGCTGGTCGGCTACCAGCAGGCGCTGCAGCAACTGGCCATTGAAGCTCAGCAGCTCGATCTCGACCCAGGCCGGCTGCTCGCCAACCTGATAGCTCAGTTCGAGGATGCTGCCCTCGGCAAATACCTGGTTGTTGCCTGCGCCGCTCAGGGTCAGGCTGCTGCTCGGCTGGTTCGGCTTGCCGTTGAGGGTCAGCGGCTGCACGCCGGCGGGATCCTGCCATTGATAGCTGGCGCCGCCGCTGGCCGGCATGGCCAACCAGGCGAAGCCCTGGCGCAGGCCGCTGATCAGCGCCTGGGGCTGGCCGTCACGGCTCAGGCCGGCGCCCTGCCCCTGGCTGCCAGCGGCGAAGCCCGCAGCCAGCGGCAGGCGCGCGCCGGCACTGAGCACCACGCCATCGCTTAGGCTCAAGCTGGCGGCCTGGACATTGCCTGCGGGCACCGTCAGTTGTACGGATTGTTCGCCGGCGTGATCCTGCAACAGCAGGCTCGGACTGGCCGGCGAATTGGCGATCAGCCAGGCCCGCCCCTGGCTCAGCGGCCGGCCGAGGTAGCCGTCCAGCTCGCCCTGATACCACAGCGGCTGCGCCGCCAGCACACGGCCCTGCTCGTCGCGCAGGCTGACGTCGGCACGGCCCAGGGCGGCCTCGGCGGCAAGCGGCAGGCCACTGACCAGCACGCCGAACGGCAGGCGGGTAACTTCGGCGTCCAGCGCTTCGCGGGCCGGCGCGCTTACCGCCAGGGGCTCGACCACCAGTTGCTGCATGGACTCCTGGCGCTGCAGCGACACCAGCCGGCCAGCGCTGAAGACCAGGGCCTCGCGCTCGCCGCCCAGGGCGCCGAGCCGTTCGCCGCCGCGCCAGGCCTGCCAGCTGTCGCCGTACAGGTCGTCGGCGACCCGCAGCCAGCTCAGTTCGCCATCGAAGACAGCCTCGGCGATCCGCCCTTGCACCGTCAACTCGACACTTTCGCCCAGGCTCCAGCCCTGGGTGTCATGCACCAGGCGCTGGCGCTGCGCCGTGGTAGCGCTCCAACTGAGCAACTGGTCGCCATCCAGGGCGAAGCCCTGACGATCCGCCAACGCCAGGTTGGCGACGCGCGCCAGTTGCGGCAGGCGGGTATCGTCCAGTTGCAGCAGTTGCAGGCCGGCGTCGGTCAGCACCGCCAGGCGCTGGGCATCCACCTGCACCTGACGTATCGGCTCGTCAATACTGATCCCGACCAGCTCGCTGAAACCACTGGCGTGTACGGCGTAGCCGCCGAACTGCTGGCCGTGACGGACGAACAGCAGATCGCCGTTACCGCCGACCAGGGTGCCGCCGATGGCCTGCTCCTGGGCGCTGCTCCAGGCGCCGTCCTGCCAGCGCCAGAAGCGCAGGTAATCCTGGCCGTCACGGCGTACCTGGGCGACCAGGCCGCTGCCGGTGAAGGCCAGTTGCTGCACACGGCCGGCGTCGCGGCTCTCCAGTTCACCGTCGAGGGTGCGGATGCGGTAACCGTCGCGCTGGCGGTTCTCGACCCAGGCGGCACCCGCCTGATGCCCCGGCAGGGCGATCAGCTGGCTGGCGCTGAAACCTGTATCGATACCCTCGCGGCGGCTCTCGGCCTGCAGGTAGGCCAGTTTGTCCAGTTGCCGGCTGGCCCGCTTCTCGTGGCCGGAGCGGTCGCGCAGCAACGCCTCGATACGCAGGGCGCTGCCCTGGGTGGCACTGTTCCACACCTGGCGCTGGGCGCTGAACGGCAGCGTGACCGGGCTGTCGGCATCGCTGGGGTCGAACAGTTGCAGCTGCGAACTGCTGGCGAAATCGCTCATGCTCGCCGGCGGCGGCGCCTGCAGCCACAGCTGGGAACCGGCCAGCAGGGTGCTCGCCGGTTGCAGATCGAGTTCGATGGCCTCGTCGATGCCCTGGTCGACGCGGATATTGAGGATCCGCTGGCTGCGCAAGATACGCTGGTTCCATGGCGCCTCCAGGCGCAGCACCAGCACGCCGTCGGCCTCCACGGCCGGCATGTTCAGGTCGAGTTCGAGGATTTCTTCGCCGTCGGCGCTGCGGCTCAGCAGGCGCGGCGCCGGATTGGCCGGGTGCTGCGGATCGCCGGCCACGTCCAGGTACAGGCTGGCCTGCTCCAGCTGACGCAGGCGCACACGCACATTCAGCGGCTCGCCGGCCTGCACGGTGTGGCCATCGGCCGGTGCGATGAAGTCCAGTTCGGGCGCGCCTTTCAGGCCATCGTAAGGCTGCAGGGCGATGCTCGCGGTATCGCTGACCAGGCCATTGAGGTCGATGGCCCGGGCGGCGATGCGGATCGGCTGGCTGGCATCGGCCGGTACCGCCAGCGACAGGCGGTTCGGATCGCTCAGACGCTGGCAGGCAGCCGCGTCGGCGAAGGGATCGCTGCTGGTGCTGTCGACGCAGGCCTCGACCCGCTCGACACCGTAGCGGTCGTAGCTGCGCAGGATCACCTCGGTGGTCTCGCCCCGGGCCACGAACTCGCCGTCCAGCGGCGCGATGATCGCCAACTGCGGCGGCGTCTGGTCGGCCAGCAGGTCGTAGCCGACCTGGAAATATCGGTAGCCTGGTACTGCGTCCAGGCCGAAGCCCACACGCAGCTCGGCGGTCAGCGGCGCCGACGCCAGAGGGCTGCCCGGCAGGTCGCGCAGGCGCGGGTGCTGCACGCTGAGACTGGCCACGCCGCTGGCGCGGTCGAAGATGGCCGGCGCATAGCGGCCATCGAGCAGGCGAATTTCCGTGGAACGCACCAGTTCCAGGTCGCCATCGATGCGGAAGCGCAGTTCGGCCGGAGTGCTTTCTTCCACCGGGGTCGGCAGGGTCTCGAAATGACCGAGGCTGAGGTCGGGGGCGCTGACCTGGGCGTCGAAGCGGCGCTCCACGCTGTTGCGACCGTCGCTGGCCCGCAGCAGCAGGCTGAAACCCTGGTACTCACCCTGCAGGTCGAGGCTGAACACACCCTTGTCGATAGTGACCCAGTCGGTTCTGTAGGTCTGGCCGCCGTCGCTGGACAGACGGTAGGCGAAGCTCAGCTTGTCGGCCGGCTGCATGTTGTCCTGGGCGCTGACCTGGAACTGATAACGGCTACCCAGCTTGAGCTGGGTGGCGGCGTTCAACGGTTGGCCGTTGCCCAGCAGCACCTGCAGCGAATCCTGACGTGGCGCGAGCCGGTCTTCGGCCTGGTAGACGCCGCTGTAGACGCCGCCGCGGATCAGTTGGTTGTCGCGCGCCAGGTTGCCGGCCACGTCACCCAGGCCGCTCAGGGTCACCTGATAGAGGGCATTGGCTTCCAACTGTGCATCGCTGCGCAGACGCAGTTCCAGGCGGTTGCCCTGGCTCAGCGGCGTGATGAAGCGTTGGCTGACGTCTTCGCTCGGCTCGACGCGCTCCTGGTAGTCACGGAACTGCTTGATCACCTGGAAGCCCTGGGCCATCAGCGGTTCGTCGGCCTCCAGCAGCAGGGTTTCGCGGGCGCCCAGGGCGCTGACCAGGCGCACGTCCGGCGGGCTGTCGTCAATCGTTCGCAGCCACTGCTCGGCGGTGCTGTCGACGCGCTCACCGCTGGTCTCGCGCAGCAGGCTGACCTGGTACTGCCAGCCCGCCTGGCTGCGCGGTGCGACGAAGCTCAGGCCGCCGTCGTCGAGGCTGAAGGCGACCCGATTGCTGGCGCTCGGCACTATGCCCTGGCCGGCCGGGAACCAGTGCAGACTGAGGCCTTCGGACAGGCCCTGGGCGCTGACCCGCACCGGCGTGCCGCCGCTGTCGCTGACCACCTGACCGCCGCCATGGCCAGACGTCACGGCAATGATGCTCAGGGGTTCGACCACCGCCAGGGCGGTGGGCAGGATCTGCCGCTGCTGGCCGCTGCGCACCTGCAGGCTGTACAGGCCGGGCTGCTCCAGGCTCAGGTTGAAGCTCAGGCGGTCGCCCTCGGCATTCACCTGGAACTGCTCGCGGCCCAGCACCCGCTCGCCAATCTGCACTTCGTCGACGTACTGCAACTGCTGGCCGTGCAAGGCGTAGCTGCGCGCTACACCGGTGATACTACGGTTGGGGGCCAGGGCATCCAGACGCACTTGAACGGCACCGAAGAAGTCCACGCTGTCCACCAGCCATGGCAGGTCGAAGCGCACCTCGGCGCCGTCCAGCCAGCTCAGCGGCGCCCGCTCGAGTTCCAGGCGGTACAGCGAGGCTGGCTGGAAGCTGCCGTCGGCGACGGCCGTACGTATTTCCCGGCCCTGCACCTGGGTACGGCCATCGATGGGCTCGCCGGCGATGTCGGACAGCTTCAGTTGGGCGTCCCGCCAGGCATAGTCGGCGCCGCTGAAACGCAAGCCGAGCGGATCGGCAGGCGCTGCCAGGCTGTCCGGGGTCAACGCCCAGCTGTTGTTCAGCGGAATCTGCGCGTTGAAATACTGGTTGCCATTGCGCCAGGCCAGCAGTTCGCCATGCAGCTCCAGTTGAGCCAGCGAGCCGACCTCGCTGCTGCCCACGGCGATGGCCGCGACTTCACGGGCACTCAGCGCACGCTGCGCGTCCAGCTCCAGGTCGAAGAGCTGCAGCCGGCCAGCGTCCAGCCAGGCCAGCAGTTCGCCCTGGCTGGTCAGTTGCTCGACACGCGCCGGCAGGCTCAGTTCACCCAGCAGCGGCTCGCCACGACCACGCAGCAGCGCTGCGCGATGCAGCAGTTGCAGGCTGCTGGCGCCCTGCAGGTACAGGCGGGAACCGTCGACCCACAGGCGACGAGCATCCTGCAGACCGTGGGCATGGCTGGCCAGCAGTTGGCTGGCATCGCGGACGCTTCGCACTTCCAGGCGGTCGGCGAACAACAGGTAGAGGGCGCGGGCGTCCTGGGCCAGGTCGATCAGCGCACTGCCGCCGTCGACCGGTAGCTCCTCGAGCTCGGGCCCCTGCACCTGGCCGCGGAACAGCCGCTCGCCGGCGCGCAGCAGCAACAGGTCACCGGCCAGGCGCAACTGCTGGTAGTCGACCCGACGGCTGTTGGCCAGGGGCGCCAAGGCCTTGGGCGCGTACAGGTTGCTCAGGTCGAAGACCTGCACCTGGGCGTTCTGGTCGAGCACTGCGGCATGGCCATCGCTCAGGGCGATGTCGCGCACCACCGCAGCGGCCTGCCAGCGAGCCAGCAGTTGCGGGGTACTGCCGTCGAGCAGGCTGGACAACTGCAGGTCACGGCCATTGGCGGTCAGCAGCAGGTCGCCATGGCGGCGGTAGTGGCTGACGCCATCGAGCTGGCGGCGCGCCGGCAACTCGATACGCAGGCTGCTGTCACGGGCGGTGTCGCCGCTGAAGCCCTGATTGCTGACCTCGATCAGCAGACCGCCCAAGGTGTCGGTCGGCACGCCGAAGCTCAGCAGGTCGGCACGCTCCAGGCGCACGTCGCTCAGTTGGCGGCCATTGATGCGTACCAGGCTGCCTTCGCCGAAGCCACGGCCTTGCAGGCCGATGGTCTCGCCGGCGTTGTAGATGAAGCGCTTGCTCTGCGCCGCCAGGGTGCCGCTGAGGCGGTCGTAGAGGCCGGCCTGATCGATCTGCGGATCGGCCACGTAGGTGATGGCCGCCGCGCGGAAGTCGCTGAAGCCGCCCTGCACCAGCTTCAGCCCCACCGGCAGGTTGCGCGCCGGCGAGTTGGCCAGCCCCGGCATGCGGAAGCGGATGCTGTTCTCGTCGCGGTAGAGGATATCGTTGGCCGCCACCGGCTGGCCGCCGACTTCCAGGCGCATGTCTGTGCCGAAATTGTAGCCCTGCACGCTGATCTCGGCGCCGCCCCGCCAACTGGCCTGGCGTGGCGAGATGGCGTCCAGCAGTGGCTGGCCGGCACTGTCGGCGACGAAGGCAAAGCGGTAGTCGCCGTTCAGACTGCGGCCCTGCTGGTCACGCAGGGCGGCACCGAGCAGCACTTGGTACTGCTTGCCATCCTGCAGAGCGCTGCTGGGGCGCAGCACCAGGCGGCCGACACCCACCTGGGCGACCTGGCTGGCCACCGGCGCGCCGTCGAGCAGCAGTTGTACCAGCTCGCTGCCCTGGTCGCGCAACTGACTGTTGTCGAGCAGGCGGTTGAACTGCACCTCGATGGCGCCGTCGCGCGACAGGCGATCCCCGGGCTGCGGCTGCTGCGAGAGAACGGTCAGATTCTGGTAGGCCAGGGTATTCAGACTGCCACCCAAATGGGTGGCTGCCTCGAGGCTCGGCAGCGGGTTTTCCGCCGCCACCCCGTCGAGGTAGACGAAGGCGCTGCCGGCGTACAGCGCCTGGCTGCCCAGGGACAGGCTGTTGGCGTTGCCGAGCACGCTGAAGTAGTCGAGCAGGCCGATGCTGGTCTGGGTGTTGCCGTTGAGCCAGGCGGAAATGTCGAACAGTTGTACATCGCCCTGGCCGCCGGCCACGTAGAGGGTCTGCCCGGCCAGCTGCAGTTGGCCGGCGAAGAGGTCGCCGAGGCTGACCAGATAGGCCAGCTTGAGGTCGGCGACCGGAGTCGCCCCCTGCTCGCTGTCGAGGGCGAACAGTTGCACCGTGGCGCTGCTGCCGCTGGATACCAGCAGACGCTCGGCGGATACCAGCAGGTCCTGCGGGGTGAAGGGGTTGCCGGCCTGGTCGCGGGTGGCTACACGGCGCACTGAGCGGAACTCGCCGCTGGCCAGTTCCAGCTCCAGCAACTGTTGCTGCTGCGGCAGGGTCAGCCACAGGCTGGAACCGAACAGACGTAGGCGGCCCGGCACGCCGCCAAGCTGAGCGGTGCCGATCAGGCCCAGGTCGACCAGCTCGAGGTCGCTGCCGATGCGGTACTGGCGTACCCCTTCGCGAGAGGCGACGTAGAGCAGGTCGTCACGGCTGGCCAGAGCGCTGATCTCGCCAGCCAGGTCGAGCTCGGCGATCAGCGCCGGTTCCGCCGGCAGGGTCAGGTCGAAGTGCAGCAGTTTGCGACCACCCGCAACGAACAATTGTCGGTCGTTGATGGCCAGGTCGACGAAGCCGTTCGGCGCCAGACCATTGGGCGCTTCATAGTGGTAGAGCTTGGCGCCGCCAGCGAACGCCTTGGAGAGAATCTGCGGGTTGACCGGATCGCTGATATCGGCCACCAACAGGCGCGCCGCGGTACTGGTCAGACGCGCCAGACGACCCTGGCTGTCGAGTTTGTCGAAGCTGCCACCGGTCACCGCGTAGAGCAACTGGCTGGCGCCGTCGTCGAGGCGGACGATGGCGGAAATCGGGCTGGCCATTTCCGCCGGCAGCTCGACTGAGCCAGTGGGCACACCGGTGTAGAAGTAGTCAGTCGGGGCGACACTCTGCTCGCCTGGGAACAGCTCGCTCTCGACCAGCACCTGGGCCTTGCCGAAGCTGCCGGCCGGCACTCGTACCTGGGCGTGGTTGCTGCTGAGGATCTTCAGGTCGCCAGCCAGGGCGCCGGCGAAACGTACCTGCATGAAGTGATTGAAGCCACGGCCGTACAGAGTCACCAGGTTACCGCCCTGGGGCGGTCCGGTCTTGGGCTGCAGGTCGTCGATCTCGATCTGCGGCAATACGGTCATGGCACCCTGGCGCAGGTAGGCGAGGTTCTGATCGAGACGCTCAACCTTCACCGCCAGGCTGGCGCTGACGCCGCCAAGTTGCAGATCCGGCACCGCCACCCGCAGCTCGTCGTCAGCCAGTGTCAGCAGTTGTTCGGCGCCCAGGCGGGTCTCGCCGAGCCAGACCGCCAGTTGCTCCTTGGCCAGGCCGAAGCCGCTGCCCTTGATCAGCGCGGTTTCGCCGCCAGTGGCGTGGAAGTAGTGCAGGCCGGCGACGCCATCGACTTCGCGCTGTACCTTGCTGATCAGCGGCCGGATACCGCTGCGCCGCTCCAGCAGCAGGACGAAGGGCTGGCGCAGGGCATGACCCTGCAGGTCGGTCAGGGCAGTGCCGACTTCGATGCGCAACGGGCCCTGGTAATCGCCCTTGATGCGGATGTCGATGCGCCCGCCACGCAGGGTGTTGCTGCCGCTCATCTCGAAGGCGTCCGCGGCCAGCGCCGCACCACCCTCGCCGAGAATGCGTACGGCCTGGCTCACATGCGCCGGGTCGCTGTTGATCAGGTTGTTGAAGGCAATGCCGATGCTTTCGCCGTTGCCCAGGATACCGCCGTTGCCCGGCGTGCTGGAGGCAACTGCGAGATACGGCTGGGTATTGATCTGCACGCCCTTGCCATTGCCCTGCATGACCTGGCCGCCAACGCCGAGCAGCTCACCGCCCTGCGTGTACTGCTGCCAGTAGATGGTCTGGTAGACGCCGTCGGCGTCGGCTTCGAGCAGTAGATACGTGTTGCCACTGCCGACACTGATCAGCCCCTGCTGCACCTGCAGGCTCAGTTGGCTGAGGGCGGTACTGATCGACTCGGCATCGACCTGGCCACGCTCGATGGCCTGCACGCGGTAGTCGAGCTGCTCGCCGAAGCCGCGGAAGGTCGCCAGATACAACTGCTTGTCGCGCAGATAGAGCACGTACAACTGGCCATTGAGCCACTGCACATCCACCGGGGCACCGAGCAGATCGGCCTTCAGGCTGCCGTCGAAGGGAATGGTCGGCAACGGCGCCTGCATGCCCAGCTCGTTGCGCGCCAACGGCAGGAAGCGCACGTAACCGGTACCCAGGTCGTTGGCCGCGGCCACCGCCAGGGCGCCACGCTCGCGCTCCACGGCCAGATCCAGGGCACGGTGGTTGGGCAGGCTCAGGCCGGCCACCAGCAGCGGCCGGGCCAGGTCGTTGATGTCGACCACCTGCACGCCATCGCGGTCGTTGGCCAGGTAGACCAGGCTGTCGAGCACCTCCAGCCCCAGCACTGGCTGCGCCAGACGCAGTTGAGACAAGCGAATCGGTCGCTCCCACAGGCCGATGTCGTAGATTTCCAGGCCGGCAGTCATCAGGAAGCGGTTGCCGGTGGTGGCCGCGGCGCCGGCCTTGACCCCGACGAACAGACGATCCTCGACCACCTGGGCGGCGCCGATCTGCATCGGCGGATAGTTGGGCAGGATGACGCCCAGGCCCTGCGGCAGCGTGTAGGAGATCGAGCCGACCTTGACCTCGCGGGTCTGGGCGCCACTGGGGATGCGCAGGTACAGGTCGTAGATGTCCGGGTCTATCACCCCAGGCACGATAAAGCTGAAGCGACGCTGGGTCTCGACGTCGTCGTGCAGGTCGATGCTGATCTGCCCCGGCTCTTCCACCAGCGGGCTGCGCCCGGTGTACAGCTCGGTGTCGCCATGGCGTGCGCGCAGCACCACCCGGGTGCCGGGCAGCAGCACGTCCTGGTCGGCGTCGATCTGCACGCGGGTACCACCGGTCTTGCTGGCGGCATCCGGGCTGATACGGTAAACGACCTTGTCCAGGGCCTGCTCGGCACCGATCATGATGGCGCCGAGGTAATCGTCGCGCAGACCGCCGTCATCCAGGCGCAGGTGCCACTGGCCCGGGGTCAGCGGCAGCATGTCCAGGGCATGGGCGGGGATCGCCAGTTGCTCGGCACCGAGCCACTGCAATTGTACCGGGTACTGGTTGATGAAGCCCTTGACGCTGCTGGAGAAGCCGCTGCCGTGGATACGGATTTCAT
This sequence comes from Phytopseudomonas dryadis, assembly GCF_004327355.1. Taxonomy (GTDB): domain Bacteria; phylum Pseudomonadota; class Gammaproteobacteria; order Pseudomonadales; family Pseudomonadaceae; genus Aquipseudomonas; species Aquipseudomonas dryadis. The sequence continues at coordinate 51,949 of NZ_QJUM01000027.1, forward strand.
CCTGGGTGCCGCGGTGCACCCGGGCGTTGTCCAGGGAGCGGATGCGCGGCTGGATAGCACCAGCGGGCGCCACCTGAAAGTCCACCTGATAGGGTGCCCATAGCCCGGCACCACGCAGGTTGCGGGCCTGCTCGACGCGCAGGCGCAGGTGCGCTTCAGGGGTAGCGGTGAAACGCAGGGCGAAGCGCGTGGCGGACTGACCGTCACCGTTGAGCGCCTGCAGGCTCGGTGGCGTCAGCGGCCGCGCCTCGTTGCCCAGGTCGAGCAGTTGCAGGCTGCCGGCGGCGTCCAGCGAAGCCAGGGTCACCGGCTCGTTGAAGGTCAGCTCGATGGCCTGCTCGCTGGCCGGGACCACGCCGTCCTGCCGCACGCTGGCGTCCAGCACCAGGGCGCCGGGCAGCTCCAGCAGGGTCAGGCCGTCGGTGCCGGAACCGGCCACCAGACGGTTGTTGAACAGATCCAGGGCCTCGATGCGCTCCTGGTTGCCGGCCGACACCACCCGCGGTTGCAGCGGCTCGCTGAGGTCGAGCACCACCACGCCGCTGTCGGCGGCGACGAACAGCAGGTTACCGGCCAGGCGCAAACGCACACCGCGGCCGGGGCTGGCCTGCAAGGCACTGCCCAGATCCACCTGCACGCGCTGCTGCGGCTGCTCGCGATCGATGATCTCCAACCCGCGACTGCCCACCGCAACCAGCAGGTAGCGGCCGTAGGCCAGGGCATCCTGTGGGTTGCCGGCGAAGCTGAAGCTACGCGTCTGGCTCGGGTCGAACAGGTTCAGGGCGCGAATCTCGCCATCCTTGCCGTCGATCGGCACCGCCAGGGACTCCGTCCAGCCCGGGCAGTTGGCCCAGGCGGCGCTGCGCAGGTTGCCGCCGCTGAACAGCCAGCCGTCCTCGAACTGCAGCAGGGCGCCGCCCTGGAGGGCCTCGGGGCCGGCCAGGCGTACCGGATCGTCGCCGTCCTGGTAGTTCAGCGCCAGCAGCGGGCGACCACTCGATGGACCCGTGGCGAAAGCACAGGTCTGGCTGTCCGGTGGCTCGGCCTCCACCGACACCGAGGCGGCGTAAAGCCCGGCGCCGTGCTTGATCAGGCGACTGATGGGCGCCCGCAGGTCTTCTTCGTGGATCAGTTGCAGGCCGTTCTGCTCGTCCAGGTTCAGGCGGGCCACACCGCCCAGGCCGCTGGCCACGTAAAGGCGCTTGCGCCAGGTGTTTTCTTCCCACTCCAGGGTCGGGGTGACGCGCAGCGAATCGATACCGACCGGGAAATCCTGGCCGGCCTGGCGGTCGAGGATCTGCTGCTCTTCCTCGCTCGGCTCGACCGAACCAGCGAACAGGGCGGCGCCTGCCAGGCGTGCTTCGATGGCCATCGCCTGGGACTTGAGCGTCAGCCGCTGGACATCGCTGGGCAGTGACATCGCGCCACCGACCAACTGCGGCTTGGCCGGATCCTGCACGGAGAAGCTCGCCGCACGGTAGGTTTCCGGCAGCCAGCCGCCGGCCACCAGGGCCTGGCGGGTGTAGCCATTGACCATGTAGCCGCCGTTGCTGAGCGCCACGCCGGTATCCTGATCGATCCATACATCACTGGGGAAGATCAGCGAAGGATGCAGTTCGGAGAGCTTGCGCAGGCCGTAGCCGAAGCCCTTTTCGCCACTCAGACGAGCCTGGTTGCCGTAGCGGTCTTCGCCCAGCACCTCGGCCCGGCCCGGCGCGCCACGCGGGGTGAGAACGCGCATGCGGTCGCTGGCCAACACCTCGATCCGGCTCGCGGGCAAGCCGCCGATACGCACCTTGAGGCCATCCTGCACGCTGTTACCGGGCTCGAAGCCTTCACCGGTAATGGTGACCGAGCTGTCGCCGGATACCGGCCCCCAGAGCGGTGCCAGGGCGTCGAAACGGATGGGTGCGTCGACCAGCAGCGCACCTTCGAGCACCGCCTGCTGCCAGATGCCATCGCGCAGCACCGCCAGGGTCAGGTCGTAGTACCCGGCATGGGCCAGGGCCGGCACACTGACCTTGAGCACCGCCGGGGTATTGTCGCCGTCACGGGTGACACCTTCGATCTGCAGGGCGCGGTCGCCGGCATACAGACGCACATGCGCCAGGTTGGCCGGCAGTCCCAGGACGCTGACACTGACCAGACTGGCACTGTCGCGAGCGATCCGGCGCGGCACCACAGCCTGGATCGACAGCGCATCGTCGCGCCCGCCGCGGTAAGTCAGGGCCACCCGCTGAGCACTGGCCAGACGCTGCAACACCATCACCTGGTCACTGTTGCCGAGCGGCTTGACCGAGGCCACCCCGGCCTCCACCAGCAGAGTCAGCGAATCGCCGCTCTGCAGGCGCTCGGCCGCACCGGCGTCAAGCAGCAGGCGGGCATCGTTGTTGACGATCTGCACACTGGCGGCCAGCCTGCCGCCCTGGGCATCGAGCAGGGCGAAGCGGGCCAGGTTGGCCGGATACAGGTCGATGGCCTTGTTGAAACGCGCCACCAGTTGCAGGCTGCCATCGGGCTGGCGGTCGAGGATGCGGTTCTGCGGGTCGACGGCGATCAGCTTGAGCAGCACGTCGGGTACCACCTGCAACAGGCTGCCCTGGGCATCCACGCCGCCGGCATGGGCCGAGTAGTCGCCGGCCACCACGCTCTCCACCACGCCGCCGGCGGACAGGCTGTCGCCCGCCTTGGGCCGCAGCGGATCCGTTACGTCGACCATCAGCACACCCTTGTCACCCCGCGCCACGTAGAGGGTGTTGGCGTTCAGGTCGAGATCGAATACATGGCCGATGTCGTTGAGCCGCGCCACGATCACCGGCGCCTGCGGGTTCTGCAGGTCGACCACGGCGATGCCGCTGGCGCCGGCGGCCACGTAGGCGTAGCGGCCCTGCAGGGTCACCCGGGTGCCCGGCAGATCCAGGCCGCCGAGGCGCTGCAGGCCCTGGCTGGCACTCTGGGCGAATACCTGGAAGCCGCCGCTGCCATTCTGCTCGACACTGGTCAGACGGTTGTTGCGGTAATCGAAGCTGCCGCCCACGGAGACGATCAGGCCGGCCTCACCGGCACTGGCGGGCTGGCTGGCGACATCGAGGATCGGCGTCGTCGGATCGGCGGCCATGCGTTGCACCAGATAGGTCTTGGCCGGCAGGAAGGCATCGACCAGGCCGACCCCCTGCTCGCCCATCGCCAGCAGCACCCGGGCATTGCGTACGCGCAGACCGCGTACCTGGTTGCCGGGTAGTTCCAGGGCGCCGATCAGGGTGGTTCTGCTCGGATCCAATTCGTCGAAGGCAACGGTGAACAGGCGCGCCGCTTCCGGCTGTCCGGCACCGTTGAGGCGCACGGCGGTGATGTAGACGCGGTCGCTGCCGCCCTCGAAATAGGGTTCCACGCCGACCGCGATAAAGCCGGTCGGCAGGGCGATACGCGAGAGGATACGGTCGTCACTGCGGTCGCCGTTGCGGTCGATCAGTTGCAGCAGCGCATCGGGATTCAGCGGCTTCTGCGGATCGCCGGTGTAGTTGCCGGCGTTCAGATCGTAGACCAGCACGCCGTTCTCGCCCTGGGCGGCGAACAGGTAGCTGCCGGATGGGTCCAGGGCCATGTCGTAGATACGGCCCTTGTCGCGTACCTGCGCCTGTGGCGGCTGCTGGTAGGTAAAGGCCTTGCTCAGTACACCCTGCTGACCGTTGACCAGACTGACCTGCACATCCACGGTACCGATCGGGCCCGCCGGTACCGTGACTTCCAGGGTCTCGGCGTCCAGCACCTTGTAGCTCTCGGCCTGCACGTCGCCGAAGCGGATGCTCATGGCGCCCGCTTCGCTGCGGAAGCCCTGGCCCTTGATCTGCACCAGCGAACCGCCGTTGAGCGAGCCCTGGGCCGGAGTCAGCGAACGCAGCAGCAACGGTTCGACGAACTGCACCGCGCCGACCCGCGAGGCCTTGCTGCCGTTGCCACTGGTCACCGTCAACGTGGCCGGGCCGGCCAGGCTGGCCGGCGCCTGCACGCGGAAGCGCGACCGCCCGTCGGCCAGAGTCTCGATCAGTTCGCCGCTGGCACTCTGCCCGGAAAGAGCGAACTGCGGCTGCCCGCTGACGCCGGCCAACAGTACCTCGAGTTCGCCACCGGCGACATCGAGCATGGCCGGTGCGCTGCCAAGAATGGCTACCTGGGCGCCGCCGCCGCTGCCGCTGCGGAACTGCACCTGATGCTCCATCAGGCCACGGCTGCGGCGGCTGGCCAGATCGCCCTTGAGCAGGATGCGGTAGGCGGCGTTGGCGATCAGTGGCTGACGCGGCTGCAGCAGCAGAGTGCGCTGATCGGCGCTGCGGCTGATGTCGAAGGCCACCGCGCTGGCCGGCTGGTCGTCGCGGGCATCGAGCTGCAGGCTCAGATGCTGGCGCAACTGCCCATCGTCGAGCGCAGCCAGGCCGCGACTGAAGTTCAGGGTCAGCGGGCTATCCAGGGGCACACCGTCGGCCTGGTCGCGGGGCGAACTGCCCACCAGTTCCAGGGTCAGCAGATCCACCAGGCCCAGGTGGGAGATGGTGTCGCCGTCGCTTTTGGCGTTCACCGAGAAGGCGGCGATGCCCTGTTCGGTGAGCACCAGCGGGTTGCTGCGCCAGGGTTTGGCCAGCTCGCCGCTGCCCGGAGCCACCAGACAGGGGTAAGGCAGGCTCAAGGCGTCGAGCAGGCCGATGTTGTCGATGCGGCTGAAATCGTAGAAGCCGAGGTAGCCCTGCATGCCTTTCTCGCAGGTGCTGCTGGTCGACCCGCCCAGGTTCAGGCTGATCCCGGTGGTGCTGAAGGCTTGGATGCCCTTGCTGCTGCCCGGCACGCTGAAGCCGCCGGACTGGTAGCGGCCAAGCTCGCGCAGGAAGGCCGGGCGGCTGGCGTCGTACAAGGTCGGGCCACTGCTGTCGAGGAAGCGCTGGCCATCGCTGGTCAGGCCGCTGAGGCCGGCGATGCGCGACTCGCCCAACTGCGGCAGGGACGGCTTGCTCAGGTCGAACAGCACCCGGTTGCTACCGTTGACCACGTGCAGCGTGTCACCGATCACGCTGATGTCCTGCACGCTGTTCAGCGCCTGGGCGCGACCGCCCAGGGTGGCCTGGGTCAGCCGGCGGATCACGCTGGGGCGTAGCGGGTCGGCGATGCTGACCACCGCCACACCTTCGCTACCGGCCGCGATCAGCAGCAGGCCCTGGTGGGCGATGACCTTTTCGGCGATACCGGCGAACGGCAGCGGCAGGCTGAAGCGCACGCCCCTGTCCTTGCCCGCCGGTTGTTCGTCGAGGCGATCCGGGTCGCGCACTTCACGGTCGTAGACCAGCAGCACGCTGCGGCCTTCATACTCGGTGTCGATATAGGGAAAGCTGTGGCCGCGGGCGGTAACGTACAGTTGCTGCTCGGCCAGGGCCATGGCGCTGGGCTGCAGATCCTGGGGCAGGTTGTAGTAGCCCAGGCCATGGCGCGGCGCGGCATCGCCGAGTTTCGCCGGGTCATACTTGACCAGGCTGATCCAGCCCGGCGCATAGTAGTGCTCTACCTGCTCCAGGCTGAACACCTGTTCCGGGCGCGGGCCCCTGAGTTCGCCACGGCCAAGCACGTAGACCAGGCGCAACTGGCTGTCCGCTGCCAGATCGACGATGTTGCCCGGTGGCAGCTTCAGCGGATCGGGTACGTAGTCGCTGATCCCGCCGCGCTCGAGCTGGGCCAGGCGCCGGTCGATCGTCTCGACGGTCATTGGCGGCTCGCTTTCCAGGCTGCGATCGACCTGCAGGCGGCCATAGAAGAGTGCGTTGCGCTGCACATAATGACGGCCCAGTTCGTCGCTCAGTTCGATGTCGATGAAGCCGCGGTAGGCACCGCCCTCCTCGTCACGCAGATCAGGGGCGAGCAGGCTCATGCGCTCGGCGCTGTACAGGCGCAGATCGTCGGAACCGACCTTGAACTCCAGCACCGACTGAGGTTCGCCGCTCTTGTAGGCCTTGAGCCTGAGGCCGGCGTGGAAACCCTTGCCGACCAGCTCGACGCGGTCGTTACGACCGCTCTGGGCGACCCGCACCACGGCCGGGGTAAGGTGCGAAACGGACAGTTCATCGACGAACACGAAGCCACCCAGCACGGTGTCGGACAGGCCCGCCGTGGTGTTGACGGTGACCGAGGCCGGGCCGGCGTAGTTGGGCACGGTCTTGGCGTACAGGCGTATCAGGCCACTGTCGGCATCGACCTCGCGGCGTTCGATCACCAGCGGCTCGCCGCCGACCACCAGGGTCGCGCCATCGCCGAAGTTGGCCCCACGTACGATGATCTCGGTGCCGCCACGCACGTCGCCGACGTTGACGCAGGCGCTGCGCTCTGCGCTCTCGCGGGTGCAGATGGCTTGGATATCCGGGTACTGGGCATCCACGGCCGCGGTGCTGAAGCTGAACAGGTAGTCGGCCGCCAGGGGCTGCCCGGTGATCGGCGTCAGGCCCTGCTTGAGGCGCACGTAATAGCGCTGGCGCGGGGTCAGGCTCTGGCCTTCCTTGCGCAACAACTGGATGCGGCGCTTGCTGGTGTCGTCGCCACGGGCGGCGAAGCCCAGCTCGAACAATGCGGTGACGTCACGGCCGATCTGCGCATCGCCCTCGAGCACCTGCACGTGCTCATCGAGCCGAGTATCGCCGGGCAATACCGCCGAGAGTTCGATGAGGATCTGCGTCAACTGGGTGCTGACATCCGCTTCGCCGACGTTGGGGCTGTGCTGCAGCACGGTCAGCGCCGGCATGTCGATGCGGCCGATACCGCCCTTGCCGGCGGCCACCTGCACGGCACCACGGGCCAGGGTCACGCCACGGGCGGCGAAGTCGTCCTCGCTGGCCTGGCGATGCACCATCACGGGGACGCTGGCATCCAGGCCGTTTTCCCCGACCCGGGCCAGGTCGATGATCTGCACCAGGCTCTGAGCTGGCTTGTCTTCCTGGTCGGAGAGCAACTGGGTGACATAGGCCAGGTTGCCGGACACCTGCACGTTGTAGAGACCGTCGGCCACCAGATCGGGGCGATGCGGTACTACATCCACCACCTGAACCAGACGTGGTTGATCCGGTTCGCCGATGTCGATGCGAGTCAGGCGCGCGGCATCGCTGCCGCCGGCCATGTCGGTGACGTACAACTGGTTGCCCACCAGGTGCAGGCGGTTGGCCACGCCCAGGGTGTCGATACGCGCTACCACCGGCATCGCCGGGGTGCTCAGGTCGGCCACCACCACGCCCTCTTCGGAGGCGGCGATATAGGCGTAGTGGCCGCGTACCTTGACGTCGCGGGCGAAGCCGTTGGGCTTGATGTAGCCCACGTGGTAGGGCGCGGTCAGGTTGCTGATGTCGATCACCTGCACGCCGCCGTTGCCGTTGGCCACCAGCGCCAGGTTGCCGCTGCGGGTCAGGCCGTAGACATCCGGGTAGGGCATGTCTACGCGGCCACTGAGTAGATAGGGCAGGCCGAACTGACCATCGCCGTTGCGCTGGCCGAACAGCAGCAGCTCGCCGGCCTGATTGTCCAGATACAGGGCGCCGGTACCCTCCCCGGGGGTGTCGCCGCCGAGCCAGTCGGCACGGATTTCCGCGCTCAGTTGATCGACGAAGGCACAGGCCGGGGAGCCCTGCTGGCAGTAGCCGCCGGCCAGACCCGACTTGCTCGCCAGCACGATGTTCTCGTCGCTGAGCAGCTCGCCGATGCTGCCGCTGAAAATTTCCGCGGCGCTGTTGAGCAACGGCGAATAAGCGAAGAAATCACCGGCCTGATTGCTCTGCGCTTCGTCCACGGCATCGAGAATGAAGATACCGGTGCGCGCCGGCGGGTTGGGCTGTTTAAGGGCCTTCTCGTCGAGCAGGCCAAGGCCCTGCTCGATACGCAGCGGATCGACGCTGGACCAGGCGGCGAGCATGGCACCGCTGCGATCCAGGGCGCGGTACTGGTCGACCGCGGTGTAGTAGACACCCTTGCCCGCGGCCTGGGCATTGGCCCGTGGCGCGATGAAGCGGCGCTCGCTCAGCGGCCAGCCGACCTCGTGGTAGCTATCGCGGGTAACCTTGTGGTTGGGCGTGACTACGCTGGTGAGCAGATGCAGGCGCTCGTTGCGCAGGCCAGTGCGGCGCAGCACGTCACCCTGGTTGAAGTCAGCCCAGTAGATGAAATAGTGCTTGTCCGGGTCGCTCACAGGCGTCGTGTCGCCGGGGGCGCGCTGGTCGTCGCGGAACAGCGACAGGGGATATTCGTCGGCTACCTGCCATTGCCCGCCGGCGTCCTGGTACTCGCGGCGCCAGAGCATCTCGACTTTCTCGATGGCGCCGCCCATGTCCTCCACCGACACCACCGCGCGCAGGCCCTCGCCCATGGTCAATACGTCACGGTCGATCGGCGCGAGCAGCGACAGGCGCGGCACCACGGTATCTTCCAGCTTGCCCACACGCACGATCTGCGATTCGCCGGCCTGGCCAAGCAGGTCGTAGGCGATGGCCTGCACGGTGAAGCCCTGCACCCCGGCCGGCGCGGCCAGTTGGGCGCGGTAGACGTGATCCTGGGCATGGCTGCCGACCTGCTGGCCGTAGCTCTGCTCGCTGGAGACCACCGGCACGCCATTGACATAGAAGGTCACGTGGTCGATGCCTTCCGGCCCCAGGTCGTCGAAGGCTTCGACGAAGACTTCCAGATCCTGACCATCGATGATCACCGCATTGTCGTTGTCCGGTTTGACGATACGCGCCTGGGGCGCCGTGTCGGCCTTGATGCGGATGCTGCCGGGCAGGTCGACCAGGGCCGATTCGTAGCCATCCAGGTCACGTGCCTGAGCACGTATGCGCAGCACCTGATCGACACGCCCGCTGGGCACCTTGAAATGGAACTGGTAGGGCGCTGCAGAATCTTCACCCAGGGGCTGATACTGAGGCTCGCTATCGACCGGGCCGATGGCGTAATACAGCGCGGCACTGTCCACCCCCACTTCCGGGTCGCTGGCCTGCACCTGGAACACCACGCCACGGCCCTCGGTCAGCTCGCTGACCTCGCCCATGGCGAAGCCGCGGGCATCCAGCAGGCGGATGGCATTGACCTCGGGCACCTGGTTACGCAGCAGGCGTACCGGAATCTTCTCGCTGCTCTCGTTGCCGCTGGGGTCGCGTGCGACTATCTGCAACTGCATGTCCAGGGCTTCGGGCAACTGCTCGCTGCTGCCCAGGTACTCGGCGATGCTGCCCACCGGCAGGTTGCCGGTGAACGGGCCGGACAGCAGCAGGCGGTCGGCAACCCGCTCGTCGGCGCTGAAGCTGCCGTCGCCGTTGCGGTCGACGTACAGACCCAGACTCAGCGAGCCGACCCGCACGTTGTCGCTGACCTCGAGTTGGTAAGGCAGGTTGCGCTTCTCGGCGACGCTGGCGCCACTGGCCACCGGCAGCCTGACCTGCAGCAGTGGTGCCTGCTCGTCCTTGTTCACCCGCACCCGCACCGGCGTCGGCGTGGTCACGCTGCGACCCTTGCCGTCGGCGCGCCGCTCCTGGGCGGTGGCGGTCAGGCGCAGGTCGGTGCCAGCCTGGCCATAGGGCACTTCGATGAGAAATTCGTAAGGGAAGACCATGTCGGTCAGGCTGCGGTCGCCGCCCTTGATCCCGCCGACGTTGAGCACCACGCGGTCGATGCCGACGTCGTCCACGGCGTTGACCTGCACCAGCAGCAACTGGCCTTCAGTGGTTTCGCTGTTGTCCCTGGGCGTGCCTATGACCAGGCTCGGCTGCTGGTCCTCGGTGATTTCCACGCTGAACTGTTCTTCCGCGCGGTGCGCATCCAGGTCACCGTGGGCCACACCGTAGGTATCCACCGCTTCCAGGCTGAGCTGCACCTGATTGGCAGCGGGATTCTGCGCATCGAAGGCCGGCATCGGCACCGAGAAGGCGTAGGGCGACTGGCGCAGGCGCATCTCGTAGGGCACCTGGCCGTTGCCGTAGGTGGCGCGCACGTGCACATACTCGACGCCGACATCATCGAAGGCCTTGACGTTGACATACAGTGGATTGCCTTCCACCACACGGGCGCCGGGCAACGGCTCGACCACGTCGATCACCGGGCGGGCGTCGACGTTGATCGGGAAACTGTTGATCAGCTCACTGCCGTTGGCGGCGTCGAAGCCTTCGAGCTTGAGGCGCACGTTGACCCGCTCGACCTGGGACGGGTCGACACCGAAACCGTCGATGATCTGCGCCAGACGGTCGACGTGGATCAACTGGCTGTACTCGGGGGTGTCGATGTTCAGGGTGCTGATCGGCTCGTAGTCGTCGGCCGGGATGGCGTCGATGCTGCGCACCAGGCTGAATGGCTGCTCGCGGTCACGGGCTTCGCCGCGCACGCGGATCGAATAGCCGCGCGACAGCAGCAGGCGGTTGACCTTGACGTTGTCGTAAGCCTGGTAGACCACGCTGAAATCGCTGTCCTCGATGGCACCGAAGCCCGCCGCCGGGCGCTTGAACAACAGCGCCGGGGCGATGTCGTCAGCCATCACCCGGATCGATAGCTCGTGCAAGCCGACGGCTCCGTCGGCGTCTTCCACCTGAGCGGTGAGCGTGAGCGGCTGGTTGTGCCGGATCAGCCCCTGGGGCACTTCCAGCACGAAAGTACGCTGCATGGCGTAGGGGCTGCTGCGCCGGCCGTAGTCGTCGGCCATGCTGGCATCGTAGTTGGCGTGGATGCTGTCGTGCATGCTGGCGAAGGCGGCATCGACCACCTGCTCGCCGCCGATGGCCACATCGTCTGCGCTGGAGAGCAGCGGCAGCGGCACGCCGTTGGCGAACACCTTGAGACGCTGGGCGCTGAGCTTGCGATCGTCCACGGCCACCAGGCCGACACGGATACGGAAGGTGCCGGCGGCGATTTCCTGATTGTCCGCCGGGGCGGTGATACGCACCTCGGGCACCATGTTGGTCAGCGGGTGTACCAGGAAGGTACGCACGGCGACCTGGCCGTAGGTGTCGGTGAGCTCCACGCGATACTCGGTGGGCTCGCTCTGGTCGAACAGAATCTCTGCCTGATCCGTGGTCTGCAGCGGCGGCGCGGCCGGGCAGTTGACCTGGAAGCCACGCTCGTAAACGGTGGCTGCCACGCTACCATCGCGCTTCAGGCGCTGGATGCGGTAGGCCGAAAGGCCGGCATCGTCACGCAGATCGGTATCCAGGCGGAAGCGTTCCTGGGTGCGTACCCAGAACTCGCCGTAGTTCAGCCGCGCCGGGTCGGTCAGGGCCTTCTGATACCTGCCGTCGACCCAGTAGGAGTTGAAGCCGGCCAGGGTCAGTTGGGGCTTCTCGTTGGCCACCAGCGGATAGCGCAGGCTGTGCTCGCTGCTGCGACCGCTCCAGTCTTCGGCGACCAGGGTCAGCTCCAGTTCCCCACTGACGAAGTCGCGTGGCACCTGATACGGCAGCACGGCTTCGCTCTGCCCCAGGGCAATGCCGAGGTCGTGCACCACGCGGCTGCGGTTCTCCAGCAGGCGCAGGCTCTTCAGAGCCAGGCTGTCGTCACTGAAGGCGGCCTTGATGTCGAAGTGCTGCAGGCCGGTGGCGGCGATACCCGCCTGGGGGCTGGTGATGCGCACCTGGGGGGTGTTTTCGTCCATCTGCAGCGTCTGCTGCAGCAGCGGCACCAAAGGCTGCTCGCCACGCTCGACGGAGAGTCGGTCGGTGCTGTGGGCGATCAGGCTCAGACCGCTGCTCTGCACCTCCACCGGCACCGGCATGAACAGCGCGAAGCGTTTCTCCAACTCACGCTGGTAGCCCTGGGAAGCCAGTTGCAGGAAGGCGGTCTGGGCATCCGCGCCCAGACCGTCCTGGAGCAGCAGATCGAGCGAATAACGCCCTGCCACCCGGGTGCCGCCAAGAGTGCTGAGATTGGCGTTACGGGTTTCCTGCAGGCCCAAGTGCAGTTCGCGAACGAAGCTCGGCACTCCGCTCAGTGGCCGCAGGATCAGACGCGTGGTATCCGCTCCGCCAAGTGCGGCTACGTCCAGCACGCCGTTGGGCGCCTGCACCTCGCGCTTGGCCGGTCGCACCTGACAGAGGTTGCTGGAGAAAGTCTCGACCTGCCAGATGGCGTCCTGCTCGCCGAGGCGCAGCCGCTCGGGGGCGCTCTGCGGTACGCCGCCGAGCAGGGTCATGCGGCCTTCGGCAAGGCGCAGCAGCGGTGACTCGTTGACCAACAGGCTGCCGGCCCAGCCCTCGGCTTCGGGGTAAGCGAAGCTGATACGCGGCTGATTGGCCCTACTCGTGGCGTCCCACTCGGCCAGGCCGCGGTAATCCCGGGCACCGCCCTGATCACGCAGGGAACTGAGCAGCAACAGATGCCCGATGGCAGCGCCATCGGCCGACGAGTTGAAATCGTCCTGAATCTGCAGCACGCCCCTGAGCGGCTGGCCGCGCAACGCCTGAGCGGCCGGCAGGTTATCGCTCCAGCTGGCGCGCGGCGGCTGGTCACGCTGGATCAGCAGACGCCTGCTCTGCTGGCTCTGGTTGCCGAGCACGTCCTGGGCGGTGACGCTCAGGGTCAGGCCGATCGGCTCGGTCTGGGGTCGGTAGCGCTCGATGTCCAGCAGTAGTTGCGCGCCCTGGGGCACCTCGAGTTGCGCCTCGCTGAGCCCTTCAGCCTTGGCCAGCAGCTCGTCGCGGCCCTGGTCGTCGAGCAGCCGCACTTCATAGGCGGCCACCGCGGTGTCGTCCTTGAGGTGCAATTGCAGCGCCGCCTTCTGCCGCTCGAAGAGCCGCTCCTGAGGCGACTGGATGTTGATTTCCGGACCGGCCCGGTCGGCCAGCACGCGAATCTCGATGGGTTGCGAGCGGGTCTGGTTGACACCACGGTCGCGGGCCACCAGCACCAGTTGCAGTGCCTTGCCGCCGTAGCGCCGGCTGAGCTCGGCGGTCAGTCGCAGGCGTCCCTCGAAATCGGCGTAGAAGCGCTGGCCGACCAGGATGGCACCGAGGCTGCCCGGGTTGGGCACCTTGACGCTTTCCACGCGATCCTTGCGGGTGAACAACTCCCAGGCCAGGGCATGCTCCTCACCGCTCTGCGGATCGATCAACAAGGCGTCGACGCCGTCGATATACTGGTTGTCGCCAGCGCTGCCACGCACCGCGAAACTGCTGCCCGGCTCAAGGTCGAAGGCGGCGGCCGGCTCGATCACCTGCAGGGTCGGCGCTTCGCTGTCGTCGACCACGTCCAGTTCGAAGGCCGCTTCGCTGACCTGGCCAGCACTGTCGTAGGCACGCACCCCCATCGCCGTATCGTCAGCGGCCTTGCCGGGCACCCGTAGCGAGGCGCTGAAATAGCCCTGCTGCGCCGCCGCCAGCTCGGCACCAGCGAAGGCCTTGAGTACCCGCACCTGGGCACCGTCACCCCGGATGAACTCGACCCGGCTCAGTTGACGATCATCGGTAACCAACGCCTGGGCGGTGAAGGCCTCGCCTTCGTACAGCCGCGAGCCCGGCGCCGGCGCACGCACGCTGATCTGCGGCGGCTGATCCTGGCTGATCGGGAAGCGCCACAGCGTCGGCTCGGCCTGATTGCCATACTGATCGCTACCACGCAGCTCGATGACCAGTTCGCTCTGGTCATTCGGCACTTCCAGTTCGAAGCTGTCCTCGAAACTGGCGTTCTGTTGATCGGCGTTCAGGCTGCGCTGGTACAGGATGCTGCTGCCGGCATGGGCACTGAGGGCGACGATGCGGGTATCGTCCACTGCACGTAAGCGTACTTGCACCTTGTTGCCGGCATACAGGGGCACGCCCTGGATCGGTGCCACCACCGCCAGCCGCGGGCCGCTGTCGTCGGCCATGATCTGCAGCGGCAGGCTGCGGGTCTCGCTCTCCTGGCCGGCATCGTCTATTGCCGACACCTGCAGGCTCAGCCGGCGCGGCTGATTGCCCAGGGCCAGGGGCACGAGATCGACGACCAGACGGTTGACCGTCTCCGGGCCTATGTTCAGGCCGCCGTTCTGGTCGATGCGTTTTTCCCACAGCGCCCGGTTGCCGCTCTCTTCCCAGAGGCTGGCCTTGAGTGCGTGCACCGACAGATCGTCGCGGGCGACCACGTCCACCTGCAGGCTATCCTGGCTGTAGAGGCTGCTGCTCTGCGGATTGAGAGCGCGCACCTCGGGCCTGGAGTCCTGGCCGACGCCGATCAGCACCTGCAGCTCGCTGCTGTTGCCCACCCCGTCGGTGGCCACAGCGCGGATCGGGTAGCGATCGTAGCGCACGCCATCAAGGCGCTTGAAGCGCGGCGCGGCGACCACCTTGAGGGTCGAGTAGGCCTTCAGTGCGCCGGGAATGGACTGAATGGCCAGGCCGCCATCGGTGCTGCTCAGGCGATCCGCCGGATTGCCGGTGAGGAAGAAGCCGACGCCATCCTGCTTGGCGACGCCATAGAGCTCCAGCTTGTCGACGCCGACGTTGTCGTAGCCGGTCAGCTTGAGCACGAAGGTGCTGTTCTCGATCACCGGCGCCAGGTCGTCGCCGGCATCGCTGATGCTGATGCTCGGCGAGGCCAGGTTGATCACCGGCTCGTCCTCGTCCTTGCCCAGGGTGGCGGTGACCACCGCACTGCGGGTCAGTTGCCCGGCGCTGTCGATGGCCTCGGCATGCACCGCCAGCGGAGTTTCCTTGTCGACCCCGGCAGGTGTCTGATAGATCACCGCAAAGGGCGCGCGCTGGTCGGTGCCGACCAGCTTGCCGTTGACGTAGAAATCGACCTGACGCAGCCCCAGGTCATCCATGGCGTTGGCCCGTAACTCCACCGGCTGGCCGGACACCAGGTGCGCACCTTCCACCGGGTAGCTGAGCGCCACGGTCGGCGCCTGATCATCCTTGACCGGCAGCAGCAGGGGCTGGGACAGGTTGGATTGCTGATGCAGGTCGACCACCCGCACGCGTAACTCCAGGGTACGGCCAAGCCATTCGCTGCCGATGGGCAGTTGGAAGCTGTGGCTGGTACTGCGCAGGCCCAGCAGGGTGCCGTCGTAGTCACGATCCTGGTGGCGGTAGGACTGCAGCTCCTGACCGTTGACCAGCAGGTAGATGTCCGTGCCGCCATCAAGGGTGTCATCGCTGGCCTCGACCACTATGCTGACGGTCTGCCCGACGGTAGCCGAGCTGCCAGTGGCCGGTTGCACGATGCGCGCGGTCGGCTTCTGGTTCTCGATCACGCGCAGCAGGCGCGCTGGCGCGTCGACTACCGCGCCATTACTGGCATGCACCCTGGCCGAAAGGCCGATGCTGGTCTCACGCAGGGCGATCTCCGGCACCTGCAGGTTGGCCTGCCAGACCTCGAACAGTTGCATCCGAGAGGGGTCGACCTCCAGGGGACGCTGCTCCAGGATGGGGAAGCGCGTCTCTCCGACCTTGCGCCCGTCCATGAAGAATTCGACCTGGCTGATGCCGCTCTGGTACTCGACGTCCGGCAGCACGCCCAGGTTGCTACTGATGGCAGCGCGTAGCGGGCTGTTTTCCACCACGCGCTGGGCGTCCACCGGGGTCTCGAAGACGAAGGCCGGCGCCTGCGGGGTACTCTTGGCCAGCACCCGCACGGCATGCTCGGCGCTGCTCTGGCTCTGCCCGGTCTCGTCGAAGGCCACTGCCCGCAGGTTCAGGGTACGTCCTTCCAGCTCCTGTTCCACGGGCAGACTGAGCCTGTAGGGCGGCGACTGCCGGCGACCCACCAGGCCGCCATCCAGCCAGAACTCGACACTGGCCACCGCCACGTCGTCACTGGCATCGACCTGCAGTTCCAGCACCGCGCCGACGGCTACGCTGGAGGACGGAGCGAAGATCAGCGAGGGCGCCGCATCCAGCGCGACCACCGGCAGATCGATGCCGACCTCCGGGTAGCGTTCCAGTTGCACGCGCAGCGACAGCGGGCTCTGCTCGGGAATCTGCGCACTGGCGCGCAGCTGCAACTGGTCATTGCTCGCGAGCACGCCCTCACTGCCTGCGGGCAACAGTACCCGGGCTACCAGGCTGTCGGCCAGGGGCGATTCACTGCCATCGTCGAAAACCGCCAGGAGTGGAGGCAGGTCGATCAGGCTGTTGAGCCGCGGCAGCACCAGCGGCTGGCCAACGCCATGATCCTGCAGTCGCAGGCCGACCAGACGGCGACTGTAATCGACCCTGACTGGCAGACTGACCTCGTCCAGACCGGGGAAACCGACATGGATCAGTACCTCCTGGCCATCGGTCTCCTGCAGGGGATAGACCACGCCGTCGGCGCTGACCCAGACCTTGGCCGGATCGGCAGAGCGATAGACGATGCCGGTGCCCGGGCCGACCAGGGGCGTCGGCCCGCGGAATTCGTAATCCACTTCCGGCACCAGCCGCGCCGACTGCAGCGCATCGCTGAACAGCAGGCGATCCGGCATCACACTGAGCGAACGTGCCGACTCGTCCACACCCTCGCCCATGAAGCGGATGTCCGAGAAGCTTTGCTGGTTGCCCGAGGCGTCCACCGCCGAGGCGTTGATCATGACCAGAGCATTGCGCGCTACTTCTGCGGCACTCAGGGGCGTGCCGATGCGCTCGCGGATGCTGAAACGCTGTTGACCGTCGACGCTGGGGAACAGCCGCCGGGCCTCGCCCATGCGCAGGAAGGCGTTGCGCTCGGCCTCGCTGACCACACCGCCGGCGGCGCGCAGGTCGGAGGCGCGCAGGCCGGTCAGGGAAATGCTCAGATAGCTGAGATCGACCTCGTCCTGGGCGGCGAAGCTCGCCACCAGGTATTGCTCGCCCTCGAGGTTCTCGATCGCCACCTGCTCCAGTGCAAGGCGCGGCGCCACCTGTTCACGCTCGAAGATCTCGCTGTAGTTCTGGGCACTGCCATCGGCGTAGCGCAGGATGACGGCGGGCTGCAGCGCCTCGACACCGGTGATGCTGAAATCGAAGGAACAGGCGACACCGGTAGCGCTCGCACGGGTAGCGTCAGTAGGCAGTAAACGGGTATCGCTGGCAGCGATCTGGACTTCGACGAGGTTGCGGCAGTCATCGACCGCCAGCGCATAGTTGACCGCATTGCCGGCACTGCCCAGCGGGGAAGCGGCGCGGATGTCGAGCAGAGGCTTGGACGCAAAGGCTTCCACCGCCGCCAGCGATAGACTCGCGACGAGCAGACGCAGAAAACCTGTACAGCAGCATCCTTGCAGCATCTTCAGGAAAGTTCCATTGACTTTTCAAATAGAGAACCAGCAACCTTATAGAGCCGATCTCTTGGGTGGCAGAATGCTATCGACTGTGTGTAATTATTTCAAGCTCGCTTTTTGTGCTGTTTTGAAATTTACATGGCAGTTGTGACGAGCATCATAAAAAGGGCTGGGCCCTTCAAGACGCCCGTATTCAGCGGAGATCGTAACGGATAGTATTGTCGTGCCATCACAAGGAAGCGCTCATGGCCTCGCTACTCATCAAACTGAACAGGCTGATGGAATCAAGCCTTTTTAGGTGGACGTCCATGCCCCTCGTGATGGGTTGCCTGGCCGCCCTGCTTGCTTTCAAAAGCATTGCCTTGAGGCAAACGCTGCAACTGCCTGCCGACGCGAATATCCCCCTGGATCAACCGCAGGCTGCCTCCCCAAAGCCCCTCTCAGCAGAGCTGCTCACACTGTTCGGCACCTCCCGTGATAAAGAGGCAGCCCAGCCTGAACTCGCCGTACTGCCGGAAAGCAATCTAAACCTGCAGGTCTCGGCGATATTCTTCAATTCCAGCGCCGCCCAGAGCCACGTCATCCTGGAAGACGGAGACAAAACGCTCAGCCTGAAGCCAGGTGAGGAAGTCCGCCCCGGGATCACCCTGCAAAAGGTGGAAAGCCACCGGATTACCCTCAAGCGCAATGGACAACTCGAACAGGTCAGCTTCCGCGGCTACGGTGACTCGCCCGCTGACGTCAACCTGGAAAGCCTGCCGCCGATTGCGCAAAGCATGGCCCCCCCCACACCGACCATGCCCAATGCCGAACAGCCGGCAATGGAGCCAAACAACGTACCAACCCCGTATCAGCAATACATCCAGCGCAAGATCGCGCAGAACAAGTAGTCGAGTATTCGTAGTGTCCGGCCAACGTTTCGTACCCTTACTGCTTTGCCTCCTCGCAATGCTCCCCCTTCCCGCCGCAGCTGAAGATCCGGCGAAGCAGCCGAGCAGCGAAGTGCAGATCAACATGCAGGACACCAATATCCGCTCATTTATTGAATGGATTGCCAAGGCTACCGGGAAGAATTTCATCATCGACCCGCGGGTTACAGGCAAGGTCACGGTTATTTCCAACGAAGCGATGAAACCCGAGGAGGCATATCGCGTATTCCTCTCCGTGCTGCAAGTGCACGGTTTCTCCGCGATCGAATCGGACAGTGCGATCAAGGTGATCCCTGACGCAAATGCGAAACAGACGGGCGTGCCGCTAGTGAATGATGACCAACTCAACGACGACCAGCAGGTGGTCAGGGTCATCCGCACTCAGCATGTGCCAGCAACCCAACTCGTCAACATTCTACGGCCCATGGTTCCACAGGTCGGCCACCTGGCCGCCTATCCAGACAGCAACGCCATGGTCATCTCCGACCGCGCCTCCAACATCAACCAACTGATGAAGCTGATTTCGGAAATTGATCGCGCCGGGCAGTTCGAGATCGACGTCATCCCTCTGAAATTTGCCAGCGCCAAGGAGTTGTCCGCCATCATCGGCAATCTGGTACCCCAGGCTGGCGGAGAAGGTAGCAGCAAGATGAATGTCTCGGTGGACGAACGCACCAACAGCGTGCTGATCTCCGGCGACCCAAGCAAACGTCAGCAGCTGCGAGACGTGCTCAGTAACCTGGATAAGCCAGGCAACATCGTCAGAGACACCCAGGTTCTTTACCTGCATTACCTCAAGGCCTCGGACGTAGCACAGATTCTTCAGAACGTTGCCTCCAGCCTGCAAAAGCAGGACAAAGACGTCGGCATTTCAGGAGCCGAAATCTCGATCCAGGCGAACGACACGACTAACGCCCTGGTGATCAGTGCACCACCAGCGATCATGAAGACAGTCGAAGACGTTGTCGCACGCCTGGATATACGTCGCGCTCAGGTTCTGGTCGAAGCGGTGATCGTCGAAGTGTCGGACAACAAGGTCAACGACATCGGTGTGCAATGGAGAACGTCCGACGGCTCCATCGGCGGCGACGGGTTCTACGGTGGCTTCACCTCATCAGCAAGAGGCAATAGCATCGACACCTTTCCCGGCAGCCCCACAGTCAACCTGGATGCTGGCTTCAGCATGGGCTTCTATCGCAATAACTCGCTACGTGCGCTGATCAAGGCACTGTCCACCGATGACTCGATGAACATCCTTTCCACTCCCAACCTGGTCACCCTCGACAACGAGGAAGGCAAAATAGTGGTCGGCCAGAACGTGCCCTTTGTCACCGGCAGTTCAACCAGCGCGTCCAACCCCTCGACCAACCCATTCCAGACCATCGAGCGTCAGGACGTGGGTATCACGCTGAAGATCAAACCGCAGATCAACGAAGGCGATTCGGTGACCCTGAACATCTATCAGGAAATCTCCAGTGTCACAAACGATACCAGCGCGGCCGACATCGTCACCAACAAGCGGTCCATCGAGACCCGCGTGCTGGTACAGGACAACATGACCCTGGTGCTCGGCGGGCTGATCTCGGACGAAATGCGTGACTCGGGAGACAAGGTTCCCTTTCTTGGCAAAGTACCCGTCATAGGTCGTTTGTTCCGAAGTGAGCGCAAGGAGGTCAACAAGAAGAACCTCATGGTGTTCATCAAGCCCACCATCATCAATGACTTCCACCTGGCTGACCAGTTGACGGAAGGCAAATACAACTTCATCCGTGATCGTCAACTGCGCTATGCGAACGGTGAAATATCGCAAGGGGTTCCTGCTCTGCCCGAGAAGATAAGCGCACAGCGCAAAGAGCTACAGACGATTCCGCTCGAGACGACCAGCCCACCGCTTCCTCAACAATGATGACGCAGTCCCTACAGTGCCTAAAGAACACGCCTAGACACAAATCACGAGTAAAGGCCGTATCGCTCTGGTCACCCAAATTAGATGGGCAAGTACAATTCCACGGCGACGGCCAGCGCCTGCTGGGCCGCCATCCGGGCGACGAGAGCGAACTGCGGATCGCCGGCCGGGTGCAGCATCACGCGATCATCGCAGCGTACTGAATATTAGGCTCCCTTGCCCGATTGCAGATCGCGCCAGGTCAGGTACAGGCGCAGATCGAACTCCAGTTGCTGGTAGTCCGGCAGCATGTATTCGCAAAGTTTGTAGAACGCCTTGTTGTGGTCGCTTTCCTTGAGATGGGCCAGCTCGTGCACCACGATCATCTGCAGGAACTGCGGCGCGGCGTCCTTGAACAGGGCGGCGACGCGGATTTCCTTCTTGGCCTTGAGCCTGCCGCCCTGAACCCGTGAAATCGCGGTGTGCAGGCCCAGCGCCCGGTGGGTCAGGTCGAGGCGGTTGTCGAACAGCACCTTGTCGATGCCCGGCGCGTTCTTCAGGTGCTCCTGCTTGAGCGCCATGACGTAGGCGTACAGGGCCTTGTCGCTCTGCACGCCGTGCCGCTCGGTGTAGCGCTGAGCCAGGTAATCGCCCAGGCGCTCGCCGGCGATCAGCTGGCGCACCTGCTCCTGCAACGCGGCGGGATAACCCTGGAGGTATTTCAGTGGCGTCATGACGAGTCGCGGCGATGGGCGGGCCGGCCATTATGCCTACAGCGGCACCACCCGCAAGAGGCGTCCCTCGGCACTGTCGGTGAGCAGGTAGAGGGCGCCATCCGGGCCATCGAAGACGCCGCGGATACGCTCGCCAAGCTCCTCGAACAACACATCCTCGCCGGCCAGCTTGCCCTTGAGCAGGCGGATGCGGCGCACGCTCTGCTCGGCCAGGGTGGAGACGAACAGGTCGCCATGCCAGGACGGGAAACCCGTGCCGGTATAGAGCGTCAGGCCGGATGGCGCGACCGATGGCGTCCAGTGCAGCTGCGGCGACAGATAGCCCGGCAGCTCCGTGTACGGGGTGATCATCGCGCCGGTGTAGTCGACGCCATGGGATGCCAGCGGCCAGCCGTAGTTGCCGCCCGCCTCGATCAGGTTCAGTTCGTCGCCGCCGCGGGGGCCGTGCTCGTGGCTGTACAACCGCTGACGCTGCCGGTCGTAGACGATGCCCTGGACGTTGCGGTGGCCCATGCTGTAGATCTCCGGCGCCGCACCGGCCTGGTCGCGCAGGGGATTGTCGTGCGGCACGCTGCCGTCGCGGTTCAGGCGCACGATCTTGCCGATGTGATTGGCCGGGTTCTGGGCCTGCTCGCGCAGGTCGAAACCATCGCCCAGCGTCAGCACCAGGGTGTCGTCCGGCAGAAAGGCGATCCGTCCACCGTAGTGCGAAGCGCCGGCCTTGGCCGGCTGGGCGGTGAACAGCACCTGCAGATCGCGCAACTGGCCATCGACCAGCCTGGCGCGGGCCAGGCGCGTGTTGTTGGCCTGCTCGCTGCCGTGGGCATAACTCAGGTAGATCCACGGATCACTGGCGAACCCGGGGTCCAGAGCCACCTCCATCAGCCCCGCCTGGGTGGCGACGAAGGGCGTTGGCAGGCCGCCGACCGGCTCGGGCTGAAGCGTACCCTGGGCGTCGATCAGGCGCAGACGGCCGACCCGCTCGGTGACCAGCATGCGTCCATCCGGCAGGAACGCCAGCGACCAGGGGTACTCCAGACCGTCGGTAACGGTCTCGATACGGTAATCGGCATGGGCCAGGGCGCTCAGGCAAAAACCGATGACCAGCCAGACAGATTTCAACACGACATCCTTAACGACAGGGGAAACATCATGACCTGGCAGGCGCGCTGAGCCGGGCGAACAGCAGGGCTCCGGCACTGCCACTGGCCATCAGCGCCAGGGTACCGGCCAGGCTGCGATTGGCGCCGATCAGCGTGGGCATGGGCGCCACGGCATTGGCCACGCTCAGCGCGGCCCAGATGGCCAGGCCGCCCGCCACGGCGAACAGCAACCAGCGCGCCGCGCCCCACAGCCGATCGAGCCAGGCCGCCAGGGGCAAGGCGACGATGAAGGCGGCGATGACCAGCGCGGCGAGCGTCGGCGTGAAACCGAACAGGTCCTGCAGCGTGGTATGCAGACGCACATCCAGCGGAATCGGCGCGCCGATCTGCTGGATAGCGGCGAGGTTGAACTGGGTCTGGACGATGCTACCGAGCAGGGTCGCCACGAGCACTGCCGTACAGAACGGCCGCCAGGGAAGAGCGTTGTGGGACATGAGCACCGCCATCCTGAAACACGTGGCGGCAGTATGGCCCAGACCGTGAGCCGGATTGGCGCAGGTGTTTTACATGGTTTTACGCCGCGCCACGGCTCCATGGAAAATAGCGGTCAACGAGGGACGGAGGCCGCTCTTAAAGAGGCGGCCATCCTACGCCCCACAATCGCCGCGGGGGCGCGGCTCCTACGCAAGCAAGGCCACCCTGCCCACCCTGAATGAACGCTTCCGCCGCCCTCGTACACCGGGAGGGATGCCGGCACATCGGACTATCGAAGCGAGGTGAGGATCGCCCAGGCGGCCTTGATGCGTTCCGCATTCGGGTAGTTCCGGTTGGCGAGCAGCACGATGCCGATCCGCTGTTCGGGCAGAAAGGCGGCATAGGCGCCGAATCCCCTGGTCGAGCCCGTCTTGTTGACGAACCGATCCGGCCGTGGCCGCTGTGGCGGATCGATCCTGGTAACCGGTTGCGGCTCGAGCGCCAGCGCGGGCGCGTTGCCGGCAAGCAGCACATCGAGCGACGCCGGCTGATCGTAGATTTCCCAGCCGAGGCCCTGCATCGCTGGCCCGAAGCGGTAGTAGCCGGTCTGCGTCGCAGCGAAGGCCTCGCTCAGCGGGCCATCCAGTGGCGACGGGTCCATGGCGAGCTGGACGAAGCGGATCAGGTCGGCGGCCGTGGTCTTGAGGCCGTAGCCTTGCGCATCCAGCGCGCCGGGCGAGACGCGGATGCGGCGCTCGCCCTCGGAGGTGCCGTAGGCGTAGCGCTGCGCCTCATGCTCCGGCACGTGCAGGAAGGTGTTCGAAAGGCCGAGCTTGGGCAGCAACGCCGTTGTCATCAGCGCCTCGAAGTCGGCCCCCGCGCCGCGCGCCGCGAGATAGCCGAACAAGCCGATGCTCGGGTTCGAGTAGAGGCGCCGGCTGCCCGGCGGATAGCTCGGGTGCCAATCCCGGAAGAACGCCAGCATCGCCTCCTCACCGCGCACCGCGTCCGGGAACTGCAGCGGCAGGCCGCCGGCGGTGTAGGTCGCGAGGTCGAGCAGGCTGATCCGCCCGAGCGGCGTACCGGAAAGCGCCGGAAGGTGCCGCTCCGCCGGATCGGCAAGCGAAAGCTCGCCCCTTGCCGCGATCCAGGCGCCGAGCGTTCCGGTGAAGACCTTGCTGACCGAGCCGATCTCGAACAGCGTCCGCTCGTCCACGGGCCAGCCGTCTTCCTGCGAGGCGACGCCGTAGTTGAAGACATGGGTCTCGCCGTCGACGCTGACCGCCACCGCCATTCCGGGGATGGCGTTCGCCGCCATGAGCGGCTGTACCACCCCATCCACCACGGCGCGCAAAGCGACGGGAGCAGCCGCTTCGCTGGCCAAGGCAGCGGTGCTCGAACAGAGCATGGCCACAGCCAGGCCCAGTGATCGCAGGGTAGTCGTCTTCAGGCTCGTCATCGAACAGCTCGCTCGTGTCGTGGATGGAATACGCCTTGTTGCTCCTGGGTTCGGCAATAGCAGACCACAAAGAATGGCCGGGAGCCATTTTTGACGTCGCCTGTGGGCCAGCGGAGTGGCCGCCTACAAAAAAGCCGCTCGCCCGTTACCGGACAAGCGGCTTTTCGCTACCCGCGAAGCCGCGAGGGGCGATCAGTTGACCTTGGCGGCCAGCTCACCCTTGGCGTAACGCTGGAACATGCCTTCCAGGGAGATCGGCTTGATCTTCGAGGCGTTGCCGGCGGTGCCGAAAGCTTCGTAGCGGGCGATACAGATATCGCGCATGGCGGTGATGGTATGGGCGAAGTACTTGCGCGGGTCGAACTCGCTCGGGTGCTCGGCCAGGAAGCGGCGGATGGCACCGGTGGAGGCCAGACGCAGGTCGGTGTCGATATTGACCTTGCGCACGCCGTGCTTGATGCCTTCGACGATTTCCTCGACCGGCACGCCGTAGGTTTCCTTGATGTCGCCACCGTACTCGTTGATGATCGCCAGCCAGTCCTGGGGCACCGAGCTGGAACCGTGCATCACCAGGTGGGTATTAGGGATGCGCTTGTGAATCGCCTTGATGCGCTCGATCGACAGCACGTCACCGGTTGGCGGCTTGGTGAACTTGTAGGCGCCGTGGCTGGTGCCGATGGCGATGGCCAGGGCATCGACCTGGGTCTTCTTGACGAAGTCGGCGGCTTCCTCCGGGTCGGTCAGCAACTGGCTGTGATCCAGGGTGCCTTCGGCGCCGACACCGTCTTCCTCACCGGCCTGGCCGGTTTCCAGGCTGCCCAGGCAACCCAGCTCGCCTTCCACGGACACGCCGCAGGCATGGGCGAACGAGACGGTCTGCTGGGTCACGCGGACGTTGTAGTCGTAGTCGGACGGGGTCTTGCCGTCTTCCTTCAGCGAGCCGTCCATCATCACCGAGCTGAAACCCAGCTGGATCGAGCGCTGGCAGATATCCGGGCTGGTACCGTGATCCTGGTGCATGCACACCGGGATATGCGGGAACTCCTCGATGGCGGCGAGGATCAGGTGGCGCAGGAACGGCGCACCGGCGTACTTGCGAGCACCAGCGGAGGCCTGGACGATGACCGGGGAATCGGTCTTGTCGGCCGCTTCCATGATGGCGCGCATCTGCTCCAAGTTGTTGACGTTGAAGGCCGGCACGCCGTAGCCGAATTCGGCGGCGTGGTCGAGCATCTGGCGCATGCTGATAAGTGCCATGGTTTCCTGTCTCCCGGTAGAGCTCGTTAATCGTGCAGCCTGCCGCAGCGGCAGGCGCTATTCAAGTATTGCTACAGCGCTAAGCTACAAGCTTCAAGCCGCAAGAAAGAGCCGAAGTATCCACCCCCACTTGCAGCTTGTGGCTTGCAGCTTGTCACTGCCTTCAGGGCGCCTTGCAGCCACGTCCGATCAGATCGTCGTTGGCCGTACGGTAAATCAGTCCTTCCTCGCCCTTGGCATGAAAGGACAGACGCCCATCGCTGTATAAAGTGCCCGAACCCGAGGGTTCCAGGCTCAGCCGGTGGACGCTGTCGCTGCCGCCCAGACGCACATCCACCTGCTCGTGCGCGCTGTCGGCGAAACGCCACGACACTTCGGCCTGGCTGTCGCAGACCCAGCGCGTCCAGCCCTGGGTTTCGGCGTAATCTCCGGCGCAACCGGCGAACATGCCCAGCACGGCAAGCGCCGCGCCCATCCTGATTCTGTTCATCATCGCCATCTTCCTTGTACGTCCTGCGGCGATCAGCAGTTGCGCTCGCCGTCCATCGGGGTCGGGTCGCCACTGCTCTGCCCGTCGATACGCTGCTCTTCGCGCGTGGTCGGCAGATCGATCTCCGCGGGGCTGAACACTTCGCAGGCCCGCTCGCGGGCTGAACCGCCACCGGCACAACCACCCAGGGCGGCACATAAAGTCAACACAACGGCCACATCACGCATCGGTCACTCCTTGCTGGCTGATTTCCGTACAAGGGTAGTGACCGCCTGCGGCGGCCAAGGTTTAGCAGGCTGTTGAAAAACTACCTGCATTGCCGCTGCGTCGCCTACGTTTTTCAACGGCCTGTTAGCCGTTCTGCCTTACTGGGCTTTGGCTGTACGCTGTTGCAGCACCTCGACTGCCGGCAACACCTTGCCTTCGACGAACTCGAGGAAGGCGCCGCCGCCGGTGGAAATATAGGAAATGCGCTCGGCCACGCCGTACTTGTCGATGGCCGCCAGGGTATCGCCACCACCGGCGATGGAGAACGCCGGGCTCTCGGCGATGGCCAGGGCCAGGGCCTTGGTGCCCTCGCCGAACTGATCGAACTCGAATACGCCGACCGGGCCGTTCCACAGGATGGTCTTCGAGGCCTTGAGCAGCTCGGCGAACTGCGCCGCGGTCTGCGGGCCGATGTCGAGGATCATGTCGTCCTCGCCCACGTCGGCCACTGCCTTGACCGTGGCCGTGGCCGCTTCGGAGAACTCCTTGGCCACCACCACATCCACCGGCAGCGGCACGCTGACCTTGGCGGCGATGGCCTTGGCGGTGTCGACCAGGTCGGCTTCGTAGAGCGACTTGCCCACCGGGTAACCGGCAGCGGCGAGGAAGGTGTTGGCGATGCCGCCACCGACGATCAGTTGATCGCAGATGCTGCTCAGGCTGTTGAGTACATCCAGCTTGGTCGACACCTTGGAGCCTGCGACGATCGCCGCCATCGGCTTGGCCGGTGCGCCCAGGGCCTTGCCCAGCGCATCCAGCTCGGCGGCCAGCAGCGGACCGGCGGCGGCGACCCTGGCGAACCTGGCCACGCCGTGGGTCGAGCCCTCGGCGCGGTGGGCGGTGCCGAAGGCGTCCATGACGAACACGTCGCAGAGGGCGGCGTATTGCTGGGCCAGCTCGTCGGCGTTCTTCTTCTCGCCCTTGTTGAAGCGTACGTTTTCGAACAGCACCAGGTCACCCGCTTTCAGCTCGACGCCTTTCAGGTAATCCTTGATCAGCGGTACGTCGCGGCCGAGGGCCTTGCTCAGGTAGTCGGCCACCGGCGCCAGGCTGTTCTCTTCGCTGAATTCGCCTTCGCTGGGACGGCCCAGGTGCGAGCAGACCATCACCGCAGCGCCCTTCTGCAGCGCCAGCTTGATGGTCGGCAGCGCGGCGAGGATGCGCGCATCGCTTTTCACCACACCGTCCTTGACCGGCACGTTGAGGTCTTCGCGAATCAGCACGCGTTTGCCTTGCAGGTCGAGGTCGGCCATTTTCGCGATGTTTACGGAAGCTGCAGTCATTGAGTCAGTCCTTGATGGGGGCTGGTGAAAGGGGAACGGCGGCATCGAGAAAATGCACGGCCATGTCGAGCATGCGGTTGGCGAACCCCCATTCGTTGTCGAACCAGGCCAGCAGGTTGACCAGGCGTGGCCCGGACACCCGCGTCTGACTGCCGTCGACGATCGCCGAATGGGGATCATGATTGAAGTCGCAGCTGGCGTGCGGCAACTCGGTGTACGCCAGCAGACCTTGCAGCGGCCCCTGTTCGGAGGCCTGGCGCAAGATCCGGTTGACCTCCCCGGCACTGGTGTCGCGGGCGGTCTGCAAGGTGATATCCAGGCAGGACACGTTGACCGTCGGCACCCGAATGGCTTTGGCCTGAATTCGTCCGGCAAGTTCCGGGAGCAGGCGTTCGATGCCCTTGGCCAGGCCGGTGGAGACCGGAATCACCGACTGGAAGGCCGAACGCGTACGGCGCAGGTCTTCGTCGTGATAGGCGTCGATCACCGGCTGATCGTTCATCGCCGAGTGAATGGTGGTGATGGAGACGTACTCCAGGCCGATCGCCTCGTTGAGCAGCTTGAGCAACGGCACCCCGCAGTTGGTGGTGCAGGACGCGTTCGACACCAGCCGCTCGGCGCCGCTCAGGCAATGCTGGTTGACGCCGTAGACCACGGTGGCGTCGACATCGCTCTCGCTGGCCATCGGCTGCGACAGCAACAGCCGTGGCACGCCGGCCCGCAGAAAGCGCCCGGCCTGGGCCCGGGTGGTGTACTGGCCGGAGCATTCGAGCAGCAGGTCGATGTCCAGGGCCGCCCAGTCGATGCCTTCCGGCTCGCGCTGGCGCAGCACGCGCACGCACTCGCCATTGACGTACAGGCAATCGCCGGCCACCTTCACCTCACCGGGAAAGCGCCCATGGGTCGAGTCGAAGCGGGTCAGGTACTCGATGCTGGCCTGATCGGCCAGGTCGTTGAGCGCGACGATCTCCAGGCGCGCCTCGCCGACGCGCTCGTGCAGGGCACGCAGCACGCAACGACCGATACGGCCGTAGCCGTTCAGGGCGACGCGATAGGGCAGGTTCTGGCGCATTCTGGCTCGTCTGTCGGCAAGTCGCTCGAAAGCCAAAGGCTGGAAGCTGGACGAAAAAGCGACTCGGCGCCTCTCGTTCAGCTTCCAGCCTTTAGCCTCCAGCGTCTTTCAGTTGTCCAGCAGTTCTTCGGCGGTGCCGACGACGTTGTCGACGGTGAAACCGAAGTGCTCGAACAGCTCGCCGGCCGGGGCCGACTCCCCATAGGTCTCCATGCCGATGACGCGGCCTTCGAGACCCACGTACTTGTACCAGAAGTCGGCATGGGCGGCTTCGATGGCGATCCGCGCGGTGACCTGCAGCGGCAGCACCGCCTGCTTGTAACCGGCGTCCTGCTGGTCGAAGACGTTGGTCGACGGCATCGACACCACACGCACCTTGCGGCCCTGAGCGGTCAGCTGGTCGGCGGCCTGGATGGCCAGGCCGACTTCCGAACCGGTGGCGATCAGGATCAGTTCCGGCTCGCCGTCGCAGTCCTTGAGCACGTAGCCGCCACGAGCGATGGCGCCCTCGGTTTCGTGATCGCGCAGGTTATGCGGCAGGTTCTGGCGCGAGAAGATCAGCGCGCTCGGGCCGTCCTTGCGCTCCACCGCATACTTCCAGGCCACCGCCGCTTCGACGGTATCGGCCGGCCGCCAGGTGTCCAGGTTCGGCGTGGTGCGCAGGCTGGTCAGCTGCTCGACCGGCTGGTGGGTCGGGCCGTCCTCGCCGAGGCCGATGGAGTCGTGGGTGAACACGTAGAGCACGCGCAGCTTCATCAGCGCCGACATGCGCACCGCGTTGCGGGCGTACTCCATGAACATCAGGAAGGTGGCGCCGTAGGGGATCAGACCGCCGTGCAGGGCGATGCCGTTCATGATGGCACTCATGCCGAACTCGCGCACGCCGTAGTACATGTAGTTGCCCGAGGCATCCTCGGCCACCACCGGCTTGCAGCCCTTCCACAGGGTCAGGTTGGAACCGGCCAGGTCGGCGGAGCCGCCGAGCAGTTCCGGCAGCAGCGGGCCGAAGGCATTCAGGCAGTTCTGGCTGGCCTTGCGGCTGGCGATGGTTTCGCCCTTGTCGGCCACGGCGCGGATGAACTCGCTGGCCCTGGCGGAGAAATCGGCCGGCAGCTCGCCGGCCATGCGGCGGATGAACTCGTTGGCCAGCTCCGGGTAGGCGGCGGAATAGGCGGCGAAACGCTGGTCCCACTCGGCCTCGGCGGCCAGGCCGGCTTCCTTGGCGTCCCATTCGGCGTAGATCTCGGCCGGGATCTCGAACGGCCCATGGTTCCAGTTCAGCGCGGCGCGGGTCAGGGCGATTTCGTCCTGGCCCAGGGCGGCGCCATGGGACTCTTCCTTGCCCTGCTTGTTCGGCGAACCGAAACCGATGATGGTCTTGCAACAGATCAGGGTCGGCTGCTCGCTCTTGCGCGCGGTATCGATGGCCATCTTGATTTCGTCGGCATCGTGGCCGTCGACGTTGCGGATCACCTGCCAGCCGTAGGCTTCGAAGCGTGCCGGAGTATCGTCGGTGAACCAGCCGTGCACTTCGCCATCGATGGAGATGCCGTTGTCGTCATAGAAAGCAATCAGCTTGCCCAGGCCCAGGGTGCCGGCCAGCGAGCAGACTTCGTGGCTGATGCCTTCCATCATGCAGCCGTCGCCCAGGAAAGCGTAGGTGTAGTGATCGACGATGTTGTGACCGTCGCGGTTGAACTGCGCCGCCATGATTTTTTCCGCCAGGGCGAAGCCCACGGCGTTGGCGATGCCCTGGCCGAGCGGACCGGTGGTGGTCTCCACGCCCGGCGCGTAGCCGTACTCCGGGTGGCCCGGGGTCTTGCTGTGCAACTGGCGGAAATTCTTCAGGTCATCGATGGACAGGTCGTAGCCGGTCAGGTGCAGCAGCGAATAGATCAGCATCGAGCCGTGACCGTTGGACAGCACGAAGCGGTCGCGGTCGGCAAACCTGGGGTTGGCCGGGTTGTGCTTGAGGTAGTCGCGCCACAGCACTTCAGCGATGTCCGCCATGCCCATGGGGGCACCGGGATGGCCGCTGTTGGCTTTCTGCACGGCATCCATGCTCAGGGCACGGATGGCATTGGCACGCTCACGACGGCTGGGCATCGCTGAATCTCCTGCGGGTGGCTGCCATAGGCAGCAGGGTCGAAAAAGGCGATCATTTTCGCCCAGCGAGCCCCGCGGGGGCAATGACAGATGGTCGTTAGCCGAGCGATTCAGGCGGTTTTCCCTGAGAAAACCCCGCTGGCAGGAGAATCCGGCCCCAGCAGACAGGGCGCACGGAACAACTCGCCGTGCCATACCCCCAACAGCGTGCGCCGCGCCACCAGCAGCCAGACCACCAGCAACTGCGCGGCCAGCCCCAGGCCAATGACCGTGAACAGCCCCAGACCGGTCAGTTGGGCCAGCTCGAAGGTGGCCAGGGTGAACACCCCGAGGGGGAAGATGAATCCCCACCAGCCGAGATTGAACGCCATGTTGCCGCGCAGGTAATGACGGGTGAACAAGGTGGCGATCACCAGCCACCAGAGCCCGGCGCCCCAGAGCGCCAGCCCGCCGATCAGGCCGACATCGCGCGCCAGCTCGGCGGCGCCCTGCAGGCTGCTGCCGGCGAATGCCGCCGGCGCGTCGCGGCCCATGCTCAGCAGGCCCAGGCAGCCGGTGGCCAGCGGGCCGAGCGGCAACCAGCTGGTGGCGGCGAAATCGGTATCCGGCAATTTGTGCAGCGCCAGGCGCAACAGCACCAGGGTGATCAGGGAAAACGCCAGGCTCAGGGACATGCCCCACAGCAGGAACCCCACCACCAGCACCGGCTGCGCCGCCTCCGCCGGCAGGTGAATGGCCAGCGAACCGGCGCTACCGGCCGCCACTTCCGGGGCAACGATGGGCAGCAGCCAGACCGCCGTGAGCTTTTCCAGGGCATGGCTCTGGCGGGTGAACATCAGATAGGGCACCCCCATCGCCACCAACAGCGCCAGCCCGGCATCCAGCCACCACAAGCCATGGGCCAGGCCATACACGGCGCTGCCCCAGCGTGGCGCGCCGAACAGCAGCAGGCCATTGATCAGTATGGCCAGGCTCATGGGGATGGCGCCGAGGAACATCGACTGCACGGGATGCCGCAGCATCGGCTCGATGGAATCGCGAAAGCCCAGCAGGCGAGCCAGGAACATCAATCCGAAGAGCCCGAAAAGGGCCACGGCGAGCAGCCACAAGCCTTCGCCCAGCCGCCATTGCCCGGGGAAAGCGTACGGCAGGTGCGCCACCACCAGCGCCAGCACCCCGGTGCCCATCGGCACGCTGAACCAGCTGGGCGTGAAGTGACGGATGAACGCCCGGGGTTCGGGCAGGCGGGTGAAGGGGCGCGGCATGGGTCGGCTTCCATGAAAAGACATGGGCGCAGCCTAAGCAACGGCTTGCCATATTAAAAATACATATTCAGCATGCGATACATATCCTGCATGCATGGCAAGGCTGCAATGAACCTGCACCACCTGAAAATCTTCCTCGGCGTCGCCGAGGCTGGCAGCATCAGCGCCGGCGCCGAACGCCTGCATATCAGCCAGCCGGCGGTGACCCGGGAGATCCGTGACCTGGAAGCCAGCATCGGCCTGCCGCTGTTCGACCGGCACCCGCGCGGCGTGGCGCTGACCGAGAGCGGCGCACGGCTGCTGCAGTACGCGCGGCGCATCTTTGCCCTGGAGCAGGCGGCCGAGCGCGATCTGCGCGGCTTTGCCAGCCTGCACCTGGGCGAACTGGCGCTGGGCGCCAGCGCCACCCTGGGCGCCTACCTGCTACCGGCGCTGCTCGATCGGTTCCGCGGCCTGCACCCGCGGATCGTGGTCAGCCTGGAGGTCAGCAACACCCTGGAGGTGACCCGCCAACTGGACGACGGGCGCATCAGCCTGGGCTTCGTCGAAGGCGAGTTCGAGCGCGGCGACTATGCCCACCGCCTGCTCGCCCGCGACGCCCTGCTGCCGGTCGCCGGTCCCGCTCATCCGCTGGCGGCGCTCACCGGACTGAGCGTACACGACCTGCAACGCCACGACCTGTACCTGCGCGAACAGGGCTCCGGCGCCCGTGCCAGCATCGAGCAGGCCTACCAGATACTGGGCCTGGAACCCCGTGCGCGCATGACCATCGGCAGCACCGAAGCGCTCAAGCGCCTGATCGCCAACGGCTCCGGCATCGCCTGGCTGTCGCAGCGCGTAGTCGAAACCGAGTTGAACGCCGGGCAACTGGTACGCCTGGACGTAGGCGACCTGCGCATCGAGCGCGATCTGTACATGCTCTGGCGCCACGACGGCAGCCTCAGCCCGGCCCCCGCCGCCTTTGTCGAACTGGTGGCGCAGGCACTCTGACAGCCAATATCAAAACTTTTTGATATTGGCCTTGCTGGATGAAAAATGACCGACTAGACTGCGCGCCTTATGACCCTGCGCGCGCCCCAGCTCGACTTCGAGCCCACCGAGGTTCTCACCGCCCTGTGCAAGGCCGCGGGCGATCCGCTGCGCCTGAACGTGCTGCGCGCCTTGAGCAACGACTCCTTCGGCGTGCTGGAACTGGCGCAGATCTTCGCCATCGGCCAGTCGGGCATGAGCCACCACCTGAAAGTGCTGGCCCAGGCCGGCCTGGTGGCGACGCGCCGCGAAGGCAATGCGGTTTTCTACCGCCGCGCCCTGGCCCATGCCGATACCCTCGGCGGCGCCCTGCACGGTGCCCTGCTCCAGGAAGTCGACGGCCTTGGCCTGCCAGGCGCCGTGCGCGAACGCATCGCCCAGGTTCACCAGCAGCGCGCCGCCGCCAGCCGCGACTTCTTCGCCCGCAGCGCCGAACGCTTTCAGGCCCAGCAGGACCTGATCGCCGGCCTGCCGCAATACCGCGACAGCGTGCTGACGCTGCTCGACTCGCTGGACCTGGGCAGCCGCGCCAGCGCCCTGGAGATCGGCCCCGGCGACGGCGGTTTTCTGCCCGAGCTGGCGCGCCGCTTCGAGCAGGTCACGGCGCTGGACAACAGCCCGGCCATGCTCGAACTGGCGCGCACGCGCTGCGAGCGGGAAGGCCTGGACAACGTACGCCTGCTGCTGGCCGACGCCCTGCTCGACGACTACCCACGCGCCGACTGCGTGATACTGAACATGGTCCTGCACCATTTCGCCGCCCCGGCGCAGGCCCTGCGCAAACTCGCCGCACAGCTCAACCCGGGCGGCAGCCTGCTGATCACCGAACTGTGCAGCCATGACCAGAGCTGGGCCCGCGACACCTGCGGCGATCTCTGGCTAGGCTTCGAACAGGACGACCTGGCCCACTGGGGCGTGGCCGCCGGCCTGACCCCGGGCGAAAGCCTGTACGTCGGCCTGCGCAACGGCTTCCAGATCCAGGTGCGGCACTTCCAGCGCATTGCCACTCCCCTACCAGCGGCCCGCGGGCCCTCACCCACCGGTATGAAATAGGACAACCGATAGATGAGCGAATACTCCCTGTTTACCTCCGAGTCCGTGTCCGAAGGTCATCCGGACAAGATCGCCGACCAGATTTCCGATGCCGTGCTCGACGCCATCATCGCCAAGGACAAGCACGCCCGCGTGGCCTGCGAAACCCTGGTCAAGACCGGCGTGGCCATCGTCGCCGGCGAAGTCACCACCAGTGCCTGGGTCGACCTGGAGGAACTGGTGCGCAAGGTCATCTGCGACATCGGCTACACCAGCTCGGACGTCGGCTTCGACGGCAACACCTGCGGCATCATCAACATCATCGGCAAGCAGTCCCCGGACATCAACCAGGGCGTCGACCGGGCCAGGCCGGAAGACCAGGGCGCCGGTGACCAGGGCCTGATGTTCGGCTACGCCAGCAACGAAACCGACGTGCTGATGCCGGCGCCGATCCGTTTCTCCCACGCCCTGGTCGAGCGCCAGGCCGAGGCGCGCAAGTCCGGCCTGCTGCCGTGGCTGCGGCCGGATGCCAAGAGCCAGGTGACCTGCCGCTACGAAGGCGGCAAGGTGGTCGGTGTCGACGCCATCGTGCTGTCCACCCAGCACAACCCGGAAGTCAGCTACAAGGACCTGCGCGAAGGCGTGATGGAGCTGATCGTCAAGCACGCGATCCCGGCCGAGCTGCTGCACAAGGACACCCAGTTCCACATCAACCCCACCGGCAATTTCGTCATCGGCGGCCCGGTGGGCGATTGCGGCCTGACCGGACGCAAGATCATCGTCGACTCCTACGGCGGCATGGCCCGCCATGGCGGCGGCGCCTTCTCCGGCAAGGACCCTTCCAAGGTCGACCGCAGCGCGGCCTACGCCGGCCGCTACGTGGCCAAGAACATCGTTGCCGCGGGCCTGGCCGAGCGCTGCGAGATCCAGGTCTCCTACGCCATCGGCGTGGCCCAGCCGACGTCCATCTCGATCAACACCTTCGGCAGCGGGCGGATCAGCGACGAGAAGATCATCAAGCTGGTACGCGAGCACTTCGACCTGCGTCCCTACGCGATCACCCGGATGCTCGACCTGCTGCACCCGATGTATCAGCCGACCGCGGCCTATGGCCACTTCGGCCGTACCCCGGTGGAAATGACCGTGGAAGGCGACACCTTCACCGCCTTTACCTGGGAACGCACCGACCGGGCCGCCGACCTGCGCACCGCTGCCGGCTTGTAAGCCCTGGTGTAATACCAAGAGCCCCGCCCTGTGCGGGGCTCTTTGTTACCGGCAATCGGCCCCCATAAAACCACACTTTATTACAAACCCACATTCATGGGATTCTGCGCACTCAGCCATCCAACTGTGGAGCATCCCAATGAGCCGCCTGACCATCGATGTATCCGAACAGCAGCACCAGACGCTCAAGGCCATGGCCGCGCTGGAAGGCAAGACCATCAAACAATATGCCCTCGAACGCCTGTTTCCAGCCTCTGCCGGGGAGCAACAAGCGCTGCAAGAGCTGAAAGACCTGCTCGCCGAACGCATTGCCGAAGCCCGGCGCGGCGAGGTGGTGGAAGACAGCGTCACTAACATCGCGGAAGAAGTATTGCGTCAGGATCAGGCGGTATGACACGCCCCTATGTCCTCACCCAGGGCGCTGCCGCCGACCTGCGCGACATCGTCCGATACACCATCGGGCAGTGGGGCGAAACGCAGTGCCGGGCCTATATCGCGCAGATAGAAGAGGCCGCCAGCGAGCTGGCACGCGGACAAGGCGCATTCAAACACCTGATGATCTGTACCCTGGCCTGCGGATGCGGCTGAGCGGACGACATTACCTCTTCTGCCTGCCACAAACCGGTCGTCCGGCGCTTATTCTGGCCATCCTGCATGAGCGGATGGATCTTATGGGCCGGCTCAAGGAAAGGCTGAAGTAACCATCATCACGACTGTGCAGCCAACTCCACGGTTCGGCCGATGAAGGCAATACATGCATGGGGTATAGACAACGAAAAAAGCCCCGTGGGGTCACCTCCACGGGGCTTTCTCGTGTCGCTAAACGGCAGGCCGCTCACTTGCCGAACAGCGAACCCAGGCCCTTCAGGGTTTCGGTGGCAGCGGTGATGTTCTCGGCGGTCGAACCGGCCTGCACCTGCTGCTGGGTATCCTGCGCGGACGCAGTGGTGTTGCCGCCCAACTGATCGCAGCCGCCCTCGACCTGCGCCAGGGTGTCGTCGACGGCCTGATTGCCGAGCAGTTGAGTCAGTTGCTTGGCCTGGGCCAGCTTGTCGGCGTTGGCGGAGAGTTTTTGCTGGCACTTGACCTGAGCATCGTCGGCTTGCGCGTATACGCTGCCGAAGGCCAGAGCGGCGGCACACAACAGAATGGAAGGACGCATGACTGTAGACCCCTGAGCATGAGGCCCGGCACATCGAGTCCCGCCGCCGGGCAAATCCGTTTGATGTGCGGGAATGGCGGAAACTTTATCACCGCCCCCGGGACACGACAAACCCCGAAAATGCCAGCCAGTGCCCAATCCCGACAGGCCGTTGAAAAACGTTGACGACGACTGCCTGGATGCAGGCGGTAGAGCGACGCAGGGCGCCAAGGCCGAGGTAGTTTTTCAAGCGCCTGATGAATCTCCTGGGCGCGCTATTTGCCCCCCTCAGGATCAACGGCTAGCCTGAGCCAATCATCGTCCGAGCAAGGAAGCTCCGCCCATGAAACGCTGGATCGCCACGTCCGTTTGCGGCCTGCTGTCCCTCACCGCCCATGCCGCTGACTGCCCCGAACAAACGCCGCAGCACAACCAGCAGCTCGACGCCCTCGCCGAACGGATCGCCCTCTGGGACGATGCCTATCACCGCCAGGGCCGCTCACTGGTCAGCGACGAGCTGTACGACCAGGCGCGCGCCCGCCTGGAGCAATGGCAGCGCTGCGCCGACGCGCCGGCCCTGGCCGACCCGCTGGCGGGCGCCGGCGGCCCGTTGCCACACCCCATCGCGCAGACCGGCCTGCGCAAACTGGCCGATGAACGCGCCGTGGAAGACTGGATCGCGCCACGCGACAACCTGTGGATTCAGCCCAAGGTCGATGGCGTGGCGGTCACCCTGGTGTACCGCGCCGGCCGCCTGCAGAGCCTGATCAGTCGCGGCGATGGCCGCAGCGGCCAAGACTGGACGGCGCACGCGCAACGCATCGCCAGCATACCCAAGCAGCTTGCGGACAGCAGCACCATCACCCTGCAGGGCGAGCTGTACTGGCGCCTGAGCCGGCACGTCCAGGCGCAGCGAGGTGGCGTTGCGGCGCGCAGCACCATCGCCGGGCTCATGGCCCGACACACCCTCGGCGAGGCCGAGGCAGCGGGCATCGGCCTGTTCGTCTGGGACTGGCCCGACGGCCCGGCGGATATGCAGCAGCGCCTGACCCGCCTGGTCCGACTGGGCTTCGCCGACAGCGGCCGCTACAGCCAGCCGGTCGCCAGCCTCGCCGAGGCCCGCACGTGGCGCGAGCACTGGTACCGCAGCCCGCTGCCGTTCGCCAGCGATGGCGTGGTGCTGCGCCAGGGCAAGCGCCCGCCGGGCAGCCGCTGGCGGGCCGAACCTCCACGCTGGGCAGCGGCCTGGAAGTACCCGGCGAGCCAGGCGCTGGCGGTGGTCGAGGCGGTCGATTTCA
Source organism: Phytopseudomonas dryadis (assembly GCF_004327355.1). Taxonomy (GTDB): domain Bacteria; phylum Pseudomonadota; class Gammaproteobacteria; order Pseudomonadales; family Pseudomonadaceae; genus Aquipseudomonas; species Aquipseudomonas dryadis. The sequence goes on from NZ_QJUM01000027.1 coordinate 89,197, forward strand.
GCATCGGCCGCAGTGGCCGCATCACCCCGGTGTTGCGCCTGCAGCCAGTCAGGCTCGATGACCGCGCCATCCGCGCGGTCAGTGCCGGCTCGCTCGCACGCTGGCAGCAGCTGGATATCCGTCCCGGCGATCAGGTCGCCATCCGCCTCGCCGGACAATCCATCCCGCGCCTCGACGGAGTCGTGCTACACAGCGTGCCGCGCCCGGACCTCGCCGCGCCGCACCATGACGACTATCACGCGCTGAGCTGCTGGCGCGCCACGGCGTCCTGCTCCAGTCAGTTCCACGCCCGCCTGACCTGGCTCAGCGGCAAGCAGGGCCTGGCCCTGCCCGGCGTCGGGGCGGGTAGCTGGGACAGGTTGCTGCAGGCCCAGGCCGTCGACGGCCTGCTCGACTGGCTGGAGCTCTCGGAAGAGCAGTTGCGCACGGTGGCGGGGCTTGGCCCGCGCCGCGCCGCACAACTGAGCCAGAGTTTCGCCCTGGCCCGGCAACGGCCTTTCGCCGACTGGCTGCGCGCACTGGGGCCACCGGGTGGCAGCGACGCGCTGGTGGCGCGGAACTGGGCGCAGCTGACGCAACGCAGCGCGGCCCACTGGCAGCGCCAGCCCGGCATAGGCCCGGGTCGCGCCGCACAACTGCAGGCCTTCTTCGCCCATGAGGAGGTACTGGCCCTGGGCGAACGCCTGCGCCAGGCCGGCATCGACGGTTTCTGAAACTCAGAGCCTGTTTTTAACGCCGCAGCCTTTGAACAGGCTCTCAATAGGCGCGAAAGGATTCGTGACAGGTCTTGCAGGCGCTTTCGACCCGTTGCAGCGGCGCCTGCAGATCGCCGCGCGCCACGTCCGCCTGCGTGGCCACCCGCAGCAGCGCCGCGGTGGCGCTTTCCAGTTCGTCGGCCAATTGCTGGAAATGCGCCTGCTGCTGCCACACCTCGGGCCTGGCCGTACTGCGCTGGTCGGCGTCGACCTGCGGGAAATGCTGCCAGGGCTGTGACGCCAGCTCGTCCAGATGGCGGGCGCCCTCGGCGAAGCGGCGCTCGTCATAGCGGATGCGCCCGCGGAGCATGCCGCCCAGCTCCTCGCTGGTCTTGAGCATCTGCTTGAACAGGCTTTGCCGCAGGCCCTCGGGCGAATCGGGGTCGACGCCACCGCAGGCGCTGAGCAGCAGGCAGGCAAGCAGGGCGAGGTGGATCGAACGCATGGGGGATCTGCTCAGGTGTCGGCACAAACCGCCAGTATCACCACTCGATCGGCTACGGCCAAGTGCGCGCTGTCGTCGAGCCCGTCGGGCTCACTCCTTGAACTGGTCGCGGATATAGGTGATTTCGGTCTTGCCGTGGGGCGCCGGATGGCCGTCCTCACCCAGGTTGACGAATACCAGCCGGTCGACGGTCAGGATACTCTTGCGGGTGATCTTGTTGCGCACTTCGCAACGCAGGGTCAGCGAGGTGCGGCCGAACTCGGTGGCGGTGATGCCCAGTTCGATGATGTCGCTCTGGCGCGCCGAACTGACGAAGTTGATTTCCGAAATCAGCTTGGTCACCACGCGCTGGCTACCGAGCTGGATGATGGCGTAGATGGCCGCCTCCTCGTCGATCCACTTCAGCAGGCTGCCGCCGAACAGGGTGCCATTGGGGTTGAGGTCTTCGGGCTTGACCCATTTGCGGGTATGGAAATTCATCCTCTGCTCCTTTGTCGTCCGTTGCCGGGTGGCCATGATTGCAGGCCGGGACAGGTTCTGTCCCGGCAAAAAAACCAATCACGACCATAGTCCTAGGGTCTGTTGACGTTTCACGCACGGCCGCGCCGGAGCCCGTTTTGCCGCGAGGCAAGGCATGAGCCGCGAAGTTTAGCGGGCTAAATGAGCCGGCGAGAAACGCAGCATCGCGACAAAACGGGCCCGGCCCTGCGGGTTGCGCGGAAAATCTCGCCATGCGTTGTTGGAGGACTTGGCAAGGGAACGCCATTCCCGGCGTCCTCCGCCTAGCCTGGCGAGATTTCTCGCGGCAACGCGGCTCGCGCTGAAACGTCAACAGACCCTGGGCCTGTAGCAGCCGCGACCTCGCGGCGAATCGTGGCCATAGCGCGATTTTGCAGCATGGCTGCCCTCGCATCGCGCCGAGGTCGACGCTCCTTGTATGTTGAGCTTGTCTGTCAACAACCATGACGGAAGCAGTTACCGGGGAGGCCGTTCGCTCCTGGAGGCACCTTGCGTGACCTCGCCTGTAGAGTGGCCCCCCGCCTCATTACCACTACGTGGAGTATCCCGAAGCCGGA
>NZ_QJUM01000028.1 GCF_004327355.1 Phytopseudomonas dryadis
GTGCAGTCATGCGTAAATACCTGACTGGCGTCTGGGCTTGCCTGAAGCTCGGTGTGCCTTTCGATTCATCCGAGCTATTCAGCAATGAACACCTGAAAAACGCTTGACCACTAACAGAGTATCTACACGGTCGGTGGCTTTGTGCAATTTTGTAGGCGCTGCGACCCCGCGGCGAATGGCGGTCGCACCACGGATCTTGCGGGATGGCTGCAAGCGCATCGCGCCGAGGTCGACGCGCCTACACGGTCGGTGGCTTTGTGCAATTCCGTAGGCGCTGCGACCCCGCGGCGAATGGCGGCCGCGCCACGGATCTTGCGGGATGGCCGCAAGCGCATCGCGCCGTGAGGTCGACGCGCCTACGCGGGGGCGGTTTTCCGCTCTTCTGCAGGCGCTCGCTACAAAAACCTTGCCTGATCACAGCACCACGCGCAGGCACTGCCCCGCGTGGTACAGGGAAAACCCCGTCTCATAGGCGCAGCTTCTCAGCTCGGCGGCGCGCAGTGACTTCATCGGCGTGAAGGGAATGGGCAGCGCATCCGGCTCGTCCCTGAGCAGGAACCGGGCGAAGGCCTGGCCGATCACCGTGCCGGTGGTATTGCCGCGGCCGTTGTAGCCGGTCACGGCGACGATGCCGGGAGCCGGTTCGAACAGGCGCATCAGGTGATCCGGGGTGAAGTCGATGCAGCCGGTCCAGTGCATCTGCCAGTCGACCTTGCCCAGCGCGGGGAAGTAGTGCTGCTGGATACGGTCGGCCCAACTGCGGATGAACCAGGCCGGCTTGTTGTTGGCCCGGCCCATGCTGCCGAGCAGCAGCCTGCCATCGGCGTCGCGGCGGATGCTGCTGAGCACGGTGCGGGTGTCCCAGGAGCCCTGGCCATAGGGCAGGACCTGGTCGGCGGCCGCGCCGCTCAAGGGCACGGACGCGACCTGGTAGTAGTAACCGCGGAAATAGCTGCGGCGCAGCTGCGTCCATTCGCCCTCGGTGTAGGCGCCGGTGGCGATCACCACTTTCTCCGCGCTGACCGTGCCTTGCGCGGTGCGTACCTGCCAGCCATCGCCCTCACGCTGCAACGTCTGCACCGGCGAGTGCTGATGCACCTTGCCGCCCAGGCCGGTCACCACCTTGGCCAGGCCGATGGTGTAGGCCATGGGGTTGATGGTGCCGGCGCGGCGGTCGAGCAGGGCGCCGGTGATCCTGTCGGTACCGCAATAGGTCGCGCATTCGGCGCCGGTGAGCAGTTCGACGTCGGCGCCGCGCCGTTGCCACTGCGACTCGCGGGACCGCAGGTCGGCCAGGCCGGCGGCGTTGTGGGCCATGTGCAGGGTGCCGGCGTTGCGTGCCTGGCAATCGATGGCGTAGCGCCGGATCAGCGAGAAAACCTCGGCCGGCGCGTGGCCGAGCACCTCGTTCAGGCGCTGGCCGAGCGGCTGGCCCAGCGTCGCCTCGACATCGTCGGGCTTGATCCAGGTGCCGGCATTGACCAGGCCGACATTGCGCCCCGAACCGCCATGGCCCACCGCATGGGCCTCCAGCACGCAGACCGTCTTACCCTGTTCGAGCAGGTGCAGCGCCGCCGACAGACCGGTGATGCCGCCGCCGATGACGCACACATCGACAGCGGCGTGGCCGTCCAGGGCGCCGCACAGAGGCTCCTCGGGCGTCAGTGTTTCCCAGAGACAGGCTTGCTGGACAGTACCCATGCCGCGACCCTCTTCGAACAGCGATCCTGACTGCAACGATGGCGCTACGACCCCGCCTCGCGGGGCTCAATCGAACACGATGCCCTGGGCCAGCGGCAGCTCGCGGGAGTAGTTGACGGTGTTGGTCTGGCGGCGCATGTAGGCCTTCCAGGCGTCCGAGCCGGACTCGCGGCCGCCGCCGGTTTCCTTCTCGCCGCCGAAGGCCCCGCCGATCTCCGCGCCGCTGGTGCCGATATTGACGTTGGCGATGCCGCAGTCACTGCCCGAGGCGCTCTGGAAGCGCTCCGCCTCGCGCAGGTCGGTGGTGAAGATGCACGACGACAGGCCCTGGGGCACCTCGTTGTTCAGGCGCAGGGCGTCCTCGAACTCGTCGTAGCCCAGCACGTAGAGGATCGGGGCGAAGGTCTCGGAGCGCACCACCTCGCTCTGGCCGGGCATCTCGACGATGGCCGGGCTGACGTAGTAGGCGTCGGGGTATTGATCCTGCAACTGGCGCTCGCCGCCGAACACCTTGCCACCTTCGTCGCGGGCGCGGGTCAGGGCGCTCTGCATGGCATCGAAGGCCTGCTTGTCCATCAGCGGGCCGACCAGGTTGTCCTGACGCGGATCGCCGATGCGCACTTTGCTGTAGGCCGCCTTGAGGCGGGCGACCACCTCGTCCTTGACCGAGCTGTGGGCGATCAGGCGGCGCAAGGTGGTGCAGCGCTGCCCGGCGGTGCCGACGGCGCTGAACAGGATGCCGCGCACGGCCAGATCGAGGTCGGCACTGGGCGCGAGGATCATGGCGTTGTTGCCGCCCAGCTCAAGGATGCTGCGGCCGAAACGGGCCGCCACCCGCGGCCCGACTTCACGGCCCATGCGGGTGCTGCCGGTGGCGCTGACCAGCGCCACGCGCGGGTCGTCGACCAGGACTTCGCCGGCTTCGCGGTCGCCGATGATCAATTGCGCCAGCCCGTCGGGGGCGTCGCCGAAGCGCTTCAGCGCCTTGTCCAGCAAGGCCTGGGAGGCGAGGGCGGTGAGCGGGGTCTTCTCCGACGGCTTCCAGATCACCGCGTTGCCGCAGACCAGAGCCAGGCTGGTGTTCCAGGCCCACACCGCGACCGGGAAGTTGAAGGCGCTGATCACCCCGACCACGCCCAGCGGGTGCCAGGTCTCGCGCATATGGTGGCCAGGGCGCTCGGAGGCGATGGTCAGGCCGTAGAGCTGGCGCGACAGGCCGACGGCGAAATCGCAGATATCGATCATTTCCTGCACTTCGCCCAGGCCTTCCTGGGTGATCTTGCCGGCTTCGATGGACACCAGCTCGCCCAGCGCGGCCTTGTGCTCGCGCAGCACTTCACCGAACAGGCGCACCAGCTCGCCGCGGCGCGGCGCCGGCACGTCGCGCCAGGCCAGGTAGGCCTGCTGGCCGCTGGCGATCTTGCCGCGCACGGCGTCCGGGCTTTCCAGGCTGACCTGGGCGATGCGGCTCCCGTCGATCGGGGTATGCACGGCATGGTTGCCGCCCTGATAGGCGGCAGCACTGACCCCAAGGCTTTCGAGCAGCTCGTCGACCATGTTTATCTCCTGTATCGGGTGAGCGAAGGCGTTGCTGAGTAATGCCACGGAACGGGTTTCGTCACAAATGACCTTTACGCACCAGTTCATTCCCTCAGAGAATGAACCCTTTACACGCCTGCACGGAAGACGTCCATGTCCAAACGCCTGCTCCCCAGCATGACCGCCTTGCAGTGTTTCGAGGCGGCCGCCCGGCACATGAGTTTCACCCGCGCCGCCCAGGAGCTGCACCTGACCCAGAGCGCCGTGAGCAAGCAGGTCGCGCAGCTCGAGGACATGCTCCAGCACCTGCTGTTCCACCGGGTGCGGCGGCGCCTGCAACTGACCCCGGCGGGCGAGCTGTACCTGGCCGAGGTCAACAAGATCCTCACCCAGGTCGACATGTCCAGCCGCTACATCCTCTCCTATGGCGGCGAGACGGAAGTGCTCCGGCTCGCCACGCAACCGACCTTCGGCGTGCGCTGGCTGATCCCCAATCTCAAGGGCTTTTCCAGGCGCCACCCAAGCATCCACCTGGATATCCGCAACGAGCTGGAACCTTTCGACCTGGTGCAGGCCAAGGCCGATGTGGCGTTCTTCTATGGCAAGGGTTCCTGGCCGGGTGCCGTGTGCATCGAGCTGTTCGGCGAGGAGGTGGTGACGGTCTGCGCCCCGGCGATCCTGCCCGCCGCCGCGCTCGACAGCGCCGCCGATCTGACCTCGCTGGTGCTGCTGCAATGCGCGTCGCGGCCGGAGGCCTGGCACGAATGGTTCGAGGAGCAGGGCATCAACACCGAATACAGCTACCACGGCCCGCGTTTCGACACCTTTTCCATGTGCATCCGCGCCGCCCGTGCCGGTTGCGGGGTAGCCCTGGTGCCGCGTTTCCTGATCGAGGACGAGTTGGCCGAAGGCAAGCTGGTGATTCCCTGGCAGCACCTCAAGGTCAGTGAAGGCGCCCACTTCATCGCCTGCAGCGAGCCGTCCCTGGACATCCCCAAGGTGCGCCATCTGGTCGACTGGATTCTGCACAAGGCCGGGGCGCGCAGCCCGTTTCTCTGAGACGGGCCGGCCCCGGCTTCCCTGGATCATCATTCCGCCAGGGAATGGAAAACTGAGCGGATGTCGTTTGCCACGGCGCCGCGAGCCGCGCAGAATTCCACCGCGTACAAGGAGACCGCTCACCATGCAGACACAGGGCTTCGTCAGCCCGGACAGCATCCGCGCCCGCTTTTCCCGCGCGATGTCCGACATGTACAAAAGCGAGGTGCCGCTCTACGGCGCCTTGCTGGAACTGGTGGCGCAGACCAATGCGCGGGTCATGCGCGAGCGGCCCGAGGTCGCCGGGCACCTGCGCGCCACCGGCGAGATCGAGCGCCTGGACATGGAGCGCCATGGCGCCATCCGTGTCGGCAGCGCCGCGGAGCTGTCGATGATCCGGCGTCTGTTCGCGGTCATGGGCATGCAGCCGGTGGGTTACTACGACCTCGCCCCGGCGGGTGTGCCGGTGCACTCCACGGCGTTTCGCGCCATCCACGAAGCCTCGTTGCAGGCCAGCCCGTTCCGGGTCTTCACCTCGCTGCTGCGCCTGGAGCTGATCGAAGATCCCGCGTTGCGCGAGTTGGCCGCCGAGCTGCTGGCGCAACGCGATATCTTCACCGCGCGGGCCGTCGAGCTGATCGAACTGTGCGAGCGCAATGGCGGGCTCACGGCGGAACAGGCCGAGGCGTTCGTCGGCGAGGCGCTGGAAACCTTCCGCTGGCACAGCAACGCCACCGTCAGCGCCGAGCAGTACCGGCAACTGCACGACCAGCACCGGCTGATCGCCGATGTGGTGGCCTTCAAGGGGCCGCATATCAACCACCTGACGCCGCGCACGCTGGATATCGACGCGGTTCAGGCCGGCATGCCCGGGCATGGCATCACGCCGAAAGCGGTGATCGAGGGGCCGCCGCGGCGCGCCTGCCCGATCCTGCTGCGCCAGACCAGCTTCAAGGCGCTGCAGGAGCGGGTCGCCTTCGTCGGCCAGCAGGGTGCCGAGGGCAGCCACACGGCACGCTTCGGCGAGATCGAACAGCGTGGCGCCGCCCTCACGCCCAAGGGCCGGGCGCTCTACGACCGCTTGCTCGACAGCGCCCGCGAGGCCCTGGGCGAGTTTCCCGGCGAGGCCAACGCGGTGCGTTACCAGGCCTTGCTGGCCGAGCGCTTCCAGGCCTTTCCCGACAGCCTTGAGTCGATGCGCCGTGACGCACTGGCCTATTTCCGCTACTTCGCCACGCCCCAGGGCATCGCCGCCCGCGACCAGGCGGAGCGCCCGCAACGCCTGGAGGCGCTGATCGCGGCCGGGCACGTTCGCTACGAGCCCCTGGTGTACGAGGACTTCCTGCCGGTCAGCGCGGCGGGTATCTTCCAGTCCAACCTCGGCGACGGCGCTCGCAGCGACTACGCCATCAGCTCCAGCCAGGCGGACTTCCAGGCCGCCCTGGGCGCCACGGTGCTGGACGAGCTGAGCCTGTACGGCGAAACCCAGTCCCGCTCGCTCGAGGCCTGTGCCGAGGCACTGGGGTTGCCGGCATTGGCTTAGGGGCTGTTGAGGTTTCAGCGCCAGCCGCGTTGTTGCGAATACGGCGAGCCGGTTCACAGCCTGCCATCGCGTCGGGTGACCTGTACGACGATTTGCGGGAAAGTTGCAGGCTGCGGGGGCTACACGCCTACCAGAACATCTTGAAAGAAGGAGTGCACAGCAGATGGAACCCACTGGCCAACATCGTTTGCGCCTGCCCTGGCTGACCCTGTGTCTGATCATCGCCAACCTTGGCGCCTACTGGTGGATGGCCGACACGCTCGGTCATTTTGGCCCCTATGACGAAACCGAGCTGATGCTGCTCGGCGCCAACGTCGCCTCGTTATCGGCCACCGGCGATTATGCGCGGCTGTTCACCAGCATGTTCCTGCATGGCTCCTTGCTGCACCTGGGGCAGAACATGTTCGCTCTGCTGCTGATCGGCACCACCCTGGAAAGCCTGCTGGCGCGCTGGCAATGGCTGGCGCTGTACCTGCTCGGCGGGCTGTTCGCCAGCTTCGCCTCCGCCACCCTCAACTTCGACCGCGAGCAGGTCTCGCTCTTCGGCCAGGTGACCCAGATCATCTACATCAGCGTCGGCGCCTCCGGTGCGATCATGAGCCTGGCGGGCGCCGAACTCGGCGTGGCGCTGGGGCTCAAGCTCTGGGCGATGAACGAGGGCGGAGAGACCAGGCAGCCCGACAAGCTGCTGCGCAGCGCGCTGCTGATGCCGATCCTGGTGCTGGTCTATGGCCTGCTGGATGGCGGCACGGACAACGTCGCCCATGTCGCGGGTTTCCTGTTCGGCCTGCTGGCGGTCGCACCGGTTGCCGCGGCCTATATCATCAGCGCCTGGCCGCCGCGCGTCGCGGTGGGCCTGGGTGTGCTGCTGGTGCTCGGGCTCAGTGGCCTGCAGCTATTCGGCCGGGTCGCCAGTCATCCGGACAGCGAGGGCTTGCGCCAGTTGGCGTTGTGGGAGGTCGAGGAAACACGACGGCTGAGCGATCTGCATCAGCGTGTCGCCCAGGAGCGCCAGGCGTCGTTGTCGCCGGCTACGCCCGAGCAGGCCAAGGGCCTGGTCATTCCCGTGCCCTTCGTCGGGCGCATGGTGCCGAGCTCCGATCCGCAACGGGTGTTCCTGCTGAAGAACTACAACCAGGCGCAGATCATCGAATACGACCTGGCGCGCAATGCGCCGGTGCGCACCCTGATCGACCACCCTTACGCCGGCAACGACCTGTGGGGGTGCCCCGTGGAGCAGTGCTTCGGTGTCGGTGTCTCCGACCTGCAGCTCGACGAGGCCAATGGCAAGGGCTACGTCAGCAGCCTGGTCAAGGGCGCGCTGAGCCGCATCGACCTGGCCAGCGGCCGCATCGACTGGACGACCGTGACCGGCAAGTTCCCGAGCCGCCTGCTGCTGCGCGAGGGGCGGCTGTACAGCCTGGATCGCGTGGACAACAGCCTGGTGATCCTCGACGCCGAAAGCGGCAAGCAACTGGAGAAGGTGCAATTGCCGGGCGAGGGCGATAACCGGTATCGCTGGCCCCAGGGCGAGACCCTGCAGTTCTCCAGCCAGGGCGATGCGTTGTACCTGTTGCCGGCCGAGCGCCAGCCGTTGCGCCTGGACCTGGCCAGCCAGACGCTGACGCCGGTGGGCGACGAAGGCGCCAGGCAGATGGGCCGCGATGGTCAGGGGCGCCTCTGGCTGCTGTACGAGGACGGGGTGTTCTATCCCGAGCTCGATGCGCGCCGCGAACGGGTGTTCTTCCGTATGGACCGGCATGTGTCACCACGTTACGTCAATACCACCTTCATCGATCGTGATGGCCGGCAGCCGCTGATCCTGCACCTGGAATCCAACTTCGTACTGGCCAGTTCGGGCCGCACCGGGCAACTGTTGCGTCTGTATCCGCTGGCCCATCCCGAGAGAGAGCAGCTGTACCTGCAGGCCCTCGATGGCGGCCGCTTCTATGTCAGCGGCCGGCAGGCGACGCAATTGCTGGACATCGACACGGCCTTGCCCGCGGCAGGAGCCGGTGACGCCTATCAGGCGCAACTGGAAGAGCAGCCGCAGTGGAAGCGTCAGTTCAAGCGCCAGGAGCCGCCCCGGCCGGCGTCGGGCTGGGGCTGGTAGCCGGGGCATCAGACCACGCCCGGGGCCGGCGCGCCAACCGCGTGTCACTCATGCAGGAAACGCGCGCGGTCTTCGGGGCGGGGCAGGGGGCAATGCCGGTAGCGGCCGAACAGCCGATAGCGATTCTGCGCGATGCGCTCGTAGCCCCAGTCGCGCAGGCCCCGTGGCAACAGGCGCAAGGCGCTCAGGTAGCGCCACGGCGCCGGCAACTCGGCGATGATCCGCAGAAAGGCATCGCTCCTGGCATGGGCGTGTTCGCCATCGACGTAGAGCAGGGTGTCGAAACGATCGAGCGGCATATCGAACCAGGCCAGGATCGCCTGCCCCTGGGGTGACTGTACGCAGCACAGCTTGAAGCGGGCGTCGCGATCATGGCGCAGCAGAAAGCGGCTCCAGCCGTTGCACAGCTTGCACACGCCATCGTACAGCACGACCCGATCACCGGCCTGCAAATAGGGGGGATAAGGCATCTGCATCCTCCGCACTGGCGATGCGCTCAGGGTAGCGCAACTGCGGGCTCAGTAATGAAGATCTTCCCGTGCGTGGGAGCACTGCCTGACCAGCGCATGGATCGACACGGCGAGTAGCCCGAAAATCGCAGCGATGCAGGTCGTGAACACCAGAAAGTTCATGCGGCTGTGCTCGTAGATTTCACGTGGCATGTGAACGCTCGGTAGCACAGGGGAGTGCATGATTTCGATGGTCTGGCCCACGGAGTACCTCGGGGTGTCGGGAAGACGATACTGCTCGGCAGCGCCGGTGAAACGCATACCGTCGGGCATGCTGAAGCTGTATTCATAACGCTCCACGCTGTCGTTTGCCGGCACGCCTTGCACCGAGGTAACGACGCCTTCCTGGGTCGCTGGCCACATCTTGATAATTGCAACCGTGGCGCCGCTCTGCGCCAGAAAGGCGATGAAGGCGAAGACGGGAATCATCCAGATGGCGAAGGAGGACAGGGTGAACAGAAAGTCGCGCTGTTCTTCTCTGGGGTAGTACATGCTCATCAATCCTTGATCGCGTAAACGCTGTCCAAGGGGCGCGAGCATCGAGCTCGCTGCCCCTTTTGCTTGCCTCAGATCAGCTTCCGGCGTTGCGCCTCTTCCAGGCTGCTGCGGGTAAGCTGGACAAGGATGTTGTCGGCCGACTCGTTGAACGGTACGGCGAAGATCAGCAGCAGCTGCATCCAGGTGGTGATGGTTTCGCGTTTCTCCACCGTGCCCAGCAACTTGCCCTCAGCATCCTTGAACTGGGTTTCCATGGTCAGTTCGTTGCTGAACTTGCCGGGGATGATGAAGAGCGTCAGCCCGGTGATGAAGGCACTGGCGAGGCTGCCGCGTTCGTGATTGCTCACCCGCACGCTGACATACAGGTCGGCGGATTCCTTGGCGGTGGTCACGTTGCCGAAGCGCTCGCTGCTCTGGTACTGGGCCAGGACGAGCTGTTCCAGTTTGGTCTGATCGAAGCCGCCGGCGCGGTTCTGGTCATTGAACAGGTACTGGCTGTCGAGCTGCAGATAGGCCGAGGGTTTCTCGACCTGGGGTGCGGCCAGCGGCCACTGCTCGACGGGCTGAAGGTCGTGGTGCGAATAGGACATGCAGCCGGTCAGGGTCAACAGCGCGCTGGCCAGCAGTGCGGCAAAGAGGTGTTTCATGGGGTACATCCTTGTCAGGGGTGAGGGAGTTTACGGGTGCCGTCTTGCAGGAGTTGCTCGACCAACTGGTTGAGCTGGTCGGAGCCCAGCGACATGTTGAAGTAGTCGCTGTCCCACAGGCCGGTGTTCTGTTGCAGCTTGATCGCCTGCTCGCTGCTGGCCAGAACCTTGCCGCTGGCATCGACGATCTCCAGGCTGCCGGCCACGTCGTACTTGTCGACATAGATCGGGCCGTTCACCCAGATCCAGATGGTCAGGGTCAGCAGGGCGCCGGGGAAGTAACCCGGGTGAGGCGTGCGCTTGCCTTGCAACGAGGTGAAGGTGAATTGGAGTGCCACGTCCTGCTCGCCGAGCGTGGCGGGGAAGCTGATCAGTTCCTCGAAGTACTCTCCGCGCTCTACCCGGCGGATCAACTGTTGGGTGAACTGGGCGCTGAGCGTTTTGCGCAGCGCCTCGTCGATCTTGCCGTCGGTAATCGCCACGTCTTCGATCATGGCGGCGCGTGGCTGGGTCTGAGCGGCTTTCTGGGCCGGATCGCCGATGGGCCCGGCGGGATTGAACGACACGCAGCCGGTGAGTGCCAGAAGCAATGCGGCGGCGGCCAGATGATGCAGTGTTTTCATGCTCGTCCTTGACGTGTTGCGCTGTAGAAACGGAGGTGTCCTCGGTTTGAGGGCCGGATCCTCGATTGGCGGCGGGATTCTAAGGATTGACGAGGCAAAGCGCGAGAGGCCTGGGCCGGTTTTGTGAGATGAACGACAACTCGAACAGCGATGCAGGGCTGGTTGCAGGTAATTCGTGTCTCACGTTCCCTTGGGCGTCAGCAACGGAGCTCGGTGCCGGTGTGCGTAGCACGATATCGACGGAAAATATCGCTTGTCCGCCAACCGTTGCCGATACCTTGAGCAACAGGATGAGCTGCGCAGATCGCACATGCTCGGGAAGCGTCGGTAACGGAATTGCAGGGCAGAGAGGCTGTCCGCCCATGCCACTGCGCAACGGGGAATGATCCTGATGGTGGCGGGTAACGTCCTTGTCGGCAGATGAGCCTGCGCGTTGCCTGGTATGACTGCGTATGCCATGTGCCCAGGGGATCATCGACAAAGCCCCTCACCCCGGCCCTCTCCCGGAGGGAGAGGGGGCTCGATCGCTGGTCAGCTCTGGATCCGGTGCGGTCTTTGCGATGTTCTGCGCGGTCGGATATACGCGGATATAGCTCTACTGCTTTGCGCCAGGTCGGGGGCTCGATCGCTGGCCGCTCTGGATCTGCTGCGGTTTTCGCGTTGTTCTGCGCCTGCGGATAGACACAGATACCGCTCTGCTCCTTTCCCTCCAGGGCGGGAGGAGGGCTCGATCACTGGTCTGCTCTGGATAAGGTTCGGTTTTCGCGCTGTTCTGCGCCTGCGGATAGACACAGATACCGCTCTGCTCCTTTCCCTCCAGGACGGGAGGAGGGCTCGATCACTGGTCTGCTCTGGATAAGGTTCGGTTTTCGCGCTGTTCTGCGTCTGCCGGATAGACACAGATACCGCTCTGCTCCTTTCCCTCCAGGGCGGGAGGAGGGCTCGATCGCTGGTCAGCTCTGGATCCGGTGCGGTCTTTGCGCTGTTCTGCGTCTGCCGGATAGACACAGATACCGCTCTGCTCCTTTCCCTCCAGAGCGGGAGGAGGGCTCGATCGCTGGTCAGCTCTGGATCCGGTGCGGTCTTTGCGCTGTTCTGCGTCTGCCGGATAGACACAGATACCGCTCTGCTCCCCTCTCCCTCTGGGAGAGGGGCCGGGGGTGAGGGGCGGGTGGCAGGCGATACGCCCGGCTTGCCGCCGTCGCTCCCGGATCGGCGGCTCTGCCGATGATCCGCGGCAGAGCCTGGGCCAACCCCTCAGTGCGGTGCGCGCTGGCGTGCCGTCTTGAGCAGGTCTTCCGGGCTGATATGGCCGACCACCTGGGTCGCGGCGCTGCCGGGAAGCGGCAGGTCGAGGATATGGCCCTTCATCTTGCCCACCACGTGCATCTCGCAGGGCTTGCAGTCGAATTTCAGGGTCAGCACCTCGTCGCCGTGTACCAGTTGCATCGGTGCGACCTTGGTCTTCACGCCGGTAACGCCCTTGGCCTGTTTCGGGCACAGGTTGAAGGAGAAGCGCAGGCAATGCTTGGTGATCATCACCGGCACCTCGCCGGTTTCCTCGTGGGCCTCGTAGGCGGCGTCGATCAGTTGCACGCCGTGGCGATGGTAGAACGCGCGGGCCTTGTGGTTGTAGACGTTGGCCAGGAACGACAGATGCGACTCCGGGTATACCGGCGGCGGATCGCTCTCGGCCTTGCGTCCACCGCGCGGGTGCGCCGCCAGGCGCGCCTGGGTGAGCGCCTCGATGGCTTCGCGGCGCAACGTCTTGAGCTGCGAGTTGGGAATGAACAGGGCCTGCGGCGCATCCAGCTCCACGCCCTGGGCGTGGTAGAGGGTGGTGCCCAGCTGGGTCAGCAGGTCGCGTAATTGCTCCAGCGCCTGCTCGGGCTTGTTGGCCAGGCCGAAGGGGCCGTTCAGGGCGACGCTGACCTGCACGCCTTCTTCGCTGCGCGCGGTCAGGCTCAGGCGCTCTTCGCGCAGCGTGGCCTGCCACTGGATGCCGATCCGGCGTTCGGCCGAAGTCTTCTGCAGCGCCTGCTGCCAGTTGTGATCCAGGTTGCGGCTCAGTGGGTGGTTGGGGCGCACGCGGTGCAGCGCCTCGGGCATCTCGTTGGGCTCGACGCGATAGCGCCAGCGCTTGGCGCCGTCTTCCTCGAACTCACCCTTGAGCTCGGCGATGTTGGCGCGAAAGCCCACCACTTCGCGCTTGATCAGCACGTTGAGGCCGTCGCCGTTGGACAGCGGCGCCTGGGTGACGGCGATCAGGTCGCGCTTGTTCACCTTCTCGACGTGGCCGACGGAGAGCCCGGTGAAGGTCGGTGAGTCGAAGGCGCCGATATCGATCTTGCGCTCGCTGACGAAGTAATCGGTGCTGCCACGGTGGAAGGTCTTGTCCGGATCGGGCACGAAGAAATGCGCGGTGCGGCCGCTGGAGGCGCGGGCCAGATCCGGGCGCTCCTCGAGAATGTCGTCGAGGCGCTGGCGGTAGTAGGCGGTGATGTTCTTCACGTAGCCCATGTCCTTGTAGCGCCCCTCGATCTTGAACGAGCGCACGCCGGCCTCGACCAGGGCGCGCAGGTTGGCGCTCTGGTTGTTGTCCTTCATCGACAGCAGGTGCTTCTCGAAGGCGACGACGCGGCCCTGATCGTCCTTGAGGGTGTAGGGCAGGCGGCAGGCCTGGGAACAGTCGCCGCGGTTGGCGCTGCGGCCGGTCTGCGCATGGGAGATGTTGCATTGCCCGGAGAAGGCCACGCACAGCGCGCCATGGATGAAGAACTCGATGGCCGCGTCGGTCTCGTCGGCGATGGCGCGGATTTCCTTCAGGTTCAGCTCGCGGGCCAGCACCAGTTGCGAGAAACCGGCCTGATCGAGGAACTTCGCCCGGCCCAGGGTGCGGATATCGGTCTGGGTGCTGGCGTGCAGCTCGATTGGCGGGATGTCCAGATCCAGCACGCCCAGATCCTGCACGATCAGCGCATCCACGCCCGCGTCGTAGAGCTGGTGGATCAGCGCGCGCGCCGGTTCCAGCTCGTCGTCATGCAGGATGGTGTTGATCGTGGTGAATACCCGGGCATGGTAGCGGTGGGCGAACTCCACCAACTGGGCGATGTCGCTGACCTCGTTGCAGGCGTTGTGCCGCGCGCCGAAGCTCGGCCCGCCGATGTAGACGGCGTCGGCGCCATGCAGGATGGCCTCGCGGGCGATGGCGACATCGCGGGCAGGGCTGAGCAGTTCCAGGTGGTTCTTGGGCAAGGACATGGTTTTTTCTTTATAGAGAGGCTGAGCACGGTCAAGGTGGGCATTGTAGCGGTCCGCGGGGCGGAGGGCATCTCGAGCCGCCAACTGGCGGCGATGGCGCCCGGGCTATTGCGCTGCCTGGTCGGTAGCGCCTTCGGTGTTCCCCTGCCATGGCAGGGCGATCGCGGGTTCAGCCATGAGCCCGGCTGGCGCCGTTCGGGCTGTCCGCTTCTGCCGGGCACTGGCGCAGCGCCTGGTCCAGCCAGTTGCGCAAGCGCCTGATCCCCGGGGCCGTGCCATGGGCGCTGAGGCGCTGCAGGTTTTCCAGGTTGATCATCGCTTGTGGGGTTGTGTCGCTGCCGAACAGAATGCCTTCGGGCCGGCAGTATTCGAGCAGGGCGCTCTGCCAGTCGGGGTACTCCAGTACGGTGCACAGCGCTTCGGCATCGAACCACGGCTGGCCGTCCGTTGCGTAGCGCAGGGTTATCTCGTGATCCTCGAGCGCATGGCCTTCGACTATCGGACGTTGTGGCCGCATCGTTCGCCTCCCTGGCATGCCCTGTCTCTGTCATTTACTCACGATGAAATCATCAATTCCATTTAATATGCAACCGAATGTTCAATCAAGCATGGACGCGGAATTTAACGTCCGCCTCCATGACTGAGAAAACCGAATTCGCCCAGCGTTTGCGTAATGCCATGCTCGCTGCAGGATACCCAGATCGCCCGGCTGTCTTGGAGCGTGAGTTCAATTCGCGTTACTGGGGGCGCTCGGTAACCTTCCAGGCGGTTTCCCGCTGGCTACGTGGTGAGGCGATTCCTTCCCAGGACAAGCTGCAGGTGCTGGCCGAATGGCTGAAGGTGGAGCCCCAGGCCTTGCGCTTCGGCGAGCGGGCCGCCCTGGCCGCGCGCGAGCAGCGCGGCCGCTGGGAAGACCCGAAGTTCTATCCGGAACGTGAGGCCATCGAGGCCTTTCTGGTGCTGCCGCCGCAGCAGCGCAAGGTCGTGCGCGATGTGATCATGGCGTTCGCCCTCGCCGCGCAGGCGGGCAACAAGAAGCCGGACACCGACTGAGCCCGGGCCGGTGTGACGGCGGCCATTAAGCCGCAAGCTACAAGCGGCAAGTAAAAGCGGGGAGGCGCCCGCCAACCCGTAGATAGCGTCTTGCTCTCTGGCCTGCAAGAGCCCGTTCGGCGTCAGGGTCCACCCGTAGGAGCGTCGCCCTCGGCGCGATGTTGCAAGAATCGCGCGATGGCCACGATTCGCCGCGAGGTCGCGGCTCCTACGCAAATGTGGTTATTGCTGAATCCCGTGTAGATACCCTCTTGATCCGGCCTGCAAGAGCCCGTGCGGAGTCAGGGTCCACCCGTAGGAGCGTCGCCCTCGGCGCGATGTTGCAAGAATCGCGCGATGGCCACGATTCGCCGCGAGGTCGCGGCTCCTACGCCAATGTGGCTTATTGCTGAATCCCGTGTAGATACCCTCTTGATCCGGCCTGCAAGAGCCCGTGCGGAGTCAGGGTTCACCCGTAGGAGCGTCGCCCCCCGGCGCGATGCGCTGGCGGCCATGTTGCAAGAATCGCGCGATGGCCACGATTCGCCGCGAGGTCGCGGCTCCCACACGAATGTGGCCATGCTGCGCATTGGTTGGATGAGACGGCGGGGCGCCGCGAGCCGCCGTACGATTGCCGCCGGCGGCCCGGGTTTTCAGAGCTGGAAGCGGGCGATGTTTTCCCGGAGTGCCTCGCTGGTTCTGGCCAGGCTCTCGCTTTCCCGCTGGGTCGCGGCGAAGGCCTCGGCGGACTGGGCGCTGTTGTCGCGCACGGCGACGATGCTCTGGCCGATCTGCTCGGCCACCGTGCTCTGTTCCTCTGCCGCCGCGGCGATCTGCTGGTTCATGCCGTTGATCCGTTCGATCATGCCGACGATCCGCACCACCGCTTCGCCGGCTTCCGAGACGCCGCCGACCGACTGCTGGCTGGAGGTCTGGCAGTGCTGCATGTATTGCGCGGTCTCGTCGGCGATGCGTTGCAGGTTGCCGATCAGGCTTTCGATTTCCGCGGTGGCGCCCTGGGTGCGCTGGGCCAGGCCGCGCACCTCGTCGGCTACCACGGCGAAGCCGCGCCCGGCCTCGCCGGCGCGCGCCGCTTCGATGGCGGCGTTGAGGGCCAGCAGGTTGGTCTGTTCGGCGACCGCCTTGATCACGTCGAGCACGCTGCCGATATTGCCGCTTTCCTGCTTCAGTCGGGCCATGGCCTCGGCGGACCTGTCGATGACCCCCGCCAGCTCGCCGATCAGGTCGACCGCATGGCGGGTCTTGTCCTGGCCGAGGATGGCGGCCGTGTCCGCTTCGCCGGCTGCCTGCGCCGCCGCTTCCGCGTTGCGCGCCACATCCTGGACGGTGGCCGACATTTCGTGGATGGCGGTGACGATCTGCTCGATCTCCTGCTGGGCCTTGGCGACACCGGCCGCGTTGAGCTGGCTCGATTCGGCCATTTCCTGGCTGGCGGCGGCCACCGATTGCGAGGAGGCGTCGATGCGCTGCGCCATGTCGCGCAGGTTGCGCTGCATCTGCCGCAGCGAACCGAGGACGCCCTGGCCGCTTTCCGCACCGGCGTGCTGGCGCAGGTCGCCCTCGGCTACCTGCTGGGCGAGGCGGTCGAGGTCGCTCGGCTCCGCTCCCAGCGCCTTCAGCAGCCTGCGGGTGATGAGGTGGCCAAGGACGATGGCGAGCAGGGCGGAGAACAGGGCGATGCCCAGCAGCAGGGCACGTTGCTGGCGGTAGCTGGCATCGTTCTGCTCGAGTTGTTCGGCAGCCAGTTTCGCGGTGTAGTCCAGGTATTCGTCGATCGCTGCCGTCAGCTCCCGCAGCAGGGGCGTGCACTGCCGGGCGATCATCTCGATGGCGCTCGCGTCCTGCCCGGCGAATACCTGGTCGGCGATGTTCTTGGCGATGGGCTCGTAGCGCCGCTCGATGGCCTGGATGTTGTTGAACAGCGTGCGCGCCGTCGCGGAGACATCATCGTCCTGGGCGATCTCCAGGCCCAGGGCGTCGAGTTGCCGGGTGACCAGGTTGCTCGCCGCCTCGACGGCGGAGCGCTGGCCGGCGCGTTCGGCATGATCGACGATCAGCACCAGGTTGCGCAGGGCGATGGCGCGATCCTTGGCGGCGTTGGCCAACTGCCCGGCGAGCTGGGCGCGATGGTCGATGCCGTTGATATAGCGCGAGAAACTGTCTTTTGCGGCCGCCAATTGGTAGAGGGAAGCACCGGCTACCAGCAGCAGAAGGGCGACCAGGATGGCGTAGCTCAGGTAAAGCGTGGTGCGAATGGATAGCTGGCGGGTTTGCGGCATTCTGGCGCTCTCTCTGGTCGGCGGACATGAAAGGGTTATCGGCAGGTCAGGGGAAAACTGAGGTATTCGCTGGCGGCAGCCGTCATTGCTACTGAAACCATGATCAGTTTCGTTATTGAACTATAGGTTTAACCGTTCGCAGATTAGTTGACCTGGGACATGCTGGCGAAACGATATTTTTGCAGCGCATTACAATTCGCGCTTTGATAGGCAGCGCGTGGCGGGTTGCATCGATCGACGGGGCGCGCCGTTTGCCGATGCAATGCCGGCGAGCGAGGGCGAATGGCGCTCGGCGGCAGCTGTACGGGGCAGGACTGCGGAGGGTGATGCAGGAAGGGCCGTGCGTGGCTGGGACTGGCAGCCGGGGCGAGAGTGCTGTCGTTATCTCGGCCCGAGTGCGAACGACCTTGCCGCACCTGGCCTGCGCCACCCACCCGCAAGGTGGGGGCTGTCTTCAGGCGAACACGAAATACTTGCGCAGCGTCTCCAGCACCTCCCAGGTGCCTGTCATGCCGGGTTCGACCACGAAGATATCGCCGGCCTTGAGGTGGATCGGCCGTTGGCCGTCCGGGGTGACGATGCAGGAGCCTTCCTGGACGTGGCAGTACTCCCACTTCACGTATGCCACGCGCCACTTGCCGGGCGTGCAGATCCAGGTGCCCATGATCTTGCTGCCGTCATCGGAGGTGTAGGCGTTGAGGTTGACCGTATGCGGGTCGCCTTCGATGCGCTGCCATTTGCAGGCATCGACGACGGGCATCGGTTGGGTATCGCGCAGCACGGTGATCGGCGGGTTGGGCATGGACAGCTCCTGAGGGTGACGGGTAAAGGGCGTTCACCATAGAGCGGCGCGGTGCAGGCCAGTTGCCTGGGGTCGACATGGGGCTGTCCATCCGCGCTGTACGCAGGCCCGCGATCAGAGAAGGAGCCGGGGGCGCCTGCAGAAGAGCGGCAAACCGCCGCGTCGACCGCGGCGCGATGCGCTGCTGGCCATCGCACAAAGCCTGTCATGGCCGCCAATCGCCGCGGGGTCGCGGCTCCCACAGGGCTTGGGCCAACCGACTTTTTGCGGGCCAAACGCTTAACTGACTGGCATTAGGGTAAGGGGGCATCCAGCA
This sequence comes from Phytopseudomonas dryadis, assembly GCF_004327355.1. Lineage (GTDB taxonomy): Bacteria > Pseudomonadota > Gammaproteobacteria > Pseudomonadales > Pseudomonadaceae > Aquipseudomonas > Aquipseudomonas dryadis. The sequence goes on from NZ_QJUM01000028.1 coordinate 17,923, forward strand.
TTGCTCGCCGGGCCTCGGCTGTAAGGCTGCAATCGCTTGTGACTGTGCCTGTCCGGCAGGAGCCGGCGAGCCGAGAATGCAACAGCTCGATCACCCTGAGGCCGCCATGCACATCGCCATTCTGACCTTCGAAGGTTTCAACGAACTGGATTCGCTGATCGCCCTGGGCATCCTCAACCGCATCAGGCGGCCGGACTGGCGCGTATCCCTGGTGTCGCCCAGCGAGGACGTCACCTCGATGAATGGCGTGCGGCTGAGGCGCCAGGCGGCTCTGGAGGATATCGAGCAGTTCGGTGCCGTGCTGGTCGGCAGCGGCAGCCGCACCCGTGAAATCGCCGAGGATGCTGACATCATGCGACTTCTCGCGCGACTCGACCCGCAGCGCCAGTTGATCGGCGCGCAATGCTCGGGCACCTTGCTGCTGGCCAGGCTGGGCCTGCTCGACGGCGTGCCCGGCTGTACCGATCTGACCACCAGGCCCTGGGTGCAGGAGGCGGGTATCCAGGTGCTGGAACAGCCATTTTTCGCCAAGGGCAACCTGGCCACGGCCGGCGGCTGCCTGGCCTCCTGCTACCTGGCGGCCTGGGCGCTCGTGCGGCTGGTCGGCCTGGAGCCTGCCAGCGCCGCCTTGCACTACGTGGCGCCGGTGGGCGAAAAGGACGAGTACGTGGCGCGGGCGCTCGGGCATATCCGGCCCTATCTGCCGTCTGGCGTCGTTATGCCGGCCTGACGCTCCACGCTTCGCCGGGTCATGTCGCTCGGGACGCTCAAGGCATCCGGATGGTTGCCACTGCAACGTACCGTATCAGCCGGGGATCCGATCTACCCAGCGGTTCCATGCCAGTGACAGACGCCGTAGGGGAGGCAGTTTATCCATCAGGGCGATGATCGAACCGAAGCTGACCGCCCAACCGATGAAGTAGACGAAGCTCTTCGCCGAATAGGTGCGGCCCGCGACAATATGGGCCTGCAACTCCATGCCATGCAGTTGCCACTGCTCGAGCAGTTTGCCTGCCAGGTACATGGGAATGCCCATGACGCCGACGCAGAATGGCAGAAGCAACAGGAAGCCCAGGGTCGCGGCCATGGCGCCATAACCGAGGACCCGGTTCGCCAGGGCGGTCACGATCAGCAGCAGTGGCCAGAGCAGGGCATAGGTCGGTAGCGTGAACAGGCCACCCAAGGCGCCCAGGGCGAGTTCCGCGAGTACGGGGTCGATCATGTCGTCGTATGGGGCGGTTGTGGTCGATGGAATTCGGCGGCAGGTGATGATCCCCATCGCTGGCGATCATCCGCGGCGGGGAGTCTAGCACGCCGGGTCGACCCTCCCCACGCAGCGTGTCGCGCACCATTGTGCCTCCGGCGCATGGCCTCATTCTCCACAGTTGCCTGTGGTCGTCCGCCTGGCAACGATCAATGACGCTTTGTTCATCCATCCTTGCGCCGGGGGCCGGAGCACTTGCTAAAAGAGCATCTGCGACATTCAGCGGCCGTTGTAGTTGGCCGAGAATCGCCCGTTGGCGACCTGCAGGAACTGTTCGCCACCACCGTTGAGGCGCAGTACGCCGGTCGACGTGGCGGTCGTCCATCGCGGTCACGGTCAGCACGAAGCGGCTGCCGTCACTGCCGTCGCCGGCGTACGTCGTGGTATTGCCATTGCCGTTCTGCACGTAATAGGTGGCATGCAACTCACTGTCCTCAGAGCTGTAGGTGCCCGGCTGGACATCCGCATGCAGCAGCTGAAACATGAAGCCCGGCGACATGGGGTCGCTGTCAAGATGCCCGCCCACCGTGTTTCGGCCGGGCCATTTAGCGGACGCTTCACCCAGAAGAAAAACAAATGAGGGGCTGGGCGTTGGCCCGCCTCACTCCCCGTAATCACCATCATCCGCTTCGAAACACCAGTCTTCGGGATAAATGCCCATCGCCACCGCCCGATGAAAACTCGAGTACGGCCAATCCGCCAGGCGCTCGACATGCCCATGTTTCATCGGGTTGAAGTGGATGTAGTCGAAGTGGTGTTGGTAGTCCTGCTCGTCGCGGATCAGGTGTTCCCAGTAACGCCGTTGCCAGATGCCGCGCTCGCGTCGCCGTTGCTGGTTGACGGTGCGTGTTTCGGTGATCGGCAAGCGTTTGGCGAAGGCGAACTTGATGACCTTCCAACGCAAGGCGAAGTCGGCATCGCCTTGCGGTAGTGTCCATAGGCAATGCATATGCTCGGGCAGCACCACCCAGGCATCGATATGGAAGGGATGACGAATTCTGGTGGCTCGCACCGTCTCGCGCAACAGGTCGATTTCGCGGATCAGCAGATCGCTGCTGCGGTCACGCAGATTGACGGTGAAGAAGTAGGTGGCACCGGGAGCACGGGCGCGGCGGTAATCGGGCATGGTGGCTCATCCTTGAGCATGCAGGTGTTTTCACCATGGTGGACAAGCTTCGCGTTGTCCACCCTACACCCCGATTTCCGTCTCGTGTAGGGTGGATGACGCTCTTTTCATCCACCATTGCGGGGTTGTCCGGGCTACTTGCTACTTGCTGTCTACGGCGATTTTGTCATTTGCTCACGCAGGACTTCCCGTAAATCCCAAGTAGCAGAACATCCATGCTCAAAGGCCTTGTCCAGCCAGTCTAGGTTGCGCTGCATGGACTCCCTATCTTCAGGTACTCGAGCGTTGCCAAGAATGAATTCTGCTTCAGTCCGGAACTGTTCGTATGTAAGCCGCTGCATCTGTGGCGGATGGGTGGTGGCAAAGCACTGATCAGAGATGAACGGCAGTGGGTAGTAGGCAATGGCTGGGTCGGTTTGATGAAGGGTAGCTTCCACCATGTCCACCACTGCCAGATGTTCGGGGCTGTTGAGCCGATAACGTTTGAAAGCCGTATTACATTCCTGTTGATACAAAACGGCCGCTGCCACGAATCCTTTCTTCGCCCAGCCATCCAGTGACGAGCAAGCTTTTTGTCGGCTCTCTTGGGCCGTTGTCGGATCGGCATTGCGCTTTGTAAAGGATCGTTGGGCTTGGAGGAATACTGCTGCTGGATGCCCCCGTTCAGCGGCACTCTCCATGCGCGAATCGAATAGATTCAAGTATCTGTTCAATTCATCCTTGTCGTCACTTTGATCAGCTAGCAACTGCCGCAATTGATTGTGCGCCTCAATACCCTCGTTATAGATAAGGTCGACAGCATTGTCTGCGGCCTTTACCTGCAGATCGACAATGCACGCAACGAGAGCAAGCGAATAGGCCAGTCGTTTGGGAGACATATCGTCCTTGTTGTATCACGTGTGGAATATGAAATATGCCGACTTGGAGGCTATCAGAGCTGGCGAAACGAAAAAGGCCGGTGAGCTTGCGCGCACCGACCTTGCTCGGTCCCTTACCCTGACAGGTTCGGAATACTTACCCTGGCATTTTGCCGGCCATCAATCCCAGCTCAACGCCCCACCCGTCTGATACTCGATCACACGGGTCTCGAAGAAGTTCTTCTCTTTCTTCAGGTCCATGATCTCGCTCATCCACGGGAAGGGGTTGGTGGTGCCCGGGTATTCTTCCTTGAGGCCGATCTGGGTCAGGCGGCGGTTGGCGATGAATTTGAGGTAGTCCTCCATCATCGCCGCGTTCATGCCGAGTACGCCGCGGGGCATGGTGTCGCGGGCGTATTCGATTTCCAGCTGGGCGCCCTGCAGAATCATCTGGGTCGCTTCGTCTTTCATCTGGGCGTCCCACAGGCTCGGGTTTTCGATCTTGATCTGGTTGATCACGTCGATACCGAAGTTCAGGTGCATGGATTCATCGCGCAGGATGTACTGGAACTGCTCGGCGGTGCCGGTCATCTTGTTGCGGCGGCCCATGGAGAGGATCTGGGTGAAGCCGCAGTAGAAGAAGATGCCTTCCAGTACGCAGTAGTAGGCGATCAGGTTCTTGAGGAACTGGCGATCGGTTTCCGGGGTGCCGGTTTCGAACTTGGGATCGGAGATCGAGCGGGTGTACTTGAGGCCCCAGGAGGCTTTCTTCGCGACGCTCGGGATCTCGTGGTACATGTTGAAGATCTCGCCTTCATCCATGCCCAGCGATTCGATGCAGTACTGGTAGGCGTGGGTGTGGATCGCTTCCTCGAAGGCCTGGCGCAGGATGTACTGGCGGCACTCGGGGTTGGTGATCAGGCGGTACACGGCCAGTACCAGGTTGTTGGCAACCAGGCTGTCGGCGGTGGAGAAGAAGCCGAGGTTGCGCATGACGATGCGGCGCTCGTCCTCGGAGAGGCCGTCGGTGCTCTTCCACAGAGCGATGTCGGCGTTCATGTTCACTTCTTGCGGCATCCAGTGGTTGGCGCAACCATCCAGATACTTCTGCCAGGCCCAGTCGTACTTGAAGGGTACGAGCTGGTTGAGGTCGGCGCGGGCGTTGATCATCTGCTTGTCGCCGACTTCCACGCGCGCGGAGGTGCCTTCGAGTTCGTCCAGGCCTTCCTGGATGTCGAGGTCGTTCAGGGCCTTTTTCGCACGGGCGATGGCATCGGAGTCGTTGGCGTCGATGGCGCGGGCTTCGAGGGCGGCGGCGTCGCCTACCTGGTTGAGCCTTTCCAGGCTCATGTCGGCACTGGCTTGTGCGGCGGTCTGTTTCGGAGCGGCAGCTTCTGCGCCGTCTTCCTTGTCGAATTCATCCCAGCTCAGCATGAGGGGGCTCCTTTCAGGAGCAGCTTCAAGCGGCAAGCTTCAAGCTGCAAGGGGTTACGGGGTGTGGCGGACACTGATGTCCGCCCTGTTCAGCGCACGTCACGGCGATGATCACGGCAAGCTTGCAGCTCATGGCTTGCAGCTTGCCGCTGCTTTATTGGCAGGCTTCGCAATCCGGCTCGTCGATGGCGCAAGCCTTCGGTACCGGAGCCGGGCCAGGCGAGGCCTGGGTGGCCGGCGCGGCGGCAGGGGCCGCGCTGAGGCCTTGGTCACCGCCGCTGGATACCGCGTTCAGCTTGCCGGTGTTGATGGTGGATTTCTCGGTGCTGGTCGCGGCCAGGGCACGGAGGTAGTAGGTGGTTTTCAGGCCACGGTACCAGGCCATGCGGTAGGTCACGTCGAGCTTCTTGCCCGAGGCGCCAGCGATGTACAGGTTCAGCGACTGGGCCTGGTCGATCCACTTCTGGCGACGGCTGGCGGCATCGACGATCCACTTGGTGTCGACTTCGAAGGCGGTGGCGTACAGGTCTTTCAGTTCTTGCGGGATACGCTCGATCTGCTGCACGGAGCCGTCGTAGTACTTGAGGTCGTTGATCATCACCGAGTCCCACAGGCCGCGGGCCTTGAGGTCGCGAACCAGGTAGGGGTTGATCACGGTGAACTCGCCCGACAGGTTGGATTTCACGTACAGGTTCTGGTAGGTCGGCTCGATGGACTGCGACACGCCGGTGATGTTGGCGATGGTCGCGGTCGGCGCGATGGCCATGATGTTCGAGTTGCGGATGCCTTTCTGTACGCGGGCCCGCACCGGCGCCCAGTCCAGGGATTCGCTCAGGTCGACGTCGATGTACTTCTGGCCACGGGCCTCGATGAGGATCTGCTGGGAATCCAGCGGCAGGATGCCCTTGCTCCACAGCGAACCCTGGAAGGTCTCGTAGGCGCCGCGCTCGTCGGCCAGGTCACAGGAGGCCTGGATGGCGTAGTAGCTGACCGCTTCCATGGATTTGTCGGCGAAGTCCACCGCGGCCTCGGAACCGTAGGGGATGTGCTGCAGGTACAGGGCGTCCTGGAAGCCCATGATGCCCAGGCCGACCGGGCGGTGCTTGACGTTGGAGTTGCGCGCTTGCGGCACCGAGTAGTAGTTGATGTCGATGACGTTATCGAGCATGCGCACGGCCGTCTTCACGGTGCGGGCCAGCTTGGCGGTGTCCAGTTTGCCGTCATTGATGTGGTTCGGCAGGTTGATCGAGCCCAGGTTGCAGACGGCGATCTCGTCCTTGTTGGTGTTCAGGGTGATCTCGGTGCACAGGTTGGAGCTGTGTACCACGCCCACGTGCTGCTGCGGGCTGCGCAGGTTGCACGGGTCCTTGAAGGTCAGCCACGGGTGGCCGGTCTCGAACAGCATGGAGAGCATCTTGCGCCACAGGTCCTTGGCCTGGATGGTCTTGAACAGCTTGATCTTGCCGCCGTACTGGGTCAGGGCTTCGTAGTACTCGTAGCGCTCTTCGAAGGCCTTGCCAGTGAGGTCGTGCAGGTCCGGCACTTCGCTCGGCGAGAACAGGGTCCAGGGGCCGTCGTCGAACACGCGCTTCATGAACAGGTCCGGGATCCAGTTGGCGGTGTTCATGTCGTGGGTGCGGCGGCGGTCGTCGCCGGTGTTCTTGCGCAGCTCGATGAATTCCTCGATGTCCATGTGCCAGGTTTCCAGGTAGGCACAGACCGCGCCCTTGCGCTTGCCGCCCTGGTTGACCGCCACGGCGGTGTCGTTGACCACCTTGAGGAACGGCACCACGCCCTGGGACTTGCCGTTGGTGCCCTTGATGTAGGAGCCCAGCGCGCGCACCGGGGTCCAGTCGTTGCCCAGGCCACCGGCGAATTTGGACAGCATGGCGTTGTCGTGGATGGCGCTGTAGATGCCCGACAGGTCGTCCGGCACGGTGGTCAGGTAGCACGACGACAGCTGCGGACGCAGGGTGCCGGCGTTGAACAGGGTCGGCGTCGACGACATGTAGTCGAAGGACGACAGCAGGTTGTAGAACTCGATGGCGCGGTCTTCGCGGTCCTTCTTCTCTTCGATGGCCAGGCCCATGGCCACGCGCATGAAGAACACCTGCGGCAGTTCGAAACGCACGCCGTCCTTGTGGATGAAGTAACGGTCGTACAGGGTCTGCAGGCCCAGGTAGGTGAATTGCTGGTCACGCTCGTGGTCGATGGCGCGGCCCAGTTTCTCCAGGTCGTAGGTCTTCAGCTTGGGATCGAGCAGTTCGAATTCGACACCGGCTTCGACGTAGGCGGGCAGCGCCTTGGCGTACAGCTCGGCCATTTCGTGGTGGGTGGCGCTGTCGGCGACGTTGAGGAAGCTCAGGCCCTCGGCGCGGATGTTGTCCATCAGCAGGCGGGCGGTGACGTAGCTGTAGTTGGGCTCACGCTCGACCAGGGTGCGGGCGGTCATCACCAGGGCGGTGTTGACGTCCTTCTGCGCCACGCCGTCGTAGAGGTTCTTCAGGGTTTCCTTCTGGATCAGAGCGCCGTCGACTTCGGCCAGGCCTTCGCAGGCCTCGGTGACGATGGTGTTCAGGCGGCCCATGTCCAGCGGCGCCAGGCTGCCGTCGGCCAGGGTCACGCGGATGCTCGGGTGCGGCTGGGCGATGCCATCGGCAGCGTCGGTGGTCTTGCGCTTGTTCGCCTGGGCTTCGCGGTAGATCACGTAATCACGGGCGACTTTCTGCTCGCCGGCGCGCATCAGCGCCAGTTCGACCTGATCCTGGATCTCTTCGATATGGATGGTGCCGCCGGAGGGCATGCGCCGCTTGAAGGTGGCGGTGACCTGTTCGGTCAGGCGCGCGACGGTGTCGTGGATGCGCGACGAAGCGGCGGCGGTGCCGCCCTCCACTGCGAGAAACGCCTTGGTGATGGCGACGGTGATCTTGTCACCGGTGTACGGCACCACGGTGCCGTTACGCTTGATCACACGCAACTGGCCGGGTGCGGTGGCAGCCAGGTCCTGGGTGGCGTCTGCACCCTGAGGCGCCTGGGCCTGAGGGTTCTCGCGAGTGGTGTCGGTGTGCATGGAGGTCTCCGTGATCGATGAATTTTCCGGGTGAGACGTTCTGTGGCAGAGCGTTGCGGGTACCTGTCGTTCATTCCAGTCGACAAAACCTGACGACGGCCCGGAGGCTGCCGGCAGGGTGTTGCAAATTGGCGGTGATGGCCGGGTACTGCATCGGATGCCGGAACGCCTCGTCCCTGGCTTTACTGGTTGCTTCCCGTCTCGCCCGGCACTACTAGATGTAGGGGTGCCGGCACAAGCGGTAGGTGCTGCGTCTGTTCCTGTCGGCGACGTTTTCCATGATCGCCGCGCCGTTGCCCAAGGTTGCCGAGCGTGGTGCGGAATGCATTTTCAATGCACCGACAGGGCGCTGGCCATGGACCTTGATAGGGCATTCGTGCTTGTGTCCGTTTTGTGCAAAAACCCAACATGTAGGTGTTTTGAACATTGGAGATACAAGATAGTGCGGTGTCGACGCCAAGGCAAGCCCCGCGGGCTGTGGATAAGGCTGTGGGTTAACCTGGGGTAAGTCGTTCAAGTGCCCGTGATTACTGGGCAGCGAAGACCTTGGCCGTTGGTCGAGGGCGACGGTTTTTTTTCCGCCATCGGCGAGGACATTTCAGCTCGTCACATAAACACAAGATGTAGGGTTTTTCCGGGCATTCTGGCCTGCAATATGCAAACGCGCCGCGACGCCCATCAAGGGCCCGGATCTGCGCTGCGCTGGCCGCCATTGCTACAATCGCCGCCTTTGCCGTGGCGCGACGATGCAGCTTGCTGCACATTGCGCCTGCAGCGGTGGCGCCGAGGCGCCATCTTTCCTTCCCGGAGGCCGTCGTGCAGCAACAACCCTGGCGCATCCTGATCGTCGAAGACGATCCACGGCTGGCCGAACTGACCGCCGACTACCTGCGGGGCAATGGCCTGCAGGTGAGCATCGAGGCCGATGGCGCTCGCGCCGCGGCGCGCATTGTCGACGAATGCCCCGATCTGGTCATCCTCGACCTGATGCTGCCCGGCGAAGACGGCCTGGCCATCTGCGCCAGGGTGCGCGACCGCTGCTACGCCGGGCCGATCCTCCTGCTCACCGCCCGCAGCGACGAGATGGATCAGGTGCTCGGTCTGGAAAGCGGGGCCGACGATTATGTGTGCAAACCGGTGCGCCCGCGCGTGCTGCTGGCGCGCATCCGTGTCCTGCTGCGCCGCCGCGAGGCTCGCGAGCCGGCCGCGCAGGCGGCGCACCGGCTGAGCTTCGGCCCGCTGCTGATCGACCACGCCCTGCGCGAGGCCTGGCTGGGCGAGCAGGGCATCGAGCTGACCAGCGCCGAGTTCGACCTGCTCTGGCTGCTGGCGGCCAACGCCGGGCGCATTCTGTCCCGCGAGGAGATCTTCGCCGCGCTCAGGGGCATCGAATACGATGGCCTGGATCGCTCCATCGACGTGCGCATTTCGCGCATCCGTCCCAAGATCGGCGATGACCCCCTGCATCCACGCTTGATCAAGACCATCCGCAGCAAGGGCTACCTGTTCGTGGCCGGCGCCGCCGAAGCCTGGCCATGAACGCCATCTTCCTGCGCATCTATGGCGGCCTGCTCGGCGTGCTGGTGCTGGTGGCCCTGCTGGGCGCGGGCACCCTGCACCTGCTCAACGAGGTGCGCGCCGAGCAGTACCGGGAGAACCTGGCGCGTGGCACCTTCCGCCTGATGGCCGACAACCTGTCGCCCATGGTCGAGGTGGAGCGGCGCCGGGCGGTGGCGATCTGGGGGCGCCTGCTGGGCATACCGCTGTCCGTCAGGCCGCTGAGCGAGGCGGCGCTGGACAGCGGCGAGCGCGGCCGCCTGCAGCAGGGGCAGGTGCTGGTGCGGCAGACCGGCCCGCATGCGGCGCAGGTCTACAGCCGCATCGGCGACAGCGGGCTGGCGCTGGTCGGCGAAGTGCAGCAGATCAGCGAACAACTGGCCCGGGCCACGGTTTACCTGCTGATCGACGAATTGATCCGCCATCCGCTGGACGAGCAGCCCCGGCGCCTGGCCGAGCTGAAGCGGGACAAGCAGTTCGGCTTCGACCTGAGCCTGGTGCGCCTGCAGGACGCCAACCTGGACGTCGACCAACGGCGCCGGGTGGAGGAGGGCGATACGGTGATGGCCCTGGGCAAGGGCGGCGACACCATCCATGTGTTCGCCGGCATCGTCGCCACGCCCTGGGTGCTGGAAATCGGCCCGCTGTATCAGATGAATCCCTACCCGGCGCAGTTGCTGCTGTTGATCGGCGTGCTCGGGTTGAGCCTGGTCGGGCTGCTGGTCTATCTGCTGGTGCGGCCCCTGGAGCGGCGCCTGGGCGAGGTCGAGGAGGCCGCCACGCGGATCGCCCGCGGCAGCCTGGATGCCCGCGTGCCCGCCGGTGGCAGCGGCGACTCGGTGGGGCGGCTGGCGGCGGCGTTCAATGCCATGGCCGAGCATCTGCAGGGGTCGCTGAATACCCAGCGCGAGCTGGTGCGGGCGGTGTCCCACGAGCTGCGCACGCCGGTGGCGCGGCTGCGCTTCGGGCTGGAGATGATCGACGAGGCGGCCAACGAAACGGCGCGGCGCAAGTACATGGACGGCATGGACCACGACATCCAGGATCTCGACAAGCTGGTCGACGAGATGCTCACCTATGCGCGCCTGGAGCAGGGGGCGCCGGCGCTGAGCTTCCAGCCGGTGGACCTGCGGGCACTGATCGATCAGGTGATCGCCGAGCTGGCGCCGTTGCGCGCCAGCGTGCGGGTCGAGGCCGGCCATGGCGCCTCGGCGCAGGAGGCCGGCGCCGTGCTGGTCGAAGGTGAACCGCGTTACCTGCATCGCGCCCTGCAGAACCTGGTGGGCAATGCCCTGCGCCATGCCGAGTCGCGGGTGCGGGTCAGCTACCGGATCGGGCCGCGGCGCTGCCGGCTGGATGTCGAGGACGACGGCCCCGGTATTCCCGAGGACGCCTGGGCGCGCATCTTCACCCCGTTCATGCGCCTGGACGACAGCCGTACCCGGGCCTCGGGCGGCCATGGCCTGGGCCTGTCCATCGTGCGGCGAATCATCTACTGGCATGGCGGCCGCGCCCAGCTCGACCGCAGCGAAGCCCTGGGCGGTGCGCGGTTCAGCCTGGTCTGGCCGCGCCGGCAGGGCGCTTGACCGGCATCCCTCCGGGCGATAGCCCTGGGGCAGGCTTGGCCCTGCCGCCAAAGGCGCATTGGAAAGAACCGGATAGCGCTTCGGCCAATGCCTTCGCGGCATATTTTTTATGCCACGCGGGCAATCCTGGGCGAAGGCCCATTCCTGCTCGTTTATTTCTATAAACGATTAAAAATTAATTTTTTATTATTTAATTATTTTCCCTGGCTATGCCTATCTATAGCGCCCCGGGACGCCGCTGGCGTCTCTGCCGATAGCCCAGGAGTGTTTACCACCATGAAGCCTGTTTTCACCCGGATGCTGGGGCTCGTCGCGCCGGCTTTGACCGTTCTGCTGGCCATTTCCGCCCCCAGTGCCGCAGCGGCCGGCGAACCGCCCAGGGAGATCCGTATCGCCGTGCCGGATCTGAGTGCCGGCAGCCAGCACAGTGGCGGGGGCATCGTGGATGTGCTGCGCAGCCAGCAGATCCTGGAACGGGAATTCGCCGCCGACGGCATCACGATCCGCTGGCAGTTCTTCAAGGGCGCCGGGCCGGTGGTCAACGAGGCGCTGGCCAACGGCCAGGTGGATCTGGCCTACCTGGGCGACCTGGCGGCGATCATCGGCAAGGCCAATGGCCTGGATACCCGCCTGCTGAGCGCCACCGCCCGTGACATCCGCCTGTACCTGGGCGTGGTGCCGGGCTCGACGGTGAAGACCCTGGCCGACCTCAAGGGCAAGCGGGTGGCGATCTTCCGCGGCACCGCCTACCAGCTGTCCTTCGTCCAGGCGCTGGCCAGCCAGGGCCTGCGCGAGCGCGACCTGCAGGTGGTCAATCTGGACGGCAATGCCGCGTCGGCCGCCCTGGCGGCCAGGCAGATCGATGCCACCTGGGGTGGCGCCAACCTGATCGCCCTGCAGCAGCGCGGCCTGGCCGACCTGCCGCTGAACACCGACGACCTGGGCGGCGCCGGCAGCGTGCAGGCCATGCTGGTGGGCGCTGGCGATTTCGTCGACCGCCATCCGCAACTGGTCGAACGCCTGATCGAGGCTCAGCAGCAGGCCGTGCGCTGGCTGCGCGACGAGGCCAACAAGCCGGCCTACGTGGAGCTGCTCGCGGAGCTGTCCGGCTACCCGCGCACCCTGCTGCAGAGCGACCTCGAGAGCAGCGACGTGCAGCGCATGTTCGACCCGCGCCTGGATGCCGACTACCTGGCCCGCCTGCAGGCCGGGGTCGATCTGGCGCTCGAGCAGCGCCTGCTGCGCAAGGGCTTCACCGTCGCCGAGTGGGTGGATGGGCGGTTTCTCGATGCCGCGCTGCGGTCGCAGGTGGCGGTCGCGGCTGGTCACTGAACGGGCCTGTCTGGATATCCGGCGACGTTTCGACGTGGATGGCTGGTTCGAGGCGCAAGCGGACGTAGGATGGGTGAAACCCATCGGCATATTGATGGGTTTCACCCATCCTACGAGCTGTGGGAGGGGCTTTAGCCGCGAGCTCTTCGCGCCCTTGACGGACCAATCGCGGCTAAAGCCCCTCCCACAAAAGCATCGTGCCCACTGTCCGCTCCCGCCTTATAACGGCCTCCGCTATCCATACCGCGCCGGGTGCGGTCTTCATGCCGCGGCGGCGGCCAGATCCTGGTCGCGCTGCTTGACCAGGTCGATCATCGCCCGTGCCGCGGGTGACAGCCGGTAGCCGGTGCGCGTGACGATGCCGCAATGGGCCTGCAGGGTCATGCTCTGCGGCAGGTTGCGCAGTTGCAGGCGCACCAGCTCGCCGCGTTCCAGCGCCTCGTGCAGGGCTTCCAGCGGGCCGACGCCGATGGCGTCGGTGTGCCGCACGATCTGTTCCAGCAGCGGGAAATGCTCGCACTCGATGTGCTGCTCGAAGCTGGCCTTGCCGCTGAGGTTGGCCAGGGCCTTGCGCGTGCCCATGGGGATGCGCACGGCGGCCAGGGGGTAGTCGAACAGGTCGTTGGTCGACAGGCTCTCCTTGGCCAGCAGCGGGTGTGCGGCGCGGCAGAAGAACAGCGTCGGGCGCGGCGTCAGGGCATGGGTCTGGAAGTTCGGGTCGGCCAGGAACGGGCGGATGTCGGCGAGGAAGAACTCGATCTCGTTGCGGCTCAGGCTGCGCCCCAGGCTTTCCCAGTTGTTGACCAGCAGGCGCGGGCGAATCGCCGGGTAGCGGGCCATGAAGTGCATCAGGCTGTCCGGCACCAGTTTCGCCGCCGGTATCGGCCCGGAGCCGAAGTGCAGCTCGCCGGCATCGAGCTTGCTCATCTGGCTGACTTCGTTGGTCAGGTTGCTGGCGCCCTGCACCAGGGCGAGGGCGTGTTGCAGCACCACCTGGCCCTCGGGTGTGGGGCGCAGGTCCTTGCTGCCGCGATCCACCAGCTGGCAGCCGAACTCATGTTCCAGGCCCTGGATGCTGCGGCTGAACGCCGGCTGGGTGATGTTCATGGCTTCGGCCGCACGGACGAAACTGCGGTGTTCGGTCAGGGCGATGAAGTAGCGGAGCTGGCGCAGATCCATGATGCATTCCCGGCATTCGAAAAATAGGTTTTAGGCATTTGCGGGTGCCCTGGGCGCTGGTTTTAAATGCAAGCTCTTATTCCGTCAAACGCATTTTTATTATTTAAATAGAATCAGATGGAATATTTGCCTGCTGAGCGATTGCAAGGACCCATCCATGAAAAAGCCCTATCCGGCCCTGTGCCTGACGCCTGCGTGGCGCTGTCGTCCCGGTTGACCCGGTACGGCTGAACCCCGGCCAACCCCCTTACACCCCTTTCAACACAGAGCCGCACATTTCGTGTGGCGCGGCGTCGTGCGCCCGCTCGGCGCACGTCTGACCCAAGGATGAGCATTGATGAGTTCGATACCCCCATTCCCCCTGCGCCCGACCGTCGTACAGCGACGCGCGTCGGCGGATTACGCCCTGAGCCTGCTCCTGGCGGTGGCTGGCCTGGCCGCCAGTGCTCCGCTGCAGGCGCAGAGCGCCGCAGCCGATGGCGCCGTGGCGCAGGAAGACGCCGCGCTGCAGAAGGTCACGGTCACCGCCCGGCGCCGGGAGGAAGACGCCCAGGACGTGCCCACGCCGATCACCACCCTCAGTGGCGCCACCCTGGAGGCGCAGAAGGTCTACCGGGTGCAGGATCTGCAGCAGGTGCTGCCCAGCGTCAACGTCGCCTATATCCATGCCCGCCAGTCCAGCGTGGCGGTGCGCGGCATTGGCAACAACCCGGCCAGCGACGGCCTGGAAGGCAGCGCCGGCATCTACCTGGACAACATCTACCTGGGGCGCCCCGGCATGGCGGTGTTCGACCTGCTCGACGTCGAGCAGCTCGAGCTTCTGCGTGGCCCCCAGGGCACGCTGTTCGGCAAGAACACCACGGCCGGGGTGATCAACATCAGCACGCGCAAGCCGACCTTCACCCCCGAGCGCAGCTTCGAGGTCTCGGGCGGCGAGCGTGGCTACTTCCAGGGCAAGGGCAGCGTGTCCGGCGGCCTCAGCGAGACCCTGGCCGGACGGCTGGCGTTCTACCGTACCCGCGAGGATGGCTATATCGACAACCAGCACGACAGCCGCACCTTCCTCGGTGGCGAGCGCGAAGGGGTACGCGGGCAACTGCTGTTCGAGCCGAACGAGGATTTCAGCCTGCGCTGGATCAGCGACTACAACCAGGAGAAGTCCACCAACGGGGTGTGGGCGCTGTACGGCGTGTCCGATCGCTTTCGCGAGCGCGCCGCGCTGATCGGCGCCAACCCGCAGTACGACATCGGCAAGCGCGAGGTGAACATCGACTCCGCGCAGGGGGTCAACGTCTGGCAGGGCGGCACCTCGCTGGAGGCCAACTGGCAGCTCGACGGCGGCTACACCCTGACCTCCATCAGCGGCTACCGCTACTGGCACTTCATCCCGCGCAACGACACCGACCTCACCGATCAGCCGGCGGTCAACCACGGCGGGGTCGAAGTGCACGACCGCCAGTTCTCCCAGGAGATCCGCCTGGCCTCGCCGACCGGCGAACGCTTCGACTACGTGCTCGGCGCCTACCTGTTCCGCCAGAACCTGGGCAACAAGACCGTGCAGGCGTACGGCCCGCTGGCCGACCTGTTCCTGACGGGCGTCGACCGTGGCGTGTTCAACGGCGTCACCACCCAGACCAACGGCAAGATCGTCACCGACAGCTTCGCCCTGTTCGCCCAGGGCAACTGGCACCTCACCGAACGCCTGGACCTGAGCGTCGGCGTGCGTGGCACCTACGAGGAAAAACGCGCGCGCCTGCACCGCTTCGATCCGCAGGGTGGCGCCGTTCTCGATCCAGCCAACGCGGCTATCCGCCAGCGCCAGATGGGCGGGCTGGATACCGGCGAATTCGGTCTGCACAACGCCGCGCCGTCGGGCCTGGTCAGCCTGAGTTATCGCTTCAGCGACGATCTGCTCGGCTATGCCTCCCTGGCCCATGGCGAGAAGTCCGGCGGGGTCAACCTGGTGGCGCCCCAGGCCGGCCTCGGCCGCGATTCGCTGGTGGTCGGGCCGGAGCGCGCCAACGATGCCGAGCTCGGTTTCAAGAGCCGGCTGCTCGATGGCCGCCTGCAGTTCAACGCCAACGTCTTCTGGACCGGTATCCACGGTTACCAGGCCACCACCCTGGCCACGGTGCCCGGCTCGCTGACCGCGGCCTCGGTGCTGGCCAACGCCGGCAGCGTGCGCTCGCGCGGTGTGGAGCTGGAAACCAGCTACCGGCCGCTGCGCGGGCTGACCCTGAATTTCAACGGCTCGTTCAACGACGTCACCTACCTGAGCTTCAAGAACGCGCCATGCCCGGGCGAGGTCAGCACGGTCAACGCCGCGGCGGTCTGCGACCTCAGCGGCGAGCGGGTGGTCGGCGCCTCGCGCTGGATCGGCAACCTCAACGGCGAGTACCTCTGGCAACTGGACAACGGCCTGCGTCCCTACGTGACCGCTGGTTACGCCTACCGCTCCGAGGCCGAAGGCACGCTGGACAACTCCGACCTTTCCAGGATCGACGGCTACGGCCTGCTCAATCTCTCCGTCGGGGTACGCGCCGATCTTGGCGACGGCGAACTGGATACCTCGCTGTGGATTCGCAATGCGACGGATGAGGACTACTACCTGACCGCTTTCGCCTTTTCCAACGGTTCCTACACCGCATCCGTCGGCCAGCCACGCACGGCCGGCCTGACCCTGCGTTACGACTTCTGACCGGTTCACGAACCGACCGCCTACCTCAAGGAGAACGCCATGACTCGACCCGCCGTAGCCCCCATCCCTCCGCTCGAACTCGACCTGCTTCCCGTCGCCGGCCGCATCGGTGCCGAGGTGCGCGGTGTGCAACTGTCCGCCAGCCTCGACGAGGCCAGCGTGGAGGCCATCCAGCGAGCGCTGCTGCGCCACAAGGTGCTGTTCTTTCGCGAGCAGCGCCTGGACGACGCGCAGCAGGAAGCCTTCGCCGCGCGCCTCGGTGAGCCGGTGGCCCATCCCACCGTGCCGGTGCGCGACGGCAGCCGCTACCTGCTGGAACTGGACAGCGCCCATGGCACCCGGGCCAACACCTGGCACACCGACGTGACCTTCGTCGCGGCCTACCCGAAGGCCTCGATCCTGCGCTCGGTGGTGGCGCCGGCAGCCGGTGGCGACACCGTATGGGCCAATACCAGCAGCGCCTACCAGGATCTGCCGGACGCGTTGCGTGAACTGGCCGACAAGCTGTGGGCGGTGCACGGCAACGATTTCGACTACGCGAGACCCGACGTCGATCCGGTGCGCCTGGCGCAGTACCGCAAGGTGTTCGCCTCCACGGTGTACGAAACCGAGCATCCGCTGGTGCGCGTGCACCCGGAAAGCGGCGAGCGCAGCTTGCTGCTCGGCCACTTCGTCAAGCGCATCAAGGGCCTGTCCCAGGGCGACTCGCAGCGCCTGTTCGAGGTCTTCCAGGGCTATGTGACGCGCCTGGAGAACACCGTGCGCTGGCGCTGGCGGGCAGGCGACGTGGCGATCTGGGACAACCGCGCCACCCAGCACTACGCGGTCAACGACTACGGCGACCAGCCGCGCGTGGTGCGCCGCGTGACCCTGGCCGGTGACGTGCCGGTGAGCATCGACGGCCAGCGCAGCAGAACCCTCGGCAATTCCTGAGCCCACCCATTTTTCAAGGCGAACGAACCATGACCCAGACCGCCCAGGCGCTGCCGTCGGCAGCGCTTCCCGACGACTTTCGTATCGAACCGCAACAGGCTCCGCTGGGGGCCCGCGTCCACGGCCTGGACGCCCGCCAGGCGCCCAGCGCCGCGCAGATCCTGCAACTCAAGCAGGCGCTGCGCGATCACCACATCCTGATCTTCCGGGGGCAGCAGCTCGACGATGGGCAATTCCTGCGCTTCACCTCCTGGTTCGGCTCGGTCTTCCAGCCGCATCCGGATTTCCCGGTGCTGTCGTCCGGGGCGGACGGCAAGGCGCCGGACATCGTCAAGGTGGCCAACGCCGAGGATGGCGAACTCGGCAACAGCGAACTGTCGGCCCATTCCGACCACCAGTGGACGCCCACGCCTTCCAGCGGTTCGCTGCTGTACGCCCAGGAAGTGCCGCGCGATGGCGGCGAAACGCTATGGACCAATCTGGCATTGGCCTATGACACCCTGGACGAACGGACCAAGGCGGAAATCGAGGGGCTGCGGCTGATCAACTACAACCCCTTCGTGCGCCTGCGCAGCGGCGACTATGGACGCATGGGCGAGATCACCTACCGTACGCCGGACATCGAGCCGATCCAGGGCACCGAGCATCCGCTGGTGCGCACCCATCCCGAGAGCGGCAAGCGCCTGCTGTTTCTCGGCGCTCGCACCGAAGTGGAACTGGTGGGCGTGGAACCGCAATACGGGCAGGCCCTGATCGCGCGCCTGCGCGAGCACCTGGCCAGGCCCGAGCTGTCCTATACCCATCGCTGGCAGGTAGGCGACATCGTCTACTGGGACAACCAGGCCACCCTGCATGCGCGCAACGCCTTCCCGGCCGACCAGCGCAGGCGCCTGCACCGGGTCAGCCTGGCGGGCAGCCGGCCGTTCTGAAGCAGCGGCAAGCGTCAAGCCACAAGCGGCAAGCTGTCCGTGGTAGAGGAGGGCCATGCAGGGTGGACCGGGGCGCGTAGCCAACGCGCAGCTTGTCCACGCGGTGGCGGCAAACAATGGAAATGGCAGGTCTTGTCGGCGGGCAGCCCGTAGCCTGGGTCGAGCGCGTAGCCTGGGTTGAGCGCAGCGATACCCAGGGGCAGCCCGAAGACCTCGAAGCTGCTGCCCCGTGTTACGCCTTCGGCCAGCCCTGCGCGTAGCCTGGGTTGAGCGCAGCGATACCCGGGAGGCGTGTGCGAACACCGCGAATCCGCGGCCCCGGGTTACGCCTTCGGCTAACCCGGGCTACAAAGCAGGTAGGGTGGACAACGCGAAGCTTGTCCACCGGGCGGTTGTGAGGTCATTACGATTGACGCCTGGCCACCACGGCGAACAGGTGCCAATGCTTGGTGCGGCCGACGGCGGTCTGGCCCCGGCGGTCGATTTCCTGCAGGTCGATGATCTGCCAATGCTGGAACAGGTCTTCGACCTCGGCGCGGGTGTGGATGGTCAGGCCGTCCTGGGCCCAGCCGTCGCGTTCGCCGAAGAAGTGTCCGGCGAATAGGCCGCCGGGTTTCACGGCCTGCTCGATGCGCTGCCAGAGGCCGGGAAAGTCAGCGGGCGCACAGAACGGCAGGGAGAAGCTGCTGTTGATCAGCTCGGCGGCGGGCAGCTCGACGTCCTGGAACGGGCGGCATCCGCAGCGCAAGGCCGCGCGTTGCTCGCCGGGCACCAGGGGCTGCAGGTAATCGAAGGCCAGCGGTTCGGCATCCACCGCCAGCACCTGCCAGCCCCGACGCAGCAGCTCCAAAGTGTCGCGGCCGGCGCCGCAGCCCAGATCCACGGCCAGGCCGGGTGGCGCCTGCCAGTGTTGCAGGGCCAGCAGTAGCGAGGGCATTGCCGGCGCGCCCTTGGTGTTCTCGTAGAAGCGCTGGATATCCATCAGAACGGCGCCGGGCACTCGAAGCGCAGGCGTTCGCCGCTCTGCGGGTGGGTCAGGCCGAGCAGGCTGGCGTGCAGGCACAGGCGCGGCCAGGCGGCCAGGGCCTGTTCGTGGGCGTAGAGGCCGTCGCCGAGCAGCGGGTGACCGATGGCCAGCATGTGCACGCGCAACTGGTGCGAGCGACCGGTGATCGGGGTCAGTTCGACGCGGCTGTGTTCGGCATGGCGTTCGAGCACGCGCCAGTAGGTCAGGGCGTGCTTGCCCTGTTCGTGGTCGACCACGTGGCGCGGTTTGCTCGGCGGGTCGTAGCGCAGCGGCAGGTCGATGCTGCCGCTGTCATCCTCGGGCGAACCCCAGCACAGGGCGGTGTAGGCCTTTTCCGTCTCGCGGTCGTGGAACTGGCGGGACAGTTCGCGGTGGCTGTCGGCATCGCGGGCGAGGACGATCAGGCCCGAGGTTTCCCAGTCCAGGCGATGCACGATGCGCGCTTCCGGGTAGCCATTCTCCTGCAGGCGGGTGACCAGGCAGTCCTTGTTGTCTTCGGCGCGGCCGGGCACCGAGAGCAGCAGGGTGGGTTTGTTGATCACCAGCAGGGCGGCGTCCTGGTGGACGATTTCGATTTGGCTGAGCGGCATGGGCGTTCTTTGGGTTGGGCGATGAAAACGAAAGGCGGCCATCGAGGCCGCCATTCGTTTACCTAACTAGGAAAAATCTATTCTGGGCTTTGCGAGCTAGAGTCCAGCAAGGCAAAAACAGGCGAGGAAGCGGAGTGTACTTTTGTACATGAGCATTTCGAGCCTGTTTTTAACGCAGCAGGGCCGACGCGCAGCAAGCCCAAATAGATTTTCAACGATCCGGCAGGGTGATGTTCAGCTCCAGGATCGAGCAGCTGCCCTGGTTTTCCAGGGCGACCTGCACCTGATCCGAGTCGATATTGACGTACTTGCGGATCACCTCGACCAGTTCCTGCTGCAGGGCAGGCAGGTAGTCGGGCTGGGTGCGCTGGCCACGTTCGTGGGCGACGATGATCTGCAGGCGCTCTTTGGCGATGGAGGCCGTGGCTTCCTTCTTGCGCGAACGCAAGAAGTCAAAAATATTCATTCTCGACCTCCGAACAGGCGTTGCAGGAAGCCCTGCTTCTTCACATCGAGGAAGCGGTGCGCCACTTCCTTGCCGAGCAGGCGATCCACGGCATCGCTGTAGGCCTGGCCGGCGTCGCTCTGGTCGTCGAGGATCACCGGTACGCCCTGGTTGGAGGCCTTGAGCACGGCCTGGGATTCGGGGATCACGCCGAGCAGGCGGATGGCGAGGATTTCCTCGACGTCCTCGACGCCGAGCATTTCGCCGCGGGTGACGCGCTCCGGGTTGTAGCGGGTCAGCAGCAGGTGTTCCTTGATCGGCTCGCCGCCCTGTTCGGCGCGGCGCGATTTACTCGCCAGCAGGCCGAGCATGCGGTCGGAGTCACGTACCGAGGAGACTTCCGGGTTGGTCACCACGATCGCCTCGTCGGCGAAGTACATGGCCAGGTGGGCGCCTTTCTCGATACCGGCCGGCGAGTCGCAGACCACGTATTCGAAGTTCTCGCCCAGCTCGGTGATGACCTTTTCCACGCCTTCCTGGGTCAGGGCGTCCTTGTCACGGGTCTGGCTGGCGGCCAGCACGTAGAGGTTCTCCAGGCGCTTGTCCTTGATCAGGGCCTGGCTGAGGGTGGCTTCGCCGTTGACCACGTTGACGAAGTC
The DNA here is from genome assembly GCF_004327355.1 of Phytopseudomonas dryadis. Taxonomy (GTDB): domain Bacteria; phylum Pseudomonadota; class Gammaproteobacteria; order Pseudomonadales; family Pseudomonadaceae; genus Aquipseudomonas; species Aquipseudomonas dryadis. The sequence continues at coordinate 38,609 of NZ_QJUM01000028.1, forward strand.
GTACACCACGCGGCGTTCGCAGCCCATGATCAGGTCGAGGTTACGCAGGCCGACGTCGAAGTCGACGATGACGGTCTTGTGCCCGCGCAGGGCGAGGCCGGTACCGATGGCGGCGCTGGTGGTGGTTTTACCGACGCCACCTTTGCCGGAAGTGACTACGAGGATCTTGGCCAAGGTGATTCACCCCAAAAATGAAGAAAAAACGGGAGCCTGCCAGCAACTGGCGGTCTGTCGGAAAAATCGGGCTGAGCGCGATCGGTGCTGCTCGCTGGCCGGAAAAGCGGGGCGTTCCAGGCGTTTCACGATGCCGATGGGGCTTGCTCCCGGTGATTGTTCTGACAGTCCGCCTGAAGGCTTCCAGGTGCCCTTTGTGTGTCCTTTGAAAGTGGCGGCAGTATCCGTTAAAGACGGGTGATGTTCAACACGTCCCCCGACAGGCTGACCTGCACGGCGCGCCCCCAGTTCGGGTCGCGGCGCAGGTCCTCGGCAACCTTGTACTGGCCGGCGATGGAGAGCAGTTCGGCGCCCATCTGCTGGCAGAAAATGCGTGCCTTGCCATTGCCCTTGACGCCGGCCAGAGCCCGGCCGCGCATCGGTGCGTAAACATGGATGTTGCCATCGGCGAGAAGTTCCGCACCGGCACTGACCGGGGCCAGTACCACCAGATCGCCACCCTGGGCGTAGATCTGCTGGCCGCCGCGTACCGGGGTGGTGACCACCCGGGTCGGCTTGATTTCCGGCTCGGCGGGTTTTTCCGGCGGCTTGGGCGTGGCCTGGGCGCCGGGGTCGATGGGCCGTTCGCGGGCGCCGGATGGCGGCAATACCGGCAGGTCCAGGGCATTGGCCGCGAGAATGTCCTCTTCGCGGTTGGCGCGTACGGCCAGGGTGCGCAGGCCATGCTTGCGGCACAGGGCCATCAGTTCGCCGAGGTCCAGGCGGCCCTCGCTCTGCGGCAGCTTGTCGAGCGCCAGCACCAGCGGGGTGTTGCTGAAGAAGTTGGGGGCCTGGGCGACTTTTTCCGCCAGTTGCAGGTCGAGGCGGGCGAGGTCGTTGTGCGCCAGTTCCATCACGGTGATGGCCAGCATGCTGCCTTTGAGCTGGAACACGGGGTCTTGGGCGAGGAGATCAGCTTGGCTCATGGTCTGCCTGATGCGGCCTTGGAAAAGTAGCGGGACTTATAACGAGAACGGCTGCCGGGCTCAAGCGCAAAAGCCGTGGATGTCGCCACGGCCCGGCACATCGGCGGTCGGCGCGACGTTGCTGGCGCAGGCGGCCACAGGCCGGCAGGCGCGCGGTCGCGGCAACTGTTCTCCAGCGAACAGTTGATCAACAGCGTGTATGCCGTGATACAGGAGCGATTCCGTTCGGCAATTGCAACATGTTGATAATAAAGTGATTTTTGAGTGGCACGGTTTGTGATTCATGCCCTTGCAAAGCGTGCGCCCAGGCGCCGTGAACCATTGCCCAGGGGGAGGTTGCATGCCACGGGAAATTCGCTTGAATGCGTTCGAAATGAACTGTGTCGGTCACCAGTCGCCGGGATTGTGGGCGCACCCCCGCGACCGCGCCTGGCAGTACAAGGATCTGTCGTACTGGACCGATCTGGCCCGGTTGCTGGAGCGCGGCAAGTTCGACGGCATCTTCATCGCCGATGTGATCGGCATCTACGATGTCCTGGGCGGCAATGGCGATGCCGCCATTCGCCAGGCCACCCAGGTGCCGGTCAACGATCCGCTGGCGCTGATCACGCCGATGGCGCTGGTCACCGAGCACCTGGGCTTCGGCCTCACCGCGTCGCTGACCTTCGAGCACCCGTATCCCTTCGCCCGGCGCCTGTCGACCCTGGATCACCTGACCAAGGGGCGCATCGGCTGGAACATCGTCACTTCCTACCTGGACAGCGGGGCGCGCAATCTCGGGCAGAAGGCCCTGAGCGACCACGATGCGCGTTACGACTATGCCGACGAGTACCTCGAGGTGCTGTACAAGCTGTTCGAGGGCAGCTGGGAGGAGGATGCGGTGGTGCGCGACCGCGTGCGCGGCATTTTCAGCGACCCGGACAAGATCCACGCGATCAACCACCACGGCAAGCACTTCCAGGTGCCCGGCATCCATTTGTGCGAACCCTCGCCGCAGCGCACGCCGGTGCTCTACCAGGCCGGCGCGTCCAGCCGGGGCAAGGCGTTCGCCGCCGGCCACGCCGAGTGCGTGTTCGTCGCCGCGCCGTCCAAGGTAGTGCTGAAGAAGACCGTGGCCGATATCCGCCGCCGCGCCGCCGAAGCGGGGCGGGACCCGCGCAAGGTGCTGATCTTCAACATGCAGACGGTGATCGTCGACGAGACCGACGCCAAGGCCCGGGCCAAGTGGCAGGAGTTGAAGGGCTACACCAGCTACGAAGGGGCGCTGGCGCTGATATCCGGCTGGACCGGTATCGATTTCGCCCAGTACCGGCCGGATCAGGTGCTCAAGCATATCCACACCAATGCCATCCAGTCGGCGGTGGAAACCTTCTCCACGGCCGATCCCGACAAGCAGTGGACGGTACAGGAACTGGCCGACTGGGTCGGCATCGGCGGCTTCGGCCCGCTGCTGGTCGGCAGCCCGCAAACCGTGGCCGACGAGTTGCAGGCCTGGGTCGAGGAAACCGACGTGGACGGCTTCAACCTCACCTACGCCCTGGCCCACGAGACCTTCAGCGACGTGGTCGAGTGGCTGGTGCCCGAGCTGCAGAAGCGCGGCGCCTACAAGACCGAGTACGCCCCGGGCACCCTGCGCGAGAAACTCTTCGGCGACGGCCCGCGCTTGCCGCAGAGCCACCCGGGCGCCGCCTACCGCGATCCGGGGGCCTTGTCCGTCCGCGCGGCCACGGCCGTATCGGCCTGATCGGCGGGGAGTGGCCATGAGCATCCATGAACTGAACATCGCCCCGCCCGATCAGGTGCCCGACGAGGCCCTGGGGCATGTGCGGCGCTGGGCCGCGCAGCGGCCGCTGGAGATCGCCCTGCGTCACCGCCGCCGTGGCATCTGGAAGGCCTGGCGCTGGATCGATGTGCTGCGCGAGGTCGAACGCAAGGCCGCGGCGCTGCGCCAGCAGGGCTTCGGCGCCGGCTCGCGGCTGGCGGTCAGCGGCGCCTACGAGCCGACCCTGTTGCTGCTCGCCCTGGCGGCCAAGCAGCTGGGCGGCCATACCCAGTCGATTTCCCGCTACAGCCAGGGCGAGGCGTTGCGCCGCCAGGTGCTGGCGGGCAGGGCGGACTTCGCCTTCGTCCAGCGCCGCGAACAGGCCGCCGCCTGGCTGGCCATCGCCACCGACGACAGCCGGCCGCTGACGCTGTTCTGCGCCCAGCCGATCGCGGCCACACAGGGGCGCTGGCGGACCGTGCCGCTGTCGGCGCTGATCGAGGGCCAGCCCTCGACGGACAGCCAGGGCTGGCGTCAGGCCTACCGCGAACCGGCATCCTGGTGCGACGAGGGCAGCGAATGGGCGGACGGTCTGCGCGTGCTGCTGCAGCACTGGCTGGAGGGCGGCCAGGGGCTCGCCTTTCCGGAAAGCAGCGAGTCGGCGGCCCGCGATCGCCGCGAGATCGCCCCGGTGACCCTGCTGTTGTCGCCGCCACGCCTGCAACGGCTGGCCGCGGAGATCGAGGCGCGCCTGGCGCCCGCGGGCAGTTGGCGGCGGCGCCTGTGCGACTGGACGCAGCGCGCCCCCGGGCGTGGCGTGCGGCGCTGGATCAAGGCGCGGGTACGGCGCTTGCTCGGCTTCCAGCGCCTGCAGCGCATCGTCCAGGGCGCCGCACCGAGCACCACGCCTGCCACGGCGCCGATCTGGATCCGCGAATACCTGGAGCACGCCGCATGAGCGATGCCTCGGCCATTCTCGAAGTGCGCAACATCTCGTTGTCGTTCCAGGGCGTGAAGGCGATTTCCGACCTGTCGTTCGCCGTGCGCCGCGGCGAGATCTGCGCGCTGATCGGGCCCAATGGCGCCGGCAAGAGTTCGCTGCTGAACATCCTCAACGGGGTCTACCGCGCCGACTCGGGGGAGTTGCTGTTCAACGCCGAGCGCCTGGGCCGGATCCAGCCGCTGGGCGCCGCCCGCCTGGGCATCGGCCGTACCTTCCAGAACAACGCGCTGTTCAAGAAGATGAGCGTGCGCGACAACCTGCTGACCGGCCTGTCGCGCTTCCAGCGCACCCTGTTCCTCGAACAGGCCCTGGCGCTGCCCCGGGCCCGGCGCGAAGCCCGCGAGTTCGGCGAGCGGGCGGAAAGCATCCTCGAATTCCTCGAACTGCAACCCTGGCGAGATGTAGCCGTGGGCGGCCTGGCCTATGGCCTGCAGAAGCGCGTGGAGCTGGGCCGGGCGTTGATCGCCGAGCCGACGCTGCTGCTGCTCGACGAACCCATGGCCGGCATGAACGCCGAGGAGAAGCAGGAGATGAGCCGTTTCATCGCCGACATCAATCGCGATCTGGGCACCACGGTGATTCTCATCGAGCACGACATCAAGGTGGTCATGGGGCTGTCCGCCCACGTGGTGGTGCTGGACTACGGGCGCAAGGTCGGCGATGGCACGCCGGCCGAGGTGCAGGCCAACCCGGACGTGATCGCGGCCTACCTGGGAACGGTGCACTGATGAACTTCTTTCTGGAAACCCTGATCGGCGGGCTGCTCGCCGGCACCATGTACTCGCTGGTGGCGATCGGTTTCGTGCTGATCTACAAGGCCAGCGGCGTGTTCAACTTCGCCCAGGGCGCCATGCTGCTGTTCGCCGCGCTGACCTTCGTCAGCCTGCACGAGCAGGGCCTGCCCTTCGCCGTGGCGCTGGCGCTGACCGTGCTGGTGATGATCGTCGGCGCGCTGCTGATCGAGCGCCTGGTGCTGCGGCCGCTGGTCAACCGTTCGCAGATCACCCTGTTCATGGCCACCCTCGGCCTGTCGTTCATCATCGAGGGCCTGGCCCAGGGGCTGATGGGCGCCCAGGTGCGGGCGCTGGACCTGGGCATCGAGGACATCCCGCTGTTCGTCGGCGAGATCATGATCAGCCAGTTCGACCTGGTCGCCGCGGGCGTGGCCGCGGTGCTGGTGGCGCTGCTGGCCCTGCTGTTCAACAAGACCCGCATCGGCATCGCCCTGCGCGCGGTGGCCGACGACACCCGGGCGGCGCTGTCGGTGGGCATCGACCTGAACCGCATCTGGCAGATCGTCTGGGCCGTGGCCGGGGTGGTCGGGCTGGTCGCCGGGCTGCTCTGGGGCGCGCGCCAGGGCGTGCAGTTCTCGCTCTCGCTGGTGGTGCTCAAGGCCTTGCCGGTGCTGATCATCGGCGGCTTCACCTCGATCGGCGGGGCCATCGTCGGCGGGCTGATCGTCGGCGCCGCGGAGAACCTCGCCGAGGCCTACATCGGCCCGCTGATCGGCGGCGGCATCACGCCCTGGTTCGCCTACTTCCTCGCCCTGGTCTTCCTCTACATCCGTCCGGCCGGCCTGTTCGGCGACCGCGCCATCGAACGAGTCTGACGCCATGAGCCTGTCCACTTCACCCCTTGCCGCGACCTATGACCATGCGCCGCTGGCGCTGACCCGGCGGCGCTGGCCGCTGGCCCTGACGGCACTGCTGGCGCTGGCCTTCGTCGGCGTGCCGCTGACCGGCAGCGACTACTGGCTCAACGCGATCCTGATTCCCTTCCTGGTGCTGTCGCTGGCCGGCCTGGGCCTGAACCTGCTGACCGGCTACACCGGGCAGACCTCGGTCGGCGCCGCCGGCTTCATGGCCGTGGGCGCCTTCGCCACCTATGGCCTGCTGTTGCGCGTGCCGGGTCTGCCGTTGCCCCTGGCGCTGCTCGGCGGCGGCCTGATCGCCGGGGCGGTGGGGCTGGTGTTCGGCATTCCCAGTTCGCGGATCAAGGGCTTCTACCTGATGGTCACCACGCTCGCCGCGCAGTTCTTCCTCGAATGGGTGTTCGCCAAGTTTCCCTGGTTCTACAACTACGCCTCCTCGGGCACCATCAGTGCGCCGCGCCTGGAACTGTTCGGCTACAGCCTGGCCTCGCCGGTCGGCCGCTACCTGCTGACCCTGAGCTGCGTGGTGTTGCTGACCTGGGTGGCGGTGAACCTGGTGCGCAGCCAGGTGGGGCGCAACTGGATGGCCATCCGCGACATGGACACCGCCGCTTCGGTGATCGGTATTCCGGTGAACCGCTACAAGCGCCTGGCCTTCGCCGTCAGCTCCTTCTACCTGGGCATCGCCGGCGCCTTGTGGGCCTTCGCCTACCTGGGCACCGCCAGTGCCGGCAGCTTCGATATCAACCGCTCGTTCCAGCTGCTGTTCATCATCATCATCGGCAGCATGGGCAGCATCGCCGGCAACTTCATCGGTGCGGCCTTCATCAGCCTGACGCCGATCCTGCTCAGCCACGCCGGGCAGTGGCTGTTCGCCGGCAACGTCGATGCCGGGCAGTTGCAGAACCTGCAGAAGATCCTCTTCGGCACGCTGATCATCTGGTTCCTGATCAAGGAGCCGGAGGGCCTGGTGCGCCTGCTCGGCAACCTCGGCGAGCGGCTCAGGAACTGGCCGTTGCGCTTCTGACCCACCACCCCCGAGAAAAGTGAGCACCATGCGTAAACCCCTGCACCGCACGCTGCTGGGCGCGGCCTTCGTCCTGGCTGCGCAGGCCCTGCTGCCGACCCTGGCCCAGGCCGCCGCTGACGAACAGTTCATTCCCATGGCCACCTACCGGGTCGGCGCCTACGCCTCCAGCGGCATCCCCTGGTGGGCCGGCGAGATCGACTACTTCCGCTACATCAACGAGGTCGAAGGCGGGGTCAACGGGGTCAAGCTGGTCTGGCAGGAGTGCGAGACCGAGTGGAACGTGGATCGGATCGTCGAGTGCTACGAGCGTTACAAGGGTGGCCTCGATGGTGCGCCAACGGCGTTCTTCTTCACCCACAGCACGCCCGGTTCATACGCCCTGATGGAAAAGGCCGCGGCTGACCGCATTCCGCTGATCGACGGCGGCGGTGGTCGTACCGAATCCACTGACGGCAGTGTGTTCCCCTATGCCTTCCCGCTGCTGCTCAATTACTACGGCCAGGCCTCGGTCGGCATCAACCACATCGCCGAACGCGAGGGCGGGCTGGACAAGCTCAAGGGCAAGAAGATCGTCACCGTCTATCACGATTCCGCCTACGGCCGGGAAACCCAGGCGCCGATGCAGCTGCTGGCCGAGAAGTACGGTTTCGAGAACATCCAGATTCCGGTGGCCGACCCGGGCAACGAGCAGTCCGGGCAATGGCGCCAGGTGCGGCAGATCAAGCCGGACTGGGTGTTCCTGCGTACCTGGGGCGTGTCCACCCCGGTAGGGATCAAGACCGCCGCGCGCTTCGGCATCCCGGTCGAGCGCATCATCGGCGACGTCTGGGCCGGCTCCGAGGCCGACGTCATTCCTGCCGGACCGGCCGCCAAGGGTTATCAGGCCCTGGCGCCTTTCCCCGGTGGCGACGGCTTCGAGATCCACAAGCGCCTCAGGCAGCACATCCTCGATGCCGGCAAGAGCGATCTCAAGGATCAGCGCTACTTCGGCAAGGTGTACTACAACATCGGCCTGATCAACGCCGCCATTGCCGTGGAGGCGCTGCGCACCGGGCAGAAGAAGTTCGGCAACCGCCCGCTCAACGGCGAGGAAGGGCGCTGGGCCTTCGAGCACCTGGATATCGACGCCGCACGCCTGCAAGCCATCGGCTTCGAGGGCCTGCTGCCGCCGCTGAAGCTGTCCTGCTCCGACCACGAAGGTGGCGGTTCGGCGCGGGTGCAGCAGTGGGACGGCGAGCAGTGGGTGCTGGTGACCGACTGGCTGCAGGCCGACCGCGACACCCTGCGCCCGCTGATCGAAGCCAAGTCCGCCGCCTATGCCCGGGAGAAGGGCATCACCCCGCGCGACTGCGGCAGCGAACAGTGATCCCGACAACCGACTCCCTCGACCCGAAAACGGGACAGGGCGAACCCCCATTTCGTCCACGGAAGTGAATCCCATGCAACATTCCTTGCAGCGTACCCTGGCTTCGGCCTTGCTCGTTCTCGGCGTCCATCTGGCGGTGCCCGTGCAGGCCGCGCCCGATGAGCAGTTCTTCCCGCTGGCCACCTACCGGGTCGGCGCCTATGCCTCCAGCGGCATCCCGGTCTGGGCCGGGATGATCGACTACCTGCGTTACATCAACGAGGTGGAAGGCGGGATCAATGGCGTCAAGCTGGTCTGGCAGGAGTGCGAGACCGAATGGACGGCGGAGAAGGGCATCGAGTGCTACGAGCGCTTCAAGAACGGCCTCAACGGCGCGCCGGTGGCGGTCTACCAGCCCAACGGCGCACCGGCTGCCTATGCCCTGGCGGACAAGGCCGAAGCCGACAGGATTCCGCTGATCACCCTGGGTTACGGCCGTACCGAAGCCACCGATGGCAGCGTGTTCCCCTACAACTTCCCGGTGATGCTGACCTTCTACAGCGAGGCCTCGGCGTTCATCAACTACGTCGCCGAGCGCGAGGGCGGGCTGGACAAGCTCAAGGGCAAGAAGATCGCCACCGTCTACCACGATTCCGCCTATGGTCGGGAAACCCAGGGGCCACTCAAGCTGCTGGCGGAAAAGTACGGGTTCGAGAACATCCAGATCCCGGTGGCCGATCCGGGCAACGAGCAGGCGTCGCAGTGGCGCCAGGTGCGCCAGCTCAAGCCGGACTGGGTGTTCCTGCGCACCTGGGGCGTGTCCACGCCGGTGGCGATCAAGACCGCGGCGCGCTTCGGCTTCCCGGTCGAGCGCATCGTCGGCGACATCTGGGCCAGCTCCGACGAGGACGTGCTGCCCGCCGGTGACGCGGGCAAGGGCTACCTGGCGCTGACCCCGTACCCGGGCGGGGCGACGTTCGACATCCACCAGCGGATCAAGGAGCACATCCTCGACAAGGGCAAGAGCGATCTCAAGGATCCGAAGAGCTTCGGCAGCGTGTACTACAACTCCGGCCTGGTGAATGCCGCCATCGCCGTGGAGGCCATCCGTGCCGGGCAGGGCAAGTTCGGCAAGCGCCCGCTCAATGGCGAGGAAGGCCGCTGGGGACTGGAACACCTCGATCTCGACGATGCGCGGCTCAAGGAGATCGGTTTCCTCGGCCTGATGCAGCCGCTCAAGCTGTCGTGCAACGACCACGAAGGTGGCGGCGCGGCCAAGGTGCAGCAGTGGGACGGCAAGCAATGGAAGCTGCTGACCGACTGGGTGCAGGCCGACCGCCAGACCCTGCGTCCGCTGATCGACGCCAAGGCCGCCGAGTACGCGGCAGAGAAGAAGGTAACCCCGCGCGATTGCAGCGCGGAGCAGTGACGGCAGCACAACCAGGCGCGCTGGCGCCCGAGGGGGATGAGGCAATGAACGCTACGAGCCGGGCTGCCGTCGAGCCGAGCACGCTGCTCGTCGTCGACGACATCGAAGTGATCTACGACGGCGCCATCCTCGCCCTGGCGGGTGTCTCGCTGCGGGTCGAGCAGGGCGGCATCGTCGCCTTGCTCGGGGCCAATGGCGCGGGCAAGAGCACCACGCTCAAGGCGATTTCCGGGCTGGTCCAGGCCGATCGTGCCAGGGTCAGCCGCGGCAGCATCCGCTTGCGTGGCCAGGACACCGTCGCCGTGGCGGCCAATGTGCTGGCCCGCCAGGGCATCGTCCACGTGCTGGAGGGACGGCACGTGTTCGCCCACCTGAGCATCGAAGACAACCTGCGCAGTGGCGGCTTCCTGCGCCGCCCGACGCGGCGCGAGCTGGAGCAGGATCTGGAGCGCATCTACGCCTGGTTCCCGCGCCTGAAGACCAAGCGCAAGACCCAGGCCGGGCTGACCTCCGGCGGCGAGCAGCAGATGCTCGCCATCGGCCGCGCCCTGATGACCAAGCCCAGCCTGGTGCTGCTCGACGAGCCGTCGATGGGCCTGGCGCCGATCATCGTCGAGGAGATCTTCGACATCGTCGCCCAGCTCAACGCCCGCGAGGGCGTCAGCTTCCTGGTCGCCGAGCAGAACATCAACGTCGCCCTGCGCCATGCCAGCTACGCCTACATCCTGGAGAACGGTCGCGTGGTGGGCGAGGGCGGTGCCGCCGAGCTGGCCAGCCGCGACGATATCCAGCATTTCTACCTGGGTGGCAAGGCCGGTTGACTGCCAGTCCGTAGCCTGGGTTGAGCGAAGCGATACCCAGGGCACCCCTCTCCCGGGTGTCGCTGCGCTCGACCCGGGCTACCCGGTGGATGAAAACGTGTCATTTCCCTGTGGGGCATGGCTGTCAGCGTGCGGCCGAGAGGCCCGGCAACGAACAGTCCGTGCCTGGGTTGAGCGAAGCGATACCCAGGGCACCCCTCTCCCGGGTGTCGCTGCGCTCGACCCGGGCTACCGGTGGATGAAAGCCGCGTTATTTCCCTATGGGGCATGGCTGTCACCGTACGACTGGGGGGATCGGTGACGAAGAGTCCGTAGCCTGGGTTGAGCGAAGCGATACCCAGGGCACCCTCTCCCGGGTGTCGCTGCGCTCGACCCGGGCTACCGGTGGATGAAAGCCGCGTTATTTCCCTGTGGGTCATGGTTGTCACCGTACGACTGGGGGGATCGGTGACGAAGAGTCCGTAGCCTGGGTTGAGCGAAGCGATACCCAGGGCACTCTCTCCCGGGTGTCGCTGCGCTCGACCCGGGCTACCGGTGGATGAAAGCCGCGTTATTTCCCTATGGGGCATGGCTGTCACCGTACGGCCGGGAGGCCCGGCAACGAAGAGTCCGTAGCCTGGGTTGAGCGAAGCGATACCCAGGGCACCCCTCTCCCGGGTGTCGCTGCGCTCGACCCGGGCTACCGGTGGATGAAAGCCGCGTTATTTCCCTATGGGGCATGGCTGTCACCGTACGACCGGGAGGCTCGGCGACGAACAGTCCGTAGCCTGGGTTGAGCGAAGCGATACCCAGGGCACCCCTCTCCCGGGTGTCGCTGCGCTCGACCCGGGCTACCCGGTGGATGAAAAACGCGTTATTTCCCTGTGGGTCATGGTTGTCGCCGTGCGACTGGGGGGATCGGCGGCGAAATGAGCGTCGATTCTCCTGCCTGACTATCGGGCAAAGCACTGTTGGTCAGCCAACAGCGCTTCCACAGATTGTTCGCAGGGAACAGGGCGTGGCCTTGTGGTTTTCAGCTAACCCTATGAATGCAAAGGGCGTTCAGGGTTGGTACGGGCCGTGCAACAGCACTGGCAGACCTGATCTGCAAGGAGCCAGCAGCATGCCCGATACCGCCGTTTCCCCTGTGCCCACCCAGGCCCGCTCGGCGCCGCCGCGGGCGGCCCATATCATCGCCAGCGACGCCGAAGCCATAGAGGTGGCCCGGCGCCTGGCCGACGAGTTCGCCATCGAGGCGGTCGAGCGTGACCGTGAGCGACGCTTGCCCTGGGAGGAGCTCGACCGCTTCTCGCAGAGCGGCCTGTGGGCGATCACCGTGCCCAAGGCCTACGGTGGCGCCGGCGTGTCCCAGGCCACCCTGGTCGAGGTGATCGCCCTGATTTCGGCGGCCGACGCCTCGCTCGGCCAGTTGCCGCAGAACCATTTCGGGGTGATCAACAACCTGCTGCTGACCGCCAGCGAAGAGCAGAAGCAGCGCTTCTTCGCCAAGGTGCTGCAGGGCTACCGCTTCGGCAATGCCTTCTCCGAGGCCGGGAGCAAGAACGTCACCGCGTTCGAGACGCGGGTGCGTTTCGACGGCGACAGCGTGGTGATCGAGGGCGAGAAGGCCTACTGCACCGGCGCGCTGTTCGCCCATATCGTGCCGGCGGTCGGCGTGGATGAGGAGAACCGGCCGTTCATCGCCTTGCTGCCCCGGGATGCCCAGGGGCTGAGCGTGATCGACAGCTGGGACGGCTTCGGCCAGCGCATCACCGCCAGCGGCCAGGTGCTGCTCGACAAGGTGCGCGTGCCCCGCAGCGATGTGATCCCGGCGTGGAAGGCCTACGACCAGCCCAGCGCCGATGGCCCGGTGTCGCAGATCATCCAGGCCGCGGTGGATACCGGCATCGCCCGGGGCGCCTTCGCCGAGTTGCTGAACGTGGCCAGGCAGGCCCGGCCCTGGGTCGACAGCGGCTTGCAGCACGGCTGGCAGGACCCCTTGAGCCTGGCGCTCATCGGCGACCTGGCGTGGCGCCTGAGCGCCGCCGAGGCGATCCTGCAGCAGTCCGCCGCGGCGGTGGATCGCGCCCTGGCCGAGCCGAGCGAGGACAGCGTGGCCGAGGCTTCGCGGGTGGTCGGCCAGGCCAAGGTGCTGTCCACCGAGATCGCCCTGGCCGCCTCCAGCACCCTGTTCGAGCTGGGCGGTACCCGTTCGGTCTCCGCCAGCCGGGGGCTGGATCGCTTCTGGCGCAATGCCCGTACCCACACCCTGCACGATCCGGTGCGCTGGAAGTACCACCTGGTCGGCAACCAGCGCCTCAACGGCGTCAAGCCGCCCCGTCATGCCTGGAACTGAGGAAAGAACCATGTCCGATTCGCATACCCTGGGCGACCTGCTGTTCGCCCGTGACGCACTCGCTGCGCTGGTCGAGCAGCTCAGGGCCGAGGCCCTTGGCGAAGATGCCCTGGCAATCGCCAGCGTCGGTCGCCTGCAGATCCGCATCGATGCCGCCGATGCCTTGCTGGCGCGCGCCGGGCGTTCGTCCGCGGCCGCTGTCGAGGCGCGCCTGGCGGCCGCCGAGGCGGCGCGGCTGGCCAGCGAGCTGCAGGTCGAGTTGCTCGGCCAGTCGCTGCCCCGTCCGTCGCCGGCGGCGCGGGAGACGCCCTTGCAGCATCAGCGCCGGCAGCTCGGCGATCACTATCTCAATGGCACCGCGCCCGCCTGATCCGCCTGCCGGCAACGGCACGGCCGGGGTTGGCTGGCAGGGCCGATGCCCTGGCCGGGGGCCGATGCGGCACCGGCGCAAGTGCGTCGCTCGCCAGGTTGCGTGGTCGCGCGCGGCGGGCTATGTTGCGGGCACTTTGGCTCGGCGGCCGAGTCGGTGCCTCGAGCGGCTATGGCACGGGCAGGGCGCTGCGCAGCGGACGTTGCGCTGATAGGGAGGAAGGTTCGGGCATGAAGCGACGTGTGGTGATTTCCGGGGGCTCGGGCGGCGCCGCGGCATGAGCCAGCCAGCCTTGCATATCGCCGAGGCCGGGCCGGAGGACGTCGCCGAGGCGATCGACTTCGCCATGCGCGCCCGGGCCGAGCTCTTTCCCTGGCTCGATGGCGGCACGCTGCCGGCGGATCTGCAGCGCTTCGACGAGGTGTACCTGAACGGCCGTGATGGACGCTTCTGGCTGGCCCGCTGTGCCGGCGAGATCGTCGCCGCCATCGGCTATCTGCCCTACGACCAGCGCTTCCGCCAGCTCGACTACGCCGGCAGCCGGGTGGTGGAGATCGTGCGCCTGTTCGTGGCCGCGGATTTTCGCCGCTCGGGCCTGGCCGGCGCGTTGTATGCCAGGCTGCGCCGCCACGCGGCGAACGCCGGGGTGCAGGTGCTGTACCTGCATACCCATCCCTTTCTGCCCGGCGCCATCCGCTTCTGGGAGAAGCAGGGCTTCGCCATCGTCGACGTGGAGGCCGATCCGTTGTGGCAGACCACCCATATGCAGTGCCGGCTGGCGCCACATCAGCGATCAAATGCCGTATCCGAGCGAACGGGTTGAGTGGTCGCTCAAAGGCGCAAGCGGCCTTCGGCCTTCGATAAAAAACGCTTGAGGCTGGAAAGCTGGACGAAAGAGCCCATGGGGTTTGCTTGTCGTTCAGCCTCCAGCCTCTGGCGCTCCTATCGGCCGTCCGCTTGCGCCCTATGGCTGCCATCCCCATTACGATTGCCCCGGCTACCACCCTGGCCTCCGATCAGTGCGGGGGGCGGGGCGACATGTAGGACAGCAGGCGGTCGCTTTCCTTTTTCACCACGGCGTAGCACTCGCAACTCAGCTGTTCGAGCCGCGGGCGGTCGAGCACGGTGATATGCCCCCGGCTGTACTCGATCACCCCCTGGCGCTGCAGCTTGCCGGCGGCCTCGGTCACGCCCTCGCGGCGTACCCCGAGCATATTGGCGATCAGTTCCTGGGTCATGGTCAACTGGTTGCCGGGCAGGCGGTCCAGGGACAGCAGCAGCCAGCGGCACAGCTGCTGGTCGATCGAGTGGTGGCGGTTGCACACGGCGGTCTGCGCCATCTGCGTGATCAGGGCCTGGGTGTAACGCAGCATCAGCACCAACAGCTCGCCATGGCGATTGAATTCATCCTTCAGGCGCTGCCCCTGCAGGCGGTAGGCATGGCCACCGCTCTGCACCACGGCCCGGCTCGGCGTGCTTTCTCCACCCATGAACAGGGAAACGCCCACCAGCCCTTCGTTGCCGACCACGGAAATCTCCGCCGAGGCGCCGCTTTCCATCACGTTGAGCAAGGAGATGATCGAGTCGGTGGGGAAGTACACATGACGCATGGTCTCGCCGGATTCGTAGAGCACCTGACCGAGGGGCAGGGCGACATGTTCGAGATGGCAGAACAGGCGCTGCTGGACTTCGCCGGATAGAGCCGCCAGCAAGTGGTTCTGCTGTGGCATGCAGTCGTCGAGCATGGCGTCCCTTCTGTGGTGGATTGGCAAACGGCCAGCATACATCTGGGAAAAACCGGGTTCCGTTCGCTAGCGTACATAGCCCGCCGGGCTCGTGCTGAACCGCCAGCAGCCCCTAGCTGTGCAACACGCTGTCGACGTCGATCAGGTCCTGGCCGGCGGCGAACAACTGTTCATAACGCTCGACGTGACTCAGTGAAGCATAGACGTTGGTGACGGTGGCCGAGTCTTCGGGGGTGGCGCTGCGCTGGATGACGCGGATGATGTTGCCCGAGCTGCGCGAAACGACGAAGTAGGAGTCGAGCATGTCAAGCCTCCGGGATTGTCTGTCAGGTTGTGCGGTGCCCAGCCCGGACTTGATCAGCCCGGCCGGGGCTCATGGTCTCTGCTCCGAGGTATGCAGAGGCCGAGCGCCGAGCATGACAGCTTCGGCTGCGCCCGTCGGTGCGCCAGACCCCTTAGGACCATGCCTTTCAACATGTTGGTGGCTCGAGAAGAGCGCTGGAGGCTTGAGGCTGGACGAAAGGCGGCGTTGTTGTTCTCGTCCAGCCTTCTGCGCTCTTTGCGGCTTTATGGCTGTTGTTACCCGATAGCCGTCTTTCGAAGACCATGTTGGCCGACTTCAGCCAGGGAACCCTTGTAGCAACGCCGCCCATGGCGAGACTCGAAGGCGGGCGCCCGGCAGTGCCCATAGCCCTCATGGCCAAGACCTCCCCGTAGCCTGGGTTGGCCGCAGGCGTAACCCAGGACCGCAGCCATACCGCGGCCACGGCTCCCGGGTATCGCTGCGCTCGACCCGGGCTACCCGGGGGGCTGCTCATGGCTTCTATTCGGGTGTAGGCAGGAGCCGATTGCCAGGCATGACAGCTTGTGCTGCGCCCTCCTTGTGCGGCCAGAGGATGTCGACCCGGTGCTCGCGCCCGTCGTCGAGCAGGGCGATGCTGTCGCCGGGCTGGCGGATGCCGTCCAGGTGCAGGGTCGGCTCGGCGGCGTCGGCGGCGCGCACGTTGATGCGGTAAGGCGTCGCGCCATGGCGGTAGTGCAGGGTGAAACCGGGCCAGTGCGCCGGCAACAGCGGCTGGAGGCGCAACCGGGTGCCGTCGCGCTGCACGCCGAGCAGCGATTCGACGATCAGGCGGTACATCCAGCCGGCCGAGCCGGTGTACCAGCTCCAGCCGCCACGCCCCTCATGGGGCGGCATGCCATAGACGTCGGCGGCCAGCACATAAGGTTCGACCTTGTAGGTGGCGATGGCCGCGGCGCTGTCGCCATGGCTGACCGGGTTGATCAGGCGCAGCAGTTCCCAGGCCCGTTCGCGCTCGCCGAGGGCGGCGAACGCCATGCCCGCCCACACGGCCGCATGGGTGTACTGGCCACCGTTCTCGCGCACGCCGGGCACATAGCCCTTGATGTAGCCGGGTTCCAGCGCGCCGCGGTCGAACGGCGGCGCGAGCAGTTGCACCAGGCCGATATCGCGGCGCAGCAGGTGCTGTTCGAGCGAGTCCATGGCGCTGCGCCTGCGCGCGTCGGGCGCCGCGCCCGACAGCACCGACCAGCTCTGGGCGATGGAGTCGATGCGGCATTCGTCATTGTCGGTCGAGCCCAGCGGCGTGCCGTCGTCGAAGTAGGCACGGCGGTACCAGGCGCCGTCCCAGGCGTGGGCGTCCAGGCTCAGGCGCAAGGCCTCGGCCTGCTCCGTGCAGCGCCGGGCGAACACCGCGTCGCCGTTGCCCAGGGCGGTGTCGGCGAAGCGACGCAGCACGTCGTAGCCGAAGAAACCGAGCCAGACGCTTTCGCCCCGGCCCTGTTCGCCGACGCGGTTCATGCCGTCGTTCCAGTCGCCATGGCCCATCAGCGGCAGGCCGTGCACGCCGCGCGCCAGGCTGCGCTCGATGGCGCGCACGCAGTGCTGGTACAGGCTTTCGCGCAGGGCCGATTGGCTGGGCAGGTCGTAGTAGGACTCCTCGCCAGGATTCAGCTCGCGGCCTTCGAGGTAGCCCACCGCTTCGCCGAGCACGCTCTGGTCGCCGGTCACCTGCACGTAGCGGCTGGTCGCCAGCGCCAGCCACAGGTAGTCGTCGGAACAGCCGGTGCGCACGCCGCGGTCCAGCGGTGGGTGCCACCAGTGCTGCACGTCGCCTTCGACGAACTGGTGCGCGGCGCATAACAGCAAATGCCGGCGCACCGCCGCCGGATCGGCATGCAGCATGGCCATGCTGTCCTGCAACTGGTCGCGAAAGCCGAAGGCGCCGCCGGACTGGTAGTAACCGCTGCGTGCCCAGAAGCGGCAGGCGATCACCTGGTACATCAGCCAGCCGTTGACCAGTACATCGACGGCGGGCTCGGGGGTTTCGATGCGTACCGCGCCCAGGGTCGAGCGCCAGTGCGCGCGTACCCGTTCCAGTTCGGTCTCTGCCGAGGTCGTGCCGCGCATACGCTGCAGCAGACGCGAGGCGGCCTGGGCGTCCTGTTCGGCGCCCAGGCGGAAGATCACGCTGCGGCTTTCGCCGTGGGCCAGTTGCAGCTCGACCCGCAGCGCCGCGCAGGGATCGAGCCCGGCGCCGCTGCGCCCGGACAGCTGCGCCTGGGCCATGGCCGCGGGCGCGCTCAGGTTGCCGTTGCGGCCGATGAACTCGCTGCGCTCGGCGGTGCTGCTGCGCTGCGGCGCATCGACATCGAAGAACGCCACCCGCCCGGGAAACTCGATGGAATAGGCATTGCGCGCGAGCAGCGCGCCACTGTTGGGGTCGGCCTCGCTGACCACGTGGCGGGCCGATTTTTCCCGCAGGTCGCCCAGCACCCAGGCGACATAGCCGGTCACCGACAGACGCCGCGGGCGGCCGGAGCGGTTGTGCAGCTTCAGGTGCGAGAATTTGACCGGCTCCTGCAGCGCCACGTAGACCCAGAGTTCGCTGCGGATGCCGTCTTCCTCGTGTTCGAAGACGCTGTAGCCGAAGCCGTGGCGGGTCACGTAGCGGCCCTTTCCGGGGCGCGGCAGCGGCGTCGGCGACCAGTAGTGCCCGCTGTCTTCGTCGCGCAGGTAGAGCGCTTCTTCGCTGGGGTCGCTGACCGGGTCGTTGCGCCAGGGCGTGAGGCGGAATTCGTGGGCATTTTCATGCCAGGTATAGGCACCGCCGCTTTCCGAGACCACGCTGCCGAAATGCGCATTGGCCAGCACGTTGACCCAGGGCGCCGGGGTGGGCTGGCCGGCGCTGAGGTGGATGACGTATTCCTGGCCATCGGCGCTGAAACCACCGTGGGGGTTGCCCAGGATCAGCGACGGATCGTTCAGGGGGACGACTTCGGCCAGCACCGGTTCGGGCATCAGCTGCGCGTCGAAGGCGGGCAGGGCCGGCTCGGCCCGGCGCCGGTGGATCTGTTCGGCCAGGCTGCCCCGTTCATCGCTGAGCAGCAGATGCGCCACGGCCAGCATCAGGACGCGATCCTCGCTGGAGAGCTGCTGGGCCGGGCGCACGAAGATACCGCCGGGCCTGTCCAGCAGATGGGCGCCGCTGCCCGAGGTGACCAGGCCCATGATCACGTCCTGCAGGTCTTGTCGGTAGCCGGCCCGGTCTTCGTTCCAGATCACCAGGTCCACGCTCAGGCCCTTGTGCCGCCAGTAGGCATGGGCCTGTACCAGTTGCCGCACCAGGTCGATATTGGCCATGGCGCCGATCTGCACCAGCACGATGGGCAGGTCGCCGGAAATCGCCTGGCCCCACAGGCCGCTCTGGTTGCGCCGGTTGGCCGCCAGCACGCCGGGCGCGGCGCGCAGCGAGGGGTTGGCATAGAGGATCGAGGCGGCCATCTGCTCGAACAGGCGGGCTTCGGCGTGGGAGGTATTGAGCTGGCGCAACAGTACCTGGCTGTGGGTCCAGGCGAGGTCGAAGACGCGGTCGGCCAGGTGCCGGTCGCGGTACTTGTTGATCAGTTGCAGGCAACCCTCGCGGCTGTCGCTGACCCCGGTCACCAGGTCGATGGTCGCGCTCTGCCCGGGTTCCAGGTCGATCCGGCAGCGGATCGCCACGATCGGGTCGAGCACCGCGCCGGCCGTGCCGGAAAGCGCCTCGTCGTCCATCGCTGCCGGGTGCGTCAGGTTGCGCCCGCGACCGATGAAGCGGGCCCGGTCGGTTTCGTAGGAAATCGCCGCGATATCGACCTCGTGCGCCGCCAGCAGGTGACACAGCCACGGCACCCGCTCTTCACTGGCGCGCGGCCGGCGGCTGCAGAGAATCGCCTGCAGCGGCGTCAGCAGCTCGCTTTGCACGAACAGCTTGCTGAACGCCGGGTGCAGGGCGTCGCTGAGCGCCGGCGCCAGCACCACCTCGGCATAGCTGGTCAGCTCCAGGGTGCGGCGCCGTGCGCCGCGGTTGCTGAGGTGCAGGCGGCGCAGCTCGATGTCGTCTTCCGGCGAGACGACGATCTCGGTATGCGCGTCGAAGCCGTGCTGGCGTACGCGGAACTCGGCGCGCGCATCAGTGAAGATCGCCTCGAAAGCCTCGGTGGCCCGCAGCGTGGGCTGGTGCGCGGAAGACCAGAAGTCGCCGCTGTCGACATCGCGCAGGTAGCAGAAGGTGCCGCTGTTATCGCAGGTGATGTCCTCCTGCCAACGGGTCACCGCCATCTCGTTGCAGCGGCTGTAGCCACCGCCGGCGTTGCTGACCATCACGTGGTAGCGGCCATTGGACAGCAGTTGCACGGCCGGGTGCCGGCGCGCGGGGTCGGTGTACACCCGCAGCTTGTTTTCGTGGACCCGGGCGACCGTGCCCTCCAGTGCGGCATTGGCGGTGTGCAGGTACTGCGCGGCGCTCTTCGGCACGCGCTCCTGCAGCAGCAGGGCGGTGGCCTGGAATTGCGGATCGGCCTCGAAGCGGCGCTGCATCGGGCGATCCAGCAGCACGCAGGCCAGGGCCAGCAGGCTCATGCCCTGGTGGTGGGCCATGAACGAGGGGATCACCGCGGCGCTCTGCCCCGGCGGCAGGCGCGCGCTGGTGAAGTCGATGGCTTCGTACAGGCCGTAGCGCCCGGCCATGCCCATACCGGCCAGGCGTTGCAGGTTCTTGCAGGCGGCTTCCGGCGCGACCATCAGGGCCAGCACCGAGGCATAGGGCGCCATCACCAGGTCTTCGCCCAGGCCGCGTTTGAGGCCCAGGCCGGGGACGCCGAATGCCCGGTACTGATAGTTCAGTTGCGCATCCAGGGTGTTGTAGGCGGACTCGGAGACGCCCCAGGGCAGGCCGAGCTGCTGGCCGTATTCGATCTGTCGCGCCACGGCCGCGCGGCAGGTCTGGTCGAGCAGGGTGCCGGCGTAACTGGGCATGACCAGCATCGGCATCAGGTACTCGAACATGGAGCCGGTCCAGGACAGCAGCACCGGTACTCCGCCATTGCTGGTGAGCAGCCGGCCGAGGGTGAACCAGCCTTCCTGCGGCAACTGGCCCTGGGCAATGACCACGAAGTTGGTCAGCCGTGCTTCCGAGGCCAGCAGGTCGTAGTAGGCGCTATCCAGGCGCTGCTCGTCGGCGTTGTAACCGATGGCCAGCAGTTCGCGTTGCCCGTCGTAGAGGAAGGTGAAATCCATGTCGGCCAGCTCGCCCGCCAGATCCGCCAGGCGCAGCGCACTGGCGATGCGTTCGCCGGCATGGCCGACGACCGCGCGTACCTGCGCCTGCTCGGCGGCTGGCCACTGACTGGCGTCGAGCTGCGCCAGCTGCCGCCAACTGGTCGCCACCACGGGGTCGCCGGGCAGGCTCAGGCAGGCCAGCTCGGCGCTGAAATCCTGGCAGTGCTCGAGCAGGGCGCGCCGCCAGTAGTCCGTCTCGGGCGCCTGGGCCAGGGCACTGTCCAGGCCCTCGAGCAAGGCGACCAGGCGGCCCAGGGTGGCGGCGATGGCCGCCAGGCCGTCGCTCTCCAGGGTTGCCGCTGCCGCCAGTTCGTCGAACAGTGCGTCGAGCAGGTGCCTGTCCAGCTCGCTGGCCAGCAGGGCCTCGTGCAGCACCTCGAGGCTGTCGCCCAGGCCGCCGAGCCAGGTCGGGCTGATCAGCGGCGCATCCGGCAATTCGTCCAGGCCCGGGCGCAGGGTCAGCAGCAGGCCGGCCAGGTTGCCGCTGTCGACGGTGGAGACGTAGTGCGGCGGCAGCGGTGCGAGCGTCCGCGTGTCGTACCAGTTGTAGAAGTGCCGGCGATGGCGCGGCAGCCGCGCCATGCTGCTCAGCGCCTGGTCGAGCCGCGTGAGCAGCCGGCCGCCGCTGAGGTAGGCGAAGTCGTAGGCGGCGAGGTGGGAAAGCAGTGCCATGCCCATGTTGGTCGGTGAGGTGCGGTGCGCGGTGACGGCGTTGGGCTTCTCCTGGATATTGTCGGGCGGCAGCCAGTTGTCCACCGGGCCCAGGTGATCGTCGAAGAAGGCCCAGGTGCGGCGCGCCAGGCGCCGCAGAAAACGCCGTTCTTCCGGCGAGGGGGCGAAGGCCGCGGGGGTCGAGGGTCTGCTCAGCCACCAGGCGATCGCCGGCGATAGCAGCCAGGCCAGCAGCAAGGGCGCGGCGATCGCCAGGGTCGTGGGCTGCCCGAGCAGCAGGCCCGCGACACCGAGCGCCAGCAGCGGGGCGATCCACATCAACCGGTACAGGCCCGGCAGGTCGTTGCGGCTGCTGCGCTCCACCTCCCGCGACGGGTTCCATTGCAGCAGCCGGCGCTGGCTGATCGTCATGCGCCACAGGGTGCGGCCGATCGCATCCAGGCTGCTGAAGGCTTCGAAGGGCAGCCACACCAGGGTCAGCAGCGAGCGGCAGACGTGCTGCGCCGCACCGCGCAGGGTGACCTTGAGGTGCTGGCCGAGGGCGATGTCATGGGCTTTGTGCAGCAGCTCCAGGAGGGTGCCGAGCAGCGGCTGGGCCATGATCAGCAGCAACACCGCCAGGCTCCACGGCAGCGCCTGGGCGCTGGCGAACCAGCCCCACAGGAGCATGCACAGGAACGCGGCCGGTTCCAGGCTGCGGCGCAGATTGTCGACGATCTTCCAGCGCGCCAGGGCGGTCAGGCGGTTGCGCTCCAGGCCGCCGCCGGGTTTCGGCGTCCAGGGCATCAGCCAGGGCAGCAATTGCCAGTCGCCCCGGATCCAGCGGTGGCGGCGCTTGGCATCGGCACTGTAGCGCGCCGGATGCTCTTCGTAGAGCTGCACGTCGCTGATCAGCCCGGAGCGGGCGTAGCAGCCTTCGATCAGGTCGTGGCTGAGGATGCGATTGTCCGGAAAACAGCCCTGCAGCGCCCGCTCGAAGGCATCCACCGCATAGACCCCCTTGCCGATGAAGGAGCCGTTGCCGAACAGGTCCTGGTACACGTCGGACACCGCGCGGGTATAAGGGTCGACCCCGGCGTCGCTGCCGAACAGCTGGGCGTAGGCCGAGCGCGCGATGCTGGGCAGGCTGATGCCGACGCGCGGTTGCAGGATCGCATAGCCGCTGATGATGCGCTGTTGCGCGGGGTCGAAGCGGGCCTGGTTCAGCGGATGGGAAATGGCGCCGATGAACTGGCGCGCCACGTCGCGGGGCAGCTGGGTGTCGCTATCCAGCGTGATCACGTTGGTGATCGGCGGCAGCGCGGCGAGATCGCCGACGATCAGCGAGAAGCGCTCGCGGCCGTGCCCGCGCAACAGGGCGTTGAGGTCGGCGATCTTGCCGCGCTTGCGCTCATGGCCCATCCAGCGCTGTTCGGTCGGGTTCCAGCGCCGCGGGCGGTGCAGCAGGAAGAAGCGTGACGCCTCGCCCTGCGGATACTTGAGATTCAGCGCCTCGATGGCCCGGGCGGCCTGCTGCAACAGCGCGGCATCGGTGTCCTGCACTTCGCTCGCGGCATCCAGGAAGTCGCTCAGCAGGGCGAAGTGCAGGTTGGCGTCACGGTTGGCGAGAAAGCGGACCTCGAGGCCTTCCACCAGTTCGTCGACATCCTGCGCATGGCCGATCAGCGTCGGTACGACCACCAGCGTTCGCGCCTGGGGCGGGATACCCGTGCTGTAGTCCAGGCGCGGGAGAATGTCCGGGGCGAGGCTGAGGGTCACCAGCCGATTGACCAGGCCGATGGCCAGGCTGCTGGTCATCAACAGGGTCGGCACGGCGAGCAGCGCCAGGGCCAGCGGCGGCCAGCCATCGGCCCGCGCCATGCCCAGCAATGGCCAGGCCAGCAGGCCGCTGAGCAGGGCCACCGGGAACAGGAAGAAGGCCAGCGGCGCCTGGCGCACCAGGCGTCGACTGCGCGTGGCCAGCGACGGGCGTACCGCCAGTTGCAGTTCCAGTACCGGCAGGCCGGCCCCCAGCAGGTAGAAGCCGACATGGCTCAGCAGCGGGCTGTTGGCCGGCGCCGCGCGGCACAGGGCGAGGGCCGCGCCGGCGACCGCCAGCTCGGAATGCGGGCAGCGTCGAGCCAGGCGTTCCACGGCGTGGCGGTAATGGTCGCGGGTGGCGAAATCCATGCTGGCATAGACGCCGGCCGGGTCCTCGCGCAGGGCCTGTTCGACGCCGCTCATGTGCTCGACGAACTCGCGCCAGTCCGTTGCCGCGAGCAGGCGCAGGCTGTTGATGCTGTTGCTGATCGACACCTGCTCGGTCGCCTGCAGCTGGGCATCCAGATGCACCAGGCGCTCGACGCTCTGGCCGGACTCGGCCAGCGCCTGTTCGATCCAGGTCATCGGCAGGATCAGCGCCGTACTCTGGCCCTGCAGGCGCCGCGCCAGCTCGGCGACGAAGGCGCTGGTCAGCGGCGGCGCCGAACGGGCCAGGTCGGCCACCAGCAGCACCACGCTCTTGGCATCGCGCTCGGCGGTTGCGGTCAGACGGTCCGCCCAGTCGTTGGCCAGGTTGCGCTCGTTCCAGTTGGCCATCACCCGCGACGCCACGCGGCGCAGGTTCTCGATCAGCGCCAGGCGCAACATGATGGGAATGGCCCAGAGCTCGCCCAGGGTCAGCGGCATGGCCGATTGATAGGCGGCGACGAAGCGGCCCAGGCTGTCGCCGTCGACCCGGCCATCGCCGTGGGCGATGGTTTCCAGGGCGATGTCGTAGACCCGCGGCAGCGTGCTCGATGGCCCGCTGGCCAGGCCGGGCAGTTCGCGGCAATAGCCTTTGGGCAGGTGCTGGCGCGCCGTGCGTATCTGCTCTTCGACCAGGTAGAAATTGTCCAGCAGCCACTCCGCTGCCGGGGTGGCGCGCTGGTTGGACAACGCCGCGACGGTCATGGCCTGGCAACTGCTGGCCAGTACCTCGGCGTTCTCGGCGAGCCGATCGAGCAGGGCGTCGGAGGTCATGTGCGGGCTGAGACGATGCTGGTGGGCGAGCTGCGCGCCGTGGCTGGCCATCTGCTCGGCACTGAACAGTTCCGCGCGCAGCACGGGTTCGTACTCGAATGTCCGGGGCGCGGGCCGCCACAACCGCTGGATTGCTCGAAGCCATTGCCTGTCCATGTTTTCCTTGGCGTGCAACGTCAAGCGCGGACAACGTTGCCGTGATGCGTGTCACGCAGGTGCTGCGGGCGTGACGTAATGGGGAGGGGTGCAGGCCTGCAGTGTGAAATCCCCCCGCATGGGCGTCTGTCTGCTGGCGCACATAGCGCCGTTGCCGGTGCCGGTCGCAGGCCTCCATCACCAGCAACAGGCGCGCAGAATCGCCAACGTCGCGTAGGAGCCGCGATCTCGCGGCGAATCGTGGGCATACCGCGATTTCTGCGGCATGGCCGCCCTCGTATCGCGCCGGGGGCGACGCTCCTGCGGGTCAACCCTCGCTTATCGCCGGGCCAGGCCGATGCGATGAACGCGCCTGGCGATCCGCCTGCTGGCCGAGTCGCCAGCCCAGGCAGCCCCAGAGCAGGGCGCAGACCGCGCCGATCACCGCCACCAGCCCGGCGCCCTGGCCGAGCATGTCCAGCGCGCTCTTGGCCCAGCCGCTGATGGCGTCGCCGGCGCGGTAGACCACGGTGTCGATGACGTTCTTGGCCTTGTACTTGCTCTCGGCATCGAGCGGGGCGAAGAGCATTTCCCGGCCCGGCCGGACGAAGGCGTATTCGCCGATACGGCGCACGATCATCAGCGCCGCGAGCATGGCGAAGCCGGGAGCCAGGGCGAGGCCGACGAAGCCGACGCACATCAGCAGCGGCACGATCGCCAGCAGCGTGCGCACCCCCAGCTTCTCGGCCAGGCGCCCGGTGATGAACAGCTGCGAGAGCAGGGCGCCGGCCTGGACGATCAGGTCGATGCTGCCGAACACGCGGATCTGTGCCTGCCTGTCCGGAAATAGCTCGGCCACCAGGCGTGCCTGCTCGAAGTAGAGAAAGGTGGTCACGGTGGCCAGCAGCACGACGAAGCCGGCGATGCCCAGCAGGTAGGGCGATTTCAGCACCCGGGTCATGCCGCTGAAGGGGTTGCCGGGCAATGGCCGGCGCGTGCTTTCGGCTGGCGCCGCGCCGGGGCGGCCGGCACCGCCGACCTCGCGCCAGCGCATCAGCGTGTATTTGAGGGCCAGGGCGACGCCGAGCAGCAGCCCGGCCAGCAGCATCAGCCCCGATTCGCCCAGGCGGCCGACCAGCAGGGCGCTGAGGGCCGGGCCGAGCAGCCCGCCAACGCTTGCTCCGGCGGCGATGAAGGCGAACAGGCGCTTGGCCTGGGCGCCGTCGAAGACGTCCGCCATCAGGCTCCAGGCGACCGAGACGACGAACAGGTTGTAGACCGATATCCACACATAGAAAACCCGCGCCAGCCACGGGCTTTCGCCCTGCGCCTGGAACAGCGCGGCGAACAGCAGCAGGTTCAGGCAGAAGAAGCCGTACACCCAGTCGATGAAGTGCAGGCGCGGTACCCGGGAACTGAGCCAGGCGAACAGCGGCACCGCGGCGAGCATGACGAAGAAGGTGGCGGTGAACAGCCATTGCAGGTTTTCCACGCCGGCCGAGATGCCCATGGATTCGCGGATGGGGCGCAGCATGAAGTAACCGGCGAACAGGCAGAAGAACAGCAGGAAGCCGGACAGCGCGGGGCGCAGTTCATGCGCTTCGGCGTTGATGGCGTGGCTCAGGCGATGCGGGAGGGATGGCGTGCTCATGGGCGTTCCTGGAAGACAGACGGGTCGCGGCGGGGCAGGGCACGGGCGGACAATGACCCGTGCCCATGGCGTTCAGGGGTAGGTCACCTCGGTGAGGCGTTCCGACAGTTGCCACAGGCGCTCGGCATCCGCCTGCCGGGCGGCGGCTTCCGGCGTTCTGGCAAAGCCCAGCGGCCCGCGCCTTTCCTCCTCGCCGACCGGCCCGTAATAGGCGCCGCCGAGCGCTTCGGCGGCGGTGGCGGCGTACAGGGTGGGCAGCGCGCCTTGCGCGGCGGAGTGGTATTGCTCGCGGCCCTCGGCCCACTGCGCGCCGAATGGGCTGTCCAGGCCGGGGCCGCGGGCGATCAGCTCGGTGACGGCGACCCCCGGATGCGCGGCGATGCTGCGGATACCCCAGCCGGCGCTATCGCTGCGCTGCTGCAGGGCGAAGGACCAGGTGAGCACGGCCAGCTTGGATTGCGCATAGGTGGCGTAGGGGTCGTAGTGCCGTTCGGCCTGCAGGTCCTCGAAGTTCAGCCGGCCGCGGGCGGCGGCGATGCTCGACAGGTTGACCACGCGGGCGTCCTCGCTCGCGCGCAGCAGGGGGATGAGCAGGCCGGTCAGGGCGAAGGGGCCGAGGTAGTTGGTCGCCAGCTGCAACTCGAAGCCGTCGACGGAGGTACCGCGTTGCGGCGGCGCCATGATCGCCGCGTTGTTGATCAGCACGTCGAGCCGCGGCAGGCGCTCATTGAGGCGCTCGGCCAGGCTGCGCACCGAGGCCAGGCTGGCCAGGTCCACGGCTTCGAACTGCACCTTCGCGTCCGCCACTTCCTGGCGTATGCGGGCAATGGTTTCCTGCCCGCGTTCGGCATTGCGCGCCGCGATGATGACCTCGGCGCCGGCCCGGGACAGGGCCAGGGCATCTTCGTAGCCCATGCCGCTGGTGCCGCCGGTGATCAGCACGATGCGACCCTGCTGCGACGGTATGTCGTTGGCGCTCCAGTCCGGTTTCGGCGGCACCCGGTTGGCGGCCTCGACCGTGAAGGCGCCCGCCAGCGCGACGCCGGCGACCAGGGTCCTGGTCATTTTCATCAGCTGGCGGGCGGGGCTGGCATCGCCCGCTGCGACTGCGGTGGTTTTGTCGTACATGGTGGTTTCCTCATCCTCGTTTGACGGGAGGACCCAGGCTCTGGCCGAGCGCTGGGGCGAGGGGTGATTATCACCGTACGGTGGTTTCTGGATAATCCGGGTGGATATGGACGGGCTGTACGATCACTCGTACAGTGTGCGCAGAACCGGAGGACGTCCCATGCGCCAGCCCAACCTGAGCGATGTCGCGCTTTTCGCCGCTGTGGTCGAGGCCGGAGGGTTCCGTGCCGCCGCGCAGAAGCGCGGCATGTCGGCGTCGTCGCTGAGCGACTGCCTGCGCCGCCTGGAAAGCGATGTGGGCCTGCGCCTGCTCAACCGCACCACCCGCAGCGTCACGCCGACCGCGGCAGGGGAACGCCTGCTCGAACGCCTGCGCCCGGCGCTGGAAGCGATCGAGGCCGCCTTCAACGACCTGGACGACGAGGCCCAGCGCCCGGTGGGCACCTTGAAGCTGAACGTGCCGGTGCCGGTGGCGCGCTACCTGCTGCCCGATCTGCTGAGCCGCTTTCTCAGGCTCTATCCCGGGGTCAATGTCGAGGTGGTGATGGAGAACACCTTCATCGATGTCATCGCCGCCGGCTACGATGCCGGCGTGCGCTACGAGGAAAGCCTGGCCAAGGACATGATCGCGGTGCCCATCGGCCCGCGCCGGCAACGCTTCGTCGCCGCCGCTTCGCCCGCCTACCTGGCGGCCCACGGCACGCCCCGGCACCCCTCGGAGCTGACCGATCACCAACTGCTCGGTCATCGTTTCGAGAGCGGCAAGGTGAGCATCTTCGAGTTCGAGAAGGACGGTCGGACGCTGCGCATCCCGCCACGCGGGCAACTGCTCACCTCCTCGCAGGATCTCAAGACCAGCGCCGCCATCAACGGCCTCGGCATCGTCTATACCTTCGAGGATTTCATCCGCGAGCCGCTCGCCGACGGCCGCCTGCTGCCCATACTCGAAGACTGGTGGCAGGCCTTCGACGGGCCCTATCTCTACTACCACGGGCGCCGGCACATGCCGTCGCCGCTCCGGGCCTTCGTCGATTTCGTCAAGGCCGAGGCGCGCGCGTCCGCAGCTCCCTAGCGGCGGGGCTTGTGGCGCCAACGCGCAGTCCAGCGGCTTGCCAGCGCTTCACCTGACCCCGGCGAGTTCGCCGATCCGCTCAAGGGGGGCTGGCAGTGTGACGAACCGCGGCGAAGCCCCGCCGCCTTCACGGGTGCTCGGCCGCCACCGCCGTGCGGATAGCTTCCAGCAGCATCCGGCAGGCCGGGTTGTCGTTGTCGGTGCGCCAGACCAGGTGCAGTTCGCTTTGCACGCCTGCGCCCAGGTCGATGTCGCGGAAGGTCACGTCCCTGAACACCACGTTGGTGGCGCAACGCGGCACCAGGGCCAGGCCCATGCCGGCGTTGACCAGGGCCAGGATGGTCAGCGACGAGCCCAGCCACTGCACGTATTCCGGCGCCACCCGGGCCGAGCGGAACATGCCGGTCAGCAGTTCGTTGAACGGCGGGTAGGCCGAGTGCGAGTACATCAGGAAGGGCGCGCCATCCAGATCCTCCACGCGCACCGTGGCCGCGCTGGCCAGTGGGTGATGGCTGGGCAGCGCCAGGACGAAGGGCTCGCGCACCAGGCACTCGTTTTCGTAACCCGCCTGCAGCAATGGCTGGCGCACGATGCCCAGGTCGATACGACGGGTGCGTAGTGCTTCGTGCTGCTGGTGGGTGTTCATCTCGCTCAGGGCGATTTTCACCTGGGGCTGATTGAGCCGCGCCTCGGCGATCACTCGGGGCAGGAACTCATACACCGCGCTGCCGACGAAGCTGATGCTCACCGAACCGATATCGCCTGCCGCGAAGCGCCGTGCCGAGGCGGCTGCCTGATGGGCGCGTTCCAGCAAGTGCTGGGCTTCGATGAAAAACGCCCGGCCAGCGGCGGTGAGCGCGACGCTGCGCGTGCTGCGGGTAAACAGCTCGACGCCGAGGCTGTGCTCGAGCAGCTGGATCTGCCGGCTCAGCGGTGGCTGGGTCATGTTCAGCCGTTCGGCAGCGCGGCGAAAGTTGAGTTCGGTGGCCACGGTGGTGAAGCAGCGCAGTTGAGCGAGCTCGAACATTGATCTAATCCTGGTATCAATCAAATACCAATCTAGATTAGACGGGATCAATACCCGCGTACATGATCGGCGTATCCCACAAAAACAATGATCGGGAGTCGCCCTACGTGAATAACGTCCAGAGTTCAGCCGACCCGCAGGTTGTCGCCCGCGCGGTCTCGAAAGTGAAACGCCATGTCCTGCCGCTGTTCGTGGTGATGTTCATCGTCAACTACATCGACCGCGTCAATATCGGCTTCGTGCGCGGCCACCTGGAAACCGATCTGGGCATCGGCGCCGCCGCCTACGGCCTGGGCGCCGGCCTGTTCTTCATCGGTTACGCCTTGTTCGAGGTGCCGTCCAACATCCTCCTGCAGCGCTACGGCGCGAAGATCTGGCTGACGCGCATCATGCTCACCTGGGGCATCGTCGCCACGGCGATGGCCTTCGTGCCCAACGAAACCTGGTTCTACATCCTGCGCTTCCTGCTCGGGGTGGCCGAGGCGGGCTTCTTCCCGGGGGTGGTGTATTACTTCACCAAGTGGCTGCCAGCCGGCGAGCGGGGCAAGGCCATGGCCATCTTCCTCAGTGGCTCGGCCATCGCCTCGATCATTTCCGGCCCCTTGTCCGGCGCGCTGCTGAACATCGAAGGGCTGGGCATGCACGGCTGGCAGTGGATGTTCTTGATCGAAGGCATGTTCTCCGTGGTGCTGTGCGGCTTCGTCTGGTTCTGGCTGGACTCGCTGCCCAGGGACGCCAGGTGGCTGAGCCGCGAGGAACGCCAGGCGCTGACCGACTGCATCGACGAGGAACAGCGGCAGCGCGAACTGGCCGCGGGCGACGCCGGTGTGGCCAGGCACTCGGCGCTGCGCCTGCTGCGCGATCCGCAGATCATGCTGTTCTGCTTCCTGTACTTCTCGATCTCGCTGACCATCTACGGCTGCACCTTCTGGCTGCCCAGCATCATCAAGTCCATGGGCGGCCTGGGCGACTTCCAGATCGGCCTGTTCAACTCCATCCCCTGGATCATCTCGGTGGCGGCCATGTATGCCTTCGCCAGCCTGGCGGCGCGCTTCAAGTGGCAGCAGGCCTGGGCCTCGGCGGCCTTCGTCATCGCCGCGTTCGGCCTGTTCATGTCGACCACCGGCGGGCCGATCTTCGCCTTCGTGGCGATCTGCTTCGCCGCCATCGGCTTCAAGGCGGCCTCGTCGCTGTTCTGGCCGATTCCCCAGGCCTACCTGGACGCCCGCATCGCCGCGGCGGTGATCGCCCTGATCAACTCGGTGGGCAGCTTAGGGTCTGTTGACGTTTCAGCACGACCGCGCCGGAGCCCGTTTTGCCGCGAGGCAAGGCACGAGACGCGAAGTTTGGTGTTCCAAACGAGCGTCGAGAAACGCAGCATTCGCGGCAAAACGGGCCCGGCCCTGCGGGTTGCGCGAAAAATCTCGCCATGCGTTGTTGGAGGACTTGGCAAGGGAACGCCATTCCCGGCGTCCTCCGCCTAGCGGATCGCCGCCCGGCCTGGCGAGATTTTGCGCAGCAACGCGGCTTGCGCTGAAACGTCAACAGACCCTAGATGGCTTCGTCGCTTCGGTTACCTCGAAGAGCACACCGGCTCCATCGAGGGCGGCCTGATCGGCCTGGCCGTGGTGTCCCTGATCGCCGGCATCCTGGTGTTCCTGACCAAGACCAGCAAAGGGGCGGACAGCGGCAGGGGCAAGCCGGCCAAGGCCACGCCGGCGGTGTCGCCGGCCTGAATGCCGCAACCCGCCGGCGCGCTGCCGCAGCGTCGGGCGGGTGGGAAAAATCGGTCAATTCTGGAGTGTCATCATGAAGATCAAACAGGTTCGCGTGACGCCGATCGCGTTTCGCGATGCGCCGCTGCTCAACGCCAGCGGTATCCACGAACCCTATGCGCTGCGCTCGATCATCGAGGTCGAGAGCGACAACGGCTACCTCGGCCTGGGTGAAAGCTATGGCGATGCGCCGGTGCTGAGCGTGCTGCAGGCCATGCGGGAGAGCCTGGTCGGTCTCGACCCGTTCGACCTCAACGGCTTGCGCGCCCGGGTGGCCAACACCGTCGCCACCCTGCAACCGGGCTGCAACGGTGGCGCCGAGCTGGCGCCGGGCTCGCACCCGAGCAAGCAGGTGGCGAACGCCTACTCGGCCTTCGAGGTCGCCTTTCTCGATCTGCAGGCGCGCGCGCTGGGCATGCCGCTGGTCGACCTGCTGGGCGGCGCGGTACGTCAGTCAGTGCCGTTCAGTGCCTACCTGTTCTTCAAGTACGCCGAGCACGTCGACTCGCCCTATGCGCCGGATCGCTGGGGGGAGGGCATCAGCCCCGAGCAGATCGTCGCCCAGGCGCGGACGATGATCGACGAATACGGCTTCCAGAGTATCAAACTCAAGGCCGGTACCCTGCTCGGCCCCGAGCATGAGGTGGCCTGTATCAAGGCGCTGCGCCAGGCCTTCCCGCACGCGCCGCTGCGCATCGACCCGAACGGCAACTGGTCGGTGGCGACCTCGCTGCGCATGGCCGAACTGATGGGCGACGACCTGCAGTATTACGAAGACCCGTGCCCGGGCCTGGACGGCATGGCCGAGGTCCACCGGCGCACGGGCATTGCATTGGCGACCAATATGGTGGTCACCGACTTCGACGAGTTCCGTCGCAGCGTGGCCCTGAACAGCGTGCAGATCGTGCTCGCCGATCACCATTACTGGGGCGGGCTGCGTGATACGCAGATCCTGGCGCGCATGTGCGACACCTTCGGCCTTGGCGTGTCGATGCACTCCAACTCGCACCTGGGCATCAGCCTCATGGCCATGACCCATGTCGCCGCCGCGGTGCCGAACCTGTCCTACGCCTGCGACACCCACTACCCCTGGCAGGAGCCGGACGAGGAAGTCATCAAGGGCGGCAAGCTGCCGATCGTCGATGGCTGCGTGGCCCTGACCGATGCCCCGGGGCTGGGCCTGGAGCTGGATTACCAGCAACTGGCCAGGCTCAACGAGCAGTACCTGAGCTGCGGCATCCGCCAGCGTAACGACGTGATCCAGATGCAGAAGTACGACCCGGACTGGAAGGTGATGAAGCCCAGGTTCTGACGGGCCTGTGGAGCGTGCGTTGTTCGCAGGTGATGACCCATCGCAAATCGATGGGTTAGCACCCATCCTACGGCCTGATGTCAGATGACCAATTGATTCATATTGGAATTGTAGGATGGGTGGCAACCCATCGGCAGTTGATGGGTTGCCACCATCGCGCCTGCATCGTCCTGTGTGCGGATCGGCCGCCAAGCTCGTCCAGTGGCTGCTGGCCCGCTCCTTTCGACAGCTGATGGCGCGGCCCTGTGGTTCCCGCTTGTTTTTCCCTGGCTGTCGGGATAACTTACTAAAGGTAAGTTACTTGAAGTGGTTTTCATGCAAGAGCAGGGGCGCCTACGCAAGAGCGGCAAACCGGCGCCCTCGTGTAGGAGCGTCGACCTCGGCGCGATGCGATTGGCGATCCTGCAAAAATCGCCGTATGGCCACTGACCGCCGCGGGGGCGCGCCTCCTACGGAAGAGCCAGGGCAAACCGCCGTTACGCAGGAGTCCCGCCATGCACGCGCTTGTCGTCGTCGCCCATCACGATCCCCGCTCGCTCACGCACAGCATTGCCGCCCGGCTCGCCGAGGGGGTGGCCCTGGGCGAGCCCGGCCACAGTGTCGAACTGGCCGATATCGCCGCCGAGGGCTTCGACCCCCGCTTCGGCCTGGCCGACCATGCGGTCCACCGTGGTGAAGCGCCACCGCCCGCCGATGTGGCGGCCGAGCAGGCGAGGATCGAACGGGCCGACGCCCTGGTGCTGGTCTACCCGGTTTACTGGTGGTCGATGCCGGCTCTGCTCAAGGGCTGGATCGACCGCGTGTTCAGCAATGGCTGGGCCTTCGATTTCAGTCCGCAGGCGGCGCTGGTCAAGAAGCTCGGGCATCTGCAGGTGCACCTGCTCGGGGTCGGCGGCGCCGACGCCGGCACCTACGCGCGGCATGGCTACGGCCATGCCATGCAGGTGCAGATCGAGCATGGCATCTTCGATTACTGCGGGGCGCGGGTACTGTCTTCCGAACTGCTGCTGGAATCGGAGACGCAGAACCCGGATGTGCACCTGGAGGCCGCGCGTGCCATCGGCAGTGCGCTGTTCAGCCGTGGCGCCGGGCCTGCGGCGGCATCAGCTCATCGGCGGTAGCCGCCGTTTGACCGGGTTCTTCTTGATGATCGCCGTGTTGGTTTCGGCACAGGTGTTCAGCTCGTCGAGCAGGCTGTCGAGCTGATCCATGGAACGCACGTGCAGGCGGGCGATGAAGCAGTCCTCGCCGGTGACCTTGTCGCACTCGGTGAACTGGGCGATGGCCTGGATCCGGCGCTCCACCTCGTGCAGCTTGCCCGGCAGCGGGCGGATGCGCACGATGGCCTGGAACTGGTAGCCGAAGGCCCTGGGGTCCACCTCGATGGTGTAGCCCGTGAGCACCGCGCGTTCCTCCAGCTTGCGCAGCCGCTGCGCCACGCTGGGTGACGACAGGCCGCTGATCTGCGCCAGCGCCTTGAGCGAGCGCCGCGAGTCTTCCATCAGTGCCGCTATCAATATCTGGTCGATTTCATCGATCATTTCGTTTCCTTAGGAATCATCCGCCAAGTGCCTTGATAGTAAAGGTATATCGCGCTTTTTGCCTTGTCCTGGCCATGGAGGCGCTGGCGCCGCGCTTGCCATAATGGGCGCTCGTCGCAAGGAGCCCGTCATGGACAAAACGATACGCCGCGGTTCGCTGGAAATGGTCGCCGCCATGCTGATTTCCGGCACCATCGGCTGGCTGGTCATGCTCTCCGGTCAGCCGGTACTGGATGTGGTGTTCTGGCGCTGCGTATTCGGCACCGCCACGCTGTTGCTGGTCTGTGCCCTGATGGGCTTGCTGCGCCCAGGCCTGTTGAGCGGGGCGTCATTGCTGCTGGCGATCCTCAGTGGCGTGGCGATAGTCGCCAACTGGGTGCTGCTGTTCGCCTCGTATTCGCGGGCCTCCATCGCCATCGGCACGGCGGTCTACAATGTCCAGCCCTTCATCCTGGTCGCGCTGGCGGCACTCTTCCTCGGCGAAAGGATCACCGCGCGCAAGCTGGGCTGGCTGGCGGTTTCCTTCGTCGGCATGCTGGCTATCGTCAGCGCCCATGGCAGCCAGGAAGAGGGCGGTGGGCATTACCTGCAGGGCATCGGTCTGGCCCTCGGGGCGGCGTTGCTGTATGCCCTGGCGGCGCTGATCATCAAGCGCCTGAGCGGGGTACCGCCCCATCTGATCGCGCTGATCCAGGTCGCCACCGGCATGTTGCTGCTGGCGCCGCTGGCGAATCTGTCGACGCTGCCGCAAGGCTCGGGCAGCTGGGGCACCTTGCTGACCCTGGGCATCGTGCATACGGGGTTGATGTACGTGCTGCTCTACGGCGCCATCCAGAAACTGCCGACCGCGCTGACCGGGGCGCTGAGTTTCATCTATCCCATCGCGGCGATCCTGGTCGACTGGTTCGCCTTCGGGCATCGCCTCGAGCTGCTGCAATGGCTGGGCGTGGCCGCCATTCTGATCGCTGCCGCGGGCATGCAACTGGGCTGGGGCTTCGGTGCGCGCGCTGTCGCGGTTCGTTAGCCAGGACCTGCCACGCTCGCTTGCCCCCTGTTCGTCAGCCGCGCTAAAGTCCGCCCGTCACGGTCAATCCCGTGGCCGGGAGTCGAAACCCGTGTGTTGTCTGAGGCGCGACAGCGCCATAGCCTAAAGCAGCAGGCGCTTTTTTCGTGCCCGTTGTTTTTGTGCATCTATGGCGGGCCGTGCGGGGCAGGCCTCGGCCTGGCCGGTTCCCTCGGACGCCGGTATTTCGACCCCCGTACGGTTCGCCACCCAAACCGAGTCGAAACGGTGGTTGGCGATTCCTTAATCCGTTCGAGGAGCATAAGGAAAATGCACTATCCCCCTTTTACCCAAGGGCTCCGCCCTGGGCCGCAAACGCTGGCGATTCCCCTGTTCACGGAGGTTCGTCATGCCTGATAGCCGTCCTGAAATCATTCGTTTCCCCACCTCCCGGGCGTCCGCCGACAGGTGCCTGTTCCAGGCCGATGCCGAGCTGCGGCTGGAGAAATTACAGCAGTTGCTGAGGTTGCTGGAGCACCAGCAGGCGCCGTTGCCCAGCGTCAGAAGCCAGCGTGCGGTCTGTGGCTACATACGCGAGACCCTGGACGAGGTCGTGGTCCTGTACCGCGGCTCGCTGGCGATGATGCGCCGCCGCGCCAGAGAGCAGACCTGAGCGGTTACGGGCACGGACAGGGCTCTGGCGCCTGTCCGTGCGGCATTGCAAATCGCACGGTCATAAATTGAGCGACCGTGCACGATGCACAGGTTTCCGTTGTTTTGATTCAGTAAAATCATTTAATATCAGTGACTTACGATTATTAAGAACCTGGCACGCGCTCTGCAACCTTCGGTGTACAAGGAACTCACCTGAGGTATGCGTCATGCAATACGCCATTGAACAGCTGATCGAAAACCTGCCGGGCCACGATGTCGATTTCAGGAAGCGTCCTGACGGCATGCTGCTCATGACCCTGAGCAAGGACGGTGAAGCGGTGTTTTCCAAGGCCATCGATCGGCAGACCGTGGTGTGCGAGAAACGGGTGAAGGCCCTGCTGCATGAGATCATGCGTGACCACAAACTGGTCAGCGGCGAGATCAACTGGAAGGGGCAGGGCGCCCAATGGATCGACCGCAGCCTGCCGACCTTCACCGGTGCGCCGATCAACCCGACCGCGGCCAAGATGATGTGGGCACGGCGTAACCTGGAAAACGGTTATCGCGCCACCGCCTGATATCCTGCCCAGAATGCCTGAAGCCCCGCCTATGCGGGGCTTTTTCGTATCTGCTGCGCGGGTTCGAGCGCTGGTATCGAGGCAAGGTTGGGGCGTTATCGGCTGGAAAGGCGGGCCTACAGCCCAATGCCGATCAGATAAGGTTTTTGTAGGAGCAGAAGAGCGGCAAACCGCCGCCCGTGTAGGAGCGTCGACCTCGGCGCGATGCGAGGGTGGCCATCCAGTGGAATCCGACGGGGTCGCGGTTCCTACAGCACCAGGGCAAGCTGCCGTTTTGTGGGCCAAACGCTTAACTGACAGGCATCAGGCCTGCAGCCGGCAGAGCATCGCGTGACTGAGTGCGACCGGTCTCATGGGTGAAAAGGTAGCACTGCTTGCACCATCATGTGGCGCAGTAGCAGGGCTCAGCGGCAGGACCGATCCAGCAACCAGCTTGTCGGCGACAATATTGACCGATTGGCCAATCCCTGCCTCACATTCCTCGATCCATGCACCGCGCGACCACGGCAATGCATCCAGGCCAGATTCCATCTGGACGGCAAGCCGACCGAGTAGGCAGGCCTCGACCTGGCTGAGGAATATATTGGCTGGATATGACTGAATAATGTGGTCTATTAAATCAAATCAACAATTATTTGAGTATTGGCACAGCCACTGCAGCTAATACGGGCAACGAGGCTACCAAGGCCTGAGCGAGTGGGCACTGTAATGAATGAACAGGTTTCGATGAGCGCCGACACCTACGACGTGGTGGTGGTG
>NZ_QJUM01000029.1 GCF_004327355.1 Phytopseudomonas dryadis
CAAACCGCTGTCAACCGCCTCATCACCACCTTCGATCCAACCCGATCGAGCCACCGACAGAACCACTCGAACCGCCCTGTCAGCGCCGGCGCATTCTACTCGAATTCGCCGTCCGTGCAACCCTTATATTCCTCTAACCCTTTGTTTAACAATAGGTTTTCAGATCAGGCCGCGCCGGAAGTGGTGCGCATTATAGGCAACCTGATTCTCAGGTCAACGGTTATTTCAGGTTTATTGCGCTTTCAGCGTGATACGCGCAAACGCCTTCTTGCCGGCCTGGAAAACATGGGTCGCCCCCAGTTTGCAGACGAATGCACGGTCGACCACCTCGCCATCGACGCGCACGCCACCGGAACCCAGCAGGTCACGGGCAACCGCCGCGTTCTTCACCAGCCCTGCCTTATTAAGGAGGGCTGCAATCGGCATGTCCTCGGCAGAGGCAAGCTCGACCTCAGGCAGATCGTCCGGCAGCTCGCCGTCCTTCATGCGGTTACCGGCAGAACGGTGCGCGGAGGCAGCCGCTTCTTCACCGTGAAAACGCGCCACGATCTCTTCGGCCAGCTTGATCTTGATGTCACGCGGATTGGCGCCAGCCTGGACATCCTTCTTGAACTGCTCGATCTCCTCCATGGAGCGGAAACTGAGCAGTTCGAAGTAACGCCACATCAGGGCATCCGGCATCGACACCAGCTTGCTGTACATGACGCCGGGCGCTTCCTGGATACCTATGTAGTTACCCAGCGACTTGGACATCTTCTTGACGCCGTCCAGCCCCTCGAGCAAGGGCATGGTGACGACGCACTGCGAGGCCTGCCCATAGGCACGCTGCAATTCGCGCCCCATCAACAGGTTGAATTTCTGATCGGTGCCACCGAGCTCCACATCCGCACGCAACGCCACGGAGTCGTAGCCCTGCACCAGCGGGTAGAGGAACTCATGGATGGCGATCGGCTGATTGCCAGTGTAGCGTTTGTCGAAATCGTCGCGCTCGAGCATGCGCGCCACGGTGTACTGCGAAGCCAGGCGAATGAAGTCGGCCGGCGTCAGCTTGTCCATCCAGGTGGAGTTGAAAGCGACCTCGGTCCTGGCCGGGTCCAGAATCTTGAACACCTGGGTCTTGTAGGTCTCGGCGTTTTCCAGCACCTGCTCGCGGGTCAGCGGAGGCCGGGTGGCGCTCTTGCCGCTGGGGTCGCCGATCATGCCGGTGAAGTCACCGATCAGGAACACCACCTGATGCCCCAGCTCCTGGAACTGGCGCAGCTTATTAATGAGCACGGTGTGACCGAGGTGCAGATCCGGCGCGGTCGGGTCGAAGCCGGCCTTGATACGCAGCGGCTCACCGCGCTTGAGCTTGTCGATCAGCTCGGACTCAACCAAAACCTCTTCCGCACCGCGCTTGATCAGCGCCAGTTGCTCTTCAACCGACTTCATAAAAGGACTCACGACCACCGAAAGCAAAAGGGAACCAACCATACAAGATCGTGGACAAATGACAAGTTTTGCCCAACATAAGATGGCACTGGAACCAACGGTCACCTTCAGGGTTGCTTCAGGCTGGATTTGGTTATATTTTATACAGTTACTGCATATTCATCAGTATCTTCATCTTCAATAATTCCTTTTCATCTCTTCACTTTACAAAAGCAGCCCTATGACCTCGACAACTAAAGCGCCGCCTCTGTACCCCAAAACCCACATTCTCGCAGCGAGCGGCGTGGCCGCCCTGCTAAGCCTGGCCCTCCTGGTGTTCCCCTCACGCGAAGTAGAAGCAAAGAAGACCTATCTCAACCTGGACATGGACACGGGTGCCGAGCAGATCCAGCAGAATCTGCCCCCGCAACCGGAGCCCGCGGTAGAGGAACAGGATACTGCCGACTCGCCTTTCGCCCAGATAGAAGGCAACGCGGAGGACGGCATCAGCGCCGAACAGGAAAGTGCTCCGCAAGTCGCGGAACAGCCGCCAGTCGACCCCGGAAAGATGACCGTCAGCGTCGCCAATGGCGATACGTTGTCCACGGTGTTCAGCAAGGTCGGTCTCTCCGCCAACACGCTGCATGAAGTGCTCAACAGCAGCAAGGAGGCCAAGCAACTCAGCCGCCTCAAGGTCGGTCAGGAACTGCAGTTCCAGCTCACCGATGACGGCCAGCTGGAAAGCCTGCACAGCAAGCTCAGCGACCTGGAAAGCATCAGCCTGAGCAAAACCGAGCAGGGTTATGAGTTCAAGCGCGAACTGGTCAAGCCCGACGTGCGCGACGCCTACGCCCACGGCGTGATCAACAGCTCGCTGTTCGTCTCGGCCAAGCATGCCGGCCTGTCGCACAACCTGACCATGGATCTGGCCAATATCTTCGGCTACGACATCGACTTCGCCATGGACATTCGCCAGGGCGACGAATTCGAGGTCATCTACCAGGAGAAGGTGGTCAACGACAAATCCGTCGGCACCGGCAACATTCTTTCCGCGCGCTTCACCAACCGCGGCAAGACCTATACCGCCGTGCGCTACACCGACAAGCAGGGCAACGTCAGCTACTACGATGCCGACGGCAACAGCATGCGCAAAGCCTTCATCCGCACGCCGGTGGATTTCGCGCGCATCAGCTCGCGCTTCTCCAACGGCCGCAAGCACCCGATCCTGAACAAGATCCGCGCCCACAAGGGTGTGGACTATGCCGCTCCGCGCGGCACCCCGATCAAGGCGGCCGGCGACGGCAAGGTGATACTGGCCGGGCGCAAGGGTGGCTACGGCAATACCGTGGTGCTGCAACACGGCAGCCGCTACCGCACGCTCTACGCCCACATGCAGGGGTTCGCCAAAGGCGTGCGCACCGGCAGCAACGTCAAGCAAGGCCAGATCATCGGCTATATCGGCACCACGGGCCTGTCCACCGGCCCGCACCTGCACTACGAGTTCCAGGTCAATGGTACCCATGTGGATCCGCTGAGCCAGAAACTGCCCATGTCCGATCCGATCGCCCGTCAGGAAAAACAACGTTTCCTGCAGATGAGCAAGCCGCTGATGGCGCGCATGGATCAGGAAAAAGCCACCATGCTCGCGCTGAACAAGCGTTAAGCCGATGCTCTACCTTGGTGTGATGTCCGGCACCAGCCTCGATGGGCTGGACATCGCCCTCATCGAACAAGGCGAGCACACCAGGCTGCTCGCCCATCACTACCAAGCCCTCCCCGATTCGCTCCGCGCAAAGTTGCTGGCTCTCTGCAGCTCTGGCCCGGACGAACTCGCGCGGGCCGCCATCGCCGAGCAGCAATGGGCACAACTGGTCGCCGACGGCGTGCACAGCCTGTTGGCCGAACAGAATCTGCAGCCGCAAGCCATCCACGCCATCGGCAGCCACGGCCAGACGGTGCGCCATGAGCCAGCCCGTGGCTTCACCATCCAGATCGGCAA
Organism: Phytopseudomonas dryadis; assembly: GCF_004327355.1. GTDB lineage: Bacteria > Pseudomonadota > Gammaproteobacteria > Pseudomonadales > Pseudomonadaceae > Aquipseudomonas > Aquipseudomonas dryadis. Next base: position 3,410 of record NZ_QJUM01000029.1, read on the forward strand.
CCCGGCGCTGCTGGCCGAACTCACCGGCATCTGCGTCGTGGCCGATTTCCGCCGCCGCGACGTCGCGGCCGGAGGCCAGGGCGCGCCCCTGGTGCCAGCCTTCCATGAAGCGCTGTTCGCCGCCCCCGGAAGCAAGCGGGCGATACTCAACGTAGGGGGATTCAGCAATCTCAGCCTGCTGGAAACGGGCAAGCCCGCCCGCGGCTTCGACTGTGGCCCGGGCAACGTGCTGATGGACGCCTGGATCCAGCGGGAGCGTGGCAAGCCCTATGACCGCGATGGCGCGTGGGCGGCCAGTGGCCAGCTATACCCGGCCCTGCTCCAGGCAATGCTGGGCGATCCGTTCTTCCAGACCAGTGGACCGAAAAGCACCGGCCGGGAGCTGTTCAATCCGGGCTGGCTGCAACAGCACCTGGGCACGCTGCCGGCTCTTGCGGCCGAAGACGTGCAGGCCACCCTCCTCGAATTGACCGCCTCGAGCATCGTCGGCGCCTTGCGCCAGGCCCAGCCTGACTGCGAAGAACTGCTGATCTGCGGCGGCGGCGCTCATAACAAAGCGCTGGTCAGGCGTCTGCAGGCGTTGCTGCCGCAGACGCTGGTCGACAGCACCGAGCGCTACGGCGTGCCTCCGGACTGGGTAGAGGCCATGGCCTTCGCCTGGCTGGCCCATTGCTGCCTGAACGGAATTCCCGCCAATCGCCCCGAGGTTACCGGCGCCAAGGGCCTGCGGGTACTCGGGGCGATCTACCCAGCCTGAGTGCACGGACAATGAAAAACGCCGCGCAGAGGCGCGGCGTTTCTTTTCGGCGAACCCCGCTCAGATCGAGAACGACGAGCCGCAACCACAGGTGGTGGTGGCATTCGGGTTCTTGATCACGAAGCGCGACCCTTCCAGACCTTCCTGGTAATCCACTTCGGCACCGGCCAGGTACTGGAAACTCATCGGGTCGACGACCAGGCTGACGCCTTCACGTTCGACGATGGTATCGTCATCGGCCACGTCTTCATCGAAGGTGAAGCCGTACTGGAATCCGGAACAGCCGCCCCCCGTGACGAACACACGCAGCTTGAGGCGCGGGTTGCCCTCTTCATCGACCAGGCTCTTCACCTTGCTCGCCGCACCCTGCGTGAATTGCAAAGCTGTGGGGGTGAAGGTTTCGACGCTCATGTTCTATCTCCCGGCGCCAGGCGCCATACTGCGTTGAGGCCCTGCATTATCCGCTTACCCTAGAAAAGCGGTCAACTATTGTGCAGGGTCGATGCTCTCGGGCAGCTCCAACGGTCGCCGCTGATCCTTGATCGGCCGCAGCCCGCCCTCTACCTGAGCGCCCATGGCCATTTCCATGAGAGCGTAGTAAAGGTTGCCCCGCACACGGGCACGGCTGCCCAGCTCCACGTGCTGACTGGCATAGACATCACCGATGATCTCGCCGTCGATGACAATATGGGGGGCGCGCACCTCACCTTCAACCAGCCCATCGACGCTGACGCGCACCAGGCCTTCTTCGGTGTGGATATCGCCCAGCACCCGGCCGTCGACCTGTACGGCCCCCTGAAACCCCAGATTCCCCCTGAACTCCGCCCCGGCCGCAATCAGACTGGTCTTGCCAGTGAAGCGCTGCAGGTCGGTCTTGCCCTTGCCTTTATTCCACATTGAAAACCGTCACTTTTAGTCGATCCATTTGAATACACGCTCAACCGGTTTTTCGCCCTCGACCTCGGCTCGCACACGCACCTGCTCGGGTTCGAACCCCCGGGGTAGCTGCAACTCGCCCAATCGACCACCCTCGGGAATCGCCTGGAAGTGCTTGAAGGCGAAGGCGATCGCCGCTTCGCTGGAGTCTTCGGGCAGGTCGCTGGTGAGCCGCGCCAACGGCAGGATCGCGGCCGCCTTGTCCTGACGCCCCTCCAGCAGCACCTGCAAACGCCCTTGCAGCGGCTTGTCATCCTTGCCGACCCGGCTCAACAGCAGTTTGTAGCGAAAACGCTGCGCCTGGTCGGTGCGCTGGAGTTCGAAGGTACGGATAAGCAGCCCTTCGCTACGGCTGTCCGGCGCCAGCACACCCTTGTAGAACGCCAGATCCTGCTGTTGCTTGAATATCTGCTCTTCCAGCAGCTTGATGGTCAACCGGCTCTGCTCGTTGGCCTGCTGAGCCAGCGTCGCGCCACTGCCGACCACCGCCAGACGCTGACGCAGCTCATCGAGTTCGCGCACCTGCTCGTCGAGTCGATCCTGCAGGGGCTGGATATCGCTCAGTTGCGCCTGGAGTTGCTTGCCCTGCCACCAGACGCCCAGGTAGAAGGCCGCCGGCGCCGCCATCAGCAGGAGCACCAGCATCACGCGAAGCCGTCGCTCCTGGGCGCGATTGCTGGGGCGAACTTCCCAGCCCGACATCAGTACGCAACAGCCACGCGAAACGAGCCCGGACAGGCGCCATGAGCGTGCCTGGGAGCATGACCGATTGCGCTGGAAAGCATCAGGCGCCTCATGGGAACTGGGGTAGGTGTCGAATCATAAAGCCGCATCCGCCTGCGGCCAACCGTCTTGATGACGAAAGGAGAAGCACGCCCTACTATCGACGCACCTAAAACTTCAGAGGTACCGGCATGCTCTACCCATGGATCAAAGCCCTGCATATCGTCGCCATGGTCTGCTGGTTCGCCGGACTGTTCTATCTTCCACGGCTGTTCGTCTATCACGTCATGAGCGAGGACGAGCCCAGCCGGGCACGCTTCTGCGTCATGGAGCGCAAGCTGTACCGCGGCATCATGACACCGGCCATGATCGCCACCCTGGCGCTGGGTATCTGGCTGCTGTTCATGGCGCCCGGCTGGCTGAGCCAGGGCTGGATGCACGCCAAGCTGACCCTGGTCGTGCTACTGGTCGGCTATCACCACGTCTGCGGGGCGATGCGCAAACGCTTGGCGCGGGGCGAGAACAACCGTGGCCATGTGTTCTATCGTTGGTTCAATGAAGTACCGGTGCTCATGCTGCTCGCCATCGTCGTGCTGGTGGTCGTCAAACCCTTCTGACCTCAATCAATCCTGCTCAGGTGCCGCCATGTCTCTGCCCGTCCTGCTGGAAAATCGCCTGCGACTGCCCCTGGTGGTGGCGCCCATGTTTCTGGTGTCCAACCCCCGGTTGGTCACGGCCTGCTGCAATGGCGGCGTGGTCGGCAGCTTCCCCGCGCTCAACCAACGCGACGGCAGCGGCTTCAGTGCCTGGCTGGATGAAATCGGCGACGGCCTGACGGCGGGCAGCGCCCCCTACGCCGTCAACCTCATCGTCCACGCCAGCAACCCGCGCCTGGAAAAGGATCTGGCGATCTGTGCGGCCCATCGCGTCCCCATCGTCATCACCAGCCTGGGCGCGGTGAAGGAGGTCGTGGATGCCGTGCACAGCTACGGCGGCCTGGTGTTGCATGACGTCACCACTCGCCGGCACGCGGAAAAAGCCGCTGAAGCGGGCGTCGACGGCCTGATCGCCGTGGCCGCCGGAGCGGGAGGGCATGCCGGCACCTGGAGCCCCTTCGCCCTGGTCGCGGAGATCCGCCAGTTCTTCGACAAGACCCTGCTGTTGGCCGGCTGCCTCAACCACGGCCATGAAATACTCGCGGCGCAACTGCTCGGCGCCGACCTGGCCTACATGGGCACGCGCTTTATCGCCACCCGTGAAAACGCTGCCGCCGCGGACTACAAGCAGATGATTCTCGAGGCCCACGCCGCCGATATCGTGCATACCCCGGCCGTGTCCGGCGTCCCGGCCAGCTTCATGCGCCAGAGCCTGGAGCGCGCCGGCTACGACATGCAACAACTGCGCAGCAAAAGCGCGCAGGACGGCGGCGAGAAACTGAAACCGCTGGATGACGAGGCCAAGGCCTGGAAGACCGTATGGTCAGCCGGCCAGGGGGTCGGCGGCATCGACGACCTGCCATCGGTGAGCGAACTGATCGAGCGCCTGGATGGCGAATATCGAGCCGCGCTGACGCGCGTACAGGCTCAGCGCTAACCTGCGAACGAGCACTCGGTTACGCGCAAAATTATCCGCCGACCACTTGTTCGCCCCCTGTCGGCGGGATAGGGTCTGTGCGAGAAAATCCCGCCCGCGCTGACAAGGATGCACGCATGACACCTCCTCGCTTCAAGATCGTGTTCGACGGGGCGCTGATGCCCGATGCGTCACTGGAGACGACCAAGGACAATCTGGCGCGCCTGTTCAAGAGCGACCGTACGCGCATCGAGACCCTGTTCGGCAGTGGCCCGATCGCCATCAAGCGCGACTTGCTCGAAGCCGAAGCCGATCAGTACCTCGCCGCCCTGCAGCGTGCCGGTGCCCGGGCCCGCAAGGAGCCCGACCTGGTGGCGGCCCTGAGCCTGGTGGAAACCGACGAGCAACTGGCCGCCAAGGCCCAGCCCGATGCTGTTCCGCAGCCCATGGTCTGCCCGAAATGCGGGCACCAGCAGGACAAGGCCGCCGAATGCTCGGCCTGCGGCGTGATCATCGACAAGTACCTGGCTCGCCAGGCGCTGCTGGGCGAAAGCGCAGCAGCGCAACCTGCCGCTCCGCCCCCCGTCAGCGCGGTCGAAACGCCCTACGCTCCGCCTCGCGCCAAGGTCGACGCCAGCCAGGACGAAGTCGGCCCGCTCAAGGTCCTGTCGTTCAATGGCCGCATCGGCCGCCTGCGCTACCTGGCCTGGTCACTGGTGCTGATGATCGCCTTCGTGATCCTCGGTGCCGTGCTCTCGGCGGTGGCCACGCTGTCCGAAACCCTCGGGGGCGCGCTGTTGTTCGTCGCCGTCGTCGGCATGCTGGTCGTCACCCTGCAGATCGGCGTACAACGCCTGCACGACATGGGCTGGAGCGGCTGGCTCTGGCTGCTCAACCTGGTGCCGATCGTCAACAGCGTGTTCTGGCTGCTGATGCTGGTGGTGCCCGGCACCCTGGGCGCCAACCGTTTCGGCCCGCAGCCGCCGGCGAACAGTCTGGCGGTCAACCTGCTCGCCGGCCTGTTTCTGCTGCTGATCATCGCCGGCCTGCTGGTACTGTTGCTCGGCGGCTTCGCCGCACTGGCGGTGTTCGGCCTGTTCTTCGAGCAGTTGGCGGATCTCGACACGCTGCGCTCCTAGGCTTTGGCCCCATAATGAGCAGAGCCCCCTGAGGAGATTCCATGTCCCGTTATGCCCTGATCACCGGAGCCTCCAGCGGTATCGGTCTGGCCTTGGCCGAAGCGCTGGCACGTCGCGGGCGTAACCTGATCCTGGTGGCGCGCCAGTGCGATGCCCTGGAAAGCATCGCCGTTGAACTGGCCCAGCGCTTTTCCGTGGAGGTGCTGTTCCGCGTCTGCGATTTGAGCGAGCCGCTGCAGGTATCCGGACTGCTGCACGAACTGGAGCAGAGTGGCCAGGTCATCGAGCTGCTGGTGAACAACGCCGGCCTCGGCAGCGCCGGCGCCTTCGTCGCCCAGGACTGGAGCCGCGAGCAGGAGCTGCTCGAGGTCAACGTGCTGGCCCTGGCGCGCCTGTGCCATGCCATCGGTACCGTGATGGCCGGCCGTGGCAGCGGCCAGATCCTCAACATCGCCTCGGTTGTCGCCTTCCAGCCCGGCCCCTGGATGAGCAACTACTATGCGAGCAAGGCCTATGTGCTGCATTTCTCCGAAGGCCTGCGCGAAGAGCTCAAGTCCTATGGGGTCAAGGTGTCGGTGCTGTGCCCGGGACCAACCCGCAGCGCGTTCTTCCGCAATGCGCGACTCGACGCCAGTACCCTGGAAGGCAGCAAGCAGATGCTGAGCGCCGAAGAGGTCGCCCTGGTCGCCGTGCGCGGCCTGGAGAAGAACCGCGCGATCATCGTGCCGGGCTGGCGCAATCGCCTGCTGACCCTGGCCCCGCGTTTCTTCCCGCGGTTTCTGCTGCGCAGGATTGCCGCACGGCTCAACCGGCGCTTCGCCCGCCAGTGAGCGACGCCCCGCTCAATTGGCGCTGACCGTGCGCCCGCGCGCCCATTCGCGCAGCTCGCCCAGTTGTTCGGCCATGATCACCGCCAGCGGTGCCGTGTTCTGGATGCCCCGCAGCAGCAACCCGTGGTCCACCGACTGCTGCTGCGCCTGCGCGGCATACAGGGCGCTGACCACCACCTGTTCGATTTCCGCGCCCGAGAACCCCTCGCTGGCCGCCGCCAGATCCTCGAGGTCGTACGCCGATACCTCCAGCTCGCGTCGCTCCAGGTGGATGCGGAAGATATCGGCACGCACAGCGGCATCCGGCAGGTCGACGAAGAACAGTTCGTCGAAGCGCCCCTTGCGCACCAGTTCCGGCGGCAGGCGCTCGATGACGTTGGCGGTCGCGACCATGAACACCGAGGACTTGCGCTCGGCCATCCAGGTCAGCAGCGTGCCCAGTACCCGCTGGCTGACCCCACCGTCCTGGTCGCCGCTGGCCAGGCCTTTCTCGATCTCGTCGACCCAGAGCACGCAGGGCGACATCTGCTCCGCGAGCTTCAGGGCATCACGCAGGTTACGCTCGGTTTCACCGAAGAACTTGTTGTACAGGCAGGCGAAGTCCAGGCGCAGCAGGGGCAGCCCCCACAAACCAGCCACGGCCTTGGCCGCCAGGCTCTTGCCAGCGCCTTGCACACCGACCAGCAACACGCCCTTGGGCATATCGACGCCGCGGGCGTCGAAGAAGATGCGCTGGCGCTCGCCCAGCCAGCGCTTCAGGTTGTTCAACCCGCCGACATCGGCGAAGCGCGCCGTGTCGTACTCGAAGCTGAGCACGCCATCCAGATCGAGCAACTCGAATTTGGCCTTGTTCAGCTCCGGCAGGTCTTCCTGGGTGATGGCGCCGTCGTCGCAGATCAGGTTGCGCGCCAGCACACGGGCCTCTGCATGGCTCAGGCCGCGCAGGTTCTTGACCACCTGCTGCAGGGTGCGGTTGTCGGTGCGCACCCGCCGGTTGCGATTGCGCTCGCTCCAGCGCGCCGCCTCCTCGCGCACGATCGCCAGCAGTTCATCCTCGCTGGGCAGCGCCAGGTTGAAACGCGCCGCATAACGCTGCACCTCCGGTGGCAGTTTGCAGGCATGGGAAACCAGCACCAGGGTCGGCGCATGGGCGCCATCGGCCATGGCGATTTCCTTGAGCAGGCGCACCAGCCGCGGGTTGTCGCTCAGGAAGGGATGCAGGTCGCACAGCACGTACAGGTTCGCCTGGGGATCGGCCTTGATCAGGCGCAGGGCCGCTTCCGGCTCCTGGCTGCCACTGTCGGCGAAGGTCTCGCCGGCGAACCCCAGGCGCTGCATACCCTCGGTCACCGACCAGGTGTACAACCCGAGGCCGCGGCGCACGGCCAGCCCCGTCAGGGTTTCCAGCACCCGTCGCTCATCCCAGGACTCGACCAGCAGCAACTTGACCTTGGAGTCGAGCACCAGGCCCAGGTCATGGATATCGTTCTTCACACCAACTCCTTATGGCTAATCGCCCGCACCATGCCGGGAAGCTGATCCTCGCCCCGGCCGCTCTGAGGCGCAAGGGCCTCACGCCAACGCGGTGATGGCGGCCACGTTTTGCCGGCCACCATGCGCAAAATGCCAGTCAGTTAAGCATTTGGCCCACAAAACGACGGTTTGTCCTGGCCCTGTGGGAGCCGCGACCCCGCGGCGATTGCTGGCCATCACACGCCTTGTGCGATGGCTACCATCGCATCGCGCTGAGGTCGACGCTCCTACACGGGCGGCTGTTTACCGCTCTTCGGTAGGTGCCCCTGCTCCTACAAGCACCTTATCTGATCGGCATTAACCCATGCGCGCAGGAAGCGAACAGCGCGTTTGCGGTAAACTGCAGGTCAATGTTCTCGCCGGAGGCGCCCCCGTGATGGCCAATAAACGCCACTATTCGCCCGTCGACCGCCTGTTGCTGCAGGCCGACATGGCCCTGCGCACCCTGCTGCCCTTCAGTGGCCAGCCCAGCCGTCCTTCGCCAGCCATCGTCCAGCCGGAGACCGTACTGGACGAGCAGCAAACCCGCCATATCGCCGGGCTGATGCGCATCAACCATACCGGCGAAGTCTGCGCCCAGGCGCTCTACCAGGGCCAGGCGCTGACCGCCAGACTGCCCGAGGTTCGCGCAGCCATGGAACATGCGGCGGACGAGGAAATCGATCACCTGGCCTGGTGCGAACAACGCATCCGCCAGCTGGGCAGCCATCCGAGCCTGCTCAACCCGCTGTTCTACGGGCTCTCGTTCGGTGTCGGCGCAGTGGCCGGGCTGGTCAGCGACAAGGTCAGCCTGGGCTTTGTCGCGGCGACCGAAGACCAGGTGGTCAAGCACCTGGACGAGCATCTGCAGCAAATTCCCGAAGAGGACGGCAAGTCACGGGCCATTCTCGAGCAGATGCGCAGCGATGAGCAGGAACATGCCAGCAGCGCCCTGGAGGCCGGAGGCGTGCGCTTTCCAGCCCCGATCAAATTCGGCATGACCCTGATGTCCAAGGTGATGACCAAGACGACTTATCGGCTTTGAGGCTGGAGGCTGGAGGCTGGAGGCTGGAGGCTGGAGGCTGGACAGGGTCGTGGCAGGCCCCGCCTCGGTCCAGCTCTTTCGCTCAGCCGTCCAGCCTGAAGCGCCGTCAATCGGCGCTCAGCTCGACGATCTCGTAGTCGTGGGTGATCTCGACGCCCGCACGGCCGAGCATGATCGAAGCCGAGCAATACTTCTCGGCCGACAGCTCCACCGCGCGTTTGACCTGGGCTTCCTTCAGCCCACGGCCCTTGATCACGAAGTGCAGGTGGATCCTGGTGAAGACCTTGGGATCTTCAGCGGCCCGCTCAGCCTCGAGAAAGGCTTCGCAGCTCTCGACCGCCTGTCGGGATTTTTTCAGGATGCTGACCACGTCGAAATTGCTGCAGCCACCCAGGCCGATCAGCAGCATTTCCATGGGCCGCACACCCAGGTTGCGCCCACCGTTCTCCGGCGGCCCATCCATCACCACCGCATGGCCACTGCCTGATTCGCCCAGGAACAGGGCTTCGCCGGCCCACTGAATGCGCGCTTTCATCGTTGCCGTCTCCTTGTGAAAGGCACGCAGCTTATCACAGCCCTCCTGGCCGCAATGGGGGGTACGGCAGCGCCAATAAGTTCCATAAATAAGTGCCGCATGGATCGCAAAAAAGACCCTTGCAATCCCACCTCTGTTAAGCTGGCGCCGAATAACTGGCACAATTGCGCAGCTATCGACAACAACAGTGTTGAATAATTATAAAAAAACGTAACTAGGGCGCCCCGACGGCATCGCATCGCACCACCCTCTTGTGCTGCCAGAAACAGGCAAGGCTTGCTCGTTCAGATAAGCGATGGACCTCCTCGCGCTGCATAGCGGCCTTCATCTGCCTTGCGAATAGTCAACAGCTCCTAGTCACAGGCTTCTCTTTCTATATTCGGGATTCAGGCATGGTCGCTATTACCCTCACACCCAAAGTCAAACACCTGGACAAACTCCTCGCGCACTGTCACCGCCGCCGCTACACGGCCAAGAGCACCATCATCTATGCCGGTGATCGCAGTGAAACGCTGTTCTTCATCGTCAAGGGCTCGGTCACCATCCTCATCGAAGACGACGACGGCCGCGAAATGATCATCGCCTACCTCAATCCCGGCGACTTCTTCGGCGAGATGGGGCTGTTCGGCAAGGAAGGCTCGGAAAAGGAACGCAGTGCCTGGGTGCGCGCCAAGACCGAGTGCGAGGTGGCGGAACTCAGCTATACCAAGTTCCGCGAACTGACCCAGCAGGATCCGGACATTCTCTTCGCCCTGGGCACGCAGATGGCCGAGCGCCTGCGCAATACCACGCGCAAGGTCGGTGATCTAGCGTTCCTCGATGTCACCGGACGGGTCGCCCGTACTCTGCTCGACCTGTGCAAGCAGCCCGACGCCATGACCCATCCCGATGGCATGCAGATCAAGATCACCCGTCAGGAAATCGGGCGTATCGTCGGTTGCTCGCGGGAAATGGTCGGCCGTGTCCTCAAGGCCCTGGAAGAACAGGGCCTGGTACACGTCAAAGGCAAGACCATGGTGGTCTTCGGTACCCGCTGAGGCCCGCCAGGTCACTCGGCCGGCCCGGCGGGCCGGCTCTATCCCCTCAGGCCTTGGCCGTGACCGCCAGCGCCTCGGCTTCGGGCCGCTTGAGCGCGGCATAGACCACACCCGTGACCAGGCTACCGGCGACTATCGCCAGCAGGTAGAGGGCGGCGTGGTTGATGGCGTTGGGGATCAGCAGCACGAACAGGCCACCGTGCGGCGCCATCAGCTTGCAACCGAAGTACATCGACAACGCACCGGTCAGGGCGCCACCGGCGATGCTCGCCGGAATCACCCGCAGCGGGTCCTTGGCAGCGAAGGGTATCGCCCCTTCGGAAATGAAGCACAGCCCCAGTACCCCCGCGGCCTTGCCCGCCTCACGCTCGGTCTGATTGAACTTGCGCCGCGCCAGCACGGTAGCGATGGCCATGCCGATGGGCGGCACCATGCCCGCCGCCATGGTCGCGGCCATCGGCGCGTAACTCTGCGATGCCAGCAGACCAACGGAAAAGGCGTAGGCCGCCTTGTTGATCGGCCCACCCAGGTCGACGCACATCATGCCACCGAGCAACAGCCCGAGCAGGATGGCGTTGGTACTGCCCATGCCATCGAGAAATGCCGTCAGGCCGGCGAGCACGCCGGCGACTGGCTGGCCGACCACATAGATCATCACCAGGCCGGTGAACAGGCTGGCGAACAGCGGGATGAGCAGAATCGGCTTGAGCGCCTCGACGCTCTGCGGCAGCCGCAGCCAGCGGTTCAGGGCGAGGGCGGCATAGCCGGCGAGAAAACCGGCGATGATGCCGCCGATGAAGCCGGTACCCAGGGCGCTGGCGAGCATGCCGCCGATCATCCCCGGCGCAAGCCCCGGGCGGTCGGCGATCGAATAGGCGATGTAGCCGGCCAGCACCGGCACCATCAGGGCGAAGGCGGCCTCACCGCCGATCTGCATCAGCGCCGCCGGTAAGGTCCCCTCCTCCTTGAACGCCTCGATACCGAAGACGAAGGACAAGGCGATCAGCAGGCCGCCGGCCACCACCATCGGCAGCATGAACGACACCCCCGTGAGCAGGTGCTTGTAGGGGCCGGTCTTGCTGCCCTGAGCGGCGCTCCCCTCGCTTTGCGTCCGACTCTCGCCTTGCAGCGGCTTGGCTTCGGCCAGCGCCCGCTGCAGGGTCTGCTTCGGCTGTTTGAGCGCCACCCCGGTGCCGCACCGATAAACCTTCTTGCCGGCGAAGCGCTCGGTCTCGACCTCGATGTCGGTGGCCAGCAGCACCACGTCGGCGGCGGCGATGGTCGCCTCATCGAGCAGGTTGCGCGCGCCGACCGAGCCACGGGTCTCCACCTGCAGTACATAGCCCAGTTGCTCGGCGGCCTGCTGCAGGGCCTCGGCGGCCATGAAGGTATGCGCCACCCCGGTCGGGCAGGCGGTGACGGCGACCAGTCGCGGCTTGCCTGTCGCCGCGGCGGCCTGTGGCGCGACCTGCTCCAGCACCTGCGCCTGCTGCGCCGCCGCGAGCAGGAACCGCTGCGGATCGACCAGCGCTTCGGAGGGCGTGGACTGCAGCACCGGCTTACCGACGAAGCGCTGCAGATCCAGCTCGCCGGTCTTGACCACGACCACCAGCTCGGCCGCGGCGATATCGGCGTCGCTCAGCGGCGAGCCGATGGCCTTGGGGTCATGCACCTCGACCCGGGTCGACCAGCCCAGACGCTGGGCCGCCGCCTCCAGCAGGCGCGAACACAGGACGCTGGTGACCATGCCGTTGGGGCAGGCGGTAACGATCAGCACATTCATTGCAACGACCTCTTGTTATTGTTCACGCCGGCACCACGCTGACCGCCGCTTCCAGGCGCGCCAGCTGTTGCCGGTCATGGATTCCGAAACCGAGTTGGGTCACCGCCTGGGCCGCGACCGCCGTAGCCAGGCGCAAGGTACGCTCTGCCGGCCAGCCACTGAGCAGGCCATGCAGGGTGGCGGCCAGCAGCGAGTCGCCAGCCCCCACGGTGCTCAGCACCTCGACACTGGGCGGCTGGGCATGCAAGGCGATCTGCGGGCCGAGCCAGTCCACCCCCGCGGCGCCACGCGACAGCAGGACATGCTCGACGCCCTGTTCGCGCAGACGCAGGGCGGCGTCCCGGAGTTGCTCCGGCGACGACGGCGATACGCCGCAGGCGTCGGCCAGCTCCTCTTCGTTGGGCTTGATCAGCCAGGGCGTCGCCGCCAGCCCTGCGCGCAGGGCCGCACCGCTACTGTCCAGCACCAGCGGCAGGCCGAGGGCCTTGAGGTGGCGCAGCAGCGCCACGAACCCGTCCAGCTCGACGCCCGGGGGCAGGCTGCCGGCCACCACCACGGCCTCGTGGCCGGCGGCGATCTGCTCCACCTGCTCGAGCAATTGCGCCTGATGCGCGGCATCGACCTGCGGCCCCGGGCCATTGAGGTCGGTGACGCGCCCGTCACGTTCGGCCAGCTTGATATTGCTGCGGCTTTCCCCCGGCACCCGGACGAAGGCGTCGATGAAGCCACGCCGGTCGAACAGCAGCTCGAAGGGCGCCGCATTGGCCGTGCCGAGGAAGCCGCTGACGGTGACCTTGTGGCCGAGATCGGCGAGCACCTGGGCCACGTTCAGGCCCTTGCCCGCGGCATGGCTGCTCAGCCCCAGGCTGCGGTTCACCGCGCCGGGCCGCAGGGTTTCCAGGCTGACGGTGAGATCCAGCGCCGGGTTCAGGGTCAGGGTGAGAATCCGCGCCATCAGTGTGTCTCCTCGACCAGGGCGCGAACCGCCGCCGCGCTGTCCAGCGCCAGGGCCTGCTGCGCGAGCGCCTGGCTATGGCGCCAGTCCAGCTCGCGCACCCGCGCCTTGACCAGTGGGATACTGCGCGCCGATACGCTCAGTTCGTCCACGCCGAGACCGACCAGCAGCGGTACGGCGAGCATGTCCCCGGCCAGTTCGCCACAGACGCCGACCCACTTGCCTTCGGCATGGGCGGCGGCGACGGTCATACCGATCAGGCGCAGTACTGCCGGATGCAGGCCGTCGGCCTGCGCCGACAGCGTCGGATGGCCGCGGTCGATGGCCAGGGTGTACTGGGTCAGGTCGTTGGTGCCGATGCTGAAGAAATCCACCTCTTTGGCCAGCACCGGCGCCAGCAGCGCCGCCGACGGCACTTCGATCATGATCCCCAGTTGCAGGTCGGCCAGGGGGATCTCCTCGCGCAGGCGCAGGGCCATGTCGCGCGCCACGCGCCACTCCTCGACCTGCCCGACCATGGGGAACATGATCCGCAGCGGACGGCCTTCGGCGGCGCCGAGCAGCGCCCGCAGCTGGGTTTCCATGATGTCCGGCCGCTGCAGGGTCAGGCGGATGCCGCGCACGCCGAGAAAGGGGTTCTCCTCTTCCGGCATCGGCCAGTACGGCAGCGGCTTGTCGCCACCGACATCGAGGGTACGCACCACCAGCGGGCGCCCCGCCAGGGCGTCCAGCACACGGCGGTACTCGGCCTGCTGGGTGTGCAGATCGGGGGCCTGGGGATGATCCATGAAGACCAGTTCGGTCCGCAGCAAGCCGACGGCCTCGGCACCGAGCTCGACCGCCGCGGCGGTTTCGCCACTGGCGCCGATGTTCACCGCCACTTCGACGGCGTGCCCGTCAGCGGTTCGCGCCGGCAGCAGCCGTTCGCCATGGGCCCGTTCGCGGCGCAGCTCACTGGCCTGACGCTCGCGTTCGGCCTGGGCCACGGTCGCTTCGTCCGGCGCCACGCGCACCAGGCCGCGATCGCCATCGAGCAGCAGACGCGTGCCCTGCTCCAGCATCAGCAATGCTTCGCCGCCACCGACCACGCAGGGAATGCCCAGGGCCCGGGCGATGATCGCGCTGTGGGCGGTGGCACCGCCGCGGGCGGTGAGGATGCCGGCGACACGCTGGCGATCGAGGCTGGCGACGTCCGAGGGGCCGACCTCGCCCATCACCAGAATGTAGGGTTCTTGCGGCTCGGCGGGCGCCTCGACGCCACAGAGATCGGCCAGCACCCGGCGCCCGATGTCACGCAGGTCAGCGGCACGCTCGGCCAGCAGGGCATCGTGCAGGGCCTCCTGCTGCGCGGCAGCCGCCTCGATCTCGTCGATCCAGGCGGCCTGGGCACTGGCCCCCTGGCCCAGGCGCGCCTCCACATCGTCACGCAGGGCGGGATCGCGCAGCATCGCCTGGTGGGTGACGAAGATGTCGCGCACGCTGGCTTCGCTGCTGCGCTCGACCAGCGCCTGGATCTGCGCGTCGACACGCTGCACGGCGTCCTGCAGGCGCTGGCGCTCGATGGCGACGCCCTGGCCCTGGGCCGGGTAATCGAGTCGCGGCATACGGCGGACGAAGGCCGGCCCCATGGCGATCCCCGGCGAAGCGGCGACCGCCTGGAGACGCGCGCCGGCCTGGGGGGGCTCGAGGGCCGCCGCCGCGGCGCTGGCGACGCCGCCTTGTTCGCTGTCCGACTGCGCCGGAGGCAGTGCCTGCACCTCTTCGCCCAGCCCCGACAGTACCACCGCCTCGATGGCCGCCAGGGCCGCTTCGGCGATCGCCGGCTCGGCGCTGAACTCCAGTTCCTGCCCGCGCCGCGCGCCCAGCGCCAGCAACTTGCTCAGGCTCTTGGCCGACACCGCGGAAGTGGCGCCATCGGCCAGACGCACGCGGATATCGCCGTCGAAGCCCTGGGCGACCTCGCTGAGTACCTTGGCCGGGCGCGCGTGCAAGCCGTGGGCATTGGCCAGGGTCATGCGCAATGCCGGCCAGTCCGCCGGCACCTCGCCGCCCAGCGCTTCGAGCACGCTACGGCTGGTGGTGGCCTGGGCGAAGGCATCGCCATGGCCTTCGATCAGCAGATCACAGAGGCGCTCGAGCACCTGGCGATGGCCCTCGCCGAGACAGGCCAGGCAGAACAATCCGGCCAGGGGCTGACCCTCATGCTGCAAGGGGCTGCTAGGCGTGACGAACGCCAGGCCGGGCCGCGCCACATGCTGCTCGCTGCTCAGCCACCACAGGCCGTTGCCCAGCGGCAGCGGGTCATTGTGCACCAGGCTGGCGGCAAAGCCGGACTCGCTGCAGCCGGCCTTTTTCAGCAGCCGGGCGCCCTGCCAGGCGAGTTCGTCGAGATCGTCGGCGGCGACGCCAAGGCCGATCAACTGGCTGTCCAGCGCCAACTCCTGGGGCGCCCCCTGCAACAGCGCCAGGATGCTCTCGGCATCCGTGGCTTCACGCAGTGCCTGGCTCAGGTCGCCCTCGCCCAGCGCCCGGGTGAGCAACTGCAGCAGGCGCAGGTGTTCGTCGGAACGGGCGGCAATGGCGATGGCCAGGTACACCCGTTGCCCGTCGCCCCAGTCGACGCCCTCGGGAAACTGGATCAGGCGCATGCCGGTCTGGAACACCTGGTCGCGGGTTTCCGGCGTGCCGTGGGGAATGGCGATGCCTTGCCCCAGATAGGTCGAGCCCTGCCGCTCGCGCGCCTGCATGCCGTCGAGATAGCCCGGGGCGACCAGGCCATCGTCGCTCAGGCTGGCCGCCAGAGCCGCCAGGGCGCTGGCCTTGTCGACGGCGCTGCGGCCCATCTGTATTTGCGAAGGGTGCAATTCGAGCATTGGGCTTCTCCTCTGCCAGACAGGCCAGCGACAAAATTCTTGTTAGCTTAGTCGACTCATTTGCTGAATCGTTTCATCAAGCACTGGAACGTTACCTGATAATGAGTGATCCTTGAAGCCTGATCGCCAAGACCTTCGGCCAGGGAATACCATTCCCGGCGTCCTCCGCCTGGCGGAACGCCGCCCGGCCTGGCGCGATTTTGCGCAGCAACGCGGCTTGCGCCGAAACGTCAACAGACCCTGGATATTGCTCTTGAAACTCAGCGACATCGCTCGTCTGGCCGGGGTCTCCCTGACCACCGCCAGCTACGTGATCAATGGCCAGGCCGCCAGGCGGCGCATCAGCGCCGCGACCGTGCAGCGGGTACTCGATGTGGTCGAGCACCATGGCTATCGCCCCGATCAGCAAGCGGCGGGGCTGCGCCGCGGCCAGAGCCGCTGCCTGGGATTCGTGCTGCCGGATCTGGAGAACCCCAGCTACGCGCGCCTGGCCAAGTTGCTCGAACAGCGCGCCCGGGCAGCCGGCTACCAATTGCTGATCGCCAGTTCCGACGACGACCCGACCAGTGAACGGCAACTGCTCGAACTGTTCCGCTCACGCCGTTGCGATGCGCTGATCGTCGCCAGTTGCCTGCCCCAGGATGCCCCGGAATACCGCCAGTTGGTGGCGGCCGGCACCCCGGTGATCGCCGTCGACCGGGCGCTGGACCCGGCCTATATCCATTCGGTGGTCAGCGACGATCGCCAGGCTGGCGCACAGCTCACCGAAAGTTTGCTCGACTCGCAACCGCGCCATGTGGCCCTGATTGGCGCCCGCCATGAACTGCCCATCAGCCAGGCCCGCGAACAAGGCTTTCGCGATGCGCTGCGCGGTTTTGGCGGCACGCTCAGCATCAGTCACGGCGAACAGTTCAGCCGCGCCTGGGGCTACCGGCAGATGAGCGCCCTGCTGGAACGGGGCGAATCGCCTGACGCCATCGTCACCACCGCCTATGTGTTGCTGGAGGGTCTGCTCGACGCTCTGCACGAGCGCGCCGACCAGGATTTCAGCCAGCTGCGCCTGGCGACCTTCGGTGATGCCCAGCTACTGGATTTCCTGCCACTGCGGGTCAATGCCATCTCGCAACAGCACGAACGCATTGCCGAGCGGGTCTTCGCCCAGGTGCTCGCCGCCCTGGATGGCGGCGACTACCAGCCCGGCCTGGAGGCCATTCCCCGGATACTCAAGAAGCGCCACAACTGAAGCAGCCGGTCAGCGGGCATTGCCCTGGCGCATCTGTTGCAGCAGCACGGCACACTCGTTGGGTTGCTCGCCGCTCGGCGCGACCAGGGCGAGCAGCCCGGCGGCCGGGGCGACGAACGCCCCCAGGGCCAGCATACCGGCACCACGCAAGGCCAGCGGCACCGCCTTGACCCCGGCATCGGGATTCTTGAAGGTGCCCTGGACATACAACGGCGAACGCAGCGAGAAAATGCGCAGGCCTTTGGATTGCGGGGTAATCGTCAGGTCGAGGCGTTCATTGCCGAAGTTGACCGTGCCATCCACCCCGATCAGGGCGTTTTCCGTATCGACCACCAACAGATGCGGCGTCAGCAGCCCCTGCTTGATATCCAGGTTGGCGGCGGCGCAGTTGATCTCCACCTCCTCGTCGCCGAACAGCCGGCCGACCAGGTAGTTGCCCACGTTGAGGCCGGCGATTTCCATCAGGTTGCGGCTGACCCGGCCGTCGTTGATCAGCAGCTTGACCTCGCCATTGGCGCTGCCCAGCAAGGTGGCGACCGAATTGCCGGTACCGCTGATGCTGGCATCGCCATTCAGCGCCCCCAGGCTGCTCTGCATGACCTCCACGCTGGGGAACAACTGGCGCAGTTTGAAGTTGCGCGCACTCAACTGGGCCTGCGCCTTGAGCGGCGTGCCACGCCCGTCGAGACGCAAAGTGGAGTCCAGGCGCCCGCCCGCGACGCCGAAACGCAGGGGTTCGAGGCTGAGCTGGCCTTCGTTGAGCACCACATGGGTGAACAGGTCGGTGAAGGGCAGGTCCTCGCTGTGCACGATGCGCTTGCCAGTGAAGCTGACATCGGCATCCATGTCGCGCCAGCGCTCGGTCTGGAAGGCCTCGACCGGCAGCACCTTGTCGGCGGGCTGCACGCTGGCGGCGCCGCGCTCCTTCTTCTCGGCATTGGAGTCGGCACCGATCAGCGGCGCCAGGTCGGCGAAGCGCAGCTGGTTGGAGACCAGGCTGCCGGAGAGCTTGGGCCGCGGCTCACGGGCGACGAAGGTCAGGTCGCCATGGATATCGCTGTCACCGATGCGGCCATT
The DNA here is from genome assembly GCF_004327355.1 of Phytopseudomonas dryadis. Taxonomy (GTDB): domain Bacteria; phylum Pseudomonadota; class Gammaproteobacteria; order Pseudomonadales; family Pseudomonadaceae; genus Aquipseudomonas; species Aquipseudomonas dryadis. The sequence continues at coordinate 21,427 of NZ_QJUM01000029.1, forward strand.
GAAGCCCTGGTAACGAAACAGGGCGCCGTCGGGATCGTTCAGTTGCGCACTGAGCCGACCATCGGTGGAATAAGCCGGCGTATCCGGCAGGGTGACGCCGGTCAGCGGATACAGGTTGCCCAGGCTGCTGCCGGACAGGCGCAGGCGCAGATCGAGGGCGCCCAGGTTCTGCGGATCGGTGAGGGTGCCGGCCACCTGCATGCGCGTGGAGCCGGCACGGACATCGGCCTGCAAGGGGAACGGGCGGCGCGCGTCCTGCAGCGCCAGCAATCCGCCGATCTTGCCATTACCACTGAGCGCCTGGCCCTTGTAGCGGCCCTTGGCCTGCCAGGCGAAGGCGTAATCCTGTGGCGTGACGTCCTCCTCGGCAGATTCGGCGGCGGTGGCCTTGCCGACGATTTCATCGAAAGGAATGGGCTCGCCCAGGGGGTCGACCAGCACCTCGACGCTGGCTTGCAGGGTCTGGTCGTCGAAGCGGACCCTGGCCCTGTCGAAACCGATGGTGCCGATGTCCAGCGTCCAGGGTGAGGCCGGCGCCTTGCCATCGTCCTGGTTCTGCTCGCTGTCGCCCAGGTCGAACGTCCAGTTGTCGCGGCCATCGGCCAGGCGCTCGAGAGCGGCATCCGCGCCGGTCAACTGGATACGCGGGATGTGGACGGTCTTCCACAACAGCGGCAAGGGCGACAGACGCAATTCGACCCGCTTGAGGCTGACGAAATGCTCGCCCTTGGCCCACTCGGGGTTGCCCAGTTGCAACTGCTCGGCGGACACGTGCGGCCAGGGCAGCCAGGCGCGCAAGCCCCCCTCCTCCGGCTCCCGCTGCCAGACCACGGCCAGGTTGCCTTCGATGGCGAAGGGACGATCGAGCGCTTCGGAGACCTTGGCATTGAGCGTGGGCTTGACCAGGTTCCAGTCGAACAGCACCAGAAACAGCATCAGAGCCGCCACCAGCAACAGCAGGCTCGCCACACACCATCCCACTACCTTACGCAGACGCATCATGCGAATGACCCTTTCATCTGACGATCCCCACAACCGCCATCCATACCTGTTCTGACTGGCCTTAGCGATAAATGACTCACAGAATGTTGGAAAACCGCCGCCATATGCCCGAGTCTGTAGCTCACGTTCACAGGATCGACAGATCGCCATGCAACTGATCGACACCCACACCCATCTGGACTTTCCCGACTTCGATGCAGACCGTGACGCGGTGCTCGCCCAGGCGCGCGCACGCGGTGTGAACCGGCTCGTGGTGCTCGGCGTGTACCTGGACAACTGGCAACGCCTGTGGGAGCTGGTACAGCGGCACGATGGCCTGTACGCCGCCTTCGGCCTGCACCCGGTGTACCTCGAGCGACATCGCCCCGAGCATCTGCATGCCCTGCGCGACTGGCTCGGCCGCCTGCACGGGCAGGACAAGCTCTGCGCGGTGGGCGAATTCGGCCTGGATTACTACCTCGGCGATCTCGACCGCCAGCGCCAGCAGGCCCTGTTCGAGGCACAACTGCAGTTGGCCGAGGCGTTCGAGTTGCCCGTGCTGCTGCACGTGCGCCGCGCCCATGCCCCGACCATCGCCGCCCTGAAGCGCTTCAGGCTGCGGCGTGCCGGCATCATCCATGCTTTCGCCGGCAGCCACGAGGAGGCGCGCGAATACCTGAAACTGGGCTTCAAGCTGGGCCTCGGCGGCGCCCCGACCTGGCCCCGGGCCAGACGCCTGCGCCAGGTCATCACGCGCCTGCCGCTCGATGCCGTGGTACTGGAAACCGATTCGCCGGACATGGCGCCTTCGATGCACCCCGACGGGCGCAACAGCCCCGTCCATCTGCCGGATATCTGCAGCAACCTGGCCGAGCTGTTCGGCGTCTCCGCCGAGCAACTGGCGACGGCCAGCAGCCGCAACGCGGCCCGGGTCTTCGGCTGGCAAGACCCGGCCTAGCAGGCCGCTGAAAAACGTGGGCGAGGCAGCCGATGCGAGGCAAAAACAGGCGAAAAAGCGGAATTTACGTGCTGTAAATGAGCATTTTTAGCCTGTTTTTAACGAAGCAGCGGCAACGCAGGTAGTTTTTCAACAGCCTGCTAGACGCGGAACGCACCGATCAACTGCTTGAGCCGCGCGACCAGAACCGACAGCTCACGGCTGGCCTGTTCGGTCTGGCTGGCGCCTTCGGCGGTGAACTCGCCGGCCTGGTTGATCTCGACGATGTTCTGATCGATGGCATGCGCCACCTGGGTCTGCTGCTGCGCGGCCACGGCAATCTGCTGGTTCTGCCCGACGATCTCGCCGATCGCGCCAAGAATGCTTTGCAGCGACGCCTGCACCTTGCCCGACTCCGCCACCGTGCCTTCAGCCAGTTGATGACTCACGTGCATGGTCTTCACCGCATCGGCGACACCGCCCTGCAGCCTGTCGATCATCACCTCGATCTGCTCGGTGGATTGCTGGGTGCGCCTGGCCAGGTTGCGCACTTCATCGGCCACCACGGCGAAGCCACGCCCCTGCTCACCGGCCCGGGCCGCTTCGATGGCCGCGTTGAGCGCCAGCAGGTTGGTCTGCTCGGCGATGCCCTTGATCACCTCCAGCACCTGGCTGATCGAGGCGCTGTCACTGGCCAGGCGGTTGATCACCTGCACCGACTGATCGATCTCTTCGGCCAGGCGACGAATGCTGACGACCTGTCGCTCCACCAGTGCGCGCCCGCTGATGCTGTCCTGATTGACGCCCTGGGCACTGTGCACCGCGGCCCCGGCGTTGCGGGCGACCTCCTGGGCGCTGGCCGCCATCTGGTTCATCGCCGTCGCCACCTGCTCGATGCGCCCACGCTGCCCGGACACCGCCTGGCTGCTGTCGGCCGAGACCCCCTGCACCCGTCCGGCCTGCCGTTCCACCTCGAGCACGGTCTGCCCGACCCGCTCGATCAGGTCATGGATCTTCCTCACGGTCTGGTTGAATACCTGGCCCAGCTCACCCAGCTCATCGCGACTCTGCGCGCTGAAGCCGGCGGTCATGTCGCCGGCCGCGACCCTGTCCATCACCACGCCGAAATCTTTCAGGGTACGCCGCGTCGACACATAGAAAGCGCCATACAGGTAGCCGATCAGCAGGAAAACCAGCACCAGCGCCGTGACCAGCCAGCCCATCTGCACCCGGTTGTCCTGCAGACGCTGCTGCAAGCGCTGCTCGAGGAAGCCCAGCAGCGCCTCGTTGAACAGGTAGGTCTTGTCCATCAGCGCGCTGATCTGGTCGTAGAACTGCTGCCAGGGCATGTCCAAGGTATCGGCCACCACCAGCCGATCCTCGAGCAGATGGCCCGCCTCCTGCAGCGAAGCCTGACTGGCCAGGCCCGCATCGAGCAGCGCGGCACGGGCGGCGGGGCTGGCATTGAGCGCTTCGCTCAGCTCGAGGCCGTACTCGGCGTGCTGCTTTTCCGCCGCCAGCAACAGGTTGTCCAGGATGGTGCTGGCGGACGAATTGAGATAGCCCAGGCCAAGGGAATAGGCCCCCACCGCGCGCCCTTCGCTGAGCAGTTCGGTGACACGCGGCGTGAACACGGTCAGCAGACCGGCCAGTTGCCTGACCTCGGCCTGGCGATCCTGGCTCAAGCCCGCCTGATTGAGCAGCAGACGGGTGAACACCTGCGCGTCGGCCAGCAGCTTCTCCGCCAGCGCCAGCTTGTTCTGCAGGGATGATTCGTCGCCCGCGGCCTGCAAGGCGACGAGCATGGCATCCCGCTTGGCGCTGAACGCCTCGATCTGCTCCTGCTCGTGAGCCACGGCCTGCCAGCCCTGCAGACGCGCCTGCAACTGCTGGATCTGCGCTTCCAGATCGCCTGCCTGGCCGGTCTGGCCGATCATCGCATCGACTTCGATCAGGTCGCTGTAACGCTCCAGGTCACGCCGCAGCATCAGGGCCGAGCCCAGCAGGTCGAGACTGTCCAGCGCGGACTGGGTGACCACGAACTGGCGGTAGGCATCACGCACCAGATAGAAGTTGCTGACCAGCATGGGCAGGAAGAACAGCACGCTGATCAGGCTGAATTTCTGGCCGAAGCTCAGCCGGTTCATCAGGGCGATGGCGGGATACAACAGGTGTGTCACAGACGTCTCTCCACTTATTATTATGGTCTGCTGGGTCGATCGACGTGGCGATCGACACCTGGCTACGGCGCCTTGTATACCTCTTATCGACCCGGGTCTCTGTAACTAAAGGTTAAGCGAGCAGAGACGCGCCCGCCGGAGAACGCCCAGGCAGGTCGTTCCCCAGCAAGCATCACCAGCTCGATTGGGACAGGGAGGAGAAGCCGGGCCGGCGCAGAAGCCCGGCCCGGCTGTTGAACAGGCGCGCTGTCGAATACGGCGCCTCGGTGCGGCAGGTCAGCGCCAGGCGCAGGCAGGCTGCCGCTGAAAAACCGCCGGCTAGAAGAACAGCGTCCAAAGAGCGAAGGCGGCGTACCAGAAGATCGCCGCGCGAACCAGCAACTGCCAGAGACCATCGAGGCTGGCGACCCCGGATTCGCCGAGTTGCGGCGGTGGCGTTTCACTGGCGGCGCGCGCCACACCGACGGCCAGTTGCGCCGCGGAGATATCCCAGCTGAGCAGCTCATGCAGCAGGGCGCGGCTCACCGCGACGAAGTTGCCCACCAGGGCGAAGCTGGCCGCCAGCACCCGCACCGGCAACCAGTCGAAGGCATGCCGCAGCTGGCCGGCGCGCTCACGCAAGGCGTCGGACAGGCCATGCTCGACCAGCAACGCCAGCAGGCGATAGGCCAGCGCCGCCAACGGTCCCAGCAGGGCATACCAGAAGATCACCGCGAAGAAGCTCTGATAGGCCTGCCAGACCATGTACTTCTGCACGTTCTGCAGCAACGCGGGCTCGCTATCGGCGTCCACCGCCAGGTCACGCCGGGCGACCAGGTAGGCGGCCTCGCTGTCACCACGCCGCCAACTGTCCCGGAACGGCCCCAGAGCGGCCAGCAGGTCGCCTCTGCCGAGGCTGTAGATCACCACCAGCAGATGCACCGGCAGCGCCAGCCAGCCATAGGCCAGTGGCTCGAGCACGGCCAGCAGCAGTGCCAGCAGCAACAACGGCACGCCCACCAGCAGCGCGACCGCCAGCCAGGGCTGATCGGCCGCGGTGCCGCGCCGCTCCAGCCGGGCCAGGGCGCGCAACCAGGGGCCGTCCTGCTGGATACGCGCACGCCAGGCCGAGAATTTCTCGACCCAGAGCACCAGCAGCAACACCAGGAAACTCATAGTGCCTCCTTTTCTTTCATCAATGCCGCACGCAGGCGCGGCCAATCGAACGCGGGCCCCGGATCGGTCTTGCGCCCCGGGGCGATATCGCTGTGTCCGCAGATCCGTTCCAGAGTGATCGCTGGATAGGCCCTTTGCAACACGCGGGTCAAGTCAACCAATGCGACATATTGCGCATCGGTAAATGGCAGTTCATCGGTGCCCTCGAGTTCGATACCCAGGGAAAAGTCATTGCAGTTCTCACGCCCATCGAACCGTGACACGCCAGCATGCCAGGCACGGTCGAGGCAGGAGACGAACTGGGTCATGGCGCCATCGCGCTCGATCAGAAAGTGCGCCGACACCGTCATCGCGGCGATAGCGGCGAAATACGGATGGGCATCGGGTTGCAGGCGGTTCTCGAAGAAAGCCTGTACCTGCCCCGTGCCGAACTGCCCGGGCGGCAGGCTGATGTTATGGATCACCAGCAGGGATATCTCGCCCTGCGGGCGCTCATTGAAGTTGGGTGAAGGGCAGTGGCGAATCCCCTGATACCAGCCGCCTTCGAGCTGCTTGTGCATGTGGGCTCCTCGAACGAGCGCACACTCTAGGGGCTGTTACCGCTGCATCGCAAGCCGTGGCGCTCCGTAAGCCAGGGCAATCGCGCTATGGCGTCTTGTGTGAAAGACACTCGATGAAAAGCGCTGGAGGCTGGAGGGCTGAACGAGAAACCTCTGTTTTCCTGCCTGCTCGGGCTGCTTTTCGCTAAGCCTCCAGCCTTCCAGCGCTGTTTTCGGCTCGGGCTCCTGCTCCGCTCTACCTCCTGCATCCATGCAGTCGTCGGCGCTTCGAGCGTGTAGCGCAATTGCCCTGCTCCGTAAGCCGCTGCAGCAGGAGGAAGAGATGCCGGACCCGGCGATCGGGCGGGTGACGCAGGTGGGGGCATGCAGCGAACGGACAACGCCGCGGCCAGGCTGGCCGCGGCGATCAGGCGCCCTTGAGGCGGCGCAGGTTGCCGATCACGGACTCCAGCGCCCGATCGAACAGCAAGGCGTCGTCCAGCAGGCGCACGGCATTGCGGCGGAACTCGACGGCCAGGCCCATGCGGGTTTTCTCCAGCACTTTCATGCCGGTGCGATTGACGAAGATGAACTTGCCGGTCGGCTTGATGATCGCCGCCAGCTTGCAACGCAGCTTGTGCTCGTCATCCTCCTGGAACTCGACCCAGCTACCGACCCGCAAGGCGTCCACCTGCAGCAGCGCCTCGTCGTCATCGGCGAGCACCGGCTCGTCTTCCTCGGAACGCGTCTGCCCGGGCGCCAACAGGACGATTTCCTCGACCACTTCGACCATGGTCGCGGCGCTTGCTTCCTCCTCCGGCGGCAACTCGAGCAACGGCAGCTCGATGCCGACCTCGGACAATGCCGTGCGCTGCACCTCGTCGAACTCGTTCGGGTCGGCCTTTTCCAGATCGGGCACAGCCCGCTTGAAGCGCTGGAAGGCCTGCACATGCAGCACCTCCAGCTGAGCGAAGAATTCACTGGTGGAGAACGGGTCGAAGGCGGCGCTGGCCATGCCTTCGCGCAGCGCCTTGAGCAGCCCCGGAACCAGTTCGAGCAGGCGTAGCCGGGCTTCGGGATCCTCGTGCGGCTCCACGCTCCAGACCAGATCGTCCATGGTCGCCATGGCCGCGTGCCATTGCTCGGAATCGACGCCGTGCTTGAGGCAGGTCAGCATCAGCACCTTGCTCCAGGCTTCCCGCAGCAGGCGCACCACCACTTCCGGCAACGTCCTGCCCAGCAGGCGCTCGTTCAGGGCCTGCTCCACCTGGCGGCGAGCCATCTCGGCGCGCGCGCTGCCTTCTTCGGCGTCGCGGGTGCGCTGTTCGAGCAATTCACTGCGCCGACGCTCATCGCCGGTGAAGGCCAGGAATTCGGCCAGCAGCTCGGAGAAGATCGCCGGATCGTCGGTAAAGTCGTTGAGCAGGCGCTGCACCACCTGTTCGATCTTCTGGTACAGGCTGTCGCGCTGCGCATCGTCCTGCTCGCCCCAGCCCATGGCTGCCGAAGCGATTTCATTGAGCAGGCGTCGCGCCGGATGGCTGCCGCGACTGAAGAAGGTCTTGTCGAGTACCGCGACCTTCAGCATCGGAATCTGCAGACGGGCGATCAGCGCCTTCAGCGAGTCCGGCAGGGTACGGTCATCGAGGATGAATTCGAACAGCATCGACACCAGGTTGATGACGTCTTCGTCGACCTCGCCGACCACCCGCGCCTTGCCACTCTTGGCACTGGCGCGGGCGAGCAGTTGTTCGAGCTGGTCGCGCAGGTCGAGATCCATACCGACCTGCATCGGCGCCCGCTGCTGCATATGCGACAGCAGACGCATCAGGTCATTGGTGGAAATCGGCAAGGCGTTGGCCGGCGCCTGGCGCCGCTCCACCGCGCCACCACCGCGTGCCTGGGAGAGCAGTTCCTGCAGCGCGCCGAATACCTCGCGCATGCCCTCGTCGGCGTACTCGCCGGCAGATTCATCGGGCGCATCGTCGTAATCGTTGCGCGGCGTCGCCTGACGCTTCGGCGTACGCCGCAGCGGAGCGGATTTCAGCTCGGGCAATACCCCGGCTTCGACCAGCGCGGCGTTCGCTTCGCTGTACAGCTGGTCGAGGCCGCTGAGCACATACTTTTCGAACAGCTTGAGGATGATCAGCTTGACCTTGATCTCGACCCCCAGGCCGCTGCAGGAGTCGAGGAACAACTCACTGAGCGAGACCGGGCCGAGCGGATTGGATTTGTCGTCGAGCTTGCGGCTGACCATGACGTTGAGGCGCGTGGTCAGATGGCTGAGTGCCATATGGTCGCGGCTCATGACCTTGGCGACCATGGAGTCCAGGGCGACGGTCTCTTCGAGTTCGTCGTTCTGCACCAGCGACAGGCTGTCGAAGGACACCGCGTCGAGCGAAGGCGCCTTGCCGATTTCGTACTGGTTCAGGGTCGAGAAGGTCTCGAAGACCTTCTGCAGGAAACCGCGCTCGATACTCTTGCGCTTGAGGCGCAGATCGCGCATGGCTTCGAAGAAGGCGTTCTGTTCGGTGTTGCTGGTGGCCCGGTCGGCCATGTCGAACAGGGTGTCGTCGGCGTTATCGAACAGGGCCTGCAGGGCTTGCTTGAGCTGCGTGGCAGCCTTGTCACGTACCTGAATCAGCGCCACAGGAAGTTTCCCGCCCGTCGAGTGGGTCGGTTGCGCAGAGACCACCTTGTTCAGATGCACCACGTTTGCATCGGTTTTCATCACGATCTCCTGCGCACAACGCTGGTCAGTCAACCCGTTCAGAGCAAGTCAGCAGAGCAAACATCAAATAGGGGCGTCATCCTAACGTCAAACACATGGCGTCAATACTTCCATGCTCGAACATTATAGGAATGCCATCGGGGTTACCAAAGCAATTTCCTGCAGATATGACGCAGGTCACACATGGGCCATGCAAGCCGACCGCGGACCCGCGTATGTGACCCGCCTGGCCCCATCAGGTTCATTTCCGGCCGATGAACGCGACGTACAGCGTAGCGCCTGGATCAATCGCACTGCAACGGCAGACGCCTGCCTTTATAATCCGCCGCTTCAGCCAACCGGAGTCCGTCATGCCGAACATTCACCTCAACGATCTCAGTGCCGAAATCGAGGCCAATGTACGCCGTAGCCTGCATGAGGACATCGGCAGTGGCGACATCACCGCCCAGCTGATCCCCGAGGCCCGTCTGGCGCACGCCACGGTGATCACCCGCGAGGCGGCGGTGATCTGTGGCGTGGCCTGGGTGGACGCGGTGTTCCGCCAGCTCGATCCCCGGGTCTCGGTGCACTGGCAGGTGCAGGATGGCCAGCGGGCATCCGCCAACCAGGCCCTGTTCCACCTGCAGGGTCCGGCCCGCGCCCTGCTCAGCGGTGAACGCAGCGCCCTGAACTTCCTGCAGACCCTGTCCGCTGTCGCCACCCGCTGCCAGCACTACGCCGATCTGGTGCAGGGCACCGCCGTCAAGCTGCTCGACACGCGCAAGACCTTGCCCGGCCTGCGCCTGGCGCAGAAGTACGCGGTGACCCAGGGCGGCTGCCACAACCACCGCATCGGGCTGTTCGACGCCTTCCTGATCAAGGAGAACCACATCGCCGCCTGTGGCGGTATCGCCGCCGCCGTGACGGCCGCCCGACGCATCGCGCCGGGCAAGCCGGTGGAGGTCGAGGTGGAAAGCCTGGAGGAACTCGAGCAGGCCCTGGCCGCCGGCGCCGATATCGTCATGCTCGATGAGCTGTCGCTGGAGGACATGCGCCGCGCCGTGGCGATCACGGCGGGCAAGGCCAAACTGGAGGCCTCGGGCGGCATCGACGAAAGCACGCTGCGCTCGATTGCCGAAACCGGCGTGGACTACATTTCCATCGGCACCCTGACCAAGGACGTCAAGGCGGTGGATCTTTCGATGCGCCTGTCGTTGTGAATCGCCTCTGAATATAACACCGGCGCCTGAGGGCGCCGGGATTGTTTCAGTCAGTCAACGTCGGGGCTGACCAGCAGCCGCTTGCGCTCCGGAAAGAACAGGCGCTCCAGCTCGCCGCCGGGATTGTCCGCACGCATGAAGGCTTCGCCGACCAGAAAGGCGTAGACCTCGCTGATTTCCATCAGCTCCACGTCGGCGCGGTTGAGGATGCCGCTCTCGGTCACCACCAGGCGGTCGCGGGGGATGCGCGGCAGCAGGTCGAGGGTGGTTTCCAGGTTGACCTCGAAGGTGTGCAGGTTACGGTTGTTGACCCCCACCAAGGGGGTATCCAGCACGTTCAGCGCCCGCTCCAGCTCGTCACCGTCGTGCACCTCGACCAACACGTCCAGCTCGAAGGCCCTGGCCGTCGCCGCCAGCTCGGCCATCTGCGCATCGGACAGGGCCGAGACGATCAGCAGCACGCAGTCGGCGCCCAGCGCGCGGGACTCGACGATCTGATAGGGGTCGATCATGAAGTCCTTGCGGATCACCGGCAGCGAGCAGGCGCTGCGTGCCTCCTGCAGGTAGCGGTCGGCGCCCTGGAAGAAGTCGATATCGGTGAGGATCGACAGGCAGGTGGCGCCGCCCTCCTGATAGCTCCGGGCGATTTCCGCCGGCACGAAGTTCTCGCGCAGCACGCCCTTGCTCGGCGACGCCTTCTTGATCTCGGCGATCACCGCCGGCTCCTTGCTGCGCGCCTGTTCGATCAATGCCGCCGCGAACCCGCGGGGAGCATCGGCGGCACGCGCTTCACGCTCGACCTCCGCCAGGCTGACCACGGCACGCCGCGCAGCGACCTCCTCAGCCTTGCGGGCAAGAATCTTTTCCAGAACGGTGGGAATGCTCACCCTTCATTCTCCTGTTTGAATACGGCGGTAAAGGACACCAGCTCTTCCAGTTTCTCCCGCGCCAGGCCGGTATGCAGGGCATCGTGGGCCAGGTGCAGGCCGTCGCGCAGGCTCTCGGCATGGTCGGCGGCATAGAGCGCGGCACCGGCATTGAGCACGATCATGTCGGCGGCCTTCTGCCCGTTCTCGGTCTTGCGCCGACCCAGGGCGTCACGGATCAGTGCCAGGGACTGCTCGGCGCTGTCCACGGTCAGGCCGATCAGGCTCTGGCTCTTGATGCCGAAGTCTTCCGGCTGGATGCGATACTCGCTGACCACGCCGTCCTTGAGCTCGGCGATGAAGGTCGGCGCGGCCAGGCTGATCTCGTCGAGGCCATCCTGTGCATGCACCACCAGCACGTGCTCGCTGCCGAGCCGTTGCAGCACTTCGGCCATGGGCCGGCACAGCGCCTGGCTGAACACGCCGATCACCTGGTGCCTGACCCCGGCCGGGTTGGTCATCGGCCCGAGCATGTTGAAGAGGGTGCGCAGCCCCAGTTCACGGCGCGGGGCGATGGCGTGCTTCATGGCGCCGTGATGGGCGGGAGCGAACATGAAGCCCACACCGACGCCTTCCACGCAACGCGCGACCTGCTCGGGCGTCAGATCGAGGTAGACACCGGCCTCCTCGAGCAGATCGGCGCTACCGCTCTTGCCCGAGACCGCCCGGTTGCCGTGCTTGGCCACCTTGCCGCCAGCGGCGGCGACCACGAAGGCCGCCGCGGTGGAGACGTTGAAGATGTTCATGCCGTCGCCACCAGTGCCGCAGGTATCGACAAGCCGCTCGGCGTCGATGCGCACCGGCGCCGCCAGCTCACGCATGATCTTCGCCGCACCGACGATCTCGTCGATGGTTTCGCTCTTCATGCGCAGGCCCATGAGGAAGGCACCGATCTGCGCGTCGGTGCATTGCCCGGTCATGATTTCGCGCATCACGTCCTGCATTTCCTCGGTGGACAGGTCGAGCTGGCCGACGATGCGGTCGAGGGCTTCCTTGATATTCATGGGCGCACGCCTCCGGTCTGCTTGAGGAAGTTGGCGAACAGCTCGTGACCCTGTTCGGTGAGGATGGATTCGGGATGGAATTGCACGCCCTCGATATTCAGGGTCTTGTGCCGCAGGCCCATGATCTCGTCGACGGTACCGTCCTCCAGCTGCGTCCAGGCAGTGATTTCCAGACACTCGGGCAGGGTTTCGCGCTTGACCACCAGGGAATGGTAGCGGGTCACGGTCAGCGGTTCGTTGAGGCCGGCGAACACGCCCAGGTCACGATGGAATACCGGGCTGGTCTTGCCGTGCATGACCTGGCGGGCGCGCACCACATCGCCGCCGAAGGCCTGGCCGATGGACTGGTGCCCCAGGCATACGCCGAGAATCGGCAGCTTGCCGGCAAAGTGCTCGATCACGGCCAGGGAAACGCCGGCCTCGGTGGGGGTGCAGGGGCCCGGCGAGACCACGATGCGTTCCGGGGCCAGGGCTTCGATCTGCGCGACGCTGAGTTCGTCGTTGCGGATCACCCTGACCTCGGCACCCAGTTCGCCGAGGTACTGCACCACGTTGTAGGTAAAGGAGTCGTAATTGTCGATCATCAGCAGCATTGTGCTTAACCCTTTGATTCTGACGCGCTTGTTTATCAAGCCCTGGTCTGCGACCGTCTGCCTGCCGACTGCCTGCGAGTCGGTCATGGAGCGGGAACAGAGGCAACGTAAAGCGTCCGGCTGTGCCGGAACGAGGGGATCAGGCGCGCCAGCGCCAACGGGCATGCGCTTTGATGACTCGCATCAAAAGGGTACTGCTGACTATCACGGGGGAGGTCTCGCACTGCAATTGCTGCACATTAGCCCAGGCACGGTACATGGCGCAATATCGAGCGCCTCGTGGCGCTCGATCGGCGCGGCAGGAGTCACTGGCACTCACGCGATGGCCCGCGTCAGTCCCGCCCCTGCGACACCTGTCGGACATAGGCCTGGCACGCGCCTAGGGCGATGATGGCCTGGTCGCCTCGCTCGGCGATGCCGACAATTCGTTGAGCAGCTCCCGGGTCAAGGTCGCCTCGAACGCCTCCATCCACCAGGCGTCCGGCGCCGGTGGCGGTTGGCACTGCGCCGTCCCCACCTGCAGCGGCGGGGACGGCGGCGAGTAGGACTGACAGGCGCAGATCAGCAGTAGCCAGGCGATCACGCAGGCGCGCAGCAGTGTATTGGGCATCGGTTCGCTTCCTGTATTCGGTTTCGGACGAAGCCTGCAGCTGACGTTCGAGCTGCAGGCGCTTTTCCTGTTCGCGCTGTGCCTGGCCGGCGGCGGCGCGCTGGATCTCGGCGAGGGTGGCGGCGTGCAGCTCGTCGCGCCGGGCGATCTGCTGTTCCAGGCGCCAGCCCTGGACGACCCAGCCGAGGCCGGCACCGCCAGCGAGTGCCAGCACCAGCAGCGCCACGCTCGCCAGCAGGCGGTAGTTCGACAGCCAGTTCATGCCGCCACCTCGCCGCCGCAGGCGCTGTACATCGAGACCAGGTCGTCAGCGTCCGCGGTTTCGGCGGCGCGTTCGTCCGCATAGATTTCCAGCAGCGCCGCCAGGTCGTGCTCACGCTGGCCGTAGCCGGCACCCGGCAGGCTGGCCCAGATCGGCGCCGCGACAGTGATGGCCCGGGTGATGCGACCGCCCTGGATATGCGGCAGAGCCCCGCACTCGGCGAGCAACTTGACTGCTGCCAGGTCCTGCGCCTCGGGTGTGAAGCGGCCATGAAAGTGGTAGAGCTGCACGATGGCGTCCCAGGTACGCGCCAGGAACTGGTAGCGGCCAGCGGCCGTGGACTGTATGCCGTAACGTGGCAGCTCGACGCACGCGCGCGGGTGCCTGCTGTAGTCGTCGAACAGATTGCCGCCGACGATGACGTTGTAGCCATCATCGCTGGCCTTGACGGTGGAAGTACCCTCGCTCCAGGCGAGCATGTCCAGGAAGGCGAGCACGTTGGCACCACCAGCCTGGGTCGTCGATAGTCGGGCCATGGGATTGTCTCCGGATATGGGAAAGCCCGCACGGGGCGGGCTTTGGTGGACGGGCTAGCGGGGCCCGTAGGCGCTGGTGGTGTTGCCGATCCGCGCCATCAACGAGCGGGTATTGGCCTTGAGGGTGCCATCGTTGCGATCCATGCCATTGGGCGAATCATCGGAATCACCGGGGCCGGCCAGCCACTGGAAACGCAACACGTGATTGGCATCGAAGTACTTGTGCAGCTCGGTGAAGTATTTGCGCATGCCCGATACGTGATCCGGGCCGCCAAACTCGCCAGCGATGCCCTGCTTGCCGTTGGCCTTGAGCCAGTCGATGAAGGGGTACCAGTCAGCCACGCGCTCGCGGTAGTTGACCGACTCGTCGGACTGACTCCATTTCCCGCCACCGTCACCCTCCTTGTCCGGGTACTGGTGCGCTTCGTAGAGCAGGCGCCCGGCCGGGTCCGCAAGCGCCTTGAGCATGTCGGAGCGGCTCAGCCAGTGCTTCGCCGAACTGAAGGCGTTGCCCGCCACGCTGATGAAATGGCGCGAATCCACGGCGCGCACGGCCGTGATCAGGCTCTGCACATTGGCGCTCCACAAGTCTTCGACATCGACCCCGCCATCGGCCTCGTCCCCGGTATTGTGCGGCTCGTTCATCAGCCCGTAACCGAACAGGCCGGCCTCGTCCTCGAACTCGCTCGCGATGGCGGCCCAGATACGCGCCAGCAGCGGGTAGTCCACCGGGCAATCCGGCGCCCCGATCGACGTCCAGAGTGCATAGCCACCGCCCCAGGCTTGCACGGTGCGGCCACTGACAGGCCCGGATGCGGGGACATACCAGCGGCAGTAGTTGTGCATATCGAGCAGGCAGAAGCCCCCCCAGCTGTGCACGTGTCGGACGGCCTTGCGGATTTCCTCGATGTAGCCCTGGCGCAAGGTGAAACCGCCAGCGCCATCGAGAATGGCGATGCGCTCACCGGCGAACGGCAAGCGCACGGCGAATGGCTTGCCCTGCAGATCACCGGCATAGGACGCCAGGTAGTCGGGCTGGTGCCCACGTGGCGCGATGGTGCGGTAGTGCGTGTCAAGCCGGGCTGTGGTGATGGCGTCGACATAGGGGTTGTTGCCCAGCCCCGCGGCGTTGAAGCCGATCAGCGGGAACTCGCCGGCAGCGGCCATCCGGTCAAAGGTCTTGATGCTCATGGGTGTTTCCTCCAGACATGAAAAAGCCCGCACGGTGGCGGGCCAGGGTGAGTACGGCGGCACGGGCGTGCCACGCGTACGGGTTTCGGATATCGGTTGATGCGACCGGGTTATTCGTCCCGGCCCTTCGGCGCCTTATCGTGCGGGGTACCCGCACGCCGGCGAATGGCAGTCAGCAGCAGCGTGACCACCAGCCCGGCGCCGGCAAAGCCGGCGGGGCCCGGATAGGCGAACGGGCGGATGCCATAGAACTGGAAATCGGTGATCGCCGGGGCACACAGATAGCCCATCACCGCCGACGTCAGAAAGAACGCCAGTCGATGCCACATCGGCAGCTTCTGGGTGGTGGTGAAGTACACCAGTGCCCCGAGCGACGCCCCGATGGCCGCTTCGCCGTCGATGGACGCGAGCGGCGCGGCGAGATTGGCGCCAAGCACGCCGAGCCATACGGTGCCGCTGAACTCGTTCATTGTTATTGTCCTCCCCGAGGCCGATGGCCCCGACGGTTACGCCGCCCCCTCGAACGACAAAGCCCCGCACGCTGGCGGGGCTTGGCTAAAGAAAGGTCGACTTGTTGCGGCGCGCCTTCAGGAACGCGCAAGCCGAAGAAAAGTCGCAAGGCCGGCTGACTGCTCGCCCACCTCTCCGACGTTGATGAATGTATATCCCCCGATTCCCGGACTCACAAGGCACCTGCGGCCATCAGCGGAAACCCACTGGAAAAAAACGGAAACGCTCGGGCTTGGTACACATCGCCCCACCAATCCAGCGCACACGGCCTGGCCGACACGCTGAGCGGAAGCGTGTCGCTGGCGCGACAGAACTCTGGAGGCGTGCGCGCGGAACGGCGCTGCAGGTTTCTGCCTGCCGGATCGGCAGGCTACGGAAATGCGAAGCGCGCTCAGGCGGCGCGCTTCAGGAGTTGGCCCTGGATGGACTTGTGTGCCTGCCCCAGGCGTCGATAGTACTGCGAGCGGCTGCAAGCGCATGCCGCCCATTTCTCGCTTGGCGAATCGGCGTGAGCGCAATAGTGCTCGATGACGACCTGCCGCTGCTCGGGCGACAGGTGCTTGCTGACGATCCATTCGATCTCCGCCGTTCTGTCGAGCAGAACCCGGCTGCCGCGCGCCCCACGGATCAGCACCCCTCGGGAGGCCATCAGCGAGGCGATGAGATTGCCGCCCAAACCGGAGGCAAGGTCGGTTTCGCCGCCCTGCCGCCCAACGGCCCATGACTGCAACGCTTCATCGATATAGGAAATCATCGTGCTCCTCCTGCCACCCTGTTGGCGGCCAGACGACTGGATGGCCCATGAGCGCTGTCTGCGCGGGCCGGGTTGAAGAACGGGTCGAGCCTTACCGGTGATCGGCTGAAAGAAAAATAATCACGAATCGTGTTTTATTCAAGGCGCGAGTTGCGCTATAAATATTTCACATCGTGATTAACGGAGCGTTTTCATGGAAACCCTCGGGCAACGCATCAAGCGCCTGCGCAAGCACAGAAGCCTTAGCCAGCAGCTACTGGCCGAGGCCTGCGGCTGGTCATCGCAGTCGCGTATCGGCAATTACGAGAGCGACCTGCGCGAACCCAGCCTGGCGGATCTGCTGCTGCTGGCCCCGGCGCTTGGCGTCAGCATCGCCGAGCTCGCCGGCAGTGAGGCGCTCCCCGTGCCGGCGGATACGTTGGACGTGGGCCACGCTCGCGGCGGCGCGGTGCCGGTGGTGGGACATGCGCAGCTGGGCAGCCACGGCTACTTCGAAGAGATCGACTTTCCCGTCGGCCATGGAGACGGCTGTCTGCGCATCCACAGCGACGATCCGAACGCTTACGGCTTGCGGGTGAGCGGCGACAGCATGCATCCGCGGATCAAGAACGGGGAGTACGTGCTGATCGAGCCGAACAAGCCCTTCCACGCTGGCGACGAGGTGATGGTGCGCACGCTGGATGGGCAGGCGATGATCAAGGAATACATCTACCTGCGCGACGGCATGTACCGTTTCGACAGCGTCAACCAGAACCATCCGCCCATCCATATCCCCCAGGACAAGGTCAGCAAGATTCACCTGGTGGGCGGCATCCTCAAGTCGTCGCGTTTCACCGAAGAATGATCACGCCCCTTTATCAACCAGAGCCAAGAGTTCCGCGCCCCATGAACACTCAGCCTGAGCCGCCACTGCCGCTGCAGACGCTGGAGCTGCTTTTCCGCACCCACGGCGACGTGCTGGTGCCCATCGACCGGGTGCGCACGCTGTATTTCCGCCACCTGAGCCCCGACAACTTCATGCGGGCCATCGCATCCGGGCGCCTGAACCTGCCGATCACCACCCTGGACAGCAGCGCCAAGGCGCCCAAATTCATCGAGCTGCACCATCTGGCCGCCTACATCGACAGCTGTGCCGGCTCCGCCAATGCTCAGCCCCATGTGCAGCCTGGCAGCCCCACGACAGCGCTCGCGAGCTGAAGCCGTGCGCAGGGCGTGGCGGCGGCGTGATCGCGGAGATGGAAGCCCATGAAGATGGAAACCCAAGCACCGCACCAACGAGCGGCAAACTGACCATCCACGAACAGGCCGGTGCCTGCCTCGACGCAGGCGCAGCACTGGCCAATGTAGTGATCTAATTCTCATGGCCGCCTCGATAGAATCCGAGACTAGGATCTGAGCATTGCACTGGTCTGTCACGATCTGGGCTTGGTCAACAGAGCAGTGCGCCGCTGGTTGGCCCAGGTAATCTTGGCCAAGCAGGTGCCGATAAGCACTGACGCCCAAAAAGTATCGTATTCCAAATCTCGAGCGTGAGAACCAACGGCTACGAGAAGACGTTGCAATAATAAAAAGGCATCGACCTTCTTAGCCTGAGAACTGAAGTATCCCATTGCTTAACTTATCAGTTTCAGAAGGACGCCGGCATGCCTCGGCTATACAAGCCGCTGAATTTGGATCGCTTCAGGCTTTACGCGATTAAACAACGAATGAGGCATGCGGCGAGAGTTGATGAGCCGGAGCTACATCACAGGGCAGTCATTATGGCAGGTGGAGAGTCACGGGGTCGCTACATCGACTGCCGATCGCAAAGTGCCAATGATCACTGATCTATCCTCGCCGGGGTACTGGCTTTGTAATCGCTCGGCCACTTGGAGGGGCGTCTCACCCTCGCTGTTGAGCTTCGACCTATCAGCGCCATGCAAGAGAAGAAATCCCAAATTCTCGGGCTGATTGAGGATGGCTGCGCTGTGCAAGGGGGTATGGGTACGCTCGCCCAGAGCGGAGCGAATATCGGCATTCACATCCAGACCGTGAGCCAAGAATCGCTCAGCAAGCTCGAACCGCTGAGGCAGTTCAGATTCAAGCACAAAGGCGATCCCACCATCGGCCTGCAACTGCTGAATATCATCAGGCCCCATACGAAAGGTGATCAGGTACTGGCGACAGATCGGGGCCGGCACGAAGAACCCATTGCCTGGCTCACTACAAAGAATGAGTTGCTGGACTCGATAGTTTGTCATTGAGTGGATCGCCGCTGATAAGAAGACAATCACTGCCAGGGTAATGAGCCCGAGACCGATCCGCTTGATCATGAGTGCAGGCCTGCTGCTGTGGAGGAACAGAAGGCAATAGCTCTTCGCACCACATAACGGCCGCGCATGGCACTCATCACCCTCAAGTCAGCGCGGAAGCGGCGGCTGATTTCACTACGCACTGTATTGTAAATTTTGGCATCCATCAGATCAGTAGCCGTCGCGTTCTTGAACCAGTGCTTGGCAGCCTTCTTTCCGAAACCCTTGATTAGCTTATTTGCATTGGGCCCGCCGTGAAAGAGTGTAGAAACGAGGGCATCCACATACCCCATCGTATAGGAGGCATCAATAGCAGCGACAAGTAATCCCTGCGCGAAGTTGCGAGTGCTAACGGTTACGATCATCGAATTGATGAGCGCACCGTCATGAGGAAAAAAATATTTAAGCGCCTGGCGGGTTTCGCTCTCGTCGAGAACCAGTTCGTCCGCAGTAAATGTGCGCAGGTATATGATGCTTCCCATGATGGACACTCTATTTACTTTAGCCTGCGTAGCATATTGCCGAGGGAGGGCATCGCACCGGACGAATCTCGCACTTTGAAAATTATTTGAAGTGGACAGAGCAGACCCTATGCTAAAGCCCCGTCCACCTTGTTTCAGCACCTCCACTTCGAGCGCGTTAGAGCGAGCTCTGCTCGGCCAGGGCCACGGCCTTGAACATGGCGCGCCGCTTGTTCAGGGTTTCTTCCCATTCCAGGGCGGGCACCGAGTCGGCGACGATGCCGGCACCGGCCTGCACGTGCAGCTCGCCGTCCTTGATCACCGCGGTGCGGATGGCGATGGCGGTATCCATGTTGCCGTTCCAGGCGTAGTAGCCCACCGCGCCGCCATAGACGCCGCGCTTGACCGGCTCCAGTTCGTCGATGATTTCCATGGCGCGGATCTTCGGTGCGCCGGACAGGGTGCCGGCCGGCAGGATGGCGCGCAGGGCGTCCATGGCGCTGAGGCCCCGCTTCAGTTCGCCGGTGACGTTGGAGACGATGTGCATGACGTTGGAATAACGCTCGATGACCATCTTCTCGGTCAGCTTGACCGAGCCGATTTCGGAGACACGGCCGGTGTCGTTGCGGCCCAGGTCGATGAGCATCAGGTGCTCGGCGACTTCCTTGGCGTCGGACAGCAGATCCTGCTCCAGCGCCAGGTCGGCCTCTTCGCTGGCGCCCCGCGGCCGGGTACCGGCGATGGGGCGCACGGTGACCAGGTTGTCCTCGACCCGCACCAGCACCTCGGGCGAGGAGCCGACGACGTGGAAATCGCCGAAGTTGAAGAAGTACATGTACGGCGTCGGATTGATGCAGCGCAGCGCACGGTACAGGTCGATGGGCGCGGCCTTGAAGGGAATCGACATGCGCTGGGAGATCACCACCTGCATGCAGTCGCCGGCAAGGATGTAGTCCTTGATGGCATTGACCGAACGCTCGTAGTCGTCGCGGCTGAAGCTGGAGCGGAAGCTCGGCTCCTCGCCCATGGCGCGATTGAGGTCCACGCCCAGACGCGGGGTGAACGGCTGGCGCAGCTTGTGCAGGATGGCCTGCAACTGCGCCTGGCCCCGCGCAAAGGCGTCGGCCTCGGCCGGATCGACCAGGACGATGGCGTGCATCTTGCCGGCCAGGTTGTCGAACACCACCACCGCGTCGGAGACCATCAGCAGGATGTCCGGCGTGCCCAGCGCATCGGCATTGACGCCCGCGGCCAGCCTCGGCTCCACGTAGCGCACGCTGTCGTAGGCGAAGTAGCCGACCAGGCCGCCGTTGAAGCGCGGCAGACCGGGGATGGTCGGCACGCGGTAGCGGGCCTTGAAGGTCTCGACGAACGCCAGCGGATCGGCGCATTCATGGCGCTCGACCTCGATGCCGTCGCGGCTGACCACCACTTCATGGCCATGCACGCGCAGCACGGTGCTCGCTGGCAGGCCGATGATCGAATAACGGCCCCATTTCTCGCCGCCCTGCACCGACTCGAGCAGGTAGGAATTGGGCGCGTCGGCCAGTTTCAGGTAGATCGACAGCGGGGTGTCGAAGTCGGCGATGGTTTCGCAGGCAAGCGGAATGCGGTTGTAGCCTTCGGCGGCCAAACGCAGGAATTCTTCGTGGAGCATGATCAGCCTCGTGGCTTGGGGAATCGGTCAGGTGCGAACGGGCCGCCTGTCGCGGCAGCAGAATGTCAGGCGCGCCAGCGCCAACGGGCCAGGGCCTTGATGACTTTCATCCAGAGTTTGCAGGTGACCACCACGGGAGCATCTCGAAGGGGGAAAACGAGCGGCCAAGGTAGCAGCTGCAAGCTGCAAGCTGCAAGCTGCAAGCTGCAAGCTGCAAGCTGCAAGCTGCAAGCTGCAAGGCAGCGTGGCTGACGCCCACTGTCGCGGTCAAGCTGTCGCCTTTGCGCTTTTTCAACCTGCACGGGACTCGGCAATAAGGACGCAGAATTGCTGCATTTGTGTAGGAGCCGCGACCCCGCGGCGAATCGTGGCCATACCGCGATTCTTGCAGCATGGCCACTACCGCATCGCGCCGGGGTCGACGCTCCTACTGGTGTTGCGAACGGGCTCTTGCAGGCCAAGGATCAAGACGGGTTCTACAGAAGCTCGGCGAGGTTATCGACGACGAGGCTCGGTTCTTCCTCGGCCACCGGCCGACCGTGGTTGTAGCCGTAGCTCACCGCCACGCAGGGCACGCCGGCGGCGCGAGCGGCCAGCACGTCGTTGCGTGAGTCGCCGACGAACAGTGACTGCGCTGGCGTCACGCCGGCCAGGTGCATCACCTGCAACAACGCCGCCGGATCGGGCTTCTGCTGCGGCAGGGTGTCGCCGCCGATGATCCAGCGGAAATATCCGCCCAGGCCGACCTGCTCCAGCAGCGGCGCGACGAAGCGCTCCGGTTTGTTGGTGACCACGGCCAGCTCGACGGCGGCGCTGCTCAGGGCTTCCAGCAGTTCGTGGACGCCGGGATAGAGCACGGTCAGGTCATGACAGTCGGCGTAGATATCGAGAAAGCGCGCCAGCGCAACGTCAGCTTCTGCATCATCCACGGCGCTGTGCTCGATATCACCGGCCAAGGCGCGGCGCACCAACACGCGCGCGCCGTTACCAACCCATTCACGAACCTGCTCGACGCCGGCCGGCTCACGCCCCAGCTCGATCAGCATGCGGTCGACGGCGGTAGCCAGATCCGGCACCGAATCGACCAGCGTCCCGTCCAGGTCGAACATCACCAGGCGCGGCAGCTCACCGGCGCACAACTCGCGCAGCGCTTTCATCCACGCACCTGGGCCAGTTCGACACGCATGGCGTCGATCACCGCCTTGTAGTCCGGCTGGTTGAAGATCGCCGAGCCGGCGACGAAGGTATCGGCACCCGCTTCGGCGATCTCGCGGATATTCTTGGCGCTGACGCCACCATCGATTTCCAGGCGGATATCGCGGCCGCTGGCGTCGATCAGGGCGCGGGCTTCACGCAGCTTGTCGAGGGTGCCGGGGATGAATTTCTGGCCACCGAAACCGGGGTTGACGCTCATCAGCAGAACCATGTCGACCTTGTCCATCACGTACTTCAGTACATCCAGCGAGGTCGCCGGGTTGAACACCAGGCCGCACTTGGCGCCGCCATCCTTGATCAACTGCAGGGAGCGGTCGATGTGCTGACTGGCTTCCGGATGGAAGGTGATATAGCTGGCACCGGCTTCGAGGAAGTCGCCGATGATGCGATCCACCGGGCTGACCATCAGGTGCACGTCGATGGGCGCGGTGACGCCGTACTTGCGCAGCGCCGCGCAGACCATCGGGCCGATGGTCAGGTTGGGCACGTAGTGGTTGTCCATCACGTCGAAGTGAACGATATCGGCGCCGGCGGCGAGCACGTCATCCACTTCCTGGCCCAGGCGGGCGAAGTCGGCGGAGAGGATCGACGGGGCGATGGCGAAGGGTTGCATGGCGCACCTCTGAGAACCTGTTTACGATCTCGCGAGCTAGAGCCAGGCTAGGCAAAAACAGGCGAGGAAGCGGAGTTTACTGAAGTAAATGAGCATTTCGAGCCTGTTTTTAACGACGCCTGGCCGACGCGCAGCAGATCGTAAGCAGGTTCGGAGTGCTGGATCACGGTGGCGCGCATTGTAACGGCTCGAACGCCATCTCGCAGCGCCGAGAACAATGATGCCGCCGGCGATCCGCCCGACCAGGCGCACTGCCTTCAGTGTGCGTCGAGCAGTTCCAGCAGCGCCTGGCGCAGTTGCTCCGCGGCCAGCGGCTTGTGCAGCAGCGGGATACCGCTGGCTTCGGCCTCGCGCAAGCGTTCGGGCGCGGTGTCGCCCGTGACCAGCAGCGCGGGGATATCGCTGCCGTAATGCGCCCTCAGCATACCGATGACCTCGGCACCGGTCTGCCGCTCGCGCAAGCGGTAATCGCAGATGACGGCCTGCGGCGCCAGCGTCCAGTCGAGCGAGAAGACCTCGTCGAGGGACTCCACCGTGCGGCAGTCGCAGCCCCAGTTGCTCAGCAAGTGACGCATGGCCAGGCGCACGGACTCGTCATCGTCGACGACCAGCACCCGCTTGCCCCCCAGGCTGGCATTACGCTGGGCCTGGATCGACGGGTTTTCCAGGGTGCCGGCCGGCAGCGCATCCTGCGCCAGCGGCACTTCGACACGGAATACGCTGCCGCGCCCCAGGCGCGAGACGAGGGACAGACGGTGGCCCATGGAGCGCGCCAGGCCTTCGGCGATCGCCAGCCCCAGGCCCAGTCCCTTGCGCCGATCCCGCTCCGGATTGCCCAACTGATGGAATTCGCGGAACACTTCACGCTGCTGCTCCGGCGCGATACCGATCCCCGTATCGAAGATTTCTATGACGGCCTGCCGGCCACGGCGGCGACACGCCACCAGCAGGCCGCCCTGCTCGGTATAGCGAATGGCGTTGGAAATCAGGTTGCGCAGCACCATCTCCAACAGAGTCGGATCGGCAACCACAACGTGCCGGGTTTCCCGGGAGCGATAGATCAGCGCCTTGGCATCCGCCTGTGGCGCCAGTTCCTGCTCCAGTTTGTAAAACAGCGACTGCAGCGCGAACGGCATGGGTTTGGGGCGCACGACCCCGGCCTCGATACGGGAAAAATCCAGCAGCGTGTTCAACATGTCCGCCGAAGCGATGCCGGCCGCTCTGGCATTCTCGAGGCCCTGACGCTGAACATCGTCCAAGCGGCTGTAGGAGAGCGCCTCGAGGAACAGGCCCAGGGCATGGATCGGCTGGCGCAGGTCGTGGCTGGCCGCCGCGAGGAAGCGCGACTTGGCCTGGTTGGCCCGCTCGGCTTCTTCGCGGGCGGCGCTGGCCAAGGCCTTCTCGGTCTCCAGCCGCGCGACCAGGTCGAGGTTCTCGAAACCCAGCTTGATCGAATTGTTCAGACCACGACCGATGATCCGCGCCTGGCCGTACTGACCGGCCACGTACAGCAGGCAACAGACCCCAATCGCCTGATAGAGCAGCCCGTCCATGGTCAGGAAGCGGATTGCGGCCAGCAACATGAGCGGCAGCATCAAGCCCAGGTAGAGCCGGATGATCGGCGACAACAGCGACACGGCATTGCTGCTGATGGACGCCATCAATGCGAGTAGCAGGGCGGTAGCGGCGGCGGGCGAGTTTTCCTGTACCACCAACCAGCAGAACACGCCCCATACCGCGCCTTCGTAGAGCTTGCCGAACAGCAACAATCGCACGATGCGAGGCATATCGGCGTGCTGGAAACCAAGCCGGAGCGTACGCCGGGCGTACCAGACCTGTAGCCCACGCGCGAACATGATCGCCAGGTACCAGATACCCAGGCCCAAGGGATCGATGATGGCGCCCCGCACATCCACCTGACGACTCGACTCGGCGGAAATGGCGACCTGCACCTCGCCGCTGGAGAAATAGAACACCACCACCAGCAGGGTGGCCAGCACCGCCCCCACCAGCAGCGAGTCCGCGATACCACCGAGCACCAGCCGCAGCCGCTCGGCGTAGACCCGCGGGTCGTCGGTCAACGAATCAGCCCCAGCCGGCGTGCGGCGAACGCCGCTTCCGAGCGGCTGGAAACCTGCAGCGCCGCCAGCATGGCCTGTACGTGCCCGCGTACCGTGTGTTCCGACAGGTTCAGGCGCCTGCCGATCATCTTGTTCGACAAGCCCTGGCACAGCAGATCCAGCACTTCGCACTGGCGCGGCGTAAGCCTGGGGCGGCTCGGAATGGCAATACCGCGGGCCGCCGCCAGGGCACCGTCGTCGGCCAGCAGCTGGCGAATCTGCTGCAGCATGCGCTCGGGTCGCTCGGTCTTGGAAATGAATGCCAGAGCACCGCGCTCGACGGCTTCGCTGACCACCTCGGACAGGTCGAATGCCGAAACCATGACGACCTTGGCGGCCGGCCATTTGCGCCGCAACGACTCGATCCCCTCCAGACCGCTGACGCCCTGCAGTTGCACATCCAGCAGCACCAGGAGCGGTTCGACGCCGGCAAGGCGCAACGCCTGTTCCAGCGAACAGGCCTCGTGAATCTCCACGCCCTCCAGCCCGGCCTGCAGCACCATGGCGATTCCGGAACGAAACAGGGCGTGGTCGTCGATAAGCAGTATGGGCGTGGTTTTCATCGGCCTATGAAAGCGCTTCCTCTATCGCCGCACAAGCCCCGCCAGCCAGTCCATATGGACTATGGGAAAACCACGCGCGCCGACTTATGGTTCGCCTCACTCGCCCATGCGCCGCGAACAGCAATGCCTCCGCATGCCAGCGAAAGCCTCTTATCCCACAACGCCCCTGCACGGCCGCCAGTGCCGCGTATGGCAACCTGGAACGGCCATGCCCAACAATCGCCACCCTGGCGGCGCCAGCAGCCGCTGGATCTCCGCGTTCGCCTCCGCCGTGCTCTGCTCCACGGCCTACGCCCAGGTCGCCCCGGACGCCGGGCAGATCCAGCGCCAGATCGAGCAGGAGCTGCGCACGCCCGATATCCAGCAGCCACCAAAGGCGGTGACGCCCGAGACGGTGGTGGATACCTCCGGGCCCCAGGTCGTCATCCGGCGGATCGAGCTGGAAGGCGCCAGCCTGATTCCCCACGACCAACTGATCCGCCAGTTCGAGCCCTACCTGAACCGCCCCATCAGCCTGGGCGAACTGCAAGCCGCCGCCCAGACCCTGGTCGGCGTGTACCGCGAGCGCGGCTGGTTCGTCCGCGTCCAGTTGCCCGAACAGGATGTCAGCGACGGCACCCTGCGGGTTCGCGTGATCGAGGGGCGCTTCGGCCGCATCGACCTGCAACCGGGCGACAGCCGCGCCAATGCCGAGTTCGTCGCCAACACCGTCGGCCGCCATCTCGAGGCCGGCCAGCCCTATTCCCTCGCGGCTCTCGAACGCGGCCTGCTGCTGGCCAACGACCTGCCCGGCGTGCGCGCCGACGGCACCCTGCGCGCCGGCCAGGCACAAGGCACCAGCGACCTGGCCCTGCGCGTGAGCGACACACCGCTGCTCAGCGGCGCGCTCGGCGCCAGCAACTACGGCAACCGCTTCACCGGGCGCGGCCAGGGCTTCGCCAGCCTGGCGCTGAACGGCCCCAGCGGCTACGGCGATCGCCTGCAATTGAGCGGCCTGCTCGCCGAGCACCTCGACTACCTCGGCGCCGACTACAGCCTGCCGCTGGGCCATGACGGCCTGCGCGCCAGGCTCGGCTACAGCCAGGTGCACTATCGCCTCGGCAAGGACTTCGCCATTCTCGACAGCCAGGGCGAGACCCGCACTGTCCGCGCCGGCCTGGACTATCCCCTGCTGCGCAGCAGCCAGCACAACCTGTGGCTCAGCCTGGAACAGGCCCAGGCCCGCCAGGAGGACGAAACCCTGGGCATCACCCTGCGTGAACGCCGCCTGGACACCACCACCCTGGAACTGCGTGGCGATGCCCGCGACGCCTGGGGTGGCGGTGGCCTGAACAGCGGCCGCCTGGCCCTCAGCGGTGGCCGCGCCGACCTGCGCCTGGCCGCCGACCGCGCGCAGGACGCTGGCGGCGCCGGCATCGACGGTGGCTTCGCCCACCTGCGCCTCGACCTGCGCCGCGACCAGCTGCTCGCCCCGTCGCTGTACCTGCGCGGTCGGTTCAGCAGCCAGTTGGCCTTCGACAACCTCGACTCCTCCCAGCAGTTCAGCCTCGGCGGCCCCTACGGCGTACGCGGCTACCCGGTCAACGAGGCCAGCGGCGACAGCGGCGCCCTGCTGCAACTGGAACTGCACAGCCTGCTGCCCTGGGCCGGCATCCCCGGCCTGGACGGCTACGCCTTCCTCGATGGCGGCGTGATCCGCCAGCGCCACACCACCTGGCAGGGCTGGGATACCGCCGACAGCGGTCGCAACAGCTACGCGCTCTACGCCGCAGGCCTGGGCCTGTCCTGGAGCCACCCCAGGGGTTTCGCCATCAACGGCGTGCTGGCGACCCCCCTGGGCAACAACCCCGGCAGCGGCGAAAGCGACCACGACCAGGACGGCACCCGCAGCGGCCCACGCGCCTGGCTGAGCCTCAGCCAGGCGTTCTAGACCAACGACCGGCGGCCTGACTCGCCCTTGATCCCATGCCGGTTCACCGGCACCGAATCCCTCGCAGGGAGGTACACCGACATGTGGCACCACGGCAGCATCAACCGCGCTTATCGACTGGTCTTCAACCGCGCCCGGGGCACCTGGGCCGTGGCCCCGGAAACCGCCCGGGGCCAGGGCAAGGCTGCGGCGGCCGTGGGCGGCGCTACCGTCACGGGGCAGTTCGCCTTCTCTGCGCGCCGGCTGCGCCTGGCGATACTCGCCGGCCTCGGCCTGCTCGCCCTGCCCTCGTCGGGCTTCGCCCTCGACGCCGGCGCCCTGCCCAGCGGTGGCCAGGTCATTGCCGGCCAGGCCGATATCGGCCAGAGCGGCACCAGCCTCACGGTGAACCAGGGTTCCGACCGCGCCATTATCGACTGGCAGTCCTTCGATATCGGTAAAGACGCCAGCGTGCGCTTCAACCAGCCCGGCGCCCATGCGGCAGCGCTGAACCGGGTCACCGGCGGCAGCCGTTCGCAGATCCTGGGCAACCTCTCGGCCAATGGCCAGGTGTACCTGGTCAATGGCGCCGGCGTGCTGTTCGGCCAGAGCGCACAGGTCGACGTCGGCGGGATCGTCGCCTCGACCCTGGCCATCAGCAACGAGGATTTTCTCGCCGGCAAGGATCGCTTCACCCTGACCGAGAACAGCACCGGCGAGGTGATCAACCAGGGCAGCATCACCGCCACCAACGGCACCGTGGCCCTGCTCGGCACCTCCGTGAGCAACACCGGCAACATCCAGGCCGATGGCGGCAATGCCATTCTCGCCGCCGGCCGGGAAATCACCTTCGCCGCCGGCGCCGACGGCCACCTGCAGATCGCCGTGGACGCCTCCGAGCTGCAACTGGCGGTGCACAACGGCGGCGCCATCGTCGCCGACGGCGGGCAGATCGTGCTCAACGCCCAGGGCGCCAATGCCCTGGCCTCGGCGGTGGTCAGCAACAGCGGCACCTTGCAGGCGCGTACCCTGGCCGAGCGCGAGGGCAGGATCCTGCTGCTGGCCGATCTCGACAGCGGCGGCCGCGCCGAAGTGGCCGGCACCCTGGATGCCAGCGCGCCCGCCGCTTCCAACCCCAAGGGCGGCAACGGCGGCTTCGTCGAGACCAGTGCGGCCAAGGTCAGCATTGCCGCAGGCACCCGCGTCAGCACCAAGGCCGAGCAGGGCCAGACCGGCACCTGGCTGATCGACCCCACCGACTTCACCGTGGCCGCCGGCAGCGCGACGAAGACCGACAGCGGCATCGGCGCCGAGACCCTCAACGCCAACCTGGCCAACACCAGTGTCACCCTGCAGACGGTGGCGACCGGCAGCGAAGCGGGCGACATCAATGTGGATGCCGCCGTGGCCTGGAACTCAGACACCACGCTCACCCTCAATGCCCACGGCGATATCAATATCAATGCCGCCATCACCGCCACCGGCGAGAGCGCCGGGCTGGTGCTCAACCATGGCGGCTACGCCCAGAACGGCACGGTCGCCAGCGGCAGCGACTACAACATCAGCGCGCCGGTCACGCTCTCGGGCAGCAATGCGAGCCTGAGCATCAACGGCGAGGCCTACACGCTGATCCACAGCATGACGCAGTTGGACGCCATCGACAGCACCGGCCTGGGCGGGCGCTATGCCCTGGCGCAGGATCTGGATGCCAGCGGCACCACTTACGGCCAGGCAGTGGTGGGCAGCACCTTCACCGGCATTTTCGCCGGGCTGGGGCACAGCATCAGCGACCTGACCATCGAATCGGCCCATGGCTATCTCGGCCTGTTCGGGAGTACCGGCACCGACGCGCTGATCCGCGACATCGGCCTGCTGGGTGGCAGCGTGACGGGCACGGGTACCGGCTACAACCACCTCGGCGGGCTCGTCGGCTACAACTACGGCGGCACCATCAGCAACGCCTATGCCACCGGCAGCGTGACCGGCACCGGCACGTACAACTACCTCGGCGGGCTCGTCGGCCTCAACTACTACAACGGCACCATCACCAACGCCTATGCCACCGGCAGCGTGACCGGCACCGGCACGTACAACCGCCTCGGCGGGCTCGTCGGCTACAACAACAACGGCACCATCAGCAACGCCTACGCAACCGGCAGCGTCAATAGCACCGGCACGTACAACCACCTCGGCGGGCTCGTCGGCCTCAACTACTACAACGGCACCATCACCAACGCCTACGCCACCGGCAGCGTCAACGGCACCGGCACGTACAACCGCCTCGGCGGGCTCGTCGGCTACAACGACGACGGCACGATCAGCTATGCCCACTGGGACAGCGGCTCCACCGGCCAGTCCCAGGCCGTAGGCACCGGGACAAGCGCCACCAACACCACCGATATCGCCGCCAACCGCTACGCCCATACCGCCTACGCCAGCTTCGGCACCTGGAGCGAAGACGCCCCCGGCGTCTGGGTCGCCCGCGATGCCGATGGCGCGCCGCAGTGGGTGATGCTCGAAGGTTCGACCCGGCCCTTTCTCTACAGCGAATACAGCACCAGCATCGGCAATGCCCACCAGTTGCAACTGATGGCCCTGGATCTGACGGCGACCTACACCCTGGCCGCCGACATCGACGCCAGCGCGACCGATGGCAGCAACGCCAGCGGCATGTGGAGCACGGCCGGCTTCGATCCCATCGGCGACGCCAGCAATGCCTTCACCGGCAGCCTGGACGGCCAGGGCCACGTGGTCTTCGAGCTGAGCATCAACCGCGCAAGCGAAAGCTACGTCGGGCTGATCGGCCATGCCGGCAGCGGCAGCAGCATCCGCGATATCGGGCTGACGGATGCCGAGGTGAACGGGGGCGACTACGTCGGCGTGCTGGTGGGCTCCAACAGCGGCAGCATCGGCAACGCCTGGAGCAGCGGCAGCGTGTCGTCCGGCGGCAGCAACATCGGCGGCCTGGCGGGCTCCAACCAGGCCAGCGGCAGCATCGACGAGGCCTCTTCCGCAGCCGAGGTATCGGGCGCCAACGTAACCGGCGGCCTGGTCGGGCAGAACCACGGCAGCATCACCGGTTCCCATGCCAGCGGCAGCGTCACGGCCACGACTGACAACATCGGCGGGCTCGTCGGCTGGAGCGGCGGCAGCATTGCCGACACCTATGCCAGCGGCAGCGTACAGGGCGCCAACAACGTCGGCGGGCTGGTCGGCGGCAACTCCGGCAGCATCGATGACGCCCATGCCAGCGGCAGCGTCAGCAGCAGCGGCAGCGGCAGCGGCACGAACAACGACCTTGGCGGGCTCGTTGGCTACAACGACGGCGGCACGATCAGCAATGCCTACGCAACCGGCAGCGTCACCAGCTCCGACGTGAACAGCTATCTCGGCGGGCTGGTCGGCTACAACAACTACGGCACCATCACCAACGCCTACGCAACCGGCAGCGGCACCGGCAGCGGCACCAGCACAGCCAACTACCTCGGCGGGCTCGTCGGCTACAACAACTACGGCACCATCACCAACGCCTACGCCACCGGCAGCGTGACCGGCACTGGCACAACCAACCACCTCGGCGGCCTCGTCGGTTTCAACGACGGCGGCACGATCAGCAACGCCTACGCAACCGGCAGTGTGACCGGCACTGGCACAACCGGCCTCAACGTCCTCGGCGGGCTCGTCGGCTACAACTACAACGGCACCATCACCAACGCCTACGCCACCGGCAGCGTCAACGGCTCCAGCACGTACAACACCCTCGGCGGGCTCGTCGGTTTCAACGACGGCGGCATGATCAGCGATGCCTTCTACGCCACCACCGATGCCAACGGCAATCTCATCAACAGCGGCTCCGGCTACAACGCCCTGGGCACCGCCAAGACCCTGGCCGAATTGCAAGACCTGTCCACCTTCGCCGCCTGGGGCAGCGACATCGACGCCCAAGGCGGCAGCGGCAGCGTCTGGCGTATCTACGATGGTTATACCACCCCGCTGCTGCGCAGCTTCCTGACCCAGGTGACGGTGAGCGCCGACCTGTCCGCTGCCGGCAAGACCTACGACGGCAGCGCCGCCAGCGGCACCAGCAGCTACACCACCGACCTGACGGGCGCCAGCCTCGACGGCAGCCTGAGCTACGCCACCGACTCGAAGAATGCCGGCACCTACAGCACTGTCGATGGCAACCTGATCTTCGACGGCCTGTACTCCGGCCAGCAGGGCTACGACATCCGTTATGCGAACGCCGAGTTGGCCATCGACAAGGCCGACCTCACCGTCACTGGCCTTTCCGCCAACAACAAAACCTATGACGGCACCGCTGCCGCTGCCCTGAGCGGCACTGCCAACGTCACGGCCATAGGTGCCGACCAAGTCGCCATAAGCGGCACCGGCACCGGCGCCTTCGACGACAAGAACGCCGGCACCGGCAAAGCGGTGACCGTCACTGGCTACACCCTGAGCGGTATCGATGCCGACAACTACAACCTGCTCCAGCCCACCGGGCTGACAGCTACCATCAACAAGGCCCAGGCCACGGTGACTGCCAATAGCGCCAGCGTCACCTACAACGGCCAGCAGCAGAACCTGTCGGGCTTTACCGCCAGCGGCCTGGTCAACGGCGAGACCGAAAGCGTGCTCGCCGGTGTGACCACCAGCGGCGGCAACGGCATCAATGCCGGCAGCTATCTGCTGGCCGCCAGCGGCAGCGATGGCAACTACACGCTGACCTTCGTCGATGGCGCCCTGACTATCGACAAGGCCGCCCTGACCGTCACCGCCAACGACGCCGGCAAGACCTACGACGGCCTGGCCTGGAGCGGTGGCAACGGCCTCAGCTACAGCGGCTTCGTCAATGGCGAGAACGAATCCGTACTCGGCGGCAGCCTGGCCTACGGCGGCGATGCCCAGGGCGCAACCAATGCCGGCAGCTATGCGCTCGACGCCAGCGGCCTGACCGCCGGCAACTACGCCATCAGCTACCAGGGCGGTACCCTGGCGATTGGCAAAGCCCAGGCCACCGTCACTGCCAACAGCGCCAGCGTCACCTACAACGGCCAGCAGCAGAATGTTTCCGGCTTTACCGCCAGCGGCCTGGTCAACGGCGAGAGCGAAAGCGTGCTCGCCGGCGTGACCACCGGCGGCGGCAGCGGCACCAACGCCGGCAGCTACCTGCTGACCGCCAGCGGCAGCGATGGCAACTACAACCTGACCTTCGTCGATGGCGCGCTGACCATCGGCAAGGCCCAGGCCACCGTTATCGCCAACAGCGCCAACGTCACCTACAACGGCCAGCAGCAGAACGTATCGGGCTTTACCGCCAGCGGCCTGGTCAACGGCGAGAGCGAAAGCGTGCTTGGCGGTGTGACCACCAACGGCGGTAGCGGCATCAACGCCGGCAGCTATCTCCTGACCGCCAGCGGCAGCGATGGCAACTACGCACTGACCTTCGTCGATGGCGTGTTGATTATCGACAAGGCGGCCCTGACCGTCACCGCCAATGACGCCGGCAAGACCTACAACGGCCTGGCCTGGAGCGGCGGTAATGGCGTCACTTATAGCGGCTTCGTCAACGGCGAGAACCAGTCCGTGCTCGACGGCACCCTCGTCTACGGCGGCACCGCCCAGGGCGCGGCCAATGCCGGCAGCTATGCCCTCGACGTCAGTGGCCTGACCGCCGGCAACTACGCCATCCGCTACCAGGGCGGCAACCTGACCATCGGCAAGGCCCAGGCCACCGTCACTGCCAACAGCGCCAGCGTCACCTACAACGGCCAGCAGCAGAGCGTAGCGGGCTTTACCGCCAACGGCCTGGTCAATGGCGAGACCGAAAGCGTGCTCGGCGGCATCACCACCAGCGGCGGCAGCGGCATCAACGCCGGCAGCTATCTGCTGACCGCCAGCGGCAGCGATGGCAACTACGCGCTGACCTTCGTCGATGGTGCTCTGACCATCGGCAAGTCCGCCCTGACCGTCACCGCCAATGACGCCGGCAAGACCTACGACGCGCAGCCGTGGATCGGCGGCAATGGCGTGACCTACAGCGGTTTCGTCGGCGGCGAGACCGACGCCGTGCTCGGCGGCGATCTGGTCTACGGCGGCAGCGCCCAGGGCGCCGTGCAGGTCGGCGACTACAGCATCAGCGTTTCTGGCCTGGCAGCGGACAACTACGCCATCGCCTACCTCGATGGCCGCCTGCTGATCGAGGCCCAACCCGAGGTTCCGCCGTTGCCCGGAACGCCGGCCGGCCCGACGGCGGGCGATATCGAGCGGCCCGTGCGCCAGGACGAACGGGAACGCCTGGCACGGGTCGGGATGGCCGGCGACGGCGCTGCGCGACTGCACCGCAGCGTGGCCGACCTGCCACTGCAACTGGCGGAAAACTTCATCCGCCTGGAGGAGTGAAACGGCGATCCGCCCCGGCGCTCGCGAAAACGCCACCGGGAGTCAGATACCGCCAAGGCAGAGGTACTTGATCTCCAGGTATTCATCGAGGCCGTACTTCGAGCCTTCGCGGCCCAGGCCAGAGGCCTTGATGCCGCCGAACGGCGCCACTTCGTTGGAGATCAGACCGGTGTTGATGCCGAGCATGCCGTACTCCAGCGCCTCGCCGACGCGGAAGGCGCGGCCCAGGTCACGGGTATAGAAGTAGCCGGCCAGGCCGAACTCGGTGTCGTTGGCCTGGCGCACCACCTCGGCTTCGTCGCTGAAGCGGAACAGCGGCGCCAGGGGGCCGAAGGTTTCTTCGCGGGCCACGCGCATGTCGTGGGTCACCCCGGTCAGTACCGTGGGTTCGAAGAAGTTACCGCCCAGGGCATGCACCTTCCCGCCCTGCAGCACCTGCGCGCCTTTGCTCAGGGCATCGCTCAGGTGCGCCTGTACCTTGGCCACGGCATTGCCGTCGATCAGCGGGCCGGTGGTCACGCCCGCCTCCACGCCGTGACCGACCTTGAGCCTGGCCACGGCCGCCGCCAGCTTCTCGGCGAAAGCGTCGTACACCGCATCGTGCACGTACAGGCGGTTGGCGCAGACGCAGGTCTGCCCGGCGTTGCGGTACTTGGCGACCATGGCGCCCTCCACCGCCGCGTCCAGATCGGCATCCTCGAAGACGATGAAGGGCGCGTTGCCGCCCAGCTCCAGGGACAGTTTCTTCAGGGTCGGCGCGCACTGCTCCATGAGCTTGATACCGACGCCGGTGGAGCCGGTGAACGACAGCTTGCGCACGATGGGGTTGGCGCACAGCTCAAAGCCCACCTCACGGGAGCGCTCGGCGTCGGCCGGCAGCACATTGAACAGCCCGGCGGGAATACCGGCGCGCTCGGCCAGCACCGCCAGGGCCAGGGCGCTGAAAGGCGTTTGCGGCGCCGGCTTGAGCAGCATGGCGCAACCGGCGGCCAGGGCCGGGCCGGCCTTGCGGGTGATCATCGCCGCCGGGAAGTTCCAGGGCGTGATCGCCGCCGTCACGCCGACCGGTTCCTTGGTCACCAGCAGGCGCTTGTCGGCCTGATGGCCGGGGATGGTATCGCCGTAGACGCGCTTGGCCTCCTCGGCGAACCACTCGATGAACGACGCGGCGTACAGCACCTCGCCGCGCGCCTCGCTCAGCGGCTTACCCTGCTCGGCGGTCATGATCCACGCCAGGTCTTCCTGGTTGGCCAGCATCAGTTCGTACCAGGCGCGCAGCCGCGCGGCGCGCTCCTTGGCGGTCAGGGCGCGCCAGGCCGGCTGGGCGGCGCGGGCGGCGTCGATGGCGGCGCGGGTCTGCGCCGCGCCCAGGTTCGGCACCCGGCCCAGGGACTCGCCGCTGGCCGGGTTGAAGATTTCCGTGGTGGCGCCATCTTCGGCGTCGCACCACCGGCCGTCGATATACGCCTGGTGGCGCAGCAGCCGGGGATCGTTCAGTTGCATGGGATCATTCCTCTACGGTGGGAGCCTCGGCGGTAATGGTTTCAGTCCTGGTCGGGGACCTTGGCAAGCGGCACATCCTTGCTGAAGGTCTGGTCGTTCTCGCCACGGAAGAAGCGGGTGCCGTAGATCAGCAGGCACAGGCCAAGGCCGATGGCGAAGGCCCAGCCGGCGCCCTTGATCGCCAGTACCGCGCCGATCACCCCGGCGATGCCCAGGTCGCGCTGGCTGCGCGCCTCCATGATGCCCAGGCGCACGCTGACGTAGCCCTGGATCAGCAGGGTCAGCGCCAGGGCCACACCGAGAATCGGCTGCACCAGGGTCACCACCGGCAACAGCAGCAGGCCGGTGTTGGTGCCCCAGCGGAACGATCCGACGCCGCCGTAGATGGACTTCATCGCCTTGGCCCCGCCCTTGAAGCGCTCGGTGATCACCACCTGCATGGCCGCCCACTGCGGGCCGCACATGGCCACGTCGGGGCCGAGGATGCTCATCAGCGCGTTGCGCCCACCGAACAGCAGGTGCGAGCGGTTGGGGTCGAAGTCGATCTTCTCGTCACGGCGTACCTTGCCGCCCTCGTCGAGGATCGCCTGGTTGCTCAGCACATCGCCGAAGACCACCAGGTAGGCGGCCAGCACCGTGGGAATGGAGGTGATGAACATCATCAGCGGCGGCATACCCAGGCCGAACACGGTGTACTCGTTCCACAGGGTGATGAAGTCGGGCTTGCTGATGCCCCACTCGATGCTCGGCCACGGCGCCTCGCCGAAGAGGGGCGCGACGATCACCGCCAGCAGGATGATCGGGAAGATGCCCAGCTTGGCGAAGTTCCACCAGAAGCGGTTGCGCTTCTTCAACTCCTGGAAATGGATGGAGAACACCAGGTAGAAGGCCACGCCGATGGCGATGGAGATGGTCCAGGGGAAGGCATCGAAACGCCCGCCTTCCTTGAACACGGTCACCACCGCGCTGAGTCCGGCGCCCATGATGATCCCGGCCTTGAGCGCCGAGGGCACCAGCGACACCACCTTGCGCGCCATGCCGCTCATGCCCAGGCCGATGGAAAATATCCCCAGCATCAACTGGAAGGCGATCAGCGCATGCACCCGCTCCGGACCCTCCGGGAACTGGCTGCAATAGGCCATGAGCATGGGGATGGCCGGGGTGATCCAGCCCGGCACCACCGGGTCGCCGAGCAGGTGGTGGATCAGGTACAGCAGGCCGTTGAGCATGACCACCGCCAGCGCCACCTCGAACGGCATGCCGAGGAATTCGGTCATCAACGGGATCGCCGCCAGATCCACCGCACACATGAGCAGACCCTGCATGTAGTCGGAGATTTCGAAGCGGTAGTGGATGAAGGGCAGGCGCAGCTTGAACGGCCCCAGCGGGGTGTAGGGCGCTTCCGGGCCCTGTTCGTGCGGATCGGACATGTGGATCACCTAGTCTTATTAGAGTTGTAAACCAGTTCGCCCCAGAGGGTCTGTTGACGTTTCAGCGCAAGCCGCGTTGCCGCGAGAAATCTCGCCAGGCCGGGCGGCGATCCGCTAGGCGGAGGACGCAGGGAATGGTGTTCCCTTGCCAAGTCCTCCAACGACGCATGGCGAGATTTCCCGCGCAACCCGTAGGGCCGGGCCCGTTTTGTCGCGATACTGCGTTTCTCGCCGGCTCATTTGGCCAGCCAAACTTCGCGGCTCGTGCCTTGCCTCGCGGCAAAACGGGCTCCGGCGCGGTCGTGCTGAAACGTCAACAGACCCTAGGCCCCGGGGCGTTTCATCAGCGGTTGCGCATGCTCAATAAGCAGCGCGGTAGATCTTCTCGATATCCGCCGCGGTAAGCCGGCGCGGGTTGTTGCGCATCAGCCGGTCGATCTTGCTGGCCTCCTCGGCCATGGTCGGGATGGCGTCTTCCGGCACGCCGAAGCTGCGCATGCCCTTGGGGATGTCGACACTGGCGCACAGCTCGGCCATGGCCTCGACGGCCAGGTCGGCGGCGGCCTTGTCGCCCAGGCCATGCACCGGCACGCCCATGGCGGCGGCGATCTCGGCCATGCGCTCGACGCAGGCCAGCTTGTTCCAGGCCATCACGTAGGGCAGCAACAGGGCGTTGCTGACCCCATGGGCGATGTTGAAACGACCGCCCAGGGGATAGGCCAGGGCATGCACGGCGCCGACCCCGGCGTTGCCGAAGGCCATGCCGGCCATCAGGCTGGCGGTGGCCATGTCCTCGCGGGCGACCAGGTCGGCCGGGTTGGCGTAGGCCTTGGGCAGGGCCTTGGCGATCAGCTTGATGGCGCCGATGGCCAGGGCGTCGGTGATCGGCGAGGCATTCACCGACAGGTACGACTCCACGGCATGCACCAGGGCATCGACGCCACTGGCGGCGGTCACGCTGCGCGGGCAGGTCAGGGTCATCAGCGGGCTGACCAGGGCCACGTCGGGCAGCAGGTAGTCGCTGACGATGCCTTTTTTCAGTTGCGCTTTCTTGTCCGAGAGAATGGACACATTGGTCACTTCCGAGCCGGTGCCGGCGGTGGTCGGAATGGCGATCAGCGGCGGCCCCTTGCGCTTGACCTGGTCGACGCCGAACAGCTCCTCCAGCGCGCCGTCATGGCCGACGTAGCCGGCCACGGCCTTGGCGATATCGATGGCGCTGCCACCGCCGACGCCGATCAGACCGTCATGGCCGCCAGCGCGGTACACCTCGGCACAGGCTTCGACGATGGCGATCTCCGGCTCCGGCTCGACGCCGTCGAAGATGCCATAGGGGCGCTCGCCCAGTTGCTTCAGTACGTGGTCGACCGTGCCCGATTTGATCAGGATGGCGTCGGTGACGATCAGTGGATTGTCGATCTTCAGGCGGGGCAGTTCGATGGCCAGTTGCTCGACGGCGCCCTGGCCGGTCAGCAGCTTATTGGCAATCTTGAATGCGGCGATACTCATCAGCGGGCCCTTTTATGCGTTGTTTTGCTGGACGGGTTCGGGCCTGCTCATAGCGAATCCTGTGCCAGCTTGCGCAAAGCCTTGAGCCAGACGCCTTGCGTCGATTTGTCACAGCGCCGAACACGCTCACACCGATCAGAAAACCAATCAAAATCCTGCGCCTTGATCAGTTTTCTAATCAGCGTGCTCCCACTTCTTCATCTTCTGCACCACGGTCGCCTGGCTCACCCCCAGGGCCTTGGCCGCTTCGCGGGTGGTCTTGTAACGCACCAGCGCCTTGCGGATCAGGCTGCGCTCCAGGTTTTCCACGCGCTTGCGCAGCGACAACTGGCTGTCATCGCCCTCTTCCACGGCGATGTTGCGCACCTCTTCGGGCAGGTCGAAGATCTCCACGCTGGCGCCGGTGCAGGTGACCACCAGGCGTTCGACCAGGTTGATCAGCTCGCGGATATTGCCCGGCCAGGGGTAATCGATCAGGGCGTCCAGCGCCTCCAGTCCCCATTCCAGTTCGCGGCCATAGCGGCGATTGAATTCGGCCAGGTAGAAGTCGAGCAATGGCTGGACTTCCTCGGGGCGCTCGCGCAGCGCCGGGATATGGATGGGCACCACGTTGAGCCGGTAGTAGAGGTCGGCGCGGAAGCGCCCTTCGGCGACCATGCGCCGCAGGTCGTGGTGGGTGGCGGTGATGATGCGCACGTCCACCTCCTTGAGCTCCAGGCCGCCGACCGCAATGAAGCGGCTTTCCTCGATGACCTTGAGCAGCTTGACCTGCAGCGCCAGGGGCAGGTCGCCGATCTC
This sequence comes from Phytopseudomonas dryadis, assembly GCF_004327355.1. Taxonomy (GTDB): domain Bacteria; phylum Pseudomonadota; class Gammaproteobacteria; order Pseudomonadales; family Pseudomonadaceae; genus Aquipseudomonas; species Aquipseudomonas dryadis. Next base: position 60,006 of record NZ_QJUM01000029.1, read on the forward strand.
GTCGAGAAACACCGTGCCCTGATGCGCCAGCTCCAGCAGGCCGCGCTTGCCCTTGCTGCCAGCGCCGGTGAAGGCGCCCGGCACGTAGCCGAACAGCTCGGCCTCGATCAGGTTTTCCGGCAGGGCGCCGCAGTTCAGCGCCAGGAAGGGCTGCGCGGCGCGGGCACTGGCCTTGTGGATGTACTGGGCGATCAGGGTCTTGCCCACCCCGGTCTCGCCCTGCAACAGGACCTTCACGTCGCTGGCGGCGACCTGCCGGGCCTGGGCGAAGACCCGTCCCGAGGCCGGTTGTTCGGCCACCGGCGAGGCATCGAGCAGGTCGTCGCGCTGGCCGGCATGCAGGCGCGCGGTGCTGTTGCGCAACTGCTTGAGCTGCTGCAGCTCGTCACGCTCGTGCTTCATGCGCAGCAGCTCGGTCATGTCGCGCACGGTGCTGACCACGTAGCGCACCCGGCCATCGGCGGCGAAGATCGGCGTACCGCTGACCAGCAGGCGCTTGCCCTGGCTGACGCTCTGCATCATCGACAGCGCCCTGCCCTCCTTGAGCACGCGCAGCGACACCGACTGCGAGATCACGCCCTGCTCCACCAGGGCCTGCATGTGCCGCCCGAGCACGTCCTCGCTGCGCAGGCCGGTCAGGCGTTCGTAGGCACGGTTGACCTTGAGGGTCATGCCCTCGGCATCGGTGATGTAGACGCCATCGTGCAGGGCGTCGAGCAGTTCACGGAAACTGGGATCGTCGAAATCCATGGGGCTTCCCCGGAAAGGCGCAGGTAAAGCGCGACAGTCTACCGGGTCACAGGATCGCTATCGCCAGAACGAGGCACGGACCATGAAAGAATTCTCACGGTTTCAGCGATGGCCGGTGAAGGGGTCGTGGCCATCCTGCGAGACCTGCGCCGCGACTACTATTCGCCGCGGGGGCGCGGCTCCCACTGGGTCGCGGTAGACCGCCGCCCCGGGTAGGAGCCCCGACCTCGGGACGAAACGATCGTGACCATTCGGCGGAACCTGCGCCGCGACCACTAATCGCCGCGGGGGCGCGGCTCCCACAGGAGCCCGGCAGACCACCGCCCGTGGGGAGCCCCGACCTCGGGGCGAAGCGATCGTGGCCATTCGGCGGAACCTGCGTCGCGACCACTAATCGCCGCGGGGGCGCGACTCCCACAGGAGCCCGGCAGACCACCGCCCGTGGGGAGCCCCGACCTCGGGGCGAAGCGATCGTGGCCATTCGGCGGAACCTGCGTCGCGACCACTAATCGCCGCGGGGGCGCGACTCCCACAGGAGCCCGGCAGACCACCGCCCGTGGGGAGCCCCGACCTCGGGGCGAAGCGATCGTGGCCATTCGGCGGAACCTGCGCCGCGACCACTAATCGCCGCGGGGGCGCGGCTCCCACTGGGTCGCGGTAGACCGCCGCCCCGGGTAGGAGCCCCGACCTCGGGGCGAAGCGATCGTGACCATTCGGCGGAACCTGCGCCGCGACCACTAATCGCCGCGGGGGCGCGGCTCCCACAGGAGCCCGGCAGACCGCCGCCCCGGGTAGGAGCCCCGACCTCGGGGCGAAGCGATCGTGACCATTCGGCGGAACCTGCGCCGCGACCACTAATCGCCGCGGGGGCGCGGCTCCCACAGGAGCCCGGCAGACCACCGCCCGTGTGGGAGCCCCGACCTCGGGGCGAAGCGATCGTGACCATTCGGCGGAACCTGCGCCGCGACCACTAATCGCCGCGGGGGCGCGACTCCCACAGGAGCCCGGCAGACCACCGCCCGTGTGGGAGCCCCGACCTCGGGGCGAAGCGATCGTGGCCGTTCAGCGGCGCGCCAGCCAGGCCGTGAAACGCTGTTCGAGGGCGTCGCCATGCTCGGCCCAGAAGTCGACGCCGATGGCCAGCGCGTCACGCATGTTCGCCTCGGCCGTGGGCAAGCGTGCCGCCCGTTCCGCGGAGAGCGAGCTGGTCGCCTGGCGGTTCACCGGCCCGTAGGGAATCAGCTCGGCGAAGGCCCGTTGCGGCTCCGCCTGGCTGGCGAAGTGGATGAAACGCTCGGCCTCCTGCACATTGATGCTGCCGCGGGGAATGGCCCAGAAATCGAAATCGTAGATACTGCCGGCCCAGACCAGCCCCAGCTTGGCGCCCTGATCCTGGGCGGCGCCGATGCGCCCGCTGTAGGCCGCGCTCATCACCACCCCGCCATCGGCCAGGCGCCTCACGGGCTCCTCGCCGGCCTGCCACCAGCGGATATGCGGCCGGAGCTCATCGAGCTTGCGGAACGCCTGCTCGACACCGGCCGCGGTGGCCAACCGGGTGTAGACCTCCGAGGCGGGCACGCCGTCGGCCAGAAGCGCGAACTCCAGATTGTACTTGGCGCCCTGGCGCAGGCCGCGCCCCCCCGGGAAACGCTGAACATCCCAGAAATCCGCCCAATTGCGCGGTGCCTGGGACAGGCGTTCGGTATCGTAGGCCAGCGCCATGGACCAGACGAAGGTGCCGACGCCGCATGGGCGCAGCGCGCCGGGCAACAGGTCCCCGGCCTCACGTTGCAGCGACTCGGACAGCGGCCGGAACAGCCCCTCCTCGCAGCCCCGGGCCAGCTCGGGCGATTCCACTTCCATGACATCCCAGGTCACGTGCTGCATGGCCTGCATACGCCGCAGCTTGTCGAATTGGCCGTTATAGGAACCATTGACCACCAGCACGTCGGTGGCCTCCTTGAATGGACGGTAGAACGCCTGTCGCTGCGCTTCGCGCACGGAACCACCGAAGGAGACGACATTGATCTGGGCGGCCAGTAGCGGCTGCCCGACGAGGATGCAGGCCAAAACGCCCCAACGACATAGACTCCGTACGAACATAGCTCACTCCTTGCATGAAGGGCACACAGCCCGGAGCCCAGGCCCCGGGATTCCTTGCCCCGTGTTCAGCCGGGCTGCTGGGTGCGCAACTTCTCGCTGCGGCCGCGCAGCCATTCCAGGGTCAGCAGCAGCAGGATGGAGAAACCGATCAGCAACGTCGCCGCGGCGGCGATGGTCGGGCTGAGGTTCTCGCGGATGCCGCTGAACATCTGCCGCGGCAGGGTAACCTGCTGCGGGCCGGCGAGGAACAGGGTCACCACCACTTCATCGAAGGAGGTGGCGAAGGCGAACAGCGCGCCACTGATCACCCCCGGCGCGATCAGCGGCAGGGTCACCCGGCGGAACGCGGTGAGCGGCGAGGCGCCGAGGCTGGCCGCGGCGCGCACCAGGTTGTAGTTGAAGCCCTGCAGGGTGGCCGATACGGTGATGATGACGAAGGGCACGCCGAGCACGGCGTGCACCACGATCAGCGACAGGTAGCCGTTGGCCAGCCCGAGCGGGGCGAAGAACAGGTAGCTGGCCACGCCGACGATCACCACCGGCACCACCATCGGCGAGATCATCAGGCTCATCAGCAGCGCCTTGCCGCGGAACTCGGCACGGGTCAGGCCGATCGCCGCCAGGGTGCCGAGGATCATGGCCAGGATGGTGGCCGCCGGGGCGATGATCAGGCTGTTCTTCAGCGCCCGCATCCAGCTCGCCGAGGAAAAGAAGTCCTCGTACCAGCGCAGCGAGAAGCCCTGCATCGGGTAGATCAGGAAGGTGCCGGAGTTGAACGACAGCGGCACCATCACCAGGATCGGCAGCACCAGGAACAGCAGCACCAGGCCGCAGAGCAGACGCAGGCCGTAATACCAGGCGCGCTCGACAGGGGACATGTAGGGACTGAGCATAGCGTCTTACTCCAGTGTTCTTTTGGCTTGAAGCGCCCCTCTCCGCTCTATCGGAGAGGGTTTGGGGGCGATGCGAATGAAACACCGCCCTCTCCCGCCCTGCGGGCACCCTCTCCCGGGGGAGAGGGTCATCGGATGGCCTGCTACGCAGACCGTTTATCCAAGGCGCATGCGCCCGGCGCCGACCAGCCAGCTGTAGACCACGTACAGCAGCAGGGTGGCGACCAGCAGCAATCCGCCCAGCGCGGTGGCCATGCCCCAGTTGATGGTGGTGTTGGTGTAGAAGGCGACGAAGTAGCTGACCATCTGATCGCTGGGGCTGCCGAGCAGCGCCGGGGTGATGTAGTAGCCGATCGACAGGATGAACACCAGCAGGCAGCCCGCGCCCACGCCGGCCAGGGTCTGCGGGAAGTACACCCGCCAGAAACTGGCGAAGGGGTGGCAGCCGAGGGAAATCGCCGCGCGCATGTAGCTCGGCGAAATACCCTTCATCACGCTGTAGATCGGCAGGATCATGAACGGCAGCATGATGTGCACCATGGAGATGTATACGCCCATGCGGTTGAACACCAGTTCCAGGGGCTGGTCGATCAGGCCGAGCTTGATCAGCGCGCTGTTGATCAGGCCGCCGGACTGCAGCAGCACGATCCAGGCGGCGACGCGCACCAGGATCGAGGTCCAGAACGGCAGCAGCACCATGATCATCAACAGGTTGCCCTGGCGCGTCGGCAGGTTGGCCAGCAGGTACGCCAGCGGATAGGCCAGCAGCAGGCAGATCGCGGTGATCACCGTGCCCATCCAGAAGGTACGGGCGAAGATGTCCAGGTAGATGGCCTGGTCCGGGGTGGTCTTGACCACGGCACCGAGGTCGTCGATCCGGTGGTCGAGGGCGGCCAGCAGGTAGTACGGCGTCCAGGCGCTGGTATTGCGGCGGATGGTCTGCCAGTAGGCCGGATCGCCCCAGCGTTCGTCGAACGACTCCAGGGCATCCTTGTAGGAAGCCGGTTGCGGATCGAAGGGCAGCGCCCGGCCGGTCTTGGCCAGCAGGCTGCGGTAACCGGCCAGCTCCATGTTCAGGCGCTTGGACAGATCGCCCAGGGTCTGCTGCTCGCGGGCCTCGGCCAGATCCCGGGCGAGTGCCGCATAGACCGGCTCGGCGGGCAGACCACGGCCGTCCCACTGCTCGATGGCGGTCACGGTGCGCGGCAGCGAACGGATGACGTCGGGGTTGTCCACGCTGCGGTACAGCAACGCCGCGATCGGCACCAGGAAGGTGAGCACGAGAAACAGCACCAGCGGCAGGATCAACGCCTGGGACTTGAGGCGGTTCATCCGCTCGGCACGCCCCAGGCGCTGTTTGAGCGTAGGGCCGGTGACCTCGTCGAGGGGCACTGCAAGAGCCATGGGCTAACTCCGGTGTAACGAAATAGGAAATCGGGGTGACGCGCGAGGCCGGTGGGCGACACCGGCCTGCTTCGGGGCGTTACTTGGCGGCCCAGGCGTTGAAGCGCTGCTCCAGGACTTCACCGAAGTCGGCCCAGAAGGCCACGTCCATGGCGACCTGGTTGGCGATGTTCTCCGGCGCGGTCGGCAGGTCGGCGGCGACCTTGGCGTCGAGCAGTTCCACGGCCTTCGGATTGACCGGGCCGTAGGCGATGTTTTCCGAATAGATCTTCTGCTGCTCGGGCTTGAGGGTGTAGGCGATGAACTTCAGCGCTTCGTCCTTGTTCTTCGCGCCCTTGGGAATGGCCCAGGCGTCGAAGTCGTAGATGCCGCCGTCCCACACCACCTTGAGGCTGCTGCCTTCCTTCTGGGTGGCGGCGATGCGGCCGTTGTAGGCCGAGCTCATGACCACGTCGCCGGAGGCCAGGTACTGCGGCGGCTGGGCGCCGGCTTCCCACCACTGGATGTGCGGCTTGAGTTCGTCGAGCTTCTTGAAGGCACGCTCCTGACCATCCTTGCTGGCCAGCACCTTGTACACGTCCTTGGGCGCGACGCCGTCGGCCATCAGAGCGAACTCCAGGGTGTACTTGGCGCCCTTGCGCAGGCCGCGCTTGCCGGGGAATTTCTTCACGTCCCAGAAATCCGCCCAGTTGGTCGGCGCCGTGCTCAGCTTGTCGGCGTTGTAGGCCATGACCGTCGACCAGACGAAGAAGCCGACGCCGCAGAAGGTCGCCGCGCCGGGCACCAGGGCGTCCTTGTCGCCGATCACCGAATAGTCGATCTCTTCGAACAGGTCTTCATCGCAGCCGCGGGCCAGTTCCGGCGACTCGACCTCGACCAGATCCCAGGACACGCTGTTGGTGTCGACCATGGCTTTGACCTTGGCCATTTCACCGTTGTATTCGCCGGCGATGATCTTGCCGTTGCCCGCCGCTTCCCAAGGCTGGTAGTAGGCCTTGACCTGGGCGTCCTTGTTGGCGCCACCGAAGTTGATCACGGTGAGGTTCGCCGCCTGAACCTGTGCGGCACAGATCAGCCCCAGGGTCAGTGCGGAAAGAGAGAGAATCTTCGACATTTCTTGGCTTGCTCCGAGTGCAGTGGTAAAGCGAGAAACGCCTGATCAATCCGCCGACAGCGGATCGAGGGCGCGGACATGCTCGACTTGCCAGCCGAGCGGGATCACATCGCCAACGGCCAGAGCGGGATCGAGCTCGGCAATCGGCTGCTTGACGAAGAAATCGGTCTTGCCGCAGACCTCGAGGCGCACACGCACGTGATCGCCGAGGTAGATGAACTCCGAGACGCGCCCGGAAAAGCGGTTGTCGCAGGTCTGCGCCGCGGCATTCAGGCGAATGCGCTCGGGGCGGATCGACAGGCTCACCGCTTCGCCGGGCTGGCCGACGTTGACCGCCAGCGCCTGCACCTTCTCGCCGCGCCCCAGGCCGACCGTACAGGTGTCGCCCTGGCGCTCGAGCAGTTCGCCGGCAAAGCGGTTGTTCTCGCCGATGAACTGGGCGACGAAGGTATTGCACGGCGATTCGTACAGCTCGCGCGGCGAGGCGATCTGCTGGATCTCGCCCTGGTGGAACACCGCCACCCGGTCGGACATGGTCAGCGCTTCGCTCTGGTCGTGGGTCACGTAGACCACGGTCACGCCGAGGCGCTGGTGGATATGCTTGATCTCCATCTGCATGTGCTCGCGCAGTTGCTTGTCCAGCGCCCCCAGGGGTTCGTCCATCAGCACCAGCTGCGGCTCGAACACCAGGGCGCGGGCCAGGGCCACGCGCTGCTGCTGACCACCGGACAGTTGCGCCGGGTAACGGCCGGCGAAGGCATCCAGTTGCACCATGGACAGCGAACGCTTGACCCGCTCGCCGATGTCGGTCTTGCTCAGCCCGCGCACGCTGAGGGGAAAGGCCAGGTTTTCGGCCACGGTCATGTGCGGAAACAGCGCGTAGTTCTGGAACACCATGCCGATGTCGCGCTTGTGCGGCGGCACATTGTTCAAACGTTTGCCGCCCAGGGTGATCTCACCGGCCGTGGGGGTCTCGAAACCGGCCAGCATCATCAGGCTGGTGGTCTTGCCGGAACCGGACGGCCCCAGCAGGGTCAGAAACTCGCCTTTGCGAATGTCCAGATTGAGGTCTTTGACGATCAGGTTTTCGCCATCGTAGCTTTTCTGCACGCCACGAAAACTGACCAGAACCTCGTTGGAAGAAGTGTCGCCCATCACCGCACCTGCCTGCTTGTCTACCGTGCTCGAAGCCTAGGGCCGCGGACCGGGCCTGCAAATCGGGCGTGATGACAACTTGCTATAAGGCGGGCGGAAACGCCGTGTAGGGCAATCCCTACACGAATGTCGCAAATGGACAAGTATGACCGCGTGCCCCCTCATGCCATGGCGGCCCGGCGAAGAAAGTCATGTCGCAAACAGGTAAATCGCGACAGCGACCCCACTCAGATCAGCTTGTGCTCCACCGCATAGCGCACCAGGTCCGCCACCGAATGCAGGTTGAGCTTCTGCATCAGGCGCGCCTTGTGCGTGCTGATGGTCTTGCTGCTGAGCGCCAGCTGGGCGGCGATCTCGTTGACCCCCTCGCCCTGCACCAGGCGCTCGAAGACCGAGAACTCGCGCTCGGAGAGCAGTGCATGGGGTGGCCGCGAGTCGGTCAGGCCGACTTCGAAGACCATGCGGTCGGCCAGGTCCGGATCGATGTAGCGCCCGCCTGCGGCCACCTTGCGGATCGCGGTGAGCAGCAGGGCCGGGTCGCTGTCCTTGGTGGCGTAACCGGCCGCGCCGATCTTCAGGGCACGGGCGGCCATCTGCGCCTCGTCGTGCATGGACAGCACCAGGATCGCCGGCGGCTGGCTCAACGCGCGAATCCGTGGAATCGCCTCCAGGCCATTGACCCCGGGCATGGAAATATCCAGCAGCACCACCTCGCAGGGCGTCTGGCGCAAGGCCTCGAGCAGCTGCTCGCCATTGCTCGCCTCGCCGACCACCTGCAGATCCCTGGCCAGGCCGATCAACTGCTTGATGCCCTCACGGACGATGGTGTGGTCTTCAGCCACCAGTACTCGGATCACGCGCACGCCCTCTGCTCAGTCAATGGATACGCACTCGTTCAGCGGCACCCTCACCCGCAACAGGGTACCTTCCCCGACGCGGCTGTCGATGCTCAATTGCCCACCGAGCATCAGCACCCGCTCGCGCATGCCCACCAGGCCGAAGGAATCGCTGCGTACCGCCTCGGGCCGAAAGCCCCGGCCATCGTCGCCGATGTTCAGGCACAGGGTCTCGCCCTGCAGCTCCAGGCTGACCTCCACCGTCTGCGCCTCGGCGTGGCGCATGACGTTGGTCAGGGCCTCCTGCAGGATGCGGAACAGGCCGATGGCCTTGGCATCGGCCAGGTCCGGCAGGTGCTCGGGCACCTCGACCAGGCAGGGAATCTGCGTGCGCGCCTCGAAACGCCGGGCCTGCCATTCGATGGCCGAGGCGATACCGGCATCGAGAATCGGCGGACGCAGCGCCGTGGCCACATCGCGAACCAGCTGGAACAACTGGGCGATGAGGCGCTTCATGTTGTCCAGGCGCTCGCGCAGGCCGGGATCCAGGCTGGCGAAGCCCAGTTCGCACATGGAGGTTTCCAGCTTGAGCACGGTCAGCACCTGTCCCAGCTCGTCATGCACCTCGCGGGCGATGCGCGCCTTTTCTTCCTCGCGCACGCTTTCCAGGTGCGCCGACAGATCGCGCAACTGCGCCTGGGACTCGGCCAGGGCCAGTTCGTTGCGCTTGTTCTCGCTGATGTCCCAGACCACGCCATCCCAGATCACCCGGCCATCGTCCTGGGTACGCGCCATGGCCTTGATGTCGGCCCAGCGCTGCTCGCCGGTGCGGGTGAGGATGCGCCCCTGCCAGTGCCAGTCGCTGTCACTGTCCAGGGCGCGATCCTGGGTCGCGTGATAGCCGGCCTTGTCGGCCGGGTGCACCAGGCTGCGCAAACCGCGGTCGGGTTCGAGCAGGGTCGCCGCCGAATACCCGGCCAGGCTTTCGCTGCCCTCGCCGATGAAGGCGAACAGCGCCGGATCGCCGGGCCGCGCCCGTTCCAGACGGAACACCACACCGGGCACGTTGGCGGCGATGCCCTGCAGACGCGCCTCGCTTTCCTGCAACGCGGCCAGGGCGCGGCGGCGCTCGGTGACATCGGTGATGAACACCACCAGGTACTCGGTATCGCGGTAGCTGAGAAAGCTCAGCGACACATCGGCGGGCAGATCGCTGCCATCGGCGCGGCGACAATCGGTCTCGAAATTCAGCGGCCCTTCGTCGCCCTTGCGCGCCCGCCGCCAGAGGCTGAGCCAGCGGTCCATGCTCAAGGTCGGCTCGAAATCGACCAGTGGCCGGTCGACCACGCCGCCGCGGCGGTAGCCGAGCATCCGCTCCGCCGCCCGGTTGGCGTAGCGCACGTGGCTGTCCCAGTTGACCCAGAGGATGCCCACCGTGCTGTGGTCGATGGAGAACTGCGACAGGCGCAGGGCGTCGCGGGCCACCTCGCGCAACTCGATCTCATGCCGCGCGGCGAGCAGGCGGAACTCCAGGCTGTCGTACTGGCGCCGCATCCACAGCAACAGCAGCAGGGCGAACGCCAGCAATAGGCCGAGCAGCAGGCTGATGCCGCGCCAGAAGCTCGAGGTGCTTTCCTGCTGCAGGTAGCTGGGCGGCAGCCAGCGGCTGTGCAACGCCTCCAGGTCGCGGGCGGGCAAGGCGCGCAGGGCGACGTCGATGATCGCCGACAGCTCGGGCCAGTCACGTCGCGAAGCCACCCGCAACAACTGCGGAAAACCGATATCGCCGACGATCGCCAGGCCGAGGAACTCGGGTTCGCGGGACAAGCGGCCCAGTTGCGCCTCATCGAGCACCGCGTAGCTGGCCTGCTGATTGAGCACCTGCTGCAGGGCCTGGCGCGGCGATGCCGCTACCTGCAGGGAAAGCCTGGGGTAACTGCTCTGCAGGTAGTCGAGCACCGCTTCCGGCACTTTCAGCGCGACCGACGAACGCTCATCGAGTTGCTCCAGGTCGACGGCGCCCCCCGTGTCGCGCTCGCCCACCAGCAAGTGCGAGACACGCAGATAGGGATCGGAGAACAGCCAGCGCCGCAACCCGGACGGGCTCTGGCTGAGGCCGGGGGCGAGATCGATCTGGTCGTTGACCAGGGCGAGTTCGAGCTCTTCCTGGGTCTGGTAGCTGCGCCAGCGCAGCTCGACGTGCATCAGCGCGGCCAAGGCGCTCAGCAGCTCGATGTTGGCGCCGGTCAGCCGATGCAGACGCCGATCCAGCTGCGCATAGGGCGCCTGCAACACCACCCCGGCGCGCAGCACCGGGTGGGCTTGCAGCCAGGCCCGCTGGGCCGGGTCGAACACCTGGGCGGGCGCCACCGGCGGCTCTTGCGTCCATGCGGCGTGCGACACGATCAGCAGGAGAAACAGGCAACAGCGACGCATCATGCTCGGGTACCGGAAAAACAGGGTGTAAGGGGAATGTCGGCCATCCCGGCGGATTAAGCCACAGACGCGCGCCTGCTTGCCTGACAAATGCAGCGCAAGTCATTAGGGTCTGTTGCCGTTTCAGCACGACCGCGCCGGAGCCCGTTTTGCCGCGAGGCAAGGCTCGAGCCGCGAAGTTTAGCGGGCTAAATGAGCCGGCGAGAAACGCCGCATCGCGGCAAAACGGGCCCGGCCCTGCGGGTTGCGCGGGAAATCTCGCCATGCGTCGTTGGAGGACTTGGCAAGGGAACGCCATTCCCGGCATCCTCCGCCTCGCCTGGCGAGATTTCTCGCGGCAACGCGGCTTGCGCTGAAACGGCAACAGATCCTAGTCTGGCAGCAAGCCCGCCATCCGGACCGTTCAGATGCCGCCCCTGCGATACCCGATACCCTACCTGTTGGGCCTGAGCCTGCTGTTCGGCGCGGCCAACCTGCATGCCGAGCAGAGCCCACCACCCACGGATGGCCAGACCGCCCCCCCGGCGGCGCCGAGCGAACGCGCACCCCTGAGCGAACGCAGCGAACTCGAAGCCCTGGCGCTCGAGCGGCAACTGGCAGCCAGCGAACAGCAGCAACTGGAGGCCGATGGCAGCCACTTTCTCGCCCTGTGGCTGCCGGCCAACGTCGCCGAAGCCAAGGGCTTGGTGATTCTCCTGCCCGGTGACGACGAAAGCGCCGACGCGCCGCAGGGCGTCGGCCCGCTGCGGCGCAAGCTCCCGGATGCCGGCTGGCACAGCCTGAGCCTGACCCTCCCCGACCCACAGGGCGAGATCACCCCGGCGCGCACAGCCGAAAACGCCACAGCCGATGCCCCCGCCAGCGAAACGCCGGCAACCGATGCAGCCGCCGCCGAACCGCCGCCCAGCGTACCGACCCTGGCCCCGGAAGCGGCGCGCGCCGCCCATGTCGAACGGGTCTTCGCCCGCCTCGATGCCGGCATCGCCTTCGCCCAGCAACAGCAGGCCAGCCACATCGTCCTGCTCGGCACGGGCAGCGGCGCCTACTGGGCCGCGCGCTACCTCGCCGAACGCCCGCCCGCGACCGCCCCTGGGCTGCTGCTGGTGGCGACCCGCCAGCCGGTGGGCTTCGGCCCGGCGGTCGACGAATTGCTGCCGCAGATAAAAGTCAGCATTGGCGACTTCTACTACAAGGATCGTCCGGCCGATCGCGCCGCGGCGCTGAAGCGCAAGCAGGTCAGCCAGCGGCAGAAACAGCCCGCCTTCGTCCAGGTCGGGCTGGACGCCCTGCCCGGCAACCCGGCCATCGCCGAAGAACAGCTGTTCCGCCGCCTGCGCGGCTGGCTGGACAAGCACGGCGAGGGCGGCAAGGACTAGCCCCGTGGATAGCGTCTTGATCCTTGGCCTGCAAGCAGGGCTGACCAGTAGGAGCGTCGCCCCCGGCGCGATGCGATAGCGGCCATGCCGCAAGAATCGCACTATGGCCACCATTCGCCGCGAGGTCGCGGCTCCTACGGGGTCGCGGCAAACCACCGATCGTGTAGGAGCGTCGACCTCGGCGCGATGCGATGGCGGCCATGCCGCAAGAATCGCACTATGGCCACGATTCGCCGCGAGGTCGCGGCTCCTACGCAAATGGGGCCATTCCGCGCGCTTGTTGCTGAATCCCGGGGATTAGCCCGTAGCCCGGGTTGAGCGCAGCGATACCCGGAGGTCGTGGATCGGCTGCCCTGGGTTACGCCTTCGGCTAACCCAGGCTACACGCTGCAAGCAGGATCGTGTCCCTGGAAATGGTGTAACTGAACCAACCGAAGGCGCCCTACGGGCGAGAGAGGTGGGTCATCGTGGTTCTTGGCTAACGTTGAGTTTGCGAAGACCTAACGAGCACCAGGGAAACCACGATGACCAACCCCACTATCGCATTGACCAAATTGGTTGAGAAAGGGGCAGACGCTGATCTGCTCAAGCAAATGATCCAGTTCGTTGCCCAGCGCATGATGGAATTTGACGTCGAAGGCCTGTGCGGTGCCGGCTTCGATGTCAAAAGCCCTGACCGGTTGAACAGCCGCAACGGCTACCGTGATCGCCTCTGGCAAACCCGTGCTGGCGACGTTGATTTGAAGATCCCCAAAC
>NZ_QJUM01000002.1 GCF_004327355.1 Phytopseudomonas dryadis
GATCACATAGGCCAGCGCCTCGGCCGCCACCACCACCTGCGGGTCGTGTTCCGGCTGCTCGGCCAGCACCGCGTCCAAAGGCAGTACCTGCACCCCGGCCGGTACCGCCAGGCCCAGGTGTGGCTGACTCAGCAGCAATTCGATGCCGCTGTCCTCGAACAGGTAAGCCAGGCGCTCGGCGGGATACTCCGGATCCAGCGGCACGTAGGCACCACCAGCCTTGAGCACCGCCAGCAAGCCGATCACCATCTCCAGGCTGCGCTCGGCGGCCACGCCCACCAGCACGTCCTGGCCCACCCCAGAGGCGATCAGGCGGTGCGCCAGACGGTTGGCCCGTATATTGAGCTCGGTATAACTCAGTTGCTGTTCACCGAATACCAGCGCCGGAGCGTCGGGGGTGGCACGCACGTGCTGCTCGAACAGGCCATGCACGGTCTGCTGCAGGTCGTAGTCGGTAGTGGTGGTGTTGAAGCGCTCGAGCAGCACGGTGCGCTCGGTGGGGGCGAGCATCGGCAGCTCACCGATACAGGCGTCGGGCATGGCGACGATGGCGCACAGCAGGTTCAGCCAGTAATGGCCCAGGTGCTCCACGGTTTCTCTGCGGAACAGGTCAGTGGCATATACCAGGCTGGCGCCCAGACCATCCGGTGTGTCCTGGGTCTCAAGGGTGAGATCCACCTGGGCGGTCTGGCTTTCCAGCGCAAGGCCTTCGATACGTAACTCCCCGAGGGTGGTGTCCAGATCTAGGCCCTTGCTTGTCTGGTGGTTGTGCATGACCTGGAACAACGGGTTGTGCCCCAGGCTGCGTTCGGGCAGCAATGCCTCCACCAGTTGTTCGAACGGCAGTTCGCTGTGAGCCTGGGCATCGTTGACCGTCTGCTCCACCTGGCACAGCCAGTGGCTGAACGGCTGGATGTCATCGACCTGCAAGCGCAGAACCTGGGTGTTGACGAACAGACCTACCAGGCGCTCGGTCTCGGCACGATTGCGGTTGGCGTTAGGCACACCGATGCGCAGGTCGTGCTGGCCAGTACAACGCTGCAGCAGCACGCCGAACGAGGCCAGCAACAGCATGAACAGCGTGACACCCCTGCGCTGGGCCAACCCGCGCAGGGCGTCGCCAAGGGATGGCGCCAACGGCAGCGACAGGCGCGCGCCACGCAGGCTCTGGTGCTGCGGGCGCGGATGGTCAGTCGGCAACGCCAGCACCGGCGGCAGCTCACCAAGGGCAGTGGTCCAGTATTCCAATTGGCGCTGGAGCTCGCCCGAGCCCAACCACTCGCGCTGCCAGCACGCGTAGTCGCCATACTGGATCGGCAGCGGCGCTAGCGCGGCCTCCTGCCCTTGCAGCGCGGCACTGTATAGCGCCATCAGTTCTTCGACCAATACGCCCATCGACCAGCCATCGCTGATGGCGTGGTGCAGGGTCAGCAACAGCACATGGTCGTCGCCGGCAAGACCTACCAGCCGCACGCGCCACAGAGGTTCACGCGCCAGGTCGAACGGGGTACGCAACTCCGCGTCCACCAATGCCTGAATATGCGCATCGCGCAAATTTTCGGCCAGAGGCGAGGCTTCGACCTGCAATGTCAAGGCGGCCTGGACAACGTCCGCTACCTGCATCACCTGATCATTGGTTTCGATGAAACGGGTGCGCAGGCTGGCCTGGCGATCGGCCAGGCGCTCCAGCGCCTGCCGCAGGGCCCCCACGTCGAGGGAGCCACGCAGACGCAGCGCCACCGGGATATTGTAGGCACAACCCTGCGGATCCAGCTGCCAGAGGAACCACTGGCGTTGCTGGGCGAATGACAGCACCTGGGTATCCTCGGCCGAGGCCGGCACGATTGGCAGGCGCTCCACCCGCACGCCAGCCTGGCGCAACTTGGCAAACAGCTGCACGCGCTTGTCGCTGCACAGCCCCCGGATACGCTCGACCATCTCCTGGAGCCGCGCGTGCTGTTGATCAAGCATTGTGTTCCTCCAGCTCATCAAGGGCGTCTAAGACTAGATCGAGCTCCAAGCCCAAATCTGGCTTGGCAAACTGCTCGCTGGCGTGCGTGGCCAACGCGCGCAAGCGACGCAAACCATGGAGATCCTTCAGAAGCAGATCGATGCCCAAATGCTGGCGCAGGCGGGTCTGAACCATCACCAGTTGCAGCGAATGCCCACCCAGTTCGAAAAAATCGTCTTCTAAGCCGATGTGCTCAACTTGCAGTACCTCTTGCCAAATTGCCGCCACCTGCTTTTCCAGATCGCTATGCGGCTTCAGATATTCTTCTTGGCGTCCCCTCTCGGGCTTCGGCAACGCTTTACGATCCAGCTTGCCATTGGGATTCAGCGGCATCTGCGCCAGGCACAGCAGACGCACTGGTACCATGTACTCGGGCAAGACCTGCCGCAAAGCTGTTTTCAGGTGCTCTTGCAGGGCCCGCTCGTCGACTCCGGCGTCACTTGGCACCACATAACCGACCAGTTGCGGGATGCCGGCCAGCTCCACCGCCAACACCGCCACATCACGCACCTCGGGCTGCTCCGTCAGCCGAGCCTCGATCTCGCCCAGTTCGACACGGAACCCACGAATCTTCACCTGATGGTCGATGCGCCCGACGTACTCGATCACGCCATCCTGTCCGTAGCGAGTCAGGTCACCTGTACGGTACATCCGCTCACCCGCAGTGCCGAACGGGTTGGGTACGAAGCGCTCGGCGGTGAGCGCGGGCCGTAGCAGGTAGCCGCGGGTGATGCCAGCACCAGCCAGGTACAGCTCGGCGGCAACACCCATCGGCACGACCTGCAGTTGGCTGTCGAGCAGGTAGGCCTGGGTGCTGTGCAGCGGCCTTCCGATATTGGCCTGTCCACCCGCTTCGCGACGGATCCAGGTCGAATAGGTGGTGTCTTCCGACGGCCCGTACAGGTCGTACACGTTTTGCAGACCTGGCTGCTGGTACAGCGCTTCGACCAGCGACTGCTTGAGCGGCTCCCCGGCCAGGTTGACGATGCGTACGCCCGGAGGAATCTGCCCGGCACGCTGCAGAGCATTGATCGCCGAGGGCACGGTATTGATCAGGCGCACCTGATCGCGCGCCGCCAGCTCCGGCAGCGCCAGGGCATTGCGGGCAATGACTATCCAGCCGCCATTAGCCAGGGTGACGAATATCTCCCACACTGACAGGTCAAAACACACTGAAGTAGAGGCCAGAACGCCTTGGATGTCATCGGTGCTGTACACCTGTTGCGACCAGCGAATCAGAGCCAGCACGTTACGATGAGTGATCGACACACCCTTGGGCTTGCCGGTGGAACCGGAGGTGTAGATCACGTAGGCCAGGTTATCCGGGCACACTGTTGTCTGCGGTGCGATAGTCGGGTAGCTGACTAGGCTATCGCCAAGCAGGTCGACTAGCAGTACATGGGTCTGGCTGGCCGGCAGCTCGCCGAGCAGGCCAGTTTCGCTGAGCAGCACCTGGGCACGGCTGTCCTCGAGCATGTAGGCGACGCGCTCAGCCGGATAGTCCGGATCCAGCGGCACATAGGCGCCACCAGCCTTGAGCACCGCCAGCAAGGCCACGATCAGCGAGTCTGAACGCCGCATGGCCACGCCAACGCGCACCTCAGGTTCTACGCCCAGTTCGACCAGTCGATGGGCCAGGCGGTTAGCGCGAGCATTGAGTTCATCGTAACTGAGCCTTTGTTCTGCGAAGATCAATGCCGTGGCTCCGGGTTTGCTACCGGCCCGATCCTCGATCACATGATGAACGCAGCGCTCGAGCAGATGCTCGATCTGATTGTGGTTGAAGTCATGGAGCAATTGCTGACGTTCGGTGCCACCCAGCATCGCCAGCTCACCTATACGTACCTGCCCATTATCGGTGAGCAATCTCAGCAGGTTGTCGAAATGAGCACCTATCCGCTCGATTGTCTTGGCATCAAAACTGCGCTGGACGTAGACATACTGGAAAGAGAGGGTGTCGTTGAGCATCACGCTCAGGGTCAATGGGAAATTGGTCTGCTCGTGGTTAGCCACCGCCCCGAAGCGCAGGCCCTCGGGTGCGCCCCGCTGCAGCGCTTCCGACATCGGGTAGTTCTCGAACACCAGAATGCTGTCGAACAGTGCCTCGCCCCCCAGCCCCGCCCAGCGCTGGATCTCGTACAGCGGCGTGTGTTCCTGCTCGCGCAGCGCCAGGTTCTGCGCCTGCAACGCCTGCAACCACTCGCCCACCAGCCTGTCCGGCCGCGGCGTGGCGATCACCGGCAGAGTGTTGATGAACAACCCGAGCTGCCGCTCCACACCGCGCAGTTCCGCCGGACGCCCTGCCACCGTGGCGCCGAACGCCACCGTCTCCTGCCCGGTGTAGCGTTGCAGCAGCAACAGCCACGCCGCCTGCACCAGGGTGTTCAGCGTCACCTTCTGCGCCCGCGCGAACTCGCCCAGCCGCCGCGTCTGCTCGCGATCCAGCACCTGCACGTGCTCGCCATGGCCTTCGCCTTCAACCGGCTCGATACGCAGCGCCTGGGCCAGGCGCGTCGGTTCGTCCAACTCGGCCAGCTGCCCCCGCCAGAACGCCTCGCTGGCCGCCTTGTCCTGCCCTTGCAGCCAGGCGATGTAGTCGCGGTAGCGCCCCATCGGCGCCTGCGGCGCCTGCCCCGCGTAGCGTTGCAGCACCTCGCCCAGCAGCTGCGCGTTGCTCCAGCCGTCCATGAGGATGTGATGGTGGGTGTAGATCAGGTGATACCGCTGCGCGTCCGTGCGCACCAGCACCAGGCGCAGCAACGGCGCCTGGGACAATTCGAAGCCCTGGCCGCGCTCGGCCTCGGCCAGGGCCTCCAGCGACTGGGCCTGGGAAGACTGGCCACGCCAGTCATGCAGGGCGAAAGGCACATTTACCTGCTGGCGTACCACCTGGACAGGGGATGAAAGTTCCTGCCAGACGAAGCTGGTGCGCAATATGTCGTGGGCGGCGACCGTCGCTTCCCAGGCGGCCCGGAAGCGCTTGACATCCAGCCCATCCACATCCACCCGCATCTGGTTGATGTAGTCCCCCGCAACCTGCTCGTAGAGGGTATGGAACAGCATCCCCTGCTGCATTGGCGACAGCGGGTAGACATCTTCGATGGCCTGGGCAGAAACAGGCAGAGCATCCAATTGGATCTGGGTCAGCTTCGTCAAGGGGAAATCGGAAGGTGTGAGCGCAAAAACATCCGCACTCGTGCAATGCTCGATCACTGCGTGAAGCTCGATAACCAGCTCCTCAGCCAAGCGCTGGATGGTTTCTCGACGATACATCTCTGAGCTGTACTCCCACCGCAGAGACAACTCGCCGCCATACACCTGTCCCTCCAGACTCAGCCAGTTGGCCAGCGGCGCGTCGGCAGCCTGCGCGTCCCCACCACCCTGGCCTGCCGGAATGAACAACGCCCGTTCATCGAACTGGCCATCGAACTGGCCCAGATAGTTGAAGGTGACACGTGGTTGCGGCAATGCCGCCAGGATCTGCCGGGTCTCGGCCGTGCCGAGGTAACGCAGCAGGCCATAGCCAAGACCCTTATCGGGGACGCCCCGCAGTTGCTCCTTCACGCTCTTCAACGAAGCCGCCAGTTCAGTGGCCGGTGTCAGTTTCACCGGGTAGAGGCTGGTGAACCAGCCAACCGTACGCGTCAGGTCGATGTCGTCGAACAAGTCTTCGCGGCCATGCCCCTCCATCTGCACCAGCACCGACTCGCCGCCGCTCCAGCGGCACAATACGCGCGCCAGAGCAGTGAGTAGCAAATCGTTGATTTGAGTGCGGTAGGCTGCGGGCGCATCCTTGAGCAAGCGCTCGGTACGCCCGGCATCCAGGCGGATATCCAATGTCGCGGCATGCTTGTTCAGCAAACCGCCGTCTGGATTGTCACGCGGCAGCTCCCGCACAGGCCCTTCCAGTTGGGACAGCCAGTCGGCAAGCACGGATTGGCGCTGCTCGTCTTGCCCATATTCTCGCAGGCGTGCAGCCCAGGCCTGATAGGAAGTGGTCTTGGCTGGCAATGCCGGAGCCTGGCCGGCTACCAGGCTTTGATAGGCGGCCTGCAGATCCTCGAGCAGGATCCTCCAGGACACTCCATCCACCACAAGGTGATGAATGGCTAGCAACAGACGCTCACCACCTTCCGGGCGTTGCAAAAGTCCAGCCCGTAGCAGGGGGCCTTGGGCAAGATCCAGACTGCGCTGTACTTCATCATAAAAGGCTTCGCTGTCCGGCCCATGCCAGAGCAGGTTCTGATCGGCATCGGCGTCTGCGTACCACTGGCGCCACTCGCCGCCTTCGGACACAAAACGCAGACGCAGAGCGTCATGGTGACTCACCACCGATTGCAGAGCCTTTTCCAGTATCTCTGGCACGATCGACTGCCGTGCCTCGAGCAGCAACGACTGGTTCCAGTGGTGGCGCCCGGACATGGGCAACTCGAAGAACCAGCGCTGTACCGGCGTCAGCTCCGCCTCACCGGTGACCGGGCCCTGGTCGGCCTGGCAGGTTGTCACACCGACCTCGGCCACCGCAGCCAGGCTGCGCACCGTCTGGTGCTGGAACAGATCCTTGGGGGTGAACTGGATACCGGCCTGCCGGGCGCGGCTGACCACCTGGATGGAGACGATGGAGTCGCCGCCCAGCTCGAAGAAGTTGTCGTGGCGCCCGATCCGTTCGCGCCCGAGTACGTCTTGCCAGATCGCCGCGATGCGCGTTTCGAGCTCGCCCTGCGGCGCGGCATAGTCGG
The DNA here is from genome assembly GCF_004327355.1 of Phytopseudomonas dryadis. Lineage (GTDB taxonomy): Bacteria > Pseudomonadota > Gammaproteobacteria > Pseudomonadales > Pseudomonadaceae > Aquipseudomonas > Aquipseudomonas dryadis. Next base: position 6,751 of record NZ_QJUM01000002.1, read on the forward strand.
CCTGTGCAGCGCCATCGGGTCGCGGCAGCGCCTTGCGATCGAGCTTCCCGTTGGGGCTCAGCGGCATCTTCTCCAGCGCTATCCATTGCGTCGGCACCATGTATTCCGGCAGGCTCCGCGCCAGATGCGCAGCCAGCGTTTCACGCCAACCATCGGTTTCATTGGCCAGCACCACATAGCCCACCAGTTGCTTGCCGTCGACGGCCAGCACCGCCACCTCGCGCACCCACTCGTGTTCGAGCAGGCGAGCCTCGATTTCACCCAGCTCGATACGCAGGCCACGCAGCTTGACCTGATGATCGATACGCCCGGCGTACTCGATCACGCCATCGGCGCGGTAACGTGCCAGGTCGCCGGTGCGGTACAGGCGTGCGCCGTCGCCGAACGGGCTGGCGACGAAACGCTCTGCGGTCAGCGCCGGGCGCTGGTGATAACCACGGGCCAGGCCCGCACCGGCCAGGTACAGTTCGCCCAGCACGCCGACCGGCACCGGCTGCAGGTCGGCGTCGAGGATATGGCAGGCCTGGTTGGCGATAGGCTGGCCAATCGGCACCGCGTCCTTGCCCTCCTCCCGGCACGTCCAATGAGTGACGTCGATGGCCGCTTCGGTCGGCCCGTAGAGGTTGTACAGGTTCGTCTGCGGCAGCTTGGCGAACACCTGCTGCTGGGCGTCCACCGGTAGCGCCTCGCCGCTGCAGACGATGCGCTTGAGGCTGGCGCATGACGCGACAGCCGGATCCTGCAGGAACGCCTGCAGCATCGAGGGCACGAAGTGCAGGGTGGTGACGCCTTCGCGCTCAATCAGTTCCACCAGCTTCGCCGGATCGCGGTGGTCGCCCGGCGCTGCGACCACCAGGCGTGCGCCGGTCATCAGCGGCCAGAAGAACTCCCACACCGAGACGTCGAAGCTGAATGGCGTCTTCTGCATGACCGTATCGCTGTCGTCCAGGCCATAGGTCTCCTGCATCCAGCACAGCCGGTTGGTCAGGGCCGAATGACGGTTGCCTGCGCCCTTGGGTTTACCGGTGGAGCCAGAGGTATAAATCACGTACACAAGGTTTTCGCCATCGACGGCAACGTCAGGGTTGGCTTCGCTGTAGCCTTCCAGCCCATCGTCGTGCCGATCCAGGTCGATGCGCTGCACGCCCTCGGCCAGCGGCAGGTCGAGGTGCGATTGGCTCAGCAGCAGCTTCACGCCACTGTCTTCGAGCATGTAGGCCAGGCGCTCGGTCGGGTAGTCCGGATCCAACGGCACGTAGGCGCCGCCAGCCTTGAGGATGGCCAGCAGGCCCACGACCATCTCGATGGAACGCTCCACCGCTATGCCCACCAGCCCATCGGGCTGCACGCCCAGCGCGATCAGGCGATGAGCCAGGCGGTTGGCCCGGGCATTGAGTTCGGCATAGCTCAGGGACTGCCCGCCGAAGACCAGGGCCGTGCCTTGCGGCGCCCGTTCGACCTGCGCTTCGATCAACTGATGGACGCGGTGCTCAAGTGGATAGTCGGCCTGGGTGGCGTTCCAGCCGTGGAGAATCTGCTGCCGCTGCGCGTCGTCGAGCATCGCCAGTTCGCCGATCCGCTCGCTCGCCCCCTCGGCCAGGGCCTCCAGCAAGCGGTTGTAGTGAACGCCCATGCGCTCCACGGTTGAGCGTTCGAACAGCTCGGTGGCATAGCCGAAGGCGGCGAACAGCTTGCCGTCCTGTTCGACGGTGTCCAGCGACAGGTCGAACTGCGCGATACGCGTCTCACGCTCCAGCGCCGCCATGCTCAGGCCGGATCGCCCCTTGATCGCGGCGGCATCCGCCACCTGCGACTGATGGTTATAGAGCACCTGGAACAGTGGACTGACACTCAGGCTGCGATCCAGCCCGAGCGCTTCGACCAACCGCTCGAACGGCAACTCCTGATGGCCCTGAGCGCCGAGGGCGGTGTCCTTGACCCGTCGCAGCAACTCACCCACATCGATCAGCGGATCGATCTCGGTATGCAGCACCTGGGTGTTGATGAAACAGCCGATCAGCCCTTCGACTTCCGTGCGGTTGCGGTTGGCCACCGGCACGCCGACGCGGATCGCCTGCTGGCCGCTGTAGCGGTGCAGCAGCACCTTGAAGGCGGCCAGCAGCACCATGAACAGGGTCACGCCCTGCTCGCGGGCCAGGCCACGCAGGCGCTCGGCAAGAGCTGGGTCGACCTGGAACTGGTGGCGCGCACCGCGGTAGCTCGGCGATAGCGGCCGTGGATGGTCGGTGGGCAGCTCCAGCGGCGCATGATCCTCACCGAGCTTGCCGCGCCAGTAGTCCAGCTGTCGTTCCTGCTCGCCGGCTTCCAGCCAGCTGCGCTGCCACAGGGCGTAGTCGCGGTACTGGATCGGCAGCGCTTGCAGCTGTGCCTCGGAGCCATCGCAGGCAGCATCGTAGAGGCGGATGAATTCGTCGATCAGGACGTTGTAGGACCAGCCATCGGCGACGATATGGTGCAGGGTCAACAGCAGCACGTGTTCCTGCTCGGCCAGCTTAAGCAACTGCACGCGCAGCAACGGCCCCTGGGCCAGGTCGAACGGCGCCAGGGCCTCGGCATCGGCCCGCTGGCGCACCTGTTGCTCTCGCGCTGCGGCAGGAACAGCGCTCAGGTCATGCGGGGCGATGGCCACCGCGAACGGCTCGACGATACGCTGCCGCACCTGGCCATCCTGCTCGCCGAACAGGCTGCGCAGGGTCTCGTGGCGAGCCACCAGACCATCGAAGGCGGCCTGCAGGGCAGTGTCGTTCAGTTCGCCGTTCAGGCGCACGGCCATAGGCAGGTTGTAGGCGGCACTCTGCGGATCGAGCTGCCACAGAAACCACATCCGCTGCTGGGCATAGGACAGCCCGTCGCGCTCTTCGCTGGCGGCGCAGGCAGGGATCGGCAGCAGGGAAAAATCGACACCTTCGGCCTGCAAGCCCTCGAGAAACAATCGCCTTTTCTGCGACGGCAGTTCGATGAAGCGACGGGCGAGCTTGAGGGTCTGTTCGGCATTCATTTCGGGTGTCTTCCTGGCAGTCGAGCGATGACTATGAAGCTCAAACGAATGCCTGGACTGGGGATTTAGCTGCTCAGCGGACAAAACCAGAACGCCGGCACAAGGCCATGCCGGACGACCCGGTCGCTGCCGGATGAACAGCATCGGTAAAGAATTCCGGGGCTACATCGTTCAAGGAGAACGGCCATCCAAGCTTGGGCTGCCGGATGCCTTTCTCACGAGGACAGGAATGTGGCTGAACCCCCACTGGTAATCGATCTGGACGGAACCCTGCTGCGTTCCGACATGCTGCACGAGGCCAGCCTGCGCTTCGCCAAACGCAGCCCTTGGCGCATTGGGTCGCTGTTCGGCTGGCTGACGCGCGGCAAGGCCCATCTAAAGGAGCAGTTGGCCCGGCAAACGCCTTTCGAGGTGGAGCATCTGCCCTATGACCCTGAAGTGATCGAGCTGATCGAGCAGCATCGCTCGAGAGGCACATCGGTGGTGCTGGCAACCGCGACACACCGGCTGCACGCGGAAAAGATCGCCGCGCACCTGCAGGTCTTCGACCGGGTGTTCGCCACGGAACACGACTGCAACCTGGGTTCGAAAGCCAAGCGCGACCTGCTGGTACGCGAGTATGGGGAAAAGGGTTTCGACTACGCCGGCAATGCCCATGCGGATCTGTTCGTATGGGCCTCGGCAAACCGTGCCTATGTCGTTCGACCGCACTCGGGAGTGGAGCGCAGGGCCATGGCATTGGGCAACGTCGTGCGGGTCTTCAAAAGCGACGACCACCCGCTGAAAAACTGGCTGAAGGCCTTGCGGCTACACCAGTGGCTGAAGAACCTGCTGCTCTTCGTACCGCTTTTCGCTGCCCATCTGGCCGGCGATCCGCAGCAGCTCCTGCAAGTGGTTCAGGCGTTCCTGCTGTTCGGCTTGTGCGCCTCCAGCGTGTACATCCTCAACGACCTGCTGGACATCGATGACGACCGGCGCCATCCACGCAAATGCACACGTCCCTTCGCCGCGGGAAAACTCTCCATACGCGCGGGGCTGCTGGTCTTCCCCGTCCTGCTGGCGGCGTCCTTCATCGGCGCCTGGCTACTCTTGCCGCCGCTGTTCAGCGTGGCGATGCTGGCCTACTACCTGTTGACCCTGGCCTATTCCCTGGGGCTGAAGCGTGTCATGGCGGTCGACGTCATCACTCTGGGTTTGCTCTATACCCTGAGGATCATCGCCGGCGCCTTCGCTCTCGGCCTGCAGCCTACCTTCTGGATGCTGGCCTTCTCGCTGTTCATCTTCCTCAGCCTGGCCCTGATCAAACGTTACGCCGAGCTGCGCGAGGCACGGGAACTGGGCAAGACGGGACAGGCATCGGGCAGGGGCTACTTCCCCGCGGATCTGGAAATGATATCGTCCATCGGCACGACCTCCGGCTATCTCTCCGTTCTGGTGCTGGCCTTGTACATCCAGGAAATCTCCCATACCGCGCTTTACCGCTATCCGGCGATCATCTGGCTCGCCTGCCCGTTGTTGCTGTTCTGGGTCAGTCGAACCTGGTTCCTGACCCATCGGGGATTGATGCATGACGATCCGGTGGTATTCGCCGCGAAGGATCGTATCAGCCTGATCACCGGGGCCTTGTTCGCACTGGTCTTCTGGCTGGCGGTATGAAGACACTCGGGTCCTGGGGACGTTATCCGGACTTTCCGCAGCGGCCGATCGCCTGTCATTGGCGTCATGAGGTCGTGGAGCAAGGCTTGGCATGGCGGGGTTGCCAGGCCGTCGGATTGCCTTACGGCAATGGCCGCAGCTATGGCGACAGCTGCCTCGCCAGCAGCGATCAGGTGCTGCATATGCGCCCCCTGGCACGCTTCATCGAGGCCGACTGGCACCAGGGGCGGGTCACGGTGGAAGCGGGCATGACCCTTGGGGAGTTGCTCCAGCAGAGCATTGCCAACGGCTGGTTCCTGCCGGTCACCCCAGGCACCCGCCTGGCCACAGTGGGCGGTGCCATCGCCAATGACGTGCATGGCAAGAACCACCATGTACAGGGCACCTTCGGCCGGCATGTGGAATGCCTCGAGCTGGCTCGCAGCGACCTGGGGGTACTGCACTGCAGTCCGACGGAAAACGCCGAGCTGTTCAACGCGACGGTGGGCGGACTGGGGCTGACGGGCATCATCCTGTCGGCGACGCTGCGCCTACGGTCCATAGCGTCCAGCAAGATCCGCCTGCAGCAGATACGCTTCGACAATCTCGGGGAGTACTTCGCCATCAGCCGCGAGCTGGATGCTCGCCACGAATACAATGTCGCCTGGGTCGACTGCCTGGCGCCGCAGTCGCAACTCGGGCGTGGCGTGTTGCTCGCCGGCGACCACCATGACCGGGCGCCGCGCAAGGCCAGGCCGGTGACCACGCTGCGTATTCCCGTCACGCCGCCGGTCCCTCTTTTCAACAAGCTGACGCTGAAGACGCTCAACAGCCTCTACTTCCACAGCAAGGGCACCCGCCCGCAACGTCTGCAGGATTACGATGCGTTCTTCTACCCGCTGGATCGCCTGCTGGAATGGAACCGTATCTATGGCCCCCGAGGCTTTCAACAGTACCAGTGCGTGGTTCCGCACGCCCATGCCGAAGACGCCATGAACGCCCTGCTCACGGCCATCCGCCGCCACAACGAAGGTTCGTTTCTCGCCGTGTTGAAGAACTGCGGGGACATTCCCTCGCCGGGGCTGCTGTCCTTTCCCATGCCGGGCGTGTCCCTGGCCCTGGACTTCCCCCAGCGCGGGGAAATCACCCATGGTCTTTTCGCGATCCTCGATCGGATCGTGCGCGAAGCGGGAGGCCGGCTGTATCCGGCCAAGGATGCCCACATGCGCGGCGAAGACTTCAGAGCGGCCTACCCGGCCTGGGAAAGGCTGGAAAGCCTTCGCGACCCGGCCCTGCTTTCCCGATTCTGGCAACGAGTGACCCGGCAATGAGCACTATCCTGATCATCGGCGGCACCTCCGCCATCGCCACCGCCTGCGCCCGCCTGTGGGCGGAACAACATGGCCGCTTCATGCTGGTGGGACGCAATGAAGAAAAACTGCAGCAGACGGCGGCCGATCTTCTGGCGCGAGGGGCCGCCGAGGTGCAGACCCATGTGCTGGATCTGGACGATCTGGATGGCCACGCGGCGATGCTGGAGAGAACCGGACAGGTTCTCAAGAGGATCGACATCGCCCTGGTCGCCCATGGCAGCCTGCCCGATCAGGACGCCTGCGAGCGGGACCCCGAGCAGGCCGTACGCGCCTTCACCAGCAACGGTCTCAACGTGATTGCCCTGCTGACCCGGCTTGGCAACATCATGGAGACGCAGGGATCCGGCAGCATCGCGGTGATGTCCTCGGTGGCCGGAGAACGAGGCAGGCCCAGCAATTACCTGTACGGGAGCGCCAAGGCCGCGGTCAGCGTCTTCTGCAGCGGATTGCGCGCCCGCCTGTTCAAGTCCGGCGTGCATCTGCTGACAATCAAGCCGGGGTTCGTCGATACGCCCATGACCCAAGGTCTGGCGTTGCCCGGTCTGCTCCTCGCCCAACCGGACAGGGTGGCCCGCGATATCCTCTCGGCGCTGCACAAGCGTCGCTCGACGCTTTATACGCCGTGGTTCTGGGCACCTATCATGGTGGTCATAAAGTCCATACCCGAGTTCGTTTTCAAGCGGCTGTCATTGTGAGCCGGCATTCTCCATCCTTCGAATCGAGCATCCATGGCAAGCAGAGCGGGAAAAGCTGAGAACCGGGGCTGGGCCTACCGCGCCGCGATCTATTCCACCGTCGTGTCGGCGCTGGGCTATCTGGCCTTCTCGCTCTGGGGCGGCTGGCAGGAGGTCGCGGGCGCGCTGGCCAGGGTCGGCCTGGGAGGATTGCTCTTCGCCCTCGGCATGTCGCTGCTCAACTACGTGCTGCGCTTCCTGCGCTGGCAGTCCTACCTGGCTGCGCTGGGTCATGCGCTGGCCTGGCGGCCCAGCTTCGGCATCTACCTGGCGGGCTTCGCGCTTTCGGCGACCCCCGGAAAGATTGGCGAAACCATCCGCAGCGGCCTGCTCAAGCGCCACGGCGTTCCCTATGGCAGAAGCCTGGCCGCCCTGCTCAGCGAACGCCTCTCCGACCTGTTGACCATTACCGGCCTAGCCGCCATCGGCCTTGGCCACTATCCGCAGACCCGCCCCGTCGCCATGGCGGGCCTGGGCATCACCCTCGCCGCGCTGTTGCTGCTGTCTCAGCATCGGTTGATCCGCCAGGTTTTCCATTGGCTCGAAGGGCGACGCGGTCGTCTCGTGGAGTTGTCGCGTCATGCATTGACCCTGCTGCTCGACGCGCGTCGTTGTCACTCTCCCCTGCTGCTGGCCACCAGTTCACTACTGAGCCTCGCCGGCTGGGGAGCGGAAGCGCTCGCCTTCCATTACCTGCTGCAGTGGCTTGGGGCCGATGTGTCGCTCACCTTTTCGGTCTTCGTCTACGCCGCGTCCACCCTGGCCGGCGCGATCAGCTTCATGCCGGGCGGGCTCGGTGGCACCGAAGCGGTGATGGTCGCCCTGCTGCTCGGCAATGGCATTCCACAGGCCGACGCCATAGCCGCCACGCTGGTCATTCGTCTCGCCACCCTGTGGTTCGCCGTGGGCATCGGTGCGCTAGCGCTGAGCCGTACGGATCTGCCGAGAAGAACCTGAGGTTTTCGCGGACGGACAGTGCGGTTCGCCGCTTTATTTGCCGAAACCCCATACGTCTGTTTTATGAACCTCGCCATGAAATAGGCCAAGCCATGTCCATCGCCCAGAATCTACGCGACCTCGCGCAACGCATCGTTCCCGCCAAGCAGCCCAGCTACCGGATCTTCGACGTGCAGCTGCAGCAGCGCATCGACCTCGGCCCGTCCCTGGCGCGCCTGGTGTTCAGCGGGCCAGAGGTGGATCGCATGCGCACTCTGGCGCCGGATCAGCGCATCAAGCTGCTGTTCCCCGGCGCCGATGGCCTGCCGCCGCAACTGCCCCATACCGGCAACTGGCACCAGACGCTGCGCGCGCTCGACCCGCAACGCAAACCGCCCATGCGCACCTACACCATCCGCGACCTGCGCCGCGAGGCCTGGGAAGTGGATGTGGATTTCGTGCTGCACGGCGAGACCGGCCCGGCCTCGCGCTGGGCCACCCACGCCCGCCCGGGCGACCGCCTGCAGATGGTGGCGCCGAGCGGCGATTTCCTGGGCGACCCGGGCGGTTACGAATGGCGGCCGCCGGCGGGTATCCGTCACGTTCTGCTGATCGGCGATGAAACCGCGCTGCCGGCCATCGCCGGCATCCTCGAAGCGCTCGCGGACTGGCCGCAGACCCCGGTCGTGCAGGCGTTCATCGAGGTGCCGCACGAGGCGGATCGCCTGGCGCTGCGCCATGCCGTCGACGCCCAGGTCAACTGGCTGGTGCGCGATGTGCACCAGCTGGGGCACGGCGAAGGCATGCTCAAGGCCGCCCGCGAACTGGCCACCCTGCCGACCTCGGCGGCCCGTTCAAGCTCAGCGCAGACGATCGAGGAGGTGGATATCGAGCGCCAGATACTCTGGGAGCTGGCCAAGCCGGCGGACAACGAATTCTATGCCTGGGTCGCCGGCGAGTCGGCCGCGGTGATGGCGATCCGGCGGCACTGGGTCGGCGAGCTGGGGCTGGATCGCCGGGCCCTGACCTTTATGGGCTACTGGCGCCTGGGGCGGGCGCTGGAGTGAATTGATCCATCGTAGGATGGGTGGCAACCCATCGACCATTGCCCCATCGACCATTGATGGGTTGCACCCACCCTACTCCGTCTGCATCGACCTGGGACGCGCAGACGGCTTCCACACGATCCACCGCGACAGACCAGGCAGACGACCTTTCCCGGCTCAGACGCTGGCCATCCAGGTCAATGCCGACTGCACCTGGGCCGCGCGCCGCTGCCGGCGCATGTCCACTTCCAGGCTGGACTTGAGGATGCGCAGCACCTTCGCCTCGTGCTCGTGGATGAAGAAATGCCCGCCCGGCAGCATATCCAGGGAAAAACTGGCTCCCCCTTCCAACTGCCAGGCGATCAGTTGCTCCTGGGTGGCCTTGTCCTCCTTGCCGCCCAGCACATGGATGGGGCACCCCAGCGGGCCACGCGCGCGGTACTGATAGCGGCCGCACATCAGGAAATCGGCGCGCAGGATCGGCAGGGTCAGTTCCATCAGTTCCCGGTTGTCCAGCACCTCCGGCGGCGTGCCGTTGAGGTCACGCAGTTCGTCCTTGAGCTGATCATCGCTCTTGGGCTCGGCGAAGCCGCGGTCATAGTCCTCGCGCCGGGTGGGCGCGGCGGTGCCGGAGGCGATCAGCGCCACTGGCTCGGGCATGCCCGCCTCGCGCAGGGCATGGACGAGTTCGAAAGCGAGCAAGGCCCCCAGGCTATGCCCGAACAGCCCATAGGGGCCCTCCAGCCGCGGCATGATTTCCCTGGCCAACTGCCGGGCCAGCGCCTGCATGTCGGTCTGCAGCGGCTCGCCAAGGCGCGAGCCGCGCCCCGGCAGTTCCACCGGCTGCACACTCAGCCACTCGGGCAGCTTGCGCCGCCAGCGGCTGTAGACCATGGCGCTGGCTCCGGAATAAGGCAGGCAGAACAGTTGCACGCTCGCCACTCAGTGAACCGCCTCGGCTTCCTGCTTCTTGCGCGCCTGTTCTTCCATGTGCTTGCGCAGGCTCAGCGGGCGCATGTCGGTCCAGACTTCCTCGATGTAGGCCAGGCACTCCTTCTTGAAGCCGCTCTTGCCGACGGTGCGCCAGCCCTTGGGCACTTCCTTGTAATCCGGCCAGATCGAGTATTGCTCTTCATGGTTGACGACTACCTGGAACAGGATATCTTCGCGATCGAATACTGAAGTCATGGTTTTTCTCCGTGATTACCAAACCCATGCGGGCCATCACCCCAGAAGACGAGCGATCAACCGGGAAAATTAATCCCGAGGGGATACAGGGTTGAAGAGCCTGTCCGACCATCCGCACAATCAAACCCCATCATTTCTCTCTGCGGGAGCCACTCCGTGACACCATCCTTCTCGATCGCTGACCTGGAATACCACGCGGGCAGCGAAGACATGCTTCTGCGTGGCCAGGGCTATGTCGACAGCGGTGCCGTCCACGACCTGCAGCTCAATGGCAACCGCGCATCCGCCCGGGTGATCGGCAGTGACGCCTACCACACCACTCTTGAACACCAGGACGGTGAACTGCTGGCATCCTGCGACTGCCCCCATGCGGCCAGGGGCTTCTTCTGCAAACATGCGGTGGCGCTCGGCCTCGCCTGGCTGGAGCGCCTGGATGGACCGGAGCATATCGCGCCCCGCTATGCCGAGGATGAACGGCTCGACAACCTGCGTGCCTGGCTTGACCGGCAACCCCAGGCCGAACTGGCACAATTGCTGTTCGACCAGGCCCTGCGGGATACGGCGTTCATGCGCCAGTTATGGATAAGGGTCGAGCTGGACGCCGGCCAGGATCGAGACGGGTTGTATGACGCGATCGACGACCTGACCAAGGTCGACTACAGCCATGGATGGGATAACGCGCGTACGCTCGCAAGCGGCGTTGAAAGCCTGTTGCAGACCCTGCAAGGCCTGTTGACTCCCACGGCCGCCGCCTCGCTCTCGGAGCTGTGCGAATACGCGATACAGCGCGTGGAGTCGATGCTCGAGCAGGTCGATGATTCCGACGCCGAGTTCAGCTGGAGCCTGCAGCAGCTGCAGGCGCTGCATTTCGAAGCTTGCCAACTGGCGCCGCCCGAACCGCTCGATCTGGCGCAGCGCCTGTTCGAGGCCGAACTCAATGCCAAGTTCGATGCCTTTGACAACAGTGCCCTGGTGTACCAGGAGCTACTCGGCCAGCCGGGTCTGCAACGCTTCCAGGAACTGGCCCTGCAGCATTGGCAGGCCTTGCCGCCGAACGGCCACGGCAGCACCGAGCAATGGCGCATCACTCACATCATGGAGACCCTGGCCAGGCAGTCCGGCGATCTCGAAGCCCTGGTCGCCATCAAGCGCAGGGATCTGTCGCTGCCTTACCACTATCTCGCCATCGCCGAGCTCTATCACGATGCACAGCAAGCCGATAAGGCGCTGCAGTGGGCCGAGCAGGGCCTGGCCACCTTTGGCCCGGATACCGATGCCCGCCTGCTCGATTTCCTGGCCGAGCGCTACCTGGAAAGCGATCGCCATGCGCAAGCCCTGGGCCTGATCTGGAGCCAGTTCGAACACCTCCCCCGCCTGGAAAACTACCAGAAGCTGCAGCGGATGGCGCAGCGCCTGGGCTGTTGGCCCGAGCAACGCGAGCGTGCCCTGGCCCACCTCGAAAGCCCCACCGCGCGCCAGCCCTACCTGGCGAGCGGCGATCAGTCGCTACGCCTCGCCATCGCCCTCTGGGAGCAGGATCTGAGCGCCGCCTGGCAGGCCTTTCACAAAGGCCCCTGCCAGCAGGCATTGCTCGTGCAATTGGCTGAAGCGCTGGAAGCCGATCAGCCACTGGACGCGGCAACGATCTATCAGCAACTGATACCGAAGCGGGTGGAGCAGACCAACAACCGTGCCTACGAGGACGCCATCAAGCTGCTGCGTCATGTCGCTACTCTGATCGACCCGGCGGATTTCGCCACCCTGTGCCAGCGGCTGCGCCAGCGCTACAAGGCCAAACGCAACTTCATCAAGCTGCTCGATGGGATGTCGCGCGCGAAGCCTGCTTGAGTCGATTGTCCAGGCGGCGATGTACAACCTCGGTTATCTCCGCTGACGCGCCTCCCACCAAGAGCGGATACCCGTACGCCGTGGAGCGTAGATATCGTCTTGATCCTTGGCCTGCAAGAACCCGTTCGCAATCAGGGTTCGCCTGTAGGAGCGTTGCCCCCGGCGCGATGCGCTGGCGGCCATGCTGCAAAATCGCGCTATGGCCACGATTCGCCGCGAGGTCGCGGCTCCTACGCAACTGCGCGCTGATTGCCGAATCCGCCGCACGTCTCGACAAGCTACGCGATCACCCTTGCCATGCTGCGAGCTAAACGACTTCGAGTCGAACGCTATCCTTGCGTAGCCCGGGTCGAGCGCAGCGACACCCGGGAAACCGCACTCTGTAGGGGGATCGCCCGTGTGATCCAGGAGCGCCGCCACGACCTGGCCTCGCCGTCGCCATTCAGCATCGCCGGCATGAACTGCAGGCGTGGCTGGATGACCACAGGCGAAGCCATCCCCGTAGCCTGGATTAGCCGAAGGCGTAATCCGGAGAATGCAGGCAACGAAGGCATACCCGGATTACGCCGCTGCGCGGCTAATCCGGGCTACCCTGCATCATTGCCCCACAGCAACCGCCGCCTGCACCGCCTTGGCGAAGATCCGCGCCACCTGGTCGATCTGCTCGGCCGTGATGATCAGCGGCGGCAGGAAACGCACCACGCTGCCATGGCGGCCACCCAGTTCGAGGATCAGGCCGCGCTTGAGGCATTCGCGCTGGATGCGGCTGGCCAGGGAACCATCGGCCGGCGGATGACCGAGGCTGTCCGCCAGGCCGCTGGGGTCGACCACTTCGACCCCGAGCATCAGGCCACGGCCGCGGACATCGCCCAGTTGCGGCAGCCGTACGCGCAGCTCGAGCAGCTGTTCGCGCAGGCGCTGGCCCATCGCCGCGGCGTGCGCCACCAGGTTTTCCGCCTCGATGTGGCGGATCACCGCGGAGCCGGCGGCCATGGCCATCTGGTTGCCACGGAAGGTGCCGGCATGGGCGCCGGGTTGCCAGCTGTCGAGCCAGTCGCGATAGACCATCACCGACAGCGGCAGGCTGCCGCCGATGGCCTTGGACAGCACCACCACGTCCGGGACGATGCTGGCGTGCTCGAAGGCGAACAGCTTGCCGGTGCGGCCGAAACCGGTCTGGATCTCGTCGATGATCAGCGGCACCCCGGCCCTGGCGGTGATCTCGCGCACGCCGCGCAGCCAGGTATCCGCCGCGGGAATCACCCCGCCCTCGCCCTGCACCACTTCGAGGATCACCCCGGCCGGCAGTTGCACGCCGCTTTCCGGGTCGCTGAGCAGGTTGTCCAGGTAACGCAGGTTGACCTCCACGGCGCGTTCGCCGCCGAGGCCGAACGGGCAGCGGTAATCGTAGGGGAACGGCAGGAACTGCACGCCATGGCTGAGCAGCGAACCGAGGGGGGTCTTGGCCTTGAGGTTGCCCATCAGGCTCAAGGCGCCCTGGCTCATGCCGTGATAGCCACCCTGGAACGCCAGTACCGTGCTGCGCCCGGTGGCGATGCGCACCAGCTTCAGCGCCGCCTCCACGGCGTCGGTGCCGGTCGGCCCGGTGAACTGGATCTTCGCCTGGCTGGCGAAGGCCGGCGGCAGCACGGCGAACAGATCCTGGACGAAGCGATCCTTGACCGGCGTAGTCAGGTCCAGGGTGTGCAGCGGCAGCTCGTCATCGAGCACCTGACGGATCGCCGCGATCACCACCGGATGGTTATGCCCCAGGGCCAGGGTGCCGGCGCCGGCCAGGCAGTCGATGAACACCCGCCCCTCGACGTCCTCGACATGGATGCCCCGGGCCCGCTTGAGCGCCAGTGGGATGCGCCGCGGGTAGCTGCGCGCATTGGACTCCTGCTGTTTCTGTCGGGCCAGGAGGGGGTTGTCCTCGAACAGGTAATCCTTGTCGTCGCCCTGGGCGACGGCCGGGCTTTCGGCTAACGCTGTGCTCATGCTTGCGCTCCTGAATGAATTGAACAGCCATGGATGCCATGCTTTGGAAGTAAAACGGAACCTGTGGGAACGGCTTTAGCCGCGAAGAACGGCCAGCCGCAATAACATGACGACCGGCTGGTCCTTTCGCGGCTAAAGCCACTCTCATCAGATATCAGGTAACCCATTGATTTATATGATCCTGTAGGATGGGTGACAACCCATCGGCAATGGATGGGTTGCCACCCATCCTACGATCTGTTTGCTGCGCGACAGCGATGCGGCGAAGACGCGGAGGGGCCTCCTGGGCGGTCATCTACAGCGCCTCCAGCCGCGCCATCAGGTCGTCGATGCGGCCGACCTTCTGTTCGGTGAGGGCACCGCCGTCCAGCCCTTCGATATGGCGCGCCAGTTCCTCCACCGTGCTGCACTCGAACATCGCCCGCAGCGGCACGCTGCGCTGCAGCGCCTGCTGCACCCGCGAGGCGATCTGGGTGGCGAGCAGGGAGTGGCCGCCGAGCTCGAAGAAGTTGTCGCCGACCCCGACCCGTTCCACGCCGAGCACCTCGCTCCAGATCCGCGCCAGGGTGCTTTCCAGCTCGTTGCGCGGCGCCTTGTACTGCTGCGCCGCGGCGAACTCCAGGGCCGGCAGGGCCTTGCGATCGAGCTTGCCGTTGGCATTGAGGGGCAGCCGTTCGAGCCGTTGCCAGTGGCGCGGCACCATGTACTCGGGCAGCCCCTGGCCGAGGTGGCGCTTGAGCGCCTCCCAGTCCGGCGCGGCGGCGTCGCTCACCACATAGCCCACCAGGTACTGGCCGCCCGCTGTCTGCTGGGCCGCCACGGCGGCGTCGCGCACCTGGGGCCATTGGCGCAGACGCGCTTCGATCTCGCCCAATTCGATGCGGTAGCCGCGGATCTTCACTTGGTGATCGACCCGGCCGACGTACGCCAGCACCCCGTCGTCGCGGCGCGCGGCGAGGTCGCCGCTGCGGTACAGCCGCTCGCCGTCGGCGCCGAACGGGTCGGGCAGGAAGCTGGCCGCGGTGCGCGCGGGGTCGCCGAGGTAGCCACGGCCGACCCCGGTGCCGGCGATGAAGAGTTCGCCGTGGGCGCGCACGGCCACGGGCTGCAAGTCGTCGTCGAGCAGGTACAGGCGGTTGTTGTCGGTCGCGCTGCCGATGGGCAGGTAGCTGGCGTCGGTCCCGGCCAGGTCGACGCGGAACAGCGCCACGTCGTCGGCGCACTCCGCCGGGCCATAGGCGTTCACCAGCCCGACGCCGGGGTAACGCTGCAGCCACTGGCGCGCCAGTGCCGGGGGCAGCGCTTCGCCGGTGGGCAGCAACCAGCGCAGGCGACCCAACTCGTCCGGGGCTTCGCCGAGCAGGCCCTGGATCAGCGAGGGCACGCTTTCCAGCACGGTGATGCCAGTATCGCGCACATGCCGCAACAGCGCCGCCGGATCGTGGGCGATCGCATCCGGCACGATCTCCACCCGCGCCCCGCACAAGGCCGCGGTGAGGAATTGCCAGACCGAGATATCGAAGCTCTGCGAGGCGGTCTGGGCGATCACGTCGTGCTCGTCCAGCGCCAGGTAGGGCAGCTTGCTCAGCTGGTTGTTGAGCATCCCCGCCTGATGCACCGCCACACCCTTGGGCACCCCGGTGGAACCGGAGGTGTAGATCACATAGGCCAGGTGCTGGCCGCTGACGGCGATGCCCGGCGCCGGCTCGTCGGCCGCGCCTTGCTGGATCGCCTCCCACACCAGCAGCCGTGGCCGGCCACCGGCGCAGCCCAGTTCCTCGAGCAAGCGCTCGGCCTGTGGCTGGCAGGCCGCGCTGCACACCAGTACGGGCGCGCCACTGGCGCCGACGATGGCCGCCAGGCGCTGCTGCGGATGCGCCGGGTCGAGGGGCAGATAGCCAGCGCCGGCCTTGAAGCTGCCGACGATCATGCCGAGCAGGGCCAGGCCGCGCTCGGCCAGCAAGGCCACCGGCTGATCCGCCCGCACGCCGGCCACCAGCAGCTGCCGGGCGAGGCGGTTGGCATAGCGATCCAACTCGGCATAGCGCCACTGCTGGCCCTGGCAGGCGGCGGCGATGCGCTCGGGATGGGCCGCCACCCGGGCCTCGAACAACGCCGCGTAACCCTGCTGCAACGGGTAGTCGCGGGCGCTGCGGTTACCGTCCTCGAGCAGCACCGCGCGCTCCTCGGCGGCCAGCAGCGGCAGCGCGGCGACCTCCCCCTCGAAACCGTCGACCAGCGCCAGCAGCAGGCGCTGGAAGTCGCCGAGCAGGCGTTCGATGGTCGCCGCCTCGAAGAAGCGCCGGTCGTAGGACAGGTGCAGGCCAAGGTCGTCGCCCGGGTAGCAGACCACGGTCAGCGGGTAGTTGGTGTGGGTGCGCCCGGATTCGGAGCGAGCGTTGAGGCCCTGGGCGCCGGCCAGCACCGTGGCGTCCACCGGCGCGTTCTCGAACACGAACAGGCTGTCGAACAGCGGCTGGCCCTTGGGCAGTTCGCTGCACGCCTGGATGCTCACCAGCGGCAGGTGCTCGTGTTCGCGCAGTTCCAGGTTGCGCTCGAACAGTTGCTGCAGCCACTGCCGTACGCTCTGCCGCGCGCCGGCGGCCGGCAGCGACACGCGCAGCGGGATGCTGTTGATGAACAGGCCGACGCACTGCTGCATCTGCGGCAACCCGGCCGGGCGGCCAGCCACTGTTACGCCGAACAGCACGTCGCGCTCGCCGCTGTAGCGGCGCAGCACCAGGGCCCAGGCCGCCTGGGCGAAGGTATTGACGGTGAGCTGGTGACGCTGGGCCAGTTCGCGCAGACGCGCGCCCTGCTCCGGCAGCAGGCGGCTGTGCAGATCGCCGACCTGCATGCCGCCGTTGTCGTGCCGGATCGGCCGGTCGCTGGGGATCGCGGTCGGCCGCTCGAAGCCGGCCAGGGCCTGGCGCCAGTAATGTTGCGACTGTTCGAGGCCCTGGCGCTGCAGCCAGGCGATGAACTCGCGGTAGCGCGGCGGCGTGGCCAGCTCGGCCTCGCGCCCCTGCTCGAAGGCCTGGTAGATGGCGAGGAAATCGCCCATCAGGATCGAGCGGCACCAGGCATCGATGAGGATGTGGTGGTTGCTCATGATGAACCAGTGCCGATCGCTGGCCAGGCGGATCAGGCGCAGGCGCAGCGGCGGCCTTTCCAGCAGGGCGAAACCGGCCAGGCGCTCGCCTTCCAGCAGTCGCTGCAGGCGTGCCTCATGCTGATCGGCCGGCACCGCGCTCCAGTCGAGGAACTCGACGCCGTCGCCATCGCCGCGGTGGATGATCTGCAGCATCTGCTCGCCGTTGTTCCAGCAGAACGACGCGCGCAGCGCCTCGTGCCGCGCCACCACCGCGCGCCAGGCACGCTCGAAACGCTCGACGTCGAGGGCACTGTCGATGCGATAGCGATCCTGCATGAAGTAGATGCCGGTACCGGGCTCCAGCAGGGTGTGCAACAGCAGGCCCTCCTGCATCGGCGTCAGCGGATAGACGTCGTCGATGGCCTGGAACGGCAGTGGCAACGCATCGAGCTGGGCCTGGTCGAGACGGGCCAGGGGGAAGTCCGACGGCGTCACGCCACCGGCCTCGGGGGCCAGGCAATGGGCGATCAGCGCCTGCAGTTCGGCCTGGTAGGCGGCGGCCAGGCGTTCGATGGTCTCGACGCGGAACAGCTTGTCGCTGAAGGTCCAGCGCAGGGTCAGCTCGCCGCCATACACCTGGCCATCGACGCTGAGCCAGTTGGGCAGCGGCGCCTGCGCGGCATGCTGGGCGCCACCCGGCTCGTCCAGCGGACGCAGCAGCGCGTCTTCGGCGAAGCCCTGGTCGAACTGCCCCAGGTAGTTGAAGGTGATGCGCGCTTCGGACAAGTTCGCCACGGCGCTGCGGCAGGCGTCATCGGCCAGGTAGCGCAGCACGCCGTAACCGAGGCCCTTGTGCGGCACGTCGCGCAGCTGTTCCTTGATCGCCTTGAGGCTGGCGCCGGCGTCCGCCTGCGGGGTCAGGCGCAGCGGGTAGGCGCTGGTGAACCAGCCGACACTGCGACTCAGGTCGAGGTCGTCGAACAGTTCTTCGCGGCCATGGCCCTCCAGCTGCACCAGCGCCGCCGACTGTCCGCTCCAGGCGCACAGGGTGCGCGCCAGGGCAGTGAGCAGCAGATCCTCGACCCGCGCGCGGTAGGCCTGGGGCGCCTGTTGCAGCAACTGGCGGGTGGTTGCGGCGTCCAGCCTCAGGCTGACCTGGGCGGCGTCGCGCTGCAGGTTGGCCGCGTTAGTGAAGTCCCGTGGCAGGTCGCCGTCGGCCCCGTGCAACTGGGCCTGCCACCAGCCCAGCTCTTCGCGCAACGACTCGCTGCCGGCATAGGCCTGCAGGCGGCCGGCCCAGTCGCGCAGTGCGCTGGTCTTGGCCGGCAGGCGCGGCGCCTGCGCCTGTGCCTGTTCGAGCTGACGATAGAGGCTGTGCAGGTCTTCCAGCAGCACGCGCCAGGATACGCCATCGACCACCAGGTGATGGATCGCCAGCAACAGGCGATCCGGCGTACCGGGCACCAGCAGCGCGCGCAACAGCGGGCCCTGCTGCAGATCCAGGCTGCGCTGCGCCTGTTCGAACAGCGCCAGGCGCTGCTCGGCGTTCTCGGCCTGGCGCACCCAGAGCAGTTCCTGGCGCGCCTCATCGGCTCGGTATTCGGCCTGCCATCGACCCTTCGCCGTCTCGCTGAAACGCAGGCGCAGGGCGTCATGCTGGCTCACCAGGGCCTGCAGCGCCTGCTCCAGCAACGCCGGCTGCAACGGCTGCGCGGCCTGCAGCAGCAGCGACTGGTTCCAGTGCTCGGCGCTGGGCAGCGCCTGGGCGAAGAACCAGTGCTGGATCGGCGTCAGCGCACTGGCGCCGGTCACCGCGCCCTGGTCGACGCTGAGCCGCTCGCTGAGCCGGGCGGCCGCGGCCAGGCTGCGCACGCTCTGGTGCTGGAACAGATCCTTGGCGCTGAAGTGGATGCCGGCCTGGCGGGCGCGGCTGACCAGCTGGATCGACAGGATCGAATCGCCGCCGAGGGCGAAGAAGTTGTCGTCGATGCCGATGCGCGGCACACCCAGCACCGCCTGCCAGACCTCGGCCAGGCGCCGTTCGGTGGCGTTGCGCGGCGCCTGGTAGGCGCTTTGCGCCGCGCCCAGGTCGGGGGCCGGCAGCGCCCGGCGATCGAGCTTGCCGTTGGCGGTCAGCGGGAAGTGTTCCAGCAGCACCAGGTGCGCCGGCACCATGTGTTCCGGCAGGCTGGCCTGCAGATGGGCCTTGAGCCGTTCGCTCAGCCCAGCGTCGCGGCTGTCGGCCAGCAGGTAGCCAACCAGTTGCTTGCCGGATGG
Organism: Phytopseudomonas dryadis; assembly: GCF_004327355.1. Classification (GTDB taxonomy): domain Bacteria; phylum Pseudomonadota; class Gammaproteobacteria; order Pseudomonadales; family Pseudomonadaceae; genus Aquipseudomonas; species Aquipseudomonas dryadis. The sequence goes on from NZ_QJUM01000002.1 coordinate 25,899, forward strand.
CCCGTCCAGCGCCAGCACCACCGCTTCGCGCACCGACTCGTGGGTCAGCAGGCACGCCTCGATCTCGCCCAGTTCGATGCGGAAACCGCGCACCTTGACCTGCTGGTCGATGCGCCCCAGGTACTCCAGCTGGCCGTCGGCGCCCTGGCGCACCAGGTCGCCGGTACGGTACAGGCGCCCACCGCCCGCCTCGTCGAACGGGTCGGCGACGAAGCGCTCGGCGCTGAGCCCGGCACGCCCGTGATAACCCCGGGCCAGGCCCAGGCCACCGACATAGAGCTCGCCGCTGGCGCCTGCCGGCAGCAACGCCAGGTCGGCATCCAGCACATACAACTGGCGGGCGCCGACCACCCGGCCGATGGGCACGCTGCCGGCGCCGTCCGGCAGCGCGGCGGGCGCTGCACAGGCCAACGGCATGACCACGGTTTCGGTGGGGCCATAGGCGTTGAACAGGGTCTGCGGGGCGAAGCTCTCGCGCAGGGCCTGCAGGTGTTCCGCGGTCAGCGCCTCGCCGCCGGTAATGCACAGGCGCACCGGCAGCCGCTCGGCGCGACCGCGCAGCCACTGCGCCAGTTGCCCGCCATAGCTGGGGGTGAAGCCGAGCACATTGATGCCGTGGCGGCGGATCAGCTCGCAGATCGACTCGGCATCCCACTGCCCCTGCTCGCGCAGCACCACCTCGGCGCCGAACAGCAGCGGCACCAGCAGGCGCTCGCTGGCCGCGTCGAAGTTGATCGAATAGAAGTGCAGTTCGCGATCCGCCGGGCCGGTGCCGAACAGCCGCCCCACCGCCTGGCAGTGCATGGCCAGCGGCCCCTGCTCCACCGCCACGCCCTTGGGCAGGCCGGTGGAACCGGAGGTGTAGATCAGGTAGGCCAGGTGCTGCGCCTGGCTGCGCGCGGCCGGGTCGCTGTCGGAACAGGCGGCCAACCCGGCATGTTCCCGCTCCAGGCTCCAGGCGTGCACCCCGTCGGCCAGCGGCGCGAGCTGTTCGAACAGCGCGTCGTGGCCGAGCAGCACCCGGATGCCGCTGTCCTCGATCATGTAGCGCAGCCGCTGCTGCGGGTATTCCGGGTCCAGCGGCACATAGGCGCCGCCGGCCTTGAGGATGGCCAGCAGGCCGACCACCATGTCCAGCGAGCGGCGCAGGGCCAGGCCGACCCGCACCTCGGGGCCGACGCCCAGCTCGATCAGGCGATGGGCCAGGCGATTGGCCCGGGCATTGAGCTCGGCGTAGCTCAGCGATTGCCCGGCGCAGGTCAGCGCGCGGGCCTGGGGCGTGGCCTGCACCTGCTGCTGGAACAAGGTCTGCACGCTGGTCGTGGCCGCCGGCGGCTCACCGCGACCGCCGTCCAGCAGCGCCTGACGCTCGGCCGGGGTCAGCAACGGCAGTTCGCTGAGGCGGCTGTCCGGGGCATCGAGCATGGCCCGCAGCAGTTGCTGCCAGTGCTCGGCCATGGCGGCGATGCGCGCGGCGTCGAACAGGTCGCTGCTGTAGGTCAGGCAGCAGCGCAGTTGCGCGTCGAAATCGGTGACCTCCAGGTTGAGGTCGAACTTGGTCGCCCGGGCGTCGTTGACCAGGTAATCGACCTGCACGCCACCGGCCAGCTCGCGCTGTTGCTGGAATTCCCAGCGCTGCACGTTGCACATCACCTGGAACAGCGGGTTCCAGGCGGCGCTGCGTGGCGGCTGCAAGGCTTCGACCAGGTGGTCGAAAGGCACGTCCTGGTGCGACTGGCCATCGATCGCCACCTGGCGCACCTGCTCCAGCAGTTCGCTGACGCGCAGTTGCCCGTGGGGGCGGATGCGCAGCACCTGGGTGTTGAGGAAGGCGCCGATCAGCCCCTCGCTTTCCGGGCGGATACGATTGGCCAGAGGCACGCCGATGCGCAGGTCGTCCTGGCCGCCGTAGCGGTACAGCAACACGGCCAGGGCGGCGGTCATGGTCATGAACAGGGTCAGGCCGCGCTCGCCGTTGAAGCGGTTGACCCGCCTGGCCAGGCCCTGGTCCAGGACGAAGCGGTGCAGTTCGCCGCGATGGCTCTGTACCGCCGGCCGTGGCCGGTCGCTGGGCAGGTTCAGCAGCGGCTGCTCGCCGCCGAGCTGGGCGCGCCAGTAATCGAGCTGGCGCTGCATCTCGCCGCCCTCCAGCCACTGCCGGTGCCAGGCGCTGTAATCGAGGTACTGCACCGGCAGCGCCGGCAGCGGCGATTCGCGCTCGTCGACGAAGGCCGCGTAGAGCGCCGCCAGCTCCCGGGCGAAGATGTCCATGGCCCAGCCTTCGGTGACGATATGGTGCAGGGTCAGCAGCAGGTGATGTTCGCGCTCGCCGCTCTTGACCAGGCAGGCCCGCAGCAGCGGGCCGCGCTCCAGATCGAAGGGCGCGTGGGCCTGCTGCTCGGCCAGGCGCTGGATGCCGGCCTCACGCTCGGCTTCGCTCTCGGCCGACAGATCCAGCCATTCCAGGCGCACGTCGGACTGTTCACTGACCCGCTGCCAGGGTTTGCCGTCGTCGTTGGGAAAGGTGGTGCGCAGGCTTTCATGGCGCTGGATCAGCGCCTGCAGGGCACGCTCGAAGGCCTCCACGTCCAGCGGCCCGCGCAGACGCGCCATGCCGCCGACGTTGTAGGCCGGGCTCTGCGGATCGAGCTGCCAGAGGAACCACATACGCTGCTGGGAATAGGACAAGGCCACGCGCCGGCTGCGGTCGATCAACGGGATCGGCCCCTGGCTGTCGGCCAGCCCCTCGGCCTGGGCCCGGGCCACCCAGGCGGCGAAGTCGCCCAGCCGGCGCGACTCGAACAGGCTGCGCAGCGGCAGCTCCACGGCGAACGCCTGGCGGGCCCGCGAGACGATGCGGGTGGCCAGCAGCGAATGGCCGCCCAGTTCGAAGAAATCGTCATCCAGGCCGACCCGCTCCAGGCCGAGGATCTCGGCCCAGATCGCCGCCAGGCCACGCTCGAGCTCGTCGCGGGGCGGCCGGTAGTCGCGCGCCGTCGCTTCAGGGCGTGGCAGTGCATGCCGGTCCAGTTTGCCAGCGGGGCTCAGCGGCAGCGCCGGCAGGCGCAGGATATGCGCCGGCAGCATCGGCTCGGGCAGTACCCGCCGCAATGCCACGCGGATACGCTCGGCGAGCAGCGCCGGGGCTTCCTCGCCCTCCACCACCAGGTAGGCGAGCAACTGTCCGCCGGTGGCGCTTTCGTCCAGTACCACCGCGGCCTGGCGCACGCCGGGCTGCTCCAGCAAGCAGCCACGGATCTCCTCCAGCTCGATGCGTACCCCGCGCAGCTTGACCTGCTCGTCCAGGCGTCCCAGGTACTCCAGCACGCCATCGCCGCGCCAGCGCGTCAGGTCGCCGCTGCGATACAGGCGTCCACCGCCTTCGGCGGGCAGGAAACGGCTGGCGGTCAGCGCCGGTTGGCCGAGGTAGCCGCGGGCCAGCCCGCCACCGCCCAGCAGCAGTTCGCCACGGGCGCCGGGCAGGGCCAGTTGCCAGTCGTGCTCGCGTATCTCGAGCCGCACATCGCTCAGCGGCCGGCCGATCGCCACCCGCGCCCCGGGCTCGCCGACGCAGGGCCAGTGGGTCACGTTGATCGCGCTTTCGGTTGGCCCGTAGCGGTTGTGCAAGGCCACCGCCGGCAGGCGCTGCTGCACGCGCCGGCAAAGCTCGGCCGGCAGCGCCTCGCCGCCGGCGAACAGTTGGCGCAGGCTGTGGCAATGCTCGACCTGCGGCTCTTCGATGAACAACTGCAGCAGCGCCGGCACGAAATGCAGCACGCTGACCCCGTGCTCGCGCACCAGTTGCACCAGCCGCCGCGGATCGCGCTGCTCGCCATCGCCCGCCAGCACCAGGCGACTGCCGGCGACCAGTGGCAGGAAGCATTCCCACAGGGACACGTCGAAGCTCAGCGGCGCCTTCTGCAGCAGCACATCCTGGCTGCCGATGGCGTACTCGCGCTGCATCCAGGCCAGACGCTCGGCCAGGGCGCCATGGCTGATCCCCACCGCCTTGGGCCGGCCGCTGGAACCGGAGGTGTAGATCACATAGGCCAGATTGGCCGGGTGCAACGCCAGCTCGGGCGGCGCCTCCATTCCCTCGCCCCGGGCGACCTCATCGAGGGCCAGGGTCGCCGTGCCCGCTGCGCCGAACGCCTGCAGCACCTGCGTCTGCCCCAGCAACAGGGCGACGGCGCTGTCTTCGAGCATGTATTCCAGGCGCTCACGCGGGTAGTCGGGATCCAGCGGCACGTAGACCCCGCCGGCCTTGACGATGGCCAGCAGGCCGACCATCAGCTCCAGCGAGCGTTCGGCCAGCACCCCGACGCGCACCTCCGGGCCGACACCCAGCCCGCACAGGCGGTGAGCCAGGCGGTTGGACAGGCGTTCGAGGGCGCCATGGCTCAATGTCTGCCCGCCACAGCTCAGGGCAACGCCTTCGGGGGTGGCGCGGGCTTGTTCGGCGAGACGCTCCGGCAACAGCCAGCTCGGCGCGATCCGAGGGTTATCGCCCCAGGCCAGCAACTGCCGACGCTGCTGGTCGCCCAGCAGATCCAGTTCGCCGAGGGCCTGCTGCGGCCGTTCGCAGACCTGCTCCAGCAGGGCGACGAAATGCCCGGCCAGGCGTTCGATGGTGGCGGCGTCGAACAGCGCCAGGGCGTAGTCGAACGACAGACGGATGCGCCCGCGTTCATCCTCTTCGCTGTGCAGTTGCAGGTCGCACTTGGCCTCGCGGCTGTGCCAGGGCAGCTCCTCGGCGAGCAGCCCCGGCAGGCGGCGCAAGGCGCCGGTATCGCGCTGCAGGTGGTTGAACATCACCTCGAAAGCGGCGGCATCGCCCAGCGCCGCGCTCACCTCCTGGTAGTCGATGGCCTGGTTGGCCTGGGCCGCCAGCACCGTCTGGCGCACCGTCTCGAGCAGGCTGTCGAAGCCCTGCTGCGCGTCGATGCGCGCGCGCAGCACCTGGGTATTGATGAAGAAACCGATCAGCCCTTGGGTTTCCCGCCGTGGGCGGTTGGCATTGGGCACGCCGATGCGGATATCCGCCTGGCCGCTGTAGCGCTGCAACAAGGCCTGGAATGCCGCCAGCAACAGCATGAAGGTACTCGCCTGGCGGCTTCTGGCCAGGTTCTGCAGACGTTCGCACAAGGTCTTGTCCAGCATCAGGGCGAGGCGCTCGGCGGCGCCAGGCGTCGCAGTGCGCGGGCGGTCCAACGGCAAGGCCAGCGGCTCGCGCTCGCCGGCCAGGGCGCCGCGCCAGTAGTCCAGCTGGCGCTGGCGCTCGGTAGCGTCGAGGGCGTCGTGCTGCCAGGCGGCGTAATCGGCGTACTGGATCGGCAATGCCGGCAGGGCCAGTCTCAGGCCCTGGCAGTAGGCGCCGTACAGACGGGCGAACTCGTCGAGCAGGATGCCCAGCGACCAGCCATCGGCGACGATATGCTGCAAGGTCACCAGCAACAGGTGATCCTGCTCGTCCAGGCTGACCAGCCTGACCCGCAACAGCGGCCCGCGCTGCAGATCGAAACGGCTGCGCGCCTCCTGTTCCTGGATCGCTCGCGCCCGTGCCTCGCGCTCGGCCAGCGGATAGCCGCTCAGCTCCTCGCGCAACAATGTCCAGTCGCCCTCGGCGAGCACCTGCTGCAAGCCCACGCCGTCCCGTTGCAGGAAACGGGTGCGCAGCGACTCATGGCGCTCCACCAGGGTGTCGAAGGCCCGCTGCACGGCAGCCACGTCCAGCTCGCCACGCAAACGCAGGCCACCCGGAATGTTGTAGGCGACGCTGTCCGGCTGCAACTGCCAGAGGAACCACAGGCGGCTTTGCGCCGGCGATTGCAGCAGCGCCTCGGCGCGCCCCAGGCGCGGGATCGCGAGCGGTTGCACGCCGCTCGCCAGGCGCTCCACTACAGCGCTGAACGCCGCCAGGCTCGAGGCTTCGTAGAGGGTGCGCAATTCGAGGTCGAGGCCCAGTTCATCGCGCAGTTCGGCGATCATCTGGATCGCCTGGATCGAGTTGCCGCCCAGGCCGAAGAAGCTGGCATCCGCCGCCAGCGTGTCGACCTTGAGGGTCTCGCACCAGGCGCGCTCGATGCGCTGCGCCAGGCTCAGGTCACTTCGCCCTGGCCCTGGGCTGGCCTCGGCGCCGGGGCGCCATATGGCCACCGCCTGCAGACGGCCATCCTGCAACTGGGCGGCGCAGGCCGAGCGCTGCAGCTTGCCGCTGGAAGTCTTCGGCAGGCTCCCGGGATCGAGCAACGCCACCAGCGCCGGCGCCTCATGATGCACCTCGGCGACCAGCGTGCGGATCTGCTCGAGCAACTGCTCCAGGGGTTGCTGTTTCTGCGCGCGCCGGCCGATCTCGGCGGCGACGCCGAAGGCCTCGCCCCCCTCGTCGTTCAGGGCGAACACCGCGACCCGGCCCTTGCGCACGACGTCGACATGGCGCTCGACGGTGCGCTCGATGTCCTGGGGATAGAGGTTCTGCCCGCGGATGATCAGCATGTCCTTGAGCCGTCCGCTGACGAACAACTGGCCCTGGTGCATGAACCCCAGATCGCCGGTACGCAGCCAGGTGCGGCCGTCGCGTTCGACGAAGGCACGGGCGCTGGCCTCGGGGTTGCGCCAGTAGCCCTGGGCGATGCTCGGCCCGCTGCTGCAGATCTCGCCGACCCGATCGTCGCCCAGCACCTCGCCGCTGACGGTGTCGAGGATCATCAGCGGGTGCTCCGGCTGCGCCCAGCCGCAGCTCATCAGCGTCACCCCCTGCCCCGGCAGCGCCCGATGACTGGCCAATGCGGCGGCATCCAGCTGCAGCGCGTCGATGCCCTGCCCCGGGCGGCTGCCGGTGACGAACAGGGTGGCTTCGGCCAGGCCGTAGCTGGCCAGGTAGGCGCTGGCGTCGAAGCCACAGGCCGAGAAGCGGCTGGCGAAATCGGCCAGGCTGTCCTGGCGGATGGGTTCGGAGCCGGAGAAGGCGACGCGCCAGCGGCTCAGGTCGAGACCGGCCAGCTTGCTCTCGGCGATGCGTTCATGGCACAGGCGGAAGGCGAAATCCGGGCCGCCGCTGATGGTGCCGCCGAAGCGGCTGATCGCCTGCAGCCAGCGCAGCGGCCGTTCGAGGAAGTGCTGCGGCGACATCAGCACCACCATCACGCCGCTGTAGATGCCCTGCAGCAGGCCGCCGATCAGGCCCATGTCGTGGTACAGCGGCAGCCAACTGACGATCACGTCGCCCTCGTCGATGGCATAGCCCTGGCGGATCAGCCAGGCATTGGCCTCCAGGTTGGCATGGCTGACCTGTACGCCCTTGGGGGTCGACGTCGAGCCGGAGGTGTACTGCAGAAAAGCGATGTCCTGGCTGCCCGGCCCACCCCCCGTCCAGGCGCCCGCCGACTCGCCGCCGATCTCGTCGACAGCCAGCAGTTCCGGTACGTGCGCATGCCCTTGGAGTGCGGTTTCGCGCAAGGCGGGAAGCAGTTGCGCGGTACTGAGGATCAGGCTCGGCTCGGCATCGTCGATGATCGCCAGCAGCCGCTGCAGATGCTGCGGCCGGGTCGACTCCGGCGGATAGGCCGGCACCGCGATGACCCCGGCGTACAGGCAGCCGAAGAACGCCGCGACGTAGTCGGCCCCGCTGGGCAGCAACAGCAACGCCCGCTCCCCGGCCCGCGTATGCCGCTGCAACGCCGAGGCGATGGCCCGCGCCCGCGCATCGAGCTGGCCATAGCTCAGCACGAGGCCGTCTTCATGCCGGCCATCGAGAAAGCGCAACGCGGGTTGCTGCCCACGCGAGGCGGCGTGACGCATCAAGGCGTGAGCCAGAGAAACCGGGCGCTCGAAGATATTGGCCATCGCTGTATCCGTCCTCAATTCCATGTGTGGTGCACGGCGCTCCGCTCGGAGATGGGCCGTGGCTGCATAGAATCGAAGACGGCTGCGCGGGGCAGAAAATTAGCCCCGAAAGCAGGATTACCCGCCCTCAGGCAAAGGGCAAATAGACACTATACTAAGCACCATAAAGAATAATGATTATCATTTGACAGGTGTTCGACCCGCTACTACCTTACTCCGCGCCGCAGGGAAAACCCCTCTCGAACCTTTCGCCGCATAGGTAGAACCATGCAGGAATATGGATCCGTAAAGCCCACTGCCGAGATGTCTTCGTCTTCACTTTTGGAAGCCTTACTGGATAACCGCAGCACCCTGATCAAAACGGCGGCCCGCATCACGGGCTGCCACAGCCGAGCCGAAGATGTCGTGCAAGACGCCTTTCTGAGGCTGGTGAACACCCCGATGATGTCGCTGCCGCTCAGAGCGCAGATCAGTTACGTGTTCCGTATCGTGCGCAACCTGGCCATCGACCATTACCGCAAACAGGCCATGGAGCAGCGGTATTCAGGTAGCGAGGAAGAAGGGTTGAACGTAGCGGTTCAAGGCTCCACCCCGGAGAGTCAGAGCCTCGACCACGAGGCCTTGATGATCGTCGATACGGCGCTCAACGAATTGCCCAAGCGCACTCGCTATGCCTTCGAATGCTACCGTTTGCATGGCATTCCCCAGAAGGACATTGCCAAGGAACTCGGTGTTTCGCCGACCCTGGTCAACTTCATGATCCGCGATGCCATGGTGCATTGCCGCAAAGCGCTCAGTAGCGAGTACGAGCGAACGCCTTCGACGTAAAATCGGCACAACGGCCGCTATCCCATCGCCCCGAGGGCGGGGCTCCTACCCGGACGATGCTTGTCGCGAACCTGTAGGAGTTGCACCCCCGCGGTGATTACTGGCCGCACCATCGGTTTTGCCGAATGGCCGCCATCGTTATCCCCAGGGGCTAGCAAGGAGCCTTTTCTCGGCGGCCATGGATCGCCCGGCGCCACCTGGGCTCCGATATACCCGCTCGCCCTGCGCGGCGAGCGGGCGTGATCCGAGGGGCTGCCCGCAAACCTGCTCGACGGCTCGGCAACCCGTTTCGATCAGAGGGCCGGGTTCTTGGTAGACTAGCGCCCAATGCACCCAGCCCAGTCCGCCCTGCAGTTGGCCTGCACGCCCTTGAGCGATCGCGGTATCGGCCCACTGCCCTGTTCGATTCAAGCGCTGCCCCCCCCCCGAAACAGGCCAATTGGCCCATGACAGAACACACCCCATGCCAGAAAACTCCAGCGCACAGCCAGCAGCCCCCCGTCCCGAACCTTGCCGCCGCTTTTCCGTGGCGCCGATGATGGACTGGACCGATCGGCACTGCCGCTACTTCCTGCGCCTGCTGTCGCAGCGCGCCCTGCTGTACACGGAAATGGTCACGACCGGGGCCCTGCTGCACGGCGATCGCGAACGTTTCCTGGGTCACCACCAAAGCGAGCATCCACTGGCCCTGCAACTGGGCGGCAGCACGCCTGCGGATCTGGCCGCGTGCGCCCGGCTCGCCGAAGCCGCGGGTTACGATGAGGTCAACCTGAACGTCGGCTGCCCCAGCGACCGGGTGCAGAACAACATGATCGGCGCCTGTCTGATGGCGCACCCGGCCCTGGTCGCCGATTGCGTCAAGGCGATGCGCGATGCCGTGAGCATTGCGGTGACGGTCAAGCATCGTATCGGCATCGACGGTCGCGACAGCTACGAACAGCTGGGCGATTTCGTCGCCCAGGTGCGCGATGCCGGCTGTCGCAGCTTCACCGTGCACGCCCGCATCGCCATTCTTTCCGGCCTGTCGCCCAAGGAAAACCGCGAGGTCCCGCCGCTGCGCTACGATATCGCCGCGCAGCTCAAGCGGGATTTTCCCGAACTGGAACTGGTGCTCAATGGCGGCATCAAGACCCTGGAGGATTGCCGCCAGCACCTGCAGACCTTCGATGGCGTCATGCTGGGCCGCGAGGCCTATCACAACCCTTATCTGCTGGCCGAGGTGGATCGGCAACTGTTCGCCAGCGAGCGCCCCGTCCTCAACCGCGCCGAGGCCATGGAGGGCATGCGCCCCTACATCGAGCGCCACCTTGCCGAAGGTGGCCTCATGCACCATGTCACCCGCCACATGCTCGGCCTCGCCCAGGGCTTCCCCGGGGCCCGGCGCTTCCGCCAATTGCTGTCCGTGGACATCCACAAGGCCGCCCAGCCCCTGGCGGTGTTCGACCAGGCGGCGCAATTACTGCAAGGGCGCTAGGGGCTGTTGACGTTTCAGCGCGAGCCGCGTTGCCGCGAGACGGCGTTTCTCGCCGGCTCAGTAATCTCTCATTGGGGACCTCCATCTCTTGGTCGAGACAGAAGGCTCCCGATGACCGCATCACACGGTCAAACCTCAAGGAGTCCCCCGGCAAAGCCGGGGGCTTTAGCTATGTGAGCCGCTCAAAGCGGCTGGCGGGGGCGCTACGCGCTTCCCTTGTTTGGGCCACCTAAAGGTGGCCCCTACCTCAATAATTGCAGTTGATCCAGACGCTTATCCTCAGCCTCTTGGTTTTGGATGTACGCCCGAATCACTGCCTCGTCTCGACCTACTGTCGACACAAAATACCCTCGCGCCCAGAAACTCTGCCCGACAAAATTCCTCTTACGCTCTCCATACACACGGGCCAAATGGATCGCGCTCTTGCCTTTGATGTACCCCACTACCTGAGATACCGCATATTTCGGCGGAATCTTCAGCAACATGTGTACATGATCAGGCATCAAATGCCCTTCCTCTATCCGGCACTCCTTCTGTTCGGCCAAACGCCGAAACACCTCGCCCAAGTACTTCCTCAGCTCTACATACAGCGTCCGACGGCGGTATTTCGGGATGAATACCACGTGATACAGACACTCCCATTTCGTGTGATTTAAGCTTTCATAGTCGTCCATCTCGGTTTCTCCGGTTCGTGTGCTTGGCGGCTCACAAACCGGAGTTTCCGGGATGGACTTCCGGATCTGTCAAACTTCTACTGCCTCCCCGGCAGAGCCGGGGGGACTCCCTTATTGCTCTAGGACCTGTTCTTGAGCAGCGCCCGCGAGCTGCCGCATTCCAGACGCAAGACATTGATTTAATCGAACGCTGCCTTCTCATTTTCGAATTAGGCGGGAGCTCGAACTTGCCTTAGTCTCAGTTGACAACAGGCCGCCGTGCTAGACGCGGTCGCGTGGATCACCTGCCGAAGCGTACATGGCCATGACGACAATTAGCTATGACACCCACTTACTGATCGACGGCGAATTACAGCTTGGCGAAGGTGCAGTGGGGCCAGTCCTCAATCCCACGACAGGCGAAACACTCGTCGATGTTTCGGATGCCAGTGTCGAGCAGGTCGAGACCGCCGTCATGGCAGCCAGCCACGCATCCGATCAGTGGCCACGCACAACGCCTGCTCACCACTCTTCGCTTCTATTGGCGATCGCAGATCAGATCGATGCTCGTGCCGACGAACTGGCAACCCTGGAATCGCTGAACTGTGGAAAGCCATTTCACCTCGCCAAACAGAGCGGGAGGTTTTTGGCCCGGTCGTTACCGTCACCCGCTTCGACGACCTGCCACAGGCCGTTGAATGGGCCAACGACTCCGAGTACGGCTTGGCATCCGCTGTCTGGACCAAAGACCTGGACAAGGCGGTGCAAGTATCGGCCCGCCTTCAATAGGGATGCACCTGGATCAACAGCCACTTCATGCTGGTTAGCGAAATGCCCCACGGTGGCCTGAAACGCTCTGGCTATGAAAAAGACTTATCAACCGATTCACCTCAGGACTACAGCCTAGTACGTCACATCATGGCCAAACACGGCTGTGACATATAAGAACAGCTATCGATCAGCATACGCCACCAACCGCAGTGCGGTCGGCTCTTACACTGCCCCACGATAATTAAAGTAGAGGGATAAGTATGTACATTCATAAATCGGCTTTTGCCGGTTTCAGCTTCGCATTCCTGTTTGTCAGTGTTTCCGCTCACGCAGCAGAGACGCTGAAGGCCATCGGTGAAAGCGAAGGACGACTCGATATCGTCGCCTGGCCGGGCTACATCGAGCGGGGCGAAAGCGACAAAGCCTATGACTGGGTCACCGGTTTCGAAAAGGAAACAGGGTGCAAGGTTAGCGTTAAAACAGCCGCCACATCTGATGAGATGGTCAGCCTGATGGCTAAGGGTGGATACGATCTGGTTACTGCATCTGGCGACGCGTCGCTGCGTTTGATTGCAGGCAAACGCGTCCAACCCATCAATATCGACCTCATCGACAACTGGGCCAATGTCGATCCGCGCCTCAAACAGGGTGACTGGTTTAACGTCGACGGCAAAGTGTACGGTACACCCTACCAGTGGGGGCCGAACCAGCTGATGTACAACACCGAGGTTTTCAAAACTGCCCCGACCTCCTGGCGCGTAGTGTTCGAAGCTCAGACTCTTCCAGATGGCAAGCCCAACAAAGGACGGGTCCAGGCCTACGACGGCCCCATCTATCTGGCCGACGCAGCGCTCTACCTCAAAGCGACCCGGCCTGACCTGAAGATCCAGGATCCCTATGAGCTGAATGAAGAGCAATATGCTGCCGTCCTGGATCTTCTGCGCAGGCAACGCGACCTGATACACCGTTACTGGCACGACGCCACCGTGCAAATGAGCGACATGAAGAACGAAGGCGTCGTTGCCACGAGTTCATGGAGCTACATGGTCAATGGCCTGAAAGCGGAGAAGCAGCCTGTTGCGTCTGTCGTCCCGAAAGAGGGTGCGACCGGCTGGGCGGATACCACCATGCTCCACGCTGAAGCCAAGCACACCAACTGCGCCTACAAATGGATGAACTGGTCTCTTGAGAAGAAAGTCCAGGGCGACGTGGCCGCGTGGTTTGGCTCAATCCCTGCCGTTCCGGCTGCGTGCCAAGGTAGCGAACTACTGGGGGAGCAGGGCTGCCAACTGAACGGATCGGAGAGCTTTGAAAAGATCGCGTTCTGGAAGACGCCTCAGTCTAAAGGCGGTCAGTTCGTGCCCTATAGTCGCTGGACGCAAGACTATATCGCGATCATGGGCGGTCGCTAACCGTCAATCCTAGTCAGCCAGTCTCACTGTCTCTGTCTCCCCGATTGGGCAGTGAGATGGCGCCCCCCCCTAAGACCATGTTTTCAGGCTGAGTTGGCTTGAAGCTTAACTTTGCTCGACTGGAGTTCAATCATGACCCTGGCAGTGCAGTTTTCTAACGTTTCCCGGCAGTTCGGAGAGGTGCATGCCGTTGACCGAGTTTCAATCGACATCAGGGACGGTGAGTTCTTTTCGATGCTCGGCCCTTCCGGATCAGGAAAAACTACCTGTTTGCGACTGATCGCAGGTTTCGAACAGCCCACCGCGGGCTCGATTCGCATCCACGGAACCGAAGCGGCGGGACTGCCGCCTTACCTTCGCGACGTAAACACCGTATTTCAGGACTACGCGCTCTTCCCCCATATGACCGTTCGCGAAAACGTCGCGTATGGCCTCAAGGTGAAAGGAGTCGCATCCGCCGAGCGTAAAAAGCGCGCGGAGGAAGCTTTGCAACTGGTGGCGCTGGGCGGCTATGGCGATCGCAAGCCCGTTCAGCTTTCGGGTGGTCAACGTCAACGCGTCGCCCTTGCCCGGGCGTTGGTCAATCGTCCTCGCGTCCTGCTCCTCGACGAGCCGCTGGGTGCGCTCGATCTTAAGCTGCGCGAGCAAATGCAGGGCGAACTTAAGCGGCTGCAGCGACAGCTGAACATTACATTCATCTTCGTCACCCATGATCAGACGGAAGCACTCTCGATGTCTGACCGCGTTGCCGTGTTCAACAACGGGCGCATAGAGCAAGTCGACAGCCCACGCGATCTCTACATGAAGCCCAAGACAGCCTTCGTTGCCGAGTTCGTGGGCACATCGAATGTGTTGCGTGGCGATATCGGCAAACGCCTCTCCGGCACCACTGCCCCATTCTCGATTCGCCCGGAGCACATTCAGTTTTCGCGAGGGCGGGTGGGCGATGAAGAAGTGCAAGTGACGGGCATTCTGCATGACGTCCAGTATCAAGGCAGCAGCACCCGTTACGAGCTCAAGCTCGATGACACCAGCATCATCAGTGTCAGCCGCCCCAACACCGATATTCACGAGCAGTGCCTCGACGTCAGGCTGGGCGAATCACTTGCCGTCAAATGGTCGCGCCACGCCATGACGGCCCTGCAGGCCGAGGGATGAAGGGATGAAGGGATGAATGCAATGAACCAGACGATAACTGAATCGATGCCACATGGCAGTCAATCGCCATTGCGTTGTTTGTCAAACGCCCTCTATGGCCGTCCTGTCCTGTATCTCTCGATGCTCCTGATTCCCCCGCTGCTTTGGTTTGGTGGAATCTACCTGGGGTCGCTGCTGACCCTGATCTGGCAAGGCTTCTACACCTTCGACGACTTCAGCATGACGGTCACCAACGACCTGACGCTGATGAACTTCCAAGCGCTGCTGCAACCGTCCAACTTCGACATCATCCTGCGCACAGTCGGCATGGCTGTGGTGGTATCCATCGCCAGCGCGATCATTGCCTTCCCGATCGCCTACTACATGGCCCGCTACACCGACGGCAAGACGAAAGCATTCTTCTATATCGCGGTGATGATGCCCATGTGGGCCAGCTACATCGTCAAGGTCTATGCCTGGACATTGCTGCTGGCCAAGGGCGGTGTCGCCCAGTGGTTCATCGAAAGCCTGGGGCTCAGCCCGCTGCTCCAGTTCATCCTGAGCGTGCCCGGTGTCGGTGGCAGCACCCTGTCCACGTCGCACCTCGGCCGCTTCTTCGTGTTCGTCTACATCTGGCTGCCGTTCATGATCCTGCCAATCCAGGCCTCCCTGGAGCGCTTGCCACCGTCTCTTCTGCAGGCATCTTCGGATCTGGGGGCATCGCCGCGGCAGACGTTCACGCAGGTCATCCTTCCGCTGTCAGTTCCTGGTATCGCGGCCGGATCGATCTTCACGTTCTCCCTGACGCTGGGTGATTTCATCGTTCCCCAACTCGCAGGCCCACCCGGCTACTTCATCGGCGGCATGGTGTACGCCCAGCAGGGGGCGATCGGCAACATGCCTATGGCGGCCGCTTTTACCCTGGTGCCAATCATCCTGATTGCAATCTACCTGTCCATCGTCAAACGCCTGGGGGCCTTCGATGCACTCTGAACAAGCACCATGGTGCCTGAAGGCCGCTGCGTGGGGTGGTCTGGTGTTCTTGCACTTCCCCATTCTGATCATCTTCCTGTATGCGTTTAACAACGAAGATGCCGCATTCAGCTTCCCGCCCAAAGGGTTCACCCTGAAGTGGTTCGCCATCGCCTTTGAACGCGACGATGTGCTGGAGGCGATCAAACTGTCATTGCAGATCGCCTGCATCGCAACGGTCATTGCGATGGTGCTGGGTACTCTGGCCTCTTTGGCTCTGTATCGGCGGGACTTCTTTGGCAAGAACAGCATTTCCTTGATGCTCATCCTGCCCATTGCCCTGCCCGGCATCATCACCGGTATTGCCTTGCTGTCGGCATTCAAGACACTGGGTATAGAACCCGGCATGCTGACCATCGTCATCGGTCATGCCACGTTCTGCGTAGTGATCGTCTACAACAACGTGATTGCCCGTTTGCGCCGGACATCGAGCAGCCTGATCGAGGCATCGATGGATCTGGGGGCCGACGGCTGGCAAACCTTCCGCTACATCATTCTCCCGAACCTCGGCTCGGCTCTGCTTGCAGGCGGCATGCTCGCCTTCGCGCTGTCATTCGACGAGATCATCGTCACCACATTCACCGCTGGCCATGAGCGCACGCTACCGATCTGGCTGCTCAACCAACTCACCCGGCCGCGCGATGTCCCCGTCACCAACGTGGTGGCCATGCTGGTGATGATCGTGACCATGCTCCCAATCCTCGGTGCCTACTACCTGACCAAAAGCGGCGACAGCGTCGCAGGTAGTGGTGGCAAGTGAGTACACATGACCCAAAGGAAGCTCTCATCATGCGAACCAAGCTGCTGATCAATGGCGAACTGCGCGTTGGGCAAGGTCAGACCCTGCCCGTCTTCAACCCATCCATAGGGGAAGTGATCGCCGAAATCGCCGAGGCTACCCCGGAGCAGGTCAGCCAGGCGGTAGAAGCCGCCGATAGCGCCTTCGGTGGGTGGTCCGTCATACCGCCCAAAGACCGGTCCTTGATGCTGCTGAAGCTGGCCGATGAAATCGAGGCCAATGCTCTGGATCTGGCCAAGCTTGAATCCACCAACTGTGGCAAGCCTTTCACCGCCGCACTCAATGACGAGATACCTGCGATCGCCGACGTATTCCGCTTTTTCGCCGGTGCTTGCCGCTGTCTGAATGGATCGTCCGCAGGCGAGTACCTGCCAGGCCACACCTCGATGATTCGTCGCGATCCAATCGGCGTCATAGGCGCCATCGCACCTTGGAACTATCCATTGATGATGGTGGCCTGGAAGATCGCTCCAGCCCTTGCTGCAGGTAACACCGTGGTACTCAAGCCCTCGGAGCAAACGCCGCTGACTGCCCTGCGTCTCGCAGAAATCGCGAGTCGTGTTCTGCCTAAAGGCGTTCTCAACATCCTCTTCGGACGCGGTCAGACCGTAGGCCAGCCTCTGGTAACCCATCCCAAGGTGCGCATGGTTTCGTTAACCGGATCCATCGCCACAGGTTCGCGAATCATCGAAGCCACGGCCGCCTCCGTGAAGAAGATGCACATGGAGCTTGGCGGCAAGGCACCAGTATTGGTGTTCGACGATGCGGACATCGACGCAGTCGTCGAGGGGATCCGTACATTCGGCTTCTACAACGCCGGACAGGACTGCACAGCAGCCTGCCGCATCTATGTCCAGGAAGGCGTCTATGAGGCATTCGTCGCGAAGCTCGGCGAGGCGGTTTCCTCGATTCGCATGGGGCTGCAAGACGATCCCGATACTGAGCTTGGCCCACTGATCAGCGCCGACCACCTGCAACGCGTGGCAGGCTTCGTGGAAAGGGCTGCAGCCCTTCCCCACACACGCGTAATCGCAGGCGGGGCAGCGGCTGAAGGGGCTGGTTATTTCTTCAAGCCCACAGTCATCGCCGATGCCAATCAGGATGACGAGATCGTCACGAGCGAGGTCTTTGGGCCTGTTGTCTCGGTGACCAAATTTACCGATGAGGCACAGGCGCTGGCCTGGGCTAACGACTCCAACTACGGCCTTGCATCCTCCGTGTGGACGTCGGATCTGGGCCGTGCCCACCGCCTCTCAGCTCGATTGCAGTATGGCTGCACCTGGGTCAACACCCATTTCATGCTGGTGAGCGAAATGCCCCACGGTGGGCAGAAACACTCGGGTTACGGCAAGGACATGTCCACCTATGGCTTGGAAGATTACACGGCGATTCGCCACGTGATGATCAAGCACTGATGGGGCGCTGCCACCTTCGGCTTTTAGGGTGAGGTGATGAATATGAGTACGGTAAGCCGGCCTGGATACTGCACGCTGTGCACGTCAACCTGCGGGGCCATCTACGGCATCGAAAATGACCGGATCGTCTCGATTCGTAATGATGCCGATCACCCCACCGGGGGTGCGATGTGCCTGAAAGGCAAGTCTGCATCCGAGCTGATCGACAACCCGGAACGCCTGACACACCCGATGCGGCGCACCAATCCGAAGGGCAGCAAGGATCCAGGATGGACAGCAATATCCTGGGACGCGGCACTCGATGAAATCGCCCAGCGCCTGCTTGCGATCAAGGCAGAATCGGGCGCCCATGCGGTGGCGTTCGGCATTACCACCCCCAATGGAACGCCTATAGCCGACAGCAGCGAATGGATTGAGCGATTCATCTACACCTTCGGCAGTCCTAACATCTGTTATGCCGCCGAAATCTGCAACTGGCACAAAGAAATCGCCCACAGCTTCACATATGGCTGTGGGATGCCGGCACCTGACTACATCAACTCCGATCTGATCGTGCTCTGGGGTCACAACCCCACCAACACCTGGCTCGCCCAGGCCCACTCGATCGGTGAGGCGCGTCAAACTGGGGCGAAACTGATCGTGGTCGACCCGAGGGATACCGCCTTGGCCCGTGAAGCAGATGTGTGGCTCAGGATACGCCCGGGAACCGACGCCGCATTGGCCATGGGGCTGGCAAACGCTCTTCTCGAAAGCGGCGAGTACGATCAGTCTTTCGTCCGTCACTGGACAAACAGCGCCCTGCTGGTACGAGCGGATACCGGCCACATGCTTCGTGGCGCGGAAGTGGGACTGACACCCGAGAAGGCGTACATCTACTTCGATCAAACGACCCAAGGGCTTCAGCCACACCTGGCAGCACTTCCCGGAGGCTGCATGCCAAGCTCCGCTCAGCTCGATGTCGAACTGCACATCACCCTGGTATCGGGAGAGCAGATCACATGCGCCTCTGCGTTCACGCTCTATCGCCGTGCATGTCTTCCATTCGATAGTGCGAAAACAGCAGAGGCGACCTGGATCGACGCTGAGAAAATCGAGCAGGCCGCGACGCTGATCGCCTCATCGAAGCGGATCAGCCTGCACAGCTGGACAGGCGTGGAACAGCACAACAACGCGACCCAGAGCCAACGTGCGATCTCCTGCCTCTACGCGCTGACAGGATGTTTCGACGCAGAAGGTGGGAACAGGATTTTCGGCTCTCTGAAGTCCGTAACGGTCAACGACCTCTCGCTCCTCGCTGCGGAGCAACTGGAAAAATCCCTTGGTCACCGCGATCGTCCCATGGGCCCGTCGGCCAATGGCTGGGTCACCTCCCGAGAGCTCTACGAGGCGATATTGAACGCCGATCCATACAAGGTTCGTGCCCTCGTCTCATTTGGCGGAAACCTGTTGCTGGCCCAGTCCGACCGGCAAATGGCAGAGCGATCACTCGAATCACTCGAGCTTCATGTTCACTGTGACCTGTTCATGAACCCAACTGCAGAGTACGCCGACATCGTATTGCCGGTGAACACGCCCTGGGAGCACGAGGCATTGCGCATTGGTTTTGGCATCACGACCAAGGCTCAGGAGTGGGTACAACTTCGCCAGCGGATGGTGACACCTCGGCACGCTACACGATCAGATACCGATATCGTGTTTGAGCTGGCCGCAAGAATGGGCATGCGCGAAGACTTCTTCGGTGGCGACAAGGAAACAGCCTGGAATGTGATGCTCGCCCCCCTTGGTCTCAACACAGAGCAGTTACGCAGACAACCTGCCGGGATAAGAATCCCCATCAAGCATGCAACCGAAAAGTATCGCCTGACCGGGTTCGACACACCCTCGGGATTGGTCGAGATCTACTCCGAAGCCCTTCACACAAAGGGCTACGCCGCGCTACCAGGCTTTGAGGCGGGCGATATCATCCAGCCGAGCGAGGAGTATCCCTATGTACTCTCTTCGGCCAAGAGTGGTTATTTCTGCCATAGCCAACATCGCCAAGTCTCTGGATTACGGAAAAAATCTCGCAATCCCTCCCTGGAGCTGTCACACCAGTTGGCGGCCGAACTGCACATTGCCGATCTTGACTGGGTGGTTGTCACCACTCGCACAGGACAGGCCAGGTTCCAGGCCAAGCTGAATCCGAACCTGCATCCCAGGGTGGTGTTCGGCCAACATGGATGGTGGCAGCCATGCACACCGCTCGGCGCCTCGGGCATGCCCGTATCAGGCCCCCAAAACAGCAACTACAACGGTCTGATTGACGCCGACGAGAAAGACCCCGTCAGCGGCTCGGTTCCGCTTAGAGCGTTCACCTGTTCACTGCGTCGGGAAGATCAAAGGCTCCGGGTGCCAAGCCGCTGGCCTGATTTCAAGGACTTCTACGTCAGTGAAATGGTCGCCGAAGCGGACGGCGTTCATCGGGTGCACATGCGCCCGCTCGATAACTCGCTGCTACCTGGCTTTGAAGCCGGGCAGCACATCACCATTCGGGTGACGCTTCGCAGCGGAATGATCATGACCCGCGCTTACTCACTGGTGGGGATCGCAAGCGCTCAGCCCGTCGAGCAATACGTGATCTGTGTTCGCAACTCACAAGACGACGTTGACGTTCCATCGATGCCGAGCGTGTCCCACCACATCAACCGGCATTTGGCGCCAGGCGATCTGGTAGCGCTCCAGGCACCCGGCGGAAACTTCACGATCCCGTATCAGGCCGAGAGGCCGCTTGTCTTTCATGCCGGCGGCATCGGCATCACGCCATTCATGACGGTGCTGGAGACGGCCGCCCGCGTCCGCTCCAAAACCAGGATGCTACTGATCTACGGCAACAGAAACTCTGCCGCCCACGTCTTTCGTTCACGGTTGAAACAACTCAACGCTCAGTTGCCGGGATTGGAGATCATCAACGTGTATAGCCGCCCCCTCCCCTGGGATCGGATTGGCGTCGATTTTGACTACCAAGGATACGTTGACTGCAACATGATTCCCGAAGCGTTCACCACTGGCCGGCCACTGCATTACCTGTGCGGTGCGGAATCTATGATGGAAACGATGACCCAGCAACTCATGGCCAGTGGCGTTCCCAAGGCTGACCTGTTCAAAGAGGCCTTCAAATCCTCGGTCGATATAAGTGCCCTTGGCGAAGGAGAGTTCGACGTTAGTTTCGCCAAGTCGAATAAAACGATTCGCTGGACAAGCAAATGCGGGTCCTTACTGGACTTTGCAACATCGCATGGAATCCCCTTGGCCAGCGGGTGCCGTGTGGGTCAGTGCGAGAGCTGTGCAGTGACAGTCAGACACGGACACGTGCTGCACCTGCAAGGTCATCCAGATGAAGACGATGTTTGCCTGACGTGCCAGGCGATCCCCATTTCCGACATTACGCTAGACGCCTGACCCCGTAAACAAAGACCGATAACGGAATGAGTTGTCAGGGACTCGCTCACCCACAAGAAACAATAAACGCAACATTGATCCCAACTCTGCCACGACCGAGGCCCTGCATGCGCAGCACGTCTCAATAACTAAAACCCGCAGTGGAGATTATGATGGCCGCCTTATCTCAAGCGAAGGATGAAAACACGGGCTCAGCAAATACAAGCGTATCCCAAGAATCCAGGATGGGTAGATTTTCTCTAACGATGGCCTGGTGGGCAGTGTGCAGTGCCGTATTCTATATCGTCGTGGGCGCATCACTCGCGATCAGCTACGGAACGATTAACGCCATCATTGGAATGATGCTTTCAGTCGTCAGCTACGGCATCATCAATGCCATCCTCAGCCGTCACGCTATTCGATCCGGAGAGTCGGTCGCCCTGTTTTCACGAAGACTGTTCGGATCCAGTGGTGCGGGGCTGGCCACGCTGATCTTCTTCACGACCGCGATATACTACGCCGTGTTTGAAGGATCGGTGATTGCGCTCGCAGTACACGAGCTGTTTCCCTCGATCACCTACACCATGGCGTCACTCATTGTCGTGCTGTACAGCGTTCCGCTTGTCCTTGGAAGCGTTCAGCGCTGGTTGGACAAATTCAACTGTGTCCTCCTGCCCATCTACCTGGGCGGTCTGTTCATCTGTATCGCGCTGTCGCTGTATGAATATGGTTATCAGCCTTCCTGGCTTACACTCGGCCCCGACGCCCCAGTGGCCAACGGGTGGTGGCACTGCTTTACCTATTACATGGGCGTATGGGTGCTCATGCTGTACACGTATGACTACGCCCGTTTCGGAAAGCCCGAAGATGCGCAGTACCACGGCCGATGGAATTTCGGCATGCCATTCTACCTGGTCACCTTTTCACTTAATGGAGTTGCCGGCATCTACTTGGTGGCAAGTATTCCGCACCAGGGTGAGCTGAGTGAGATTTCCGTTGTAATGGCAATTCTGAAACTCATGGGGCTTGCTGGCTTGCTTTTCGTCTGGGCGACTCAAACACGCATCAATACAGCGAACTACTACCTCGCGACTATTAACATGCAAAGCTTCTTCACCAAGTTCGGCGTGAAAATCGACTATGTCGGCTGGGCAATAATTGTCGGCGTGATCGTTTTCGGCTTGATGCTTGCCGACGTCTTCTCATACCTTCTCAAAGCACTCGCCTACCAAGGGATATTCGTAGTGGCCTGGGTTGGAGTAGCCCTGGCTTACATAGCCGCAGACCGCCATTCTCAAGCGCTGGTCGCGTTTGATAGTAAAGGACTGACTGCTTGGTTTGGTGCGACCCTGGCGGGGCTTGTTCTCATGAGTAGCGATTGGTCATCGCTTTCGGCCCCGGCTACGGCGGTTGCCTCCTTCACCCTGCATTACCTGCTGTGCAAGCATGCTGAAGGCTCTGTTCTGGCATCGCAGCGATAGACAAAAGCAGCCGTCATCATCCGATGACGGCTGCCTCCTGCAGGCTCTCTCGCTTACACGCCGCCGGCCATTGCCGCGCAACTCTCCCCTCGTAGTGGCCTGCCAGACCCGGATATCCATTTGGTGATTTCGGCACGGATACGCGCATCGGACGATCCTCTGCGTGTATTCACTCGGCGAAGCAGTTCGGCTCGTGCCTCTTCATCCAGGACAATCGGCTCGGCCCGCCCCCCCCCCCCGGACTGGCTGGAATGAACAAGCGTAGAGCAGAATGGAGAGCCTTACTTCTGAAACACCGTACTCGCTTGCGCGTTGCTTCACCGAAGCAGAGCGCCAGCAGTTGAGCGCCACCAGTTGCTCGGGTAAGGTCATGGCACCCGCAACGACAAGGCCGCGCCATGACTTCCAAGCTGGATCAACTCAAGCAGTTCACCACCGTCGTCGCCGATACCGGCGACCTCGATGCCATCGCCCGCCTCAAGCCGGTCGATGCCACCACCAACCCGTCCCTGCTGCTGAAGGCGGCCGCCATGCCGCGCTATGCCGAGCTGCTCGGGCAAGCGGTCGCGGCCAGCGCTGGCGATATCGACCTGGCCTGCGACCGCTTCGGCGTGGCCGTTGGTCAGGAAATTCTCAAGATAATCCCGGGCCGCATCTCCACCGAGGTGGATGCGCGCCTGTCGTTCGACACGCAGGCCACCCTGCGCCGTGCCGAGCGGCTGATCGAGCTGTACCAGCAAGCCGGCATCGGCCGGGAGCGCGTGCTGATCAAGATCGCCTCGACCTGGGAAGGCATCCGCGCCGCCGAACAGCTGGAAAAAGCCGGCGTGCAGACCAACCTCACCCTGCTCTTCTCCTTCGCCCAGGCCCGGGCCTGCGCGGATGCCGGCGCCTTCCTCATCTCGCCGTTCGTGGGACGCATCTACGACTGGTACAAGAAGGCCGAGGGCCGCGACTATGTCGGCGCCGAGGACCCGGGCGTGCAATCGGTCACCCGCATCTACGACTACTACAAGGCCCACGGGCACAACACGGTGGTGATGGGCGCCAGCTTCCGCAACGTCGGGCAGATCGAGCAACTGGCCGGTTGCGACCGTCTGACCATCAGCCCGGAACTGTTGCAGCAACTGGCGGACGATCAGGGCACGTTGCAGCGCAAGCTGGACAGCAGCGCCCAGGGGCAAGCCCAGGCCAGGCTCGCTGAGAGCCAGTTCCGCTGGGAGATGAACGAAGACGCCATGGCCACGGAAAAACTCGCCGAAGGCATCCGCCAGTTCGCCCGCGACCAGGAAAAACTGGAGAAGCTGCTGGCTGCCAGCGCCTGAATGCGAACGGGGCACATGATCGACATCGGTGCCCCGTTAACAGGCTGTTAGCTGCAGCAGAACTCAGGGATGCTGTTCGAGGGCGCTGACCAGGTCGTGGAACGCCGCACGGTTGGACTCGTTGAGCCCCATCAGAATGCGGTGTGCTTCCAGCACCCTGGCGCGCACCACCTCTTCGGACTGATCCTGCGAAGGCAGATCGGTCAGGCAATCCGGGCATTCGAACGGCTGGTCGATGATATTGAACACCTGATCGAAACCCATCGACTGCAGCAGGCGGGTGATATCCGCGTGGGTGGTCACCACGGTCGGTAGCAGGCCGACTTTTTGCCGCGACAGGATCGACAGCTTGGCCAGCAGGCCGAGCGTGGTGCTGTCGATGCTGCGGGTTTCCGTCAGATCGATGACGATGGCGGAAAAATTCAGCGCGGTGAAGATCTTTTCGATCGTGGAGTCCAGCGCCGAACACAAGGTCAGGCGCACTTCACCGATGAATTTCAGGACGAAGGTTCCGTCCTGTTCGGCGAATTGGATTCTACCGGGGCTTATCCCAGGATTCATGCAAGGTTCCTGCTCAACACCAGCAAGGCGATATCATCCGGCATATCGGCCAGATTGGCCAGTCCAAACACGTTGCGCAACCCATCCAGGGTTCCACCCGCCTTGCACACCAGTTGCGGTAGCAAGGCTTCTTTTTCCTGTAGGGTATCACCCGGCAACAGATCGAGGATGCCATCCGACAACAGGGTCAGGCTGAAGGATTCGGGCAACTCGATCTCCAGGTCGCTGTAATCGGCCTCGTTGAACAGGCCGACCGGAAGACCACGCCCCTCCAGATAATGCGCTTCACCGCCGCTGTACATCACCGGCAGCGGCAGGTGCCCGCCGATGCTGTAGGTCAGGCGGTTACTCTGTTCGTCGATCACCCCGCCGAGCATGGTCACGTGCTTGCCCAGCTTGCAGTTGATCAGCCCGCGGTTGATATGGCCGAGCACGTCCGATGGCTTGAACTCGGGCAGCATGCCGTTGCGCCGGGACTCGTAGAGCAGGCGCGTGGTCATGAACTTCAGCAGCACGGTGACGAACGCCGAGGATGCGCCGTGACCGGAAACGTCGGCCAGGTAGAACGCCACTCGCCGCTCGTCGACCCGGAAATAGTCGACGAAATCACCGGACAGGTAGAGGGACGGAATGATCTGGTGGGAAAATTCCAGGCCCTCGTTTTCCCAGGGAGTCACCGGCAGCATGTTCATCTGCACCTGGCGACCGGCGTTCTGGTCTTCCTGCAGCAGGTGCAGGCTGGCCTGCAACTCGCGGTTGGCGGTCTCCAGTTTCTCCCGGTAGCGCTCGTTCTCCTGGCGCAGGTGCACCCGATCCAGGGCGCGACGCACCGAATGCTCGAGCACCGCCAGGTCTTCCAAGGGCTTGATCAGGTAGTCGGCGGCGCCGAGACGCAGGGCTTCGACCACGTCGGTCATCACACCGGCGCCGGAAACGACGATGATCGGCGTCGCCACTTCCAGGGCATTGATCCGGCGAATCAGCTCGAGCCCGTCGACCTGCGGCATGCGCAGATCGCAAATCACCAGATCCGGTCGTTCGCGCTCGAACACTTCGAGGCCTTGCATACCGTTGCCGGCGAGCAGGATGTTGAAGCCGCTGTCTTCCAAATAGGCTGCAATGCTGGCCCGTACGACTTCGTCGTCGTCGATCAGCAGCAGCGTGGCACTGGTTTTGTGCATGGGGTGTCCAGGCAAACTGCGCCGGGGATGGTTAGCGTAAACGCAGCCAACAACCTGCGCGGGTACACGGTTCGCGTCAAGGCGCAGACGGTACTCCCATCCTCCACTCGATTCAAGCGCGCGCAGATTGCCGCCGAGCGACTTTACACCTCAAATCGGGGAGGGTTATAAGAACCGCAGCAGAGCCCTACCATAATGAGGATAGCCCCCATGAGCCAAAGTGATCGTGATTACAGTGAAAAGCGCGATTACATTCGCATGCGCCTGGAAACCCAGGTGACCCTGCATCACGCGGGACATGTGATCGAGGCCCTGTGTCGCGACCTGTCGAGCACCGGCATGCAGATCCAGGCCCGCTGTAGCGTGCAGGAGGGCGACAAGGTGAAGGTGCTGATCCCCTCCGGCCATGACGAGCTCAAGGGTCTGGAGGCCGAAGCGGAAGTGGTGCGCGTCACGGATCTGGAAGACGGTCAGCAGATTCTGGGGCTGGCCGTGATCTCGATGAACTGAAACACCCTGTAACGCGAAATTCGCTGTTGCAGACCCGAACGGGCCTGCACAGCAAGCAACGGCCTCCCCTCAGCCCAAGGGGCGGCCAGCGTTCCGAGCGGTACCGCCGCAGCCGCCCGCCCCGCGATCAGAAATCGTCTTCGACATCGCCATCACGCACCTTGAACTCTCGGCTCTGCAGGTAAGCGTTGCGGATGAAGACGTACTTGTCGCCGCTGATCAGGCGCTCGGCATCCAGCAGGCTGGCGCGGGTATCGATCATGTTCACGCCACGCGTCACGTTGCGGGTCGGAACATGATCCATATAGGGATAAGCGGTCAGGAAACTGTCCGGCACCTTGCTCGCGGCATCGCGCACGGAGCTCGGACCGAGCAGCGGCAGCACCACATAAGGACCGCTGCCAAGCCCCCAGACACCCAGCGTCTGCCCGAAATCTTCGTCGTTCCTCTGCAACCCCATGCGGCTGGCGACATCGAAGAAGCCCAACACCCCCAGCGTGGTGTTGAACAGCACACGGCTGGTGTCCACCCCGGCGTCATGCACCTTGCCCTGCAGCAGATTGTTGGCCAGGTTGCCGACATCGCCGACGTTGCGGAACAGGTTGTGGATGCCATCTTCGAGGAACTGCGGGGTGACCTTCCGATAGCCCTGGGCAAGAGGCTTCAGGGCATAGGTATCCAGCGTGTCGTTGAAACGGAAGATGGGACGATTGATCGACTCCCACGGATCTTCATCTGCCGCCTGGCCAGCCAGCGGCAACAGCACCAGTCCGGCGCAGGCCAGCACTCGCCCCAGACAGCCGATCCAATCCGATCCGATCACACGCATTGCAGTTTCTCCTAGGCTAAATGGGCACGGTCTCTGCCGGCAGCAGCGGCGTAGTATAAAGCTGCACGGATGTAATAGGCAGGCCGCCGTGGGGACAACCGTACGCGAAGAGCGATCACTTCACATTGCCGGCCAATGGCCATGTCTTGCCCTGCCGCTCCGCCGTCACACGTTCGTCATCTTGGCCTGCAATGGTGCACAAGGTTATTTCCAGGGAATGACCACCATGCCCCAGTCCGCCTCCCCTCCTGCCTTCACCGCCGTTCTCTTCGGCCTCTCCGGTTGCCTGGTGGATTTCGGTGCGCGCGCCGCCTCGTTGGCGATGCAGCGCCTGCCCAGCGCCGTGCTTCAGGACGGCAGCGCCCTGCGCAGCCTGGATCACGCCTACGCGCAACAACTGCAGCAAAGCGCAAGGAGCCAGGCCGAGCCCACGCCAGGCGCCATGGCCATTCTGCAAGCCCTGCACGAACAAGGCACGCCCTGCGCCTGGCTGGACGAGCTGCCTCACGAGGCCGGCCTGCAACTGGCCGCTGAACTGCCGCATTGGCTGCCGGCGATCAGCACCGCGCCACAACGCCCCTGGCCGGCGCCGGATGCCTGCTGGCAGGCACTGAGCGCGTTGCAGGTCGAGCGTCTGGACGGCTGCGTACTGGTCAGCGGAGAACCGCGCCTGCTCCAGGCCGGACTGAATGCCGGCCTGTGGACCGTCGGACTGGCCGCCTGCGGTTCGCTGGGCGGTCATGCCCTCGCCGACTGGCAGGCCCTGGACAGCCAGCAACGCGACCTGTTGCGAGCGGAGGCCACCTTGGCGCTATACCGCATGGGCGCGCATTCGGTGATCGACCAGCTCAGCGACCTGCGCCCCTGCCTGGACGACCTCGCCGCCCGCCGTGGCAAAGGTGAAAAACCCTGACAGCCGCCCTGACCTGGCAATACCGCGCAACATCCGGCGTTGATCCAGGACAGGCGCAACCCCATCGGCTGGATTATCGTGAATACGACAGACTGACCTTTCGCCACGGTGCATGGTCAATTTCTTTGCCTATCACGAAAGGGAGAACCTCATGCCTGCGAACCGTCTGCAGCAGCAACTGGAAGAGCTGCGCAAGGAACTGGTGCAGAACCCGCCACTGAGCGAAGAAGAACGTGAATCGCTCTCCATCCTGGCCCGGGACATCGAGTTGCAACTCGCCGCGCAACCCGTGACGACCCCCGATGCGACATTGGTGGACGGGATCAACCTGGCCGTGGAGCGCTTCGAAGTGAGCCATCCGACCCTCGCCGGCAGCCTGCGCAACATCATGCAGAGCCTGGCCAATATGGGGATCTGACCGAGCAGGAACGAAAAAACCAGCCGTTACGGGACGGTGTGAAACTACGGCACTCGCTCATCGGCATTAACGCCGTGGTCGCTGGCCAGCGCAAATGATGAAAGCGCCAAACCGTGTCATAGCCGCCAATCGTTGCAGGCTCGCGGTTATACCAGTGCTGCGGTCGCCGCCCCTGTAGGAGCCCCGACCTCGGGGCGATGCATTCGCGGCCGTACAGCGGGACTCGCGGTACGGCCAGCAATCGCCGCGTGGGCGCGGCTACTGCTACAAAGCGGGCATTCGTCATTGGGTGGGCCGGAACATCGGATTGCAGCAGCTGGCGCCTAAACGCGCTCCCCCGCAATGGCAGCCCAGAATAAGCTGGCCGAGAAAGCAATTTAGGAATTGAAAGTTCACTGCCGCGTGGCAGCTCAGAAACAGATCAGCAACTCGTCCCCCTCCATGATGAACTTCACTGCCGTATAAGCAGTTGAAGGCCTTCAGTGAAATGAACTTGTGCCGGGAGGTTTTCTGAGCTGCCTATACGGCAGCTCAGAATTCTCGCAGATCGAAGCGCTTGGAACATTCCTTGCCCACTGCCGCGTATAGGGAGATGGAACAAAAGACCTTATCTGATCAGCATTGGTCGTAGCATCTGATTGTCGTTCTGAGCTTCACTGCCGCACCAGGCGCCGATTGTCCGGCTCGATGGCTGCCGTGCTGCGGTAGGGGTTGATATCCAGGCCGCCGCGGCGCACATAACGCGCGTATACGGTCAGGGACTCGGGCTGCAACACCCGCTTGAGATCGAGAAAGATGCGCTCCACGCACTGTTCGTGGAAATCGGCATGCTGGCGGAAGCTGACCAGATAGGCCAACAGACTCGCCGGCTCCAGTTCCGCGCCCCGGTACTGCACCACCACGCTGCCCCAGTCCGGCTGCCCGGTCACCGGGCAATTGGACTTCAGCAGATGGCTGTGCAGGCTCTGTTCGACGATGCGCTCGGGATTGCAGCGCAGCAGCCCGGCCTGCGGGGCGTCGTACTGGCTGATATGCACGTCCAGCTCGTCGATGCAGATGCCCGGCAGGCTGGCCAGGCCCTCGGCCGCCACCTCGCCCAGGCTGCGCAGGCGCACGCCGACCGGTTTGCCAGCCGCGGCCGAGAGATCCTTGCGCAGCACGCCGAGCAGTTCCGCCTCGCTGGCGAACACCGACTGATTGAGCGAATTGAGGTACAGCTTGAACGACTTCGATTCGATGATGTTCGGCGAGTCGGCGGCAATGGCGAACTCGCCGATGGCCACCACCGGCTTGCCCGACGGCAGCAGCCAGGACAGCTCGAAGCAGTTCCAGAAATCCACCCCCTGGTACGGCAGGGTTTCGGCAGTCAGCCCCAGCTCGGCCCATTTCGCGGCCCGGGAAATGGGGAACAGCAACTCGGGCGTATAGGTATCGATGTATTCGCTGGCTTTGCCCAGAGGCGAATTTTCCACGACGGGATGCATGGCGACTCCCCTGCAAGAGATGAAAGGCGCGTCACGCGATGACGCGCAATGAAAACGGCTCAGCCCAGTTCGGCGACCAGCCTGGCCAGGGCCGCGGCGGGATCGGCGGCCTGGCTGATCGGGCGGCCGATCACCAGGTAGTCGGAGCCGGCATCCAGCGCCTGGCGCGGGGTAAGGATACGGCGTTGGTCATCCTGGGCGCTGCCGGCCGGGCGGATGCCTGGCGTCACCAGTTGCAGCCCGGGGTGGGCCGCCTTCAGGGCCGGCGCTTCCAGCGCCGAACAGACCAGCCCGTCCATACCGGCCCGCTGCGCCAGGGCCGCCAGACGCAGGACCTGCTCCTGGGGCTCGACATCCAGGCCGATGCCGACCAGATCCTCGCGCTCCATGCTGGTCAGCACGGTGACGCCGATCAGCAAGGGTACCGGACCAGCGAGCTTGTCCAAGGTCTCGCGGCAGGCGCTCATCATGCGCAGGCCGCCCGAGCAGTGCACGTTGACCATCCACACGCCCATCTCGGCGGCGGCCTTGACCGCCATCGCGGTGGTGTTGGGAATATCGTGGAATTTCAGGTCGAGGAATACCTCGAAACCGCGATCACGCAACGTCGCCACGATATCCGAAGCGCAACTGGTGAACAGCTCCTTGCCGACCTTGACCCGGCACAGCCTGGGATCGAGCTGATCGGCCAGGGCAAGTGCGGCCTCCCGGGTCGGATAATCCAGGGCAACGATGATCGGGGTCTGGCAAACGGGCATGGGCAATTCTCGGGCGAGTCGAATTCGGCGCGCATTGTAACGCAAGCCACCCTCGATTGCCGTCGCGTCGATCGCGACGCTATGCCAGATACCTGAGCAGACGCAGGGCTGCATCACTGCGGCAATTGAGCCGCACCTCGGCCAGCCCCAGCCAGGCGGCCATGTCGCCCAGCGCGCCGCCCAGAGCAGCCAGGGCCTCATCCTCCAGCCCCACCGGCTCGGCATGCAGCGCATGCACCGCCAGACGCGAATGGGCCCGCTCGGCACGCACGTCCAGGCGCGCGACGATGCGTTCGCCATACAGAAACGGCAGCACGTAATAACCATAGATACGCTTGTGCTGCGGCGTATAGATCTCCAGCCGATAGCGAAAGTCGAACAGCCGTTCGGTGCGCGCCCGCTCCCAGATCAACGAGTCGAAGGGCGACAGCAAGGCACACGCCGAGACCTTGCGAGGAATCCGTAACGGCTCCAGGCAATAGGCCGGCTGCGCCCAGCCCTGCACCCTGACCCGGCTCAGTTCACCGGCCTCCAGCAGCTCCGCCAGGCGTGCGCGGGCGTCGCCCGGATCCAGGCGGTAGTAGTCGCGCAGATCCCTTTCCGTCGCGACACCCAGCGCCCGCGCCGCCTGCAAAAGCAACCGCCGCTGGGCCTGCGGTGCCTCCGGTTCGGGCTCGCTCAGCAGAGCGGCGGGCAACACCCGTTCGGGCAAATCGTACAAACGCTCGAAACCGCGGCGCCCGGCCACCGTCACCTCACCGGCGGCGAACAGCCATTCCAGCGCCTGCTTCTCGGCGCTCCAGCCCCACCAGGGGCTGCCGCGCAGCGCGTCCTGCGTCAGACTGCCCGCGCCCAGCGCCCCGCGCTCCTGTACCGCCTTCAGCACCTGGCGGATCAACGGCTGCTGTTCACGGCCGAATCTCGCCAGCCCTTTGTAGATGCCCTGCCCTTCGCGGGCGCGCCGCATCCGCCAACGCATCAGGGCAAAGGACGCCATCGGCAGCAACGACGCCTCGTGCCCCCAGTATTCGAACAGGGTGCGCTTGCGCCCCTGACTCCAGGCGGCCTGCTGCAGCAACGCCGGATCGTAATGACCGAGACGGGAAAACAGCGGCAGATAGTGCGAGCGCACCACCGCATTGACCGAATCGATCTGCAGCACACCCAGGCGCTCGATCATGGCGTTGACCTGCTTCGCCGCCGGCGCAGCCGTCCGCGGACGCAGGGCGAAGCCCTGGGCTGCCAGGACCGCGCGACGCGCCTGTTTCAGCGACAGGGATAAATCCATAGGCGGCGTTCCCTCTTCAGCAGTTGCGGCTCCTGGGAATTCGGGCAATCCGCGGATCAGCCTTACACCCAGCACCGAAACCCATTATATGCCGACCGGATTCCAACTTCGCCCACGGCGGCAAACAGTATCCCGGCGAGTTTTTTCTTTCCGAGCTGCCTATACGGCAGGCAGTGAAGCCGATGGGCGATGCCCGGGTTGGCCTGAAAGATCACCTTTATCGGCAGAAACAGCCACTGGCCAGCATTCTCGGCCACCACGCAAGCCCCCATTGGTTCTGACCCTTTTTTCACGGCAGCGAATCTAGCCCAGTAAAATCAATAACTTGAGATGCCAGAGTAAAAAAGGGTTTGCGGGGCAAAAGCGCCTGGAACCCAAGCCAATCGCGGTGTTAGGCTTAAAACGCTCTACTTCACTGCCGTATAGGCAGCTCAGAAAACAGTGTGGCATTTCCACCACGTCCAATGTGGCTTCACTGCCGTGTAGGCAGCTCAGAAAGAGCATATCGACCTGCTGCTGGGCATCACGCTCTTCACTGCCGTGTAGGCAAACTCCGAGCAGAACTCTGTCTGGATTCTCGTAACTGCACTGCCGTGTGGCAGCGGCAAAGATTGGAAGCGCCGAAGTAGAGGCCAGCCCCCTCTTATTTGCGGCACGGGTCATCCCAGAATGGCCGCTCGGACTCCTGGAAGACATCGACCCGGCTCAGGCCCATGTCCTTGAGTGCCGCATCGCTCAGGGTCGCCAGATGCCGGCGTTGCCTGGCCAGTTTCTGCCAGCGTTGCAGCTGGCGTATCGCGCGCCCCAGCCAAGCGAGCAATGCAGCGCCATGACCCGAGTGTGCCTGGGCAGGCAGGTAACCTTTCTGGGTTTTCATCTTCGTCGCCCTCCGGTGGTGGGATTGGCGACAGTCTCGCGCTGGGGTTATGATCAATCCAACGAATGTTTCTTATGCCTAGCATCTTCTGGATTGATGAATGAACCCTATCGACAGCGAACTGTTGCGCACCTTCGTGGCCATCGCCGACCACGGCGGCTTCACCCGCGCCGCGGAGATGGTCAACCGCACCCAGTCGGCGGTCAGCATGCAGATGAAACGCCTGGAGGAAGACGTGATCCAGCGTGCGCTGTTCCAGCGCGAAGGACGCCAGGTCAGTCTTACCGCCGAAGGCGAGGTGCTGCTCGGCTATGCGCGGAGAATTCTCAAGCTGCATACGGAAGTGCTGAATACCCTGCGCGAGCCACACATGGTCGGTACGGTGCGCATTGGCACTCCGGACGATTACGTCATGCGCTTCATGCAGAGCATCCTCAAGCGCTTCGCCCAGTCCTATCCCCTGGTACAGGTGGAGTTGCATTGCGAGCCTTCGGTCAACCTGCTGCAACGCCAGGATCTGGATCTGACCATCATCACCCGCGAGCCGGGTGCCGAGGTCGGCCAGTTGCTGCGCCAGGAACACCTGGTCTGGGCCCAGGCCGCCGATGCCAATCTGCATGAGCTGTCGACCCTGCCCCTGGCCATGTTCAATACCCAGTGCTTCTGCCGCTCCTGGGCCTGCAATGCCCTGGACGGCCTGTCGCGGGGCTATCGCATCGCCTACAGCAGCCCAAGCCTGTCGGCCATCATGGCCGCGGTCAGCGCCGGGCTGGCCATCACCGCGCAGTTGCAAAGCCTGATCCCCGCGGATCTGCGCATCATCGGTAGCGACGAGGGCATGCCCGGCCTGCCGATGGCGAGCATCATGCTGTTGCGCAACAACCGCACCCGCTCACAGGTGAGCGAGGCCCTGGCCGAGCAGATCGTGGAGGGCTTCAGGCTTTGAGGCCGAGCAGCAGCGCACAGAGCAGCAGGAACGCCGTGAACAGGATGCGCAACAGCCGCTCCGGCAAGGCATGGGCCAGGCGCACACCCCAACTGATGCTGAGCAGACCACCGATGGCCAGCGGTACCGCCAGCCTCCAGTCGACATGGCCGTGCAAGGCGTAGGTCGCTAGCGTCACCCCGGTGCTGGGCGCCGCAAGCGCCAGCGACAGCCCCTGCGCCACCACCTGGGTGGTGCCGAACACGCTGGTCAGGATCGGCGTGGCGATCACCGCCCCACCGACGCCGAACAGCCCGCCGAGGAGCCCCGAGCCACTGCCCAGCACGGCGAGCCATGGCCAGGGATGGCGCAGCTCGCCGCCAGCCACCGGCGTATGCAGGCACATGCGCAACAGGTTGTAGAACGCCAGTGCGACGAGAAAGCCGACGAAGGCCAGGCGCATGAATCCAGCATCCAGGTTCACCGCCCAGCCAGCACCGAGCAAGGCGAACAGAAAGCTGCTGACGGCCAGTGCCAGCGCATGCCGCAGTTCGATGCGGTTGCGCTGGTGGTAGCGCCACAGCGCCAGCAGCACGTTGGGCACCACCATCACCAGCGCGGTTCCCTGGGCCAACTGCTGATCCAGGCCGAACATCACCCCGAGCACCGGAATCGCGATCAGGCCGCCGCCAATGCCGAACAGCCCGCCAATGGTGCCGAGCAGCAGGCCGAGCAGGACATTGAGGGTGAAAGCGAGCGGATCCATGGCATCCTCCAGACGGGCGGTGCGCGCATGCTAAGTCCTGTGGCATGACGGGGTAACGCACAACACGGCATAATGGCTTTGCCTATCACGCACAAGCACAAACAACCATGAACCCCGACGCCCTGACCGATCAGCTCAGCCTGTTTCTCGATGTACTGGAAAGCGGCAGCTTCTCCGCCGCGGCGCGCCTGCACCCGCTCACCCCTTCGGCGGTATCGCGGCGTATCGATGCCCTGGAGCGTTCGCTGGACTGCAGCCTGTTCAGCCGCAGCACCCATGCCGTACGCGTCACCCCGGCCGGCCTGGCGTTCGCCGAGCGCGCCCGTCGCATCCTGGCCGAACTGCACCTGGCCCGCGCCGAAGCGGTGGCGCTGAGCAGTGCGCCCGAGGGGCTGATTCGCATCGATGCCCCCGCGCCATTCGGCCGCCGTCATCTGGCCCCGGCCATCGCCGACTTCCTCGGCGCCTACCCGGGCCTGGACGTACAGCTGAGATTGATCGACAGCTTCGTCGACCTGCACGGCGCGCATCTGGGCGAGGTCGACCTGGTGCTACGTATCGGCCCGCTGGCCGATACCCGCCTGGTGGCCACTCCCCTGTCACCCCTGGTACGCGTGGTCTGCGCCAGCCCGGCCTACCTGGCGCGCCGCGGCGTGCCGCGCAGCCCGCAGGAACTGCTGGAACATGACGGCCTCGATTGGGACGGCCTGGCACCGACCCATGCCTGGCGCTTCGACGTCGACGGCAAGCTGGGCATCTATCGTCCCAAACGGCTGCGCATGACCGCCAACAATGCCGAGACCCTGCTGTTCAGCGTGGCCGCCGGCCTGGGCGTGGCCCATCTGCCGACCTGGCTGACCAGCGAATACCTGGCGCGTGGCGAACTGGTCGCCCTGTTCTGCGAGAACGGTCTGCCGGCCCCCGAACCCAGCGGCATCTACGCCCTGCGCCTGGAACGCGCTACCGACTCGCGCAGCCGCCTGCTGCTGGAATTCCTCAAGAACCGCTTCGGCCCCACGCCCCCTTGGGACATCCCCCTTCAAGGCCTGCAGCGCGGCGCCGGCAACTGAGCGAGCGAAAAAAATGCAGGCATGAAAAAGCCCGGCACACAGGCCGGGCTTCCGCTACCGCCAGGCGTCGATCAGACCGGCGCCTTGGCGCGCGACTTGTACTCGCCAGTGCGGGTGTCGATCTCGATCCAGTCGTCGATTTCGCAGAAATCGGCAACCTTGACTTCGGTGCCGTTGCTCAGCTTGGCCGGCTTCATCACCTTGCCCGAGGTGTCGCCACGGGCGGAACCTTCGGTGTAGGCGATCTGGCGAACGATGGTGGTCGGCAGGTCTACCGAAACCACTTTGCCTTCGAAGAACACGGCTTCGCAGACATCGGTCATGCCATCGACGATGAACGGCAGAACGCTTTCCAGGTCTTCCTGGTTCAGTTCGTACTGGTTGAACTCTTCGTCCATGAACACGTAGTTCGGTTCGCTGAAATAGGAGTAGGTCACGGCGATGCGGTCGAGGATGACCGGCTCCATCTTGTCGTCGGCCTTGTACACGGTCTCGGTCGAGGAGCCGGTCAGCAGGTTGCGCAACTTCATTTTGACGATGGCGCTGTTACGACCGGATTTGGTGAATTCGGCTTTCTGGATCAGCCAAGGTTGGCCGTCAATCAGGGCCACACTGTTGGGCTTCATTTCTTGTGCGGTTTTCATACGAATAATCCGGATTTGAATGGAGTTACGAAAATCGAGGCCGCATATCATAGCCAATTTCGGTAAAACTGCACCAGCGCTGTCGCAAGATCCGCCTGCGCCGCCTGTCCGCGCGCCCAGGATTCCGCCTGCGCGGCGAGCTCCGCCCAGTGCGGCGACAGCTCGTCCCAGGCCTCGCCGATCGCCTCGCCGGCGTTCCAGGCGCGCCAGAAACGCCCCAGCGCCGTCGCGGCGGACGGCGAAAGCGAGCGACAGTAAAGCGCCAGAAACGCTTCGAGCTTGTCCCAGTGCGCGCCCTCCTGCTGCGGGTAGATGTGCCAGAGCAACGGTCGCCCGGCCCACTGCGCGCGGACGAAGGAATCCTCGCCACGCACCAGGTTGAAATCGCAGCACCACAACAGCAGGTCGTAGCGATCCTGTTCGAGAAACGGCAGCACCTGGATATGCAGGGCGCCCCGCCGATGGCGTGTCCCGGCGCCGAGCGGCTCCCCCAGCCACCGAGCGATATCGCCGAGGATGCGTCCCTCGGGCACCAGCAGATGAGTCTCGACAGGGCCCGCGGCCAGCCTGTCGAGCCATTGCCCCAGGCCGGCGTTTTCATAGGCGAACAGCGATATCAGCCGCGCCGGCGCCGGGATCATCACGCCGATCGATGCCAGGAATTCATTGCGCGCCGCGGCATTTCCCTGAAAGACGCTGCGCCGCGCCAGCAGATCCGCCTCACGCAGCAGGCCACCGCTGGCTGCGGTGAAGCCCGGGAAGAAGAAGAACTTCTGCAGGCCGTTGCCCTGCAACGAAGGCAAACCGTGACACCCGTCGATCCAGCCTTCGGCACTGAGGTACTCCAGGTTCAACCAGAGCACCCGGGCCGGGTGCGCCGCCATGGCCGCCACGTAGGCGGCCGGCAGCTCGCAGGCTAAAGCCTCGATCACCACATCGGCCGGCTCGGTCGTCTGCCAGGCCGTGCCCCAGCGGCGGATTTCGACACCGCGCTGCCACTGGCGCTCGGCCCGGGCATCCGCCTGCGGGCAGATGCGGGCGAAGGCGGCCAGCTCATCGACCCACAGGCGTACCTCGGCGCCCTGCTCGGCCGCCAATTGCCGGGCCAGGCGCCAGGTCACGCCGATATCGCCGAAATTGTCCACGACACGGCAGAAAATATCCCACTTCACAGCCTGGTTCCCGGTATCAAGGAGGTATCCATGCATAGATTTTACAATGGCAGACTGGCACAACGATCCGCTGCTCAGTCCGCAATACGTTTGTTGCCCAGCAACACAAGTGGCTACCGACAGCGCAATTCTACTTCGCTTCCAAGGCTGCGCGGTTGCCATCACCCGCTGTTCCGTGCATTTGCAAGACGCTTTGCGTTCAACCCGCTTAACGACGAAGAGCCCTTAACATGACGTACGACTTAGCGTACGATTCGAGCATCCTCAGGAGGCCAAGCATCATGCAAATACTCACCGCCAGCGAAGCACGCACCAACCTGTATCGATTGATGGATCAGTCCGCCGAATCCCATCAGCCGATTCTGATCTCGGGCAAGCGCACCAACTCGGTTCTGATCTCGGCTGAGGATTGGGAAGCCATCCAGGAAACGCTGTACCTGCTGTCCGTTCCTGGCATGCGCGAATCCATCAAGGAAGGCATGGAAGAGCCGGTAGACGACTGCGCCAAGGAACTCGACTGGTGACCTGGCAGCTCGCTTTCACGAAACAGGCTCAGAAAGACGCCAAGAAACTTGCTGCAGCAGGCTTGAAGGACAAGGCCAAAGCCTTGCTGGACATGGTTCAAGTGGACCCCTTCCAGAACCCGCCACCGTACGAAAAGCTGGTGGGCGACCTCTCCGGCGCTTACTCGCGGCGCATCAACATCCAGCACCGTCTCGTTTATCAGGTGCTGCAGGATGAGCACGTGGTCAAGGTGCTGCGGCTCTGGACCCACTACGAATAAAGCGCTTTCGACAGTCACCCGACCCAGAATGCAAAAAGCCCCGAAAACAGCGACGTTTTCAGGGCCTTAGGTATTTCGAAAGTGGCGGTGAAGAAGGGATTCGAACCCTTGATACGGTTTCCCGTATACACACTTTCCAGGCGTGCTCCTTCAACCGCTCGGACACTTCACCGGATCTCGACAGGCAGTGCTGTCTGTCGAGGCGCGCTAATGTAGCCGAACAGTTCGCCAAAGGCAAAACTTTTTTCAGAAGATTCATGCGCTTAAGCCCGCGGGCGCAATCACATGCCGGACCGCGGCCCTCGCGCAATCGTCCGTTTTTGCTGGTTCGCCACGATGCCCGAGCCGCATGCGCTGCCGCAGCATGACCCTGACTCACCGGTCAGCCGCGGCGCTTTACCTGGGCGGCATGGATGGGTAACGTCTGCCCCACTCCAGCCGAGGGTCTGTCGAAGACCGCGCTGATACGCCAACAGACTCTAACAAGGAACCGACCATGAGCGACCTGATCAGCTATCGACTCGACGACGGCATCGCCACGCTGACCCTGAGCAATGGCAAGGTGAACGCCATTTCCCCGGAGGTGATCGCTGCATTCAATGGCGCCCTGGATCAGGCGACCCAGGACAAGGCCATCGTCATCCTCACCGGGCAACCGGGCATTCTCTCCGGTGGCTACGACCTCAAGGTGATGACCTCCGGGCCACAGAACGCCATCGACCTGGTCGCCGCCGGCTCGACCCTGGCGCGGCGCATGCTCGCCCACCCCTACCCGATCATTGTCGCCTGCCCCGGCCATGCGGTGGCCAAGGGCGCCTTCCTGCTGCTGTCCAGCGATTATCGCATCGGCGTCGACGGCCCCTACAGCATCGGCCTCAACGAAGTGCAGATCGGCATGACCATGCACCACGTGGGTATCGAGCTGGCCCGTGACCGCCTGCGCAAGTCGGCCTTCCATCGCTCGGTGATCAATGGCGAGATGTTTGACCCGCAAGGCGCTGTGGATGCCGGTTTCTTCGACAAGGTGGTGCCGGCCGAACAATTGCTGCCCACGGCTCTGGCCGTTGCCCAGCAGATGAAGAAGATCAACATGAACGCGCACCGCAACACCAAGCTCAAGGTCCGTGCCGCCCTGCTCGAGACCCTCGACAAGGCCATCGAACTGGACAAGCAACACCCCCTCTGAGGCAACGCCCGCCTTATCGACCTGCGCCGCTACAGGGCACCTCTAAAAACGTTGGCGAGGCAGTCAGCGCAAGGCAAAAACAGGTGAAAAAGCGCAGTTCACGAGCTGTAAATGAGCATTTTGACCAGGCTGGCGATCCAGCCTGTTTTTAACGCCGCGATGACAACGCAGGTAGTTTTTTAGAGGTGCCCTACAGGCGCAGGTCGGCGGCAATCACCGGCAATAACCTGCAGGTCGGCGTCAATTGCCGAAAACGATAGCCGCCCTTACACTGCGCGACCTTTTCCGAGATGGTCGTGATCATGCTGTTTGTTCTGCGAATGCTGATGATGGGCGTGCACTTCGTCATCGCCGGCATCCTCGGTCTGCTGCTGGGGCTTTGCCGGCCGTTCCATCCCGATAACAGCCGCCTGTGCGCCCGCCTCTACTCGCTGCCGGCCCTGTGCCTGCTGCGCCTCGGACTCAGGAGCGATACCCGCAGCCTGGCCGAGCACGAGCGTTCCTGCGTGATCGTGGCCAACCACCAGTCCAACTACGACCTCTACGTGCTCGGCCGCGTGGTCCCCCCTCGCACCGTCAGCATCGGCAAGAAGAGCCTGAAGTGGATCCCGCTGTTCGGGCAACTCTACTGGCTGGCCGGCAACGTGCTGATCGATCGCGGCAATGCCCGCCGCGCCAGACGCTCGATGCTCGAGACCACCGA
The DNA here is from genome assembly GCF_004327355.1 of Phytopseudomonas dryadis. Taxonomy (GTDB): domain Bacteria; phylum Pseudomonadota; class Gammaproteobacteria; order Pseudomonadales; family Pseudomonadaceae; genus Aquipseudomonas; species Aquipseudomonas dryadis. The sequence continues at coordinate 65,557 of NZ_QJUM01000002.1, forward strand.
AGCCCTGCTGCACAGGAACACCTCGATCTGGGTCTTTCCCGAGGGCACGCGCAATGGCGGTGGCGAGATGCTGCCGTTCAAACGCGGCGCGTTCCAGATGGCCATCGCCGCTGGCGTGCCGATCATCCCCGTATGCGTCAGCAGCTATATCAGGCATCTGCGCCTGAACCGCTGGAACAGCGGCAAGGTGATGATCCGCTCGCTGCCGGCGATCCCCACCGCCGGGCTGAGCATGGATGACCTGCCACACCTGATCGACGAGTGCCGCCAGCGGATGCAGGCCTGCATCGACAGCATGGACGCCGAACTGAACAACGCCTGAGCAGGCACATGCCCACGCAAGCGGGTAAGCTGAAGCCATCCACCACGCATGGGGTACAGCATGGGCGAAGTCGTTGCCGCCGCCGTCTACAGCAAGGGCCGCAAGGTCACCGATATCCACCTCGACGAAGGCCGCGCCTGGGCCAGCAAGCCCGGGCACTTCGTCTGGATCGGCCTGCACGACCCGGGCAGCGAAGAGCTGGGCAGCCTGCAGCAGCAGTTCAATATCCATGAACTGGCCCTGGAAGACGCCCTGCAGCGGCATACCCGGCCGAAGCTGGAAACCTTCGGCGACGCGCTGTTCCTGGTGCTCTATTCGCCCTTGCGTATCGACGGCGAGCTGACCTTCGTCGAAACCCAGCTGTTCGCCGGTAACGGTTACGTGATCAGCGCCCGCTACGGCGAGTCGACCCCCTATTCACGGGTGCGCCAGCGCTGCGAGGCACGGCCGCTGCTGCTCGAGCACGGCGAAGACTTCGTGCTCTACGCCCTGCTCAGCTTCGTCATCGAGAACTACCGCCCGTTGATGGACGGCTATTACGCCGAGCTCGAGCAGATCGAGCAGGCGGTGCTGGAATCCGCGATGAGCCAGGCCGACGTGGTGCACATCCAGCACCTGCGCCGCGACCTGCTGCGCCTGCGCCGCAACATCGGCCCCCTGGCGGAGATCTGCCAGGAACTGCAGCGCCTAGACTTCCCCTTCATCGACAAGAACATGCGCCCCTACTTCCGCGACGTGGCGATTCATGTCAGCCGTCTACTCGAGGACCTGACCAACCTGCGGGAAATGGCCGACCACGCCATCGAGATCGGCCTGCTGCTGGAGTCGTCGCGGCAGAGCGTGGTGCAGCGCAAGTTCGCCGCCTGGGCGGCGATCCTGGCCTTCCCCACCGCCGTGGCCGGGATCTACGGCATGAACTTCCACAACATGCCCGAGCTGAACTGGCAATACGGCTACTTCGGTGTACTGGGCTTCATCGGCCTGGGCTGCACCGCGCTCTACGCCAGCTTCCGCCACTACGACTGGCTTTAGCGCGGCGAAGAGCGTCAGGCTCGTGCCGGGGGGATCGAGGCACATGGCTGACGCTCTCCGACAGCCGATGCCTGAAGCTTGATCCGGCCATCGGTGGTGAATTGTTCGGTGGATCGATAAAGCGTGATCCGCCCTACACGGAAGCGCAGAATGGCCACATTCGTGTGGGAGCCGCGACCTCGCGGCAAATCGTGGCCATACCGCGATTCTTGCAGCATGGCCTCCATCGCATCGCGCCGGGGGCGGCGCTCCTACGTGTGAACCCTGACTGCGAACGGGCTCTTGCAAGCCGATCAAGACGGTATCTACTGAGACGCTCACTGGCGCATGCCGCGACCGCTGATCAGCAGGCGTACGCACAGTACGTAGAGCACGGCCGTGGCCACCAGCATGAAGCCGATCGCCGTACCGATGCGGATGTCCGACACCCCGAGAATGCCGTAGCGGAAGGCGTTGACCATGTGCAGCACCGGGTTGGCCATCGACACCGTCTGCCAGAACGGCGGCAGCAGGCTGATCGAGTAGAACACCCCGCCCAGGTAGGTCAGCGGCGTCAGCACGAAGGTGGGAATGATCGAGATATCGTCGAAGTTGCGCGCGAACACCGCGTTGACGAAGCCGCCCAGGGAGAAGATGGTCGCGGTCAGCAGCACCACCAGCACGGTCAGGCCGAGGTGGTGCACCTGCAGGTGGGTGAAGAACAGCGACAGCAGGGTCACGATCACCCCCACCGCCAGGCCGCGCAGCACGCCACCGGTGACATAGCCGATGAGAATGGTGTGCGGCGATACCGGCGACACCATCAACTCCTCCACCGAGCGCTGGAACTTGCTGCCGAAGAAGCTCGACACCACGTTGCCGTAGGCGTTGGTGATCACCGACATCATGATCAGCCCGGGCACGATGTATTCCATGTAGCTGAAGCCGTCCATGTCGCCGATCTGCCGGCCGATCAGGTTACCGAAGATGACGAAGTACAGCACCATGGTGATGGCTGGCGGCAGCAGGGTCTGCGGCCAGATACGGGTGAAACGGCGCACCTCGCGATAGATGATGGTGCGCAGCGCGACCAGGTTGGCGCCGAATTCGGAACCGGGAATGGCGCCACTCATACCGCCACCTTCGACAGATTCTTCTCGACCAGGGACACGAACAGCTCCTCCAGGCGGTTGCTTTTATTGCGCAGGCTGAGCACCTCGATGTGCTGCGCCGACAGTTGGCGGAACAGTTCGGTGACCCCGAGGCTCTTGTCCACCTGCACCTCGAGGGTGTGATGATCGACGATCTTGGCCGGGTAGCCGGGCAGGCTCGGCGCCACCGCCAGGGTGTCCTTGAGGTCGAGCAGAAAGGTCTCCACGTGCAGCTTCTTCAGCAACGCCTTCATGCTGGTGTTCTCGACGATGCGGCCATGGTCGATGATGCCGATATGGCGGCACAGCTGCTCGGCCTCCTCCAGGTAGTGGGTGGTCAGGATGATGGTGATGCCCTGCTTGTTCAGCTCGGTGAGAAAGCTCCACATCGAGCGGCGCAGCTCGATGTCGACCCCGGCGGTGGGCTCGTCGAGGATCAGCAGGCGCGGCTGGTGCACCAGCGCACGGGCGATCATCAGGCGGCGCTTCATGCCCCCCGACAGTTCCCGCGAGGCGACGTCGCGCTTGTCCCACAGGCCCAGTTGATTGAGGTACTGCTCGGCACGCTCCCTGGCCAGGCGCGCGGGAATACCGTAGTAGCCCGCCTGGGTGACGACGATGTCGAAGACCTTCTCGAACTGGTTGAAATTGAATTCCTGGGGTACCACGCCCAGGCAGCGCTTGAGCGCGGCGGGCTGTGCGTCCAGGTCGTGACCGAACACGTTGACCGTGCCGGAGGTCTTGTTCACCAGGGTGGAAAGAATGCCGATGGTGGTGGATTTGCCGGCGCCGTTGGGGCCCAGCAAGGCGAAGAAATCACCCTCGGCAACATCCAGGTCGAGGCCGTGCAGGGCCTGAAAACCGTTGCCGTAGGTTTTGGTCAGCTGTCGGATCGACAGAGCAGTACTCATAAGCAATACGCACGCAGGAAAAGAAGGATTAGGTAAGGGCGTCGCCCGCTGATTGCAACGGATCGGCGCTCAGGTCAGCTCGGTCATCACCGTCTGACGGTACGCCGGCCGCTCGCGCAGACGGGCATACCAGGCTTGCAGGTGAGGCAGCTGCGGCCGCTCGATGGGCATCTCGAACCAGGCGTAGATGAAACACCCCAGCGGAATGTCGCCCATGGCGAAGGTGTCGCCGGACAGGTAGGGCCGCTCGGCCAGCGCCTGCTCGGGCAGACGCAGCAGCGCCGAGCAGCGCTGCCTGGCCGCGTCGATCAGGGCCGCATCGCGCTGCTCCGGCGGCGTACGCAGCACACCCCAGAACAGGTCGCGAAAGGGGCCGGCGAACGTGGAGGTGGTCCAGTCCATCCACTTGTCCCCGGGCGCACGCGCTGCCGGCTCCGCCAGGTACAGGCTCTCCCCGCCATAGGCGGCCGCCAGGTAGCGCACGATGCTGTTGGATTCCCACAACAACAGATCGCCGTCTTCGAGGACCGGCACCAGGCCATTGGGATTCCTGGCGAGAAAGTCCGGCTGATCGACCACGCCAAAGGCGCCGCCAGCCTCCAGGCGCGTATAGGGCACGCCAACCTCCTCGGCCGCCCACAACGCCTTGCGCACATTGGTGGAGTTCTTGCGCCCCCAGATTTTCAGCATCACCTACCTCGTTCTTATAGCAGCCCGTCGAATCGGCAGCCGACTGGCAACATCGAGCAACAACCCTACCATTCTGGCCGAAAGAAGGAAGCGCAGCGCACTGATGTTGCCTATCGAGCTCATTCATGAAGGCCGTTCGGGCACAGCGGCAGACATCCGTCAGGGACTGACCGACAGGTCATGTCCGGGCGCGATTTGTTAGCCGAACTCCCCCATCGGGGGGCGGTCAGTATCGAGGAAGCGGCAGGTCGCAACGCGGCATTGAGACGCGCATCCGGCCCCCGTCAACGACCCTGTCGGCACCTGTCCCGGTTGCTGGCTACGCTTATGGCGTCGACAGCCGTTCTGTCGCCGTCATCATGGAGGATTCTGCATGCTCGCTGTCTGGTTGCTCGTTCTGGTTGTCGGCACGGCCTACCTGGCCCACCGTCGCACGGCGCCCCTGCCCGCCCTGACCATAGTCGCCGTCTACCTGCTCGCCATGGGCGCCTACAGCCACGCGCCCGGCTGGCTGCTGGTGATCTTCTGGCTGCTGTGGCTTGCCGTGGCCATCCCGCTGGCGATGCCGGAGCTGCGCCGCAAACATTTCACCGCCCCGCTGTTCGCCTGGTTCCAGAAGGTACTGCCGCCCATGTCGGCCACCGAGAAGGACGCCATCGAGGCCGGCACCGTGTGGTGGGACGGCGAGCTGTTCAGCGGCCGGCCGGACTGGGACAAGTTGCTGGCCTACCCCAAGGCACGCCTGACCGACGAGGAGCAAGCCTTCATCGATGGCCCCACCGAGGAGCTCTGCGCCCTGGTCAGCGACTGGGACATCGGCCAGCGCATGGACCTGCCCGCCGAAGCCTGGGCGCATATCAAGCAGCACGGCTTCTTCGCCCTGATCATTCCCAAGGAATACGGCGGCAAGGGTTTCTCCGCCTACGCCCACTCCCAGGTCGCGATGAAGCTGGCCACCCGCAGCGGCGACCTGGCCTCCACGGTAATGGTGCCCAACTCCCTCGGCCCGGCCGAACTGCTGCTGCACTACGGCACCGAAGCGCAACGCAACCACTACCTGCCACGCCTGGCCCGTGGCGATGACATCCCCTGCTTCGCCCTGACCGGGCCGATGGCCGGCTCCGATGCCGGCGCCATGCCCGACAGCGGCGTGATCTGCAAAGGCCAGTGGAACGGCGAGGAAGTCATCGGCCTGCGCCTGAACTGGGAAAAGCGCTACATCACCCTCGGCCCGGTGGCGACCCTGCTCGGCGTCGCATTCAAGGCCTACGACCCGGAACACCTGCTCGGCGACAAGGAAGAACTGGGCATCAGCCTGGCGCTGATCCCCACCGACACCCCCGGGGTGGAGATCGGCCGCCGCCACCTGCCGCTCGGCGCCGCGTTCATGAACGGCCCCAACGCCGGCAAGGACGTATTCGTCCCCCTCGATTACCTGATTGGCGGGCCGGACTACCTCGGCAAGGGCTGGATGATGCTGATGAACTGCCTGTCGGTCGGCCGTTCCATCTCGCTGCCCGCGGTCGGCACCGGCGCCGCCAAGTACACCAGCCTGGTCACCGGCCAGTACGCGCAGATCCGCGAGCAGTTCAACGTGCCGCTGTCCGCCTTCGAAGGCATCCAGGAAGCCCTGGCGCGCATCGGCGGCAACGCCTGGCTGATGGACAGCGCCCGTATCCTCACCGCCAACGCGGTGGATCTGGGCGAGAAGCCCTCGGTGCTGTCGGCCATTCTCAAGTACCACCTGACCGAACGCGGTCGCGAATGCATCAGCCACGCCATGGACGTGCACGGCGGCAAGGGCATCATCATGGGCCCGAGCAACTACCTCGGCCGTTCCTGGCAGGGGGCGCCGATCTTCATCACCGTCGAGGGAGCCAATATCCTCTCGCGCAACCTGATGATCTTCGGCCAGGGCGCCATCCGCTGCCATCCCTACGTGCTCAAGGAAATGGCCCTGGCCGGCCGCGAGGATCGCGACGAAGCCCTGCTGGAGTTCGACGACCTGCTGCTGCAGCACATCGGCTTCGCCGTGAGCAACGCGGCCAGCACCCTGATCCTCGGCCTGAGCCTGGGTACCCTGGGCAAGGTGCCCGGCGACGCCCTCAGCCGTCCGTACTTCCGCGCCCTCAACCGCCTGGCCGCGGCCTTCGCCATGCTCGCCGACTGCAGCATGATGCTGCTCGGCGGCGAACTGAAGCGCCGCGAGCGCCTGTCCGCGCGCCTCGGCGACGCCCTCAGCCACCTGTATCTCGCCTCGGCAGCGCTCAAGCGCTACCACGACCAGGACTACCCGGAGCATTCCCGTCCCCTGTTGCGCTGGGCCCTGGAAGAGAGCCTGAGCAAGGCCGAACAGGCGCTGGAGGGGTTGCTCGGCAACTTCCCCAGCCGCGTCCTGGGCTGCCTGCTGCACGTACTGGTGTTCCCGTTCGGCCGCCGCCATACCGGGCCCAGCGACGCGCTGGATGCCCAGGTGGCCGCCATCATCGGCCGCAATGCCGGGGACCCGGCCCTGGAAGAGCTGCTCGAGGGCTGCTTCCGCCCGAGCGCCGGCGACGACCCGGTCGCCGCACTGCAACAGGCCATGAACCTGCTGCATGACGTCCAGCCCCTGCAGAAAAAACTGCGCAAGGCGGTCAAGGCAGGCCAGGTCCGGGAAACGCCCGGGCAGAGCGAGATCGACAGCGCCGTCGCCGCCGGCGTGCTCAGTGCCGAAGAAGGCCAGAGCCTGCAGCAGGCCGAGACGGCCCGGCGCGTGGTGATCGACGTCGACGACTTCAGCAAGGAGGAACTGCTGCCCAGCGCGGGCAAGATCCGCTAACCCCGGCCAGGCACGACAGCGGGCGCCTGGAGCTCTATACTCCGGCGCCCGTTTTACTTACAGGACCGCTGACATGGCCAACGCCCACCTCGATCACCACCTCGCCCTGCTCGCCCACCTGCGCAGCATCCTGGTCGCCCTGGGTGAAGCCGAACAGATTCTCGACGACAGCCACGCCAACTTCCTCGAGCGCTATGACGAACTGCTCGCCGAGCTGCCCGTGGATCAGGAGAACAGTCAGTACCTGGGCCAGGATCTGATCAGCCAGATCTTCCAGCGCTACCCGCAGATCGCCCACCTGGTACCGCGCGACCTGTTGTGGTTCTTCGGTGGCGACTGCCTGCACTTCATGCCGGACGAAGAGATCGAGATGTACCAGCAACTCGAGGAGCACCGCTTCGCCGCCCTGGAAGACGACGAACCCTTCGACTGGAACCAGGAAAAGCAGCTGCTGGCCCTGCCGCCCCACAGCAGCAAGCACTGAGTCCGAACGAAAACGCCGCTGAAATACCACGCAGCCCGGGACGGCGGCGGCCTAGTGCCCGGATGCAGGCGGCTGGAAGATACGCATTGTCCGGAGCTGCTCTATCACCCAGGCGGCGCGGGCCGAGAGTGGCCATTCCGAACGATGGATCAGCCAGAGCGTGTCGACCACCGAGGCAGCGCCCGAGACCACGCTGATGGCTTCCGCCCGGGCGAAGGCCAGGCGGGCGTATTTCGGTATGACGGTGAACCCAAGGCCGCGGGCAACGGGCTCCAGTATCAGGCCGATCTGGTTGCTGAAACCGTGGCAAGGCAGGTTTCCCACGCCTGGGTTACCGGGAAAGCGTCGGCTTAACAGGCGCGTGGCCATTGCCTGCCCATCGGGGTGGTCGATGAAGCCAAGCCGCTCGAGATCCTCCCAGCTCTCCACGTTCTCCCTGGCTGGCACGACGAGCTCTAGGGAATCCTCGAAGAACGGCTGTGCCGCGATGCGCGGATCGTCGGGCTTGAGCGTGACCAGGCCCAGTTCGTACTGTTTGCGCAGTACGGCCTCCAGCGTCTCGGGGTCGGGCGCGAAACGATGGCGAATGACCAGACCGCGATGCGCCTGCTGCAACGCCAGCAGGATGGGATAGAGGGCGAGCCCGACGCTGCCCGGCGTGATCAGGCTGATTTCGCCGCTGCCGACCTGGCCATCGGCCAGGCGCATCCGCAGGCGCTTGTCCGCCTGGCCGATCTCGGCGCAATAGTCCAGCAAGGCTGCGCCGGCCGGCGTCATCTCGATCTGCCGGGGCCGGCGGATAAGCAGTGGACCGAGCTGTTCTTCGAGGTGCCGCACATGCTGACTCACGGCCGCCTGGGTCAGGCCCAGGCGCTCGGCGGCACGGGTGAAGCCGCCCATCTCGACCAGGGTGGCGAAGGTTCTCAGCCACTGCGGATTGAGCATAAGTAAATTTTATGTGTTCGATAAGGATCCATTAGATTTCATCTTGCTCATTCCTGTCTAACCTTGTCAAACCAGCCTGCCGCGAGCCCCTCCCGTGACGTGTCCCCATCCACGCAGCTTTTCACAGTCCATGTCTGCCTCCATGATCCAGGCTTCGAAGGCCTGGCGGCGAAAACCGCCGCTGCAGGCGGCAAGCAGCACATGCCGATACACGAGTGCTTCCCCGGCGAAAGCCCTGGCGCAGGACCTGCGGTTCGGCGCCATCCCGGGAAGCTGCAGCCACAGCCATGAACCGACCTATCCGACCGGGGCCTACCAGTAGGAGCACAAGCATGCAGGACGAATCACTGCCCGATCATTACCGTGCATGGCGCTGGCATGGAAGCGCCGAACCGCTGGAACTGACGCTGGAGCAGGTCCCCCTGCAACCGCCCGGGGCTGGGCAAGTGCTGGTGCGCAACGCCGTGATCGGCTTGAACCCGGTCGACTGGAAGGTGCTCGGCGGCGGCCTGGTCGATTGGCGAGCGGGTCACATCGCAGGCGTCGATGGCGCGGGCGACGTGGTGGCCATCGGGCCCGACGTAGCCGAGACATGGCTGGGCCGGCGCGTGGCCTACCACACCAGCCTGCACGGCCACGGCAGCTTTGCCGAATACGCACCGGTGGCCACGCGAGCCCTGCTACGGCTGCCCGATGCGCTGGACTTCGAGGTGGCGGCCAGCTTCCCCTGCCCGGCGCTGACGGCCTGGCTGGCGATCGAGAAAGTACCGGCACAACCGGGACAGCCACTGCTGGTCAGCGGCGCTGGTGGTGCCGTCGGGCATTACCTGGTGCAGTTGGCCAACGAACGCGGCTTCGCCGTCACCGCGATGGCCAATGCCCGGCACTGGGATCGGCTGCGTACCCTGGGCGCACGCGACTGCACGGCCGGGCCACTGGCCGACGGCCAGGCCTGGAGCGGCGGCCGGCGTTTCCATGCGGTGATCGACACGGTCAGCGGCAATCATGCCGAACGCATGGCCGAGGCGCTACGCGCCAATGGTCATCTGGTCTGCATCCAGGACCGCGTGCCGCAGTGGCCATGCGCAGCTTTCGGCTTGGCCCTGTCCATGCACGAGGTGGCGCTAGGCGCGCTGCACGTGCATGGCGACGACGAGGCCTGGGCGCGCCTGACCAGCGCCGGAGAGCGGATGCTGGACGGGATCGGCGCAGGGCGTCTGCACCCGGAGGCGCGCATCGTAGGCCGTTTCGACACGCTGGCACGGCAGCTGGAAGACCTCCGCCAGCGGAGCTTTTCCGGCAAGGCGCTGGTGCGTGTGTAATGACGTTATTCGATTGAGGACATCGCCATGGACGCCAAGATCAACCAAGTGCTCGAGCTCTACCACGCCCGCATGCGCGAGGAGCGTGGCGCGCCCCGGGTGGAACCGCCTGGCGGCCGCGATGGCGGCCAGGATCAGCGCATGCGCGCCATCGGCCCGGAAACCGGACAACTGCTCAACATCCTCGCCAGGAGCCTGCAGGCACCGACCATCCTCGAGCTCGGCACCTCGTTCGGCTACTCCGGCATCTGGCTCGCGGAAGCGGCGCGTGCGAGCGGTGGGCGCCTGGTGACGATGGAGCTGCACGGCTACAAGTCGGCCCATGCGCAGGAGATGTCCACCCGGGCCGGGCTGGCGTCCTGCGTCGACTTCAAGGTCGGCGACGCGGTGCAGATGATCGGCGAGTTGCCAGGCCGGCTGGACTTCGTCTTCGTCGACCTGTGGAAGGATCTCTACGTGCCCTGCCTGGAAGCCTTCTACCCCAGACTCAACCCGGGTGCGATCATCGTGGCCGACAACATGCTGCGTCCCGGCAGCGAGGACGTGCTCGCCTACGGCCGCGCCATCCGCGGCAAACCCGGCATCAGCAGCGTGCTGCTGCCAGTGGGTAGCGGCATCGAGGTCAGTCGTTATCAGCCGAGTTGAGGCGCGCCACCAGCATCGGCCGCGGCCATGCCCTGTACATCGCTCGACCAATAACCAGCCTTAAGAAAGGAGCTTACGATGTCCCGACTCACCGCCAAGGATTTCCACCCCGAGCTGCTGGAGCTCTACGACTTCTACGTCCACGGCCGGATCAGCCGGCGCGACTTCCTCGACCGCGCCGCGAAGTTCGCGGTCGGCGGATTGACCGCCGCCGCGATTCTCGCCTCGCTGAGCCCGGACTACGCGCTGGCCCAGCAGGTGCAGTTCACCGATCCGGAGATCGTCGCCGAGTACATCCGCTACCCATCGCCGAACGGCCATGGCGAGGTGCGCGGCTACCTGGTTCGACCGGCCAAGAGCCAAGGCGCCCTGCCAGGCATCGTCGTCGTGCACGAGAATCGCGGTCTCAATCCGTACATCGAGGACGTGGCCCGGCGCGTGGCCAAAGCCGGCTTCGTCGCCCTGGCTCCCGATGGCCTGAGTTCGGTCGGCGGCTATCCGGGCAATGACGAGCAGGGTCGCGAACTGCAGCAGCAGGTCGACCCGCAGAAGCTGATGAACGATTTCTTCGCCGCCATCGAGTTTCTCCTGGCCAGCGAACTGACCACGGACAAGGTCGGTATCACCGGCTTCTGCTACGGTGGCGGCGTCTCCCATGCGGCAGCGGTCGCCTACCCGGAACTGGCCGCCGCGGTCCCCTTCTACGGCCGCCAGGCCAGTCCCGGGGATGTGCCACGGATCAAGGCGCCGCTGCTGATCCATTTCGCCGAGACCGATCCCAACGTCAACGCCACCTGGCCGGAGTACGAGGCGGCACTGAAGGACGCCGGCACGACCTACGAGGCGTATTTCTATCCCGGTACCAACCACGGCTTCCACAACGACTCCACCCCGCGCTACGACGAGGCCGCGGCCAAGCTCGCGTGGGAACGAACCGTCGCCTGGTTCAAGCGTTATCTGGTGTAGCGCACGGAAACCGGGTGCAGGCGCGGCACACGACGGACACTGAAGGTCAAACAGGCGGCAGATGCGATCTCGACGGGAGTTCCTGCGCACAGGACTGGTATTGGGCACTGCGGCGCTGGTGCTGCCCGGCGTAGCCTCCGGCGCCCCGCGGAACGCGGCGTCCTTCAGCGCCGGTGCCGGTCGGCAGGAGGTCGTATTCCCGAGCGGCCTCTATCCGTTGGACGGTTTTGCCGGCCAGCACGATCCGCTCGCGGTACGCGTCCTGTTGCTGGACGACGGCGACACGCGGGCGGCCATCGCGGTCGTCGACCTGACCTCGATCTCGGCGGAGATGATCGCCGGCATGAAGGCTATCCTCGCCGAGGTCGCCGGCGTCGCAGCGGATCACGCCATCGTCTGCGCCAGCCACACCTTCTCGGCACCGCACGTGTTCAGCGGCGGCCAGGCGCCGCCCGGCACCGACACCTCGCGCAACGCAGCGGCCCTGGCGGCCTTCGAGTCGGCACTGCGGGCGGCCGCGAGGCAAGCCGTCGCCGCGCTGCAGCCGGCGCGCCTGGGGGCCGGCCAGGGCAGCACCCGGGTCAACGTCAATCGCGATGTCGCCACGCCCCACGGCTGGTGGCTGGGCGCCAACGATGCCGGCTTCGCCGATTCCGCGGTCGGCGTGCTGCGCATCGATGGCGCCGACGGCCAACCGCTGGCGATCGTGATGAATGCCGCGGTGCAGTCCTCGGTCATGGACGGCTCCGAGCGCGCCCAGGGCGGCAAGCTGATCAGCGCCGACCTGGCCGGAGCGGCGGCGCGCCACGTCGAGGCCCATTACGGCGCCGACACGGTGGCGCTGTTCCTGGTCGGCGCGGCCGGCGACCAGGCGCCCTACCTGCAGGCCAACCGCCATGTCGTCGACGCCGACGGCCGTGCCGGCCGGGTCGACATCCACGAAGCGGGCTTCGCCCTCGTGGCTCTGCTCGGCGAACGGCTCGGCGGCGAGGTCGTGCGCGTCGCCGAGGGCATCGCGGCACAGCCCGCGCCGCGGCTGGAGATACGCCGTGAGTCCGTGGCAGTGACCGCGCAGGCGTTCTCGCCGCGCAACGCGGCGACCGGCCCGGTCACCGCCTTCGACTACGCGCCCGGCGCGAAGACCGCACTGCCGGTACTGGTGTTGCGCCTCGGTGACGTTGCGCTGGTGGGCGTGCAGCCTGAACTGGCCGCCAGCATCGGCGCGCAGATCCGTGCCGACTCGCCCTGGCCGCATACCCTGGTGGCGACGATGGTCGACGGCGCGGCCAAGTACATGCCCGACATGCAGAGCTACGAGCGCTACACCTACGAGGCCCGCAGTTCGCCCTACGCCCGGGGAGCGGCCGAAGCGGCGGCGACAGCGATCGTCGACCTGCTGCAACGGATGAACACACCTTGAGAATCGAAGCGGAGAACACGCCATGTCGTCACGTCGAGACTTCCTGATCATGAGCGCAGGCATCGGCACGCTGCTGGTGCTCGGTTTACCCGCGTGCACGCGAAACCTTCTCGGCCAGGCGCAGAGCGCCACGGCCGTCACCCAGGTGTTCGGCGACGGCGTGCGCCTGACCGCGGTGGCCGTGGAGTACCCCGCGCTGGTCGCGAGTGCGAACCTCTCCGCCGCCGACTTCCAGGTCGCGGGCCGCACCGTCACCGGCGTCTTCGCCAGCGGCTCCAGCGATCCCGCGGATCGGGCGACGGCCGGCCGCTTCGTCATCGTCGCCCTGTCGCCCGAGGACGCCAATGCGACCCTGGCCGAGAAACTGCCAACGCAGGCTGGCAGCGGCCAGCCAGGATCGGCTCAGGGTGGCCGTGGCCCTGGCAACGCCGGCGACATCCCGACCTACGACACGGCCTACCGGCCGGCCCAGGCCACGCTCACGGCACCAGGCGCGGGCACGCTGGCGACCCGCGCCGTGAAGAACCTGATCGTCGACGATTTCCGGCAACTGGCGTTCCACGACTCCAGGACCGGCGACCGGCTCCAGTACAACCTGTTCGTGCCCAGGGACTACGACCCGCAACAGTCCTACCCGCTGGTGCTGTTCATGCATGACGCCGGCGCGACCAGTGACGACCCCTTCGCCACCCTGTTCCAGGGCCTGGGCGCGATCGCCTGGGCCAGCCCCGAGGACCAGGCCCGGCGCCCGTGCTTCGTGCTGGCGCCGCAGTTCGCCGAGATCATCGCCGACGACGACTCGCGGACCAGCAGCATGCTCGACACCACCATCGACCTGATCGAGGCGCTGGCGAACCAGTACAGCATCGACCGCAAGCGCCTCTACACCACTGGCCAGTCCGGTGGCTGCATGATGTCCATCGCCATGGACATCAAGTACCCGGACTTCTTCGCGGCCTCCTTCCTGGTCGCCGGGCAATGGGACCCGGCGCTGGTGCAGCCGCTGGCCCGGCAGAAGCTGTGGATCCTGGTGTCGCAGGACGACGACAAGGCCTATCCCGGGCAGAACGCGATCACTGAGGTGCTGGAGGCGGAAGGCGCCCGGATCAGCCGCGCCACCTGGGACGGCACCTGGAACGCCGAGCAATACCGTGCGGCCTTCGAGAAGATCGACGCCGAGGGCAGCCCGATCAACTACGTGAGCTTCGCCAAGGGCAGCGTGCTCCCGCCGGGGGATTCGGGTGCCGGCGCCAGCGGGCACCGCAACACCTGGCGCATCGCCTACAGCATCGAGCCGATCCGCGAATGGATCTTCCGCCAGCAGCGCTAGGAGATGCGAACCCCGCTGGGGCAGCAGTCGCTCCAGCGCTGGTCGCGGCCCTGGCTCGGCCGGCATCTGCGCGCCGATGTGCGGCACCTGATCCCGCTCAGGGCGTTGCGCTGAGCGCCAGGCCGAGGTAATGGATTCCCGCCACTCCGATCCCGAACGACCCGAGCCGCTGCAACCCCGTCGAAAAACGCCCTCCCGAGACGGTATCGCAGCGGGCACGGCGCCCCCCCTTCAGCAATCCGAACAGCGGCAGCAGCAGCACCTGATGGCCGGCTTCGACGCCGAGGCTGAAGCCCAGCAATGCAACCAGGATCGTCTCCCCGGGCATCTGCCGCATCAGGTCGAGCAGGCCATCGGCGAAGCCCAGGCCGTGGAACAGGCCGAAGCAGAAGGCCACGGCCAGCCGGACGCGGCCGTGCGCCGAGGCCGGCCAGAAGACGTTCTGCAGCGCCACGACGACGATGCTGGCAGCGATCAGCGGTTCCACCACGGCCGCGGGCAGGTGCACCCAGCCCAGCGCGGCGAGCACCAGGGTGAGCGAATGGGCGATGGTGAAGGCCGTGACGACCTTCAGCAGCTCCCAGAACGTCGTGGCCGCAAGCGCCAGGGCGGCGGCGAACAGCAGGTGGTCGTAGCCGCCGAGAATGTGCTGGATACCGTGCCAGAAGAAGGTGCCGAGCACCGGCTGGCGTTGTTGCACATCCGTATCCGTCGACGCGGCGGAAGTGCCGGCAAGCGTGAAATCCAGCCGGTAGTTGGACTGGTCGGCGCTGCGCCGCTGGCCGGTGATGCGGATGGCCGCATCGCTCGGCACCAGGGCGTTCACCAGATAGACGGCCCCGGTGTGCGGGTGGCGCTGCTCGAGCGTGAGCCGGTGCTCGCCGTCAGCAGCGGGCGGCAGCTCGGCACGCAACGCGAGCGCGATGTCGCCCAGGCCCTGGCGCAACGCGTCGACCGGCGCATAGGCCGAAGAGACCAGCCGCAGCGGCAACGGGTGGCCGTCGATGTCGAGCGCAAGCGCCCCGCCCACCTGGTCCGCATAGGCCCGCTGCTCGGCTTCGGAGAGAACGCCATCGCCGTCCGCGTCGATGGCGGCCAGCACCTCCCCCGCCACCTCCACACCCGGCGTCAGGCGCACCTGCAGAACGACATGGTCGCTTGCGACAGCGACCATCGTGGCCTGCAGGTATTCGTCCAGCCGGTGCGCCGGCGCGGACGCGCTCCAGCAGGCGCACAGGAGGAAGGCGAGCAGCGCCCGCCAGGCTTTCGTCATGGCAGGGTGAATTGCTGGCCGTAGTCGTTGCTGGGGTCGCGGTAGACCGTGTGCACGTGCATCGTCGGGTCGCCGCCCACGCCCTGGGGCGAGAACTCGATGACCAGCCTCGGCCCCTGGATACGGTAGTAGGCGCTGCCGTTCCTGCCCGGCTCATGAGTGGTCGGGCCGCTCCAGGCGAACCAGGTGTCGTCCAGCCCGGTGCGGATCTCGGCCATGCGCGGCGCGGCATAGGCCTCGCCGACGATGCCGGCCCATTCGCCGATCAGGTCGAGCAGCAGCGCACGCTGGCGCTCGTCCATGGCCGACGCCTGCAGGCCCTCGGGCACGAGGGTCTCGGCGCTGCGGCCCGGCCCGAGCACGAGATCGTTCACACGGTAGTCGAGGATGGCCTGCTGGCGCTGCGGGTCGTCCAGCGCCTCCAGCAGCGCGAACGCCTTGTCGTTTTCCCCGGCGAGCACGCGCACGCTCCTGTCGCCCACGGTATAGACGGACGGCTGGGCGCCGGTGAGGGTCGGCGTGAGCACGCCGCGTGCACCGACGATCACCACATTGAGGCCGAGGTGGTGGCCGCCGAACTGCACCATCCACGGCGCGCTGACGCTTGGCGTGCCGAAGATGCCGAGGGTGTAGTAGGCCGTGCCGGAGGCGTAGTGGGTGCCGCCTTCGGACAGGGCCTGATCGGAGCCCATGATATCCAGCACCTTCTGGTAGCCCTGAGGACTGAGCAGCGTCTGTAGCAGGCGCAGCGCAGCGGCGCGCTGGGCGTCGCTCAGACTGCCGAGCTGCAGGCCGGGGCGCGGCACGTCGCTGACCGGATAGTTGGACCAGACGGCCGCGCCATACTGCTCGCCGACGAAGCCGCCAGCCGGGCCCATGCCCGGGCCGCCACCCTCCGCGCGCGGGCCAGAGGGACGCCCCGCTTCTCCCGCGCGACCGCCCGAACCACCATTGCCCGCACCACCCGGTAGCGGCCCACTGCGGGCGAATGTGGCGGCGCTCGCGGCCTTCTGCGGGGTGAAGGGAAACTGCGCCTGGGCGCGCTGCTCGGCAGCGAGCGAGTCGAGGAAGCCGGTCGCCGCAGCGACGACGGCCTGGGTCTGCTCCTGCGCCGCGATCGGCGCTGCGACGTCAGCGCCGGACTCCGCCGCCCAGCCCGCGCTGCCGAGGGTCGTGCCGGCCAGGACCAGGGCCGATGCGATGCATGTCAGTTTGCGCATTCTCGCTGCTCTCCTTGAATTAGCCGTGCTGGCGGAAAATCCACTCGCGGATCGGCTCGATGCCGTAGGCGATGCGCCAGGTGTTGCGGTGCCCGCTGGCGCCGGCACCCGAATCCCCCGGCGGGAGCACGCTGCCCTTGGCGAAGCTCACGTAGTTGATCGGGCTGCCCTCGGCGTCGATTTTCTCGAAGGCCGCGCGGTATTGCTCGGCGTTCCAGGTGCCGTCCCAGGTGGCGCGGCTGATCCGGGCGCCTTCCGCCTCCAGCACCTCGGTGATCGCGTTCTGCCCGGGATAGGCCTTGTCGTCGTCCTGCGACACCAGGATCCACAGCTTCTGCCGGGCCAGCGGCTGCACCAGCGCCGGGTCCCACTGCCCGGCGACCAGGAAGGAGGCCGCGAAGAAGTCCGGGTATTTGATGTCCATGGCGATGGACATCATGCAGCCACCGGACTGGCCGGTGGTGTAGAGGCGCTTGCGGTCGATGCTGTACTGGTTCGCCAGCGCCTCGATCAGGTCGATGGTGGTGTCGAGCATGCTGCTGGTCCGCGAGTCGTCGTCGGCGATGATCTCGGCGAACTGCGGCGCCAGCACGAAGCACGGGCGCCGGGCCTGGTCCTCGGGGCTGGCCCAGACGATCGCGCCCAGGCCCTGGAACAGGGTGGCGAAGGGGTCGTCACTGGTCGCGCCGGCGTCATGCATGAACAGCACCAGCGGGTAGGACTGTTGCGGGTCGTAGTCCCTGGGCACGAACAGGTTGTACTGGAGCCGGTCGCCGGTCCTGGGGTCGTGGAACGCCAGTTGCCGGAAATCGTCGACGATCAGGTTCTTCACGGCGCGGGTCGCCAGCGTCTCGCCGTCCGCCAGGAGCAGCGATGCGGTGGGCGCACGATAGACCGGGCTGTCGCTGGTGCGGCTGCCGGCCTTGCCGGGACCGCCGCCGGGACCACCCGGGCCGCCACCGCCATCGCGCGTACCCGTGCCGTTGCCCTGGCCCCGGGCCCTCTGCTGGGCGAGAGGGGCATCGGCATCGTCCGGCGACAGGGCGAGGATGACGAAACGACCCGACTCGGCGCGGTCGGCCGGATCGGCGGAGGTGCTGGCGAAGGCCTCGACCAGGGTTCGGCCCTCAACCTCGAAGGCTGCGGTCGACAGCGTGGTGCCCTCGACCGGCGCGCTGTATTCCACCGCCACCGCGGTCAGGCGGATACCGTCGCCGAAGACCTCGGTGATGGCGCTGGCTTGCCTGGCCTGCCCGACACCGCTGCGGGCGCAGGCCGGGACGCCGACCACGACCAGCGTCGCGGCGCTCATGAGCAGGAAATTCCTACGCGATAGCATGTTCGTTCTCCTTCGCTTTTCAAGGCTGTTCCAGCCGTTTCCATTGTTCGACAGCGCGGCCACGGCCTTCGTGGCGCATTCCGGCCATCAGCGATCCCGCCTTGACGGCGTGCCTGCCCTCTCCTCATCCGTCGGCATCGGCGCCGCCGCCGAACACCTTGTACAGGGTCACACGGTTGCTGGCCTCGCTCAGGCGCAGGGTGATCAGATCCTGCTGTGCACTATAGAGCGTGCGTTGCGCGGTCAGGGCCTGGAGGGAGCTGTCCACGCCGTTGCGGTAGCGCGCATCGGCCAGGGTATAGCCGCGCCGGGAGGCGACGACCAGGGCACGCTGCGCATCCAGGCGCTCATCCAGGCGGGCCCGCTCGGCCAGGACATCGGCCACTTCGCCGAAGGCGGTCTGGATCGCCTTCTCGTACTGGGCCACGGCGACATCGGCGGAGAGCTCCGCCGCGTCCAGCGAGGCCTGGAGCGCACCGGCCCGGAAGATCGGCACGCTGACGGTGGGAATGAACGACCAGGTCCGCGTGCCGGCATCGAACAGGTTCGACAGGGCGCTGCTGCCGACGCCCACCGTCGTGGTCAGCGAAATGCTCGGAAAGAAGGCCGCGCGCGCGGCGCCGATGTCGGCATTGGCGGCTTTCAGCACGTACTCGGCAGACAGTACGTCGGGGCGCTGCAACAGCACGCGGGAGGAGAGATTGGCGGGCAGCGGCGCCAGCGCCACGGCGGTCTCGGCATCGTCGGTGTCAGGCAGAAGGCTGTCGGGGACGGGGGCGCCCACGACCAGCTCGAGCGCATGGCGTGCCTGCTCCAGCGCGGTGGCGTAGGTGGCGACGTCGGCCCGCGCGCTTTCCACACTGCCCTGGATGGAAGCCAGGTCGACGCCGGAGGCCGCGCCTTCGCCATGCAGGAACTCGGTGAGCTGCAGCGTCCTGCGCTGGCTCTCCAGGGTCTGCTGCGCCAGGGCCACGCGCTGGCGGTAGGCGCCCACGTTCAGCCAGTCGCTGGCGACCTCGGCCAGCAGGCTCATGCGTGTGCTGCGCTGGGTTTCGGCCGTGGCCAGGAAGGTCTGCGCGGCCTCGTCCTGCAGGCTGCGGATGCGTCCGAACAGGTCCAGTTCCCAACTGCTGAAGCCGACCGTGGCCGAGGCGCTGCGACTCACCGCCGCGACTCCGCTGCTGCTGGCGGCCGCACTGCTGCGTGCGGCCGTCCGGCTGAGCGTCGCGTCCACCGACGGCAGCAGGTCGGCGCTCTGGATGCGGTACTGCGCGCGCGCCTTCTCGATGTTGAGCAGCGCCACGCGCAGGTCGCGGTTGCTCTGCAGCGCCTGGGCGATCACCTGGCGCAGGCGCTCGTCCAGAAACACCTGGCGCCAGTCGAGTTCCGCCACCGGCATCGCGTCCGCAGCGGCCGGCGGGGCGTCGCGGAACTGCGCCGGCACCGGTGCGGCGGGCTGTACGTAGGACGGTGCCATGCTGGCGCAGCCGGCCAGCGCGGCGGCGCAGAGAACGGCCAACGCCAGGCGAACCGGGCGCGGGGAACGCCGGGTGACCGACGGCCTGGTCATTCATTCACCTCCGTCGGCGCAGCGGGCTGGCTCTTGCGGCCGGGAAACAGGCTGCGCACGATCACGTAGAACAGCGGCACGAAGAAGATGCCCAGCACGGTCGAGGCCAGGGTGCCGCCGAACACGCCGGTACCCAGCGAGTGGCGCCCAGCGGAGCCGGCGCCGCTGCTGACCATCAGGGGCAGCACGCCGAGCAGGAAGGCCATCGAGGTCATCAGGATCGGCCGCAGGCGCAGGCGCGCAGCCTCCAGTACAGCCTCGACCAGTGGCTTGCCCCGCTCCTCCAGTTCCTTGGCGAACTCGACGATAAGGATGCCGTTCTTGGCCGCCAGGCCGACCGTGGCAAGCAGGCCCACCTGGAAATACACGTCATTGCTGAGTCCGCGCAGCGAAGTCAGCAGCAGCGCGCCGCCGACACCGATAGGCACGGCCAGCATCACCGAGAACGGGATCGACCAGCTCTCGTACAGCGCCGCCAGACAGAGGAACACGAACAACAGCGACACCGCATACAGCAAAGGAGCCTGCGCCCCGGCCTGCTGCTCCTGGAAGGACAGGCCCGACCACGCATAACCGAAGCCGCCCGGCAGTTGCTGCACCAGCCTGACTATCTCAGCCATCGCCGTGCCCGAGCTGACGCCCTGGGCCGGTTGGCCACTGATCTCCATGGCGGCGATGCCGTTGAAGCGCGCCAGCGATGCCGGAGCGTAGCTCCAGCCGCTGCTGGCGAAGGCCGAGAACGGCACCATCGCCTCGTCGCTGTTGCGCACCGTCCAGCGGTAGACATCCTGCGGCAGCATCCGCGCCTGCTCCTGGCCCTGCACATAGACCTTCTTGATCCGGCCACGGTCGACGAAGTCGTTGACGTAGGTGGCCCCGAACGCCGTGGACAGGGTGGCGTTGATATCGCTCTGGGCCAGCTTCAACGCGCCGGCCTTGGCGTCGTCGATCCTGATGTCGAAGGTCGGCGCGTCCTCCAGGTTGGCATAGCGCACCGCGCTCAGCGACGGCTCCTGCGCGGCCAGCGCCAGCAGCTTCTGGCGCGCGTCCACCAGGGCTTCGTGGCCGGCGCCAGCGAAATCCTGCAGCTCCAGGGTGAAGCCGGTGGCCTGGCCCAGCCCCGGAATGCCCGAGGGCGCGAAGGCGTAGATCTGCGCATCGGGAAAACGCCCGAGCATCGCCTCGCTGATGCGCACGCCGATATCGGTGGCACTGGCCTCGCGCTCGCTCCAGTCCTTGAGCCGGATGAAGGCCATGCCGGCATTCTGGCCGCTGGTGCCCTGGCTGAAGCCGGCGACCGCCATGACCGTCTCGACCTCCGGCTGCCCGCGCACGTAGTCCGAGACCTCGGCGATCACCTGCTGCGTCTTCTCCTTGGTCGCGCCCGGCGGCATCTTCAGTTGCACCATCAGCGTGCCCTGGTCCTCCTCGGGCAGGAACGAGGTCGGCAACTGCCAGAACTGCAGGCCCAGCACCGCCAGCAGCAACAGATAGACCGCCACGCCCGCGCGGCGGTGGCCGACGACGCGCGCCACGCCGTGGCGGTAGCGCTCGGCAGCCTGGTCGAAGCGGCTGTTGAACCCTGTGAAGAAGCGCCCGAGCGGCCCGCGCCGGGTGACCTGCCCGGGTGTCAGCAGCGTGGCGCACAGCGCCGGCGTCAGGGTCATGGCCACGAACACCGAGAGGATCATCGCCGAGGCGATGGTCACCGAGAACTGGCGGTAGATCACCCCGGTGGAACCCGCGAAGAACGCCATGGGCAGGAACACCGCCGTCAGCACCAGGGCGATGCCGACCAGCGCGCCGGTGATCTGGCCCATCGACTTGCGCGTGGCCTCGCGCGGCGGCAGGCCTTCCTCGCGCATCACCCGTTCGACGTTCTCCACCACCACGATCGCATCGTCCACCAGCAGGCCGATCGCCAGTACCATGCCGAACATGGTCAGGGTGTTGATCGAGTAGCCCAGCAGCGCCAGCACGCCGAAGGTGCCCATCAGCACCACCGGCACGGCGATCGCCGGGATCAGCGTCACCCGCCAGTTCTGCAGGAACAGGTACATGATCGCCAGCACCAGCACGACGGCTTCGACCAGGGTCTTGACCACCTCCTCGATGGAGATCTTCACGAACGGCGTGGTGCTGGACGCCACGTGATAGCTGATGCCCTCGGGGAAGTAGGACTGCAGCTCCGCGAGCCTGGCCTCCACCGCCTCCGACACCTGCATGGCGTTGGCACCGCTGGCCAGCTCGATGCCGATGCCCGCGGCCGGCTTGCCGTTGAACGTGCTGGTCATCGCGTAGTCCTCGCTGCCCAGCTCGACCCGGGCGACGTCGGACAGGCGCACCACCGCGCCGCTGCTGTCGGACTTGACGACGATCGCCTTGAACTGCTCCGGCGTCTGCAGCCGGCTGCGCGAGCTGATGGTCGCGTTCAGCGCCTGGCCCTGCGTCGCCGGCAGCGCGCCGAGCTGCCCGGAAGACACGTCGGCGTTCTGCGCCGTGATCGCGGCTGTCACGTCGGAAGGCATCAGCGAATAGGTGCGCAGCTTCTCCGGATCGAGCCAGACGCGCATCGAATACTGCGAACCCATCACCTGCACCCGGCCGACGCCGGTGACGCGGCTGATCGGGTCCTGGAGGGTGGAGACCATGAAGTCGGCGATGTCGGTGCCGCTCAGTCTGCCGTCGTCGGAGGTGAAGGCGAGCACCTCGAAGAAGCTGCCGCCCACCGACTTGCTCACCGTGAGGCCGGTGCTCTTGACCACCTCGGGCAGCATCGACTCGGCCTGCTGCAGCTTGTTCTGCACCTGCATCTGCGCCACGTCCGGGTCGGTGCCGGCCTTGAACGTCAGTTGCACCTGCGCGCCGCCGGCCGCGTTGCTGCTGGCGGACATGTACATCAGGTTGTCCAGCCCGCTCATCTGCTGCTCGATGACCTGGGTGACCGAATTCTCCACGGTCTGCGCCGAGGCGCCGGTGTAGGTGGCGCGGATCGAGATCGTCGGTGGCGCGATGTTCGGGTACTGCTCCACCGCCAGGTTGAACACCGCCAGCGTACCGGCCAGGGTGATGACGATGGCGATGACCCAGGCGAAGATGGGCCGGTCGATGAAGAAACGTGACATGCCCTGCCCTCAGCTCGCCTGACCGGCCGTCGACGGCGTCGCGTCGGCGGGGTCCGCCACCGCGTGCGTCTTCACCGCCTGGCCCGCCTGCACCTTGCTGCCGCCTTCGACCACCAGTTGCTCGCCGGGCTGCAGGCCGGCGGTGACGAGCCACTGGTCCTTCTGCGCGTCGCCGGTCTGCACCGTGCGCTCGATGAGCCTGCCGTCGTCGCCGACCAGCTTGACCGTCGCCTCGCCCCTGGTATTGCGGCCGACCGCGCTCTGCGGCACCAGGATCGCCTTGTCGTTGATCGCCACCGGCAGGATGGCGCGCACGTAGGCGCCCGGCAGCAGCAGGCGATCCGGGTTGGGAACCAGCGCGCGCGACACGACGTTACCGGTGCCGGTATCCACCGAGGTGCCGACGAATTCCAGCGTGCCGCTGTGCTCGTAGAGGCTGCCGTCCTCCAGCTGGATCTGCACCGGCACCTTGCCGTCCAGCGAGGTGAGCGCGCCGCTGTCGAGCTGCTTGCGCAGCGCCAGCAGCTCGGCACTGGACTGGGTGACGTCGACGTAGATCGGGTCGAGTTGCTGGATCGTGGCCAGCGCCGTGGTCTGGCCGGCCGTCACCAGCGCGCCGGGCGTATACACCGAGGCGCCGATGCGGCCGTCGATCGGTGCGCTGACGCGGGTGTAGTCGAGGTTGATCCTGGCCGTCTGCAACACGGCCTGCGCCACCATCACCGCCGCCTCGTTCTGGCGCAGCGTCGCGACGGCCTCCTCGAGATCCTGCTGGCTCACCGCGTCCAGCCTGGCCAGGTTGGCGTAGCGCTGCGCCTTGGGCCGCGCCGACAGCACCGCCGCCTGCGCCTGGGCCAGGGCGCCCTTGGCGTTGTCGTAGGCGGCCTGGTAGGTCGCCGGGTCGATCCGGTACAGGAGCTGCCCGGCCTTCACGTCCTGGCCTTCGACGAACAGGCGCTGCTGGATGATGCCGCCGACCTGCGGCCGCACGTCCGAGACCATGTGGGCCACCGTGCGTCCGGGCAGGGTCTGGTGCATGGCCAGCCGCTGGGCGCGCACCGTCCAGACCCCGACTTCCGGCGTCGGCGCAAGCGCTGCCGGCCCGGGCGAACAGGCGGCCAGCAGCAGCATCACTGGCAGGCACAGGCAACCCAGGTGCCTGAACAATGAACGTGGGGTCGGAGACAGCATGCGCAATAGCCTCGGAATCGCGGGAAGCGGACGATGGATGGCATGCTGGAGAACGAATGTGCAGCGAATATGGAGTTTCGCTCCACCCGCACGATCGACCTTGTTCCCCGAACTGGCGCCGTGGTCGAATAGGCGCTGGCATTCCCACTCTGTCCCCCACCCTATGAAACTGGGCATTACCGCCAAGCTCTTCCTCGCCGTGATCGCCTCCTGCGCCATCGTGCTGCTGGTCAATGGCGTTGCGGCGCACGTCAGTTTCCAGCGCGGCTTTCTCGGCTATCTCAACGAGCAGGGCATGGAGCGCATGGAGACGGTGCTGCCGCGCCTGGAGGAGACCTATCGCCAGCACGGCAGCTGGGACTTCCTGCGTGGCGACCTGGAGGCCTGGTTCGCGCTGATGCGGCCCGCCCCCGATCCGGCGCGCGCGCTGACCGGCCCGCCGGTGTCCGACCAGACCGGCGCCGTGCCGCGCTTCGCGCTGCTCGACCCTACCTACGCCCGGGTCGTTGGCAACCCGGGGGCCGACCGGGAATCGCTGTTGCGGCCGGTCGTCGTCGACGGGGAAACGGTGGGCTGGATGGCGATGGTACCGTTCCAGAAGGCCGTCGCCGCCGGCGACGTGCGCTTCTACGAAGCCCAGTTGTACACCTGGTGGTTGATCGCGGCCTTGTCGGTCGTCGTGGCGGCCCTGCTCGCCGGCCTGCTGTCGCGCATGCTGCTGCGCCGCGTGCATGGCCTGGCCTCGGCAACGCACTGCCTGGCGGCCGGCGACTACGCGATACGGGTGGATGCCGGCAGCCGCGACGAACTCGGCGGGCTGGCGCGCGACTTCAACCAGTTGGCCCAGGCGCTGGAGCACAACGAGCGCACGCGGCGCCATTTCATGGCCGACATCTCGCACGAGCTGCGCACCCCGCTGGCCGTGATGCGGGCCGAGCTCGAAGCGATCCAGGACGGCATCCGGCCCATGGCGCAGGCGTCGCTGCAGCCGCTGGGCCAGCAGATCCTCCAGCTCGGCAAGCTCATCGACGATCTGCACGACCTGTCGCTGACCGACGTGGCCGCCCTCACCTACCGGCATGAGTCGATCGACCTGGCGACCCTGCTGGAGGCGATGCTGGCGACGCTGGAACCGCGCTTCGCCGGCGCCGGGCTGCAACTGCGCCGGCGCATGGCCCCTGGCGCGTACCCCGTCCACGGCGACGAACGGCGGCTGCAGCAGCTGTTCGGCAACCTGCTCGAGAATACCCTGCGCTACACCGATCGCGGCGGCATCGTCGAAGTCGGCTGCGAACGGCGCAACGGCCGCCTCCTCGTCACCTTCGACGACAGCCCGCCGGCGGTGGACGCGGACAAGCTGCCGCGCCTGTTCGAGCGCTTCTACCGCACCGAGGCATCGCGCAACCGCGAAAGCGGCGGCAGCGGCCTCGGCCTGGCGATCTGCCGCAACATCGCGCAGGCGCACGACGGCAGCATCCGCGCCGACGCCTCGCCGCTCGGCGGCCTGCGCATCACGGTCGATCTGCCGGAGGCCGCATGACGACCGCGCCGCCAGGAGGACGGATTCTCATCGTGGAGGACGAGCCACGGCTCTCGGCGGTGCTGCGCGACTACCTGCAGGCGGCCGGCTACAGCTGCCAGCAGGTCTTCGATGGCGCCGACGCCGTGCCGGCCTTCCGGCAGCGGCAGCCCGACCTGGTGATCCTCGACCTGATGCTGCCGAACCGCGACGGCATCGACATCTGCCGCGAACTGCGCACGCTGTCCGACGTGCCGGTGATCATGGTCACGGCTCGGGTCGAGGAGATCGACCGCCTGCTCGGCCTCGAACTGGGCGCCGACGACTACGTGTGCAAGCCGTTCAGTCCGCGGGAGGTCGTCGCCCGCGTGCACAGCGTGCTGCGGCGCCACCGCCATGTACCCGGCTGCGCCGAATCGGCGCAGGGGCTGTCGATCGACGCTGGCGCCTGCCGGGCCAGCCTCCACGGGCACGACCTCGGCCTTACGCTGGTCGAGTTCCGCCTGCTGCGCACCCTGGCGGCACAGCCCGGCCGGGTCTATTCGCGCGATCAGTTGATGGACCAGCTCTACGACGATCACCGTATCGTCACGGACCGGACCATCGACAGCCACGTGAAGAACCTGCGCCGCAAACTCGGCAACGTCGGGGAAGAATGGGTCCGCTCGGTCTACGGCGTCGGTTACCGCTTCGAGCCATGAGAAGGTTTCGACGGCCGCGTAGGGCCGTCAGTCGTAGAGGGTTTTCTTCTTCCAGTCCTCATCGTCCAGCGACTTGAGTCCTTCGGTGAGCTCGCTGCCGTCGTCGCTGCTCTGCTGTTCGATGTTGACCAGCAGGGCATTGACGCGGGCCAGTTGTTTCTGGAATTGCGCCAGGGTCGACTGGTAGCGAGCGGCATCGGCCTGTTTCTGCAGGAACTGTACGCCACGCTCGAGGGCGAGGCGGGCGTGGCCGGGCTGTTTCTGCCGCATGGCTTCCTGGGCCTGGGTGCTG
Source organism: Phytopseudomonas dryadis (assembly GCF_004327355.1). Classification (GTDB taxonomy): domain Bacteria; phylum Pseudomonadota; class Gammaproteobacteria; order Pseudomonadales; family Pseudomonadaceae; genus Aquipseudomonas; species Aquipseudomonas dryadis. The sequence continues at coordinate 91,805 of NZ_QJUM01000002.1, forward strand.
AACAGCTCGATGTATACCTGGGCCAGCATATGGCGGATTTCCTGCAGCCAGCGCTTGGCCTCGTCCTGGGGGATCAGGCCGGCCTGGGCGGCGCGAGTGACCTGGCTGTGCAGGCTCTCGAGCTGAAAGCGGATATCCTTGGCCTTGGCCTCGCTGGCGACGGGCTGTGGCGGGTTGCGCACGGGAATGGCTTCGCCCTGGCCGATCAGCTTGCCCAGCTCCTGGGCCGCGGCCGCGTGGCCATCGTCGTGTTTGTCGACGGCCAGCAGGCGCTCGACGAAATGCAACTGCAGACGGCTGAGCAGCAGCTTGAGCTCGGGCGTCATCAGTTGGCCGGGAAACTGCTCGTTGAGATCGGCAAGACGTCGATAACGGTCGCTGAGGTCGGCCTTGAGGCGGGCTTTCTTCAGTTTGTTGCTCTCGGCCATCTGATTCAGATAGGCGATCAGGATCAGGATGGCGATCCCTCCGACTATCGACAGGGTGATCACGAGCGAGGACATCGCGGTAACCTCTCGGACGCTGTATTCCACGCGAGTGTAGTGCTTCGGCCGGTCAGCTCCTAGCGCGGCGTGCAATCTTGGGTGAAGTCGTTGATTTTAAAAAAAATTATTAGAGAGGTTGACGACCGTTGAAAGGCTCCCTAGAATGCGCGCCACTTCTGCGGTAATGCCTCGAGGCGTAACGCGGAAGCCGGAAGGCAGGTACGGGTTCCGGGCAGCGTCCCCTTCGTCTAGTGGCCTAGGACACCGCCCTTTCACGGCGGTAACAGGGGTTCGAGTCCCCTAGGGGACGCCACTTGCGAAGCAGGTGATAGCAGTAAATGCGGGAATAGCTCAGTTGGTAGAGCACGACCTTGCCAAGGTCGGGGTCGCGAGTTCGAGTCTCGTTTCCCGCTCCAGATCATGGATTCTGCCCAGGCGCAGGATCGCGAAAGTTCCAGGTCCCCTTCGTCTAGTGGCCTAGGACACCGCCCTTTCACGGCGGTAACAGGGGTTCGAGTCCCCTAGGGGACGCCATTTTGCGGTAGGCAGCACGTTGTAACGCGGGAATAGCTCAGTTGGTAGAGCACGACCTTGCCAAGGTCGGGGTCGCGAGTTCGAGTCTCGTTTCCCGCTCCAAATTATGCTCTGCAGACGTCTGCGGATGCTGGAAAAAAGGACCTTCGGGTCCTTTTTTCGTTCTGCCGGAAGCCGTTTGCCCGGATGCCGGCCGATACGCTCGAGCAAACAGGGTTGCCTGGCCGTCTCTGACGCACGGAAAAAACGTGCAGGCGCGTCGCCAAGCCACTGTTTTGAGTCGATCCAGGGCAATCGGCAGGATCGCCCTGGCCCCACTCAACAATCGCTGGCCGCTAGGAAGATCGCCGCCAGCCGCTCGATGCCACGCTGATCGGCCTCGCCGAAGCGGGCCAGCCGCGGGCTATCCAGGTCGAGCACGCCGATCAACCGCCCCTCCTTCAGCAGGGGAACCACCAGCTCGCTGTTGGACGCACTGTCGCAGGCGATATGCCCGGCGAAGGCATGCACGTCCTCCACCCGCCGGGTTTGCCCCGTAGCGGCCGCCGCGCCGCAAACACCACGCCCAAAGGCGATGCGCACACAGGCGACCCGGCCCTGGAACGGCCCGAGCACCAGTTCGCCATCCTTGACCAGGTAAAAACCGGCCCAGTTCAGGTCCTCCAGCTCATGGAACAGAAAGGCGCTGAACTGCGCGGCATTGGCAATGAAGTCGCGCTCCCCGGCGAGCAGGGCTTCGAGCTGGGCGGCCAGCAGCGGGTAGCCAGCGAGACCGGCGGCGTTTTTCTCCAGATCGATCACTGTGGCGTCTCCAGCAATTGCAGGCCCACCCACTGGCGCGCGAACTGATAGGCACAGCGGCCGTTGCGATTGCCACGCCCGGTCGCCCAGCGGATCGCGGTCTTCTCCAGCGCCTCGCTCCACGCCCAGGTCAGGCCGACCGCCGCGGCTTGCACCGTGATCCAGTGACGCACCACGTTGAGGTAATGCTCCTGGGTGAAGGGGTAGAAGGACAGCCACAGGCCGAAGCGATCCGACAGGGCGATCTTGTCTTCCACCGCCTCGTTGGGATGCAACTCGCCATCCACCACCTTGGTATTGGCGTTGTCGCTCTCCCTTTCCGGCACCAGATGCCGGCGGTTGGAGGTGGCATACAGCAGCAGGTTCTCCGGCGAACGCTCCAGCGAGCCGTCGAGCACGCTCTTGAGCACGCGGTAATCGCCCTCGCCCGCCTCGAATGACAGGTCGTCGCAGAACAGGACGAAGCGCTGGGGCAGCGCCTGCAGTTGTTCGACCAGGCGCGGCAGATCGGCGAGATGGTCACGCTCGATCTCGATCAGACGAAGGCCCGCGGCGGCATGCTCGGCCAGCAAGGCGCGCACCAGCGACGACTTGCCCGTCCCGCGGGCGCCCCAGAGCAAGGCGTGGTTGGCCGGCATGCCCTGGACGAACTGGCGGGTATTGCGCGCCAGTTGCTCGCGCTGGGTGTCCACGCCGATCAGGTCGCTGAGGCGCATGTCCAGGCTCACGTTCAATGGCTGCAGGTAGCCGCCACGCCCCTCGCGCTGCCAGCGCGCGGCCAGGCAATGCTCCCAGTCGAGCGCGCTACGGGGCGCCGGCAGCAGCGGTTCCAGGCGCGTCAGCAGGCTGTCGGCACGCTGCAGAAAATCAAGCAAACGGGAATCCACGTTAAGCTCCTTGAATCATCACAATGAACAAGCCAGTGTGCTCGAGAGACGAGCCAGATCGGCTATGCTTGAGCAGCGAACGGAACGAGACAGCGCCCTATATGGAAATACCACTCACGCAGCGACTGTCATTCAAGCAGGCCGCCGTCACCGTACTGGTCGCCTTCATCCTCGGCACCCTGCTCAGCCTGGTACAGATTGGCGTCGATTATGCCAGTGAAGACGCCGCCATCAATCGCGAGATTAACGCGCTGCTGGATATCAGCCACAGTCCCGCGGCGCGTATCGCCTACAACATCGATGCCGAGCTGGCCCAGGAGCTGGTCACCGGCCTGTCCCGCTCGCCCGCCGTGATCGGCGCCCGCATCGTCGACAGCAACGGCGAGGCGCTGGCCAGCACCCGGCAACCGCCGGCGACAAGCCGCTACCGGGTCTTCAGCGACTTCCTCTTCGACGAGAGCCGTCACTTCGAGACCCGCCTGTCGGTCGATCATGCCCCCGAGGAGCCCCTGGGCGTACTGCAACTGGACATCGACACCTACGCCTTCGGCAGCAACTTCCTCAAGCGTGCCGTGCTCACCCTGACCAATGGTTTCGCCCGCAGCCTGCTGCTGTCGATCATCCTCCTGGTGCTGTTCTACTTCATGCTGACCAAACCGCTGAGCCAGGTCATCCAGGCGCTCAGCAGGCGCGACCTGCGCCCCTCGGATCGGAGCCGGCTGGTCTGCCCGCCGGGCCATGAACGCGACGAGATCGGCGTGCTGGTGGAGGTCGCCAACCGTCAGTTCGCCAACATCGCCATGGAAATCGAACAACGCCGCAACGCCGAGGATCGCCTGACCGACTACCTCGGCGAACTGGAAAGCGTGGTTTCGGCACGCACCGTCGAACTCAAGGCCGCCAACAGCCGGCTCAGCCGCTCCAACGAAGAGCTGCAGCAGGCGCGTCACGATGCCCTGGCCATGGCCCAGGCCCGCTCCACCTTCCTGGCCAACATGAGCCATGAGATCCGCACACCGCTCAACGGTCTGCTGGGCATGCTGGCGCTGTCGCTGGAAGGCCCCATGAGCAGCGAACAGCGCCAGCAGCTGTCGATCGCCCACGATTCGGGCAAGGTGCTGGTCGATCTGCTCAACGACATTCTCGATCTGTCGAAATTCGAGGCCGGGCAGCTGGAGCTGGAGCACATCGCCTTCGACCTCGGCAGCCTGGTCGAAGGCACGGCCAGCCTGCTGTCGCAGAACGCCCTGCCCGGCGTCGAACTGACCTGCCTGATCGATCCGCAACTGCCCGCCCAGGTGCTCGGCGATCCGACCCGTGTGCGGCAGATCGTCAGCAACCTGCTGTCCAACGCCCTGAAGTTCACCCGCGCCGGCCGCGTCGACATCCGGGTCGGCGCCAGCGCCGGCCAGGTCGTCCTGGAAGTCCGCGACACCGGTATCGGTATCGCCGAAGAGGCCCAGGCGCACATCTTCCAGCCCTTCACCCAGGCCGGCGCCGATATCGCCCGGCAATTCGGCGGCACCGGCCTGGGCCTGGCCCTGACCCGGCGCCTGTGCGAGGCCATGCACGGGCAGTTGAGCCTGACCTCCAGCGTCGGCGTCGGCAGCCGCTTCGTCGCCGAACTGCCACTGCCCGGCGTCAGCCCGGCCGCGCCCCACCCCCGGCTGTCCGGGCGGGTGATCGCCATCTGCGCCGAGGACACCGGCCTGGCCGAACTGTTGCCCAGCCTGATCCGCGCCTGGGGACTGGGCTACCAACGCCTGGACAGCGCCGGACAGGCGGATGGCATCGACGCCGATGTACTGATCAGCGACTGCCCGACCTGCATGGCCAAGCTGCGGCCGTTGACCGCGGCACCGATCCTGCTGGTAACCGCCTACGGCAGCTTCCTCGCCCGCGAGCAGGCGCGCGGCCTGGCGCCCCTGGAACAACTGGCCAGGCCGCTGACCCGGCAAGCGCTGCTCCAGGCCCTGGGCCGCGCCCTGCACCAGCCGCCGGCATCGCTCGACACGCCCTCCCCGGTTTCGGCAACGCCGCACAAGCAGGCCAGCGTGCTGCTGGTCGAGGACAACCCGGTCAATCAACTGGTGGTCAAGGGCATGCTCGGCAAGCAGGGCTTCGACGTGCTGCTGGCCAATAACGGCGAACAGGCCCTGGCGCGCCTGCAGGATCAGGCCGTCGACCTGGTGCTGATGGACTGCAACATGCCGGTCATGGATGGCTACGAAGCCAGCCGCCGCATCCGGGCCAATGCCGACTGGCGGCACTTGCCGATCATCGCCCTGACCGCCAATGCCCTGTCGGAAGAACGCGAACGCTGCCTGGCCGCGGGCATGAACGACTACCTGGCCAAGCCCTTCCAGCGCGACGAGTTGCTCAGCCTGCTCAATCAGTGGCTGCCGAGCTGAACCAGCCCGGCCTGCTGCAGGCGTTTGAGCAGCGGCATCAACGTAGCGGATCAAGCATCAGGCGCGCACCACCGCCCGTGAAGCGGCATACCGCTTGAAGCACAGTGGCCTCATCCCTCGAGTAGCGTTTCGATGGCATCGCTCAGCGCCTGCGGCTTGGTGGTCGGTGCAAAGCGGCTCACCTGGCGGCCATCGGCACTGATCAGGAACTTGGTGAAATTCCACTTGATGCCCTGGCTGCCGAGCAGCCCCGGCGCCCGGCGCTTGAGCTGCACATACAGGGGATGGGCGCCGGCGCCATTGACCTCGATCTTCTTGAACAGGGGGAAGCTGACCCCGAAGTTGAGCTCACAGAACGAGGCGATGGCGTCCTCGTCACCCGGCTCCTGCTTGCCGAACTGATTGCAGGGGAAGCCCAGCACCACCAGCCCCTTGTCGCGGTATTGCCGCCACAGGCTTTCCAGGCCCTGGTACTGCGGGGTGAAACCGCATTGGCTGGCGGTATTGACCACCAGCACGGCCTTGGCGCCGAAATCGCCCAGGGTCTTCTGCTCACCCGTGATGGTGGTGCAGGGTATATCGAACAGATCGTCGCTCATGTCGGGGGCTCGTCAAGTTGCAAGCGGCAAGCTTCAAGCTGCAAGTTAAAGGCGGTTCAGGGGTAACCTGGACTTCTGCTTCTGGCTTGAAGCTTGAAGCTTGAAGCTTGAAGCTAATTTGGCTGCCGTTGTCGCGGCACGTGCTGCAGCGCTACCGAGTTGATGCAGTAGCGTTGCCCCGTAGGCCTCGGCCCGTCGGGAAACACGTGGCCCAGGTGGGCATCGCAGCGCGCGCAGCGCACCTCGATGCGGTGCATGCCATGGCTGAAATCGTCGAGTTCCCTGATGGCCTCCTCGCTCAGCGGCTGGAAGTAGCTCGGCCAGCCGCAACCGGAATCGAACTTGGCGTCGGAATCGAACAGCGGCGTACCGCAACAGACGCAGTTGTAGGTGCCCGGCTCCTTGCTGTCGTGGTACTCACCGGTAAAGGGACGTTCCGTGCCGCCCAGGCGGCAGATGTTGAACTGGGCGTCCGAGAGCTCCTCGCGCCAGGTTTCCAGGGGTTTTTCGAGCTTGTCCACAGGCAGTCCTCCGCAGGATAAAAAAGCCCGATCTGTATCTTTGCCCGGATCAGGCCGCCACGTATGATTCCCAGTCTGTCACCCGTGCCTCGCGCTGCCAAGGCTTGTCCTCGCCCTGGCCGCCGAGCACCGCGCCTCTTGATTCGGGATCCCTTCACATGCAGGTCAGCAAATCCAACAAGCTCGCCAACGTCTGTTACGACATCCGCGGCCCGGTGCTCAAGCACGCCAAGCGCCTGGAAGAAGAAGGCCAGCGCATCCTCAAGCTGAACATCGGCAACCCGGCGCCGTTCGGCTTCGAGGCCCCCGAGGAAATCCTCCAGGACGTCATCCGCAACCTGCCCACCGCCCAGGGCTACAGCGACTCCAAGGGCCTGTTCAGCGCGCGCAAGGCGGTCATGCAGTACTACCAGCAGAAGCAGGTGGAAGGCGTCGGCATCGAGGACGTCTACCTCGGCAACGGCGTCTCCGAGCTGATCGTCATGGCCATGCAGGCCCTGCTCAACAACGGTGACGAAGTGCTGATCCCGGCGCCGGACTATCCGCTGTGGACCGCCGCCGTGGCCCTGGCCGGCGGCAAGCCGGTGCACTACCTGTGCGACGAGCAGGCCGGCTGGTTCCCCGACATCGCCGACATGCGCGCCAAGATCACGCCCAATACCAAGGCCCTGGTGCTGATCAACCCGAACAACCCCACCGGCGCGGTGTATTCCAGGGAAGTGCTGGCGGACATCGTCGAACTGGCACGCCAGCACAACCTGGTGCTGTTCTCCGACGAGATCTACGACAAGATCCTCTACGACGATGCCCAGCACATCAGCACCGCCTCGCTGGCGCCGGACGTGCTCTGCCTGACCTTCAACGGCCTGTCCAAGAGCTACCGGGTGGCCGGCTTCCGCTCCGGCTGGGTGGCCATCTCCGGGCCCAAGCACAAGGCGCAGAGCTACATCGAAGGCCTGGACATCCTCGCCAACATGCGCCTGTGCGCCAACGTGCCGAGCCAGCACGCGATCCAGACCGCCCTGGGCGGCTACCAGAGCATCAACGACCTGGTATTGCCCAACGGCCGCCTGCTGGAACAGCGCAACCGCACCTGGGAACTGCTCAACGACATTCCCGGGGTCAGCTGCGTCAAGCCCATGGGCGCGCTGTACGCCTTCCCCAGGATCGACCCCAAGGTCTGCCCGATCCACAACGACGAGAAGTTCGTCCTCGACCTGCTGCTCTCGGAAAAGCTGCTGATCGTCCAGGGCACCGCCTTCAACTGGCCGTGGCCGGATCACTTCCGCGTGGTCACCCTGCCCCGGGTCGATGACCTCGAGCAGGCCATCGGCCGTATCGGCAACTTCCTCAAGACCTACCGTCAGTAGATGCCCGCCATGTCCCGCACAAGCACTGGCCGCTCCCTGGCGGCGATGGCGAAAGGCTGAGCCATGGACCTGCAGATAGACGACTTCTACAAGGATGCCGCCAGCGGCCTGCTCCTGCTCTATCAGGTGTTTCCGCGCAAGGCCGCGCTCTATGTGGAAGACCTGATCGGCCGCGAGGAACCGGACGAGTTCGGCCTGCCGAGTAAGCGCCACCAGGCCTGCCTGAGCGCCTTGCTGTGGCTGGCGGACGAAGGCTACCTGCGCTACGAATCGACCATCGCCTACGATGCCCTGGACCAGGCGGTGCTCAGCGAAAAGGGCTTTCTGCGCCTGTCCCGGGGTCTGCCCCACGCCCTGCGCGAAGGCGAAGCCTTGCCAGCGGCGGTGCAGCGGGTACACGCCAGCCTGGCCTTCCAGTTGCGCGAAGCGCTGGCGCAGAAACATGGCGAACGGATTGCGCGCCTGACCCGCCAGCTGTTCGAGTATGCTCCGGCGGACCCGCGCCACTGAGCGGCCGGGCGGCCGGCAAGACCGCGGATCACGCCCGAGCGCGGCACTTTTTCCTGGCCGCCGTTGAAATAAACCGGAAAAACCCGATCTAAGCCACAGACCGCCCCGGCACGCCAAGGCCTCAACCCCGGGACATGCGACACAGTTTGAAATAGTCGCCCGGTTGAATAGCCAAGGGGGGCGCCCTTATATAGCCGGCGTATTGAGCCTGTCTTTCCCGTGAGGAGTCGTTTCACACCATGATGCGCATTATGTTGTTCCTGGCCACCAACCTGGCGGTACTGGTTATCGCCAGCATCACCCTCAAACTGCTGGGGGTTGATCGCTTTACCGGCCAGAACCACGGCAGCCTGCTGATCTTCTGCGCCGTCTTCGGTTTTGCCGGCTCGCTGGTGTCGCTGTTCATCTCCAAGTGGATGGCGAAGATGAGCACCGGTACCGAGATCATCACCCAGCCACGTACCCGCCATGAACAGTGGCTGCTGCAGACCGTCGAAGAACTGTCCCGCGAGGCCGGCATCAAGATGCCGGAAGTGGGTATCTTCCCGGCCTACGAGTCCAACGCCTTCGCCACCGGCTGGAACAAGAACGATGCCCTGGTCGCTGTCAGCCAGGGGCTGCTGGAGCGTTTCTCCCCGGACGAGGTGAAAGCCGTTCTGGCCCACGAGATCGGTCACGTGGCCAATGGCGACATGGTCACCCTGGCGCTGATCCAGGGCGTGGTGAACACCTTCGTGATGTTCTTCGCACGGATCTTCGGCAACTTCGTCGACAAGGCCATCCTCAAGAACGAAGGCGGCCACGGCATCGGCTATTTCGTCGCGACCATCTTCGCCGAACTGGTACTGGGCATCCTGGCCAGCATCATCGTCATGTGGTTCTCGCGTAAACGCGAATTCAAGGCCGACGAAGCCGGTGCGCGCCTGGCCGGTACCGGCGCCATGATCGCCGCGCTGCAGCGCCTGCGCGCCGAGCAGGGCGTGCCGGTGCAGATGCCCGACAGCCTGACCGCATTCGGCATCAACGGCGGCCTGAAGAACGGCCTCGCCGGCCTGCTGATGACGCACCCGCCTCTCGAGGATCGCATCGAAGCACTGCGCCGCCTCGGCCGCTAGGCAAAAAGGCGACCTCAGGGTCGCCCTGGCCCTGCAGGAGTCACGACCCCGCGGCGATTGCTGGTCGCTCCGCAGATGCCGCTGGATGGCCACAATCGCATCGCGCCGAGGTCGGCGCTCCTACACGGGCGGCAGTGTTTGCCGCTCCCCCCTGCTCCCCGCAATTTCACACGCTCAGACGCGCCGTAGACGGTAGACGCGCTCCTCAAGACGCTCCAGGCCACGCTGCCTGAAGCGCTCGTCGAGCACATCGCAGCTTTCCAGCCGCTCGACCTGCCAGGCATCCGTCGGCCACGCCTGCACTTCGCCATCGCTGACGGCAAAGGGCGGCCCGGGCATGTGACTCTGCTCATAATCCAGGGTGATCAGCAGCCCTGTGCTTGCCGCCGGCAGGAGGCTTTGCAGATGCGCGACGTAACGCTGGCGCATCGGCTCCGGCAAGGCGATCAGCGCAGCGCGATCGTAGAGCAGGCCACAATCGCCGAGTTGCTCGGCGGTCAAGGCGAAGAAGTCGCCACAGTAGAGTTCGACCTCGCCGGCGCGATAGACCCTGAAAGCGCCATCGACCCGCACCTCGGCCTGCAGCCCCTGCTCGGCGAAGAATGCCTCCACGGCCGTCTGCGTCAGCTCGACGCCCAGCACCCGATGCCCCTGCGCGGCCAGCCAGACCAGATCCAGGCTCTTGCCGCACAGCGGCACCAGCACCCGGGAGCCTGGCGCCGCCTGCAAGCTCGGCCAATGGCGCACCAGGTAGGGATTGACCTCGGCCAGGTGAAAACCGATTTCGTTGCGCTGCCAGCGCGCCTGCCAGAATTCCGCTTGCATGCCCTGTTCCTCTACGCCGTCATTGATCTAAAAAAGCGATGATGATACCCAGCTAATCCCGCTTGTTTAGCCAGTATGACTGATTGATCCTACTGGCTTCAGCTATAGAGGGATCACCATGTTACCCAGCCTGTTCATTTCCCACGGCTCGCCCATGCTGGCGCTGGAGCCGGGCGCCAGCGGCGTGGCGCTCGAACGCCTGGCCGCCAGCCTGCCCAGGCCGCGCGCCATCGTCGTGGTTTCCGCGCACTGGGAAAGCGCCGAGCTGCGCGTGATGAGTGCCGCGCGACCAGAGACCTGGCACGACTTCGGTGGTTTTCCAGCCGCGCTGTACGCACTGCAGTACCCCGCTCCCGGCGACCCGCAATTGGCCGGCGAGGTCATCGAGCTGTTGCAGCAAGCCGGGCTGAGTGCCCAGGCCGACGCACGACGCCCCTTCGACCACGGTGCCTGGGTGCCGCTGTCGCTGCTGTACCCGCATGCCGATATCCCGTTGCTGCAGGTATCGCTGCCCAGCCACCAGGGCGCCGTCCTGCAGGGCCGCGTCGGCCAGGCCCTGGCCGGCCTGCGCGAGCAGGGTGTGCTGCTGATCGGCTCCGGCAGCATCACCCATAACCTCGGCGAACTGGACTGGCATGCCGGCCCGGAGAGCATGGCTCCCTGGGCCAAGGCCTTTCGCGACTGGATGGTGGACAAACTGCTGAGCGACGACAGCGAGGCCCTGCTCGACTACCGCCGCCAGGCCCCCCACGCACAGCGCAACCACCCCAGCGAGGAACACCTGCTGCCGCTGTTCTTCGCCCGTGGCGCCGGCGGCGCCTGCCAGGTCGAACACAGCGGCTTCACCCTCGGCGCCCTGGGCATGGACATCTATAGCTTCGCCTGACCCTGGCCGATCGAACGCTCCAGGGTCTCCAGCAACACCTTCACCTTGGTGATGGACTCCTGGTACTCGGTCTGCCAGTGCGAATCGGCCACGATGCCGCCACCGCCCCAGCAACTGATCACTCCGTCGCGCGCCAACAGGCTACGGATGGCGATGGAACTGTCCATCTCGCCACGCACATCCAGGTACAGCAGGGACCCGCAGTACAGCGCGCGGCGGCTCGGCTCCAGCTCGTCGATGATCTGCATGGCGCGGATCTTCGGCGCGCCGGTGATGGAGCCGCCGGGAAAGGCGCCGGCCAGCAGATCCAGGGCATCCTTGTCGGCAGCCAGCTCGCCGGTGACGGCACTGACCAGATGGTGCACGTTAGGGTAGCTTTCCAGGGCGAACAGCTCCGGCACCCGCACCGAACCGATGCGGCAACTGCGCCCGAGGTCATTGCGCAGCAGATCGACGATCATCAGGTTCTCGGCACGGTCCTTGGCACTGTCGAGCAGCGCCCGGGCATGGGCGGCATCCTCCTGCTCGGTACGCCCTCGCGGCTGGGTGCCCTTGATCGGCCGGGTCTCCACCTGGCCACGGCTGACGCGGATGAAGCGCTCCGGCGACAGGCTCAACACGGCGCCGCCAGCGGGCAGCGTCAGGTAGCCCGAGAACGGCGTCGGGCAAGCCGCCCGCAGCGCGGCATAGGCCGACCAGGGATCGCCCCGGTAGCCCGCGCGGAAACGCTGGGCGAAGTTGACCTGGTAGCAGTCACCGGACTGGATATAGGCATGGATGCGGGCAATGGCCGCCGCGTAACGCTCGGCATCGATATCCGCCTGGAACGGGCCGAGCAGTGCGAACGGCTCTGCTGCCACCGGGTTTGCCGGCAGCGAGACGAACAGACACCGCAGGCGCTCACGCTCGTCCACGGCCAGCGCCGGGTGGAACAGCAACTGGCTGGTGCCGAGCTGGTGATCGCTGATCAATGCCCAGGCGTACAGCCCGAAGGTGGCGTCGGGCAAATGCAGGTCATCCACGGCCTGGGTCGGCAGGTGCTCGATGCGCCGCCCGAAGTCGTAACCCAGGTAACCGATCAGGCCGCCGGCGAAAGGCAGCTCATGCCCTGCCGGCAGCTCGGCCGTGCCCAGCCTGGCGAGGCCTGCTCGCAAGCGCTGGAAAAAGTCGCTGGCCGACTCGTCGGCCGCCGGCGCCAGCTGCGCCAATGGCCAGGCGCTGATCAGGTCGTAGCGCCCCCGCTGCGCCGCCGGCCGGCCGGCATCCAGCAGCACCGCGCCGGGCGCATGACGCACGGCGGCGAAATAGGCGGCGGGGTCGGCGCGGTACGGCAAGGGCTGAACGAGACAGGTAGGCATCGGGGCATCACGAAAACGCGGACCGACGATTGTAGAGCGCGGCAGCCTTCAGTCCTAGATGCAATCCGACGCGAGGCGACAACCCGGGCAGCGCGTCCCTGGTTTACTCCGCCGCTCGGAGCTGATTAGTATGGAGCGCTCCCAATCAAACGCTTGTCCGCCGAACAATAATCACAGGGATAAGGCCATGGATGACGCGCTGTATCCAGCAGCCGACAGTCTTTCGCGCTCCAGGTTTTCACCACCGCTGGCCACCGCCGATGACCTGGCCCGCCCACGGCTGGACGATGCCCTGTCCCTACAGCCGCAGGCGCGCCTCGCCGTGCTTTGCGCACCCGCCGGCTTCGGCAAGACCTGTGCCCTGACGGCGCTGGCTCAGGCCCGCAGCGACGCCGGCGGCCTGGTCGTCTGGCTGTCGCTCGACGCCGAGGACGACGAACCCGGCCATTTCTTCCAGCACCTGATCGACGCCCTCGCCGCCCAGGTCCCCGGACTCGGCATCCAGGCCCGGAGCTACCTGCACAATACCGTACGCATTCCCGTGGCCGCGGTCATGGAAAGCCTGCTGGTGGAACTGGCCGAACTGGATCGGCCGCTGTTGCTGGTGCTCGATGATTTCCACCTGATCCAGGATAGCGAACTGCTCAGCGCCCTGGATCGCCTGATCAGCCTCGCCCCAGCCGGTTTCCTGCTGGCCGTCGGCAGCCGCTCGCAGCCCGGGCTGAGGCTGGCCACCTGGCGCGCCAAGGGCCTGCTGGTGGAAATCGGCGAGCAGACCCTGCGCCTGAGCAAGGAGGAAACCCGCGACTACCTGCAGCGCCACGGCCTGCAACTCGACGCCACGGCACTCGCCGCCCTGTATCGACACACCGAGGGCTGGCTGATCGGCGTGCACCTGGCCTGCCTGTGGTTGCGCCAGCAGCCCCAGGCATACGAGCGGATGATCGAAACCGGCACCGACCAGGCGGCGGTGGGCGACTACCTGTTGCGCGCGGTCTTCGAGCAGTTGCCCGCCGACAGGCAGGATCTACTGCTCGCCCTGGGCATCGCCCAGCAACTCTGTGGCGACCTGGCCAATACCCTGAGCGGACGCCAGGACGGCCAGCGCCTGCTGGAGGAACTCGAAGCGCTGCAACTGTTTCTCCTGCCGCTGGATCGCGAGCGCCAGTGGTACCGTTTCCACAACCTGTTCGCCGAGTTTCTCCGCGCCCGTCTGAAAGAACGCGACCCCGAGCGCTTCAAGCATCTGCACTTCAATGCCAGCCTGTGGTTCGCCAACCACCACATGCACAACCTGGCCATCGATCACGCCTGCCTGGCCGACGACCCGCAGATGCTCGCCGCCCTGGTCGATGGCTGCGGCCTGGAATTGATCAACCGCGGGCAACTGCACCTGATCTACAAATGGCGCAAACGGGTTCCGGACGACATCGCCGAGGCATTCCCGGTCCTGGTCCTGGCGGACGTGTGGACACGCGCCGCCGAACTCGGCCTGCCCGAGGCCAACCGCATGCTCGACGAACTGCTGGAGCGCTGGGGCGATGCCGGCGCCAGCGGGCCACTCAGTGACAAGCTGCTGTCAAGTCGGTGATCGCCCTGCAGAAGGACGACCTGCAGAGCTGCGTGGCACTCACCCAGCGGGTCGAGGAACAACTGGGCCAGCACAGCGCCTTTCTCGAGGTGGCGATGCTGCTACTCGGCGCCCTGGCCAACCTCATGCTCGCCGAGCCGGCCCAGGCGCGCCGCCTGCTGGCCCTGGCGCAACAGCGCAACCACTTCCTCGAAGGCCACTACCTGGGCATGCAACTGGCCAACGTGGAAATCCTCCTGTGCCTGGAACAGGGGCAGATCCGCCAGGCCGAGCTGCTGCATGGACGGTTGCGCGCGCGCATCACCCCCTGGTTCGCCGAACGCTCCAGGGCCATGGCCCTGCCGACCATCACCGAAAGCCTGATCGCCTACCAGCAGGGGCGCCTGGAGGCCCTCGAAGAGCGGCTGCGCTGGGCCCTGGCGACGGTCGACGTGATCAACCCGATCGACCTGTACGCCCAGGGCATGCTGTGCCTGGCCCGCTGCCAGCGCCTGCACGGCCAACCGAGGGAGGCCCATGCCTGCCTGGTGCTGATGCAGAACCTGGCCGCGCGCAGCCAGTCCTGGCGTTTCTACGCCCTGGCCCTGGGCGAGGAACTGGCGCAGACCCTGCAGGAACCGGCAAGCGAACGTATCAAACACACCGAACAACGCCTGAAAGGCATCGACTGGGGCAAGCTCGCCGGCCATTACCGGCACATGCGCTTCAATCCGGTGCTGTGGGTCCAGGGGCTGACGCGTATCCGCTTGCAGCAGGCGCGCGGCAACGACAGCGAAGCCCTAGTTCGCGGCAGGCACCCCGCTTTTCCGAGGCGCCGGCCGGGCAGCGGGCATGCTGGATCGATGCCGGCGACCTGCGCCTGAGCCTCGCGGAAACCACGCACTACTTGCGCGAGATCCGCCATTTACCCCTGGAGGAGGCGCAGATCGGCCTGCTGCATGCTCGCAGCGAAGGCTGGATCACTGGCCTGCAACTCGCCGCCCAGGCACTGGCCCGCCATGGCGACCCCACGCACCTGCTGCATACCGCCGCGCGCTGGTGCGCAAGCCAGCAGCAGGTCGATCGCGCCGTCCGCTATGCCCTGCGCGCCCGGGATTACGCCTTCGCCGCCGAACTGCTGGAACGCCAGGGCGCCGGCCTGATCGCCGGCAACCGCGTCTATGGGGTGCTGGCGATGCTCAAGGAAATCCCCGCGCAGGTGATCCAGGAACACCCGGTGTTGCAGATCTTCTATGCCTGGCAACTGGCTTTCGAGCAGCAGTACGCCGATGCCGAAGCGCTGATCGAGGATGTCAGCCAGCGCCTGCTGCACGCCCGTGGCCAGCCCCTGCGCATGGGCCTGGCCGAGCTGCTCGGCGCCGCCCAGGTACTCAAGGCCCTGGTGCTGCTCTACCAGGACAAGCTGGAAGCCAGCCTGGTGGTGGCTCGCCACTGGTTGAGCCTGGTGCCGGACAATCAGCCAGTGTTCCGCGCCAGCCTGTCCTGCGTGCAGGCAGCGGCCCACGGCCTGCTGGGCGAGTTCGGCGACGCCGCCAGCGCCATCGCTATCGCTATCGCTATCGCTATCGCTATCGCCCGCGACAACCTGGAACACAGCGACAGCGACTACCTGCATGTCATGGTCAACCTGATCGAGGCCTTGATCTGCAAGGAACTGGGGCAGCTCGAGCGCGGCTGCGTGCTGGCGGAAAACGCCCGGGCCCGGGCAGCCAGGGTATTCGGCCGCCACAGTCGCGTCAGTGGGCCGCTGTCGCTGGCCTATGCCGACCTGCTGTACGAGCAGGATCGCCATGCCGCGATACTCGCCGAACTGCCCCTGGCCACGACCTGGCGCGATGTCGCCACCCCGCTGGAGCTGATCAGCCGTGGCCAGCTGGTCATGGCCAGGGCGCGCTTCTTCGCCGGCGCAGGCGAGCCGGCGCTGCACGAGCTCGACGCCTGGCTGAACGGCCTGCATGGCCCCGGCTACGAGCGCGTGTATGCCCAGGCCATGGGCTGCAAGGTGCAGTTCCTGCTCTGGCTCCGCCGGGTCAACGATGCGGAACGCGCCTGCCTGCTGCTGCGCTGCCATCTGCAGGCCCTGCCCGCCGCTCGCTATAGCGACGCGGCCACCGCCCTGGTGCTGTGCGAGGCCCGTCTGGCCCTCGACGAACGCAGGGCCGACAAGGCGCAAGCCGCGCTGGAAGCGTGCCTGAACAGTCACGCCGCCGAGCCCCATCAGCGTGATCGCCGCCTGCGCCTGTCACTGCTGCTGAGCGTGGCCTACTGGCGGCGCGGGCAGCAAGACAAGGCTTTCAAGCTGGTCCAGGCGACCCTCGAGGACACCTGGAACAGCGGCTACCGCCGGCTATTCCTGGATGATGCCCTGTGCCTGCTGCCCCTGTGGCAGGCCTGGTTCGCCGTCGACCCGCAGCGCGCCGGCTACTGGCAGGGCCTGGCCGAACAGCTGCGCGAGCAGTTGCGCCGCCTGGACATCGACCCGCAGCACCTCGACGAGCATCAGGACATCAGCCATCGCGAGCGGGAAATCCTGCGTTTCGTCGCTGCCGGACTGTCCAACCGCGACATCGCCCAGGCCGTGCACCTGTCCGAAGCCACCATCAAATGGCACCTGCATAACCTGTTCGCCAAACTCGGCGTGCGCAGTCGCACCCAGGCGGTGATCAAGGGCAAGAGCCTGGGCCTGGTCAGCGAGCAATAGTGCCGCTGTTGCAGCGATCGGTGTCGAGCGCGGCAGGCTGGCCGGGCTGCATGCCGCCACCCGGCGGCGTAGCGGCCCGGCCCGTGCTCGCTGAAATGGCGACCTCCTGAAAACGACTCGGGGGAGCCCATGGCTCCCCCGAGTGTCAATCCGCGTCAGCGCATCAATCTTCGCGATAGCGGCGCAGCTTCAGCGGCTTGCCGCCTACGCGGGTGTCCTTGAGCTTGCTCAGCAGGCGCTCGAGACCGTCTTCCGGCAGCTCGACCAGGCTGAAGCTCTCGCGCACCTGAATGCGGCCGATGGCTTCACGGGCCAGGCCGCCTTCGTTGAGAATCGCGCCCAGCAGGTTCTTCGCGGCGATACCGTCACGCGCGCCCAGCGCGGTACGGCAACGGGCACGGCCCTCGCCCAGCGGCATCGGCGCACGACGCTCGCGCGGAGCATCGCTGCGCTCGGAACGCTCGGAGCGTTCACGCGGCGCCCCATTGGGCACCAGCGGCTGCTCACGCTCCACCTCGGCCAGGGTCAGCGCCTGGCCATTGGTGGCCTTGCGCAGCAGCGCGGCGGCCAGGGCCCGCGGCGAGCAACCGATGTCGGCGGTCAGGCGGTCGAGCAGCTCGCCATGGCTGGCCTCGGCATCGGCCACCAGGGGCGCCAGCGCGGTGGTCAGTTTCTTGATGCGGGCATCCAGCACCTGCTGCGAGTTGGGCAGCTTGACCTCACCGACCTTCTGCCCGGTGACACGCTCGATCACCTGCAGCATGCGCCGCTCACGCGGCGTCACCAGCAACAGCGCGCGACCGGTACGGCCGGCACGACCGGTACGGCCGATACGGTGCACGTAGGATTCCGGATCGTAGGGCATGTCCACGTTCATCACGTGGGTGATGCGCGGCACGTCGAGGCCGCGCGCGGCGACGTCGGTCGCCACGACGATGTCCAGACGGCCATCCTTGAGCGACTCGATGACCCGCTCACGCTGGTTCTGGGCGATGTCGCCGTTCAGCGCGGCGGCCTTGTAGCCCTTGGCTTCCAGCGCCGCGGCCAGATCCAGGGTGGCCTGCTTGGTGCGCACGAAGGCGATCAGGGCGTCGAATTCCTCGACTTCCAGCAGGCGCAGCACGGCGGCGTGCTTCTGGTCGGCGTGCACCAGCAGGTGGGCCTGCTCGATGGCGGTCACGGTCTGGGTCTTGGAGGCGATCTTGATGTGCTGCGGCGCACGCAGGTGCTTCTCGGCGATGGCGCGGATCGAATGCGGCAGGGTCGCGGAGAACAGCACGCTCTGGCGGCTTTCCGGCATGGCCTGGAAGATCACTTCCAGGTCGTCCATGAAGCCCAGCTTGAGCATTTCGTCGGCTTCGTCGAGTACCAGGTACTGGATGGTCGACAGCACTTTCTCGTCGCGGCGCAGGTGGTCGACCAGACGCCCCGGCGTGGCCACGATGACCTGGGCGCCCTGGCGGATGGCCTTGAGCTGCGGGCCCATCGGCGCGCCGCCGTAGACGGCGACCACGTTCAGGCCCGGCATCTGCTTGGAGTAGGTTTCGAAGGCGGTGGCGACCTGCAGGGCCAGCTCGCGGGTCGGCGCCAGGATCAGCGCCTGGGGCTCGCGCTTGCCCGGGTCGATCTTCGACAGCAGCGGCAGGGCGAAGGCCGCGGTCTTGCCGGTACCGGTCTGGGCCTGGCCGATCATGTCCTGGCCGGCGAGAATCACCGGAATGGCCTGGGCCTGGATGGGGGACGGCTCTTCGTAGCCGACGGCAACCAGCGCGGCGAGAATGTTGGGGTGAAGTCCGAGTGCGGCGAAGCCGCCGATTTCCTGGGTCATGGGTCTGCCTCTAGTGCATCCGCAAAGACCCATGTTCCAAAGCTGCGCATGCCGTGTAAGACCCTGAGGTCACCCTGGCAGCCCTGTCGGCGGGGATTTGCGAAAACATGGTGATAAATGAATCGTCAAGGATAGCCCGCTGGGCGGACTGGCTGCCGAAGATAGCCTCCGGGCGAGTTGCACTACCTGAACGTGGCCAAGAATTGACCGGCGCGCACTATACCGGAAAAACCTGACCCATGTGTGGTTTTTCCAACAATAAAAGCATTTCAGCGCCGGACGGCGAGCCGCCTGCGGCGTTGCGCCACAGGCCATTGCGCGCATTCGCCCGCGCTCGATGAAAAGCGCTGGAGGCTGCAAGCTGGACGAGAAACCGCTGTTTCGCGTCGTACTCGAGCCGCTTTTCGTTCAGCCTCCAGCTTTCCAGCGCTGTTTCCGGCTCTTCGAGCGCATCGCGCGATTGCCCTGGGACATTGCCGGGGCCGCTTGATTCCTCGCTCAGCTGGCCATGCGCACGGCGTCGATCAGGCGCTGCAGCGAATAGCCCAGCCGCCCTTGCAACGCGTCTGCCCGGCGGCTCACGGCCTCGCGGTCGAAGTGCTGATCCAGCTGCGCCGGCACCAGCACCACCACGTTGCCCTCCACCACCGGGCATTCCCAGTAATGGCGGTGATACAGGCCACGCAGCAGTGCGGCGCCCAGGGGCTTGCCGTCATCGCCGGCCCACTGGTTGATGATCAGCCAGCCGCCGGGATTGAGCTTGCTGCGGCAGTCGTCGAGGAAGCGCCAGGCCAGATGGCCGACGCCGGGCCCGGTATCGGTATAGAGGTCGACGAAGATCAGATCCGCGGTTTCCGCGGAAGGCAACAGCTGCAGCGCATCGCCGATGCGCATGGTCAGCCGCGGATCGTCCTCCAGGCCGAGGTATTGCATGGCCAGGCGCGGCACCTCGGGACGCAACTCGATGGCCTCGACATCGTCCAGGGGCAGGAACTTCAGGCAGGCCTGGGTCAGGTTGCCGGCGCCCAGGCCGAGGAACAGCGCGCTTTCCGGCGCTTCGTGGCACAGCGCGCCGACCAGCATGGCGCGGGTGTAGTCGTATTCCAGCCAGCTCGGATCGGCGGTGAACACACAACTCTGCTCGATCGACTCGCCGAACTCGAGAAAGCGGTAGTCACCGATTTCCACCACGCGAATCACGCCGAAATCGTCCCGCACCTCGGCAAGCACGACCTCGTCCTTCATTTCCTCCACTGGGGGCAAGCCAGGCATGGGTGTTCTCCGCCGACGCTTCCCGGCCAGATCCGCCGGGTCAGCGCCGATTGTCCGCGATGCACGACGCTCAGGTCACGCGCTAATTGCCCGCCGCCGCGCACTTGAAGCGCGCAATCGATCGGTTACCATGCCTGTCCGCCGCGCCGCCGCCCCAACCGAGACCCCGCCATGACGCCACCCTGGAGCCCCGACAGCTGGAGAGGCCTGCCGATTCAGCAACAACCCCGCTACCCGGACGCCGCCCGGTTGAGCCAGGTCGAACAGACCCTGGCCGGCTATCCGCCGCTGGTGTTCGCCGGCGAAGCCCGCGAACTGCGCCGCCAGTTCGCCGAGGTCACCCAGGGCCGCGCCTTCCTGCTGCAGGGCGGCGATTGCGCCGAGAGCTTCGCCGAGTTCAGCGCGGCGAAGATCCGCGACACCTTCAAGGTGCTGCTGCAGATGGCCATCGTCATGACCTTCGCCGCCGGCTGCCCGGTGGTCAAGGTCGGGCGCATGGCCGGGCAGTTCGCCAAACCGCGCTCGGCCCATGACGAGACCATCGATGGCGTGACCCTGCCCGCCTACCGCGGCGACATCGTCAACGGCATCGGCTTCGACGCCGCCAGCCGGGTGCCGGACCCGCAGCGCCTGCTGCAGGCCTACCACCAGTCCACCGCCTCGCTGAACCTGCTGCGCGCCTTCGCCCAGGGCGGTTTCGCCGACCTGCACCAGGTGCACCAGTGGAACCTGGACTTCATCGCCAACTCGGCGCTGGCGCAGAAGTACCAGCAACTGGCCGATCGCATCGACGAGACCCTGGCCTTCATGCGGGCCTGCGGCATGGACAGCGCGGCCCAGGTGCGCGAGACCAGTTTCTTCACCGCCCACGAAGCGCTGCTGCTCAACTACGAGGAAGCCTTCGTTCGTCGCGACAGCCTCACCGGCGGCTTCTACGACTGCTCGGCGCACATGCTGTGGATCGGCGACCGCACCCGCCAGGTGGATGGCGCCCATGTCGAGTTCCTGCGTGGCGTCGGCAACCCGATCGGGGTCAAGGTCGGGCCGAGCATGAGCGACGAGGACCTGATCCGCCTGATCGACATCCTCAACCCGGACAACGATCCGGGCCGCCTCAACCTGATCGTGCGCATGGGCGCCGACAAGGTCGAGGCCGGCCTGCCCCGGCTGATCCGCAGCGTGCAGCGCGAAGGCCGCGCCGTGCTGTGGAGCTGCGACCCCATGCACGGCAACACCATCAAGGCCTCCAGCGGCTACAAGACCCGCGACTTCGCGCAGATCCTCGGCGAAGTGAAGCAGTTCTTCGCCGTGCACCAGGCCGAGGGCAGCTATGCCGGCGGTATCCATATCGAGATGACCGGGCAGAACGTCACCGAGTGCATCGGCGGCGCCCGGCCGATCACCGAGGACGGTCTGTCGGATCGCTACCACACCCACTGCGACCCACGGATGAACGCCGACCAGTCGCTGGAGCTGGCCTTCATGATCGCCGAAACGCTGAAGCAGGTGCGCCGTTAGCCGGCTCATTGCCAGCGCGGACGGTTTTCCGACGGTCCGTCAGGCACTCAAGCGCTCCCGCAGGCGTCCCAGCATGCCCATCAGGTTGCCGACCTTGTCTCGCTCCTCCTGATCGCGTGGCGCCTGGGCCAGCCGCGCCACCACCGGCTGCGCTTGACTGCGCCAGAGCAAGGCCTGCTCGCCGGCGGCCTGCAGGCCCTTCTCGAACAGACCGCGACGGATCGGCTTGGGCAGGTAGCGGAAGATCTGCGCTTCGTTGATCAGCTTGAGCAGCGCCTGGGTATCGCAGAAAGGCGTCACCACCAGGCTGAGCAGGCGCGGGTGCGCCTGGGCCAGGCTTTTCATCAACGGCGCGGTGTCCTCGCCGGCCAGCGCCAGGTCACTGACCAGCAGGTCCACCGTGCCAGCGTTGAGCCGCTCGAAAGCCTGCGCCAGATTCGCGGCGCGCACCAGGCGATGGCCGCCCTTCAGGCAGAAAGCGTCCACCGCGCTCAGGGTCTGCGGATCGTCATCGAGCAGCAGCACGGTGAGCGGCTCCGTGTTGTCTGCCAGCGCGGGGGTCACCAGCGGCAGCTGACGGCCGGCGATTTCCGCCGCCTGGCGCAGGGTGAAGGCCATTTCCTGCTGATCCCAGGGCTTGGTCAGGTAGCGGAAGATACCGCCACTGTTCAGCGCCTCCACCGCCGCATCCAGGTCCGAATAGCCGGTGAGCAGGATACGCAGGGTCTGCGGGGCGATTTCCCGGGCCGCGGTGAGCAGTTCGGCGCCACTCATCTGCGGCATGCGCTGGTCGCTGACCACTATGTGCACGGGCTCGTTCTTCAGGCGCTCGAGGGCGCGCCAGGGATCGCTTTCGGTCAGCACGTCGTACTGCCGGCGGAACTGCATGGCCAGGCTGCGCAGGATGCGCTCTTCATCGTCGACGAACAGGATGCGGATCGGTGCGGTCATGTCAGGCACTCCGTTTCAGTTCGGCCGCCGCGGCGACCTGTGGCCGCGGCAGGCGGATCAGGAAGCGCGTACCGCGCCCCGGTTCGGACACGACGCGGATCAGGCCGCCGTGATCCTGGATGATCTTGAAGCTGATCGACAGGCCCAGGCCCGTGCCCTGCCCGACCGGCTTGGTGGTGAAGAAGGGATCGAATATGCGCGCCTGTACATCGCGGCTCATGCCGCGGCCGTTGTCCTGCACGGAGATGAACAGCGCCGCGTCCTCGGCCCAGGTCTTCACCCTGATCAGGCCGAAGCCGTCGATGGCCTGGGCGGCGTTGCTGAGCAGGTTGAGCAGTACCTGGTTGATCTGCGAGGGCGCACAGGGAATGCGCGGCAGCGGGCCGAGCTGCAGATCGACCTCGGCCCTGTCCTTGACGCCGTTGCGGGCGATCACCAGGGCGCTGCGCACACAGTCGTTGAGGTCGATGTCCTCGCTCATGGCGCGATCCAGGCGGGCGAAGTCCTTGAGCCCGACCACCAGTTCGCCGATCTGCTGCAGGCCATACAGGGTGTCGTCGAACAACTGCTCGAGATCGGCCTGCAGCGACTCCGGCGCCGCCCGCTCGCGGGCGCTGGCCGCCACGTCCAGGGCCGTCTGCAGGCGCACTTCGTCGCAGCCGGGATCGGCCAGGCAGTCGGCCAGCGCGGCCTGGGCCGTGGCCAGTTCGAACAGCGGCGCGCTGAGCTCGCGCAACAGCTGAACGTTGTTCTGCACATAGCCCAGGGGCGTATTCAGCTCATGGGCGACACCGGCGACCATCTGTCCCAGCGAGGCCATCTTTTCCGACTGCACCAGTTGCGCCTGGGACTCCTTGAGTTCCACCAGCGCCTTGCGCAGCACGCTGTTGCGCTGGGCGATGCGCGCCTCCATGGCCTTGAGCAGATCGAGCACCGTGCCCAGCCCGCAATAGCGGCCCTGGGCATCGACCAGGATGAAGTCCTCGGTGATGGGGTATTGCAGGCGCGCGGTGATCTGCCGGGCCGCGGTCTCCAGGTCGGTATCCAGGCCCACCACCAGCGGCGCGGTGTTCATCACCTCGCTCACCGGGTGACGACCGCGCAGGTCGCGGCCGAAGCGCTGCATGAAGATGTCCTGCAAGGTGGTGCGGCTGACCAGCCCCAGAGGAGCGCCCTGGCTATCGACGATCGGCAGGGACAGAAAGGCCTTGTGCTCGGTGGTCAACAGGCGATCGGCGACATCCGCGATACTCATTGCCGGCGCCAGCGGCGCGACCGGTCTGAGCAGGCGCAGCAGAGCGCTGGCGGCGGTATTCATCGAACGTCCTCCCCGGCATGGAAAGCCCCCATTCAAACAGCGGCAAGTTGCCATCTCGTGACACGCTTCACCGACGGGCCCAGGCCGCGGGCGCCTGCACCAGCGCTGTGCAGGAAACCCAGCAGGCGCCTGGCTGTCTGCTTTACTGAACAGGGCTGGCGCACGCACAACCCGCGCCCCGCGCAAGGCCCGGCCCAGGCCATGTCCGGCGCAGGCTTGCCAGGCGCTGCGGTTCCCGACAACCTGATGGCGACGCCCTGGCACGGGCACTGCAATAAAAATGGCCGGAAGTCGCTGTCGACGGCCCGATGAGTGGCCGGCAGGCCATGAAGAACCGCTAACCGGTCACGCGAGTCATCACCCAAGGAGGCGTCCGATGCCTTACCAAACGACCATCGGCGACCAGGTCTACCGTTTCGCCGATCTCAAGACGCTGCTGGCCAAGGCCAGCCCGGCACGTTCCGGCGACTACCTGGCCGGCCTGGCGGCGGCGACCTATGAGGAACGCATGGCGGCGAAACTCGCCCTGGCCGAGGTGCCGCTCAAGCAGTTTCTCAACGAAGTGCTGATTCCCTACGAAAGCGACGAAGTCACCCGCCTGATCATCGACCGCCACGACCCGCTCGCCTTCGCGCCGATCAGCCACCTGAGCGTGGGCGACTTTCGCGACTGGCTGCTGCTCGACAGCACCGACAGCGATCAACTGCGCGCCGTGAGCCCCGGCATCACCCCGGAAATGGCCGCGGCGGTGAGCAAGCTGATGCGCAACCAGGACCTGATCCTGGTCGGCAAGAAGTGCCGGGTGGTCAGCGCCTTCCGCAATACCATCGGCCTGCCCGACCGGCTTTCCGTGCGCCTGCAACCCAACCACCCGACCGATGACGTGCGCGGCATCGCCGCCAGCATGCTCGACGGCCTGCTGTACGGCTCGGGCGACGCCACGGTCGGCATCAACCCGGCCAGCGACTCGCTGCCGACGCTGATGCGCCTGTGGCAGATGATGGACGAGGTGCGCCAGCACTTCGAGATCCCCATGCAGAGCTGCGTGCTGACCCACGTCACCACGCAGATCCAGGCCATCGAGGCGGGGGCGCCGATCGACCTGATCTTCCAGTCCATTGCCGGCAGCGAGAAGACCAACACCAGTTTCGGCGTCTCCCTGGCAGTGCTGCGCGAAGCCTTCGACGCCGGACGGTCACTGGCCCGCGGCACGGTCGGCGACAACTTCATGTACTTCGAGACCGGCCAGGGCAGCGCCCTGTCCGCCGGCGGCCATCACGGCGTCGACCAGCAGACCTGCGAGGCCCGCGCCTACGCCGTGGCCCGCGAGTTCAAGCCGCTGCTGGTCAACACCGTGGTCGGCTTCATCGGCCCCGAATACCTCTACGACGGCAAGCAGATCATCCGCGCCGGCCTGGAAGACCATTTCTGCGCCAAGCTGCTCGGCGTGCCCATGGGCTGCGACGTCTGCTACACCAACCACGCCGAAGCCGACCAGGACGACATGGACACCCTGCTCACCCTGCTCGGCGCGGCGGGCATCAACTTCATCATGGGCATCCCCGGCGCCGACGACATCATGCTCAACTACCAGAGCACCTCGTTCCACGACGCGCTGTACCTGCGCACGGTGCTCGGCCTGAAACGCGCGCCGGAATTCGAGGCCTGGCTGGCGCGCATGGCCATCACCGACACCGCCGGCCGGCTGCGCGAAATCGGCCGCGGCCACCTGCTGCTGCAGCAACTGCCCCATGTCTCCGGAGCGGCCTAGATGAGCGACGAACATCCCAGCCTGACGCAAGCCAACCCCTGGGACGAGTTGCGCGCCCACACCTCGGCACGCATCGCCCTCGGCCGCGTCGGCTCCAGCCTGCCGACCGCCGAAGTGCTCAAGTTCGGCCTGGCCCATGCCCAGGCCCGTGACGCGGTGCACCGGCCGCTGAACTTCGAAGCGTTGCAGCGGCAACTGCAGGAGGCGGACTTCCGCACGCTGCGCGTGAAGAGCGATGCCGAGGATCGGCAGAGCTACCTGCTGCGGCCGGATTACGGCCGCCGCCTGCATGACGATTGCTACCAACGCCTGCTGCAGGAGGAGGACGCGGCGGAGCTGGCGGTGGTGATCGCCGACGGCCTGTCCTCCATCGCCGTGCAGCGCCATGCCCTGCCCCTGCTGCAAGCCTTCCGCGAACGCTTCGCTACCGACTGGGCCAGGACGCCCGTGGTACTCGCCGAACAGGGCCGGGTGGCGATTGGCGATGGCATTGGCGCCGCCCTGCGGGCACGCCTGGTGATCGTCATGATCGGCGAACGTCCGGGGCTGACCTCGCCGGACAGCCTGGGCCTGTACGTCAGCTTCGCCCCCGAGGTCGGCATGATGGACAGCCAACGCAACTGCATTTCCAATGTCCGTCCCGAGGGCCTGCCCTACGCCCTGGCCGCCCACAAGCTGGCCTATCTGGTGCGTGAATCCCTGCGCCTGCAATTGTCCGGGGTGGCGCTGAAGGACGACAGCAACCTGCAGGATGTGCTCGGCCTGCCGGATTGAAACAGGCGGCGGCCCCTGCCACGGAAACGCGCACCTGAACCAACCGCCTTCCTCAACGGTCGACAGACAGGAGCCGAGCATTACCGATAAGGTGCAGGCTCACCCTAGTGTCGCGACAACGGTCATGTGTCGGCCTAGGGGCAAATGAACCTGCTGGGGTGAACGGGACAATCGTAATGGGGGATGGCAGCCATAAGACGGAAGTGGCCGTTCGTAGGGTGGACGACGCTTCATCCGTCCACCGCCCCGCAATCGCAATGGTGGACAAAAAGAGCGTTGTCCACCCTACATCTGAACGACAAGAAACCGCACAGGCTCTTTCGTCCAGCTTTCCAGCCTCAAGCGCTTTTGATCGAAGGTCGAAGTCCGCTTTCGCCTTTGAGCAACCACTCAGCCTGTTCGCTCGGATACGACATTTGATCTGTAATGTGGCACTAGAAGGAATCTCACATGCCCTGGTATGCCTGGTTGATCCTGATTCTGGCCATCGGCTCCATCGTCGGCGGCCTGTTCATGCTGCGTGACACGGCGAAGAAGCTGCCCCTGAGCGACGAACAGCTCAAGCGCATCCATGAGCGCAACGTCGAACAGGATGCCAAGGACGCGCAGGATCGCTGATTCTGCTGCTGCGTTGTAGACTGCGCCTCGGCTCCAAGAGGCGCGATGCCCTTACCCATCAGGTTGCTGTTTCCGACGATTGTCCTGGCTTTGGGCGCCGGGCTGGGTTTCATCCACCCTCCCGGCATCCTCGCCGCCGGCCTGTTCATCGCCCTCACCCTGGGCGGAAAATCCCTGCCCGAATGGCTCTGGTACCTGCTCGTGGTGCTCGGCAGCCTGCTGCTGGCCGCCCATCTGCTTCCCGGCTTCGAGCCCTGGAACCTGCGCCCCGCCCGGCTGCTCGGCAGCGACGCCACGCCCTACGTGTTGCGCCTGTCCTGGGACAAGCTGCTGGTGGGCAGCACCTTGCTGGCCTGGTGGCTCGGCCAGCGGCGTGCGGACGCCGTATCCACCCGGCTCGCGCTGCTGACGGCAGCGGCCACCCTGCTACTGGTCCCCGCCTTGGCGCTGATGCTCGGCCTGGTTGGCTGGCAGGTGAAATGGCCCGAGGACCTGTGGCTGTGGTTGCTGGTCAATCTGGGCGTGGCGGTGCTGGCCGAGGAACTGCTGTTCCGTGGCCTGCTGCAACCGCGCCTGATCCGCCTGCTGGGGCTCTGGCCAGGCCTGCTCGGCACGGCGCTGCTGTTCGGCGCCGCGCACCTGGCCTTCAGCCCTCTGTTCGCCCTGGTCGCCGCTGTCGCGGGCCTGGGCTATGGCCTGGCCTTCCACTACAGCGGCAGGCTGAGCCTGGCCATCGCCCTGCATGGCGCGGTCAACCTGTTGCACCTGTTACTGTTGAGCTACCCGCTGCGCCTGGCCTGATCAGCGATCCTTGAGCACCAGGGTCAGGGCCTGCTCGGCCAACTGGTCGAGATCCATGGGCCCGTCGGCACGGAACCAGGTGGTGGTCCAGGTCAGCGCGCCGGTGAGGAAGCGCCGCAGAATGAACGGGTCCGCGCTAACGAAGCCCTGCTCACGCGCCTCTTCGAGCACATCCAGCCACAGCCGCTCATAGACGGCGCGCAACTCCAGCAACGCTGGCCGGCTGTCAGCGGAGAGCGAGCGCCATTCGTAGACCAGTACCGCCATGGCCTCGCCGGTGCCGCCCATGATCGATTGCAGCTCGCAGCGGATCAGCGCCAGCACCCGCTCGCGCAGCGTGAGCGCTTCGTCCAGCGAGGCGCGCAGCAACGCGGTGTTGTAGCGCAAGGTGTCCTCCATCACCGAACGCAGGATTTCATCCTTGCTCTTGAAGTGGTGGAAGATGCTGCCCGACTGGATCCCCACCGCAGCGGCCAGATCACGCACCGTGGTGCGCTGATAGCCTTGGCTGCGAAACAGGTGCGCCGCCGTTTGCAGCAACTTGCCGCGGGCGCTGTCCGGATCGGTGAGCAGCCCATCGGCCACCATGGTCCGCATCAGTGCTTGAGCTTGTCGATCATCCACGCCGGCTATTCCCCTACCCTCGGCATGCGCCCTCTCCTAGAACCTGGAGGTCGCTGCCAAATGCTTGTCATTGTGGGTGGAATCTATGCCTCGGCGGTCCGCCAGGCAAGCGCTTGGCTGGCCTGCGTAGTGGCGCGGCACAGTGCCCGAGCAGGGTCGGGATGCTTGGAGGGGAGTGCCATTCAGGGCGATGACCGCCGTTTCCGGCCGCCGGGAAGCGGTGCTTCAGCGGCGGAACTCGAACTGCAATTCGGCGCCTTCCACCGAATCCCAGTAGTCGTCGCCTCTGTCGCTGGTGATCAGCTTGCCGCTGAGCTGGAACGGGTCGAGCGACGGGGCTTTCTCCTCGAACATCGGTGGCAGGATCGGCGCCAGCCTCTCTTCGACGGCCTGGTCTTCGGCATTCAGCTGGGCGGCCAGCTCCGCCGGCAGGCTCAGATCCAGCTTGGTCTTCGGCGGCGTCCGGGTCACCTTCTCCGCGGGCCGTGCTGCCGGGGCAGCCGGCTTGGCCGGTACGCTCGGCGCCGCCGTTTGCGCCTGCGGCTTGGGTTCTGGCAGCGGCGGCGCTTTCACCTCAGGCGCCGGCGTGGCTGGCGCTGGGGCTGGCGCGACCAGTTCGCTGCGCACCACGGCGGGTTCGCTTTTCTTCTGCGGCGCGCCCTCGTCCTGCTCGCCGGAGCCACAGGCGCTCAACAGGGGCAGCAACAGAACCAGCAGCAGACGACGCATGGCAATCATGGGCAGTTTTCAGGACGGGGCGGTAAAGTCTGCATTCTAAAACGCCTGAGAAATAACGCCAGCCAGTCCGCTGAACGGCATCACTGCCTCAGGCGCAGCAGTTCGGCCTCGATATCCAGATCCGGGTAGCGCCGACGCAATGCCTCGACCTGTTCGGCCGCCGCGTCGTCCTGCCCGCGTTCACGCAACCGGGCGATATCCTGCAACGTGTCGAGCACCTCCTTGCTCAAGGACAGGGCTTGCGGCGCGGCCATGCGCGCCACGATCTTCGGCGCCTCGGCGGCCTGCTCGGCAAGCGGAGCGCTTTCGGGTATCGCCCCGTTCGACGCCCGGGCCCGGCTCTCCTGGGAGGGCGCACCGTGGATTGGCGCAGGCATGACCTGCCGCTGCAGCATCGGTGCCGGCGCATCGTAGGTCGTGGGGACATCCTGCAGGGTCTTGAGGCTCAAGCCGAGGCCCAGCCCGAGCAGCGCGACGCAGCCGAAAGCCGCCGACCAGCGACCACGGGAGCCGGAGCCGAACAGCCAGCCATGCACACGCTCGCCCAAACCGGCGGCCTTGGGCCGCTGCGATGCGGCCGCGGCGAGAATGCGTGCATCCATGGCCGCCGAGGGCTGCGCCCGGGTGTGCTCGCGCACGTGCCGGAGCACCTGCTGATCGTCGTGTTCGGGGGAATGCCGCTGTTCGTTCATGGGCTTACCTCTTCGGCCGAGGCCGGGTCGACCAGTAGCCGACGCAATTTCTGCAACGCGTAACGCAGGCGGCTTTTCACCGTTTCCGCCGGCGTGCGGGTCAACTCGGCGATCTCATGCAGTTCCAGATCGCCATGGGCGCGCAGGAGAAATACCTCGCGCTGCTCGGCGGGGAGATCGTCCAGCGCGGCCTGCAGGCGCGCCTGATCGCGGCTCAGGCACAGTTGCTGTTCCGGCCCCGGTTCGCCGGATGGCTGCCCATGGAGCTGCTCGTCATAGATCTCTTCCAGGTGCTGACGCTTGCCGCTGCGACGCCAATGATCGATCAGCCGGTTGCGGCCGATCTGATACAGCCAGGTTCTGAACAGCACCGCCTCGCGCTGCAACGACTCGCTGCGGATCAGGCTCATCCAGGTTTCCTGGAAGATTTCCTCGGCCAGCGCGTGATCGCCACACAAGCCCAGCAGAAAACGAAACAGGCCGAGGCGATGGCGCTCGTAGAGCAGCGCGAACGCCTCGGCATCGCCGGCCCGATAGCGACGCAACAAGGCGGCATCGGTATCGGCGGCAACAGCGGCAACGGAATCGACAGTCACACTCACTCGACCTTGGTGGCGCCCGACTCGGCACGGGAGTCGGCAGTTTGCAGACTTTGCGCCAGTTCCACCAGTTGTACGAACTCGCCACGCAGGCCGAAGCGATCCTCGCCACGGCTGGCACGGGCCAGCGCAGCGGTGGCGTTCCAATCGAAAGCACCGGTGTAGCGAGCACCGCTCAACTGCTGGGCGAAGGCGGCCACCGCCGCGGCGAAGCGCAGATCCTCGCTGGCCTGCTCGATCCCCGGCACGCTCGCCGGCGCCGTCACCGGAACTTCCAGCAAGCGGCTCCGGTTCTGCTCCGGCGCCTTGTAACGCACGCGCAGCCAGGCCAGTTCGTCGTGCCGGGCGCCAGCGTCCGGCGCGGCCTGGTAGCGCAACGGCTCCAGCCAGCCGCGGTTGCCAGTGGGCACGATTTCATACAAGGCCGTGACGCTGTGCCCGGCACCGATCTCCCCGGCATCGACCTTGTCATTGCTGAAGTCCTCGCGCTGCAAGGCGCGGTTCTCATACCCCAGCAGTCGGTACTCGCTGACCCGGGCGGGATTGAACTCGACCTGGATCTTCACGTCGCGGGCGACGGTGGCCAGGGTCGAACTGAGCTGATCGACCAGCACCTTGCGCGCCTCGCGCAGGTTATCGATATAGGCGTAGTTGCCGTCGCCGGCGTCGGCCAGTTGCTCCATCAGGCGCTCGTTGTAGTTGCCGCTGGCGAAACCGAGGGTGGTCAGCGAGATACCGCTCTTGCGCTTCTCGGCGGCCAGCGCCTTGAGGCTCTCGAAGTCGCTGATACCGACATTGAAATCACCGTCGGTGGCCAGCAGGATGCGGTTGATGCCCTTGTCGATGAAGCCTTTCTGCGCCTGCTGATAGGCGAGCTGGATACCCGACTCCCCGGCCGTGGCGCCACCGGCGCGCAGTTGTTCGATGGCCGCGCGGATGGTGGCCTTTTCCGAGCCCGGCGTGGGCTCCAGCACCACGCGGGAGGCGCCGGCATAGACCACCAGGGACACCTTGTCCTCGGCCCGCAACTGATCGACCAGCAGCTTCAGGGTGCTCTGCACCAGAGGCAGTCCCTCGCGTCGATCCATGGAGCCGGAAACGTCCACCAGGAACACCAGGTTGGCCGGCGGCAACGCCTCGACCTGCATGTCCGAGGCCTTGATCGCGATGCGCAGCAGCCGGCTCTGGGGGTTCCACGGCGTCACCGCCAGTTCGGTACCGACCCCGAACGGCGCGTCCCCGCTGGGCAAGGGATAGGCATAGGGAAAATAGTTGACCAGCTCCTCCAGACGCACCGCCTCGGCTGGCGGCAACTGGCCCTGGTTGAGAAAGCGCCGCACGTTGGCATAGCTGCCGGTATCGACATCGATGCTGAAGGTCGATACCGGTGTCTCGGCGACGGCATGCACCGGGTTACTGGGCAGTCGCTGATACTGCTCGCGGTTTTCCTGCGGATAGGGTGCCAGCAGATGGTCGCCAGCAGCAGGCGCCATGCGGGTCATCATCCGCGTGCCCATGACGGGCGCCGGCGCTTCGGCCATGAGTTCGGCCACCGGGGCCGCGTCGGGCGCTTCCGCCCGGGGCCTGGCCGACTCGCTCTGGGTGGCGTTGCAGGCAGCGAGCAGCATTGCCAGGCTGCCAGTGAAACCGAGTAACAGGGTTTGGGAAGTCATCTTCATGGTGCATCTCCTGGGTCGAAAAACCGCTTCGACCAATAGACGCCGCGCCACGATCATTCGGGTTAGGCGCGGCGAAAATAATCGGCCTGGCTAAACGGTCGCCGACTCCTGGCACAACTGGTTGGCCAGCATGCCCAGGGTCATCAGGGCCCGTTCCGCTTCACGGTTCCAAGGAATGCCACAGTTCAATCGCACGCAGTGGTTGAACTGCTCGGTATTACTGAAGATCAGCCCTGGCGCGATGCTGATGCCCTGCTGCAAGGCGCTGACGTGCAGATCCTTGGTGTTGATCCGCGCCGGCAGGCTGACCCAGAGGATGAAGCCGCCATTGGGCCGGGTGATCTGCGTACCCTCCGGAAAATACTGCTGTACCGCCAGTTGGAAGGCACTGAGGTTCTTGCGGTACTCCTGGCGAATGTAGCGCAGGTGGCGGTCGTAGCCGCCATTCTCCAGGTAGGCGGCGACGCCCATCTGGGTCACGCTGCAGGCCGAATGGGTGGTGAATATCTGCAGGCGCTGGATCTCGTCCTGATGCTTGCCGGCCACGATCCAGCCGATGCGCACGCCCGGTGACAGGGTCTTGGAAAAGCTCGAGCAGTACACCACCCGACCTTCGCGATCACTGGCCTTGAGCGCCTTGGTACGGCCCTGCTCGAACATCAGCTCACCGTAGATATCGTCTTCGACGATGTTGATGTCGAAATCGCTGGCCAGGCGCAGCAACTGCCTCTGCCGGGCCTCGGGAATGGTGCCGCCCAGCGGATTGCTCAGGCGCGCGGTCAGCACCAGGGCCTTGATCGGCCACTGGCTGGCGGCCAGTTGCAGGGCTTCGACGCTGATGCCGGTCGTCGGATCACTGGGAATCTCGATGACCTTCAGGCCGAGCAGATCGGCCAGTTGCAGCAGACCATAATAGGTCGGCGATTCCGTGGCGATCAGATCGCCCGGCCGGGTCAGTACCCGCAGGGACATCTGCAACGCATCCACGCAGCCGTGGGTGATCACCACTTCCGACGGGTCGACCACCACGCCGGCATCGCGCATGCGGATGGCCACCTGCCGCCGCAGGGGCTCGAAACCCGGGCTGAACATGTAACTGAACGCCCGCGGGCTCTGGAAACGGGTGACCTTGGCCAGTTGCTGATGCAGCGCCCGCACCGGCAGGTAATCGACGTGGGGCACGGCGGCGCCCAGGGGGAACACGCCCTCGCGGCGCGACTCGCTGAGTACCTGGTTGATGATGCTGCTGCGCGTCACCAGGCCGGGGCGCTCGACCCGGGCGATATCCGGGGTGGGCGCGGTCAATGCCGGGGTCTGGTGCACGTAGAAGCCGGATTGCGGCCGGGCGCGGATCAGCCCCATGTCTTCCAGATTGGCATAGGCCTGCAACACCGTGGCGTGACTCACGCTGAGCTGCGCGCTCATCTTGCGCACGGATGGCACGCGCTCGCCAGGCTGATAGACGCCGCGGCGGATGTCTTCCGCCAATTGTTGAGCGATGCGTTGGTAGAGCAACAGATTGGTCATATCAGCCTCCACAGGGTACTGAACCATAACAGTAGCTCAACAAAATGTTTCTGTACGGGTACAGTCGCACGCATTGTCAGCGATACAGCCCTCCACGGGTCACAGACAGTCGCAATGCCGGCACGCTAGCGATCCGGGAATGAAAATGGCCGGGAGAAATCCTTGACGTCGCGACGGCCCGAAGGGGACCACCAGGGATGGCAGGCCATAAAAAAACCCCGACCGGAACAGGTACGGGGTCGTTCGAGCGAGCTGGCGACTAGCGCGTGGCGCCCAGGCGGCCCTGCTCGTCGGAGAACAGGATCTCGACGCGGCGGTTCTGCGCCCGGCCCTTGGCCGAGGCGTTCTCCGCCACCGGGAAATCTTCGCCATACCCCTGAACCCCGACGCGCCTGGCCTCGACGCCGAGGTCGATCAAGGCGTCGGCAACCGTCTGTGCACGGGCCTGGGACAGTTGCAGGTTTTCCTGGCGATTGCCGCTGCTGTCGCTGTAACCCTCGATGCGCACGATGCGCCGCGGATTCAGTTGCAGGAACTGCGCGACCTTGAGCACCGTGCGATTGGCCGAGGCCTTGAGGTCGGCCTCGCCCGCATCGAACAGCACATCGCCCAGGGTCATCACCAGGCCCCGCTCGGTCTGCGCCGTGGCCAGACTGACGATCTGCTCCTCCAGCCAACTGTTCTGCTCCTGCACGCTGAGCAGCTTGGCCTCACGCAGCGCCAGCTGCAGGCGCTGCAGCTCCAGTTGCAGCTTGGCGGCGCGTTCCTGGTTGAGCGCGAGCAGGCTGTGCTCGCGGGCGATTTCGCTGTAACGCTGGCTCAGGTAGGCATAGTGGGCCACGTCATCGCCACTGCCCCAGTACCCGGACAGGCGCTCGGCCCGCGCCAGGGATTCGCCGGCACGAATCACATCCTTGGGGGCGTCGCGCAACACCTGCGGATCTTCCTTGACGGCCTGGAAGCTGCTGTGCGCGGCCTCCAGCGCCGAGGCGTTGTGCTCTGCCGTGTTGCCGGCGCAAGCGGTCAGCAGCGTACTCAACAGGCTCATGCCGAACAGCCGGCAGGCAGGTGTCATGGCATGGCTCCCAGTTGCTTGCGCAGGCGCTCGATATGCCGGTTCAGCTCGACCAGTTGATCCTGGCTCCTGGCGCTCAGCACACGGGCCTCGGCCAGCCGGGCATCCAGCTCGGCCTGTTCGGCGAGCCGGCGCGCATCACGGAAGGACTCGTCGGCAATGGCCGACTGGGCCTGCAACAGCTTCTCTTCGGCCAGGACGAGTTCGCTGACTGAATCACTGGCGGCCACGGTCCGGGCCTGCTCGACCACCCGTTCGGTCAGGCGCATCTGCTCGGTGGGCTGCGGGTCGCTGGCACAGCCCTGCAGCAGCAACAATGCCAGGGTGGCGCCTGTATATCGATAGATCACGTGTGTCCTACTCATTGGGCGCATCGGCCGGCGGCGGCTGTTGTGCCTTCCAACGCTGCAAATTGCGTTGCACCAGGGTTTCCGGCAGACCTGAAGCCCTGAATTCTGTCATTTTTTTCGCCAGTTGTGCGCGTAGCCAGGCATCGTTGCACGCCGAATTATGCGACAGCGCAAGGTGCAGCCACTCACGGGAAACCGGCGGCTCGAGCACCTGCAGGTCATCCTGGAGGCCCAGGGTTTCGGCCAGAGCCAGGCCCGGGTAGCGCTCATAGAGCACGTAGTCGGTGCGCCCCAGCAGCAGTTTCTGGAAGGCCTGGGTCAGACTGGACACGCCCTCGAGGGTGAGATTGTCCTTGGCATAGGCATCGAACAGTTGCCCGAAGCTGTTGTTCACCAGGGTATCGCCGGTATGCCCCTGCAGGTCGGCCCAGCCGCTATAAGGAAAATCCACGCCCTTGCGGACCCAGACCACGTTCGGCGTGGAGAGGAACGCCGGATGGACGAAATCCATGCTTTCCAGGCGCGACAGGGTCAGAAAGGCCCCGGCCAGCAGGTCGACGCGGCCGGTGCGCACTTCATCCTGGGCGCGCGACCAGGGGCCGGTGTAGATGACCTCGATGGTCACGCCGATGTCCTCGGAGACGGCCTTGAGCAGATCGACCGTGGCGCCGATCAACTGCCCGGGGTGCTGCGGATCGCGCCACAGATAAGGGGGGTACTCGGGATTGCCGGTGGCGACCAGACGCTCGCACTTGCCCGCGGCATGCGCCGCGCCCGGCAGTAACAGCGCCCCCAACAGCAGCAACAACGGTTTCGCTACGCCTCGCTCAAGCATCGGCACTCTCTCGGTTCAAACGCAGGGCTTCCAGGCTCGGGTAAAACACTCAAAGACTCATGACATGCTAGCTCAATAGCTGCTCAATAATCATCGGCGATAAGGCGCGGCATGAAGAAAACGCTACTCGGCCTGTTCCTGCTGCTGGTCGGCGGCGGCGCCCTTGCTTGCAGCAGCGCTATCCGCCCTGGAGCCCGAGCTTTCGCGGATCGAACTCCGGGGCGACCAGTATCACATCCTGGACCCTTGCTCTAGCGGGACGCTGGTGAAGGGCTGTGGCCATATGCCCATGCTCGAATGCGCGGAAGAAACCGCCGGGCACACTGCCAAATGCCCGTCAGTTAGGCATTTGGCCCACAAAACGGCGGTTTGCCCTGGCCCCGTGGGAGCCGCGCCCCCGCGGCGATTGCTGCCCATGACACGCCTTGTACAATGGCCACGATCGCATCGCGCCGAGGTCGACGCTCCTACATGGACGGCGGTTTTCCGCTCTTCGGCAGGCGCCACCTGCTCCTCTGATCGGCACTACCGGCGATGCCGCAGGCAGGCTGATGAGGGACACCGCGCTTGTGCTTAGCGGCCTTGCGCCTGGTCGCCACGCAGGGTGATCACCGCGCTGGCGATGTTGGCGATCACCCTGCCCTCCTCACTGCGTATCTCGCAGCGATAATGGCTGATCGTCCGGCCACGGCGCTCGGCCCAGGCGTGGGCTTGCAGGCGTGCCCGCCAGACCGGGCGAAGAAAGGTGGCCTTCAAGTCGATACTGGTGAAACTCTCTCCTTCCTCCATCAGCGTGGAATGAGCGGTACCGATGGCGGCATCCGCCAGTTCACAGAGCAGTCCGCCGTGCACGGTGCCCTGCTGATTGCCATGCAGCCGCGGATCGACCTCCATCTCCAGCGCCGCCATGGCCTCGGCGACCGCGACGAGGCGAAAGCCAAGCAGCTGCGAGATCGCCGTGGGGTAGCGCATGTGCGTGCGGTGCTCCACCTCGAGCGTGCCGTCCAGTTGGCGACGCAGATACTCCAGTACCGGAATCGAGCGAACGATGCGAGTCATGCCAGCTCCTGTTTCGGTTGAGCGCTGCCGAGGTCGACAGGGCCCGGGCTTCAGAAGAAAGGCCGCGAGATCAGCTCCAGCCCCAGCAGTATCAGGAACCACAGAAAAAACCGGCGGAACAGCCGGGCACTGAGCCGGGCACGAATCGCCTGGCCCAGCCACATGCCCAGCAATGCCGGAACCACGGCCAGCGCAGACAGCCCCAGTTGCTCCACATGAAAGGCGCCCTGCAGCAGCAGGCCACCGGCCAACGCCAGGGTGGAGACCGTGAACGACAGGCCGAGCGCCTGCACCAGTTCGTCCTTGTCCAGGCGCAAGGCCTGCAGATAGGGAACGGCTGGCATCACGAACACGCCGGTGGCCCCGGTGATCAGCCCCGTGACGAGGCCCACCAGAGGCGACAACCCCGGCTCCCAGCGCGAGGGCAGCGCCAGGGCCGGCGCGAACAAGGCATAGCCGGCGTAGAGCAGCAGCGCGCAGCCCAGGCCGAACGCCGACCATGACGGCTCGACCCGCACCAGCACAGCCGCGCTGCTCAGCGTGCCCACCAGGATACCCAGCACCATCGGCCACAAGCGTCGCAGCAGGCGCACCGTCGCCGGCCCTGCCAGGCACTGCCAGACATTGCTGACCAGCGATGGAATCACCAGCAGGGCCGCGGCCGCCACCGGCGACATGAGCGTCACCAGCAGGCCCATGGCGACGGTGGGCAGGCCCATGCCGGTCACGCCCTTGACCAGTCCGGCCGCGAGGAAGATCAGCATCAGGGGCAACAACAGGGACAGGGATTCGCTCATGGGGCCATTTGACCCTCCTCCCGCCTTTGGCACAATCCGGATGTTTCGTCGTATCCTTCGGTTTTACCGAAGGCTATGGAGTGCGGATATGCGCCCGGATCTGGCCGACCTGCGCCTGTTCCTCTGCGTGATAGAGGCCGGCAGCATCACCCGGGGCGCTGCCCGGGCGAACCTGGCGCTGGCCTCGGCAAGCGAGCGCCTGCGCAATATCGAGCGCGATGCCGGCGTGCCCTTGCTGCAACGCCTGCCACGGGGCGTGGCGCCTACCGAAGCCGGAGAAACCCTGGCCCACTACGCGCGCCTGATCCTCAACCAGCAATCGCTGCTGCAGGGCGAATTGCGCGATTTCGCCAGCGGCGCGCGCGGCACGCTGCACCTGTATGCCAACACCGCAGCGCTGACCGACTTCCTGCCGCCCCGGCTGGCCCCCTGGCTGGCCGAGCGCAAGGGCCTGCACCTCGAACTCAAGGAACGCACCAGCGCCGAGATCGTCAGGCTCATTGCCAATGGCCTGGCCGAGGCAGGCATCGTCTCCGACGCTGTCGAGGCGCCTGGCCTGCACGTGCAGCCCGTCGCCAAGGATCACCTGGTCCTGATCGTCCCCGCCGGACACCGCCTGGCAGACCATGGCGCGCTGCGCCTGGCCGATGTGCTCGACGAGCCCTTCGTCGGCCTGGCGGCGGGCAACGCGCTGCAGGAGCACATCTTCGATCACGCCCGCGCGGCGGGCCATGGGCTGACACTGCGCATCCGCATGAAGACCTTCGAAGGCTTGTGCCAGATGGTGGCGCACGGTGTCGGCCTGGGTATCGTTCCCCAGGGTATCGCCAGCCGTTACCGACGCCGGCACGGCTACCGGACACTGGCCCTGAGCGATGGCTGGGCGCGCCGTCAGCTCTGCTTGTGCTTCGACCAGTGGCAGGCGCTGTCCGTGCCCATGCGCAGCCTGCTCTGCCACCTCGGCGCCCATCCCGAAAACACGCAGACCTGACCCAGGGCGCAGCAACCGTCCTCGACGCCGAATGTTCGCCGGCGCTTGCGCTGGCCCGCAGGATGGCGGGCCATAAAAAATGGCTGGGAGCCATTTTCAACGTCGCTTGCGACGGCCCCAAGAGTGGCCGCCAGGGATGGCAGGCCATAAAAAACCCGCTCGAGCGAGCGGGTTTCGTGCTGCGGCAAAGCCGGGATCAGACCAGCTTTTCCAGCTCCGGGACGGCTTCGAACAGATCAGCCACCAGGCCGTAGTCGGCGACCTGGAAGATCGGCGCCTCTTCGTCCTTGTTGATCGCGACGATCACCTTGGAGTCCTTCATGCCGGCCAGGTGCTGGATCGCACCGCTGATGCCCACGGCGATGTACAGCTGCGGCGCGACGATCTTGCCGGTCTGGCCGACCTGCATGTCGTTCGGCACGAAGCCGGCGTCGACCGCGGCACGCGAGGCGCCGACCGCGGCGCCGAGCTTGTCGGCCAGGGCGTACAGGTGCTTGAAGTTGTCGCCGTTCTGCATGCCGCGACCACCGGAAACCACGATCTTGGCAGCGGTCAGTTCCGGACGGTCGGACGTGGCCAGCTCTTCGCCGACGAACGCCGATTTGCCGGCATCGCCGCCAACCGAGACGTTCTCGACGGCAGCGGAACCGCCTTCGGCCGCCACGGCATCGAAGCCGGTGGCACGCACGGTGATGACCTTCACCGCGGCGGAAGACTGCACGGTGGCGATGGCGTTACCGGCATAGATCGGACGCTTGAAGGTGTCCGCGCTGTCCACCGCGACGATCTCGGAA
This sequence comes from Phytopseudomonas dryadis, assembly GCF_004327355.1. Lineage (GTDB taxonomy): Bacteria > Pseudomonadota > Gammaproteobacteria > Pseudomonadales > Pseudomonadaceae > Aquipseudomonas > Aquipseudomonas dryadis. The sequence continues at coordinate 131,010 of NZ_QJUM01000002.1, forward strand.
ATCTGGTCGACGTCCAGTTGCGCGGCGACGCGCGGCAGGATGTTCTTGCCGTTGCTGGTGGCGGCAGCCAGGATGTGGCTGTAAGCCTTGCCCCCGCTCTGTTCAACAAGAGCAACCACCAGCGGTGCGACGTTTTCCGGCAACTGATGAGCGAATGCGGCATTGTCGGCGACCAGCACCTTGGCCACGCCAGCGATCTTGGTAGCCGCTTCAGCGGCAGCGCCAACGCCCTGGCCGGCGACCAGTACGTGGATGTCACCACCGATGGCTTGGGCGGCAGCGACGGTGTTGAGGGTCGCGGGTGCCAGCGCGGAATTGGTGTGTTCAGCGATAACCAGGATAGTCATTTAGATCACCTTCGCTTCGGTTTTCAGTTTCTCGACCAGTTCAGCGACCGACTTGACCTTGATGCCCGCACCGCGAGCGGCTGGCGCTTCGACCTTGAGGGTCTTGACGGTGGACGTGGTGGCCACGCCCAGCGCATCGGGCGTCAGGGTTTCCAGCGGCTTCTTCTTGGCCTTCATGATGTTCGGCAGCGACGCGTAGCGCGGCTCGTTCAGGCGCAGGTCGGTGGTGACGATCGCCGGCAGGTTCAGGGCCACGGTCTGCAGGCCGCCATCGATCTCGCGGGTAACGTTGACCTTGTCGCCGCTGACTTCGACCTTGGAGGCGAAGGTGCCCTGGGCATAGCCGGTCAGGGCGGCGAGCATCTGCCCGGTCTGGTTGTTGTCGCTGTCGATGGCCTGCTTGCCGAGGATGACAAGCTGCGGCTGCTCCTTGTCGACCACCGCCTTGAGCAACTTGGCCACGGCCAGGGAGTTCAGCTCTTCGGAGGATTCGACCAGAATGGCGCGGTCGGCCCCCAGCGCCAGAGCGGTACGCAGTTGTTCCTGCGCCTGGGTCGGGCCGATCGAGACGACGACGATTTCGCTGGCCACACCCTTCTCTTTCAGACGCACGGCTTCTTCCACGGCGATTTCGCAGAAAGGGTTCATCGACATCTTGACGTTGGCAAGATCAACGCCGCTGTTGTCCGCCTTGACGCGAACCTTGACGTTGTAGTCGACCACTCGTTTGACAGCTACAAGAACCTTCATGGATTCCTCTTTACTCTCCGGTGAATAGGAATGTCGCCAGAAGCGAGCATACGGGTGATGCAGATCAGCAGGCCGCAGGCGACACAGACGGCGAGCGCAAAACCGCCCGTATCTTGACTGCACGACATAGCTCGGTCAATACGCCTTACCTGCGAGCCATTCGTGTTGTAGCCAGATTCTAGCAGGCCTACAGAAAATTCAAACAAACGTTTGTATTGGCCGTCAACAAGGCTGGGGATATAATGCGCCGGCGTGCTTCGGGGAAGGATGCCCGCCCGCCATAAAAAACTAGAGAGCCTTGATGAGGAGATAACCTGTGGAACGCGAATTTATGGAATTCGACGTCGTCATCGTCGGCGCCGGCCCTGCTGGTTTGTCCGCCGCATGCCGACTGAAGCAGAAAGCCGCCGAGACGGGCCAGGAAATCAGCGTCTGCGTGGTCGAGAAGGGCTCCGAAGTTGGTGCGCACATCCTCTCCGGCGCGGTCTTCGAGCCGCGCGCCCTGAATGAACTGTTCCCCGACTGGAAGGAACTGGGCGCCCCGCTCAACACCCCGGTCAAGGGCGATGACATCTATTTCTTGAAGGATGGCGAAAACGCCATCAAGGTGCCGCACTTCTTTGTGCCCAAGACCATGCACAACGAAGGCAACTATATCATCTCCCTGGGTAACCTGTGCCGCTGGCTGGCCCAGCAGGCGGAAAACCTCGGGGTGGAAATCTATCCGGGCTTCGCCGCTCAGGAAGCGCTGATCGACGACAGCGGCGTGGTGCGCGGCATCGTCACCGGCGACCTCGGCGTCGACCGCGAAGGCAATCCGAAGGAAGGCTACTACACCCCGGGCATGGAGCTGCGCGCCAAGTACACCCTGTTCGCCGAGGGCTGCCGCGGCCATATCGGCAAGCAACTGATCAAGACGTACAACCTCGACAGCGAAGCCGACGCCCAGCACTACGGCATCGGCATCAAGGAAATCTGGGATATCGACCCGAGCAAGCACCAGCAGGGCCTGGTGGTGCACACCGCCGGCTGGCCCCTGGAGATCATGGGCAACCAGAATACCGGCGGCTCCTTCCTCTATCACCTGGAGGACAACCAGGTGGTGGTCGGCCTGATCGTCGACCTGTCCTACGCCAATCCGTACCTGTCGCCGTTCGACGAGTTCCAGCGCTACAAGCACCACCCGGTGATCAAGCAGTACCTGGAAGGCGGCAAGCGCGTGGCCTACGGTGCCCGCGCCATCAGCAAGGGCGGCCTCAACTCGCTGCCGAAGATGGTCTTCCCCGGCGGCGCCCTCGTCGGTTGCGACCTCGGCACCCTGAACTTCGCCAAGATCAAGGGCAGCCACACCGCCATGAAGTCCGGCATGCTCGCCGCCGAGGCGATCGCCGAGGCCCTGGCCGCCGGTCGCGAAGGCGGCGACCAACTGAACAACTACGTCGATGCGTTCAAGGCCAGCTGGCTGTACGACGAACTGCTGCGCAGCCGCAACTTCGGCGCGGCGATCCACAAGTTCGGCGCGGTCGTCGGGGGTGGCCTCAACTGGATCGATCAGAACCTCTTCGGCGGCAAGCTCCCCTTCACCCTGCACGACAACAAGCCGGACTACGCCTGCCTGAAGCCGGCGGCAGAAAGCCAGAAGATCGAGTACCCGAAGCCGGACGGCAAGCTCAGCTTCGACAAGCTCAGTTCGGTATTCCTCTCCAACACCAACCATGAAGAGGAACAACCCTGCCACCTCAAGCTCGCCGACCCGAGCATTCCGATCAGCCAGAACCTGCCGCTGTTCGACGAGCCGGCGCAGCGCTACTGCCCGGCCGGCGTGTACGAGGTGGTGACCCAGGACGACGGCGAGAAGCGCTTCCAGATCAATGCGCAGAACTGCGTGCACTGCAAGACCTGCGACATCAAGGACCCGGCCCAGAACATCACCTGGGTGGCGCCGGAAGGCACTGGCGGCCCCAACTACCCCAACATGTGACCCACACAACAAAGGCTCCCTCGGGGTAATGCCAGTCAGTCAAGCGTTTGGCCCGCAAAACGGCGGCTTGCCCTGATTCTGTAGGAGCCCCCGCGGCGATTGGCGGCCATGACACGCTTTGTGCGATGGCCGCCATCGCATCGCGCCGAGGTCGACGCTCTTGGTTTTCCGCTCTTCTGTAGGCGCTCCCTGCTCCTGCAAAAACCTTATCTGATCGGCATTGGACCTCGGGAGCCTTTTTCTTGAGCCTGTGGCAAGCGTCTATTCCAACGGGCCGATGGGGAAGAACACCCCGCCGCTCCATACGCCCAGCCACGACCGCCCCTCTATTTCACGCGATTGCGCCAGTTCGACCAACTGGTAGAAGACATTGCGATGGATCAGTGCCTCCAGGTTGCTGCGCACATGCACATAGGGCGACGGCTCCTGGGTGAGCGGATCGATTTCGACCCGTATGCCGTGCTCGGCGCCAGCCTCGACCTCGTCTTCGACATTGGTGACGAAGCGCAGCACCTGATGCTCGCCCTCGCCGCTCACCTGCAGGGCCACGGCGACGAAGGGGGCATCATCGACCTGGATGCCGACCTTCTCCACCGGCGTGACCAGAAAATAGTCATCGCCATCGCGGCGGATGATGGTCGAGAACAGCCGAACCATCGGCTTGCGCCCGATCGGTGTGCCCAGATAGAACCAGGTGCCGTCGCGGGCGATGCGCATGTCGATGTCACCGCAGAAATCCGGGTTCCACGCGTGCACCGGCGGCATGCCCTTGCTGCCGGCGGGTGGAATCTGCGCCAGCAGATCGCCGGCCTTGCCCGTGTCGCTCATCGCCTCTCCTCAGCGGCTGAAACCCAGCAGCCTGCGTGCATAATCTTCCAGTGGCGGCCTGATCAGTTCATCCGGCTTGGCATCGTAGAACGTCATGAATCCGCCGCGGCTGCGGATCCGCGCCGTATCGACAAGATAGCGGGTATTGGTCTCGATCAGCATCAATTGAATCACGCTGCGATCGGTGCCAAGGCGATCGAGCGCTTCCTGATCCTCCCACTCCTCCAGGGTGCCGATACGATCGTCGGCGTAAGCGAAGCGGGTATACAGCAGATAATGGGCGCCAGCCGTGCGCGCCTCGCCCATGGCCTCCTCGAGACCTACGGGGGCGCGAGCGCGGCGAACCATGGGGAAATATTCGACGAACCCCTTGAAGGCTTCCTCGGCCACCACGTTGGGCCTGGGGTAACCATTTCCGGAGGGGACGAAATGCCCCTGAGCGATGTAGATGAACGAATCGGCCTGCAGCCGCCAGGGGCTGGCTCGACGTACACTGCTGTGATCCAGCACACCGGCGTCGCGCAGGTGATAGGTGGCGCCATCAGCCATATCGCTGATATTCATGCAGCCACCCAGGCCCAGCAGCATCGCAATGACGAACAGACTACGCATGGTGAACTCTCCCGGCGTCGGTGACGGAAAACCGACGAATAGCTGCTCCAAGCAGGTTTCGCGCCAGCTCTCGCGAGGCAGGCGCCAAGCCGGAAAGCGTGACGGCGTTCCCGTCACGCCCATTCGCCATGCAACATTCAGGCTGTCGGAGTTGTCGTAACGCTGGATGAACCAGGTACCGACCGATAATGCCCATGACCAACCCGCAAGCCATAGCCGCCGCAGAGAGGACCATGCAGCAACGAGTGCTCGAGCATGCCTGGCACACCACCCCTCTCGGCCCCCGCGCTAGCTGGCCGGCCACGCTGCGTGTCGCCGTGGAAATGGTGCTGGCCTCCAGGTTCCCCCAGTGCCTGGTCTGGGGGCCGCAGTTGATCACCATCCACAACGACGCCTTCGGCACTCTGCTCGGCGACAAACCGGATGCCCTCGGCCGCCCCTTCAGCGACGTATGGAGCGAAAGCTGGGACAGTATCGCCCCCATCGCCGAGCGCGCTTTCCAGGGCGAGGCCACGTTCATCGAAGACTTCCCGCTGCAGGTCATGCGCCGCGGCTATCCCGAGCAGGCCTATTTCACCTTCTGCTACAGCCCGGTGCGCGACGAACAGGGGGTCGTGCTGGGCATGCTCGACACCGTGGTGGAAACGACGGAAAAAGTCATCATCGAGCGTCGTTTGCTGGAGAGGCAGCAGTATCAGGAAGAACTCAACCTCAGCCTCGAACGCCGGGTGACGCAACGTACCCAGGAGCGCGACAGCATCTGGCAGAACTCCCGCGACCTGCTCGCCACCATCGACGAAGAAGGCCTGCTGCGCACCCTCAGCCCATCCTGGCAGCGCAGCCTGGCGCACCCCGTGGCAGAACTGGTCGGCAGGGCCTTTCTCCAGCTGGTGCACGCCGACGACCTCGACGCCACCCGGCGCCATCTTTGCCAGTTGCCGGAAAGCGGTGGCGCCCACTTCGAGAATCGCTGCGCCCATGCCGATGGTTCCTGGCGCTGGATATCCTGGTACCTGACCATCGAACACGGGATTACCTACGCCTATGGCCGCGATATCAGCGAGGAGAAAGAGCAGGCCCTCGCCCTGGCCCAGGCCGAGGAGCAATTGCGCCAGGCGCAGAAGATGGATGCCGTGGGCCAGCTCACCGGCGGCCTGGCCCATGACTTCAACAACCTGCTGGCCGGCATCATCGGCAATCTGGAACTGCTCGACAGCCGGCTCAATAAAGGCCGCATCGAGGGTCTCGAACGCTACACCAGTGCCGCCCTGGGCGCGGCCAATCGCGCCGCCAGCCTGACCCACCGCCTGCTGGCCTTCTCGCGGCGGCAGACCCTCGCGCCCAAGCCGACCAACGTCAACCGGCTGATTCACGAGCTCGAGGAACTGTTGCAGCGCACCGTGGGCCCGCATATCCGCATCGAGTTCTCGGCGACGGCCGATCCCTGGATCGTGCTGGTGGATCCCAATCAGCTGGAAAATGCCGTCCTCAACCTGTGCATCAACGCTCGCGACGCCATGCCCGATTCCGGGCTGCTGTGCATCGGCACCCGCAATCTGTCGCTCGACCACGAGCAGGCCAGGGTGTATGGCCTGGCCCCCGGCGAATACCTGTCGCTGCACGTACGCGACAATGGCAGCGGCATGCCTCCCCATGTCATCGAACGCGCCTTCGACCCCTTCTTCACCACCAAGCCCACGGGCAAGGGCACCGGCCTGGGGCTGTCGATGATCTATGGCTTCGCCCGTCAGTCCGGCGGCATGGTACGCATCGAGTCGACATTGGGCAGCGGTACCCTGGTGCAACTGTGCCTGCCGCGCAATCACCGCCAGGAAGACACCCCCTGTGCGCCAGCCAGGCCCGAGGAAAATCCCAGGGCCGCACCGGGCAAGACCATTCTGGTCATCGATGACGAAGCGACACTGCGGCAACTGGTCAGCGAGGTTCTCCAGGAGCTGGGCTACAACACCCTGCAGGCCGCGGATGGCCCGAGCGGGCTGCGCATCATCCAGTCGGGCGTGCCCATCGACCTGCTGATCAGCGATGTGGGACTGCCGGGAGGAATGAACGGGCGCCAGGTGGCCGATGCGGCCAGGCAGCTCAGGCCGGCGCTCAAGGTGCTGTTCATCACCGGCTATGCCGAGAACGCGGTGATGGATGCCGGCGATCTGGACGCCGGCATGCAGGTACTGACCAAGCCATTCGAAATCGACGCCCTGGCCAGCCAGGTGACGCAACTGGCGGGCTGACCGCCAGGCTCAGGGGGCGGACGTGTCGCTGTCGCGCTTGCGCTTGTTGCCCATGCGCACGCCGATATCCATGAGGAACTGGAAGAAGCCCTCCTGATCCTCCAGCACATTGCTCCAGAACGGCGAGTGGTACAGCGCCACCGCGCCGTGCACCAGCGCCCAGGCCGCGCAGTAATGGAAATACGGCGGCACGTCCTCCAGCTTGCCTTCGGCGATGCGGCCCTTGATCAGGTGGGTCAGACGCTCGAAATTGGAGGCGCGGATCTTGTGCAACTGCTCGACCAGTTCCGGCACCTGATTGCCCTTGACCACTTTCTCTTCCAGGCGGTCGAACAGGCGATAGCGCTGCGGATCACGCATGCGGAACTCGAAGTAGGCGCGCGACAAGGCCTCCTTGTCGCGGTCGATGTCGGACGAATGCAGCAGCTCGTTCAAATCGCGCTCGTAATCGAGCATCAACCGCAGATAGATCTCGGCCTTGGACTTGAAATGCTTGTAGATGGTGCCTTTGCCGATACCCACGGCGTCGGCGATCATCTCGACGGTGACGCTGTCTTCCCCCTGATCGAGGAAGAGTTTCAGCGCGATGTCGAGAATTTCCTGCTCGCGGCGACGAAACTCACGGATCTTGCGGGGTTCTTTCTGCATAAGGAAATTACGAGGTCGAAATTCAAGCCGAGTATTATGCCTAACTAACACCAAATTGCACGGATCATCCGCTCATGTCTGCCATTGCCAACGAGTTTCCCCAACTGCCGAACCTGCGCTACCTCAATCACGCAGCCGTCTCTCCCTGGCCGACCCGCACCGCCCAGGCGGTTCAGCGCTTCGCCCAGCAGAACGTGCAGATCGGTGCTCGCGACTATGCGGACTGGCTGATCGTCGAACGTAACCTGCGCGAGCGCCTGGCACGCCTGCTCAATGCTCCGTCACGAGCCGATATCGCCCTGCTCAAGAACACCTCCGAGGCCTTGTCGTTGGTGGCCTTCGGCCTGGACTGGCAGCCTGGCGACCAGGTCGTCATCAGCGACGAGGAATTCCCCTCCAACCGTATCGTCTGGGAGGCGCTGCAGCCCCAGGGGGTCGAGGTCATACAGGTCAGCCTGGCCGACGGCGATCCGGAAGCCGCGCTGCTGGCTGCCTGCGGCCCACGCACACGGCTGATGGCGATCAGCGCGGTGCAGTACGCCAGCGGCCTGCGCCTGGATCTCCAACGCCTGGGCACAGGCTGCGAACAGCGCGGCGTGCTGCTGTGCATCGACGCCATCCAGCAACTGGGCGCCCTGCCCTTCGACGTTCAGAGCAGTCGCTGCGCCTTCGCCATGGCCGACGGCCACAAATGGCTGCTGGGGCCTGAAGGTCTGAGTGTGTTCTATTGCCGCCGCGACCTGCGCGAACGACTGAAGCTGCACGAATATGGCTGGCACATGCTCGAACATGCCGGCGACTACGATCGCGACGACTGGCAACCGGCCCGCAGCGCCAGGCGTTTCGAGTGCGGCAGCCCGAACATGCTGGGCGCCATGGCGCTGGAGGCGAGCCTGTCGCTGCTCGAGGAAGTCGGCATGGCACAGGTGGAAAACGATCTGCAGGATCGCGTCCAGCTTCTGCTCGACGGCCTGGGCGCCATGAACCAGGTAACCCTGTACAGCCCGGTGGCACGTGAACGACGCAGCGGTATCGTCACCTTCGCGCTGGCCGGCTGGGACAATCAGGCACTCTACCAACGCCTCAGGGCGCAGCAGGTGATCTGCGCCCCGCGTGGTGGCGGCATTCGCCTGTCACCGCACTTCTATACCGAACCCCGGGTGATCGAGGAGACCCTGCAGCTGCTGCGGCAACTGGTCACAGAATGAGCACTCAGCAACGGCAGCGGTATTCCAAATCCGTTTAAGCAAGGGCGCGCCATGCCTGGACGTTCCCCGCATATCGCCAATACTTGTGGAGACTGGCGTGGCATATCCCCCCAAGTGTCCCGCCGGTCGGAGTGCCGAGGATCGAGCACTTCGCTTGACTCCTAATGGTCTTGACCCGGATTCCGCCCCCAGAAGCCGGGTTTTTTTTATGGCCTGCCATCCCTGGCGGCCACCCTTCGGGCCGTCGCAAGCGACGTTAAAAATGGCTCCCGGCCATTTTTTATGGCCCGCCCCCCCCCTGGCGGCCAACCTTCGGGCCGTCACAAGCGACGTTAAAAATGGCTCCCGGCCATTTTTTATGGCCTGCCATGCCTGACGGCCAGCCTGCGGACCGTCACCAACGACGATTCGATGCGAACACGCCGCTACCGCGCGAAAGGCACCCGGCTGGTTCCGAACGGAAGACGTTCCCGGGCCTCAACGAACCCGGGCCAGCGGAAAGAGGCGCTTGAAGTTGTCGCCGGTCTGCTCGGCCAGTTGCTCGTAACTCACGCCACGCAGCGTCGCCAGGTACTCGGCGACATCGCGCACGTACTCCGGCAGGTTGGGCTTGCCGCGATGGGGGATGGGCGCCAGGTAAGGCGAGTCGGTCTCCACCAGCAGTCGATCGGCAGGCACCTGGCGGGCGACCTCGCGCAGGGCGTCGGCGTTGCGGAAAGTGACGATGCCGGACAGCGAGATGTAGAAGCCGATGTCCAGCGCCGCCCGGGCCATTTCCCAGTCCTCGGTGAAGCAATGCAGTACGCCGCCCTGGGGCAATGCCGCCTCGCGCAACAGCGCCAGGGTGTCGGCGCGCGCTTCGCGGGTGTGCACGATGACCGGCTTGCCGGTGAGCTGCGCCGCCTGCAGATGCAGGCGGAAGGCCTGCTGCTGCAGTGCCGCGGCCTCCGGCTCGTAGTGATAATCCAGGCCGGTTTCGCCGATGGCCACCACGCCCGGGTGGTCCAGTTCACCCAGCAACCAGTCCAGCGCCAGCGCGCTACCCGGTTGCAGATCCAGCGGATGGATGCCCACCGAACAATCGACGTCGCGGTAACGGCCGGCCAGCGCCCGGACGGTGGCGGCATTCTCGGCGCTGACGCCGATGCAGAGGAAATGACCGACGCCTCGGGCACGGGCGGCGTCCAGCGCCGCGTCGAGCGAACCGCCACGGGCGGCGAGATCGAGCCGGTCGAGGTGGCAATGGGAATCTATGAGCATTGGGGAAGCCTCGAGCTGCAGGCGCCAGGCCGCAAGCGACGCCGATGCCTGCCTGTCACTGGTGGCTGGTAGCGCGTGCAGCTGTTACATCGTATGGGTCGGGCGATCCGACTTGAGGGCGCCGGCCAGGTAGGTTTCGATCTTGTTGCGCGCGGTATTGTCACCGTCGTTGAACTGCACGCCGACACCCGCCGCGCGATTGCCCTGGGCACCCTTGGGGGTGATCCACACCACCTTGCCGGCCACCGGGATCTTTTCCGGCTCATCCATCAGGTTGAGCAGCATGAACACTTCATCACCGAGCTTGTAGCTCTTGTTCGTCGGAATGAACAGGCCGCCATTCTTGATGAATGGCATATAGGCGGCATAGAGCACGGACTTGTCCTTGATGGTCAGGGACAGAATACCGTTACGCGGGCCCAGATTGGGTGGCAAGCTCATGCGGGGTTCCTGATTTCATGACGAGAGACCGATTCTAGCCCGGTCCCGGCAGGCTTGCCCACTGCACCAGCAAGGCTTCGAGAAGCAGAGCACGGTTGAGGTTGGCTTTGCCCAGCACTTTCTGCCGTTGTTGCAGCAGCCAGTCCTGGATCTGCAACACCTTGCCCTGGGGCGTCTTCTGCGCCAGGTACTGCACGACCTTGCGCATATCGGCCTGGCCGAGCCCCTCTTCATCCTCGGTCAATTGGTAGCGCAGCATCCGTTGCGACCAGTCGCAGAACCAGTCGAACAGCAATGGCAAGGCCACCGCGTTCCAGCTCTCGGCCAGTTGGCTGGGCGATATCTGTTGCTTGAGCAACTTCTTCACCCCTTCCACCACCAGCGCCCGCTGCTCGCGCACGCCCTGAGCCTGCATGCGCGCGGCGGCCAACGGCGATCCGGCGGCCAGGTACAACAACTCGTGGCGCTCCTCCTCGCTGCTGTCCGGCAACGCCTCGGCCAGCCAGAGCAGGCTCGCGGTCGCGTCCGGCAGCGGGCAGGCCTGCTGCACGCAGCGGCTTTTCACCGTCGGCAGCAAGCGGCTCGGCTGGTGGCTGATCAACAGCAACACGGTATCGCCGGAGGGCTCCTCCAGGCTCTTGAGCAAGGCATTGGCGGCATTCAGGTTCATCGCCTCGGCCGGCTCGACCAGCACCACCTTGCGCCCGCCGAGCTGGGCCGTCTGCACGACGAAATTGACCAGCACACGCACCTGGTCGACCTTGATCGGCTTGTCGGCCTCCTCCGGCTCGAGGATGAAATTGTCCGGATGACTGCCGGCGGCCAGCAGGTGGCAGGACTTGCATTGCCCGCAGGGCTGCAGATCGGCGGGTTTCTGGCACAGCAGCAACGCCATCAGGCGTTCGGCCATGGCCCGTTTGCCGATGCCCGCAGGACCGTGCAGCAGATAGGCGTGAGCATGCTGGGCGCGTCCGGCCAGTTGCTGCCAGAGCGCGGCCTGCCAGGGATAGACGTCAGCCACGGCACAGCTCCAGCAAGCCCGGCAGCAGGGCATCCAGGTCGCGCTGCACGGCCTCGAGCGGCTGTGCGGCATCGAGGATGCGATAGCGCTGGGGCTCGCTGGCCGCGCGCTGCAGGTAGGTGCTGCGCACGGCGTCGAAGAACGCCCGGCCTTCCTGCTCGAAACGATCCAGCCGGCCGCGGGCCGCCGCACGCGACAGCCCCACCTCGACCGGCAGGTCGAAGACCAGGGTCAGATCCGGGCGCAGCGCGCCCTGGACGAACTGCTCGAGCACGGCGATACGCTCGTGATCGAGGCCGCGACCGCCGCCCTGGTAGGCGTAGGTGGCGTCGGTGAAGCGGTCGCACAGCACCACGCTGCCACGTTGCAGGGCCGGGACTATGACCCGTGCCAGATGCTGGGCGCGTGCGGCGAACACCAGCAGCAGTTCGGTATCGCTGGCCATGGCTTCATCGCTCGGCGCCAGCAGCAAGTCGCGCACCCGCTCGGCCAATGGCGTACCGCCGGGCTCGCGGGTCATCAGCACATCGATGCCCTGCTCGCGCAGGCGCGCCGCCAGGTATTCGCGGTTGGTGCTCTTGCCGGCGCCTTCCGGGCCTTCCAGGGTGATGAACAGACCGCTCACTGATTGTCCTTACTGATAGGTTGGCTGGCAGGTGCCGGGCTCGAGCGATAGTCCGCACGGCGGTTGAGCTGGTACTCGCGCACGGCGCGGTTGTGCGCCTCGAGGGTCTCGGAAAACACGTGGCTGCCATCGCCGCGCGCGACGAAGTACAGGCTCTTGCCAGGCACGGGATGCAGGGCCGCATGGATGGCCTCACGCCCGACCAGGGCGATCGGCGTCGGCGGCATGCCGTCGATGGTATAGGTGTTGTAGGGCGTCGGCTCGCGCAGGTGCTGGCGGGTGATCCGCCCCTGGTAGCGCTCACCGAGGCCGAAGATGACGGTCGGATCGGTCTGCAGGCGCATGCCGGCGGCCAGGCGCCGGACGAACACCCCGGCGATCTCGCCACGCTCTTGCGGCACGCCGGTTTCCTTCTCGATCATCGAGGCCATGATCAGCGCCTCGTAGGGATTCTTGTAGGGCAGCGCTTCGGCGCGCCCCTGCCATTCCTCGTCCAGTACCAGCTGCAGGCGGGCGTAGGCCTGCTTGAGCAGTTCCAGATCGGTCATGCCGCGCACGTAGCGATAGGTATCGGGGAAGAAGCGGCCTTCGGGGTTGACGCCCGGCTGCCCCAGGCGCGCCATCAGTTCGGCGTCGCTGAGGTCGCTCAGGGTCAGCTCCAGCTTGGTCTGCCGGGCCAGCGCCGCGCGCACCTGGCGGAAGCTCCAGCCCTCGACCAGGGTGAGGCTGTACTGCACCACCTCGCCACGCCGCCACAGATCGAGCATGTCGCGTACCTTGAGATCGGGAGTCAGGCGGTATTCGCCGCTGTGCAGCGGCTGGCCCTGCAGGTTGAAACGCCAGTACAGACGCAGCCACAAGGCATCACGCAGCACGCCATCGGCCTCCAGGCGATTGAGCACGCCGCCCGGGGTGGCCCCGGCGGGTACTTCGATCAGGCGTTCCTCGCCGAGGTTCAGCGGCTGTTCGAGGGCGGAGTGCTGCTGCCAGGCGATCAAGGCCAGCGACAGAGCGGCCAGCACCACGCCACCTTCGAGCAACAACAGTAATTTGCGAATCACGAATCAGCAGTCCAGTAGATGACGGGCAATGGCCTGCAGTTTACGGGTGAGCGGCCCCACCGGCCAGTGACGTCCCTGAAACTCGCGCACCGGCCAGACCCCATAGAGGCTGTTGCAGAGCATGACCTCATCCGCCGCCAGCAGCTCGTCCAGCTCGATGTCGCGTACCCGGCAGCGCAGACCAAGGGCTGCGGCCCGTTCCAGCAACTCGCCACGCATCACCCCGGCCACGCCACAGCGGCGCAGATCCGGCGTCGACAGCACGCCGTCATGGCCGACGAACAGGTTGCTGTAGACCCCTTCGATCACCCGGCCGGAAACATCGCGCATCAATCCTTCGGCATGTTCGGCGTCCTGCCATTCGGCCCGGGCCATGACCTGCTCGAGGCGATTGAGGTGCTTGAGCCCGGCTAGCAGGGGCTGCTCGGCCAGGCGCACGCTGCAGGGAAACAGGCACACGCCCGACAGCGCATTATCGGCAGGATAAGCGGGCATGGCACTGGCCTGGAGGATGCGCCGCGGCGCCGCGGCCGCCGGGGCATAACCACGCAGGCCATCGCCACGGGTGACGATCAGCTTGGCCACGCCCTCGCCAACCTCGCCGCAGAACGCCAGCAGCTCGGCGCGCATCCGTAGCGGGTCGAGGGGAATATGCAGGCGCGCGCAACCATCGAACAAACGCGCGAGATGACGCTCCAGCAACAGCGGGCGGCCGGCACGCACCGCCAGGGTCTCGAACAGGCCATCACCGTAGGCCAGGCCGCGATCCTTGAGAGAAAGCGACTCGGCCTCACGCCCGTCGACCCAGCTGTGCATCAGTCGACGAACCGACGGAAAACCAGCGAGCCGTTGGTACCACCAAAACCGAAGGAGTTGGACAGCGCCACGTCGATCGGCATCTTGCGCGCCTGATGCGCGACGAAGTCCAGGTCACAACCTTCGCCCGGCTCGTTCAGGTTGATGGTCGGCGGTGCGACCTGATCACGCAGAGCCAGCACGGTGAAGATCGCCTCCACCGCTCCGGCGGCGCCCAGCAGGTGGCCGGTCATCGACTTGGTCGAGCTGACCGCCAGCGTCTGGGCATGTTCGCCGAACACCGACTTGATCGCCGCCACTTCGGCCTTGTCGCCTGCCGGCGTCGACGTGCCGTGGGCATTGATGTACTGGATCTCGGCGGCGCTCACTCCGGCATCGCGCAGGGCATTGGCCATGCAGCGGGCGGCGCCTGCGCCATCATCTGGTGGCGAAGTCATGTGGAAGGCATCGCCACTCATGCCGAAACCGACCAGCTCGGCGTAGATGTGCGCGCCACGCGCCTGGGCATGCTCCAGTTCCTCGAGCACCAGGGTACCGGCGCCGTCGGCCAGCACGAAGCCGTCACGGCTCTTGTCCCAGGGGCGACTCGCCGTAGCGGGATCATCGTTGCGCGTGGACAGCGCACGCGCGGCGGCAAAACCACCGATGCCCAGGCCACAGGCGGCCATTTCCGCACCGCCGGCCACCATCACGTCGGCCTCGCCATAGGCGATGTTGCGGGCCGCCATGCCGATGCAGTGCGTACCGGTGGTACAGGCCGTGGAAATGGCGTAGTTCGGCCCCTGCAAGCCCAGATGGATGGAAAGGAAGCCGGAAATCATGTTGATGATCGAGCCGGGCACGAAGAACGGTGAAATACGCCGCGGCCCCTGCTCGTGCAAGGATCGGCAATTGTTCTCGATATTGGTCAGCCCGCCGATGCCGGAACCGATGGCCACGCCGATACGCTCACGGTTGGCGTCGGTGACCTCCAGACCGCTATCGCGCACGGCCTGGAAACTGGCGGCCAGCCCGTACTGGATGAACAGGTCGAGCTTGCGCGCCTCTTTGGCGGACAGGTACTGCTCGACATCGAAATTCTTCACCGAACCACCAAAACGGGTGGTGTAGGCGGAAAGATCCATGTGTTCGATCAGGCCGATGCCACTGCGGCCGGCCAGAATGCCCTGCCAGCTGCTCGGCACATCGTTACCCAGCGGCGACAACATGCCCATACCGGTAACCACGACGCGTCTACGCGACACAGCAATCTCCTCTTATTGGGTTTTTCGACGCCGGGATGCGCCTGGCAGGCCTTTGCCCAGGCAGGATAGACATCCGGCGGTGGCTTCAGGCGCAATCATGCCCCTGAATACGCTGACAGGCGCCGTCGGCGCGTCCTGTGCAGCGGGCCGTCAAAGAAAAGCCGCACGCCTTTACAGACGTGCGGCTTTTCCGAGTCGGGAAACGACGATCAGCTTATTGCGCGTGCGCAGTCACGTAATCGATGGCTTCCTGGACAGTGGTGATCTTCTCGGCTTGCTCGTCCGGGATCTCGGTCTCGAATTCTTCCTCGAGAGCCATCACCAGCTCAACGGTGTCAAGAGAGTCGGCACCCAGGTCTTCAACGAAGGAAGCGCTGTTGGTTACTTCTTCTTCCTTCACGCCCAGTTGCTCGGCAACGATTTTCTTGACGCGCTCTTCGATGGTGCTCATACGGTGTTTTCACTCCTATTGGACAAATCCAGCCAGCTGGTTGTGCGGGCAAGTGTATAGAAAGGGTTTTCAGCATTTCAAGCTGAATGCCAGTGCCCTCAGGAACACGTCAACGATCCGTCTATAAACCTGTTGCAACTTTATAACCAATTTTAGACAGCATCTATGACAGATTTCTGAAGGCCCAGGTCACATTCAACTCATGTACATCCCGCCATTCACAGGGATAGTAGCCCCTGTGACATAAGCTGCACCATCGGAAGCGAGAAAAGCGACCACCTTGGCGATCTCTTCAGCCTGCCCCAGACGGCCCAGCGGAATCTGTGTCAGCAACGCCTCACGCTGCGCCTGCGGCAACTCACGGGTCATGTCGGTATCGATGAAACCCGGTGCCACCGCATTCACGGTAATCGAGCGCGAACCGACCTCACGGGCCAGCGCACGACCGAAACCTTCCAGGCCGGCCTTGGCCGCTGCGTAATTCACCTGGCCGGCGTTGCCCATGGCACCCACCACCGAACCGATGCTGATGATACGCCCGAAACGCGCCTTGGTCATGCCGCGCAGCACAGCCTTCGACAAACGATAGAGGCTGTTGAGGTTGGTATCGATGACGTCATACCACTCGTCGTCCTTCATGCGCAGCATCAGGTTGTCACGGGTGATGCCGGCATTGTTGACCAGCACCAGCACCTGACCGAAATCCTTCTGGATCTTTTCCAGGGTGGCCGCGACGGATTCGTCGTTGCTCACGTCGAGCATCAGGCCAGTGCCTTCGATGCCGTTTTCCTTGAGGGTGGCGGCGATGCGCTCGGCACCCGCCTCGGACGTTGCGGTACCGATGACCACGGCCCCCTGACGCCCCAGCTCCAGGGCAATCGCCTGGCCAATGCCGCGGCTTGCGCCAGTGACCAGGGCAACCTTACCTTGCAGACTCATACTCTTCTCCTCGTTCAAGCCAGTGCCGCGCGCGCGGCGGCAAAGGCTTCAGGGGTGTCCAGGTTGTGCGTGTTGACGCCCTTGACACAACGCTTGTTCAGACCCGAAAGCACCTTGCCCGGGCCGCATTCGACCAGATCGGTCACGCCCTGCCCGGCAAGACAGACCATCGACTCGACCCAGCGCACCGGGCTGTAGAGCTGCGCCAGCAGGTCGCGCTTGAGGGTCTCGAGATCGGCCACGACCGCGGCGCTGACATTCTGCACCAGGGCAATCTGCGGCGCCTGCCAGGCGATATCGGCGACGGCCGCGGCGAAACGCTCGGCAGCCGGACGCATCAGCTCGCAATGGGACGGCACACTGACCGGCAACGGCAAGGCACGCTTGGCGCCACGCGCCTTGCACGCCTCGACGGCACGGGCGACAGCGGCTGCGCCGCCAGCGATCACCACCTGGCCCGGGGCATTGAAATTGACCGCGCTGACCACCTCACCCTGCGCCGCTTCGGCACAGGCGGCCAGCACGTCGGCATCCTCCAGGCCGAGAATGGCGGCCATGCCACCCTGCCCGGCCGGAACGGCCTGCTGCATCAGTTGCCCGCGCAGCTCGACCAGCTTCACCGCCTCGGCGAAGCCCAGGCTACCGGCGGCAACCAGCGCGGAATATTCGCCCAGGCTGTGCCCGGCGACATAGGCCGGGCGCGCACCACTCTCGGCCAGCCACAGGCGCCACAGGGCAACGGAGGCGGCCAGAATGGCCGGCTGGGTCTTGTCGGTCTGGTTCAGTTGCTCTTCCGGGCCTTGCTGGGTCAGCGCCCACAGGTCGTAACCCAGCGCAGCGGAAGCCTCGGCAAAGGTGTCGAGAATCAGCGCATGTTGCGCGCCATGCCCGGCCAGCATGGTCAGGGCTTGCGAACCCTGACCGGGAAAGACGAATGCGAGGGATGCAGACATGTAACGGTTCCCTTAGTGGTCTTGTCGTCGGAAAAATTGACACCTGCCTCGGCAAGCGCTCGAAAACTGAAATTTTGGATGGCGGCCCATCCCAAGTGGTCACATATTACGGATCAAGTGCTCAATCCGACCACTCAGTCGCTGCGGCAAATTCTCCTGCACATCGGTCATTGCCCTGCGAATGGCGCTCTTTATACCATCCGGCCCGGCACTGCCGTGACTCTTCACCACGATACCCTGCAGACCGAGAAAACTCGCGCCATTGTGGCGCGCAGGCGCCAGCTCGCTACGCAGATGACGCAGCAGCGGCAACGCCAGCAGGCCCGCGACGCGCCCCAGCAGCGTGCTGCGAAACAGCGCCTCGAGCCGCGACACGATCATGGTCACCAGCCCTTCGCTGGACTTCAGCAACACGTTGCCGACGAAACCATCGCACACCAGCACATCGGCATCGCCGCGATACAGCCCGTCACCCTCGACGAAGCCGACATAGTTGAGCCCCTCTATACCCTCGAGCAGCGCAGCCGCCTGCTTGACCTGCTGATTGCCCTTGGTTTCTTCGCTACCAACGTTGAGCAGACCGACCCGCGGCGATACCGTGCCCTGCACTTCGGCAGCCACCGCCCCCATGATCGCGAACTGGCACAGGTGTTCGGCGGTACAGTCGACGTTGGCTCCCAGATCCAGCAGATGGCAGACGCCATTGCGACTCGGGATGGCCGCGATCATCGCCGGCCGGTCGATACCCGGCAGGGTCTTCAGCACATGCCGCGACAGCGCCATCAGGGCACCGGTATTGCCAGCACTGACGCAGGCATGGGCGCGCCCGTCGCGCACCACTTCGAGGGCCACGCGCATGGAGGAGTCCGGCTTGCCGCGCAGGGCCTGGCCTGGACGCTCGCCCATGTCGATGGACTCGGCAGCGTGCTCGATCTGCAGGCGCGAGCGATCGACGTCGGGAATTCCAGCGATCAGGGTTTCGATAAGGGAGGCTTGGCCGACGAGAACCAGGTGCAGCGAGGGGAAATCAGCCAGGCAGGCGACGCTGGCCGGAACAATGCAGTGGGGACCGAAGTCCCCACCCATTGCATCAATCGCGATGATCGGAGCGGACAAGGATTACTCGTCAGCGCCCTTGTCGATCACCTTGCGACCACGGTAAACGCCTTCCGGCGATACGTGGTGGCGCAGGTGAACTTCACCGGTGCTCTTCTCCACGGACAGAGCGTTACCCTCGAGGGCATCGTGCGAACGACGCATGTCGCGGGCGGAACGGGATTTTTTGTTCTGCTGAACAGCCATAATTGATTAACTCCTAAACGTTTGGGTCACGCTTTAACTGTGCCAATACACTGAACGGGTTGGACCGCGTTACCTCGTCCTCGCTCGACTCGGGCTCTTCAAGGCCCGCCGGCTGCTGGCAATCTTCTGGGTCATGTACCGGCACGATGGGCAAGGCGAGCAACAGCTCATCCTCGACCAGCGCCAGCAGATCCAACGGATCCTCACCCAACTCCAGTACGTCATAGCCTTTCGGCACTGACTGGGTATTGGCGCCCTCCTTCACCACAGCGTAATCACACTCGCTGTGAATCGGCAGAGCAACCAGATCCAGACAACGCTGGCAAACCATCTTGACTTCGACCTCCAGCGAACTGTGGATCACCACAGCATGCCGCTCGTCACGCTCGAAAGAGAACTTCGCACGCACGCTACCGCTGTTATCAGCGAGAGGATCGCAGAGCCTCGACAAATCAGCCAGCGGCACATCACCCTGGAGGGTGGCGCCACGATCAGCAAGTTTGCGCGGATCAACGTGAGGTGGAATCGGGCCATTTGACATAGGCGCCGCATTCTAGGGATGCAACTGGCCGCTGTCAAAGGAAATTCAGCCTGTCCAGCGCCCTGGTCGACGGCTAGAATCCTGCGTCCGATCGCCTGTCAGGACAACGCCGATGCTGCCGCTGGTACTCGCTTCCAGTTCCCCCTATCGCCGCGAGCTGCTGGCCCGCCTGCGCCGCCCCTTCGAATGGGCGGCACCCGCCATCGATGAAAGCCGCCGGGAGGGCGAAACCGCCTCGGACATGGTTCGCCGGCTGGCTCAGGAAAAGGCCCGGGTTCTGGCCGGGCGCTATCCGCGACACCTGATCATCGGTTCCGACCAGGCCGCCGTGCTCGGCGATCAGATACTCGGCAAACCGCACAGCCATGAACGGGCCCATGCCCAGCTGTGCGCGGCCAGCGGCAACAGCGTGACCTTTCTCACCGGCCTGGCGCTGCTCGACAGCGAACGCGACACATGCCAGGTCGATTGTATCGCCTATACCGTGCACTTTCGCCAGCTCAGCGCCACGCAGATCGATCGCTACCTGCGGGCCGAGCAGCCCTTCGACTGCGCCGGCAGCTTCAAGGCAGAAGGCCTGGGCATCAGCCTGTTCCGCGGCACCGAGGGTAGCGACGTCACCAGCCTCATCGGTCTGCCGCTGATTCGCCTGGTCGACATGCTGCAGCAGGCCGGCATCGAGGTGCCCTGATCCCCCTCGGCTTGCCACTGCCTATAAAGGACATGCCGTGGACACGCCGCATTCCATGCTGCGAAACCATCTAAGCTAATTCATTTAAATTATTTGTTTAGATTTTTTTAGATCGTCTAGTTTGTACATACCGGATCACCGGACCCCTGCCAAACCCAGAAGCGTCCCGTGACCCGCCACTCGTAGATGGCTGGCACGTCATCCATGAGGTCTGTCATGCCCCAGTTCCGCCACGCGCTCCCCCGCGCTCTGTTTTCCACCGGCCTGCTGCTCGGGCTCCTCACCCTGTTGCCCCAGGCCAACGCCGAAACCCTGCGCATCGGCTACCAGAAATCCTCGACCCTGATCAGCATCCTGAAGAGCCAGGGCACGCTGGAAAAGGCGTTGAGTGCCCAGGGCATCGACATCAGTTGGCATGAATTCCCCAACGGCCAGCCCCTGCTGGAATCGTTGAACGTGGGCAACATCGACCTCTCCGCCGATGTCGCCGATACGGTGCCGGTGTTCGCCCAGGCCGCCGGTGCCCAGCTCATCTATTTCGCCCAGGAAGCGCCTTCGCCCGCCGCCCAGGCCATCATCGTGCGCGGGGATTCGCCGATCCACAGCCTGGCCGACCTCAAAGGCAAGAAGGTCGCGGTGACCAAGGCCGCCGGCAGCCACTACCTGCTGATCGCCGCACTGGCCAAGGCAGGGCTGAAATTCAATGACGTGCAGCCCGCCTACCTGACGCCCGCCGACGGCCGCGCCGCCTTCGAGAACAAGCGGGTCGACGCCTGGGTGACCTGGGAGCCCTTCCTCAGTGGCGCCCAGCAGCAACTGCCCACCCGCACCCTGGCCGACGGCGAGGGCCTGGCCGACTACCAACGCTATTACCTGACCAGCACGCGCTTTGCCGAGGCTCACCCACAGGCGCTCGAGGTGGTATTCGCCGAACTGGTCAAAACCGGTGACTGGCTGCGCGCCAACCCACGCCAGGCCGCCGAACTGCTCGGCCCACTGTGGGGCAACCTGGACCCGAGCATCGTCGAAAAGGCCAATGCACGTCGCAGCTATCAGGTACGCGCCGTACAACCGGACAGCCTGCAGGAGCAGCAGAAAATCGCCGACGCCTTCTTCGCCGAAGGCCTGCTGCCCAAGCCGGTGGACGCACTGGATGTGGCCATCTGGCCGGCGGAGAAACCCTGATGAGCGCCGAGCTCAGACCGGCTTTCGATACCAGCCAGCCGCTGTTCGAACCGCGCCTGTTCCCCGCCGACTTCGGCAGCCGCAGCGTCAAGATCGAACGCCTGGCCCGTCGGCTGGCGGCCACCGCCGTAGAACGCGACCGGCGCGGCGGCAGCGCCCAACACGAGCGCCAACTGCTACGCGACAGCGGCCTGCTGACCCTGGCCATCCCGCAACAGTTCGGCGGCCAGGACGTACCCTGGCCGGAGATCTACCGTATCGTCCGCCACCTGGCGGCCGTCGACAGTTCCCTGGCCCACCTCTTCGCCTTCCAGCACCTGCAGGTGGCGACCATCCTGCTGTTCGGCAGCGCCGACCAGCAACGCCACTGGCTCGGCCGTACCGTGCACGAGCGCTGGTTCTGGGGTAACGCGACCAACGGCCGCGACAATGGCCTGACGCTCTCGCGACGCGAGGAACACTACGAGCTCAATGGCCACAAGTCGTTCTGCTCCGGCGCCCTGGGCGCCGATGCGCTGGTGGTCAGCGTTCCACGTGGCAATGCACCGCAGGATCGGGTCATGCTGGTACTGCCGAGCCAGCGCGAAGGCCTGGCGATCAACGACGACTGGGACGGTTTCGGCCAACGCCAGACCGACAGCGGCACGGTGCAGTTCGACTCGGTGTTCGTCGACAGCAGCGAGATCCTCGGGCCCAGCGGCATCAGCCCGCGTACGACGCTGCGCGCCTGCCTGTCGCAGCTGATCCTCACCCAGCTCTACCTGGGCAACGCCCAGGGCGCCCTCGATGCCGCCCTGCGCTACACCCGCGAGCAGAGCCGTGCCTGGCCGGGCTCCGGCGTGGATACGGCCAGCGCAGATCCGTTCATCCAGCAACGCTATGGCGAACTCTGGCTGCGCTACCGCAGCGCCCTGCCCCTGGCCGAAGCGGCCGCGCAGCGCCTGCAGGCGGCCTGGGAGAAACCGGCCCTGACCGCCGCCGAACGCGCCGACGTGGCCCTGGCCATCAGCGAGGCGAAAGTGGTCAGCGCCCGGGCAGCGCTGGATATCACCGCGCAGATCTTCGACACCATGGGCGCCCGCGCCACCAGTTCCAGCTACGGCTTCGACCGCTTCTGGCGCAACGTGCGCGTGCATACCCTGCACGACCCGCTGGACTACAAGGTGCGCGACCTCGGCCACTGGCTGCTCAGCGGCCAGGGCCCGACGCCATCGCTGTATGGCTGAGGCCCGGCAAGCGAATACCACAAGGAAGCAACAGGGAGGGAGCACAGCATCGACGAACCCATGCAGAGCGACCATTCGAAGCAAGCCCTTACTGCCTAAGTACAAGGAGAGTCACCATGCGCATCCGATCATTGCTGGGCGCTGGCGTCGTTGCCGTCTCGGCGCTGCTATCCGCCGCACCGAGCTGGGCCGCCAGCGAATTCCTGGTCAGCACCGACTGGCTGGAAAAGAATCTCGACAACCCCAAGGTACGCATCATCGAGGTCAGTGTGGTGCCGGGCGTATATGAACGCGGCCATATTCCCGGCGCCGTCAACCTGGCCTGGCACAGCGACCTGGTCGACCCGGTGAAACGCGACATCGCCAGCCAGGAAAACCTGCAGAGCCTGCTGCGCAAGGCCGGCGTATCCAGCGACACCACCACCATTCTCTACGGCGACAACAACAACTGGTTCGCCGCCTGGGGCGCCTGGGTGTTCGACGTGTACGGCGTGCAGAACGTCAAACTGCTCGATGGCGGCCGGGTCAAGTGGGAAGCCGAGAAACGCACCCTGAGCAATCGCGCCAGCACCCCGCCCGCTGGCGACGTGACGCTGAAGGCGGCCAACCAGGCGCTGCGTGCCTACCTGCCGGACGTACTGGCCGTGGCCGAACAACGCAGCGATGCGAAACTGGTGGATATCCGCTCGCCGGACGAGTTCAACGGCAAGGTCTTCGCCCCCCAGGGCGTGCAAGAACTGGCCGTGCGCGCCGGCCACGTGCCTGGCGCGGTGAACGTGCCCTGGGGTGAGGCGGTGGCCGCCGACGGCACCTTCAAATCGGCCAATGAGCTGAAGCAGATCTACGCCGCGGTCGGCATCGACGGCAGCAAGCCGATCATCACCTACTGCCGCATCGGCGAGCGCTCCAGCCACACCTGGTTCGCCCTGAAGAAAATCCTCGGTTACGAGGTACGCAACTACGACGGCTCCTGGACCGAATACGGCAATGCCGTCGGCGTACCGGTAGTCAACGTCGCCGGGACGGTCTGGGGCGGCAAGTAACCGCTAGCGATCAGCGATTCCTTTTATGGGGCGGGCGCGCCAGACATGGCGTCCGCCCCTTTTTTGTGAGGCCACTGCCCCGGGTATCGCTTCGCTCCACGCCGCTCTACAAACCACGTCCCGTCGCCTGGGTTGAGCGAAGCGATACCCAGGGTTTGTCCCCGAAGCAGCGTTAACCTCTTCAATCTTAACGTCCCCGATTCCACCCAACGGACAACCGTCAATGGAGCAGCGTCCCATGCTCACCTTGCGCACCGGCAGCGCCACCCTGATCTTTTTCGCCCTTGCCATAGCAGCCTGGCTGCTGGCCACCCCCAGCAATGAAGGACGAGCCCTGAGTTTCTCCCTGTTGGCCGGCACCCTGTTCGGCGTCCTGCTGCAACGCTCGCGCTTCTGCTTTCTCTGCGTGAGCCGTGACTTCATCGAACAGCGCGACCCTCGTGGCCTGCTCGGCATCCTCGCCGCCCTGGCCGTCGGCACGCTGGGCTATCACGCCGCCTTCGGCGCCTTCCTGCCAGACCCTAGCAGCGGACGCCTGCCGCCCGACGCCCATATCGGCCCGCTGAGCTGGGTGCTTGCCCTGGGCGCCGCGATCTTCGGTCTCGGCATGGCCGTTTCCGGCTCCTGCATCAGCGCCCACCTCTATCGCCTCGGCGAAGGCGCCTTCGCCTCATTGTTCGCCCTGATCGGCGCGCTGCTGGGCTTCGTGCTGGGCTTCCTGTGCTGGAACACCCTGTACCTGGCCAGCATCCAGCAGGCTCCGGTGGTCTGGCTGCCCGGCCATCTGGGCTACGGCGGCTCATTGCTGGTGCAACTGGCGGTGCTCGGGCTGCTGGCCCATCTTCTGCTGCGTCATCGCGCCCCCCAGGACGGACAGCCACCTGCAGCCGGCCTGCGCGGCTTGCTGTTCGGACAGCGCTGGCCAACCTGGGTGGGCGGGGTGCTGATCGGCACGCTGGCCCTCGCCGCCTACCTGCGCGTCGGTCCGCTGGGCGTCACCGCCGAGCTGGGCAGCCTTTCGCGCACAGCTGCCAATGGCCTGGGCTGGCTACCGGAGCGCCTGGAAGGCCTCGACGGCTTTTCCGGTTGCGCCACCGTGGTGAAGCAAAGCCTGCTGTCGAACAACGGCCTGTTCGTGATCGGCCTGGTGCTGGCCGCCTGGGCCAGCGCCCTGCTCGCTGGCGACTGCAAACCGCACTGGCCGAGCCTGGGCGAAGCGCTACGCAACCTGCTCGGCGGTGTGCTACTGGGCTGGGGCGCCCTGCTCGCCCTGGGCTGCACGGTCGGCACCCTGCTCTCGGGCATCATGGCCGGCGCCGCCTCCGGCTGGCTGTTCGCCCTGTTCTGCCTGCTCGGCGTAGTGGCCGGCTTGCGTATCAGGCGAGCACTGGCCTGACGGCGATAACTCGTGGATCGGTAAAGCGCGATTCCCCTGTGCCTGCGGCTTGGCGCCTGACGCTTTCCTTCACACCGTGCTCCATTGCCAGCCACTCCTAGAGCTTGGCCGTAGCGAACTGCAACCAGATGGAAAACGCGCCCAGAATGCACCAGAACACCGTGAACAACCACGGCGTGCGCAGCGAGAACAACAGCGACTTGTAATAGCTCTCCTCGTTCGACTCCCGCTCGCAGAACAGCGGCGAGTCGTCGTAGGCCTGGCCGAACTTGGGGTCGCTGCGCAGCAGTTGCTCCTGCTTGAAATGCCAGTGCCCGATGATCGCCGCCGACGCCTTGATTCCCGGCCAGGCATGCAGCGAGCTGATCCCGCCAAGCAAGGCCAGCAGCACCGGTACCACCAGGGTGAACAGTTCCCCCCAGTTGGGATTGAGGTTGGCCATGGACGAGGCGTAGGCGATCACCAGAAACGACTGTGCCGACAGATAGGCATTGGTGCGGTTGGACAACAGACTGGTTTCGTACTGGATTTCCCGGCGATAGAAATCCAGCCGCTCTTTCGGGGTGCCGAACATCAGTGCCTCGGAAGCGGAGTCCGCGGCAGCTTCAGGGGTATGGGGAATGATGACTCTGGACACGCTCGGTACCCCTCACGACAGGATTGCCTGTTAGAGAAACACCGGCCGACGCAGTTCAGGTTTCCGCTTTCGCACTACACTTGCAGAGCAAGCCGAATTCGCTCGACCGAGTAGTTGCGGTACCAGCGACAGCCACTGCCGACCTTGCGACTGAGGCAGCCAGTCCGAAGCGTGGCAGCGACAGCGCAGAAAAATCGGCGCCTGCGCCAACTAACAACAACACGGACAGGAGCACGACCATGGCCGAGTACCGGATCTACCTCAATGACGAACTGCAGTGCAGCACCACGTCCCAGCCCCTGGCACAGGCGGCCTGGCACCGCTCATCCCGCGACCGGAAGACAGCCGAAAATGCCGGCCTGGTACGCATGCAGGTCGGCAACACGCTGGTCGCCGAAATGCATCCCGAAGCCGATGCCGGCCAGCCATGGCCGGATGGCCGTGAACACCAGGTCAATCTCAACGACGTACTCGACAGCCTACTGCTCCTGCTGCAACACGACGGCTGGAATCATGCCGCACTGGCCAAAGCCCAGAGCGACTATGGTCTGAAGACCGACGCACAACAGATCGCAGCCCTGCAACAGACCGAGCGAAACAGACGCCCGGCCATCTCGGTCGCCGAAGTGAAGGTGCTGATCGACGCCGTGCTGGCGGAAAAACAGCGGGGCTGAGGCTCAAGGTCATCGCCGCCGGGGCCTGATCCGACTGGCACCGCCCCAAGAAGCAGGTGGATGCCTGGCGTCGCTCACGCTGACAACCGGTAAAGATCACCGGCCGCGATTGCCACCAGGACCGGCATCAGGCACTCACGCAAGCCGGCCCAGGCCCTGTCCGTCAACCTGCGGAGCTGACGCAACGGCATGAACCGACAGCTACGGTTAACCCGCGTCCTTGCGCCGAGTCCGCTCATTGACGACGCGTGCACGGCGGAAGTTCCAGCCTAGAAACAGCCGCGAAGCGAGGTTGTCGCGGCTGTGCGGTTCCCCGTAATGCAGCAACACGGTAGAGCGCAGCGCTTTTGGATCACAGGGTTCATTGGCGTGAAGCGATCGATAACCCCAGAAAAAATAGGCATTGCCCGGGACGATCTTGATCTTGACCGGTTTGAGCCAGCCGCGCTCGACGGCGAACGTTACCAGCTTCTGGGTCAGCGTATTTTGCATGACCGCCTTTTCCAGAATGTTGAAGTACAGATTCGAACGAATATTGCGCAGATTCGGGAAAAAGATGAAATCCCCGCAATAACGGCCCTCGGTAGGGGTGACGAGCGGAATAAGCGCGGTCAACGCGGCGGCGTCGTAGTGAAAATAATACGATTCGCGCTTGCCGGTCTGGCCTTGCAGGCAACGCAAGGCAGGAAAGATATCCGGAGAACGCGGTGGCTGGCCGATCCCGGTTTTGTAGATTTGCCGGAACAGGTTCATCACCCGGGGCGATACGCTCATCTGTTCGAAGATACTGCCCCTTACCGCGTCTTGGCCTTGCAGGGCAAAATACTCGTGGTCATGCCGCTCCACCTCGTAATTCACATGCTTGCAGGCGGCCTCCAACTGCTCTTCGGACAAGAAACCCTCGATAACGGCATAACCCTGTTGCTCCATTTCGTTGACGATGCGAGGCACAAATTGCGGGTCGGCTTTCAGAAAAGTGGACATTTGTGGTCGCTTCCTTAAATGATGGTTCGACGGTCAGGCTTATCTAGAGCGTTTGTTTCTTATATAAATACCCTCAGGCAACAACGGGAATTTCCTGCATGGTCATTATTATGAAAGACCATTCGCAGCGTAATGACCAACCGCTAGCTCCGCCGAGTTGGCGATAACCTTATCGCCCAGCGGGCTCTGCACCTGAAACACGCATAGGCTCGCAGTCCTGTAGATGGTGTAATGCTGCACTTCGCCACGCTGACGGACGAACGGTACAGCGGCTGCCCTGCGCATGAGCCGGCCGTGGATGCTCGCCTAAGTAGCTCTACAGTGCCCCTCTCCCCTATAACTCCTCCAGATACCACCTGCCCACAGGGGTCCGTAGCTTTGCAGGAAAATCGAAGACCCGAGCAACCCCGACAGGCTACTTATCGGCGCCCTTGAGGCAACAGATTACGGCCAAAATCAGCTGTGACACAAAAATCATGCACACCAAAAACAATCGCCCATAAAAAATCCAGTTACCGCTAATTGACTGGCTTTCTTGAGCGTTTTTTGCTCGAAACAGAGCAGCTCAAATTCTCTACCCCTTGCACCCCATGCGCTTATTTGGTGGATTTCCATGGAAGTCCATGGACGCTACCGGAACGCCTAAAGCCTAGTAAATACGGGGCATACAGGCTATATTGACGTCCATCACGATCCACCAGCATCCACCGACAGCCAAGCGATTCGGTGGGGCAAAAGTGGGGCAAAATTCCAGGACGACCGAATCAGGCAAGGGGTAGGAAGTGGCAAAACTGACGGCGAAGCAATTGGAAGCGCTCACCTCAGCCGATGACGGCAAGACGTTGCGCGAAGACGGCGGCCTGGTCGCCAAGGTTCGTGCGGGGGTACGCGGCGTCACCGTTCTGTTTCGCTACGAGTTCAAACTCGATGGAGCCAAGCGCGATCACCGAGTGGGCAGTTGGCCCAAGAAGTCGCTGGCGCAGATCCGCGCCGAGCGCGACGAAGTGAGAGCGACTGTCACCAAAGGCATCGATCCCACCGCCGCCCGCAAGGCCGCCAAGATCGAAGCCCAGGCCGCCATCGCCGCCACCATTGCCGAGGCCGAGCGCCAGGCTGCGGAGAACAAGACGGTCGCCGACCTCTTCGAAGAGTGGATGCACGACGGCGTATCCCGCCAAGACGGTAACGCCGAACTGCGCCGCAGTTTCACCAAAGACGTGCTGCCCCTCATTGGCAAGAAGCCGCTGCGCAACCTCACCGAGAAAGACATGCTCGCCGTCCTGCGCTCGATCAAGGCCCGCGGCCTGAACCGCACCGTCGTGATCCGCAATAACGACATCGGCCAGATGCTGCGCTGGGCCGAGAAGCGCAAACCCTGGCGCGGCCTGATGGCCGACGGCAACCCGGCCGACCTGGTGGACGTCAACAAACTCCTCGACCACGACTACCAGGAACAGCGCGACCGCCTCCTCTCCCCCGACGAAATCCGCGAACTACGCGACATCTTCGCCCGCCTGGAGCACGACTACGACGCCCTCCCCGCCGGCCAGAAATACTCCGGCATCCGCCCAGTCAATCCACGCGTCCAATGCGCCGTGTGGATCTGCCTGAGCACCCTCTGCCGCATCGGCGAACTGCTCAAATCCGAATGGCGCCACGTCGATCTGGAAAAAGGCACCTGGTTCATCCCAGCCGAAGCTACCAAGGGACACAAGGGCAAGCGCCAAGATCACCATGTATTCCTGTCGCCATTCGCATTGAACCAGTTCAAGCACCTGAAAGATGAAACCGGCCACACCCCGTTCTGCTTCCCGAGCAAGGACGAAAGCAGTCACGTCGACACCAAGACGGTCAGTAAGCTGATCGGCGACCGACAGTGCCGCTTCAAGAACCGCAGCAAGCCGCTTACTGGTCGCCACCATGACGACTCACTGGTACTGAGCAAGGGTGCCAAGGGTGAGTGGACACCACATGACTTGCGACGCACTGGAGCTACCATGATGCAGGAGCTTGGTGTCACGCTGGAGATCATTGACCGCTGTCAGAATCACTTGCTAGGCGGATCCAAGGTTCGTCGGCACTACCTTCATCACGACTATGCCAAAGAGAAGACAGAAGCATGGCAGAATCTGAGTAAACGCCTCGAAGCCATACTGAGCATCGGTAGGGCTGAGTCACTACTGGATCAACAGATGCCTAGCTGAAATGAGGATCCAGCTTCGATAGCGGCCGCCTACATGGCGGGACAGCCCTGGTTCTCCCAAGTCTTTCCGAGAAAAGAGCACTAACCCTAGGCATGTCGAGTGTGTTGCAATAAGCGATTTTGAATTACCCTACAATACCTTAGGGATCAACGTGATTCAGCAACAAATGAAGGCATTTTAGGTTTCTACAAGGCGTATGGTCCCAGAAGCCCTTTGCGTATCAGTAGCCTCACGCGCAAAGGGCAGACTAGAAGCCTTTGGCACTCTGGTGGACTGGAATTTAGAGCGTGGTTATGGATTGGGGGTTGATATGACTGCTAGGCAGACTGGCCTTAGTGGTGCCACGGATGGGAAATCAGCAGAGTTACGTCGTAGGTTATCTGCAAGAACTAACGGCGATACTAATTTTTGGGCGTTCTCTAACCTGAGAAGTAGATCCGGAAATCATGCACTCTTTCAATATCCAGCCATGATGGTTCCTGAGCTTCAGGGTGCATTGCTAGATGATTTGATTGCGGTAGAAGATAACATCTCTCTAGTGTACGACCCCTTTTCGGGATCGGGTACCGTTATGCTAGAAAGCCTATACAGAGGCATCAACTACTACGGCACTGACATTAATCCAATGGCAATCTTATTATGCGAGGTAAAATCCGCACCTCCAGCAGTTAAAGTAGCTACGGAGGCGGTATCCCTCATAATTAGGCAGGCAGAAAAAATCGAAATCTTGCCATTTGACTTCCCCAATATAAACAAGTGGTTCAAGCCGGAGATCAGACTCGGCCTAAGCAAACTACGAAGTTTAATAATTGAAAATCCAAACCAGCCTATCAGAAAATTTCTCTGGGTCTGCCTGGCCGAGACTATACGATTAGTTTCGAACTCAAGAATTTCTACATTCAAGCTGCACACATACAGCCAAGAGGACATTGAAAGAAGAGAGTCCAATGCCATTAAAGCATTCAAACTCGTATGCGAGCAAAACCTGGCGCGTCTTGAGGCGCACTGGTCTCGGATCTCTAACAGTTTAGAAAAAAGAGAGCATCCGATCATTGCCTTGTCCTCTGGCTCCGCATCCGGAACATGGGAAGCGTCTCAATTAGCTGACGTACTAATGACTTCGCCTCCGTATGGAGATAATAAGACCACAGTTCCTTATGGACAGCACAGCTACCTACCTCTTCGCTGGATTGACCCAACTGATCTTCATCAGGGCTTTGACTCAAGCCTATTAGAATCCACCTCGAGGATAGACTCTCTTAGCCTGGGCGGTTCCTTAAAACTTGCTGACCAAGCCCGGTTTGAGCTTGGTACTGCCTCTCCGTCCCTAGAACGCTTCATTCAGAAAATTGAACATGCTGCCCCCCTTAGAAAGAAGACACTGTCTTTCTGCAGGGACTATAAAGAGTCGCTAATAAATATTAGCTCCAGACTAAAATTGGGCGCCTTTTGCTTTTTCACCCTCGGAGAGAGGAAAGTTGGAGGTAAGACTTTCCCCTTGGTAGATATAACTAAAGAACTCCTTACAGAAAGCGGGCATGAAATAGTCTTCACAATAGAGCGCGCGCTGCCTGCTTCTCGCAAACGAATGGCTGCCAAGAATAGTGAGGGATCAACTATGGCTAGCGAGTGGATTTTAGTTACTCGATCTTGGGGTGGATTATGAATGAGACAGGCGGCAAGGAATCGTCTGAATCCGCAGTTATAGATACATTCCGCCTAGAGGTTCATCCTTCTGTTGTTTTCAAATTAGGCGCTGACCTTATAACTGATGACATGCAAGCTCTGATAGAGCTCGTAAAAAACTCCTATGATGCAGACGCTAGCCGAGTTAGTGTAAATATCGACACACAAACTTTGACAGACGCGGAAACCGGCGAAATTATAACCGAAGAGCATTCATCTTTAAGCAAAGAGAGAAAGCTAAGAGCTCTACGCGGCATCATTACAATATCCGACGACGGCATTGGAATGGATCTAGATACAATTCGCCGAGGCTGGCTAACTGTATCCCTCAGCCACAAACAATTGATGAAGTCACAAGGAAAAACCACTGCAAAGGAAAGAACCCCACTGGGAGATAAAGGCCTGGGGCGTTTAGGGGCGCAGCGTTTAGGGGATGTCATCACTCTTATTACACGCAAGCGAACTAGAATTGGCTCTGAAGAACCTGTGAACGATGATGCTACGCTTAGAGTATCTATTAAATGGGGAGATTTCTCCTTCGCCGAAAGCCTTAGCTCAGTCCCCATCAAGGTTGAGCGTTTACCCACTAATAAAAAACCTGGTACTACGCTTCAAATTAGAGGACTAAGAGATCCTCAATCTTGGACGAAAGGGGAAACTAGCGCACTTCAAAAAGAAATTGCCGCAATGATTTCTCCTTATGAAGGTGTATCAGGCTTTCGCATCAGCTTTACCATTGACGGAGTGAACATTAACCTTAGAGAGACAGCTCAAGCAATATTGAGTGCTGCACCTGTGGTTTACAGATTTAAATATGATGGGCACAAGCTAACTGTTGATGGTGCCTTCTCAATTGATTTTTTACGTCCGACCTCGCGGGATGAGATTGCAATCTACGAAAGCCTAATAGCCCGTGATAATGGATATGCATTTTCTGAGTGGATGCTGCAAGGCCGGCAAAAGAAATCATCTTTGGGCGTCAAGCAAGGTGATGATAAATACTTTCTTTTAAGTCACTCAAATTTTCAGATAGACGAAATAAGCAATATAGAGCTAGACGACGGCCTACCTGTTAACCCCGGCTCATTTAGTGGCGAGGTCAGCAGCATACCTCTAACGCGAGACACTACCAATATTTTTAATCGAAACGCAGAATATAAGGACTTCGTCAAAGCCCTCGTTGGAATTAAAGTATACAGGGACGGATTCGGGGTTCGAGTAGATGACGACTGGCTTGGGCTCGGAACTAAGTGGACTAGCGGATCCTCATACTACAGCCTCAGACCTGGCAACGTTGCAGGTTATATAAGCATCTCTGCAAAATACAATTCCGCCCTCGAAGAAACAACTAACAGGGAGGCTTTTAGAGACACGCCAGCCTATAGAAACTTCTACAAGCTCTTGATGACATGGGCCGACTACACTGGACGTCTTCAGGAGCATATTAGGAGAAGCTATAACGATTACAAGCAGCACTGCTATGCTCTGCAAGCCAATGTAGAAGTAAGAGCAACTCCAGAAAGCCTATTAAAGAATGCCTCCGCACAAATAGAACAAGTCTCTAATTTAGCTCGAAAATCGGGGGAAGCCCGACAGCAGCTTAGAAGGATCCAGGAAGCTACAGTTTCTCTCGAAGATCAGAAATCTTCGTCAGATCGTACTCTGTTCCAAGATCCTGAGTTGAGATCTGCTGTTGACCGTACGGTAAAGCAGGTCACCGCAGCAGCGAGCGAGGCCGAAGAGCTAATCAGCGGCCTGGATGCTCTCCTCGAAGAACAGTCTCGGTTAAAGGCCGGATTGAGCTTGCTATCGGAGCAAATAGAAGTTGCTCAAAACCAGATTGGCGAAGCTTGGGAGTCTGTTGCTCTTGGCCTAGGTGCTGAATCATTGACGCACGAGGTATTACAAATCAGCGATGGACTTCGTGGCCGGAGCTCCCAGATTACTCAATACCTTAAAAGCATCGACTGTAAAGATCAGCGAATCTGGGGGTTTGTCGAACATATACGCTCCTCATCCAGCTCTCTTGCTAAGCAGGTTTCGCGTATTTCTCCTTCGTTGAGGTATGTTAGGGAAAATCGCGATGATGTACTTATGAGCCAAGCATTAGAGGATATAATTACTTATCACTCTGAACGGTGGGGTAAAAATGGGCTTAACTTCGATCTGAGCATTATTTCTGATTTCACAATTCGAATAAACCCCGGCAGACTTACTCAGATTTTCGACAACCTTATCTTAAACTCGGAGTATTGGTTGTTACATGCGCTTCGCATACGCAGGCAACCCGAGGGAACAATATCCATTAAAATCGACCAACCTTTTGTGATCTTCAGTGATAATGGATCGGGGATCGACGCTTCGGTAGAGGAATTAATATTTGACCCTTTCATTACACTAAAGCCTTCACAACAAGGGCGTGGATTAGGGCTATTTGTTGTCCGTCAACTCTTAGATTCAGAGCAAAGCTCTATATTCCTGACGCCAGAGCGTAACAGCGATGGACGCCGATATGAATTTCTCCTGAACTTCTCAGGATGCACAATCAACTCTAACAGCGTACCTGGTTCGGCCCGGGGGGACTAAAAATGACAGCGGATGTTATTAGCAACTCAAGCAACTCGGCTCAAGAAGCAAAGGAGCTAACCCGCAAGCTTCTTTCTGCAATGTCGATTGCCAGGGTTATTAACGTTGATGATGACCATCATCAAGAATCAGAGCAAAATCCGGAAACTGTAGTTGCAGCTTTGAGGGCACAGACCCTCGACTATGTGCTCGTAGCACGGGCCCTCCTTTCTGATCAAGAAGACGATCAACTCGACGATTTTGAGGCTGATGAGGTAATTGATCTTTTGCATGAGCGATGGGTTAGTTTGGATATTGAACGACGAAAAGAGCTTACTCTCGCTGCCAATCGTTCACAGAACTCTAATCGACAAGACGGCGGAGATCTATCTAGTTCAATTGACGATAACAATGCAGCCCTTATTGCCTTACCGGAGCTAATTGGGGATGTAGCTGAGTTCAAAAAAATGTCTTTTGGCGATTGGCGTACACAAGGCCAAGAATTATTAAAGGATCCTATCCCGACTCTTGTATTATTTGACCGTAGCTTTGAGCGCGAGCAACAATCTGCAACTGCAGGAGAGGATCTTGTAAAAGACATTCTGCGCAGAGATGACCTAAGGCACATTTACGTCGGCCTTCTAACCTATACCGCTGCCAACACCGCACTTGAAGCTGAGATAGCACAAAACATAACCACCGAGCTTGGTGAGAAGGCTCGTAGTATAATTGTTATAGCAAAGCATCGATTGAATTCTGGCTCTGAGTTCCCAGAAGCGTTGAGAATGGTGCTTTATGCTGATGAGTTAGAGTCATTCCGACATCATGCAATCGAGAGTTTAATAACTGCCAATGAAACGGCCACTAATTTTTTAAGGACAGTTAAACCCTACGCTCTGATGGCAACATTTGAGTCTGCAAGGCGGGAAGGAATGTATGAGGCTGAGAATGTAATTCGAATGGCAAACGCGCCAGCTCGACGAATGTTAGAAGCACAACTAAGAGACGCTAGCTTTGTGTCTCAAGTACTTTCCAAGCTTAGAAATGCTGCCGGTGTTGAACTTTATTTAAATGGAACTGAAAAGCCCAGTGACCTGAATAAAATAACCTGGCAGGAACGTTTTGACGACAAAAATCATTTAGCCTCACTGTCTATGCCATTATCGATTGGTGATATATTCAGAGTTTTTGACGTTGCTAATCCTACAGGAGTAAGCCGCTACTACATTTTGCTGGCACAATCTTGTGATTTGAGTGTCAGGAGTGATGGAAAACGCAGCAATAATGTGAACTCATTTGTCTTGACGCAAATTAAGCCGGCAATTAAGAGCACAGAGAGCGGAAAGTATTCTCCATTAAAATCAAATCAGCAAGAGCTCGGTTATTTTGATGCAGCAAGCGATGCCCCCTGGCGTGTTTGTTTTTCACAGAAGATTCACGTTCCTGCTTTGGCTTTAGACGCTTGCGTTATTAACTCTTCAGGTCTCGGTAAAATTGGAGTGAATAACGAGAGACCAGCTAACTTAGCAGCTTCTTGGGTAAGCAGACGTGAAAGGATGATAGAAGAGGCACAAAAATTGATAGCCAAGTATCAAAGGCTAGAACAGTCTGTGGCAGAGGTTCAAGGGCGTGGAAAGGATGCTCAAGACATGAAAAAAATTCTCGCTGCCTCGTTAGTTGGTGCTGGTGTACAGCATAGCACTGGCCTCACAGCGAAAATAGATACCGCTCTAAGCACAATAGAGTATGGAATAGAGCGTTTTGCAAGGATTGCAGATTCAGCTGCTAACGGATTATTGGCACTTTCCGCTAATCACCAGGCCAGACCTGCGCTTTATAACAACTTATTTCACGATCAAGTTGATGTGGGGTAATCGCATTCTTAATGCTTGCCCACTAAACGTCTTCAGAATAGAAGACCATGTATGTTCAAGTACATAGCATTTTTGATCGCGACAGTTATGCTACTGAGAAACTTTCCTCATTTTCAATGAATTGCTTCATTCCATTCGCCACCTCTAGACTCGCCCCTTTGTGCTTACGCGCCAGAGAGCGAGTCGTCCGGCTCGGCTCGTACACAATAACCGTAACGAACGGGCGAAGGACTAGCTCCAACCAGCGCGCAAATCTATGGCCTGACGAGACCCCAATGCCCCCTCTCTATGCCTGGCGCTAAAGGACTTCTGCTAACAGCCGAAAGTGTGGAAGACTGTGACACGCTACCCTTTGCAACCGCTCCATCCTGATCGCGTCAGGATATTGGGAAAGATTGGATTATGGAGCGATTTCGTAGCAAGGAAAGCATGCTTTATGATCACGAAAGAGGAATATTCGGCAAGGTGATTAGCTCTTCAAGGCGTAAGGCAGTTATGCATGAAATAGGGGCAAAGTTATTGAAGCCTTTAATGTTCGCAGCTTACGTGCCTTCAACTTCTCTCCAAGTAAAATGGCAGGGCTCGAAATATAATTAACTCACCCTTTACTACGTTAAAAATCAGAATCTAACTGGCCCATTAAAAAATAAAAAAACACCCTCTCCGGGCGTACTTTCCCGCGACCTCACATAAAGGGCGGAAAGCCTTCCCGTCAAGAACCGCATACAATGAGCTGGTGAATTTAAACTCTGACCTTGCTACAAATCTATTCAGCGATGCAATTGGGATAAACCCATATAACGCTGTATTAATATTGCTTTGAGCTGCTCCTCGGGCCGCCACGCCAATCACTTCCATTGAATCATTAAAGATTGGACCGCCACTGTTTCCTTCAATCAACGGCACATCAACTAACCATAGATCCAAATCAACTTGGCGCCTAAGCTGCGTGGTATTACCTTTTGTAATGTAATGAGCTGCACCATCACGATGCTTTGGGAATCCAATGGATAAGATTGGTTCCATTGGCCGGATAGCCTCTTTATTTGCCTTTCTAAGCCTGGGGATTTGATCAAATTTCTCACCTGGATAGAATATAGCCAAATCCTCTTTTACATCCGACAAAATAAGCTCAGCACTAAATTCGGCCTCATCACCAGCGCGCAAGAAAGATATCATGTGTGGCGCCAGAGTTTTGGAAACGCCACTGATAACATGCTGATTCGTAATTAGCCCAACACCATCCAGCAAGAAAGCGGTACCTTGGCTATCATCGGTGAGGTTTTTAACAACAAAAATTGAGTTTCCTAGAATTTCTTCGGGTGACTTTCTGAACTCAAGATTCTCTTTACCAATAGCAACGGTAAAATCGTACGCTAACCTCCTATACATATTGTCACTTCTACCACGAATCATTTGAATATAATTCAAACGCCCTTTCAAAACTTTTATAAAAAAGTCACCCGCATTATCCTTTATTCTCCGATGCTGTCGTGCCGGAACAACCTGTTTATTCCCTGCTAGAATTTGCAGATATTTTTCCTCCGCAAGCTCTGGACCGTACCGCCGCAGCGCATTAATCATGGAGCTAGTTTTGCGAATGAACTCCCGAGGTACATTCGGAAATTTATTGACCACCAGGCCGGTTACCATTTGACGCTGAGAGCGATGCTGAAGCCGAGTCTTCTCTGCATTTATCAAAAAGCCATTGGCCTTCACAATTTGCTCTAGCTCTCGCCCAGGGATTGCCATACCGTCTTGAGTAACCTCAACCACACCAGCGGGGAGGTGTTTAAGGGAGCTAGTAAAGGAAAAAGTTATATCATCCACAAATCGAGTTACATGGCATTTTTTTGATTTTGCTAAAGCTTGCAATTGAGAATCTAATTTCCAACAAATCATATTTGATATTAAGGGGGATGTCGGTGCCCCCTGAACCAGCTTTCCATCATGACAGCAAATATGAGCTATTACAGTGGCAACATTGTGAGGCGCATTGAACGGCGCAGACATAAAAAGATTTTTTACACGACCAAAATGTATGGTTTCAAAAAAATCTTTCAGATCAATGTTGAATACTAGGTTTTTATTAACATGAGGAAGGGCATTGGATTTAATACTCCTTCCTTTGACGAACCCATGACTCGAGGGCTTGGGGTAGTAAAATTTATTTAAATGGAGTGCCAATGATTTTTGCAACTCTTTCATGGCTTTCTTCGGTGCTTTAACCACTCTGGTAGCGCCGTTTTTTTTGGGAATATGAAAAGCTGCATAGTGACTTGACTTTCTCTTATAGAGAAAATCGAGGAGTTTCTCTTGCTCAACGCCAAGCAAATCGCAAAACCCAGAAAGATTGCCTAGGCCGGGGGTAAACAGTGCTTTAAGGATGTCATCAATAATCATCATCAAAACCGAGTGCAGGGACTATTTTCTCTTTTACACACGTCGCCAACCATGAGTAATCGTTAGCGCGTAACGGCAAAGCAACCCTTTATCTGGCCACCGCATATAGTCAGTGGAAAGTTAAATTGCGTCCCTACACCCGGCACAAAATTGATATCACGCGAGCACATTCACTGTCAAGTCAGGAGGAATAAGGAAATTGGGCGCAGTAAACAGAGCAGATATTTCCTTTCCTAAAGACCGCTCTTGGCCGGATAACGACCGTACGTGCTGCCCGGCCTTCTTTGACCTAACAGTAAGCTGCGAGCCTACGACTTAACCAATCCACGACTGGAGAGTTCCTCATCATGAGCCCGGCTCCTCGTCCTCTGATGCTATTGCAGTGCCACGCTGTCAATCTCCTAAACCTGATCGCTACGCACCGGCAAACGGGCGGCGGCAATTTGATCCAGACGGCGAGCATGAATGGCATGATCCGTATGCGTATCTAAAAAGATGTGCTGGCGCTGCTGCCGACGCAACGGGAGAGTGAAATCGAGCGGTTGCTGTCGTCTCAGTGTGTACCAGTCTGACATCGGTTCGGCCAGATCCGACCGCAGATTGACTATTCCTCGGTGGTGGGAACACCTGCATCATTCCATGTAACCTTCAGGTTGCGTTCAAGCAGATGGAGGTAAGCCAGGGTGGAAGATGTACCTGAATCATGATCCGTTGCTCTCATAGTGGCGGCTTACGTGCGTACGCAAGCATCGATCTGGAGGCATCTTGAGGCGAACGCCACTTATAATGTCCGAAACTCATGCAAGACTCCTCTGCTCACCGAGCAGCGGCTCGAAAAGTGAATTGAAGATGGCCTGAACCGGATCTTCAGAGTCGTCCAAGCTATGGGATGCGGGTTCTCTTAGTATAGGTAAGAGCACCATGGTTTTCAGTTGCCGATCCTGCACACCTCGACCTGATACCCCATAGCGATCAACCGCTGGGCAAACTGCCTGAAGTTGACCTTCGAGAAGAAGGGCATATGCAAGACTTCGTTGGCTTGCATGATGGCGAACACTATCTTATTTCTGGGCTGCGTGGTTGAATCGAATACGAACTGGAACTCTCCCTCCTGAGCGAGATACTCATTGACCTGAGCCGTTACTTCGGGGGAATTGATGAGCGCCTCAGCGGAGACGTACGCCTGAGAGAACAGATGACTCAGGACACTGGACGATGAGTATTTTTTTACATGGACGATGTGGTGTTCCGGCGTGAGAAGGTCACAGAACTCGAATGGGCTTGAAGCACCGTTCAACCGAACCAGCTTCTGATCAAGAAGAAAGAAGTTTACGTTGTCGGCGATCCGCCTTAAGTACGGGCCTTCATGGTCGATACCGTACCGAGGGAACTGCAGGTTGGATAGGGTAGCCGCTTCGAAGTATCGGTTGACCTGATCGGTGTAATCTCGATCAATCTGATACCAATCCCCTTCGCTGAGCAGGTAGATTTTTTCTTCAAGCTCGATCTCTGCCTCAAGGCAACTGTACATGAACCAGGCTGCGCGTTGCTGCTCATCAGCACCATACAGGTAAATGCGTTCGGAGTTCATCGATTGCAGCGTGACAGCTCCAAGGATTTGCTTAGCCAGGAGGGCTTGTCGAAGATCCAGATCAAAGGTGATCGCAGGACCGTTACGCGATCGCGCGCTGTGCCTTAGATAACTAAAGCCGCTAATGTCGTCAGGCAGTAGCTGGGGAGCTGCCACGCGGATTCGATCAAACTCTTGCGCATTAATCGCAACCACCAGCAAGTCATCCAGCTGTGCCACAAGCGCGGCATCCCGTACCGGGACAATGAAGTCCATCCACGGATATTTCTCCTTGGATCGCTCGTCCTCGTAGGCCGCCAGTAACCGAGCAGCAATGTCAGGAAACTGTTCGAGCCTGACATCTGAATGTAGAGCCAAGGAATCCGAACCACTCACATACTCGCCTTCATCCTGATCGTTTTCGACTACTCCAGTAAGCGATTTGAGAATCTCCGAGTCGAATTTGAAATCGAACTCCGAGATGGACAAGTGCTTTGAAGATTGCGCTTTCGAACGCAGTGGGGTTCGATCAATGTTCGATTTCTCGACTGACTTAATGAGTAATGGATCAGTCAGGCTTAACGCTGTTCTCAGCCCAAAATAGCGCTCGATTCCGAATCCATCAATCAGGTGCCGGGCGTGACCGAACGTGAAGCAGAACACGCGATCCTGAACCTCCATGACCAGAAGCGCCTTGAGAGACTTACCTGTCAGATTCAGCTGCGCGACCTCTTCGACATTGCTGAACAGCTGTGTCCATTTGGGGTGCGACGCGTTTATCTGGTGGTAAAAGAGACAATCGACGCCCTGTAGGGAGAACGGAATAGGCCGAAGGCTGGCTTCATCAGACAGAGCGTCAAAGATAGATCTCCCTGCCTTAAGCAAAAACACATTGATAGTGATCTTCACACGTCCTCCATGACTACTCGATTTGATGCCAAATTGACACCAGTCATTGCGCACGTCAAGACGGTTCCAAGTAGCCTCCAATCCTGTGGCGCCCGTTTTATCCATGGCCGAGCCCTGTGAGCCACAGCAATTCTATCGCGGTCGCCACCGAACCGATGGACATGTGCACCGTTACCGAAACGACATTGGCCCGGGAGTTCACCGTGTTCGGTATGGCAAAGCAGCACTGTGTTTATTTTTTGCAAATTGCTGATTCTGATGCATATCTCAAGGATTTGCTGGGCGTAGCGAGCAAGCGAGGCTCGACAACTGCTGCTCCATTGATGGATGCCTGTCTAGGTTAAACTTGGCTTTAGAAGACGCTTACCCCACTTCAATCTGCTGGCCTGATCCAGCTCATCCTCTCCCTCTTCTTTCCTCTAGCACCTCCAGTTGATGCTGCACCCTACGCAACGCGTTATTTCGGCTCGCCTTGAGGCATCGCAATCATTGGCTCATCAGATCTAACACCTGGTGGCGACGCTACTTGATCGTTTACTTGATCGGTCTTCAAGTAATCCAAAATCCACAGTGCGCGCCAGGCCGCTCGGCTCCGACTCGATTCCAAAAAATTTCAGACCTGTATTACCTAAGGGAAGACGGGCAAGTATCGCCCTCTTCAGCCCTTCCCTACGCATGGAGTCTGAGCGATGTCGATCCACTGTCCTTTCTGCAATTCCGAGCGTGTCCGAACACGCAATATCGCTCGCAAGCTTGGCGGGGCTGCTGGCGCCGCCGGTGGTGCGGCGACAGGGGCTGCCAATGCGGTTGTCGGCGCACGTAGCGGTGCAGCCATAGGCGCAGTCGCAGGGCCTGTGGGCATTGCGCTGGGCGGTTTGGCGGGTGCCATTCTCGGCGGGCTGGCCGGCGGTGCCGTGGGTAGCCTGGCCGGCGCCCGGCTGGGTGAAGAGATAGATACACGGGTGCTCGATAACTTCGAATGCCACGCCTGCGGCCATGTATTTTCCGCCAACGAAATCTGAACCCTCTACGGCGCATCGGCGCCTCTTCCTTACGTTCATTCGAATGCTCGGCGCTGCTGCACCAAGTTCGGCCAGCCTTGCTGGCAAGGAGATCCTGATGGCTCATCTCATCGAGCAAATGGCTTATGTCGGTGCCACGCCCTGGCATGGCCTTGGCAATCGACTCACGCGAAAACAACCTCTCGAGATCTGGCAACGTGAAGCCGGTATGGACTGGCGGATTCTCGAAAGCCCGGTTCATTTCAAGTCGGACGCTATCGGGCATCTGGGCACCATCCACTCGTTCCCCGAGCAGAAAGTTCTGTACCGCTCCGACACCAAGGTGCCGCTGTCGGTGGTCTCGCAGCGCTACCAGGTGGTGCAGCCTCACGACGTGCTGGAGTTCTACCGGGATCTGACCGAGGTGTCCGGCTATGAGCTGGAAACCGCTGGCGTGCTCAAGGGTGGCCGCAAGTTCTGGGCCCTCGCGCGCACAGGGCAAGGTGCAGCGCTCAAAGGTAACGACCAGGTCAACGGCTACCTGCTGCTGGCCACCTCCTGCGATGGTACGCTGGCCACCACGGCGACGCCGACCACCGTGCGCGTCGTGTGCAACAACACCCTCACCGTCGCCCTGGATGGCGCCAGCCGCGCGATCAAGGTGCCGCACAACACTCGCTTCGATCCCCAGTCGGTGAAGAAGCAACTCGGCATCGCCGTCTCGCAATGGGACGATTTCATGTACCGCATGCGTGCGCTGGCCGAACGCAAGGTGCAGTGGCATGAGGCCCTGGGCTTCTTCATGAACGTGTTGTGCGAAACCTCGCCAACCGGCGCCCTGCCGGAAGTACTGCCGAACGAACGCGCCCTGCGCAAGGTGCAGGAACTGTACGAAGGCCGGGGTCGTGGCTCGAACCTGGAGTCGGCTCGTGGTACCGCCTGGGGACTGCTCAACGCCGTGACCGAGTTCGTCGATCACGAACGTCGGGCGCGCAGCACCGAATATCGCCTGGACTCGGCCTGGTTCGGCCAGGGCGCGCAGATCAAGCAACGAGCCCTGGACACCGCCCTGCAATTGGTCGCCTGACCTCTATCCTCCCCACCCCATAACGCCCGATCAGCCTCGCCGCTGATCGGGCGTTTCTATTTCCGCATGGTGAACACGATGAAAGCGACTCCGTTGAGCAGCACCGACAAGACTCGCCCGGCGCTGCGCCTGATCAGTACCAAGGAACTGCCCCGCGAAGACTGGCTGGAGGTGCGCAAGCAGGGCATCGGCAGTTCTGATGCAGGCGCGGCCGTTGGCCTAAATCCCTATAAATCGCAGCTCGAACTATGGATGGAGAAAACCGGTCGCGACACCGCACTGCCGAAGGCCGATCCGCACGACGAGGAAAGCCCGATGTACTGGGGCAATGTGCTGGAACCGGTCGTGGCCTGGCACTACAGCAAGCGCACCGGCAACAAGGTGCGACACATCAACGCCGTGCTGCAGCATCCAAATCCCGAGTTGCCCTGGATGCTGGCCAATATCGACCGTGAGGTGATCGGCGCCGACGACGTACAGATCCTCGAATGCAAGACAGCCGGCTTGAACGGGGCACGCCTTTGGAAAGAGGGCGTGCCCGAGTATGTGCAGTTGCAGGTGATGCACCAGCTCGCGGTCACCGGCAAGCAGGCGGCGGATGTGGCGGTGCTGCTCGGCGGCCAGACGCTGGAGATCCATCGGATCGAGCGGGACGAGCAGATGATCGCCCGCCTGATCGAGCTCGAACGGCGTTTCTGGCAGTACGTGGAAACGGATACACCGCCACCCGCCGACGGCAGCGCCTCGGCCGAGCTGGCACTGCGCTGCCTCTATCCCGAGGACAACGGCCAGACGCTAGACCTCAGCGGTAATGCTGGCCTGGCAGCAGCCTTCCTGGAATTGAAGGCGGTACGCCAGTCGATTGCCGAGAAAGAAAAGCGCGAAGCCGAACTCAAGCAGCGCCTGCAGCAGGCCATGGGCGATGCCACCCGTGCGGCGTTCTCCAGCGGCAGCATCACCTGGAAGAAAGCCAAGGACAGCGTAACCCTCGATATGGTGCGCCTACTCGAGGACAAGCCCTATCTCCAGGCGAAATACCCGCTGATGAAACCCGGCTCACGTCGCTTCCTGATCAACTGATTTCCCAATTCCCTCCCCCTTGGCCAGCACCCGCAGTTCGCACTGCTGGGCTGGCTTTTTTCGTTTCCAGGAGAACCACCATGCTGAAAGGCCTGGCAATCACCCCGCCCGTGCTGGGGCGCATCTCCATCGGCAGGGTCGTCGAGAAGAACGGCAAGCGCCTGCCGGAGAAAGACGACCAGTTCACCATCACCTCCCAGGTACAGAGCAAGGATGGCTGGCTGCTGCACCCGCTCAACGACGAGCTGCGCAAATCCCAGGAGGACAAGCTACGCAGCATCCCGATTCGCCTGCTGTTCAACGAACCAGAGCTGAACTTCCGCGCCGACTACACCCTGTTCGACCGGCAGAGCGGACGCCCGCTGTGTGTCGGTAACGGCGAGACCTGCAAGCGCCTGGGCAAGGACGGCATCCAGTCGCTGCCCTGCCCCTCGCCGGATGCCTGCTCGCTGGCCAAGGGCAATG
Organism: Phytopseudomonas dryadis; assembly: GCF_004327355.1. Taxonomy (GTDB): domain Bacteria; phylum Pseudomonadota; class Gammaproteobacteria; order Pseudomonadales; family Pseudomonadaceae; genus Aquipseudomonas; species Aquipseudomonas dryadis. Next base: position 174,967 of record NZ_QJUM01000002.1, read on the forward strand.
CCTGTAAACCCTACGGCCGGCTCAACGTCGTGATTGGCGACGACGATCCACTGGGCAGCTTCGTGTTCCGCACCACCGGCTTCAACAGCATCCGCACCCTGGCGGCACGCCTGCTGTACTACCGAGCCCTTTCCGGCAACCGGCTGGCCTGTCTGCCGCTGGAACTGCGCCTGCGCGGCAAGTCCACCCGGCAGAGCCACGGCACACCGATCTTCTACGTCGATATCACCTTCAGAAGTGGCATAGGCATGGAAGCGGCGTTGCTCGCCGCCAGACAGCTCGATGAAGAACGGCAAGCCGCTGGTTTCGACCAGGTCGCGCTGGGCGCCGCCGCACGCAAAGGCCTCGGCAACGGCGCCTTCGAAGACAGCGTGGAAGACAGCGGCGCCATCACCGAAGAGTTCTTCCCGCCCCAGGACGATTCACCCCGCCAACCGGACACAGCGGCGACGGCCAGCCCCACCCTGGCCGCCAAGCTGGAAGCCCAGGCGCAGCGACACGCTACCCCGCCATCCTCCACCGAACGCAAACCCGCGCCCCAGCGCGCCAAACGCGCATGACTCTCCAGGAGCCCTTCCATGAAATTCCACAAGTTGAAAGCCGGCGAAATCGCCGGCAGCTATGTCGTCGAATCACCCGTCACCGAGGCCGATATCCTGCGCATGGCGCAGCAACTGGCAACCAGCCGCCTGGCTCGCGGTCGCGCCTTGACCGAGCCCGCCCAGGTCTTCGCCCACCTGCAGATACTCCTGCAACAGCAACCGCATGAGATCTTCGCCCTGCTGTTGCTCGACAGCAAACACCGGGTCATCGGCTTTCACGAAGTCTTTCGCGGCACGCTCGATTCAGCCTGCGTGTATCCGCGGGAAGTGGTGAAAATCGCCCTGGAACACAACGCGGCTGCCGCGATCCTGGTGCACAACCACCCTTCCGGCGACCCCGAGCCCAGCCAGGCCGACCTCACCCTTACCCGATCCCTGAAGAGTGCGCTCGCCCTGGTGGGTACCCGCACCTTGGATCACATCATCGTCGGCCACGAAGGCTGCGCATCCCTCGCCCAACTGGGTCATCTGTAAGGAGAACGACCATGACCGCATTGCGCTTCATTGGCCTGCTGTTCGTATTCATAGGCGTACTGGCCAGTAGCTCGGCGGCTATCGCGCTACTGGTATTCATGCTGCGTTTCTGGCCAGTTCTGCTGGTCGCCACTCTGGCCTTCGGCCTGTTCGCCTGGCTGCTCAAACGAGCCGACGTTCAGATCGTCCGCCAGGCCTGAGAACGAAAAGGCGCTCGTCCGACGCCTGCCCGCGACGTTCCCCGCTATCCCCTTCGATCCCCTCTGGAGCGACCACCATGACCATACGGTGCTTGATCTGTAATTCTTCCGTCGTGCTTTCCAAGGATGCAGCCAAGGCATTAGCCCGCCTGATCGGAACCCTGGGCGGGTTCCTGAACGGTATCCAGCAATCCGCCACCGCTCAGGCCGTGGCGACGCCCCCTAAAGAGAACCATCTGGAGCGCGCCTTCGACTTGATGATCGACGGCGTGTCGGGTGCAGCCTCCAACTGGGCCGATACCCAGGACTTCATTCGTGATGTCAGGAAACACCAGTTCATGGAGTACGACTGCTTGTGCCTGCGCTGCGGTGCAAAGTTCGATGAACAGTCGGATGCCTGAATCGATTCAGTACAGCGCGCTCAATCCTGGCTCAGACGCTCGCTCAGGCGCTCGACCATCTCCACGAGCAATTGCCGGTCAGCCTGATCAAGGGGCGTCAGCAGTCGACTGATCCGGCTGGCCTGATCATCCGGGCGCGGGCTGGCCTCACTGAGCAACTCAGTGGCTTCGCATCCGAAGATCGAGGCGAAATCGAACAGGCGAGCGATATTGGGAATGACGATGCCGCGCTCTATGCGTGATACCGCCTCGTTGCCGACGCCCAACCGCTCCGCCACTTCTTCCTGGGTCAACCCGGCGCGCACGCGCTGCCTGGCAATGGCACGGCCTACCGCTTCCGCCAGATCTTTTTGATCGCTACTCATGATGACGCCTCTTCCAGTCGACCCGAATGGTTGGGCATCAACTCGTTGACATGAAGGACAGCAGAGGTCGACAATCAACTTAAAAGGTTGATTATCGACCTTTCTGCATGCCACAACAGCACACAACACAAGGAAGCTTCTGCATGAACGACAAACTCTTGTTGGCTCTGGCGCTCGCCTGGACGCTGACCAACACCGCCTGGGCCGGAACCTATGAGTGGACTTCGGGATGGGGCCAGGGCGTCGCCGAATACCAGGCCGACGACGGCAATGACAATGCTCTGACCATTTCCTGTCCCGACCACGAGGACGGCTATATCAGTGCCTACGCAGACATTGCCGGAAAAGCCTACTCATCCGACCAGGAAGGCGGCTTCGACGTGATCGTCGACGGAATCCACTACAGCAATCCCTTCTTCACCGACTGCCGTGCCTGCGCAGCCAACTTCCCAGGCTTCTGGGATGCACTGCGCAAGGCGAACAACCTGCAGATAAACGCCGAAGGCAAGACGGTCAACTTACCCACTAAAAACATCGGGCAAATACTGCGCCCGCTCGACCACCCGGAAAACAGTTGCACCGCTTCCTGGTAGTGACGCGCACCCCTGCTTTTCCACCATTTACTGGGAGTAATGAAATGCAAGAACCGAAAGAAACACCTAACGAGTCCACGGACGATCAGGACTTCCCGGGATTAAACCCGGCCATTATCGGATGGGGCATTGCAGCCATTGTCCTGTCAATCCTCGGCGTCACCTTCAACAACTCCGCCATGGTGCTGGGCGCCGGCTTCTTCATGAAGTTCCTAGCGGTGGTGGTCGGGTCGGTGCTCGGCCTGATAGGCGCCCTGCTTGGCGACGCGATCAGGAAATTCGCCCATCCCGACGCGGTTTTCACCAACGGAGGCCTTTTCCAGTTGATCTGGATAAAGGTGTTCTGGCTGATGGGCCCACAGCTCATAGGGCTGGTGCTGGGCGCCTTTCTCGGTATCAGCCTGGTGCTTCGGTAAGGACGCCGCCCATGAAATCCATAGTGATAACGCTATTTGCCATCGTGGCACTTGCCGGGTGCTCCGATGAGAACTCCAAAGTGAGGGGCGAGTTCATGGCCGGCTGCATCAAGGGCGGCGCGGGTAAATCCATCTGCACCTGTACCTTCGAGAAGCTGGAGAACGCCTACAGCCCTGAACAACTCAAGGCGCTAAACACCCCTTATAAGGCACCTCCCGACAGCTTCATCAAAGACACCCTGCGGTTCGCGATGGCCTGTCGGACAGAGTAGCCGCTTTCCCCACCACCTTCGTGCGCCCGATCTGTTCGGAACGCTTGCGCGCGTGCACCTCAGCACTCGCTCGGACTGACAACGCCCGCCTGTAGCCAACAAAAACACGCCAACACCCACACGCAGTCATGCAAGGAGCAACACAATGACACCCCCTACCTACCGCAAACGGCTTCTGGCACTTGCCATTTCCGCCAGTACTCTCCCGCTGGCGGCCCAGGCCCTCACCTTGACCAACGATGGAATCCACAGCGCCGGCAACACCTATGCCGACCGCGTTGAAGTCACGGGTACCTTCTCCAACCAGGACGTCCAGCCGCTGCAGTTCCATGGCGATGTCTTCAACGATGACCTGGTGCTCGACGCCTCGGTGAATGCGACCGGCAACGGGCTCAATGCCGTCGACCTAGCCTCTGCTGGAGACGACTCCGATCCTTCATCGGCCGGATCGACGACCCGGGTACAGGGCGATCTGATCAACAACGGCAGCCTTACGATGACGGGCGAGCGGGTTTCGGGAATACGGGTCGATTCCGCCGCCATTCACGGTGACCTGATCAATGCGGCCAGCGGCAAAATCCTGGCCGATGGCGAAGAAGCATCCGGCATCCTGCTCGAGGGAGGCAGCATCACCGGCAAGCTGATCAACCATGGCCTGATCCAGGTCAGCGGAGAAGACGCTTCCGGCCTGCTGGCTACGGCTAATGCCGTAGGCGATCGCGCCGACCTCGGCGGCATCGAGAATCACGGCAGCATCGTTGCCAGTGGCGAGGACGCCACACCGATCAAACTGGATGGCGTCAGTTTTGCCGGATCGCCAGTACAAGTATTGAACACGGGATTGATCCAGTCCGACGATGCAGCCATCGAGATCGGTACCTTCGACATCGACAGTACCGACGCCGTCGATACGCTGGTGATACAGAACAGCGGCACCATCATCTCCCGGGATGAAGCCATCGATGCTTCCTTCGCCAGCGGCGACGTCAAACTGCTGTGGGATCAGGGCAGCATCACTGGCAACCTGATCGACCTGGCCAGTATCGACATCACCGGCCAGGTTGCCTTCACAGGCAACGATGCCACGGAGGACGGCGCCCATATCCGCATGAAGAATGGCGGTTGGGTGCAGGTGGGTGGCAGCTCGGCCGCTCGCCTGGAGTTCGAGCAGCCACATACCATCATCCAAGGCAACCTGAATGTCGCGGAGAACGCCGCGCTGGGCCTCAACCTGAGCGGCGCCACCGACCCAAGCAAGGCGGTGGTCGCGGTCTCCGGCACCGCGGCATTCGCCAACGGCTCGCAGATCCAACTGGCAGCCCGGGGCAGCGATTTCACGGCCGATGGCAGCACCTATACGCTGGTCGAGGCCGGCAGCCTGGAGGACGCAGGCCTCAGCGTCACCAGCCGCTCGGCGCTGCTGAATGTCGACACCTTCACCATCAAGGGCAACCAGATCGTGGCCAAGATCAGCACCAAGGCCGAGGAAGAGGTGGGCGAAGAGATCGGCAACGTGGGTGGCACGCAGAATGCCCAGCGTGCCGGGGCGGCGTTCAGCCAGGTGGTCACCGGGCTGGCGCAGAACAACCCCAACGATCCGGTATTCCAGGCCTACGTGAATGCGTCGCAGGATCCTGCCGCGCTGAAGGCATTGGCCGAGCAGTTGACGCCGGAGGTCAATGGCGGTGCCACCCAGGCTGCCACCAGCGGCCAGTCCCTGGTCAGCAATGTCACCGGCAACCGCACCAGCAGCCTACGCGGTGCCTCATCCGGCGACGCCCTGCAGGGCACCGGCGTCTGGGCACAGGCGCTGTACAGCGATGCCAACCAGGATCTGCGCGACGGCGTGGCCGGCTTCAACGCTTACAGCCGCGGCATCGCCATCGGTGCCGACGGAAAGCTCAGCGATCAGCTCACCCTGGGCGTGGCCTATAGCTTCCTGCACACCGGAGTGAACAGTGACAGCGGCAACACCACCGATGTCGACGGTAACGCCCTCACCTTGTACGGCAGTTTCGAACAGGGCGGCTACTTCGTCGATGCCAACCTGAGCTACGGGATCTACGACAACGAGAGCAAGCGTCGTATCGCCGGTACAACTGCCAAGGGCGACTACGACAGCAACGTCCTCGGCGCCAGCCTGGTCGGCGGCTACACCTACCGCCTGAACGACCGGTTCCTGGTCGAACCTCGCCTGGCAGCCCGCTACACGCGGGTGGATATCGACGGCTACCGCGAGAAAGGCTCGTCCGCGGCGCTCAGGGTCGAGGATCAACGCTACGAAGTGGCGGAACTGGGTGCCGGCGTGCGGGTGGCAGGCAACTTCCCGCTCGGACGCGGTAACCTGCAACCCCAGGCCAAGCTGATGGCCTACCATGACTTCGCCGCCGACGAGGCGAAAAGCACTTCGACCTTCCTGCTGGGCGGCACGCCGTTCGTGACGCAGGGTGCCGGCTCCGTGCGCAACAGCTATGAAGCAGGTATTGGTGCAGATTACCGTCTCGGCGCGATCACCGTGGGTCTCAGCTACGACTATGTCGGCAAGACCGACTTCAACGCCGACACCTTCACCGCCAAGGTACGTTACGACTTCTGATGAGAAGCCACCTATCCGGCCTGTTCAAGCAGGCCGGCTTTTATCGAATGACGATGGCGCTGCTGGTCAGCGCCGTTCTCGCTGGATGCCAGACGCCCCAGGAAGCCCTGCAGCAATTGGCTGATGAGCAGGGTCGAGCACTGGAAATCCTCCAGGATCAACCCTACCCACTTGCCCTGCTTTTGCCGCGACAGGTTCCCACTGGTTCGCGCCTCAGGGTCTACCTGGAGGGCGATGGCCATGCCTGGATCACCTCAAGTCAACCGAGCCTGGATCCCAGCCCACGCAACCTGCTGATGGCGAGATTGGCAGCCAATGATCCTTATCCCAATGTCTATCTGGCCCGCCCCTGCCAGTTCGTCAGTGCTCCAGCCTGCAGGCCCGAACTCTGGACGAACCGCCGCTTTTCCCAAGAGATCGTCGATAGCCTCGGCCAGGCCCTGGGTCAGCTCAAGACGCTCTACGGCAACCAGGAATTCGAACTGGTGGGCTATTCCGGAGGCGCAGCTTTGGCATTGCTGCTGGCAGCGCAACGCGACGACGTCAGCTTCGTCCAGACCATCGCGGGCAACCTCAGCCCAAGGCTCTGGACAAAGACCGGAGGGCTCTCGCCTCTCAGCGGTTCACTGGATCCGCTGGACTACGGTGACCGGCTCGCAGCCATGCCCCAACGGCATTTGATCGGAGAACAAGACAGCATCGTACCGGGACGACTGGCAGACCTGTATCAGCAAGCACTTGCGTGGCCATCTTGCTCCCTGCTTATTCGTGTCGCTGGAGCGAGCCACGACAGCGGCTGGGAGACCGATGCCAGCCTCTGGAATCTATCGCAGCCTGAGCCAACCTGTTTCTCGCCACCTCAAGAGCCAAAGCCGAGCAGCTCCATCACTGGGGCCGCTCGCCCCTAACCGGCGACAGTTCTTTTTTTAGATCCGACTACATCCGAATGCATGCTGCCAGTCACCGTACTGCTTGGTAGCAACCTTGCACAGGTAGCTTGCCCTGTTGTAGAAGTCCGCCATGTCTGCAAAGCAGTCACGTCGTAGCACGTAGGCAGCATTCTTTGGCAGCTCGACTAGACCCGCGACTGCCTCGACCGGCAACCCCAGCGCACTTCCCCACGCCTTGTGAAGTCGGTTGAACAGGTTGTCCCTGCCCAACTCGTACTTGCCCAAGCTGCAGTAGGCATCGCAGTTCAAGAAAATCACCAGGTGGTAGTGAGGACGTCCCAACCGTCCCAACTCCCTGGCCCACACATACCTCACGCTGCTTCCGTGCACACGCTCGTTCGATTGACTGGCAACCTGCCGGTTGTGCCTTATCTGAGCCTTGAGCGATTCGAAGAATCGGTTGAGGGCCTGGTTCGCATTGGCGAGACCAGCCAGATCCGTGCTTGCAGGAAAACGAAGGTCGACCCTGAAGGCCAGCACTCGCGAATACTCATCAAGCGCACGGCTCATCGTCGTGTAGAGACGATCAAGATATTGGGCAATGAAGGGGCCTTTCTGCATCTGGATAGGGAGCCCTCGATAGTGAGGCTCATGGTGAAGAAGCAGATTGCTGTTTTCAGGATGGCGGTTCATTAAGATACTCCAGTGGTTAGTCACATAAACTAACCACCACGAGTATTAAATATATTCCTCTCATTAAGCATATTACTATTACCGACAGTGCTAGAGAGCACTGCCCTGACCAAGGCCACGAAATACGCCACAGAGAAAACCGACAAGAAACAGATGCTGCTCGGGAAAAATACCATTATCACTGACGGCATAACCGACAGCACGACAACAATCACATATCTCGCTCTTCGACCCTGGCAATTATCCAGCCCTGTACCTCACTCTCCAGCCAACCCACACACCGGTCGCCCAAAGGCACTGGTTTGGGAAAGAACCCTTCTGATACGTACTTGTAGATGGTCGAACGCGCCAGCCCGGTGGCGTTGGAGACTTCTTTCAGGCGAATTATTCTCATGAGCGGGTTCCTCTAATTCATTCAGAGGATTGGTTGGTGAGTATTTTTAGTCTCCGTCAGAGCCAGAGCGCTCTGGCAGTAGCTCAAGCTCACCAGAGTGAGGCGCCTTATCACGATTGATCGCTTTTCTGTCCATACAGTGAATGCCACGTTCCCCCCTTACCTCGAAAGCTAGGCCATAGGGCTGAGACAAAATCGCACCGCGAAATCTCAAAAAAAGGCTGGTAAAACGTCTGAAAAACCGGCATACGTGTTACACGTAACGCTACCTGTAACGGCACCTGTAACGGCACAAAAACACTAATAATTAGTATGGTTATTTTATGTTAAAAAGTATGCAGAATGAACTTATAATATTTCCATGGATTAATAAAATCCCCAAAGAAGATAGACAATGGGCTCGAGAGTATTTACGAAGTAAAAAATGCTACATTGACAACACTGCATTTGAACCATATGGAACTCAGCCAAGCCTTGCAAACGACGCTAATAATCGAGAAATCGAGTCACAACTAAGAAATGCTTGGCGCCAGAGGAAATCAAGGAGCAAACATTCAGAGAGGAAAAGTTATACATTTATTCTATCGCATGATAAGAAACGTGCACTGGATAAAATAGCCAATGAAACATTCTCAACAATCACGGATGCGCTTGAAAAACTCATAGGGCATGAACAACAGCGGATCAAAGAACACAAAGAAGCAATCGCCGAGACGAAGAAAAAACTTAAACACCAAAAAGAAGCGCACCTTAGGGAGATAAAGAAATTAGAGAAAGATAACATGGAAATAGAACAAATATTAAGGGCAACGCAAACCCAGTTCGAACTGCAAATCATGAAGCTGATACAGATCAGACTTCAACTCGACAACCCCTATGCCGCCCATGTTCCAACTGATGCAATAAAAGAAAAAGCAATCAGTCTATTCGAAAACGAACGCAATGAAGTTCTCAAGAGAATGGGAACCTTGTCGCTGGGGTTGAGAAGACCGGCCTCTAATACTGAAAGACTTTGGGATAGAGCGGTGTCTGAGATAGCTTCGACAGATACTGATAGCTAGCTCAGATCAGTGAATACAGTGCAAAACTCACGTCATTCAGAAATTTAGTCCGCACTGATCCATGCGCTCGCCCCATGCCCATTCGACCGCAAGCGCGATAGCTTCAGGAATGTTGAAATGACTGGGCTTCAAGGAGAGTGCAGTCACTCATAACTCAACCACAACGAGTCTAATGAGAGGCGCTTTCAACCAGCCATTCAGGAATGTCCCTCACGCCATGTAAGACGCGCCATACATCGACACGGTCATCGCGTTCAACGTAGAACACCAGATAGGGATAGCGCTTCAGCGGCCAGTAGAGCAACCCTGGTAAAGCCAGCTCATGGGCGTACCGAGGCATACCCGAGGCTGGATGGCGGCTGATGTGGGTATAGGCATTTTCCAGAGCATCGATAAACCCGAGTGCAGCCTGCTCGGCCTGCTCCCCCAGATAATAGCTGACAGCGTCCTCTACATCCTGGCTGGCAAGGGCTCGCGGAATGACCGGCTTGGCCTTCATCCCCGAGCCTTACGAACCCTGGCGCGCAAGGATTCGAAGTAGTCGCCATCCACAGGAGCAGTGGAAGCCGACTCTGCCCCGGCCAGCAGCAGACCACGCAGGTGCTGCCGATCCTGATCCTTGCGAATCAGCTCCCGCACATATTCGCTACTGGTGCTGTAGCCTCGCTGGCTGACTTGGTCATCGACGAAGCTCTTGAGAGCGTCCGGCAGGGAGATGTTCATGGTACTCATGGCTTCGTCCGGCTTTGACAAAATTTGCCAAAGTATACACCCCTGCCCCTACCTCACCAGCATCGAAACCACCATGCCGACCTGCGACAAAACGAACCAACGAGGTCTTGTGGTGGCCTGAGAAAAACAGACGATGGAGATGCGATAGGCTGAAATACGCCCGCTTATTGGCTACTGGTGCTGTTGTAGCACGTCTTCAGCAAGAAGCTGACCGACGCCTTCAAGGATCGTAAGCAGAGCGTTATCGGCCGGGCGCGCCGCCCTATCACAATAACCGAGGCAAAGTTTGCTAACTGAGCCGCGCAATATTGTCGTCGATGCGTGCCTGAATCGTGTGCAGCGTGTCTCGGGTGATGCTACGAGGAAACTGGCGCTTGGCGCTGGCAGTAAAACCGCTGGCTACCTGGCAGATCCGCTCGATGACGTCGGCGGCGTCCCGGGACGATAGATCCGCCTCCTCCACAGCCAGCCTGAGCAGATGCTTACGCGTGATACGAAGCGCCTCCCCCATCACGTCCATCTGGTGGTATCCGCCCGGCCCTTCGCAGAAAGTCACGTCGTAAGCCGGGGCCAGCTTCCATTGGCCGCTAGAAGACATGAGGTAGGCAAAATTCTTGAGGTGGTCATCGCGGTTGTTGAACGCCACGTTGAACACGATCCGCTCGAAGGCAACCGCCTTCTCCCGCACGTCGTTGCAGCAGTACTGGGTCGCTCGTAAGAAATTGGTGTAATCCAGCGCGCCGGTAAAGGCGGCAAGGCTTTGCATGGGGACACGCATGCCATTATGACGGTCGGAATCGATGGGTAGCGAAGACAGCTGTCCATTCGGCAACTCAAAGCGCTCGGTGTCCGGGGTATCGATGGCGCTCTCACGCAGGCATTGCGCATAGATGGCTTCAACGGCACATGCCTCGGGAGGGGCTCATGCCCTTCCCGGAAACGGGATCAACCCAGCCTCCAACATAACTCCACGAATTCCAGGCTTATGGCCGAACTTGGCCATATAACAAGCAAAATATTGGATTTATCCACTCACACAACGGCGTCATAGGCGGGTCACAATACATCAATCAAGAGCTCAGCCTGTCGGCGGAATACGCCGTAGGCCTCATCGAAACCAGGCCTGACCGAGCCGAACACCAGCGGCAGCAAACGTGCTTCATAGTCCTCGCGAATCGCGGGATCCTTCTCGGCTTGCCCCAGTGCAGCGGAAAGGATTGCCTTGGGCTCGGAAGCGAACGGCGGAAACTGCTGGCCGAACTCCTGAACATCGAACGCCACAAGGGCCTGAAACCCCTCGACTGCCCGCTCGGTAATCTTTGAGTCTGCTCTACAAATGCAAAAGACATCGTAGATATGCCTGACCAACGTCCGATCCCAGTCCTGATGCATGGCACCCGCTCGGTGTTGAGCATATCGACGCAAAAAAGAAATCACCTTCTCCGCCAAGGTCTCCTCAACTGCCACACACTCGATTTGCCCCATAGGCTGGGAACATGACGCCAAACGCTCTACCAAGTAATCCAGGGGCTGGCGCGTAGTGGCGAACTGTGGTCTACGAACCGTAAGCTCAAGGCTCAGGTAGGGTCTCAGGCTGGCGTCATGCCCATAGCGAGGTTGGTACTGCCATCGGGTAGCGAAATAGCGATTCTGGTTACGGGCAATACGCTGCTGCGATTCCTCGACGAATCCCATGGACTCCAGCCGCCGTGCCACCTCCACCTTCAAATGGCTCAGATGCTTTTTGATTGCGGAGGCGCCACCGAGGCTCGGCTCGTCCAACACAACCTTGAGATCCACATCTTCGGACATGCGCTCGATCAGGCCGTATGCCTTGGACAAGCTGGTACCGCCGCAGAACACCAGATGGGTTGCGGGATACTCCATGCCCAGCAAGGCGCGCAAGGCATCCGTGACGTGGATATCCTTCTCCAGGATGCTGGCAGTCAGCAGGCCGACATCGAGTTCAGCCAATACCGACTCGATCAGTTCGGACTGGTCAGGCGTGATGGCTTTCATAGGCTACCGTCTGCTTGCCGAAACCCAGCTTGCGGGTAATCCGGCGGCGTCCGGTGTCCAGCACAATGCCAGCAGCCAGTTGCTGGGAAGTACCCGAGTTGTAATCGCGCACTGCCTGAGAAGGCTTCACCTTGACACCAAGCTTTTGCAGAACCAGCGGTGCCAACACCTCGAGGGGTTGCACAGGGATGGGTTTGCCGGTCAACGCACTGGGCTTAGCTTTGGCGAACACACCCAGCCCCAGCTTGACCAGCACACCTTCAGCAATGAGCTGCCTCAAGGCTCGGGAGAGCTGGGCCGGGCTGCCAAAACGAGCGAACTCGGAACGCAGGAACACATTGTCCTTGCGCAACGCGATAGCCCTTTTCAAGCGTTCTTCGGTAATCATGCTGCCTCTCACCTATCCATATAAAATAAACAATATATTGTTTATAAAAGGATTTTTATCACAAAACATGCTCATGACGTAGCAGAGTATACGCCACTCAAGATGCTGACTCCACCTGAACGCCATCGCAACCTCCAGAGTGTAAGGCGGGAGCAGCGCGTCCCAGTCATGCCGTTGTTGCTTTAGCTATTAATTGTTAGCAGGAGCGTCTTGGTGCGGAGTTCATAGGTGCGCACCACTGAGTCATCTCGAGTGGTAGCATGTGGCACATTGCCAGCGGAGCTGGTCAGGACAATAATGAAGTGAAGGGATGTCGGTATGATCAGAAGGTTCCGGCTGGAGCAGAAGTCTCATTACGAGAGGCTGGTGATTGCTCAGCGTTTGTCGGACATGCTTGAGAAGTTCCTGACTGGGAGGCTCGCTCCGCTCGCGATCGGCGCTGAACAGGGCGGTATCGAAGAATGGGATGACGTGGTCATCCTCCACTCCCCAGACTCCTTTGAGCATCTGCAGGTCAAACGCCAGGCCAGTGATTTTTGCACCAAGAATCCAGACAAGACCAAACACTCAGCCAAGGCATCCAAAGGTGCATCTGCCGACACTGAGCCTGCGGGCTCAGTCATAGACTCGGCATTCGCCAGCCTCGCTAAGCACGCCGGCTTGGGCACTTTCGATTCCCTCCCGGATCGTCAGTTTCGGTTGACCCTCGTCGGTGCACACCTGAAGATCAAAAAAGACCTGACCGTCGACCATTTGGATGCCTTGTGCAAACTGTGTCGCCAAGACGGACTTGACTTGGACGAACTTGCCAATCGCAAGGACGGCCCCACCGAACGAACCTATCTTTGGCTCACGACTTGGTGTGGGTTCAAAGATTGGAATCAGATCAGGGACACCTTGTGTCGAGTCACCATAGTCTGTGTAGGCAACGATGCGACCCTGGAGCAACGCTCCGTTGAATCTCTCGGCCGGCACTTTACCGATCCGAAACGGACGCTTGAACGCCTGATAACGTACATCACTGGCGAGACATCTGACGTGTCAGCTTTGGGCTGCCATGCGGTAGTCCGAGAGCTCAAGGACGAGCTTCGCCCAGATATCGAAACCTGGGCTCAGTATCTGTTAGGCGACGAAGTTCTGCCGGCCGGCAGGTCATGGTCGTTCGCAGGGACTCATGACCTTGGTGGGGTGGCTCCCCGATCCGCGCAGGGGGTTGTGGAGCACATGTGGAGTAGTGAGCCTGGAAACCGGAAGCTCAGGATATACGCCCCATACATGCCCTCCATCGGAGCAAATCTCACTCTTCCAGCAGCAATACTGCGCATGGCTTTACACCTGCCTAATGGCAGTCAGAGTCTGATGCTAGGCGAACCAACATGGCGCGGTAGCGTCGGTCATGAAGTCGGGTACACGCTCGGTTGTGCAGAGAGCGACCTGAATAATCTCCCGTGGCTCGAAAACCCTGAGCGTCTTGCGTGCGCACTGGATCATGAATTCAAGACACAAGGCGCGGCCCGAGCGGAAGCTGAGGCGCTCGCAAGCGCCATGGACGACTTAGTGTGGCAGCGCCTTATTCAAGGCGTCTCTGAAAAGCTTACCGCCATTACAGATCCTGCCCTCGCTGACGCCATGGAAACGGTTTGGCTGGAATGGTTGGACGGGTTCGCCGATAATCCCGAGAGCCGCCGAAAATTTCTGGATCAGCTTCTGTACCCGGAAACGGAAGGGAAAAATGCGAAGCACGCACTTCGCCTTGGCCCTCGCACTTTGGATCTGCTGGTCACCGCAGTTGAAACCCTGTTGCTGGTTGCGGTGGGGGTCGGTGGAAACGGCACCGACTGGGCGTCCTTCCCGGATTGTGGGCAGGTGCTGAGCATCGCACTTAAGTACTGGTCTGGCCCCGCTGGCTGCGCTCCAGAAGTCCGTGAGCTGTCTGACGATTCTTTGATGACGGTTATCGGCCCTTCCCCTGCCCCGGTCGTAATCTTGTCAGGCGTGAGCACCTCCCCCTCAGAGCTATTGAACATGGGGATGGCTGACGACGCCGAAACGGCTACCAGTATGGCGGCCGAGCGCCAGCCGCACCTGCTCGTCACGCGGTCTGGGGCGTTTAATCATCTGCGTAGGGGGAGTCTGGCCTCTGTGCGCCAACACTTCACTAAACAATGGCAAGATCGACTGCTAGCCCGCGAGTCAGCCATCGAGAAGAACGCGAAAGGACTCTGAAATGCTAACAATCCCGGAGATGGTTGCAGCCATCTCGAAGCGTGCTGAAGGTCGCTATGAAGTTTCCTTGTCTGATACGTTTGAACTAGCGTCGCCGTCGATTGAGATCGACTCTACTACGGTGCAGCTCAAACGGGTCAATCAGGAAGGTGCAGGCTGGCGGACTGTGTTGATTGCAGCCTTTCCCTTCGATTCGGCAAAAATCCAAGGCGCATTTCGGTGGGCAGCGGATGTTCGTGACATGCTTGCGGAGCCGCAAACAGCCGACCTCTATATGTTCATGCTCATCGAAGGCATTGCGTCAGAAGACGCAGCTCGCCTCGAGACGGACGATCGCTTCTGCAGAAAGGTAGTGGTCAGAGGGCAGGAAGATATCGACTCCTTTCTAGACCGTAGTTTCTTGGCGACTCTTTCCCCCGCCGGTAGCTCAGACAATATCAGCGATCCACTGCTAGCGTCCCTGGGCTCGCTGGGCCTGGCACATTCCTGGGCGGTGCCGCATCTTGAGACGTGGCGAGAATTACTGCTGTCTGGAAAATCAGGCGGTGACATCGCTGAAGCCCTGAAGGTTGCGGCGTTTGGTGACGAGGACTCCCAATGAAACAGCTGAAGTCCATTACCCTATCCAACATCCGCAGGTTTGGCGCTGATACCACGATTGAGCTTAGCCGCGGTGCAACCATTCTCTTGGCCCCCAATGGCACCGGAAAGACGGCGATCTTCGAAGCCATCGAGTTCGGTCTCACCGGCAAGATTTCCCGACTCGGCGAAAATCTTTCACCAATCATTCGAGACACTCAAACCATGGCCCGAGTGAGCCTGGATTTCGGTGATGTGCAAGCCTCTGCTCAGGTGAGCAATATTGGTGATGTTGAAAGAACGGGCGACCTCAGCCCTCTTTTTCCAGATACAAACCCTGAGGACATTCCGTTTCTGCTGAGGCTTACCCATCTGCTTGATCAGCGAGAAGGGGAATGGCTGGTAAAGGCGGATGCCAAAGTTGCGGGCTCTCAGCTGGCACGGTTGCCGATTGGCAAGGATGGCACCCAGGTGAGTTCTGCCCTTGGCGGCATTCGCCGCGCGCTCACTGAGCAACTGAAACAAGCCAAGAGCACACTCGAAACACTTGAAGCAGAATTTGGTGAATGGCAAAGCTTGACCCTTGACCGGGATCTGGCAGCTTCTCAGTCTCAAGGCGCACTTCGTAGTAAAGAAAACATCGCTGAATCCATTTCGGACATCGCGCGCCAGGCGCAGAGTTTCGAGCAGTTGCCCGCAGGCCTACTGGTGCCGCCGCAGGGCCTGGATGGCTTGGAAACGGCGCACGATGCATTGGAGCAATTGGTACAAGCCAAGCTAAACCGACTTCGTGATCAGATCACGGCGCTGGCTGAGGTTGACGGGCTCATAGGCCGGTTCGTTTCTGAGCAAGCACGTTCAGAGCAGCTTGGTAATGGTCTGGTAGCTGTTACGCAGGAGCTTGTACAGAAGAAACAGGATCGCGCCCTAGTAGCTGCCCGTCATGAGAGACTCCTGCTGGAGTTGGTCACTGCAGAAGGTGAGCGTGATGCCATCGCTCAGCAGCTCAATCGGCACGTAAATGAGACCCAGGCCAAAGAGGCTGTCGATCAACGCAAGCAGCTACTGGAGACCGCTGACAAGGCTTTGACCAGCGCTGAGTCTCAGGCTTCCACGTTGCGTAGTGAGTATGAACGCAACGAGCAGCTCGGCGTCCAACATGACCTCATCAACAGGCAACGCAAGGCGTTGCTACAAATAGACGCTGACCTTCTCACCGCTCATCAACTCTTGGAGCGCTGGGAGCAGACGCTTCAGCACGTTGCAGATGTTACGGGCTCCATACGTGGTGAAGAGGCGCAAGAGGATGTCCTTCAAGAAAGGCTCCAAGCCGCGATTTCGTCAAGGGTATCCGCTGAAGCTGAGGAGCTGGCCGCGAAGAGCCATCACGAGACTTTGATATCGGCCGCTGATTCGATACGGCAAGCCGTGGCGTCCATCGCGGCCCACCTGCCAAGCGATCGCGGTGACTGCCCCTTATGTGGTGAAGAGCACGGAGCAGCAGGCCTTCATGAACGTGTTGCCAAGGCTTTGGAGGCTATCGACCCTAATGTTGTCGACGCCGAACGACGCGTCAAGAAAGCAACTGATGCTTTGCGTGAATGCAAAGAGGCGGTAACACATACCGAAGCAGAATTGAGGGCATGCAAGGGTAGGATTGTTGAACTGGAATTCCAGCAGGCGGGCCTGACAGCAGACATCAAAGATCTCAGAACCAACATCCTGCTCGACGGCGATACACTACCTCTCGCGAAAGAGTCGATCCGACGCCGCGAAGATGCAAATGCTTCAGCCAAGCTCCAACTCGATGAGAAGCAGCGCAATCTTGCGGCCCCACCAGCCCCCGAAGTCTTTGATCAGACCAAAAACGCCTACGATTCGGCTGTTCGTGCACTGGACTCCGCCCGACAGGGCCGGTCAGAGGCCAGCAGCAAGCTTGAGCAGGCAACCGCAGCATTGGCAGCGATCACTGCAGACGCTCCGCCAGCACAAACTCTGCAGGAGTTGTCTTTGGCGCAAAACCAAAATGCCAGCCAGATCGCCGACCTGAGCGCCAAGCTGACGACCGAGCAATCCGCCTTGGATCGGCAGCAGGTTCAACTGACCGAAGTGATGAGTAGGATATCTGATCTGGAAAAACACCTATCCGATGTCCAATCTCGACTTGCTACTGTCCGAGCGTCCTGGCGCCAGCTATCATTCCCCGGCGATCCAACTGCCGAGGTTGCGAGCAGTCGAGAAGCTCAGTTGCAGTCCGCCGTCACCGAGCTGGCTCGACACTCAGAAACGCTACAAACTATCAAAATCGAGATTGGTGCCTGGAGCAAATTGGAGCAGGCGCGTCTCGCTCAGAGTCTCCTGGATCGTCGTCGCGGCGAGTTGTCGGAGGATGAGTTCACCGCCTATCTTCGTCAACGGGTAGAGAAAGAACAATCGGGCCAGAAGCGTCTATCGCTGCTATCCGATGCGATGGACACGTTCAATCAGTACCTATCCTCCGAAATCGCTAATGTTCAAAAACACGTACTCGCCGTAGTACCGCGCTGGCAGGCGCTCTTGAAGCGAGTGGTTAGAGAGCAGCGTTTTACCGGGACGAATCTGGATTTTCGCAGCCTCTATAGAAAGGAGCGTGCTGAAGTGTCAGTGCCGCTCCATGGGGAATTAGTCCCGGTACCGGCGATAGCCAGTGAGGCTCAGCTGACGGATTTGCAGCTAACTTTCCTGCTGTCAATGGCGCTGGATCATCAGTGGTCCTCCTGGCGCGGCCTGCTTCTAGACGACCCAACCCAGCATCATGACTTGGTACATGCAGCGTCGGTATTCGATGTACTTCGTGATTACATCGTCGATCATGATTTCCAGGTCGTGATTGCAACCCATGACGCTCTTCAAGCCCGTTACTTCATGCGGAAGCTACAAAACGACGGAATCGAATCACGCATATGGTCACTCGCCCCAACCCCTAATGGCGTTACAGCCTCAGAAAGCCCGTGGCCGGGCAGAAACTAGTTAGCGATGAGTCGGTAGTCAGCGTGCTGAGCCGTCAGTCCCTTGAGCACGAACAATCATTGCAGCAAAAACACCGGTGGGGCAAAAAGTGGGGCAAAAATCGGAAACCCTCAAAAACCACCAGGCATAAAAAAATCCAGCCACCGCTAAGTGACTGGATTTCTTGAGGTTTTTTTGGTCGGGACGGAGTGATTCGAACACTCGACCCCTTGCACCCCATGCAAGTGCGCTACCGGGCTGCGCTACGCCCCGACGGTGTTGCTGGTGCCTGCGGCGTTAGCCGAAAGCGGGAGGAACTATATACTAAGCGTCTGAATTACGGAAGATTTTTCTTCGATAAAATTCATTTGCGCAGTACATGCAGGACGTCTTCCAGCTCGGCGATCATCTGCTTGATGAGTTGCTTGTACTGGGTGGTGTCGTCCTTGGCTTCGTCGCCGGACAGGCGCTGACGCGCGCCGCCGATGGTGAAGCCCTGGTCGTACAGCAGTGCGCGGATCTGCCGGATCATCAGCACGTCTTGGCGCTGATAATAACGACGGTTGCCGCGACGCTTGACCGGGTTGAGCTGAGGAAACTCCTGCTCCCAGTATCGAAGCACATGCGGCTTGACCGCACAGAGTTCACTGACCTCGCCGATCGTGAAATACCGTTTGCCGGGTATGGCAGGTAGTTCGTCGTTATGACTTGGTTCCAGCATAAGCCTCGACCCTGGCTTTAAGTTTCTGGCCGGGACGGAAGGTCACCACACGGCGGGCCGTGATGGGAATTTCCTCCCCCGTTTTTGGATTACGACCGGGGCGCTGACGCTTGTCGCGCAGATCGAAGTTGCCGAAGCCTGAGAGTTTTACCTGCTCATTGAGTTCCAAAGCCTGGCGGATTTCTTCGAAGAAAAGCTCCACCAGCTCTTTGGCTTCCCGTTTATTCAGGCCTAGCTCTTCATACAGACGTTCGGCCATTTCAGCTTTCGTCAGAGCCCCCATACGCTACTTCCTTAACGTGGCGTTGAACCTTTGTTCCAGGGAGGTGAGGATATTCTGCGTCGTTGTACTCACCTCATCGTCGTTTAGAGTGCGCGATGGATGCTGCCAGGTCAAGCCAACGGCAAGGCTTTTTCTAAGCGGATCAATACCTTTACCGTGATAAACATCAAATAACCTGAGGTCTGTCAGCCATTCCCCGGCCGTTTGGCGAATATCGGCGAGCAGCTGCTGCGCCGGCACGTCACGATCGACCAGCAATGCCAGATCGCGCCGCACTTCCGGGAAGCGCGAAAGCTCCTGGAAGGCTGGCATGCGCCCTGCGCTGATTTCGGCCAGCACCAGTTCGAACAGGTACAGTGGCTGATCCAGGCCCAGCGCCTTGCTCAACTCGGGATGCAAGGCACCGAGGAAACCGATCAGCCGCCCGTCGCGCTCGATACGCGCGGTCTGCCCCGGATGCAGGGCGGCATGCTCGCCGGGTACGAAGCTGAAGCTGTCGCCCGCGCCGGCGGCCGCCAGCAGGGCTTCGACGTCGGCTTTGGCATCGTAGAAATCGATACCGTCACGGCCATGGGCCCAGCTTTCCGGCAGGCGGTTGCCAGTGATCACCCCGGCGAGCATGGGCTCCTGCTTCAGTTCATCCAGCTGACCGACGAAACGCAGCCCGCTTTCGAACAGGCGCACGCGGGTCTGCTGGCGGTTGAGGTTGTGCTCGACGGCCTTGACCAGGCCCGGCCACAACGAGGCGCGCATGGCGGCCATGTCGGCGGAGATCGGGTTGGCCAGCATCAGCGGTTCGACGCCAGGACTGAACAGTTCGAACAGTTTCGGATCGATGAAGCTGTAGGTGATGGCTTCCTGATAACCACGGGCAACCAGCAGGCGGCGCAAGGCCGGCAGATCGACCACGGCCTCGGCCTTGCTCTGCGGCGCCAGGCGCGCCTGCGGGTAGCGCACCGGCAGGCGGTTATAGCCATACAGGCGCGCCAGCTCTTCGATCAGGTCGACCTCGAGGCTGATGTCGAAGCGGTGGCTGGGCACGCTCACCTGCCACTGCCCGGCGGACTGTACCTCGACACCCAGACCCAGGGCCGTCAGCAGGTCGACGACCATGGCATCTTCCAGCTTGAGGCCGAGCATCTGCTCGATGCGTTCGGCGCGCAGGCTGATCGGCGCGACGCTGGGCAGTTGGGCCGGGTCGACGGCTTCAATGATCGGGCCGGCTTCACCACCGACGATCTCCAGCAGCAGCGCGGTGCCGCGCTCCATGGCCTCACGCGCCAGCCGCCAATCCACACCGCGTTCGAAGCGGTGCGAGGAGTCGGTGTGCAGGCCGTAGGAGCGGGCCTTGCCGGCGATGGCGATGGTGTCGAAGAAGGCGCTTTCCAGGAACAGGTCACGGGTCTTGTCGCTGACGCCGCTGTGCTCGCCGCCCATGACGCCGGCAATCGCCAGAGCGCGCTGGTGGTCGGCGATGACCAGGGTGTCGGCACGCAAGGTGACTTCCTGGCCATCGAGCAAGACCAGCTTCTCGCCCTCCTCGGCCATGCGCACGCGGATGCCGCCATTGATCTCGTCGAGGTCGAAGGCGTGCATCGGCTGACCGAGTTCGAGCATGACGTAGTTGGTCACGTCCACGGCGGCATCGATGCTGCGCACATCGGCACGGCGCAGGCGCTCGACCATCCACTGCGGCGTCGGCCGTGACAGGTCGACGTTGCGCACCACGCGACCCAGGTAGCGCGGGCATGCCTGGGCAGCCAGCACTTCGACCGGACGCACCTCGTCATGGGCCACGGCCACCTCGGCGATGACCGGACGAGTCACTGCAGTGGCGTACAGCGCGCCGACTTCACGGGCCAGGCCCGCCAGGGACAGGCAGTCGCCGCGGTTGGGCGTGAGGTCGACTTCGATGCTGACATCATCCAGACCCAGGTAGGCGCGAATGTCCTGGCCAACCGGCGCGTCGGCCGGCAGCTCCATGAGCCCGTCATGGTCTTCGCTGAGCTGCAGCTCGGAAGCCGAGCAGAGCATGCCGTTGGACTCGACGCCACGCAGCTTGGCCTTCTTGATCTTGAAGTCGCCGGGCAGCTCGGCGCCGATCATGGCGAACGGAATCTTCAGACCGGGGCGCACGTTCGGGGCGCCACACACGACCTGGAAGGTCTCGCTGCCGTTGCTGACCTGGCACACGCGCAGCTTGTCGGCATCGGGGTGCTGCTCGGTGCTCAGCACCTCGCCGACCACCACGCCGCTGAAGGCGCCGGCGACCGGGGTGACGCTGTCGACCTCAAGGCCGGCCATGGACAGGCGCGCCACCAACTCGTCACGGGAAACCTGCGGGCTGACCCAGCTGCGCAGCCACTGTTCACTGAATTTCATACTGTCTGTTCTCCTGATCCGATTCGATTACAAAATGCGAGAGCTACTAGCGAAATTGCGCCAGGAACCGCAGATCGTTCTCGAAGAACAGCCGTAGATCGTTGACGCCGTAGCGCAGCATGGCCAGACGCTCGACGCCCATGCCGAAGGCGAAACCGGAGTATTTTTCCGGGTCGATGCCGGACATGCGCAGCACGTTCGGGTGCACCATGCCGCAGCCCATGACTTCCAGCCAGCCGGTCTGCTTGCACACGCGACAGCCTTTGCCGCTGCACATCACGCACTGCATGTCGACTTCCGCCGAAGGCTCGGTGAAGGGGAAGAACGAGGGACGGAAACGTACCCCTAGGGGCTTCTCGAAGAACACCCGGAGGAATTCCTCGATGGTGCCCTTGAGGTCGGCGAAGCTCACGCCCTCGTCGACCAGCAGGCCTTCGACCTGGTGGAACATCGGCGAATGGGTGATATCGGAGTCGCAGCGATAGACGCGACCCGGGCAGACGATGCGGATCGGCGGCTGCTGGGATTCCATGGTGCGCACCTGAACCGGCGAGGTATGGGTGCGCAGCAACATGTTGGCGTTGAAATAGAAGGTGTCGTGCATCGCACGCGCCGGATGGTGGCCCGGAATGTTGAGCGCCTCGAAGTTGTGGTAGTCGTTTTCCACTTCGGGGCCTTCGGCGATGCCGTAGCCGATCCGCGTGAAGAACTGCTCGACGCGCTCCAGGGTACGGGTTACCGGGTGCAACCCACCGGACACCTGGCCACGCCCCGGCAGGGTCACGTCGATACGCTCGGCGGCGAGCTTGGCGCTCAGCGCGGCCTGCTCGAGAATCTGCTTGCGGCCATTGAGCGCATCCTGCACGCGCTCCTTGGCGGTATTGATCAGGGCGCCAGCCTTGGGGCGCTCCTCGGCTGACAGATTGCCCAGAGTCTTCATTACCTGGGTCAACTCACCCTTCTTGCCCAGATAGTGAACCCGCAGTTGCTCCAGGGCGTTCACATCGTCGGTGTGGCTAACGGCCTCAAGCGCTTGCGAGACCAGCACATCCAGATTTTCCATTTACAGACTCCAGATACGAAATAGGGGAAGAGCTTGAAGGCTCTTCCCCTATTGGTGACGTTCAGCACCGGGTAAACCCGGTGATTGTCGGGGACTTAAGCCAGTACGGCTTTCGCTTTCTCGACAATCGCAGCAAACGCCGCTTTTTCGTTCACTGCCAGATCAGCCAGAACCTTGCGGTCGATCTCGATCGACGCTTTCTTCAGGCCGGCGATCAGACGGCTGTAGGACAGACCGTTGGTACGCGCACCAGCGTTGATACGAGCGATCCACAGAGCGCGGAACTGACGTTTTTTCTGACGACGGTCGCGGTAGGCGTACTGGCCTGCCTTGATGACCGCTTGCTTGGCAACACGGAATACACGCGAGCGTGCGCCGTAGTAGCCTTTAGCGAGTTTCAGAATCTTCTTGTGACGCTTGCGAGCGATGACGCCGCGCTTAACACGAGCCATGAGTAATTTCCTCTATCTTGACCGATTAACGAACGCGCAGCATGCGCGCCACTTTTGCCACGTCGGACGGGTGCACCAGGGTGCTACCACGCAGATGACGCTTACGCTTAGTGGACATCTTGGTCAGGATGTGACTCTTGAAAGCGTGCTTGTGCTTGAAGCCGGAAGCGGTTTTCAAGAAACGCTTGGCCGCACCACTCTTGGTTTTCATCTTTGGCATGTTCGGATACTCCGCATTCAGTTGATAAACATAACCGCAAGGCCTGCCGTGCCCTGGTGGTTACTTCTTCTTTTTGGGGGCGATGACCATGATCAGCTGGCGTCCTTCCATCTTCGGATGCTGTTCGACGGAACCGTATTCGGCGAGGTCGGCTTCGACCCGCTTCAACAGTTCCATGCCCAGCTCCTGATGCGCCATCTCACGGCCGCGGAATCGCAAGGATACCTTGGCCCTGTCCCCATCACTCAGGAAACGTACCAGGTTGCGCAGTTTTACCTGGTAATCCCCTTCCTCCGTCCCTGGACGAAACTTGATTTCTTTGACCTGAACCTGTTTCTGGTTCTTCTTCGCCGCGGCAATCTGCTTCTTCTTCTCGAAGATCGACTTGCCGTAGTCCATCACGCGACAGACCGGTGGCACCGCGTCGGCAGAGATCTCAACCAGATCAAGCTTGGCTTCTTCTGCAATTCTAAGCGCTTCATCAATCGAGACGATGCCAATTTGCTCGCCGTCAGCGCCAATTAACCGAACCTCGCGTGCCGAGATATTCTCGTTGATCGGGGCTTTCGGGGCAGCTCGTTTATCTTGTCTCATATCACGCTTAATAATGATTACTCCAAATCTTGGCGACCACGCCGGGAAACCGCTTGCGCGAGCAATTCTGCGAATTGAGCGACGGGCATGGAGCCCAGGTCAGCACCTTCACGGGTGCGCACAGCGACAGTTTGCGTCTCAACTTCACGATCTCCGATAACCAGGAGATAGGGAACCTTGAGCAAAGTATGCTCGCGGATTTTAAAGCCTATCTTCTCGTTCCTCAAGTCGGACTTGGCACGAAAACCGCTTTGATTGAGCTTTTTTTCCACCTCGAGGGCGAAATCGGCCTGCTTGTCGGTGATATTCATCACCACCGCCTGGGTCGGCGCCAGCCAGGCCGGGAACGCACCTTCGTAGTGCTCGATCAGAATGCCGATGAAACGCTCGAACGAACCGAGGATCGCCCGGTGCAACATGACCGGAACCTTGCGGCTGTTGTCTTCGGAAACGTAGCTCGCCTCCAGACGCTGCGGCATGTTCGGATCGTACTGCAGGGTGCCGCACTGCCAGGCACGGCCGAGGCAGTCGAGCAGGGTGAATTCGATCTTCGGACCGTAGAACGCGCCCTCGCCCGGCAGGTATTCCCAGGGCAGGCCGGCATCGTTCAGGGCGTCGGCCAGGGCTGTCTCGGCGCGATCCCAGAAGGCGTCGTCGCCGACGCGCTTGGCCGGACGGGTCGACAGCTTCATCTTGATGTCGCTGAAGCCGAAGTCCGAGTAGACCTGCAGGGTCAGGCGGATGAAGTCGGCCGCCTCCTTCTTGACCTGCTCTTCGGTGCAGAAGATGTGCGCGTCGTCCTGGGTGAAGCCGCGCACACGCATGATGCCGTGCAGCGCGCCCGAGGCCTCGTTGCGGTGGCAGGAGCCGAACTCGGCCAGGCGCAGCGGCAGCTCGCGGTAGCTCTTCAGGCCCTGATTGAAGATCTGCACGTGACACGGGCAGTTCATCGGCTTGATCGCGTAGTCGCGGCTTTCCGACTCTGTGGTGAACATGTTGTCGGCGTAGTTGCCCCAGTGCCCGGATTTCTCCCACAGCACGCGGTCGACCACCTGCGGTGTACGCACTTCCTGATAGCCGTTTTCGCGCTGCACGCCCCGCATGTACTGTTCGAGCACCTGGTAGATGGTCCAGCCATTGGGGTGCCAGAACACCATGCCCGGCGCTTCTTCCTGGGTATGGAACAGATCCAGGCGCTTGCCGATCTTGCGGTGGTCGCGCTTCTCGGCTTCTTCGATGCGCTGGATGTAGGCCGCCAGCTGCTTCTTGTCAGCCCAGGCGGTACCGTAGATGCGCTGCAACTGCTCGTTCTTGGCATCGCCACGCCAGTAGGCGCCGGACAGCTTGGTCAGCTTGAACGCTTTGAGGAAGCGGGTGTTGGGCACGTGCGGACCACGGCACATGTCTACGTACTCTTCGTGGTAGTACAGGCCCATGGCCTGCTCGTTCGGCATGTCCTCGACCAGGCGCAGCTTGTAGTCCTCGCTGCGGGAGGTGAACACCTCGATGACCTCGGCGCGCGGCGTCACCTTCTTGATGACGTCGTAGTCCTTGTCGATCAACTCCCTCATGCGCGCCTCGATGGCGGCGACGTCATCCGGCGTGAAGGGGCGTTCATAGGCGATGTCATAATAGAAGCCATCGTCGATCACCGGGCCGATGACCATGCGCGCGGTCGGGTACAACTGCTTGACCGCGTGGCCGATCAAGTGGGCGCAGGAGTGACGAATGATCTCCACCCCTTCCGCATCCTTGGGCGTGATGATCTGCAGGGTGGCGTCGGCTTCGATCAGGTCGCAGGCGTCGACCAGACGACCATCGACCTTGCCGGCGACGGTGGCCCTGGCCAGGCCGGCACCAATGGATTGCGCCACCTCGAGCACGGATACCGGGTGATCGAACGTACGCTGACTGCCGTCGGGAAGAGTAATGATGGGCATGGCGCCTCCTCTCCTAGTGGTGACCTCTACCAAAGGCCACATGGGTTGGGATGAGCCAGTAAGCGATTCGGCGGCCTACCTGCCATACAGAGGCAGGAGCTGTGCAGCCGACCAAGACCGAACCGCAGTCACTGGAAGGGGTGAAACGGACTGGATGCTTTCAGAATCATGGCCGCCTGACAAGACGGTCTTTCCGGGAGTAACGCTCGCCGTCGCGACGCGACGGCCCGGAGGTGCCGCCAAGGCTGGCGGTCAAAAAAAATGGCCGCCGAAGCGACCATTTAAAAATTTGGTAGGCACAATTGGATTCGAACCAACGACCCCCACCATGTCAAGGTGGTGCTCTAACCAACTGAGCTATGTGCCTGCTGTGGGTGCGCATTCTACGGAGGCGCGCAAAAGAGTCAACACCTTTTTTCCCTAACTGACTGAATAAATGAATTTTTTACAGATATGCCGCAGGCGCTCGGGAGCTCCGGCGAGGCAAACCCGGGTGCGCTGAACGGCAGCGCCTGGATGGCTGGCGGGACGCCACTAGCCGACCCTGGGGGACTCGGGTAGCATCCCGGCAATCGTAAAAAATTCGGAACAGGGTTGCAGAATGACGCACACGGCCTATCCCCACTCCTATTACGCCGCCTCGGCCAACGCCGCGCCGCCGCGCCCGCCTCTGGAAGGCGAAGTGGAAACCGATGTGTGCATCATCGGCGCCGGCTACACCGGCCTGTCCACCGCCCTGTTCCTGCTGGAAAACGGCATGCGCGTGCACATCGTCGAAGCGGCCAGGGTCGGCTTCGGTGCCTCGGGGCGCAATGGCGGGCAGATCGTCAACAGCTACAGCCGCGACATCGACACCATCGAACGCACGGTCGGCGCCCGCGAGGCGCAACTGCTCGGGCAGATGGCCTTCGAGGGCGGACGCATCATTCGTCAGCGCATCGCCACCTACGGTATCCAGTGCGACCTGAAGGATGGCGGGGTCTTCGCCGCCATCACGGCCAAGCAGATGAAGCACCTGGAAGCGCAGAAGCGGCTGTGGGAACGCTACGGCCATACCCAGCTGGAGCTGCTGGACGGCACGCGCATTCGCCAGGTGGTGGCGACGGATCGCTACCTCGGCGGCATGCTGGACATGAGCGGCGGGCATATCCATCCGCTCAACCTGGCCCTGGGCGAAGCCGCGGCCGTGGAGTCCCTGGGCGGCATCATTCACGAGCAGACGCCGGCAGTGCGCATCGAGCGCGGCGCCAGCCCGGTGGTGCATACGCCCCAGGGCCGCATCAGAACGAAGTTCGTGGTGGTCGCGGGCAATGCCTACCTCGGCAACCTGGTGCCGGAACTGGCGGCCAAGTCCATGCCCTGCGGCACCCAGGTGATCACCACCGAGCCGCTGCCGGACGAACTGGCCAGCAGCCTGCTGCCTCAGGATTACTGCGTCGAGGACTGCAACTACCTGCTCGACTACTATCGCCTGAGCGCCGACAAGCGCCTGATCTTCGGTGGCGGCGTGGTCTACGGCGCACGGGACCCGGCCAATATCGAAGCGATGGTGCGGCCGAACCTGCTCAAGACCTTCCCGCAACTCAGGGAGGTGAAGATCGACTACGCCTGGACGGGCAATTTCCTCCTCACCCTGTCGCGCCTGCCCCAGGTCGGGCGCATCGGCGACAACATCTATTACTCCCAGGGCTGCAGCGGCCACGGCGTGACCTACACCCACCTGGCCGGCAAGGTGCTGGCCGAGGCCCTGCGCGGCCAGGCCGAGCGCTTCGATGCCTTCGCCGGCCTGCCCCACTACCCCTTCCCCGGCGGCCAGTTGCTGCGGGTACCGCTCAGCGCCCTGGGCGCCTGGTACTACAGCCTGCGCGACAAGCTCGGCTTCTGATCAGCCAGCCACGATGAAAAACGGCGCTCCTGGGAGCGCCGTTTTGCATGGTGCGGATAGGGCAATCACTGCGCAGGACAGGCCACCGGCAGCGCGCACTGCTCCGTCGTCGCTGCGCCTTGCGTGCCGATGACGCTGAAGCGCTGATCATCCGGTGCCAGGCGCTGGGCACACTGCCGTGCCGCCTGGGCGCTGTCGCGGCAGCCGCGCTCATCCAGCACCTGGGACAGGTTGAACCAGCCCGCGGCGAAGTCGGGCTGGCGCGTCACGCTCTCGCGCAACGCCGTTTCGGCACCGCGCGCATCGTCACCGGCATAGCGGCTGTTGGCCAGGGCGAACCAGCCCAGCGCCTGCTCCGGCCATTGCCGGGTGGCGGTGCGATAGGCACGCTGCGCCACATCCTTGCGCCCCACCTCTTCCAGGTCGTTGGCGGCCTTGAGCCAGGGCGTCAGTTCGGCGGTGGCCGGCAGGGTCTCCGGCGGCACGGTCAGTACCGCCCAACGCCCGCCGCGGGCCCAGGTCTTGTCGAAGCTGGCGAATTCGGTCACCCAGCGTCGTGTGGTGCCCGAGCGCAGGATCAGCTTCCGTTCGCGGCGGTCATAGCCGACCACTACCGCGAAGTGCCACTGCGGGTACCAGTCGAACGCCAGGTTCTGCAGTACCAGCACCGGATTGCCCGCCGCGACCTCGGCCAGTATGGCATCGAGTTGCGGCTTGAGCGGATAGACCAGCATGTCATGGGCGCGGGCCGCCGCGACCATCTCCACCTGCAGGCTGCCTTCGCGGCCAGGGAGATAGACCTGATCCTTGAGGTAGCCCGGGCTGGTCAGCACACCGCGCTGGTTGAGCATGGTCGCCAGCGCGGCCGGGCCACACTGGTAGGCGGTCTGCGGGAAGAAGGGAACGCTGCTGAGTTCGACCCGCTCGGGCAGGCGCTCGGCCTCCGGTGTCAACACCGGAGACCTCGCGCATGCGCTGAGCAGGACAATCAGAAGTGAAGCGAGTAGCGGTCTTAGCGATTTATGCATTTCACGAAACTGAAGAGGTTGGTGGCGCAGAGCATATCGGTGATGATGAAGATCACCAAGAACAACACGATCACGCCAAGCACACCGGCGCCCGCCGGGGCCTCGGACAGTTGCTGGTTGAATTGCGCCAGTTCGGCGCTGGTCAGGTTGTTGATGCGGTTTTCCACCTGGTCGCGCTCGACGCCCATGGCGAGCAGTTTGTCCTTGACCTGCTGGTCATCGAGCATGGCGATCAACTGCTGACGATCGACCTGCTGCTGATGCTCGGTCAAAACCTCGCCGGTACCGATCATCGCGGCATTGGCGAGTGGAACCTGAACGACCATCAGGACATGGAACACTGCCAACATGGCAGCCAGACGACGAAAGAACGAGGATTGAGTCATTGTGATATCTCCTTATCAACCACTAGGGTCTGTTGACGTTTCAGCGCAAGCCGCGTTGCTGCGCAAAATCTCGCCAGGCCGGGCGGCGATCCGCTAGGCGGAGGACGCCGGGAATGGCGTTCCCTTGCCAAGTCCTCCAACAACGCATGGCGAGATTTCCCACGCAACCCGCAGGGCCGGGTCCGTTTTGCCGCGAATGCTGCGTTTCTCGACGCTCATTTGGAACACCAAACTTCGCGTCTCGTGCCTTGCCTCGCGACAAAACGGGCTCCGGCGCGGTCGTGCTGAAACGTCAACAGACCCTAACCTAGACCTGCCATTTCGCGACCCGGTTCCACCCTTATTTCGGCCAAGCGTGATCGCTGCCTCATTGCCAACGAAAAGCCCCGCAGCCCAGGCATTCCAGCGTTCGGAAGCTGGCTCGGCAGCGCCCTCTTTCAGCGTATGACCCCGATGAAAAGCGGCCAGGATCAGGTCGGGGCGCGGGGTTGAATTCGAGAAAGATGCGCTGCACGTGCTGGAGCGCCAGGCGCTCAGTCCGTCGCGCCGAGCTGGCTGCTGAGGTAGTCGAGAAAGCAGGTGATGCGCGAGGCCAATGCGGTGTTGCGATAGTAGACGGCATGGATCGGCTGGCGGACGTCGACGGTCTCGTGCGCCAGCACCTGTACCAGGTCGCCACGGACGCGGTCGACATGGGTCATGAAGTCCGCCAGGCAGACGATGCCGGCGCCGGCCAGCGCCAACTGGCGCAGGGTTTCACCGCTGGAGGCCTGCAGGCTCGGCTCGATCGTCCAGCGGTCGCCGAGGGCATGGCGCAGCGGCCATTCGTTGAGGCTCTCGGGCTGGGTGAAGCCGAGCAGGCTGTGCTGCCGCAGTGCCTCGGCACACTCGGGCGTACCGTGAGCGGCCAGGTAGGCCGGGCTGGCCAGCACCCGCAGGCGATTGCTGCCCAGAGGCCGCGCATGCAGGGTGGAGTCGCGCAAGGGGCCGATGCGGATGGCCAGGTCGGTGCGCTGCTCCAGCAGGTCGATGATCTGGTCGCTGCTGTGCAGTTCCAGCTGGATCTGCGGATAGCGCTCGCGGAAGCCCGCGACCAGCGGCACCACGGCATGCAGCATGAAGGGCGCCGCGGCGTTGACCCGCAGGCGCCCGGCAGGCGTCTGCCGGCGCAGGCGCATCTGTTCCTCGGCGTCCTCGACCGCAGCGAGGATACGTTGCGCCTGGAGCAGAAAGGCCTCGCCCTCCTCGGTCAGTTCCAGGCGCCGGGTGGTGCGCCGCAGCAGGGTGACGTCGAGCTTTTCCTCCAGGCGGCTGAGGGCGCGGCTGACCCCCGAGGCGGTCTGCGCCAACTGTTGCGCAGCTGCGGTGATGGAGCCGCTGCTGACCACGCAGGTGAAGGCGAGCAATTCGTCGAGGGTGGTCTTCATGGAGGCCATTCGTGACTGTGGATCAATGGTGTTTACCATGAAACGCGGTTTTTCCGCATAAGTCCACGGCACATACTGCTGACCAAGACAACGCAACAACCCATGCGCACCGCTGTCAGCTACAGACAGCCGCTTATTCTGACCAGGAGACCCCTCATGCAGCAGATCCCCGCCCTCGGCCTCGGCACCTTCCGCCTCAAGGATCAACAGGTCATCGACTCGGTGCGCAACGGCCTCGAACTGGGCTACCGGCATATCGATACCGCGCAGATCTATGGCAACGAGGCGCAAGTCGGCCAGGCCATCGCCGACAGCCAGGTGCCCCGCGACGAACTGTTCGTCACCACCAAGATCTGGACTGACAGCCTGGGCGCCGACAAGCTGATCCCCAGTCTGCGCGAGAGCCTGGGCAAGCTGCGCCTGGATCAGGTCGACCTGACCCTGATCCACTGGCCATCGCCGGGCGATGCCATTGCCGTGGCCGAATACATGGCCGCACTGCTGGAAGCCAAGGCCCAGGGCCTGACCCGCCTGATCGGGGTTTCCAACTTCACCAACGCCCACCTGCAACAGGCGATGGAAACCGTCGGTGCCGAGCAGATCGCCACCCACCAGGTGGAAATCCACCCCTTCCTGCAGAACCGCAAGGTGGTCGACTTCGCCCGGGAACACGGCATCCACCTGACGGCCTACATGCCGCTGGCCTATGGCAAGGTCATGAGCGATCCGGTGATCCAGGGCATTGCCAGCAGCCATGACGCCACGCCGGCACAGGTCGCCCTGGCCTGGCTGCTGCAACAGGGCTTCGCGGTAATTCCGTCGTCGACCAAGCGCGCCAACCTGGAAAGCAATCTGGCGGCGCAGAACCTGAGGCTCAGCGAACAGGACATGGCGGCCATCGCCACGCTGGAGCGTGGCGAACGCCTGGCCAACCCGGACTTCGCGCCGCAGTGGGATTGAGCGTGGGGGAGCCATTCGGCGCCGGCCTCAGAAGTCGACCTTGCCCCTGCCCGCCTTGATCGCGCCCCGCTTGGTCTTGCCTTCCAGCCGGCGCTTTTTCGAGCCCAGGGTCGGCTTGGTCGGACGCCGGGCCTTCTCGGTCTTGCCCGCCGCGCGGATCAGTTCGGCCAGGCGCTCGAGGGCGTCGGCACGGTTCTGCTCCTGGGTGCGGTACTGCTGGGCCTTGATGATCACCACGCCATCGGCGGTGATCCGACTGTCGCGCCAGGCCAGCAGACGCTCCTTGTAGAACGGCGGCAACGAGGAGGCCTGGCTGTCGAAGCGCAGGTGCACGGCGCTGGACACCTTGTTGACGTTCTGCCCGCCGGCACCCTGGGCGCGGATGGCGGTCAGCTCGACTTCGTCGTCAGGCAGGTGAACGCTGTTGGAGATGACCAGCATGGCGGTTCCGGCGGTGAACTGGGCCACGCAGCATAACGCCTGGCTGTCGCCAGGCACCAGCGATCGCGGCCAGCGGCCCGGTTCAGGCTCGCTGCCGGAATGGCGCCAGGAACTGCTGGGCGCGGGCCGTCTGTGGGTCGCTGAAGAAGGCTTCCGGCGAGCCGCTTTCGACGATGTAGCCGCCATCCATGAAGATGATCCGGCTGGCGACCTGCCGGGCGAACTCCATTTCATGGGTGACGATCACCATGGTCGCGCCCTCGGCGGCCAGGTCGCGCATCACCTCCAGCACCTCCCCCACCAGCATGGGGTCCAGGGCGCTGGTGGGCTCGTCGAACAACAGCACGTCCGGCTTCATGGCCAGCGCACGGGCGATGCCGACCCGCTGCTTCTGCCCACCCGAGAGCCGCGAGGGGAACATGTCGGCCTTGTCGGCGAGCCCCACCTTGGCGAGCAGTGCCATGGCCTCGCCATGCACGTCCTTGCGCTTGCGCTTCTGCACGTGCACCGGGGCTTCCATGATGTTGCTCAGCACGGTCAGGTGCGGCCACAGGGCGAAGTGCTGGAACACCATGCCGATGCGCGAGCGCATCTGCGCCAGCTCGGCATCGCTTATCCTGGCGCCGCCCTTGTGCGCGCCGAAGCGCCTGGAATTGAGGCGGATGCTGCCGGCATCAGGCGTCTCCAGCCAGTTGATGCAGCGCAGCAGGGTCGACTTGCCACAACCCGACGGCCCGAGCAGGCACAACACCTCGCCACGCTCGAGGTCCAGGGACACATCCGCCAGCACCCGGTTGGCGCCGAAGGACTTGGACACACCCTGCACCTGCAGCACCTTGGGCGCTGCTGGCGTATCCACGTTGTTGATAAGACTGCTCATGCGCGGCGCACCTCGGCGTAACGGGTAAATAGGTTGGTGAGCAATTCGATGGCCAGGCAGATCACCCAGTACATCAGCACCGCCGACAGGAAGCTGGCGAAGGGAATGAAGTAGGTCGACTGGATGGCGTTGATGGCCGCCGTCAGCTCGGTAACGGCGATGATGCCCAGGAACGCGCTGTCCTTGACGATCTGGATCATCTGGTTGCCGATCATCGGCGTCGCGCGCAGCAGCACCGGCGGCATGATGATGCGCCGCAGCAGGCCGAAGCCGTGGTAGCCGAAGGCCCTGCCCGCTTCGATGGTGTCGTGTGGCAGATCCTTCCAGGCGCCCTTGAGGATGATCGCCATGTAGGCGGTGTTGTAGACGATCAGCGCGACGATGCCCGATACCCAGTTGCTCAGCTGGATGCCCCCTGACGGCAGCCCGAAATAGATCAGGTACACCAGCAGCAGGAACGGCGTGCAGCGCATGCACTCGCAGTAGAACGAGGCGCCGCGGCCGACGAAGACCCGGTTCGACATCAGCAGTGGAGTGAGCAGGATGCCCAGCACCAGCGAGACGCTGCCGGCGAGCAGGACGAACACCATGGTGTTCATGAAACCTTCCAGAATGGACGGGTAATGCTGCCAGACGGTCAGGAAATCGCTCATGTTCATACCGCGCCCTCCTGCCCCTGGACGTTGCGCTCGAGCCGGCGCTGCAGCCGGATCAGCAGGAAGATGATCGCCACGTACAGGCACAGCCCGACCAGCAACGGCGGCAATGGATCGTAGGTTCTCGCGCCCACGCGCTGGGCCGCGCGGGTGATCTCGACCATGCCGATCACCGCGATCGCCGGGCTGGATTTCACCAGCATGGTCATCTCGTTGACCAGCCCCGGCAGGCTCGACTGCCAGACCTGGGGCAGGACGATGCGCATCACCCGCATCCGCCTGGGCATGCCGAAGGCCAGCGCCGCGTCGTACTGCTGGCGATCGAAGGCCAGCAAGGCGGCGCGCCATATCTCGCAGTTGAACGCGGCGGCGGTGACCGACAGGGAAATCAGCGCGGCGAGCAGCGGGCTCAGCGAGATGCCGAACTGCGGCAGGCCGAAGTAGACCAGCAGGATCAGGGTCACCGCCGGGCAGGACCTGACGATGCTGACGTAGACATAGGCCAGTTGCCGGGCTACCGGGATCCGGGCCCAGCGCAGCAGCGCCAGGCCCAGCCCCAGGGGAATGCCGATAACGATGCCTACCAGCGACACACCCACCGTGGCGAATGCACCCTGCAGGATGCTCCAGTAGTCGTATGCATTCATGATGGACTCATCAGTTCACGTCGAGCGGCATTTTCTCGAAGCTGACGCCCAGCCATTTCTCCTGCAGGCGATACATCTCGCCGCTCTCGCGGATCTTCAGCAGCGCGTCGTTGATCACCTCGAGCACGCCATCGTTGCCTTTCTTGACCGCCCAGGCCTTGTAGCCCGGCTCGCCGATCGGGTGGCCCAGCTCGAACACGTCGCCGCGCTCCTTGACCAGTGCGCGTAGGGTCAGGTCGGTGTTGACCACCGCGTCGATACGGCCCTGGGCGAGATCCTGATAGGCCTCCGGGTAGCCGTGGTATTCCATGATCTTCTTCACACCCTCGCCCTTGCTGGCCTTGAGCTTGGCGTCGAACGCCTTGAGTTCGGCCAGGAAGGCGCTACCGGTCTCGGCCCCGACCACCTTGCCGACCAGATCCTCGGCAGTCTTGATCGAACTGCCCTTCTTCACCCCGTAGTAGGTCGCCGACTCGGCCGTCGGCGTGGTGTAGTCGAAGCTCTGCTTGCGCTCCGCCGTGACCATGACCGCCGACAGCGCCATATCGAACTTGCCGCTGGTCACACCGGAGAGGATGCCGGCCCAGGGCATGATCTGCTGACGCAACTCCAGACCGGTTTCCTTTTCCACCAGATCCTTGAGTTCGTTGTCATAGCCTGTGGACTTGCCGTTCTCCATGAATTCGAACGGGCGGTAGTCATCTTCGGTGGCAACGATGACATAACCCCGTGCCTTCACTTCTTCGGCCGTCATGGCATGACTGAGGGAAACTGCACCGATCGTGGTCGCCATCGCCAGAGCGATGGCCGAAAGAGATTTGCCGATATGCCCCTTGGCAACAGCCGTGGAGCAAACAAGGTCACGAATTGCTGACATGCTGACTTCCTTCTGGTTATGGATGTTGACATCGATCCGGACACGCAAGACCACGGCCGGCGCAGCGCAAGAGTCAAAGCAAGTGGCATGCCATTTATTTTTTAATTTTATTAATCAAATAGTTAATTAATTATCATGTTTTAAAACGGCCACTTCACGAGCATCGTCCGCCCCAACAGCGCTCGCGATATTGGTGGTATGCCACTTAAATGGGCGGAGCTTGTCTCAGGTGACGGCTTCTACCTGCGGTAACGCTCCGCAGCAGGCGAAAGAAGCACTTTCGGCAGGCTTGCGCTCTGGCTGGACACGGCCCCATCAGAGGGCGGAGGCGCGGACGCATCAAAACAAGGCACAAATAGGTGGCATACCCCACTTTAGTTCAGAGTAGGCCATTCCGAGCTACCTGAAAAAATCATTAAGAGTGGTATACCCCTCTATAAATCAATAAATAAAACGATATTTATCAATAGGTTGATAATCCCATGGAAATCCAAACTGCATAAATGGCACAGCCGTTGCACCCACCTGCGCATACCTCAACGCAGTGTTTGGGTTCACGACCAGTAGAAGGTGGAGAGCAATGGCTGATGTAATCCTCAAAGGTGGCTACCTGATCGACCCCGCCCAGGGGTACGACGGGAATTTCGACGTCGCCATCAGCAATGGCCGTATCGAGGCGATCATCGCGCCTGGCGCCGCCGGTGCAGCGGCGACGGTGATCGATGTCAGCGGCAAGCTGATCACCCCCGGCCTGATCGATACCCACGGCCACGTCTTCGAATACGTGACCGGTCGCTTCGGCCTGGATGCCGACCTCGCCGGCGTATACTCGGGGGTGACCACCTTGATCGACCAGGGCGGGCCGTCGTGCATGACCCTGCCGGCGTTCCGCGAGCATGTGGTCAAGGCCAAGAAGACCCGGGTATTCGCCTACCTGTCGGCCTATCTGGTCGGCGGCCTGGAGGGCCACTTCTACCCCAGCCTCTATACCCCGGAATGCGTAGACGTCGAGGCGACCGTACGCGCCGCGCTGGCCAATACCGACATCATCAAGGGCTTCAAGGCCCATGCCGAACTGGGGGGGTTCGAACGCTGGGGCAGCGATGTGATGGCGATGAGCGCGGAGATCTCCCGGCGCGCCGGCATGCCGCTGTACATCCACTTCGGCCAGTTGTGGCCAAGCCCGGGCGACCCGAGCCCGGTGCACCCCGACTCGATCCTCGCCGAGGTGGTGCCGATGCTCAAAGCCGGTGACATCCTCGCCCATCCGTTCTCCCGTCATCCGGGCGGCGTGGTCAGCGCCGACGGCAAGCTGCACCCCTTCATGACCCTGGCCAGGGACATGGGGCTGAAGGTGGATGTCGGCCACGGCTCGCACTTCAGCTTCCAGTGCGCGCGCATCGTTCTCGATGGTGGCGTGATCCCCGATACCCTCGGTGCGGACATGCATGGCTACAACACCCTGGTGCCCGCCCCGGCCGGCACGCCGGAAGAGCACTCGGACAGCGAGCACATGTTCTTCGGCAAGCAGCGCTTTTCCATGGCCTCGGCCATGACCAGCATGCTGGCTCTGGGGCTGCCCATCGAGCATGTGGTGGCCATGGCTACCTGCAACCCGGTCGAGGTGTTCGGCCTGCCCCGGGAACTCGGCACCCTGGCCGTCGGCAACCCGGCCGACATCACCATATTCAACGATGAGCGCGGCCGCTTCCAGTTGAAGGACAACGAAGGCACCGTGGCCTACAGCGACCGCCTGCTGACACCGGCGTTCTGCCTGAAAGACGGCCAGCGTTTCGATGCGGTCGCCTCGATCCTGCCGCCCTACTCCAGCTTCGCTGCCTGAGTGAATACACGGATCGTCCGAGGTCGTAGCCGCTGTAGCGTGGAGCGGGCGGCAGACGCCAACCGTGTGGGAGCGTCGCCCTCGGCGCGAAGCGATAGCGGCCATACCGCTCTATCCGCGTGGCCGTACGGTTCGCCCCGGGGTCGGGGCTCCTACAGCGTGCAGGTGGCTGCAGACGCCAACCGTGCAGGAGCGTCGCCCTCGGCGCGAAGCGATAGCGGTCATATCGCGCTATCCGCGTGGCCGTACGATTCGCCCCGGGGTCGGGGCTCCTACAGCGTGCAGGTGGCGGCAGACGCCAACCGTGTGGGAGCGTCGCCCTCGGCGCGAAGCGATAGCGGCCATATCGCGCTATCCGCGTGGCCGTACGATTCGCCCCGGGGTCGGGGCTCCTACAGCGTGCAGGTGGCGGCAGACGCCAACCGTGTGGGAGCGTCGCCCTCGGCGCGAAGCGATAGCGGCCATACCGCGCTATCCGTGTCGGCCAAACGGATCGCCCGCAAGCGGGCTCCTACGGGAGCGGCTGTGCAGGAGCCGGCTTGCCGGCGATATCTCGTGAAGGGCGCATGAATGTCGGTCTGGCCATCCAGCTCATGCATGGCAGACTCACTCGCCTGTTAACTTTCATCGCTCACTGTCAGGAACACGCCCATGAAGCTCGCCAACGGAATGATCGCCGATGATCCGGTTCACCTCTGCGCCACCGGCTCCGGCCCGCTCGACGGCCTGAGCTTCGCGGTCAAGGACATCATGGCAATCGCCAGGCACCGCACCGGCTGCGGTCACCCGCTGTGGCGTGACAGCCATCCACCGGCAGACACCACCTCACCGGTGATCGAGTTGCTGCTGGCCGCCGGCGCCACGCTGACAGGCAAGACCCACACCGATGAGCTGACCTACAGCCTGGCCGGGAGCAACATCCACTACGGCACGCCGCCCAATCCCGCCGCGCCCGATGCCACGGCGGGCGGCTCGTCCAGCGGTTCGGCCTCGGTGGTCGCCGCAGGCCTGGTGGATTTCGCCATGGGCAGCGATACCGGCGGCTCGATCCGCATTCCGGCCAGCTACTGCGGGATTTACGGGCTGCGTCCCAGCCATGGCGCGCTCGCCTATGAGCACTGCGCACAGCTGGCACGCAGCTTCGACAGTCTGGGCTGGTTCGCCCGCGATGGCGAAACCCTGGAACGAGTCGGCAAGGTGCTGCTGCCAGCAAGTGAACATCGTCTGCAACGTGTGCTGCTGGTCAGCAACGTACGCGAAGAGGCTGGCGAGGCGGTGCTGGCGCAATTCGACAGATGGCTGACCCAGACTCGCCTGCCGCTGCCCTGTGATGACTGGCAGGCGCTGCCGCCATTGGCCGATTTCGCCAACGATTTCCGTACCCTGCAAGCCTTCGAAGCCTGGCGGGAATACGGCGGCTGGATCAGCCGGCACCAGCCGGAGTTCGGTCCTGGGGTGAAAGAGCGCTTCGCCAATGCCAGCCGCGTCAGTGCCGCGGATGCTGCGGCGGCGCAGAAACGCCTTGGCGTATTGCGTGGGCAGCTGGATGCCCTGCTCGGCGATGACGGCGTACTGTGCCTGCCGACGGCACCCAGCCCGGCGATCGCCTTGACGGCCAGCGACGAGCAGGTCGAACAGATTCGCCTGGCAACCCAGCGCATGACCGCCATCGCCGGCGTCGGTGGGTTACCCCAGGTATCCGTGCCGCTGCTGCAGACCGCTGACGGTCCGGTGGGCGTCTCGCTGATCGGCCCCCGGGGCAGCGACCGTGCCCTGCTCGCCCTGGCCCGTCAGCTGAGCTGACGCCGCCCCCGACATCAGCTGTCGGCCTTTGCCGGCTGCAGGCGCAAGGGAGCGCTCTTGACCTCGTTGTTGGCCTCCACCAGGTGGATCAACTGCAGCATGAACAGGTCGCGCTCTTCGGCCGGCAGCGCCTCCAGCGTGCGGTCATGGGCGCGTTGAACGGCATCGTTCATCTTCGTCACCAGGGTTTTGCCCTTGCGCGCCAGTTTCACCAGTTTGACGCGCTTGTCCTTGTCGCTCTGGCGCCGCGATAGCAGCCCCCGCGCCTCGAGGCGCGGGATCACTTCGGCGACGCTGGTGCGCTCGAGGCCGATGGCCTGAGCGATGGTGTTCTGATCCATCTCGCCCAATCTGCTCAACGAGCTGAGCAGGCTGTACTGCACCGGCGTGATGTCATGGCCCCGGGTCTCTTCCTGGAACAGGCTGCAATGAACCTGGTGCAAACGGCGTATCAGAAAACCGGGGCGTCCCAACAGGCTCGAGCGACTGACAGCCTCATCGAGCCTGGCTTTAACTTCTTCGTTGTGCATATTGCGCTCCATAGCTCCCGGCTACTCGCTGATGATTAACAGTTTCGGCGTTGCGCTTCGAAAGCTCTCCATTACCGGCGACAGCAGCACCATCCGCTATCGACTCGGACCGGCCTGCGCTGCCGAAAAATCGCTGAGCGACGATTTCCCTCAGCACGAATCGTGCCTTCAAAACAGGAGGCTTCTTGTTCGCATTCCCGTGGTCAGGCTAACACAATCGCCCACATAAGTGGCATACCACCCAATTTACGCACGTTTATATGGCAGCACATCGCCGTTCGCCCTCCTGACAGCGGCCGTGCCGAGATGGCAGGCTGCGTCATACCTGGATTCCGGACACGCCCAAAAACGTGGCATACCTCTTGCTTTTCAATGGCCATTGGAAACATCCACGCACCGCGACCTTTCCTCCAGTGCTTTGCCGGCCTGGAATCCTTTATCTGCAGGAACGGAGTTCGACGCCATGAATTGCAAAGAGCACCTCAATAACCTGGACGCTCCCTTGGCGCCAGCCCTTCTCAACGACTGGCACGTGGTGGCCAGCAGCGAGGAAGTGGTCGAGGGAAAACTGTTTCAGGCCACCCTGTTCGACCGCGACCTGGTGATCTGGCGCGACTCCAAGGGCCAGGCCTACGTCTGGGAGGACCTGTGCATCCACCGCGGCGCGCGCCTGTCCAAGGGTTTCATCGTCTCCGACAAGGTGGTCTGCCCCTACCACGGCTGGAACTACGACGGCAGCGCACAATGCACGCTGATCCCCGCGTCGCCCAACGAAACCCCGATGAAAAAGGCCAAGGCCATCGCCCACCATGTACAAGAGGCCTACGGCTTCATCTGGACCTGCCTGGGAGAGCCGGAAAAGGATATCGCCGAATTCCCCGAATGGCTCGATGACAGCTACAAAAAGGTCGTCTGCGGGCCATACGAATTCAAGTCCGGCTACCGTGCCCTGGAGAACTTCATCGACCCGACGCACTTTCCCTTCGTGCATGCCGGCGTCAACGGCCTGATGGACGCCCCCGACCCCATCGGTCAGTACAAGGTCTGGGAAGAGGATGGCGGGCTGGCCACCTCGGAAGTCCAGGTCACCCAGCCCTATGGCGACCCTCGCGAAGTCCCGGTCATCGCCTATTACGCCTACAGATGCCTGCGTCCCGGCGTGGCCTATTTCAAGAAGCGGCTGATCATTTCCGACCCGCTGCGCGCCCATGAAGGTAACGAGAACGACCGTTTCTGCACCTTCTTCACCATGCAGCAGGTGAGCGAGACGCGCAGTATCGTGCGTATCTGCTGCGCCATGAATTTCGATCCCATGCCCAGCGACGCCGACGTGCGCCGCCGCCAGGATCTGGTCTACGCCCAGGATAGCGCGATCGTCGATACCCAGCGCCCCGAGCGCATCCCCACCGACCTGCGTCAGGAGCTTCACCACAGCACCGACCTGCTCGGCATGAAATACCGGGCCTGGCTGCGTGGGATGGGTATCAACTATGGCACCGTCTGAAACCGTCGCGCCGACGTTCCGCCTCACGGCCATGCGCTACGGCGCACGGGACATCGTGCTCTACGAGTTCCAGCCGCTGGACGGCCTGCCCCTGGCGCCGGTCCAGGCAGGCGCCCACCTGGACATCGTGCTGCCCAACGGGCAGATCCGCTCGTACTCGTTGCTCACCCCGCTGTGCGACGCCGAACGCTATGTGGTGGCGGTCAAGCGCGACGCCAACGGCCAAGGCGGCTCGCGCTGGCTGCACGACCAGGCCCGGGTCGGCCAGA
The DNA here is from genome assembly GCF_004327355.1 of Phytopseudomonas dryadis. Taxonomy (GTDB): domain Bacteria; phylum Pseudomonadota; class Gammaproteobacteria; order Pseudomonadales; family Pseudomonadaceae; genus Aquipseudomonas; species Aquipseudomonas dryadis. The sequence continues at coordinate 215,647 of NZ_QJUM01000002.1, forward strand.
CCTTCGGCCTGCAGCCGCCACGCAACCACTTCGCCCTCACCGATGGCGATACCCCGGTGCTCCTGCTTGCCGGTGGCATCGGCATCACCCCGCTGTTCTCGATGCTCGCGCAGCTGCGCAGTGCCGGGCGCCCGGCGCATCTGCACTACTGGAGTCGTGATCCCGAGCAGACGCTGTTCCTCGAGGCGCTGCAACGCAGCGACGATGTCACCCTGCATTTTTCCAGCACCGCGGGTCGCCGATCCCTCGCCGATATCCTGGCCGCTGTCGAGCCCCGGACCGAGATCTACTGCTGCGGCCCGCTGCGCATGCTCGCCGACCTCGAGACGCTGAGCGCCGCCCATGGCCTGGAGCATGTGCGCGTGGAGCGGTTCCAGGGCGCCAGCCCGCCGGCCACGGCCAACGAAGCCTTCACCGTGGTGCTGGCCCGCTCGGGCAGCGAAGTGCAGGTCTGCAAAGGCGAAACCATCCTCGGCGCCCTGCTCGAGGCAGGTGTCGAGGTCATGTATTCCTGCGAGCAAGGCATCTGCGGCGCCTGCGAGGTCAGGGTCGTGGCAGGCGAGCCGCTGCACGCGGACTCGGTGTACTCGGCCGAGGAACATGAGCAGCGCGGCAGCATGATGATCTGCTGCTCCAGCAGTAACAGCGCCCGGCTGGTGCTGGACATCTAGACACTCCAAGGAGCGAGCGAACCCCATGACCGATCTGGCAGCCTCCGATCTCCAGACTGCGCTGGAAAAGCTGTATGCCGTACGTCCTGTCTGGCGACGAGTGGTCGCCGCCGCCGACGCCATCGGCCTGCCCGGCAGGACCCTGCTGCACGCCGGGCCCCCCTTCCGTCACGGCCAGCGACCGAGCGCGCCGATCCTGTCATCGGCGGTGCTCTGTTGCCTGTACGAGGGCTGGGCCGACAGCGAGGCGGCGGCACAGTATCTGATCACCAGCGGCGAAGTCCGCCTCAGGCCGGCTCAGGACTTCAATGTGGTGACGCCACTGGCCGCGGTCGTTTCGCCGGGCACGACGCTGGTCGAGGTGGTCGATGCCGCCGGGATCAATCCGCGTCCCTGCTGGTCGCTCCTGAGCAGTGGCCGCGGCCCGCAGATCCGCTTCGGCACGCGCCAGCAGGCGGTGATCGAACGCCTGGCCTGGCGCGACGGCGAGCTTGCCCGGGTGCTGCGGACGGCCCTGGCCGAGGGGCCGATCGACCTGCTGCCCCTGGCAGTCGCCGGCCTGCAGCGCGGCGACGACCTGCACAGCGTCACCAGCGGTGCCAGCCAGGCACTGCAGGAACGGTTGATGCCGCTGCTGGAAGGTGCCGACGAGGTCGAGCGGATGCTCGATGAAACGCCGCTGTTCTTCCTGACACTGTGGATGGCCGCCTGCCATTTGCTGCTCGACACACTGTGCGATGAGCCCGCGGCACGATCACTGCTGGTGGCCCTGGCCGGCAACGGCATCGAGGCCGGCATCCGGCTGGCTGGCGATCCTGCTCGCTGGCGCACGGCTGCGGCCCACACACCACAAGGGCCGCGCCTGAAAGCGGGCGACGAGCCGGTCTGCCCCATGCTCGGCGACAGCGGCGTGATCGATGCCGCCGGCTTTGGCGCCCAGGCCTGGCACCACGCCACGGGCGCCGCCGCCGATATGGCCGGCTGGTTACCGGGGCGCCCGGCTGCTGCGCCGGAGTGGCGGCTGGGCCAGCACCCGCTGTTCGCCCCCTTCGGCCTGGGATCGGCCATCGACAGCGAGCGGATCGACCATCACTCGAGCCTGCCGAGGGTGGCCATCGCCATGCTCGATGCCCGGGGCGAGGCCGGGCTGCTCGGACGTGGCGTCTGTCAGACGCCGGCACGGCTGTACGGGTCGCCTGCGGCCGATGAGCCGGAGCTGAACGATCCTCTGGTGGTCACGCAGGTCAACGCGGCCTTCGAGCGTTACGAACAGGCCCTGGTGAGCAATGACGTCGCCACCCTGGACGAACTGTTCTGGCGGAGCCCGCACACGGTTCGCTATGGCGCCACGGAAAACCTCTACGGCAGCGCCGCCATCCGGGCTTTCCGTGACGGGCGCCCGGCGACCGGCCTGGCACGCCGGATCATCGAACGCTCGATCACCAGCTTCGGCAGCGATCATGCCGTCACCCACATGGCCTTCAGCCGCGAGGGCAATCCCCGCACGGGTCGCCAGACCCAGACCTGGGTTCGAATCGCAGGCGCCTGGCGGATCGTTTCCGCACACGTCAGCAACATGGACTAGTGTCGCGACAGCGGTCATGCAAAAACGCTTGAGGCTGGCAAGCTGGACGAAAGGGCCCATGGGGTTTGCTTGTCGTTCAGCCTCCAGCCTTTAGCGCTCCTGTCGGCCGTCCGCTTGCGCCTTTGAACAATCACTCAGCCCGTTCGCTCGGATACGAGATTTGATCTGTGATGTGAGGCACTTGCGCGCTCTCGAGGCCCCGCGGATTGAAACCTTTGCTTGAAATTTCCCGCTACGCAACCCGGAACGCTCAAGTAACGTAGTCGACCGCGTAGCAGTCATGAGGCAAACCCATGGATTCGATTACCCAAGCCGTACTCGGCGCCAGCATCCAGGGCGCCCTGCTGGGACGCTGGCAGGGGCGCAAGGCACTGCTGTATGGCGCCGTGCTCGGCTCCCTGCCGGACCTGGATGTGGTGATCGACTACGGCGATTCGGTGGCGGCCATGACCTATCACCGCGGTTTCAGCCATTCGCTGTTCGTGCTGAGCGGCTTCGCCCTGCTGCTGACCTGGCTGATCAGGCGCTGGCGGCCGCACCCCGGCTATTCGGCAAGGCGGCTGTTGCTGGCGCTATGGCTGGTGCTGATCACCCATCCGCTGCTGGATGCCTTCACCAGCTACGGCACGCAGTTGCTGTGGCCGCTGGCACCGACGCCGGCGGCCTGGTCGAGCATCTTCATCATCGACCCGCTCTACAGCCTGCCGCTGATCGGCGTGGTGGTGTACGGCCTGTGCAGTGGCCTGCGCGACAGATCGAACAGCGCGATCAGCGTCGCCCTGGCCTTCTCCACCCTGTACCTGGCCTCGACCCTGGCCGGCAAGTACATGGCCGAGCAGCGCGTGGAGCGCGAACTGGCGCGCCAGGGCATCCACGCCGAGGCGCTGTTCAGCGCACCGACGCCCTTCAATACCTTGCTCTGGCGCATCATCGTACTGGATGGCGAGGATTACCATGAGGCCCTGGTCGGCTGGTTCGATCGTGCGCCCCCCATCCTCGAACGCATCCCGCGCGGCACGGCGCTGGCCGCCGCGCTGGAGGATTCCCCGTCCCACCAGCGGCTGAAATGGTTCACCAATGACATCCTGCGCTACGACCGTCTCGATGATCACCTGGTGGTGACCGACATTCGCCTGGGCATGACCGGCTTCCACCCGTTCCGCTTCGATTTCGCCCACTGGCAGGATGGCCGCTGGCAGTTGTCGCCGTTCATCGAACGCTGGCCTACCGGACGCGGCGACCTGGCAAGCCTCAAGCTGTTGTGGCAACGCATCTGGACGCCCTCGACACCGGTGCCGCTGGCGCTCTGGGCCAGCGGGCTGAGCCAGTACCCGCAAGGCGAAGGCTCACCAGCCGACACCGATTTGGCTCCCGGCCGCAAAGCCGCCAGCTCAGCGAACGACAAGAGCGAACCGGCGCTGTGAACTGTAGCCTGGGTTGAGCGGAGCGATACCCGGGGAAACCGTTCCCGGGTATCGCAGGCTCAACCCGGGCTACGTGGATTCGTGTTCATGCGCAGGCGCGGTGAGACCGGGACAACCCGGGTGGAGCGGTGAAGCGGGTTCCACCCGACGAACACCAGACCGTAGCCCGTGGTCGAGCGGAGCGATACCCGGGGAAACCGTTCCCGGGTATCGCAGGCTCAACCCGGGCTACGTGGATTCGTGTTCATCCGCAGGCGCGGTGAGACCGGGACAACCCGGGTGGAACGGTGCGGCGGGTTCCACCCGACGAACACCAGACCGTAGCCCGGGTTGAACGGAGTGATACCCGGGAGACCCGCTCCCGGGCGCCACCGGGCTCAGGTTCGGAACTGCCGTACCAGGCCCTGCAATTCCACGCCCAGCCTGGCCAGTTCGGCGCTCGACGCGGCGGTCTGCTGGCTGGCGCTGGCGCTCTGCTCGCCGATATCACGCACCCGGGTAATGCTTTCGCTGATGGTTTCGGCCACGGCGCTCTGCTCCTCGGCCGCGGCGGCGATCTGCTGGTTCATCTGTTCGATGGTGCTCACCGCCTGGGTGATGCGGCCCAGGGCGTCGCCCGCCTCACCCGCCAGGGCGACGGTGCGCTGGGTCAGCACGCGGCTGCCCTCCATCTGGGTGGCGGCGCCATGGGCCAGCCGCTGCAGGTTGGCGATCAGTTGTTCGATTTCCTGGGTGGACGCATGGGTACGCTGCGCCAGCGCACGCACTTCGTCGGCGACCACGGCGAAGCCGCGGCCCTGTTCCCCGGCGCGAGCGGCCTCGATGGCGGCATTGAGCGCCAGCAGGTTGGTCTGCTCGGCAACGGCGCGGATCACTTCGAGTACGCCGCCGATACGCCCGCTTTCCTGGTTCAGCGCCTGCATGGCCTCGGCCGACTGTTCGACCTCCCGGGCCAGGTCGCCGATCTGCCCGACCGCCTGCTGCACCACCTGGTTGCCCTGTTGCGCCTCACGATCGGCGTCGCCAGCGGCCAGGGAAGCCTGTTCGGCGTTCTGCGCCACTTCCTGCACGGTCGCGGCCATCTGGTGCATGGCCGTGGCGGTCTGCTCGGTCTCCAGCTTCTGGGTCTGCACGCCGGCGCTGGTCTGGGCGGTGATCGCCGACAACTGCTCGGCGGCCGCGGCGATCTGCGCCACACCACCACCAATGCGCCCTACCAGGTTGCGCAGGCTGAGGGTCATGCCCTGCATCGCTTCGAGCAGTTGGCCCAGTTCGTCGTGACGGTCCAGCGGCAGATCCTGGCTCAGATCGCCTTCGGCGATACGCCGGGCGAAGGTAACGGTTTGCCGCAGCGGCGTGGTGATGGAGCGGCTGATGGTCAGGGCCGCCACCAGGCCGATCAGCACCGCCGCAATGCCCATGCCGCCGAGCAAGACCAGGGCCTGGCGGCTGTCATCGCTCATGGCCTGCTCTTCGATGTTCTTGGCCTGCTCGGCCAGCGCCAGCACATGATCGGCCTGCTGCAGCATGGTCGTTTCACTGGCCTGGCTCTGCTCGTGCACCTGCTGGTAGTTGCCGAAGGCCTGCTGATAGGTGGCGAGCGCCTTCAGGGACGCTTCGATGGCGCGCTTCTGATCGTCGTTGAGCCAGACCATCAGGCCCTGGGCCGAAGACTGCAGGTCGTAACTGATGTAGTTCCAATCTTCCAGGGCGGCCTGGGAGCCATCGATGATGTAAAGGCTCTCATGGCCGCGCAACTCGAGCATGCGCTTGCTCAGGTTGGAGGCGGTTTCGGCCAGGGTCAGCGGGTCGCTGCCGCGCAGCTTGTCACCGCCCAGTCGCAGCTCGCGCACGGCGTCGTACATGCCCAGTTCGATCATCTCGAACTGATCGCGCGCTTCCTGCGCAGCGACGCCCATCTGCGCGCGGGCCTCATCGGCACGCGCCTCCTGCTGGACGAAGGCATCGAACTGCTCCAGGTAATCGGCCGTGGCCTTGTCCATGGCCTGCAGGCGCTCGCGCTCGCTGGGTGGCGAGGCGACGATCTCGTCGGCCAGCGCTGCCCGTACCCTGCCGAGCTGCTCGCGCATGCGCTGGGCATCGGCGTCGCTGTGGCTCACGGCAAAATCACGCTCCAGCCGGCGCGCGCCGAGGACCTGCGCGTCGATGGCGGACATGCGCACGGACTGGGCATGGCTCTGCATCACCGACTGCACGGCGAGAAAACCGCTGCCGGTCACCGCCAGGGTGAGCAGCAGCACCAGACCGAATCCCACGAGGAGTTTCTTGCCAACGGCAAGATCGACGAACAGACGGGTAGCAGACTGCAACATGAAGCGACTCCATTGTTTTTATTCGCTGCGGCGCACAGGCGCTCTTCGATGAGAGGCTGACAGCAGTGCCGCTCTCAACACCCAGGCAGACGGGCAGGCCCGTCCTCTATCTAGTGATCGGCTGCAAAGGGCAAAGCCTTAGGTTCAGCAGAGGCGGATGCGGAGCATCATTTGGCCACTATACCGATATCGGGCGGACCCGGGGTTTGTTCCGGAACAGGAAAAACCCCGATGCGTTACAGCGCTTGGCGCTCCAGCCGAGAGGGCGACAGGCTGCGGGAACGCCCGCCATGCGCATGCGTGGCCGCGGCTAGACCCTGTCCTGCAGGCGCTGGCGCAGCCGGTAGCAGGCCCAGATGAACAGCAGCCAGAACGGGATGGCGAATACCGACAGGCGTATGCCATCGATGAACAGCATCACCCCGAGGATGAACAGCACGAAGGCCAGGCACAGGTAGTTGGCGAACGGGAACCAGAACGCCTTGAACGCCGGCTCCACGCCCCTGGCGCGCATCGCCTTGCGAAACCGCAGGTGAGCCAGGCTGATCATCGCCCAGTTGATCACCAGGGCGGCAACCACCAGCGACATCAGCAACTCCAGCGCGCTTTTCGGGATCAGGTAGTTGACCACCACGCAGAGCAGCGTCACCGCCGCCGAGAGGAAGATCGCCAGCACCGGCACGCCACGCTTGTCCACCTTGAGCAGCGCCCTGGGGGCATTGCCCTGCTCGGCCAGGCCGTACAGCATGCGGCTGTTGCAGTACACGCCGCTGTTGTAGACCGACAGCGCCGCCGTGAGCACGACGAAGTTGAGGATGTGCGCGGCCGTGTCGCTGCCGATCAACGAGAAAATCTGCACGAACGGACTGCTGCCGTAGGAATCGCCGCCAGCCGTCAGGGTGGCCACCAGGCTGTCCCAGGGGTACAGCGAGAGCAGCACGCTCAGCGCGCCGATGTAGAAGATCAGGATGCGGTAGACCACCTGGTTGATGGCCTTGGGGATCACCTTCTTCGGCTCGGCGGCTTCGGCGGCGGTGATGCCGACCAGTTCCAGGCCGCCGAAGGAGAACATGATGATCGCCATCATCATCACCAGGCCCTGGATGCCGTGGGGGAAGAACCCGCCATGGCGCCACAGGTTGCTCACCGAGGCCTGTTCGCCACCGGCACCGCTGAACAGCAGGTAACAGCCGAGCACGATCATGCCGATGATGGCCGCCACCTTGATGATGGAGAACCAGAACTCGGCCTCGCCGAACACCCGCACGTTGGTCAGGTTGATGGCGTTGATCAGCACGAAGAACACCGCGGCGGTGACCCAGGTGGGCAAATCCGGCCACCAGTACTGCACGTACTTGCCCACGGCCGTGAGTTCGGCCATGCCGACCAGCACGTAGAGCACCCAGTAGTTCCAGCCGGACAGAAAGCCGGCGAACGGCCCCCAGTAGGCATGGGCGAAATGGCTGAAGGAGCCGGCCACCGGTTCTTCCACGATCATCTCGCCGAGCTGGCGCATGATCAGGAAGGCGATGAAGCCGCCGATGGCGTAGCCAAGGATCATCGACGGCCCGGCGGACTCCATGACCCCGGCCGAACCGAGGAACAGGCCGGTGCCGATGGCACCGCCCAGGGCGATCAGCTGTATGTGGCGATTCTTCAGGCCGCGCTTGAGCGGGCCTGTATGGAGTCTTTCATGTGGCATTCGTCACCTGTGGGTGGCCGGCATCGAACCCGCCGGGCTTGTGATCCAGCGGAGTGGCAAGGGGTGGTTTGCAGCGGGCAGCAGCGGCTGCCGAGTGTGACTACTGCGCGTCGGGCTGGGCCTGCGGCGCGGCCTGGGCGAAGGCCGCGAGCGGCTCGCAGCGCGCCGTCAGGGCGAGGATGCGCGGGTAGCCGTCGAGGTCACAGTCGAAACGGCGCGCATTGTACACTTGTGGAATCAAACAGGCTTCCAGATAGCCGGGCCGCTTACCGAGGGAAAATGTTTCACCGTACGCCATCAGCCCCTGCTCCACGGCTGCCAGGCCCTCGGCCAGCCAATGCCGGTACCAGGCGCTTTTCTCCTGCTCGGACGCGCCCAGCTCGCGCCCGAGATACTGCAGCACCCTCAGGTTGTTGAGCGGATGCACCTCGCAGGCGATATGCAGCGCCATGGCACGCACCGCCGCGCGCTCGAGCGGATCGCCCGGCAGTAGCGCCGGCACCGGAAAGATCTCGTCGAGGTATTCGAGAATCGCCAGGGACTGGGCGATCCGCACCCCACCGCTCTCTTCATCCACCAGCAGCGGCACCAGGCCTTGAGGGTTCAGCGCCTTGTAGGCCTCCCCATGCTGTTCACCGCCGTCCCTGACCAGATGCACGGGCACCTGGCGATAGCTCAGCCCCTTGAGGTTGAGCGCAATGCGCACCCGGTAGGCGGCGCTGGAGCGCCAGTAGGAATACAGAGTCAGCATGGCAGCCTCCACATTTGTAGGAGCCCCGCCCCCGGGGCGAATCGTGCGGCCGACACAAATTACGCGATAAGGCAGCTATCGCTTCGCGCCGGGGGCGAGGCTCCTACACAAACCGGATTCACGGCTAGAGATAGCGTTCGATCTGCTGGTCGATGGCACCGAAGATGCTCGTCCCGGCGGCATCGAACATCTCGATGCGCACCCGGTCGCCGAACTTGAGAAACGGCGTTTTCGCCTCGCCGCACTCGAGCACTTCCAGCATGCGTTTTTCGGCCAGGCAACTGGAACCGGCGCTGCGGTCGTAGTTCGAGACCGTACCCGAGCCGATGATCGTGCCGCTGCCCAGGGGGCGCGTGCGGGCAGCGTGGGCGATCAGCGTGGGGAAATCGAAGGTCATGTCGGTGCCGGCATCGGGCTGACCGAACACGCGGCCATTGATGGAGGACACCAGCGGTCGGTGCACCTTGCCGCCCTGCCAGGCTTCGCCCAGTTCGTCCGGCGTCACCGCCAGCGGCGAGAAGCTCGACGAGGGCTTGCTCTGGTAGAAACCGAAGCCCTTGCCCAGCTCGCCGGGAATCAGGTTGCGCAGCGATACGTCGTTGACCAGCATCAGCAACTGGATATGCCCCGCCGCCTCGGCGGCGCTGACGCCCATGGACACATCGTCGGTGATCACCGCCAGCTCCGCCTCCAGGTCGATGCCCCAGGCCTCGTCGCCGAGCTGGATCGGCGCCCGGGGCGGGATGAAGCGGTCGGCGCCGCCCTGATACATCAGCGGCTCGTGCCAGAAGCTCTCGGGCATTTCGGCGCCACGCGCCTTGCGCACCAGTTCCACGTGGTTGACGTAGGCACTGCCATCGGCCCAGTGATAGGCCCTTGGCAGCGGGCAATGACAATCGTCCTGGTGGAAGGGGAACGCGTCGTCGCACAGACCGTCGTTGAGACGCTGGTAGACGGCCTCCAGCGGCGCACGTTTGAGCGCCCAGTCATCCAGCGCCGCCTGCAGGGTCGCGGCGATCCGCGGCACCCTGACCGCTCGCGAGAGGTCGCGGGACACCACCAGCAGCAGGCCGTCACGGCCCTGGTTCAGCGAAGCGAGTTTCATGGCCCATACCTTTTCCGTTGATCGCCTTCTCCCTCCGGGAAACCGGGCGCGTCGGCACCCGTCCCGTTCCCGGGGAGAAGTACGCCCGGCGCTCGCCAGGAGTCCACGTAGTGCGGCACATCCACCTCGGCGGCGGCCGGGTCGATGTCCAGGGCGCGGCGGGTATCGATCATCACCGCCACCTCGTCGATGAAGGTCGCCGGCTCGACCTGGGCCTTCTTCAGGGCCTTGGGGTGCGGCCCGTGGGGAAAACCACAGGGGTGCAGGGTGACCATGCCCTGCTCGATATTGTCGCGGCTGAAGAAGTTGCCGCGGTGGTAGAACAGCACTTCGTCGTAATCGTCGTTGTTGTGGAAGAACGGCACTTTCAGCGCCCCCGGATCGGACTCCACCGGGCGCGGGGTAAAGGTGCAGACGACGAAGCCACTGGCGACGAAGGTGGTGTGCGCCGACGGCGGCAGGTGGTAGCGGTGGCTCATCAGCGGGCGGATATCGCGCCAGTTGAGGCGCACCACGGTGTTGTCGCCATGCCAGCCGACCACGTCCAGCGGGTTGTACGGGTAGGTCACGGTCGTGATCCGGTTGCGCCGTTTGATGCGGATTTGCCAGGCGTTCTCGTCCTGCTGGGCCTTGAAGGCGTCGTCCAGGCGCGGATGGTCGAGCACAGCCGGATCGAAGATCGCCTGCGCGCCGAGCAGGCCCTTGTCCGGCAGTTGGTAGGCGCCGTCGGTGTTCTCGATCAGCAGGAAGTGGCTGGGGGCCGTGGCCTCGAGGCGCCAGGCGGTGCCACGCGGGATCACCAGGTAGTCGCCGTCGCGGTACTCCAGGTGGCCGAAGTCGCAGTAGAAATGCCCGGCTCCGTCATGCACGAACAGCAGGTCGTCGCCATCGGCGTTGCGCACCAGGTGGCCCATGGCCCCGCTGGTTTTCCATACCCGCAGCTTCATATCGCCGTTGTGCAAGGTCAGCGGCGCCGCCAGCGGGCAGTCGTGCTCGCTGTCGATGGCATTGAAGTCGAACGCGTGGGGGCGCAACGGCCCCTGCCAATCGATCCAGCCCGTGGGCGGATGCTGGTGGTGCAGGTGCGCGGTCGGGCCGAAGAAGCCCTCGCGGCCCATCTCGCGCTCGTAGGTATGCTGCGGGAAGTCGCAGTGCGCCTGGCGCGAACAGTCGCCTTCACGCAGGGGGAACGCGATCCATTTGCGGCTCATGGGTATCTCCTCGGATGGCGGGCGAGCATTGGCGGGAAGCAGCCGGGGAGGATGGCTCAAGCGCCGTCCCCCCGGCGTTCAGATCACGCCACGGCGCAACTGGTCTTCCTCGATCGACTCGAACAGGGCCTTGAAATTGCCCTCGCCGAAGCCCTGGTTGCCCTTGCGCTGGATGATCTCGAAGAAGATCGGGCCGATCACGGTGTGGGTGAAGATCTGCAACAGGATGCCGTCGTCCCCGGGCGCGCCGTCGATCAGCAGGTTCAGCTCGCGCAGCTGATCGAGCGGCTCGCCATGGCCGGCCACGCGGCTGTCGACCTTTTCATAATAGGTATCCGGCGTGCTCATGAACGCCACCCCGTTGGCCCGCAGCCGGCGCACGGTGGCATAGATGTCGTCGCTGGCCAGGGCGATGTGCTGGATGCCCTCGCCGTGGTACTCGCGGATGAATTCCTCGATCTGCGACCGGTCGTCGGCCGACTCGTTGATGGGAATGCGGATCTTGCCGCAGGGCGCGGTCATGGCCCGGGACACCAGGCCGGTGAGCTTGCCTTCGATGTCGAAATAGCGGATCTCGCGAAAGCCGGCGATGCGTTCGTAGAAGCCGGACCAGACATCCATCTGCCCGCGCTTCACGTTGTGCGTGAGGTGGTCGATCACCCGCAGGCCCACGGCGTTGTCGTTCGGCCCGCGGCCTTCGATGTAGTCGAAGTCGACGTCGTAGATGCTTTTGTCGCCGTAGCGGTCGACCAGATACAGCAGAGAGCCGCCGATGCCCTCCAGGCAGGGGATGTTCAGCTCGCCGAAATTGGCATGGCAACCCACCAGGGTCGCTCCCTGGGATTCGGCATAGGCCGCGGCCTGGGCGGCATTCTTCACCCGGAAGGCCATGGCGCAGGCACTCGGCCCATGCTGCTCGGCAAAGGCATGCACATGTCCGCTGGGGCTGCCGTTGAGAACGATATTGATGTCGTGCTGCTGGAACAGCCAGACGTCCTTGGAGCGGTGCCTGGCGGTTTCCGTGAAGCCCATGGCCGTGAACAGCTGGCGCAACTGCTCGATGCCCTGCGCGGTAGGCGCGGTGAACTCGACGAATTCGAAACCGTCGGTGCCGATGGGGTTGTGCTGCTCGATCTTGCTCACGGCATTCATGGCATGTCCTCGTTGTCGTTATGCCTGCATGACAAACGAGGCGCACGCGACGGGCAAGGTGGCGGCGAGATGGACGCAGCACGCCTCTCAGCGCAAGCTGGCAACTATCCCTTACGCGAGCGGCCAGGCATCGTCCGGCGCGGAACGAGGCCGTGTCCTCGTAACGTTTGCTTTACAGGCTGGCGCGATCCGCTGCCGGCTCGATCACGCCGTCCGTCAGGCACACCCGCAGACGCACGGTAGCTGGCCAAGGCCCAGAAAATGGCAATATGATGGCAATCGCCATAGACCCCTAAAATAATTCAGAGGCCGTCATGAGCAATGAACTGCCAACCGATACCCCGACCGCCGACACCCCGCCCCTGAGCGACGACGAGCGCCTGGCGCAACTGGAGAAGGATCGCCGGCTCGATCGCCTGCTGATGTTCGTGCTGGCCCTGCTGCTGTTCATGGTGCTCGCCAGTTGGGCGACATCCGGACTGATCAGGCTGTTCAGCGCCGAGCCCCCCGCCATCGACCCCAGCGCCTTCGCCGCGCTGCAGCAACAGGCCGCCGAGCTGGACCGGCAGGTTGCCACGCTGCAACAGGAACTGGCCCGCCAGGACGCCCTATTGAAAGCGCCCGCCCCGCCAACCCCGGCCGTGCCGGCAAGCGGCACACCCGCAGCCGCGCCACCGGCCCAGGACATCGCCGCCCTGACCTTGATGAGCAGGACCCTGCTCGGCCAGGAGCAGAGTTTCCAGCACAGCCTGCAAACGCTGAAAACCGGCATGCGCGATCTGGCCGATATGATTCCCGGCTCGCGCAGCTGGCTGGACGATTACAACGAGGAACTGGACAAGGCGGTCGACGCCAGCGTGCAGCGGGCCAAGGCCGTGCAGCAATGGGCCGCCAAGCTGCCGCGGCAATGACGAGTCGGTCCCGGCACAGGCTGGTCCTCGCCCATGCATGGCCACGGAATCGGGTAATGTGCGCCGGACGGCATATCTCGTACACTTTCCCCACTCCACGTGCACGGACCGCTTCCCATGCAACACAGCCTCAAATGGATCTGCACGACGCTCGGTCTGATCAGCGCCCTGGCCATCGCCGATGAATTGCAACTCGACCCGATTGCGGACAGCTCCGCCACGACCGCGGCGCAACGCAGCGCCCGCGGGGTTCTGCGCGCCCGCGACCAGGCCATGCTGTCCAGTGAGCTGGCCGGACGCATCGTCGAAATGCCCTATGCCGATGGCCAGGATTTCAAGAAGGGCCAGGTCCTGGTCCGCTTCGACTGCAGCGCCTATCAGGCCCAGCTCAATGCCGCCCAGGCCGCCGTGCGCGCCGCGCGTGAGGAGCTCAATCACAACCAGCAACTGGCCGCCCTCAACTCGGTCGGCCGCTTCGAAGTGACGCTGGCCGAGGCCAGGCAGGCCCAGGCCCAGGCCGAAGCCCAGGTGTATCAGGTACAGGTCAAGCGTTGTGCCGTCAGCGCCCCGTTCGACGGTCGCGTGGTGCAGCGCAAGGTGCAGCCCCACGAAAGCGTGGCCAGTGGCACGCCCCTGCTGGAGATAGTCGACAACCGCACCCTGGAAGTGCACCTGCTGGTGCCCTCGGCCTGGCTGAACCGGCTCGAGCCCGGTGAGCGCTTCGAGTTCACCCCGGATGAGACCGGCCAGCCGCTGCAGGTCGAGGTCAGGCGCCTCGGCGCGCGTATCGACGAAGGCAGCCAGACCCTCCTGCTGATCGGCGCTCTGCCCGAGGCGGCGCCGGGCCTGCTGGCCGGCATGAGCGGCAGCGCGCGTTTCCCGGTGACGCCATGACCGCCCAGGTGGCCGGGCCGGTGGAGCGGGCCTTCGCCCAGTTCATCGCCCTCGAACAGCAGGCGCGGGCCGCGGCGGACACCGATGCCCTGGCCTATGTGCTGGTCAACGATGGCCAGGCGCTGTTCGGCTACCGCCACGCCGCCCTGCTGATCGCCGGCCGGGTCAGGGCCGTGACCGGCATCAGCGTGGTCGAGCCGAATGCCCCGTTCGTCGCCTTCGTCGAAAACGCCGCGCGCCAGTTGCTCGCCCAGGGCCAGTCGGACAAGGCCCATACCGTCGACCCGGCGACCCTGGACGAACAGACCCTGGCCGACTGGCGCGGCCTGTCGGCGGGCTCGGCGTTCTGGCTGCCGCTGCTCGACCGCCGCCAGCAAGTCTTCGGCGGCCTGTGGATCGCCCGTGACCAGGCCTGGAGCCAGGCCGAACAAGCCCTGCTCGCCCCGCTCGGCAACGCCTACGGCCATGCCTGGCTGGCCTTGCAGCCACGCAAGCCGTGGCGCCTGCGCTGGCCGAAAAAGAAGATCGCCGCCGTGCTGGCCGCCGCCCTGCTGTTGTTGCTGGTGCCGGTACGCCAGTCGGTACTGGCGCCGGCCGAAGTGGTGCCGCTCGACGGCCAGGTGGTGGCGGCGCCCCTGGACGGGGTGATCGTCGAATTCCTGATCGAGCCCAACCAGCCGGTGCGCAAGGGCGATACCCTGCTGCGTTTCGACGCCACCGGCATCCGCGCCCAGGCGGACGTCGCCAGTCGCAGCCTGAGCGTCGCCGAGGCCGAGCTCAAGGCCAATGCCCAGCGCGCCTTCGCCGATGCCGAGGCCAACGCCCGCATCGACCTGTTCGCCGCCCGCGTCGAACAGAAGCGTGCCGAGCTCGTCTATGCCCGCGAACTGCTGGCACGCAGCGAGGTGAAGGCCGAGCGCGACGGTATCGCGGTGTTCGCCGACGCCCAGCGCTGGATCGGCAGGCCGGTGCAGACCGGCGAACGACTGATGGAAATCGCCGAACCGAGCCAGGCCGAACTGCGCATCGAACTGGCCGTGGCCGACGTCCTGGACTTCGCCGCGGACGCGCCGGTCGCGCTGTTCCTCGACAGCGACCCGTTGCATCGCCACGACGCCCGCCTGCGGCGCGTCGCCTACGAGGCACAGACGACCGCCAGCGGCCAGTTGGCCTATCGCCTCGACGCCGCCTTCGACGAGGCGCCGCCGCGCATCGGCCTGCGCGGAACCGCCAAGGTCTACGCCAGCTCGGTGCCGCTCGGCCTCTACCTGCTGCGCCGGCCCCTGGCGGCGCTGCGCCAGACCGTGGGTTTCTGAGGTGCGCCTGCCCGCCCTGCGCCCCGACCTGCAGCTGTCGGACGCCGCGCCGGCGAACGACGGCGCGCCCCGCTGGGTCCTCGCCGACCCGCTTCGCGGCCGTTACTTCCAGCTGGGTGAGGCGGCCATGCGCCTGTTGCGTCACTGGCCCCTGGGTGAGGTGCGAGGGGTGCTCGCCGCCGCCAACCGCACCCCCGGCGTACCGCTGGGTGACGACGACCTGGAGCAGATGCTGCGCTTTCTGCGCGAGCACGACCTGATCGCCGCCAGCGACGCCGAACAGCGCGCCGGCTACGCGACCAGGGCCGCCCTGCTGCGCCAGTCGCCGTGGAAGAAGGCGCTGCACCAGTATCTGTTCTTCCGCATCCCGCTGTGGCGCCCGGACGCCTTCCTCGAACGCAGCTGGCCCTGGCTGGCGCGCTTCGGCCCCGGCCTGCTGCGCTACGGCCTGCCGCTCACCCTGCTGCTGGGCATCCTCCTGGCGGCGCGCGACTGGGAACGTTTCATCGCCTCCTTCCCGCACCTGTTCAGCCTCGGCGGCATGCTCGCCTTCGGCGTGGCCCTGGTGTTCGCCAAGCTCTGTCACGAGTTCGGCCACGCCTACATGGCCAAGCGCGCCGGCTGCCGGGTACAGAGCATGGGCCTGGCGTTCATGGTGCTGTTCCCCCTGTTCTATACCGACGTCAGCGACGCCTGGCGGGTCAGGGAACGCCGCTCGCGGCTGCTGATCGGCGCCGGCGGCATGCTCGCCGAACTGCTGCTGGCCTGCATCGCCCTGCTCGCCTGGTCGCTGCTCGAGGACGGCCCGCTGCGCACCGCCGCCTTCCTGCTCGCCACCGCGACCTGGATCACCACCCTGCTGGTCAACCTCAACCCCTTCCTGCGCTTCGACGGCTATTTCCTGCTCAGCGACCTGTGGGGCGTGGAGAACCTGCAGGGGCGGGCCTTCGCCCTGTGTCGCTGGCGCCTGCGCGAAATCCTGTTCGGCTACGGCGAGGCGATGCCGGAACCGCTGCCACCGGGCCTGCGTCGGCGCCTGCTGTGCTGGGGCTACGCCTCCTGGCTGTGGCGGGCGCTGCTGTTCCTGGGCATCGCCCTGGCGGTCTACCACCTGTTCTTCAAGCTGCTCGGCATCGTCCTGATGCTGGTCGAACTGGTCTGGTTCATCGGCCTGCCGATCTGGCGCGAGATGCGCGAATGGTGGCGCCGGCGCAACCACGCCCACCCACCCAGGCTGCTGCTGAGCGCGACCCTGGCGTTGGCCCTGATGGCCGTGCTGGTGCTGCCCTGGAGCGCCGGCGTCGAAGTGCCGGCGTTGCTCGAAGCGCAGCGGGTGAGCGCCGTGCACGCGCCGGTGCCGGCGCGGGTACGGGCGCTGCAGGTGATCGACGGCCAGACCGTGCAGGCCGGCGAGGTGCTGCTGGAACTGGAGTCGCCGGATCTCGACTCGCGGCTGGTCATCGTCCGCCGCGAGATCGACGTCCTCCAGTTGCAACTGCGTCGCCAGGCCGGACGCAGCGAAACGGTGGCCGAAGCCGCTATCCTCGAGCAGAACCTCGCCGAGGCCCTGGCCGAATACCGCGGCCTGCAGGCCCGACGCGAACGCCTGCAACTGCGCGCCCCCCATGCCGGCACGGTACGCGACCTGCAGGCCGACCTGCGCAGCGGCCGCTGGTTGCCAGCGCAGTTGCCTTTGCTGCAAGTGGTGGAAACCGGCACGCGCCTGCGCGGCTATCTGGCCGAGAAGGAGCTCTGGCGCCTCGAAGCAGGCGCCGAAGGCCGCTTCATCAGCGATGACCCGTCCCGCGCCACGATCCGCGTACGCCTGGAACAGGTGGACGCCACCGGCACGCCGCACCTGCAACTGGAAGCCCTGGCCTCGGATCGCCAGGGGCCGATCGCCGTGCGCCGCGACGACCGGGGCCGCGCCGAACCGCTGCAGGCCCAGTACGGCGTGCGTTTGCGGGCACTGGAGGAACGCCCCGCGCCACCCCAGCCGCTACGCGGCGTGGTGCACCTGCACGGCCAGAGCGAATCGCTGCTGGGCGCCGCCTGGCGGCGGATCGCCGCCCTGGGGATCAGGGAAAGCGGGTTCTGAAGCGCCAGGGTCTGTTGCCGTTTCAGCACGCGCCGGCAACAGACCCCAACCAGTCCAAATGGACTATATCCAGTCTCGCTTGATTCTCTCTACACTCGACAGGGCTAACATCCTTTTGCCATCACTGCCGGGCATGCGCGGCGACACGCTCGAGCTGCCTGCGGACGTGCATGACAGCCATTCTCGACTATTCTTCGAGCTGGCTTCGCACTGCTCCGCAGAGACGGCATCGAGCCGTACCGCCGGGCTCGTATGCAGACCCGGCATCACCGAACAAAGGACGCGGCTGCCCATTCTCTCGGCAGACAGGAGCAAGGATGTCGAACCCAGCACCCGTAGCAGTTCGCCCCATCTCGGCAACCGACATGGACTTCCTGCGCCACCTGTACGCCACCACCCGTGCCGATGAAATGGCCCATACCCAGTGGGACGAAACGACCATCGCCCACTTCCTCGCCCAGCAATTCGATACCCAGCATCGTTACTATCAGGCCCAGTACCCGGACGCGCAGTTCCTGCTGATCGAAAACGGCGATCGGCCCATCGGTCGCCTGTACCTGTCCTGGGGGCCGAGCAACCTGCAGATCATCGATATCGCCCTGCTGCCCGAACACCGCGGCCTGGGTATCGGCAGCCATCTCCTGCACGAGCTGATCGAGCGCGCCGATGCGCTCGGCCTGAGCATCGGCCTGTACGTCGAGACCTACAACCCGGCACTGCGCCTCTACCGGCATCTCGGTTTCCATCGGGTCGGTGAAAACGGCGTCTACCTGGCCTTGCGTCGGCCGCCCCGCGGCGAAGCAGCCGCACCAGGTGCCGACGCGCACCTGCAAGCCCTGCCCTGAGGAGCGGCCATGTACCCGATGCCCACCCTGGAACGCCTCGCACAATCGCGCAATACCTGCTTCCAGCTATGGATAGCCCCCGAACGGGCCCTCGACGTCGAACTCCTCCAGGTCGCCGAGGGCCAGCCCATGACGCCGGAGCACCAGACGTTCAGCGCCTTCTTCGCACTCCCCGAAGGCAGCCTCCTGCCGCAGGCGGTGTACCGGTTGTCGGCACACGGTGAGGAAGGCTGGCCCGTGCTGATGACCCCGGCAGCGCCGGAAGCGGATGGACGTCCGGTGCTGCAAGCCGTTTTCCATTGGAAAAAACCGCTGGACCAACCCGCAACCACGAAAAGCGCAGGAGAAGCGAGATGAGCGATCCATTCCTCGGCGAGATCAAGATGTTCGGCGGCAACTATGCACCGTACGGCTATGCCTTCTGTGACGGCAGCCCGGTGCCGCTCAACCAGAACCAGGCACTGTTCTCCCTGCTGGGAATCACCTACGGCGGCGACGGTGTCAGTACTTTCGCCCTGCCGGATCTGCGCGGCCGCAGCCCGGTGGGCTTCGGCCAGGGCCAGGGGCTGTCGCCGATTGCCCTGGGCCAGTCGGCCGGCAACGAGAGCGTGAGCCTGAGCCTGGCCCAGTTGCCGCCGCACTCCATCCAGATCCCCGCGCACAGCGCGAGCGTCACCGTCTCGGGCAGCGTGGGCATCCCCGTATCCAGCGCCACCGCAACCGTCGCCTCGCCGGTCGGCGCGGTACCAGCGGCGCCCGCCAGCAGTGGCCGTCCATTCCCGGTGTACGGCAGCGCCCAGAGCGGCAGCGACACCCTGGCCCCGTTCGACCTGAGCCTGAAGAGTTCCGTCGACATACCCGCGGTGCAATCCCAACCCGTCGGCGAAGGGCTGCCGCTGCCCGTGCGCACGCCCTACCTGGGCGTCAACTTCATCATCGCGCTGCAGGGCATCTACCCCTCGCGCGGCTGATCGCAACACCGTCCCCGCGAACGCGGGGACGAAACGACAATGCAAGGTGAGGAAGCGTGTCATGTGGTGGAACAGGATAGCCCGCAAGCAGTCGCCTGGCATGCCGGCCAGGGCCGCCCTGGTTCAGGCGCTCGAACCGCGGATGATGTTCGATGGCGCGGTCGCCGCCACCCTGGCGGAGACCGCGGATGCCCAACCGACGGACGCCGCCACAACGGACATTGCCAGTTACGAGATGGCCGCCACGACCAGCGGCGGGACAGCGCCGGGACGCCAGGAGGTGGTGTTCGTCGATGCCCAGGTGCAGGACTACCAGCAACTGCTCGGCAGCCTGCAGCCCGGCACGGAAGTGGTGGTGCTGGACAGCGGGGCCGACGGGCTGCAGCAGATCGCCGACTATCTGCAGGGCCGTTCCGGCATAGACGCCATCCACCTGCTCAGCCACGGCGACGTCGGCAAGCTGCAACTGGCAGGCCAATGGCTGGACAGCGGCAGCCTCGAAGCCCGCTCCGACCTGCTGGCGTCCATCGGCCAGGCCCTGACCGACGATGGCGACATCCTCCTCTACGGCTGCCAGGTCGGTGCCGATGGCGCGGGAAGCGCTTTCCTCCAGGCACTGGCTGCAGCGACGGGAGCGGACGTCGCCGCCTCCGACGACCCGACCGGCGCCAGCGACAAAGGCGGCGACTGGACACTGGAAGTCAGCCTGGGGTCGATCGAGACCGCCAGCCTGACCGGCTTCGACGCCTATGCGAGCCTGCTCGCCGCCCCCTCCAGCGAGAACTTCGACGGGGTGGCGGTGGATGCCAGCGGCTACAGCTTCGGCGACAGCCCGCGGGTGATCAATGGCTGGACGATCCGGCTGCTGGATGCCGCGGGCAACGATGCCCCGGACTACATCGACGTGACGCAGAACGCCAACGATACGGCCCTGGCAGGGAGCGGCGATGGCGCACTCGCTCTCACCGGCTACTACGGCGAGGCCCAGGCCGCCCAGTTCCAGTCCACCTCCGGCGATGCCTTCTGGTTGCGTTCCTTCAGCCTGGAGAACAACACGGCCAGTTCGGCCCTGCGCGTGGTGGGCTACCGGGACGGCGTCATCGTCGCCAGCCAGGACATCACGGAAACCAACCTGGATGCCCTGGGCAGCACCATCACCCTCGATCACAGGCTGGACCAAGACTGGCAGAACATCGACGAATTCCGCATCGTCCAGCAGGACGGCTCGGCCGACATCCTGTTCTACGTCGACGACATCAGCGTCGACGCGGCCAACCTGCCGCCGGTGATCGGCAACCTCGACGGCGACAGCAGCAATTTCATCGAAGGCAGCGCCCCCGTGCTGCTCGACGTCGGCAGCAATGCCACCGTGATCGATGGCGACTCCAGCAATTTCAGCGGCGGCAACGTCACCGTCACCCTCGTCGCCGGCGGTGTGGCGGGCGTGGATGTCCTGGGCATACGCAACCAGGGCACCGGTGCCGGACAGATCGGCGTATCCGGCACCAACGTCACCTACGGCGGCACAACGATCGGCACCTTCACCGGCGGCAGCAGCGGCAATGCCCTGGCCGTCACCTTCAACGCCAATGCCAGCGCCGACGCGGTACAGGCCCTGGTACGCAACCTCACCTACGCCAACCAGAGCGACGATCCGGGCGCCTCCCAACGAACCGTGCAGGTCACCGTCACCGACAGCAACGAAGGCACCAGCAATCCGGCCAACGTGGTGCTCAGCATCACCCCGGTCAACGACGCGCCGACCCTCAGCGCAACCGGCAACAGCGTCACCTTCACCGAGAACGGCTCGGCGGTGGATCTGTTCAGCAACGTGAGCGTCGGCACCGTCGAAGCGGGTCAGACCATCACCGGCCTGACCCTGGCCGTGTCCAACGTCGCCAACGGCGCCAGCGAGATCCTGCGCATCGACGGCACCGACATTGCGCTGTTCGACGGCAATACCGGCACCACCATCAACGGGGTTACCTACAGCGTCAGCGTCACCACTGGCACCGCTACGCTCACGCTCACCTCCAGCGGCCTGGCCACGGCCACCGCGCAGAGCCTGGTGGACGGCATCACCTACCGCAACGCCAGCGAGGCGCCCACCACCACCGCACGCACGGTGACGCTGACGTCCATCACCGACAGCGGCGGCATCGACAACGGCGGCAGTGATACCCGCTACCTGGCGATCGCCGCCAACGTGGCCGTCGTCGCGGTCAACGACGCCCCCACCCTTTCCGGAGGCCCCTACGCCCTGCCCGCCACCAACGAGAACACCATCTCCACCGGCACCCTGGTTTCCACCCTGCTCGCCGGCCTGAGCCATGCCGACGCGGATGGCCCCGCCGCCGGCATCGCCGTGACCGTCACCGCCGGCAGTGGAACCTGGCAGTATTCGCTGGACGGCAGCAGCTGGAACAACATCGGCACCGTCTCCGGCGCGGCCGCGCTGCTGCTCTCCGACACGACCTGGGTGCGCTACGCGCCGGACGGCATGAACGGCGAAACCGCCACCCTCACCTTCCGCGCCTGGGACCAGACCAGCGGCGCCGCGTCCACCAACATGACCCGCAGCACCGCCGACACCAGCAACAACGGCGGCAGCACGGCATTCTCCAGCGGCATGGCGCAGGCCAATATCGTCGTGCAGGCCGTCAACGACGCCCCCATCAACGTCAGCCTGAGCAACACCACGGTCGCCGAGAACAGCTCGACCGCCACCGAGCTGACCATCGGTACCCTCACCTCCACCGACGTGGACATCGGCGACAGCCACAGCTACAGCATCGTCGGTGGCACGGACGCGGGGGTCTTCGTCATCGTCGGCACCCAGCTGCGTTTCCAGGCCGGCACCGTGCTCGACTACGAGACCCAGAGCAGCTACACGGTCATCGTGCGCAGCACGGACTCCGGCGGCGCCTGGCTCGACAAAGCCTTCACCATTACCCTCACCGACGTCAACGAAGCCCCGATAGTCGCCACGCCGCTGGCCGACCAGACCGGCGCCGTCGGTGCCGCCTTCTCCTACACCGTGCCGGCCGGCGCCTTCGCCGATCCGGATGCCGGTACCACGCTCAGCTACAGCGCCACCCTGACGGACGGTAGCGCGCTGCCCGCGTGGCTGCAGTTCGACGCCGCCAGCCGCACCTTCAGCGGCACACTCGGCGCCGATGGCGCGATCAGCGTGCGCGTGACCGCCAGCGATGGCAGCCTGAGCGTGTACGACGATTTCACCCTGACGATCACGCAAGCGCCTCCCGAGGTGACGGGCATCGTGCGCGCGGGCGGTGCCGCCCAGTGGACCAATGCCGACACCCTGGTCTTCACGGTCACCTTCAGCGAAGCGGTGACCGGCGTGGACGCGAGCGACTTCTCGCTGAGCACGACCGGCACGGCGGTGGGCAGCATCACCGCCATCCAGACCTCGGACAACATCACCTACAGCGTGACGCTCACCGGCATCAGCGGCGACGGCACCCTGCGCCTGAACCTCAACGCCAGCGGCACTGGCATCGCCAACGGCAATGCCAGCCCCATCGCGGGCGGCTACAGCAGCGGGGAAATCTACATCCTCGACAACACCGCGCCCAGCACGCCCAGCCTCACCATCGCGCCCGCGTCCGACAGCGGGACGCTCGGCGACCGTATCACCAACGTCACCACGCCCACGCTCACCGGCACGGCGGAGGCGAACAGCAGCGTCCGCCTCTACGACAGCGACGGCACCACCCTGCTGGGCATGACCACGGCCGACGGCAGCGGCAACTGGAGCATCACCAGCAGCGCCCTGGCCGAGGGCAGCCATAACCTCACCGTCACCGCCACCGACGCGGTGGGCAACATCTCGGGCGCCAGCGCGACGTTGGTCCTGGTCATCGACACCACTGCGCCCGCCACGCCCGCCGTGACCTCGCCGGCCCTGAGCAACAGCGCGGCACCGCTGCTGAGCGGCACCGCCGAAACCGGCAGCACCGTGACCATCAGCATCGGCGGCGCGACCTATACCACCGTCGCCAGCAGCGGCGCCTGGAGTCTCGATCTGGCCAGCGCCACCCCGGTCGCCGGCGTCCTGGCGCTGAACGCCAACGGTGCCAACCCCGTTTCGGTCACCGCCACCGACGCCGCCGGCAATGTCTCGGCCACCGCCTCGCAGACCCTGCTTATCGATACCACCGCGCCCATCGCGCCCGCGGTGACCTCGCCGGCCCTGACCAACAGCGCGGCGCCGCTGCTGAGCGGCACCGCTGAAACCGGCAGCACCGTGACCATCAGCATCGGCGGCGCGACCTATACCACCGTCGCCAGCAGCGGCGCCTGGAGTCTCGATCTGGCCAGCGCCACCCCGGTCGCCGGCATCCTGGCGCTGAACGCCAACGGTGCCAACCCCGTTTCGGTCACCGCCACCGACGCCGCCGGCAATGTCTCGGCCACCGCCTCGCAGACCCTGCTTATCGATACCACCGCGCCCACCGCGCCCGCGGTGACCTCGCCGGCCCTGACCAACAGCACGACACCGCTGCTGAGCGGCACCGCTGAAACCGGCAGCACCGTCACGGTCAGCATCGGCGGCGCGACCTATACCACTGTCGCCTCTGGCGGCGCCTGGAGTCTCGACCTGGCCAGCGCCACCCCGGTCGCCGGCAGCCTGGCGCTGAACAGCAACGGCGCCAACCCGGTCAGCGTCACCAGCACCGATGCGGCGGGCAATACCTCGAGCGCCGCCACCCAGACCCTGATCATCGACACCGCCGCGCCCACCGCGCCCGCGGTGACCTCGCCGGCCCTGAGCAACAGCACGGCACCACTGCTGAGCGGCACCGCCGAAAGTGGCAGCACCGTGACCATCAGCATTGGCGGCGCGACCTATACCACCGTCGCCAGCGGCGGCGCCTGGAGCCTCGACCTGGCCAGCGCCACACCGGTCGCCGGCGTCCTGGCGCTGAACGCCAACGGTGCCAACCCCGTTTCGGTCACCGCCACCGACGCCGCCGGCAATGTCTCGGCCACCGCCTCGCAGACCCTGCTTATCGATACCACCGCGCCCACCGCGCCCGCGGTGACCTCGCCGGCCCTGACCAACAGCACGACACCGCTGCTGAGCGGCACCGCTGAAACCGGCAGCACCGTCACTGTCAGCATCGGCGGCGCGACCTATACCACTGTCGCCTCTGGCGGCGCCTGGAGTCTCGACCTGGCCAGCGCCACACCGGTCGCCGGCAGCCTGGCGCTGGACGTCAACGGCGCCAACCCGGTCAGCGTCACCAGCACCGATGCGGCGGGCAATACCTCGAGCGCCGCCACCCAGACCCTGATCATCGACACCGCCGCGCCCACCGCACCCACCGTGACCTCGCCGGCCCTGAGCAACAGCACGGCACCACTGCTGAGCGGCACCGCCGAAAGTGGCAGCACCGTGACCATCAGCATTGGCGGCGCGACCTATACCACCGTCGCCAGCGGTGGCGCCTGGAGCCTCGACCTGGCCAGCGCCACGCCGGTCGCCGGCGTCCTGGCGCTGGACACCAACGGTGCCAACCCCGTTTCGGTCACCGCCACCGACGCCGCCGGCAATGTCTCGGCCACCGCCTCGCAGACCCTGCTTATCGACACCACCGCGCCCGCCACGCCAGCCGTGACCTCGCCGGCCCTGACCAACAGCACGGCACCACTGCTGAGCGGCACCGCCGAAAGTGGCAGCACCGTGACCATCAGCATTGGCGGCGCGACCTATACCACCGTCGCCAGCGGCGGCGCCTGGAGCCTCGACCTGGCCAGCGCCACCCCGGTCGCCGGCAGCCTGGCGCTGGACGTCAACGGTAGCAACGCGGTTTCCGTCATCAGTACCGATGCCGCCGGCAACAGTAGTTCGTCCGCCGCGCAAAGCCTGGTCATCGATACCCAGCCAGCCTCGACCGTCTCGGTTGGCGTTCCCCCCGGCGGCGCCTACGTGGCCGGGCAGCCTCTCGACTTCACCGTCAATCTGTCCGAGGCGGTCATCGTCGACAGCAGCGGCGGCACCCCGCGTATCGCCATCACCCTGGAAGACGGCAGCATCCTGTACGCCGACTACCTGTCCGGCTCGGGCAGCCCGACGCTGGTATTCCGCCTCACGCTCGCCGAGGGTCAGGCGGACGGCAGCGGTTTCAGCCTCGGCGGCGCGATCGAAACCAATGGCGGCAGCCTGCGCGATGCGGCGGGCAACGACACCCTCCCCGCCCTCAATGGCGTCGGCGATACCTCGGGCATCCTGCTCGACAGCACGGCGCCGAGCGTGTCGAGCATCGTTCGCGACCCTGGCTCGTCCGCCACGACCCTGCAGTTCCTCGTCACCTTCAGCGAAGCGGTCACCGGGGTGGACGCCGGCGACTTCTCCCTGCTCACCAGCGGCACCGCCGCCGGCACCATCCAGTCGCTGGTGCAGGTCGATGCCCGAACCTATCGCGTCCAGGTCGGCAACCTCAGCGGCATGGGTGGTATCGGCCTGGCCCTGAACGCGGCCGGCAGCGGCATCAGCGATGCCGTGGGCAATACCCTGAGCGCCAGCGCGGCGGGCGAGATCGCCGCGGTGAATGCGCAACAGCCGCAAGGCGATCCCGAGTTCCGCGCCAATCCCCCGGCGAACATGCCGGACATGACGCCCGCGCCGTACCCGTCGGCACCGCCATTGCCGGAAGCGCCAATGCACTCGCCCCTGCTGCCCACCCCGCTCTTCGAGCCGCGCACCCTGGGCAGCGGCATGCCGGCGCCGGGCTCCATCTTCTTGCCCAACGGCACCCTGGCGCCGGGTTACCTCGCCCAGGTGTTCGCCAGCCACTACGGCAGCATCGGCGGCTCCGCCGCCAGCCGCCTCGGTTTCGCTGGGGGCGATGGCGGTGTCTTCGGCGCCAGCACCCTGTCGCTGATCTTCGGCAGCGAAGCGGCGAGCGCGCCGGCATCGCAGAACAGCCTCGATGGCAAGGCCGACGCTGGTCCAGGGCTGCCGGGCATCTTCGGCGCGCCGACGCTCGGCCAGCAGTTGCACGACATGCAGGAAAGCGAGCAACGGCAGTTGCGCGACCTGGCCCTGGCGCTGGGCCAGCTTACGGCGGTCGAATCACAGGTCTGATTGCAACGAAAGAAGAATAATGAGTTTGAGCCGTAACAAGGGGGCGGCCCAAGGATGAAAAGAAAGCAGAAACTATTCGGTGCCAGCCTGCTGGCCCTGGCTATCAGCGGGTGTGCCGTGACCAGCCAGCCGATCGAGCGTGGCATCAGCGAACAGCGCGCCCAACACGATCTGCTCGCCATGTTCAAGGATCAGGAGCCGCTCAGCGGTCCCCTGACCCTGCATGAGGCCATGGCGCGCGCGGTGAAATACAACCTCGAGGGTCGCCTCAAGGTCATGGAGGAAGCCTTGGCCAAGCGCCAGCTCGATCTCGCCAGCTTCGACATGCTGCCGCGCATGGCGCTCTCCGCCGGGTATGCCGGGCGCAACAACGTCAGCGCCTCCAGCAGCCAGAGCATCGACACCGGTACCCAGTCCCTCGAGCCCTCCACCTCCCAGGATCGCGACCGCGGCGTGGCGGACCTGACCATGGTGTGGAACGTGCTGGACTTCGGTGTCAGCTACGTCAGCGCCAAGCAACAGGCCGACCAGCGCCTGATCGTCCAGGAGCGGCGACGCAAGGTCGTGCACACCATCATCCAGGACGTGCGCTCGGCCTACTGGCGCGCCGTGGCGGCTGAACGCATGCTGCAGCAGATCGACAACCTGATGGCCCGCGTCGGCCAGGCCCGCGACAACAGCCAGAGCCTCAGCGAGCAACGCATCGGCGATCCGGTACAGGCCCTGAGCTACCAGCGCGCCCTGATCGAGGCCACGCGCCAGCTGGAAGAGCAGCGCCGGGCGCTGTCCCTGGCCAAGACCGAGCTGGCGACGCTGATCAACCTGCCCCTGGGCACAGACCTCACACTGGCCGCCTCCGGCGACTACGAGGTACCGGAACTCAAGGTCGAGCTGGCGCAGATGGAGCAGCAGGCCCTGGCCAACCGCCCGGAACTGCGCGAACAGGACTACCAGGCGCGCATCAGCGCCGCGGAAACCCGCAAGGCCATGCTGCGCCTGCTGCCCGGCCTGGAGTTCAGCGCCGGCGGCCATTACGACAGCAACAGCTTCCTAGTCAACCAGAGCTGGGCCGACTATGGCGTCAAGGTCACCTGGAACCTGTTCAACGTGCTCTCCGCACCGGCGGCCATCGATGTGGCCAAGGCCGGCGAGGAAGTGGCGGCGGCGCGGCGCCAGGCGATGTCCATGGCGGTGCTGGCCCAGCTCCACGTGGCCAACGCCAACTTCAACGAGGCCCGGCGTCAGTTCCTGACCAGCCAGCAATTGTCCCGCCTCGACAGCCAGATCGCCGAGCAGTTGCGTAACCGCCACACGGCCCAGGGGATCGGTGAACTCGCGCTGATCCAGGGCGAGCTGAATGCCCTGCAGGCCGATCTGCGCCGCGATCTGGCCTATGCCGAGCTCCGCAACAGCTATGGTCAACTGTTCGCCAGCATCGGTCTCGATCCGCTGCCCAACGAATTGCCTTCGACCCAGTTGAGCGACGTCGCCCAGGCGCTAGCCGACAGTGAAACGCGCTGGCAGCAAGGGAACATTCGAGCGGGCCTCTAGGAGGCGGCGAACGGGGTAATAATCGTAATGGGGGCTGCGGACGACCGATAGAAGCGCTAGAGGCTGAACGACAAGCAAACCGCATGGGCTCTTTCGTCCAGCTTTCCAGCCTCAAGCGTTTTCGATCGAAGGCCGCTTTCGTCTTTCAGACCGTAGGATGGGTCGGGCCGCGCAGGTGAAACCCATCAATTGCCGATGGGTTGCACCCATCCTACGGCCGCCCGCTCCTGCCTTTGCGCAACCTCGCTCGGATACGACATTTTATCTGTGATGTGGCACTAGCGCCCAGCCACAGTGCTGCGCCGGCGGCGGCTGCCGGCCCATCATGCCGGACAGGCCCCGATTGCCCACAGCGAAGCCGTATGCTGCGGGCCGTCAGTGCTGCAGGTTGCCGTAGAGTTTGGCGTACAGGCCGCCATCGGCGATCAGTTGGCGATGATCGCCGTCCTCGGCGACGCTGCCGCCGTCGAACACCAGCACCCGGTCGGCCTGCTTAACCGCTGACAGGCGGTGGGCGATGATCAGCGTGGTACGCCCCTGGAGGAATTGCCCGAGGGCCTGGTGCAGGGCGTATTCGGTGGCCGCGTCCAGCGCGGAAGTAGCTTCGTCGAGAATCACCACCTTGGGTTCGGCCAGCACCATGCGGGCGATGGCCAGGCGCTGGCGCTGGCCGCCCGAGAGGCGCACGCCGGAACGCCCGACCACGGTATCCAGGCCAGCGGGCAGTTGCCGGATGGTCTGCGCCAACTGGGCGATGCCCAGGGCCTGCCAGCAGGCCTGGTCGCTGCGCTCGCGGCCCATGCACAGGTTGGCGCGTACCGTATCGTTGAACAGCGCGGGATGCTGCAGCACCACCGCCACGTGCTCGCGGATCGCCGCCAGGCCGATCTCCTGCTGGCTGCTGCCGCCGAAGCGGATGCTGCCGGCCTGGGGCGTATACAGCCCCAACAGCAGTTGCACCAGGGTGCTCTTGCCGCCACCGCTGGCGCCGACGATGGCGACCTTCTCGCCCGGGGCGATGCTCAGGTTCAAGCGGTCGAGCACCGGCTCCTCGTTGTAGGCGAACGACAACCCGCGCACCTCGATGCCCACGGTGTCGCGCCCGCTGAACGGGTCCGCCTGCTGCGGGTACTGCGGCTCGTCGGCGCGCGCCAGCAGTTCGTTGATGCGGGTCAGCGCGCCACCGGCGGCGTAGAAGGCGTACTGCAGGCTGAGCAACTGTTCCACCGGCCCGATCATGAACCACAGGTAACTGAACACCGCCAGCATCTGGCCGATGGACAGGTCGGAGAGCAGCACCGTGAGCATCGCCGCAGCGCGGAAAATGTCGATGCCGAACTGGAACAGCAGGCCGCTGGCCCGGTTCGAGGCGTCGCTCTTCCACTGCGAGGCCACCGCGTAGTCGCGGACCTCGCGGGCACGCCCGCCGAGGCGGCCGAGGAAGAAGCCCTGGCGGTTGCCGGCGCGGATCTCCTGGATCGCCTCCAGGGTCTCGGTCAACGCCTGGGTGAAACGCGAGGTGCTGTCGTTTTCCAGCTTCTTCAGGTGCTTGACGCGCTTGCCCAGCAGCACCGTGGCGTAGATCACCAGCGGATTGAACAGCAGGATCAGCAGGGCCAGTTGCCAGTGCATCCACAGCAGGATCGCCGACGTACCGGCCAGGGTCAGCACACCGACCAGGAAGCGGCTGAGGGTTTCGCCGATGAATTTGTCCAGGGTGTCCAGGTCGGTCACCAGGTGGGTGGTCACCGTGCCGCCGCCCAGGCTTTCGTATTCGCTCAGGGAAATACGCTTGAGCCGTTCGATCAGACGGATGCGGATGCGGTAGACGATGTCCTTCGACAGCCCGGCGAACAGGCGCGCCTGCAGCACGTTGAACAGCAGCGCCGAACCGCGCAGCAGAAAGGTCAGAAACAGCATCAGGCCGATATAGCCGACCGCGGTCTGCCAGTCGCTCGGCAGGAAGCGGTCCATCACCGTCAATGCCGCATCGCCATCGCCGAGCAGCACT
Organism: Phytopseudomonas dryadis; assembly: GCF_004327355.1. Taxonomy (GTDB): domain Bacteria; phylum Pseudomonadota; class Gammaproteobacteria; order Pseudomonadales; family Pseudomonadaceae; genus Aquipseudomonas; species Aquipseudomonas dryadis. The sequence goes on from NZ_QJUM01000002.1 coordinate 245,289, forward strand.
TCGTCGACCAGCAGCGGCAGCAGCAGCGGGATCGGCACGCTGCACAGGGTGGCGAACACCGCCACGGCATTGGCCAGCAGCAAGGCTTTCTTGTGGTGCAGGGCCAGGCGGCGGATCTCCGCCCAGCTCAACCGATCAACCATCGACGGCGCGCTCCAGCCAACGCCCGAGCAAGGGCGACAAGGCATCGAGCGGCTGGTAACCATTGGTCAGCAGGGCCAGCTGGCCGTCACGCTCGGCGAGCAGCGTGGGGAAACCGGCGATGCCCAGATCCTGCACCCAGCTGAAATCGGCGGCGGTGGCCAGTTGCTGTTCGCTGCTGTCGAAAGCCTCGGCGAATTCGATGCGCGGGATGCCCACCTCTTCGGCCAGCAGCACCAGCACCGAGGCCTTGGTCACGTCCGCACCCTCCTGGTAGAAGGCCTGCTGGATGCGCCTGGCCATGGGCCAGGCGCTCGGCGGGTCGAGATGGCGCACGGTGACCACCGCGCGGCAGGCCGCCTCGGTGTCGTAGAGCATGCCTTCGGGCAAGCCGTCGTCGAAGTTGAACAGTTGCCCGGTACCGGCGTTGACCGCCTGCCAGTAGCTCAGGTAACGCACCCGCGTGGCGCTGTCGATGGCGATGCGGTCGCGGCGCAAGCCACCGACCACCAGGTACATCGGCACCCCGCTGGCAGCGGCCTGAGCGGCCAGGGCCTCGGCCACCGGGGCGAAGCCCCAGCACCAGGAACACATCGGATCCATCACGTAGAGCAGCCGCGCTTGCATGCTCAGGCCTCGTTCTTCTGGCGGGGGTTGTAGCCCAGAGGATGGGGCTGATTGCGTGCTTTGGCCAGCTCGATCTGGCGCTGCCGCTCACGGGCGCCGGCGCGGGTCTTCTCCGACAGCGAGTCCCAGCAATGCGGGCAGCTCACGCCCGGCGAGAAATATTCCGAGGCGCGGTCTTCCACGGAGATCGGCGTACGGCAGGCATGGCACTGGTCATAGTCGCCCACGCTGAGGTCATGGCGCACGGTGACCCGGTTGTCGAAGACGAAGCAGTCGCCCTGCCAGCGCGTCTCCTGCTCGGGCACTTCCTCCAGGTATTTGAGGATACCGCCCTTGAGGTGGTAGACCTCCTCGAAACCGGCGCCGAGCATGTAGCTGGAGGCCTTCTCGCAGCGGATGCCGCCGGTGCAGAACATCGCCACCTTCTTGTGCCGGCTCGGGTCGAAGTTGGCCTGGATGTACTGGGGAAACTCGCGGAACGATTTGGTGCGCGGGTCCAGCGCCCCTTCGAAGGTGCCGATGGCCACTTCGTAGTCGTTGCGGGTGTCGATCAGCAGCACCTCGGGATCGCTGATCAAGGCGTTCCAGTCCCGCGGCTCGACGTAGCTGCCCACGCGCCGGTTGGGGTCGACGCCCGGCACGCCGAGGGTGACGATTTCCTTCTTCAGCTTGACCTTGGTGCGGTAGAACGGCTGCTCGGCGCAGTACGACTCCTTGTGATCCACATCGCTCAGCCGCGGATCGAGGGCGAACCAGGCGAACAGCGCGTCGATGCCTGCGCGGCTGCCGGAAACGGTGCCATTGATACCCTCCTCGGCGAGCAGCAGGGTGCCCTTGATATCGTTGGCCAGCAGGGTATCGAGCAGCGGCTGGCGCAGCGCCTGGTAATCGGGCAGGGAAACGAACTTATAGAGCGCCGCCACGACGATCTTGTCGGTCATTGCAAACATCCTTCAGTAGTCGCCCACGCAAAGGGCGGACCGGGAGTGAGCGGTGCACGGCGCGGCCGCGCTGCACACCGGTGAAAATGACCGCGAAGTTTACTGGTCTTGGACGCTGTCGTGTAGGGCCAATCCTCCCACGACCAGGGCAATTGCGCTACGCGCTCGAAAAGCCGACGACTGCATGGATGCAGGAGGTAGAGCGAAGCAGGAGCCCGAGCCGAAAACAGCGCTGGGAGGCTGGAGGCTTAGGGAAAAGCAGCCCTAGTGCGCGACACAGATCAAATGTCGGTCGTGCGGTATCTACACCGGGTGCAGCATTGCCGCACTCGTGTAGGAGCCGCGCCCTCGCGGCGAATCGTGGGCATACCGCGATTTCTGCGCAATGGCCGCCATCGCATCGCGCCGAGGTCGGCGCTCCTACAGGCGAACCCGGATTCCGAACGGGCTCTTGCTGGCCAGGGGGCAAGACGATATCCACGGGAGTCCGACATTTCAGGGTTGACACGACACTAGCACCCAGGAAAATAGTGGTTTCTCGTTCAGCCCTCCAGCCTCCAGCGCTTTTCCTCGAGTGTCTTTCACACGATCAGTGCTCGCGCCGGCTGCCGCCGCGGCAGGTCGGCGAGTCGGGGGCAGCGCCCTGCCCCGACCACTCGACGGGCGTATAGGTGTGCAGGGCCAGGGCATGCAGTTGGCCCATCAGCTCGCCCAGGGCGGCGTACACCTTCTGATGGCGCTTGACCGCGTTCAGGCCATCGAACTGCGCACTGACGATCACCGCCTTGTAGTGCGTTTCCAGACCCCGGCTGTGCATGTGGCTCTCGTCCAGCACTTCGAGATGCTCGGGTTGCAAGGCGGTGAAGGCGGTTCGCAGGTGTTCGAGTTTCGACATCAAGGGCTCCAGTGTAGGCAGCGGCCCGCTAGAACGGGCCACTCGGTCAGGGCTTCTTCGCCCCCAGTTCGCTGCTCATGTCGGTCAGCAGCTTGTTCACCGCGGGCACCGCGGACTCCAGTTTGCTCTGGGTGATCTCGGCCGATTGCGCGGTCAGTTCGGGCATTTTCTGCAGGACTTTCTGGCCCAGGGGCGACTGATAGAAGGCGATCAGTTCCTTGAGCTCCTGCTCGCTGAAGTTGCTGGTGTAGAGCTTGACCATGTCCGGCTTGAGCTTGTCCCAGCCCACCGCCTTGTCCAGCTCGGCATTGGCCTTGGCCTGATAGGTCTCCAATACGGCCTGCTTGCTTTGCGGCGCCTGGCTCTCGGCAAAGCGCTGGGCGAACATCTGCTGCACCTGGGCGTACACCGGCACGGCCAGTTTGTCGGCACGGGCAAGCTGCAGGAAGCGCTCGGCATCGGCGGCATGGCTGCGGGCATCGGCCAGCAGGTGGGTGCTGCTGGCGGCCATCAGCGCGGCAATGCAGAGTGCGGGTAGACGAGACATCGGGTACTCCTGATCGGAAGGATGAGGTGCTTTGACCCACGGCCGGCCATTTTGTGCCCCAATCGCCCCGCGCCTCAAGTCCATTCAAGCCTGCCCGGCTCTGTGGGTTAATCACAAATGCCGACTGGCGCACCCTTCGAACGACATCCAAAATGCCAGTACTTGTTCAAGGCGCACCGTAACGAGCATGCTCGGCGGCCACCTGGCATCCTGCCCTTGAGGAGATGACCGCACACATGGACGTGCACGATGAATAGCCCTTTCGTTCCACCGCCGCTATCGATCCCGCTGTGCGACCCTCGTGGTCGGCTCAACCCGCAGGCCGTGGGCTGGTCGCCCCGGCCACGGGTGGATTGCTCCCTGCCCGGCAATATCGGCCGGCGCAAACGCTGGAACCACTGGTGCATCACCACCCCGCAGTGGACGCTGTCGCTGACCCAGGCCGACCTCGATTACGTCGGCTACGGCGCCGTCTACTTCCTCGATCTGGACAGCGCGGAGAACGTCTCGCACAGTCAGTTGAGCCCGTTCGCCCGGGGCTGTTGCCTGCCGGATCATCCCCAGGGCAGCCACTCGTTCAGGCACTCACGCCTGCAACTGCATTTCAGCGAGTACCCCGCTCGCCTGCGCCTCACCGCCACGGCGGCGAACTTCGGCGGTCAACCGCTGCAAGTGGCGCTGGACGTGCAGCGCCCCGCGCACCTGGAGTCGGTGAATCTGGTCGTGCCCCTGGGCAGGCGTGGCTTTCACGCCACCTGCCGCCAGGTCGGCCTGCCCGTCAGCGGCAGCGTGCAGATCGGCGAGCGGGAATACCACTGCGCCATCGGCCAGGGCTACGCCTCCATGGACTTCGGCCGGGGCGTATGGCCGCTCAACAGCCACTGGACACGCGCGGCCTTCGCCGCGCCTGGCGGCATAGGCGGCAATTTCGGCGCCGGCTGGACGGACCATAGCGGGTTGTCGGAGAACGCCCTGTGGTTCGGTGGCCAGTTGCTGCACCTGGAGCAGCAGGTGCACATCCGGCAGGCGCCAGCGTCGGCCCTGGCACCCTGGCGGCTGTACACCGACGATGGGCAGGTGGAGCTGACCTTCACGCCGAAACAGGAGCACATCGCCAGGCCCCGCGTGGGGCCGCTGTATGCCGATACCCGGCAGTGGTTCGGCCATTACCACGGCCTGTTGCGCGGCCCCGACGGCGAACGCGTGCCGGTCGCCGCCGCCCAGGGCTGGCTCGGCTCGACACGAGCGCGCTGGTGAAGGGAACCGCTTGCCGGTTGCGACAGCCTAACGCAGCTGAATCGAAGCGGAGAGCCACCCCATGAGTCGCACCGAAACCGACAGCATCGGCCCTATCGACGTCCCCGAAGACGCTTACTGGGGCGCCCAGACCCAGCGCTCGCGGATCAACTTCGCCATCGGCGAGGAGCGCATGCCCATCGCGGTGATTCATGCCCTGGCCCTGATCAAGAAGGCCGCGGCACGCGTCAACGACCGCATCGGCGAGCTGCCCCCCGATACCGCCCGCCTGATCGAGCAGGCCGCCGACGAGGTCATCGCCGGCCAGCACGACGAACAGTTCCCCCTGATGGTCTGGCAGACCGGCAGCGGTACCCAGAGCAACATGAACGTCAACGAAGTGATCGCCGGCCGGGCCAACGAGTTGGCCGGCAACGCCCGTGGCGGCAAGAGCCCGGTACACCCCAACGACCACGTCAACCGTGCGCAGAGCTCCAACGACTGCTTCCCCAGCGCCATGCACATCGCCGCCGTCGGCGCCGTGCACAATGACCTGCTGCCGGCCATCGACGAACTGTCCCAGGCGCTGGCGGATCAGGCGGCGCGCCACGCCAGACTGGTGAAGACCGGGCGCACCCACATGATGGACGCCACCCCGATCACCTTCGGCCAGGAACTGTCGGCCTACGTGGCCCAACTGGGACATGCCGAGCAGGCCATCCGCGCCGCCCTGACCGCGGTCTGCGAGCTGGCCCAGGGCGGCACCGCCGTGGGCACCGGGCTCAATTCGCCGCCCGGCTTCGGCGAGGCGATCGCCGCGGAGCTGGCGGCGCTCAGTGGCCTGCCGCTGCGCAGCGCGCCGAACAAGTTCGCCGCCCTGGCCGGACACGAGCCATTGGCGGCGCTGTCCGGAGCGCTGAAGACCCTGGCCATCGCCCTGATGAAGATCGCCAACGACCTGCGCCTGCTCGGCTCCGGGCCGCGCGCGGGCCTTGCCGAAGTGCGCCTGCCGGCCAACGAGCCGGGCAGTTCGATCATGCCCGGCAAGGTCAACCCGACCCAGTGCGAGGCCCTGTCCATGCTGGCCTGCCAGGTGCTGGGCAACGATGTGACCATCGGCTTCGCCGCCAGCCAGGGTCACCTGCAGCTGAACGTGTACAAGCCGGTGATCATCCACAACCTGCTGCAATCGACACGCCTGCTGGCCGATGGCTGTCGCAATTTCAAGGAGCACTGTATCGTCGGCCTGCAGGCGGACGCACAGCGCATGGCGGAACACCTGGAACGGGGCCTGATGCTGGTGACCGCGCTCAACCCGCACATCGGTTACGACAAGGCCGCCGAGATCGCCAAGAAGGCCTATCAGGACGGCACCACCCTGCGCGAAGCGGCCCTGGCACTCGGCCACCTCAGCGCGGAACAATTCGATGCCTGGGTTCGCCCGGAGACCATGCTGGAGGCAGGGCACCATGACTGAAACGGCCAAGAGCGGCGCCACGCCACTGGAAGGTGACGGCAAGCGTATCCTGATGATCATCGGCACCCCGAAAAGCGACAGCCTGTGCCATGCGCTGGGCGAAGCCTACGCCCTCGGCGCGCGCACCGAAGGTCACGTGGTGCGCCAGCTCAAGCTCGGCGAGATGAGCTTCGATCCGGTGCTGCACGAAGGCTACACCCAGAGCCAGACCCTGGAGGCCGACCTGCTCGAGGCCCAGCGCCAGATTCACTGGGCCCAGCACCTGGTGATCGTCTACCCGGTCTGGTGGGGTGGTTTGCCGGCGCTGCTCAAGGGCTTTTTCGACCGGGTGTTCCTGCCCGGTTTCGCCTTCAAGTACCGCAGCAACTCGCCGCTCTGGGACAAACTGCTCAGCGGCCGCACCGCCGATCTGCTGGTCACCCTGGATACCCCGCGCTGGTATTTCCGCTGGATCTACGGCGCCCCGGCGCACCGCCAGATGACCCGCACCATCCTCGGCTTCTGCGGTATCAAGACCCGCCAGCTGGCAGAGTTCTCGCCGGTTCGCCCATCCTCGGAAGCCCAGCGGCAGAACTGGCTGCGCCGTGCCGAACTGCTAGGCAGCCGGGTCTGAGCCTATCGCCGGGGGAGCGGCGCCTGCAGAAAAGCGGCGATCCGCCCGCGTAGGAGCGTCGCCCTCGGCGCGATGCGAGGGCGGCCATTCCGCAGAATCCGTGGCGCGACCACCATTCGCCGCGGGGGCGCGGCTCCTACAAGATCGCGGCCAACCACCGACCGTGTAGGAGCGTCGCCCCCGGCGCGATGCGAGGGCGGCCATCACGCAGAGTCCAAGGCGCAGCCGCCATTCACCGCGGGGGCGCGGCTCTCACAGTAAATCGCGGCAAACCACTGGCCGTGTAGCGCCCTATCGAGTGGATGAAAACAGCGTCGGCTACGCGCCCCGATCTCCCTACCCGTCCTTGTCCGCCTTGGCGAACGCCATCTCCAGCGCATCGTTGAGGGTACGCAGCACCTTGACCCGGGCGAAGGGCTTGTCGTTGGCCTCGACCAGGGTCCAGGGCGCCATCTGCGTGCTGGTGCGATCGACCATGTCGCCGACGGCGTCACGGTACTGCGGCCATTTCTCGCGATTGCGCCAATCCTCCTCGGTGATCTTGAAGCGTTTCACCGGGTTGGCTTCACGCTCCTGGAAGCGCGCCAGTTGCGTGTCCTGGTCGATGGCCAGCCAGAACTTGACCAGCACCACGCCGGCGTTGCTCAACTGCTCTTCGAAGTCATTGATCTCGCCATAGGCGCGCAGCCAGTCGGAGGGCTCGCAGAACCCCTCCACCCGCTCGACCAGCACCCGGCCGTACCAGGAGCGGTCGAACACGGTGAACTTGCCACGCGCCGGAATGTGCCGCCAGAACCGCCACAGATAGGGCTGGGCGCGTTCCTCCTCGGTCGGCGCGGCGACCGGCACGATACGGTACTGGCGCGGGTCGAGGGCGGCGGCGACGCGGCGGATGGCGCCCCCCTTGCCGGCGGCGTCGTTACCTTCGAACACCGCCACCAGGGCATGCCGGCGCATGCGCTTGTCGCGCATCAGCCGTGACAGGCGCGCCTGTTCGCGGGTCAGTTGCTCACGGTAATCGGCCTTGGGCAGCGCCAGGCTCATGTCCAGGCTGTCCAGCAGGCTGCGCTGATCGATGCTGGTCATCAGCGGCGTGGTATGCGGCAAGGGCGCGCGCCGCGTGGTATCCCTGAGCGCCGCCTGCAAGCCCTCGAGGAGGATGCGCCCGACCGTCAGGCTGCGGTAGCAGGCGTCCACCCCTTCGACGATGTACCAGGGCGCGTAATCGCGGCTGGTGCGGCGCAGCACCTGCTCGCCGACCCGCACGAACTTGTCGTAGGTCTTCGACTGTTGCCAGTCCAGCGGGCTCAGGCGCCAGCTGTGCAGCGGGTCGTCGCGCAGCGACCTGAGCCGCGCCTTCATCTGCTTCTTGGACAGGTGGAACCAGAACTTGAAGATCAGCGTGCCTTCGTTGCACAGCATCTGTTCGAGGCCCAGGGCACCCACGATGCCCTGACTCAACTGCTCCTTTTTCAGCTCGCCGTGCACCCGCCCATGCAGGAGCTGGCTGTACCAGTTGCCGAAGAAGATGCCGATGCGGCCCTTGGGGGGCAGTTGCCGCCAGTAGCGCCAGGCGGCGGGTCGGGCCAGTTCTTCGTCGGTCTGCTGGTCGAAGGTGCTGACCTGGATCAGGCGCGGGTCCATCCACTCGTTGAGCAGTTTCACCGTCTCGCCCTTGCCCGCCCCCTCGATGCCGTTGATCAGGATGATCACGGCGAACCGCCCCTGCTCGCGCAGCGCGTACTGCGCCTCGAGCAGCGCCTCGCGCAACAGCGGCTCCTCGGTATCGAAAGTAGCCTTGTCAATGGCGCGGCCGATCTCGGCAGACTCGAACATATGCAACGACTCCCTGAAAATGTCCGGCCCAGCCTAGGGTCTGTTGAGGTTTCAGCGCAAGCCATGCAGAGCGCGCTTTGCTCCCCTCTCCCCCGGGAGAGGGGTCGGGGGTGAGGGCCGCTGCGGCAACGATCGTCAGCCCTGCTTCACCCTGGGCAGCGCATAACTGAGCGCCTTGCTGGTGCCCAGGCCGAGCGTCACCAGGGCCTCGACCCATTTCAGCGCCACCTGCACACCATCCACCACCGGTACCCCGAGGTCGCGCTGCAAGGCGGCGGCCCACTGGCTCATGCCGGCGCAACCGAGCACCAGACATTCGCTGCGATCCGCCTCCAGCAGTGCGCGGCCGAGCTCGACCAGGCGCGGGTAGTGGGCCGGGTCACGCTCCAGTTCCAGCACCGGGATATCGGCGGCGTGGATGCCGGCACAGCGCCGATCCAGGCCGTAGCTGCGCTGGTTGCGCTCGATGATGTGGATCGAGCGTGGCAGGCTGGTGAGGATCGAATAGCGCACACTGAGCATGCTCGCCGCGTGCATCGCCGCCTCGCCGATGCCCAGCACCGGGCCGTTGGCCAGTTCGCGGGCGGCGTCCAGGCCGGTGTCGTCGAAGCAGGCGATGACCAGGCCCTGCACACCTTCGCGCTCGGCGACGGCCACCGCGTCCAGCAGATGAAAGGCCGCCCGGGCGCCATCGGCCGCCCCCTCGATGCTCGGCGCCGACCCCGGCAGGTGGATCACGCTCAGTGCGGTAGTAGCCGCCTTCACCCGCTGGCAGGCCTGCCCGAGCATCTGCGCCATGGCCGCCGAGGCATTGGGGTTGATCACGCGGATCTTCATGCCTTGCCACCCCGGGCGCTGAGGCGCATCAGCAACAGCACCAGGGCGATCAGGCTGAAGGAGAACAAGGTGGTCAGGGTACCGAGCGCATAGAGCACCGGGGTGGTGACGTTGGTGGTCATGCCGAACACTTCCAGAGGCAGGGTATTGAAGCTGCCGGCGACCATCAGGGTGCGGGCGAATTCGTCGTAGGACAGGGTCAGGCCGAACAGCGCGACGCCGAACAGGCTCGGCGCGATCAGCGGCAGCACGATCAGGCGCACGGTCTGCCACGGACTGGCGCCGAGGTCGCGGGCGGCCATTTCATAGGAGCGGTCGAAACGGTTGAACACGGCGAACATGATCAGCAGGCCGAACGGCAGCGTCCAGGTCAGGTGCGCGCCGAAGGCCGAGCTGAACCAGTTCGGTTCCCAGCCGAGGCGGTCGTACATCAGACCGATGCCCAGGCTGACCAGGATCGAGGGAATGATCAGGCTGGCCAGGGTCAGGTAGAACAGCGCCTGGCCGCCAGCGAAGCGGCGCCGGTAGGCGAACCCGGCGAGCAGGGAAAACACCAGGGTGCAGGCCATCACCCCCAGGCCGAGCAGGATCGAACGACTGAACGAGCCGCCGAAATCGCCGACCTGCTGGGCCTGGAACAGGTTGCGGAACCAGTGCAGCGACACGCCGTTCATGGGGAAGGTCAGGCCGCCGCTGGGGCCCTGGAACGAGAGGATGCCGATGGTCAGGGTCGGGCCGTAGAGGAACAGCACGAACAGCGCGAAGACCACGCTGAGCACATAGAAACCGAGCGGACGGGACGTCTTCATTTCACAGCTCCCTGCGGATATCGACCAGGCGGAACATCGCCACCAGCATCAGCAGCACCGTGGCCAGCAGCACCACCGCGCTGGCCGCCGCGGCCGGGTACTGCAGCAGGCTGATCTCGTTGTGGATCAGCACCCCCACCGAAGCGTGCAGGCCGCCGCCCATGATGCGCACGGTGACGAAATCGCCCATCACCAGGGTGACCACGAAGATGCTGCCGATGAGGATGCCGGACTTGCACAGCGGCACGATCACCAGCAGCAGGATCTGCCAGCCACGGGCCCCGGCATCGCGCGCCGCCTCGATCAGGCGACGGTCGATGCGCATCATGGTGTTGAAGATCGGCACCACCATGAACAGGGTGTACAGGTGCACGTAGGCGAGGATGATGGAAAAGTCGCTGTACAGCAGGAACTCCAGCGGCTGCTCGATCAGGCCGGCGCCCATCAGGCCGTTGTTGACCAGGCCGTTGCGCCCCAGCAGCGGAATCCAGGAGATCATGCGGATGATGTTGGAGGTGAAGAACGGAATGGTGCAGAGCAGGAACAGCAAGGTCTGCACCTTGTTGCTGCGAATGTGGAAGGCCAGGTAATAGGCCACGGTGAAACCCAGCCCCAGGGTGATAGCCCAGGTGATCAGGGCGTACTTGAAGGTGTTCAGGTAGGCCTGCCAAGTCACCGGCGAGGTCAGCAGGTACTGGTAGTTGTCGAGAATGAAATCGGGGATCAGCTGATAGGAATCGTAGTCCCAGAAGCTGACCACGGCGATCACCCCGATCGGAAAGACCAGGAACAGCAGCAGGGTCAGCGCCAGCGGCAGGGCCTGCAGGTGGCTGAGGTTGGCGAGTCCGCTACGCATATCGAATCCAGTCGAGTGAAATTCATTGGCCGCCGTTCGTAGGGTGGATGACGCTTCACCCATCCACCTTGCCGCGGCCCAAATGGTGGATGAGAAAAGCGTCATCCACCCTACGCATTGAAGCTGCCCCGCCTCAGGACACGATGAACTCGTTCCACTTGCGGATCATGTGGCGATTCTCGTCCATCACCGAGTTCCAGCAGGCCACGCTGCCCATGCGCTGCTCATAGGAGCCGCCATCACGCACCGCGCCGGCCTTTTCCATGACCTTGCCATCCGGGCTGAGAATCTCGCCCTGGGCCGGTTTGCCTTCCATCCAGTAGCCCCACTCGTCGGCGCTCATGAACGCCTTCGAGGTCTCCGGCGCGGCGCTGTAGTAGCCCTGGCGGTTGAGGTAGGCGCCGACCCAGCCGGACAGGTACCAGTCGATGTATTCGTAGGCCGCATCCAGCTCCAGCCCGCTGAGGTGCCTGGCCAGGCCGATGCCGCCGCCCCAGGCGCGGTAGCCCTCCTCCAGCGGCTGGTAGACGCACTCGATGCCGCGGCTGCGCACCGCCGCCACCGCCGGCGACCACATCGACTGGATCACCACCTCGCCGGACGCCATCAGGTTCACCGACTCGTCGAAGCTCTTCCAGAAGGCGCGGAACTGGCCGTCCTTCTTCGCCTGCATGAGGATGGCGATGGTCTTGTCGATCTCGTCCTTGGTCATGTTGCCCTTGTCGCCGTACTGGATCTCGCCCATCGACTCGCAGATCATCGCCGCGTCCATGATGCCGATCGACGGGATGTTGAGGATCGAGGTCTTGCCCTTGAAGGCCGGGTCCATGATGTCGCGCCAGTTGCCGATCGGCCGCCCGACCAGGTCCGGGCGGATGCCCAGGGTGTCGGCGTTGTAGATGGTCGGCACCAGGGTCATCCAGCGCGTCGGTTCGCTGGCGAACTTCAGCGAATCGGCGCTTTCGACGAAGCCCACGGTATGCGGCGCGGTGCCCTGGGCGATCACCGAGTCCGGGGTCAGCTTGCCGGTGATGAACAACTGGGAAATCTTGTCGAAGTTCTTCAGCCGCTGGGTATCCATGGCCTGCATGGTGCCGGAGGGGAACACCTTCTTGCCGATCCAGTACTCGATGTCGGCGATATCGAAGGATTTCGGCTGGGTCACCGCGCGCTGCGCCACCGCGTCGGAATCCAGGGCGGTGAGCTGCAGAGTGATCCCCAGGTCTTCCTTGGCCTTGATGGCGATATCGTTGAGGTTGGACACGCCGGTGCCGAACTGGCGCAAGGTGACGTTCTTGATGTTCTGCGCCCAGATCATCGGGAAGCCGGTGATGGCGCCGGAGCCCACCGCCACCGCGGAGGCGACGCCCATGCCCTTGAGCAGCGAGCGGCGCGACAGCCCCTTGCCGCTGTCCGGGGCGCTGCTTTCGGTGCCTGGCACCAGATCGTTATGGTCGTGCTCGCTCATGGCTGAACCTCCGTGGTCGCATTGTTGTGGTGGGTGAACGGATTCAGGTGATCGGGATGCCAGGCCAGGCAGACCTCGCTGCCCACCGTGGGCACCTGCTGCTGGCGATCCGGCAGATAGACCATCAGCGGCGTACCGCTGGCGGCCCGGCATTCGACATAGACGAAGGCGCCCTGGAACTCGACGTCGCTGACCGTGGCCGGCAGCACGCAGCGCTCGGCGTCGGCCTCGCTGCCGGCCGGCAGGATGTCCAGATGGTCGCAACGCACCGAGAACGCCAGCGTACTGCCCACGGGCATGGCGGCCTGGCCGCCCAGTTGCCGGTCATCCAGCCGGCCGACGCCGTTGCCCTCGATGGTCAGCAGCGTGCGCTCGCCTGTGCGCTCGCCCAGGGTCGCGCTCATCAGGCTGTGGCCACCGATGAATTGCGCCACGAAGGGCGTGCTCGGCGCCTCGAACAGTTGCCGGGGCGGCGCCACCTGCTGGATGCGCCCGCCTTCCATCACCACCGCCAGATCGGCCAGGGCGAAGGCCTCCTCCTGGGAATGGGTGACGTGGATGAAGGTCAGGCCCAACTGCTTCTGAATGGCCTTGAGTTCCTTGCGCATGCGGATGCGCAGGAAGGGGTCGAGGGCCGACAGCGGCTCGTCGAGCAGTACCACGTCCGGCCGGGTGATCAGCGCACGGGCCAGGGCCACACGCTGCTGCTGGCCGCCGGAGAGCTGTTCGGGAAAGCGCTCGGCATACCCCTGCATGTTCACCAGCGCCAGCAGCTCGGTGGCCCGGGCATGGCGCTCGGCCTTGCCCAAGCCGGCGATGCGCAGGCCGAAGGCGACGTTGTCCAGGCAGTTCATGTGCGGAAACAGGGCATAATTCTGGAACATCATCGCCGTGCCACGCTGGGTCGGCGAAAAGTCGGTGACATTGCGGTTGTCCATGAGGATGTCGCCCGAGCTGACCGCCTCATGACCGGCGAGCATGCGCAGGGTGGTGCTCTTGCCGCAGCCGCTGGGGCCGAGCAGGCAACAGTAGCTGCCGCTGGGAATCTTCAGATTGATGTCGCTGACCGCCGCATGCCCAGCGTAGGTCTTGTGCACCGATACCAGTTCGACCTGCCCTTTTCCCGACATCATCGCCATCCAGAGTTGCTAACAATTTCAATTCCAGTGTTAGCAACTGCTGTGCCACAGATCGTGTACGGCGTCTCCGAACACTCTCGTCCAGGCGCTATGCCATTGAAAAACAAGTCTAAGCAGGGCCTGGCAGAAAACTTGCCGGAAGCTCGAAAACCCTGTGGTTGCTAATTCCGTCCAAGATGCCTGCACAATAACGGCGCACCTGTGCGCTGGCGTGCACCAGCATTCACGCGCTCGGGGACTTCCCAGCACAATTGTTAACAATTATCCTGACACCGACAGTGCTTCCGTCTCCTAAGCAGTCAAGGTGAGCCCCTATGTCCAGTCATGTGTTGCGCGAAATCCAACGCATCCACAGCGCCATTCATGACGCCATCGTCGAACAGCGCCTGCCACCAGGCACGCGCCTGACCGAGCTGAACCTGGTGCAGGTGTTCGGCGCCAACCGCAACCACATCCGCGCCGCGCTGCGCGAACTGGCCCATATGAAGCTGGTGCGTCTGGAGATGAACCGCGGCGCCTTCGTCGAAGAACCCACCCCGCAGCAGGCCCGCGAAGTGTTCGCCGCCCGCCGGGTGATCGAGAAGGCGCTGATCGAAGAAGCCTGCAAACGCATGCAGGCGCGTGACCGCAAGGCCATTCGCGAGCACGTGGCCGCCGAACTGGCGCTGGGGCACGATCCCGAGCGCCCCGAGTTCGTGCGCCTGTCCGGCGATTTCCACCGGCTGCTGGCGCGCATCGCCGGCAACAGCACCCTGGGCGACATGCTCGATGGCCTGATCGCCCGCAGCTCGCTGATCATCGCCCTCTACGAAAACCGCAACGGCGTGCAGTGCTCCCACGACGAGCACCAGTCCCTGGCCGAAGCCGTGCTGCAGGGCGACAGCGCCCGCGCGGTACGCTGCATGGAGCAGCACCTGTGCAACATCGAACAGCGCTTGCACCTGGAGCCGCCGGAAAACCACGCCGTCGACCTGTTCCAGGTATTCGCCACGCGCGCCAACGCCTGACCCGGGGCCGCGCCGCCCAAGCGCCGGGCAGCCTGCTAGAATCGCCGCCCTGCTCGATCCGGAACTTCGCCATGGCCGACCATCACGCACAACTCGACTGGAACGCACAGGGTCAACCCAGCTCCCGCCAGTACGCCGACATCTATTTCTCCCAGGACAACGGCCTGGAAGAAACCCGCTACGTGTTCCTCGCCAACAACGACCTGCCGGCACGCTGCGCCGCGCTGGGCGCCGGCGAGCAACTGGTGATCGGCGAAACCGGCTTCGGCACCGGGCTGAATTTCCTCTGCGCCTGGGAATTGTTCGAGGCCCAGGCCCCGGCCGATGCGCGCCTGCACTTCGTCAGCGTGGAAAAGCATCCGCTGAGCCACGCCGACCTGCGGCGCGCCCTGGCGCTGTGGCCGCAACTGGCGCCCTACAGCGAACAACTGCTGAGCTGCTACGTGGCTCTGCACCCGGGCTTCCAGCGCCTGGTGCTGGGCGGCGGCCGCATCGTGCTGACGCTGATGATCGGCGACGCCACGGCCATGCTGACGCAGCTCGACGCGCGCATCGATGCCTGGTTCCTCGACGGTTTCGCGCCCGCGAAGAACCCCGAGATGTGGACTCAGGAACTGTTCATCGAACTGGCCAGGCTGAGCGCGCCGGGCACCACGATCGGCACCTTCACCAGCACCGGTTACGTGCGCCGCGGGCTCAACGAGGTCGGCTTCCAGATGCGGCGCGTCCCTGGCCAGGGCAAGAAATGGGAAGTGCTGCGCGGCACCTTCGCGGCCGCGCCCAGCCAGGGCGGCAAACCCTGGTTCGCGCGGCCCGCCCGGCAGCGCGGCGAGCGTCGCGCCCTGGTCATCGGCGCCGGGCTGGCCGGCTGCGCCAGTGCGTCGAGCCTGGCCGCGCGCGGCTGGCAGGTGGAGCTGCTGGAGCGTCATGGCGACATCGCCGAGGAAGCCTCGGGCAACCCCCAGGGCGTGCTGTACCTCAAGCTGTCCGCCCATGGCACGGCGCTGTCGCGCCTGATCGTCGCGGGTTTCGGCCACACCCGCCGCCTGCTCGAACGCCTGCACAAAGGCCGGGACTGGGATGACTGCGGCGTCCTGCAACTGGCCTTCGACGAGCGCGAGGCACAGCGCCAGGCCAAACTGGCCGCGGCCTTTCCCAGCGACCTGCTGGTCAGCCTGACGCGCGACGCCGCCGCGGCGAAGGCCGGCGTGGCCCTGGCCACGGGCGGGCTGTTCTACCCCGAAGCGGGCTGGGTGCACCCACCAGCGCTGTGCCGGCAGTTGATCGAGCACCCCGGCATCCGCCTGCACAGCCACCGGGAAGCCCTGCAACTGCGCCGCGCCGGGGATGGCTGGCAGGCCTGGAACGGCGATCGCCTGATCGCCAGTGCGCCGGTGGTCATTCTCGCTGGCGCGGCGGACATCACCCGTTTCGCCCAGTGCGAGCAGCTGCCGCTCAAGCGCATCCGCGGGCAGATCAGCCGTCTGCCGGCCAGCCCCTCCAGCTCGGCACTGAG
The DNA here is from genome assembly GCF_004327355.1 of Phytopseudomonas dryadis. Classification (GTDB taxonomy): domain Bacteria; phylum Pseudomonadota; class Gammaproteobacteria; order Pseudomonadales; family Pseudomonadaceae; genus Aquipseudomonas; species Aquipseudomonas dryadis. The sequence goes on from NZ_QJUM01000002.1 coordinate 261,234, forward strand.
CACGGTGGTCTGCGCCGAAGGCTACGTCGCCCCGGCGCGCGACGGCGAACACACCCTCGGCGCCAGCTTCGATTTCAGCAGCGACGACCTGACCCCGAGCAGTGCCGAGCATGCCGGCAACCTGCGCCTGCTCGAGGAGATTTCCAGCGACCTGGCCGAACGCCTGCAGGCCGGCACGCTGGCGCCGGACAGTCTGCAAGGCCGCGCCGCCTTTCGCTGCACCAGCCCGGATTATCTGCCGATCATCGGCCCCCTGGCCGACGCCCAGGCGTTCGCCGAAGCCTATGCGCCGCTCGCCCGCGACGCGCGGCAGGTACCGCAGGCGCCCTGCCCATGGCTGGAGGGGCTGTACGTCAATAGCGGGCATGGTTCACGCGGGCTGATCAGCGCGCCCCTGTCGGGCGAGCTGCTCGCCGCCTGGCTCGACGACGAGCCGCTCCCCGTGCCGCGGGACGTCGCCGAAGCCTGCCATCCCAACCGCTTCGCCCTGCGGCGCTTGATCCGCAACGACTGACCCGGCCGATCAGCCTTGCGGCGACGCCTTGTCGTGGTTGACGTGAACGGCGAAGCGGTTCACCGCGCTGACCACATGCTGGGCGCCATCCTGGATCTCCAGAATCACCGAGCCCGCCTGGTTGGCCAACGCCAGCCCCTGCTCCACCTGGCTCCTGCTCTGGGTCATGCTGTCGACCGCGGTCTGCGCCAGTTGCTGGTTGCGCTGGACCACCTCGATGATCTCCTCGGTCGCCGAACTGGTGCGCCCGGCCAGTTGCCGCACCTCGTCGGCGACCACGGCGAAACCGCGCCCCTGCTCGCCAGCCCTGGCCGCTTCGATGGCGGCATTGAGCGCCAGCAGGTTGGTCTGCTGGGCGATGCCGCTGATGGTCTGCACGATGGAGCTGATGAGCACCGATTGCTTGCCCAGGTCCTCGATCTCATGAGCCGCGCTCTGAATCTGCTCGGCGAGCCGGTTCATGATGGCCGCCGTGTCCTGAGTCACCTGCGCGCCACGCTGGGTACTGGCGTCGGTCTCGCGCGAGACCCTGTAGGCGATATCCGCCGCCTCGCTGATCTCGTTTTCCCGGTTCACCTGCTCGGTGACGATGATCGCGAACTTGACCACCTTGTACAGCTCGTCACGGGTGTTGAGCACCGGGTTGTAGGTGGCCTCCAGCCATACCGTCCGGCCATTGCTGTCGATCCGCCTGAAACGATCGGCCACGTACTCGCCACTATTGAGACGCCGCCAGAATTCCTGATAGCCGGGTGAACGCACGTCCTCCGGGTCGCAGAACAGACTGTGATGCCGGCCCTTGATGTCCTCGAGCCGGTAGCCCATGGCCTGCAGGAAGCGGTCGTTGGCGGTGAGCACTTCGCCCTCGAGGTTGAACTCGATGACCGCGGTCGAGCGCAGCAAGGCCTTGATCAAGCCTTCGTTCTCCTTGGCCAGCTCGACCGACTCGGTCACGTCACGGGCGAAGCAAAGCGTTTTGTAAACCTGCCCCGACGCATCCTTGAGTGGCTGCCAGACCGCTCGTAACCAGATTTCCCGGCCATCGCGGCGCAGAAAACGGTAGTGATCGCTGATGTGCCTGCCACTGGCGATCGCCTCCTTGAGGCCCCGGTAACACGCCAGTTGCTTGACATAGTCGGGGATGAGGTCGTCCAGCGGACGCTGCTGCAATTCTTCCCGGGTGTACTGCAGCGCATCCAGGAAGCGCTGGTTGACCGATTCCAGCAGACCGCCATCATCGATGGTGAACGAGATCAGTTCGTCCTCTATCGCCTCCTTGATCTGGCGTAGCTCAGTCAGCTCCGCACGTTGTTCCGACAGCTCCTGCTTAAGATGGCGACCGAACATGTGCCCTTCTCCCTTGATGGCAACTACCCACTACAGTAAAGCTCATCAGGATTGTGGTTTCGTCCGTATGCCGTACTCCCCGACGAGTGGAAGCCTCTAGCGCGATATTTTCAGGCCTTTACACAGGTATCTCCGGGCGCCCGGGAACGCCGCAGACGTGCGCAAGGGCAAGGCGTCGCCGCCAGCGAATTCCACCGTGGGAGCAGGAGCCGGACCTTGAACCGCCGGGAGGTTTTATTGAACGATCACGCCTTGCGGGGACTCGAAAAGGCTCGGGTGCTCACGGCGATCCCGTGTTCGGCCCCCATGAACGCTTCGATCGTCTCCGGCGCGCTCTGGAGCGAGAGGGAAAATCAGAACCGGTACAACACTGGTACGGACTGACGGTAAGGAGGAACAGAGCCCAGGAATTACACGGGCTTTATAGACTATGTGCGGAATAGCAGGCGAATTACGCTTCGATAACCGACCGGCCGACCTGGCCGCCGTCGAACGCATCACCCACCACCTGGCGCCGCGCGGCCCGGATGCCCACGGTTTCCATAGTCAGGGGCCCATCGCCCTGGGCCATCGCCGGCTGAAGATCATGGATCTCGCCGAAGCCTCGGGCCAGCCGATGATCGACAACGATCTGGGCCTGTCGATGGTGTTCAACGGCGCCATCTACAACTACCCAGAACTGCGCAACGAGCTGGAACAGCTCGGCTACCGCTTCTTCTCCGGCGGCGACACCGAAGTGCTGCTCAAGGGCTACCACGCCTGGGGCAGCGAACTGCTGCCCAGGCTCAACGGCATGTTCGCCTTCGCCATCTGGGAGCGTGACGCGCAGAAGCTGTTCATCGCCCGCGACCGTCTCGGCGTCAAGCCGCTGTACCTGTCCAGGAGCCGCGATCGCCTGCGCTTCGCCTCGAGCCTGCCCGCGCTGCTGCAGGGCGGTGATATCGGCAAGACCCTGGACCCGATCGCGCTCAACCACTACCTGAACTTCCACGCCGTGGTGCCGGCGCCGCGCACCATTCTCGCCGGGGTCGAAAAACTGCCGCCGGCCACCTGGATGCGTGTCGACGCCCAGGGCAAAGTCGAGCAGCAGGTCTGGTGGACACTGCCCTACGGCCCCCGGGGCGAGGAAGCCGGCTTCGGCCTGGAAGAATGGCGTGACCGCGTGCTCGACGGCATGCGCGAAGCCGTGTCCATCCGCCAGCGCGCCGCCGTGGATGTCGGTGTGCTGCTGTCCGGCGGCGTCGACTCGAGCATGCTGGTCGGCCTGCTGCGCGAGGCCGGGGTGGACAACCTGCTGACCTTCTCCATCGGCTTCCAGGATGCCGGTGGCGAGCGCGGCGACGAGTTCCAGTATTCCGACCTGATCGCCCAGCGCTTCGACACCCGGCACCATCAGCTGCGTATCGGCGAGAACGAGATTCTCGAGCAGTTGCCAGCGGCCTTCCGCGCCATGAGCGAGCCGATGGTCAGCCACGACTGCATCGCCTTCTACCTGCTGTCGCGGGAAGTGGCCAAGCACTGCAAGGTGGTACAGAGCGGTCAGGGCGCCGACGAGCTGTTCGCCGGTTACCACTGGTACCCGCTGGTCGATGGCGCCGAGGATGCCTTCAGCGCCTACCGCAAGGCCTTCTTCGACCGCGACCACGAGGAATACGCCGCCTGCGTGCAACCCGCCTGGCTGACCGACGACGCCGCCGGCGAGTTCGTCCGCCAGCACTTCGCCCAGCCCGGCGCCGAGGCGGCGGTGGACAAGGCCCTGCGCCTGGACAGCACGGTGATGCTGGTCGACGATCCGGTCAAGCGGGTCGACAACATGACCATGGCCTGGGGCCTGGAAGCGCGCACCCCGTTCCTGGACTACCGTCTGGCCGAACTTTCCGCACGCATCCCCGCTCGGTTCAAACTACCGGATGGCGGCAAGTACGTGCTCAAGGAAGCGGCCCGCCAGGTGATTCCGGCGGAAGTGATCGACCGCAAGAAGGGCTACTTCCCGGTGCCCGGCCTCAAGCACCTGGAAGGCGCGACGCTGGGCTGGGTACGCGAGCTGCTGGTGGACCCGAGCCAGGATCGCGGGCTGTTCAACCCGGCCATGCTCGACCGCCTGCTGACCGACCCACAGGGTCAGCTGACCCCCCTGCACGGCTCCAAGCTGTGGCAGATGGCGGCACTGAACCTGTGGCTGAGCGAACAGGGACTGTAAACTGGCCCGGGGCGCTTCGGGCGCCCCGTCACCTATCAGGAATGGCCGCAGCCGCCTCGCCGCGGCTCACCGAACAGGCCAACAGACGCCCGCGGACACGTTCCGGGCGATGCGAAAGCAAAGGACTTCTCCAATGCGAGCCACTGCCCTCAATCAACGCCTCCTACGCGGTCAACCCCCGTCCTACGAACGCCTGCAGGCACGCTTCGCCGAAGAACACGGCGATGGCATCTGCCAGCCGCGCGTGGTGCATTGCGGCTGGGGCCGGCTGCTGATCGGACACACCTTCCCGGACGCCGCCGTGCTGGCCGAGGAACTGCTCACCGAAGAGCCTGGCGAACGCGATATCGCCCTGTACGTGGCGGCGCCGCAGCAGGTGCTGGCCCAGGCCCCGCAGCAGCTGTTCCTCGACCCCTCCGACACCCTGCGCCTGTGGTTCAGCGACTATCGCCAGGCGCGCCGGGGTTTTCGTGGTTTCCGCATCCGCCGCGCCCAGGCGCCGGAAGACTGGCAGGCGATCAACTGCCTGTACCAGATGCGCGGCATGCTGCCCATCGATCCGGACAAGCTGACGCCGCGCCACCAGGGTGGCCCGGTGTATTGGCTGGCCGAAGATGAAGACAGCGGCGCGGTGATCGGCAGCGTGATGGGGCTCAACCACCAGAAGGCCTACCGCGATCCGGAAAACGGCAGCAGCCTGTGGTGCCTGGCGGTCGACCCGACCTGCAGCCGCCCCGGCGTCGGCGAAGTGCTGGTGCGCCACCTCGTCGAACACTTCATGAGCCGCGGCCTGAGCTACCTCGACCTGTCCGTGCTGCACGACAACGACCAGGCCAAGAAGCTGTATGCCAAGCTCGGTTTTCGCGAGCTGCAGACCTTCAGCATCAAGCGCAAGAACGGCATCAACCAGCCCCTGTTCCTCGGCCCCGGCCCGGATGAGGAGCTCAACCCCTACGCGCGCATCATCGTCAACGAAGCCCGCCGGCGCGGCATCGAGGCGCATATCGACGATGCCGAAGCCGGCCTGTTCACCCTCAGCCATGGCGGACGCCGCGTGCGCTGCCGCGAGTCGCTGACCGACCTGACCAGCGCCGTGACCATGACCCTGTGCCAGGACAAGCGCCTGACCCATCGTACCCTCAGCCGCGCCGGCCTGGCCCTGCCGGCCCAGCGTCTGGCCGGCAGCGCCGAGGACAACGCCGCCTTCCTCGCCGAGCATGGCAGCCTGGTGGTCAAGCCGGTGGATGGCGAACAGGGCCAGGGGGTGGCGGTCGACCTGCGCACGCCGGCCGAAGTGCAGGCGGCCATCGAACGCGCGCTGCCCTTCGACGAACGGGTGCTGCTGGAGAGTTATCACCCGGGGTACGACCTGCGCATCGTGGTGATCGGCTTCGAGGTGGTCGCCGCGGCGATCCGCCGTCCGGCCGAGGTGCTGGGCGACGGTTGCCACAGCATCGGCGAGCTGATCGACGCCCAGAGCCGCCGGCGCCAGGCCGCCACGGCCGGGGAAAGCCGCATCCCCAAGGATGCGGAAACCCTGCGCACCCTGCACGCCGCGGGCTACGACTACGACAGCGTGCTGCCCCAGGGCAAGCGCATGGCCGTGCGCAAGACCGCCAACCTGCACACCGGCGGGATTCTCGAGGACGTGACCGGCATTCTCCACCCGGCCCTCGCCGAGGCCGCGGTGAAGGCGGCCCGCGCCCTGGATATCCCGGTCGTGGGCCTCGACCTGCTGGTGCCGGCGGCGGATCAGCCCGAACACGTGTTCATCGAAGCCAACGAGCGCGCCGGCCTGGCCAATCACGAGCCGCAGCCCACCGCCGAGCGCTTTATCGATCTGCTGTTCCCGCTGAGCCGCGTGGTGGCTTGATGAAACCCTGACGGCAGGCGGCGTGTGCGGCCAGACAGCGTTCGCGCTCGGCACAAAAGGCGCCTGCCAGCCTGGCCCGATCAGATAAGGTTTTTGTAGGAGCAGGGGGCGCCTACAGAAGAGCGGTAAACCGCCACCCGTGTAGGAGCGCCGACCTCGGCGCGATGCGATGGCGGCCACCCCGCAGAGTCCGTGGCGCGGCCACCATTCGCCGCGGGGGCGCGGCTCCTGCAGGCCGGGGCAGACCGCCGTTTTTGCGGGCCGGATGCTCGACTGACCGGCATTAGCCTACCGGCCCGCTCGATTTCTTTGCCGGGCAGACCTTCGCAGGTCTGCCTGCCATCCCACAGATGGAGATTCCATGTCGCAACTTCCCGAACCCGATCTCGAGTACCTGCAGAAAGTCCTTCTGGAAATGCTCGCCATCCCCAGCCCCACGGGCTTTACCGACACCATCGTGCGTTACGTCGCCGAGCGCCTCACGGAAATCGGCATTCCCTTCGAGATGACCCGCCGCGGCACCATTCGCGCCACCCTCAAAGGCCGCCGCTATAGCCCGGATCGTGCGGTATCGACCCACCTGGACACCATCGGCGCCATGGTCCGCGAAGTGAAGGACAACGGCCGCCTGGGCCTGACCGCCATCGGCTGCTGGTCGAGCCGCTTCGCCGAAGGCAGCCGCGTCAGCGTGTTCACCGACCATGGCGTACTGCGTGGCAGCGTGCTGCCGCTGCTGGCCTCCGGCCACGCCTTCAATACCGAAGTCGACCAGATGCCGATTTCCTGGGATCACGTCGAACTGCGCCTGGACGCCCTCACCGCCAGCCGCGCCGACAGCGAAAGCCTGGGCGTCTCGGTGGGCGACTTCGTGGCCTTCGATCCGCTGCCGGAATTCACCGAAAGCGGGCACATCAGCGCCCGCCACCTGGACGACAAGGCCGGCGTCGCCGCCCTGCTCGCCGCCCTCAAGGCGGTGGTGGAAAGCGGCCAGGAACCGCCGATCGACTGCCACCCGCTGTTCACCATCACCGAGGAAGTGGGTTCCGGCGCCGCCGCCGCCCTGCCCTGGGACGTCAGCGAATTCGTCGGCATCGATATCGCGCCGGTGGCCCCCGGGCAACGCTCCACCGAACACACGGTCAGCGTGGCCATGCACGATTCGGGTGGGCCCTACGACTATCACCTGTCGCGCCAATTGCTGCGCCTGGCCAGCGACCACGAGATCCCGGTGCGCCGCGACCTGTTCCGCTACTACCACAGCGACGCCCAGTCGGCGGTCACCGCCGGGCACGACATCCGCACCGCGCTGGTGGCCTTCGGCTGCGACGCCACCCATGGCTACGAGCGCACCCACATCGACAGCCTCGCCGCCCTCGCCCGCCTGCTCAGCGCCTACCTGCTCAGCCCGCCGGTATTCGCCAGCGATGCCCAGCCGGCGAAAGGCTCCCTGGAGCGTTTCAGCCACCAGTTGGAACATGACGCGCAAATGGAGAGCGACACCCGCGTGCCCACCGTCGATAGCCTGGTGGGCACGCGCGAGCGCGACAGCTGAACGCGCCTGCGCACGTTGCGCCCATCGGCTAATGCCGATGGGATAAGGGCGGCAACGCCCATGTGGGCACGTCGACCTCGGCGCGATGCGGTCGTGGCCATTGCACAAAGCGTGTCATGGCCAGCAATCGCCGCGGTGTCGCGGCTCCCACAGGGCCTGGGCAAACCGCCGTTTTGCGGGCCAAACGCTTGACTGACCGGCATTGGGCCATCGGCCCTCGAGGAAAACGGGCAAGCCCGGCCCAAGCCCTTGCGCCTGTCGTTCCGCTTCCGGCTTTTCGACGCTCTTGAGCGCATGGCACGACAGCCCTGCCCTCATTCGCTTGAAGGCCGCCGCGCATCCGGGCAAAGTAGCTGGAAAAGGACAATCGGTGCCGCTCGCGAGCCCGGTTCGACGCCCTTGAGGTTCGCCACGGATGCCTCGTCTCCTGCTTGCTCTCCTGCTTCTCTGGCCAGGCGGCCCGGCCTGGTCCGCTCCGGCTGCGGTGCTGGACAGCAGCGACCTGCGCCTCGCCCTGGGACAGTTCGCCCGGTACTACGAAGATGCCAGCGGCAGCTTGACCATGGAGCAGGTGCGCGCACTGCCGGACACGGCCTTCAGCGCGGTGCGCGGCACCCATGCCAACCTCGGCAAGAACACCTCGGCCTGGTGGTTCCGCATCACCCTCGACAACCGCCTGAACCAGGCGCTGCACGGCTACCTGGAAGTCAATTATCCGCTGCTCGACTCCCTGCAGCTGTACCTGATCGACCCCAACGGCGAGGTCAGGCAACAGAGCGGCGGCGATACCGAGCCCTTTTCCCAGCGCACGGTCAAGGTGCGCAATTTCTGGTTCCCGGTCCAGCTGCCGCCCGAGCGCACCACCCTCTACCTGCGCGTGCAGAGCAGCAGCACCCTGTTCGTGCCCTTGTTCTTCAGCACCCATGCGGCCAGCGCCGAAGACCAGGAAACCCTCATGGGCTTCAACGGCGCCTTCTATGGCGTGCTGTTCGCCATGTTCTGCTACAACCTGTTTCTCTACCTGTCGCTACGCGAAGCCGCCTATTTCTGGTACCTGGCCTACAACCTCAACGTCGGTCTGCTGGCCGCCAGCTTCGATGGCATGCTGTTCAAGCTGCTGCCCGATTTCGTCACCCTGCAGGCGTTCGGCATCTACCTGCTGATGTACCTGCACTGTCTGAGCGCCCTGCAGTTCAGCCGCCATTTCCTGCACACCAAACAACACTTCCCACGCCTGGACAACGCGTTGCGCCTGCTTCTGGCGCTGACGATCGCCTGCCTGCTCTCGGTCCCGCTGATCGGCTTCATGGCCTGGAACATCCTGGCCAGCATCACCCTGTCGGCGGTTTCCCTGGTACTGCTACTGACCGGCCTGTACGCCTGGCGCCAGGGCTTGCGCTACGGCTCCTACTACACCCTGGCCTGGGGCATCCTGCTGTTCGCCTTCATCCAGGCCACCACGGGATCGCTGGGCATCGAAGCCTTCGGTATCTTCGGCGCCACGGCGGTGAAGATCGGCGTGATCATCGAACTGATCACCCTGTCCATCGGCCTGGCCGACCGTATCAACAGCCTCAAGGAAGAAGGCTTCCTGTCCCGCCAGGCCGCCGAGCAGGCGCATGTCGAGAGCCGCGCGAAGAGCCGCTTCCTGGCCAAGATGAGCCACGAAATCCGCACGCCGCTCAATGGCGTGCTGGGCATGCTGCAGTTGCTGCGCGAAACACCGCTGGATCGCAGCCAGCGTTTCTATGTGGACACCATCTCCAGCTCCGGCGGCGCGCTGATGGCGGTGATCAACGACATCCTCGACTACGCCCGCATCGAATCCGGCAAGCTGAGTCTCGAGCGCATCGAATTCGATCTCGAACAGTTGCTCTCCGAAACCCTCAGCCTGTTCACCGGCCAGGCCCTGGACAAGCACCTGCGCCTGTACATCAGCATGGAGAACGGCGTCCCCCGGCGCATGCAGGGCGATCCGACGCGCCTCAAGCAGGTACTGATGAACCTGCTGAGCAATGCCCTGAAGTTCACCGCCAACGGCCACGTGGCGTTGAACATCTGCCGGCGCAGCAACGCCCAGGGCGAACCCCACCTGGTGTTCGCCGTCAGCGACAGCGGTATCGGCATCGACGGCGAGGCGATCAAGCAGTTGTTCGAGTCCTTCGCCCAGGGCGACTCCAGCACCACCCGCCGCTATGGCGGCAGCGGCCTGGGCCTGGCCATCAGCAAGGAGCTGATCGAAATGATGGGCGGCCGCATCGAGGTGCAGAGCACACCAGGCCAGGGCACCCGCTTCGCCTTCGATATTCCCCTGGGCAGCGAAGCGCAGGATGATCGCCCGGACGCGCTGAGCAGCCTGGTCAGTGGACGCCCCGCGTTGCTCGCTTCGCTCGACGGACTGGCCCTCGATGCCCTCAGCCACCTGCTCGGCCGCTGGGGCATGCGCACCGAGCGCTGCCAGACGCCCTCGAGCCTGGCCGGCTACCTCGAGGACTACGCCGTAGCGCCGCTGCTGATCCTCATGGCCCCCTGGCCCGGGAGCCCGGACACCTGGCTGGACGGTGTGCTGCCCAAACGCGAAGCGCCGCCCCGGGTACTGCTGCTGTGCCCGCCGGATCAGTGCCCGTCGCCGGCGCCCTCCGGCAACGACCTGCGCCTGCTGAGCCTGCCTCAGCCGCTGGCCGTCACCGCCCTGCGCGACGCCCTGCAAGAGCTGTACGAAGAGCCCAGAGTCCGGTCGCAGGCCCTGCCGCAGGAGGTGTGTGATGACGGGAGGAGCAAACCCTGCATCCTGGTGGCCGAAGACAATCCGGTGAACCAGCTGGTGGCTCAGGGCGTACTGAAGAAGCGCGGCTACGACGTACGCATGGCGATCAATGGCGTGGCCGCTGTCGCGCAATACCGCCGCGACCCCGAGGGCATCCAGTTGATCCTGATGGACTGTGAAATGCCGGAAATGGACGGTTTCGAAGCGACCCGGCAGATCCGCCAGCTGGAGCGCCAGCACAACTGGGCTCCCGTGCCCATCGTCGCCCTGACCGCGCACATGCTCGATGAACACCGGCAACAGGGCGCCAGCGCCGGCATGGACGATTTCCTCGGCAAGCCGCTGGACATCCAGTTGCTGTACAGCACCCTCGAACGGCTGCTGGCCTGAAGCGGGCAGTCGCCGCCGAGGCCGGATCGCACTTGGCTTGCGCTGGAGGCGCAACAGACCCTAGCATGCGCCCGCCATCAGGAGACGACCGTGCTGATTCCCGCCCACCTGCTCGAAGCCGACACCCTCACCCGCCTGATCGAGGATTTCGTCACCCGCGACGGAACCGACAACGGCGATGAAACCCCACTGCAGACCCGCGTGCTGCGGGTACGCCGCGCCCTGGACAAGGGCGAGGCGGTGATCGTCTTCGATGCGCAAAGCCAGCAGTGCCAGTTGGCGCTCAGGCGCGACGTGCCCAGGGAATGGCTGGTCGAGGACGAAGAATAGGACGACAGGAGGCCCCGGCAGTGCGGGCCGACCCCGGGGCCTAGCTAGGATCGCGTCGGTCGCGCGGTATCACCATAAGCGCAGCATGGCCACATTCGTGTGGGAGCCGCGCCCTCGCGGCGAATCGTGGCCATAGCGCGGCATTGCAGCATGGCCGCCATCGCATCGCGCCGGGGTCGACGCTCCTACTGGCGAACCCTGATTCCGAACGGGCTCTGGCTGGTCAGGGATCAAGACGGTATCCACGGGACTCCGACATTTCAGGGTTGACGCGACACTAGCGAAAAATGTCCTCCCCTAGGGTCTGTTGACGTTTCAGCGCGAGCCGCGTTGCCGCGAGAAATCTCGCCAGGCTAGGCGGAGGACGCCGGTAATGGACTAGCCGTCCGCGTGTTCCCTTGCCAAGTCCTCCAACAACGCATGGCGAGATTTCCCGCGCAACCTAGGCGGCCCCACCCGAAGGGCCGGGCCCGTTTTGCCGCGATGCTGCGTTTCTCGCCGGCTCATTTAGCCCGCTAAACTTCGCGGCTCGTGCCTTGCCTCGCGGCAAAACGGGCTTCGGCGCGGCCGTGCGTGAAACGTCAACAGACCCTAGGCCTCGCGTTCCCAGGCACAGCGCATGCGCAGCGCGCCATCCTGGGGGCTGTACAGGCCATTGTCCGACTCCCAGCGAAAGGTGTGGGTACCCTTCGACTCGGTTTCCAGATGCACCACGGCACTGGCCCAGTACAGCCGTTTGAGCAGCGCCTCGAAAGCCTCGACCCACAGGCTCCATTCGTACTCCACCGCCTGGTAACTGGCGCCGAAGTGGATGACCTGGGTCTGGTAAAGACCGCTGCCCGGCTGCTGGCAATAGGAAAACATCTCCCGGCCGAGGAACGGCCAGGCGTCTCCCGCCGGCAAGGCATCCAGCACCTGGCGATTGCTGTCGCGCCGCAACCGGCTCTGCGCCGGGCTATCCGCCGGCCAGTCCCGGATGCTGCCATACACGATGGATTCGGCTTCCACACCGTCACTCCGCAAGAATCAGGGCTGCCTTCTATCACACCCGCCCGGTTCAAGGAAGGCAACCGCTGCCTCGGGCTCAGGCGCGCTTCGCGCCCCGGCGCATCAGCCAGGCCAGCAGGACCATGGTCGCGGACATGCCGGTCAGGACCATGAACGGCACCTGGTAGGTGCCCGCCATGTCCCGCGCCAGACCACTGAGCACCGGGGTCAGGGAACCGACCCCATAGCCCAGGCCCAGCATCATGGCCGTCCAGCGGCTCACGGCCATGGGCGATCCCGCCTCGTACAGCGGCAGCAGCATCGACAGGGCGAACGAGCCACTCATGGCGAAGCCGAGGGTCAGCGCCCACAGCTCCGGCAGCACGACCGGCGCGAAGGTGATCATGCTCAGGCTGAGCAGGGTCATGCAGACGCACCCCAGCAGCAGCAGGTGATGGTTGTTCACCCGCTGCACCAGCCAGGGCAGCAGGAAGGCGCTCGGCAGGCCCATCAGCATCGCCAGGCTGAACAGGGTATTGCTGTGCAACTGCGACAGGCCGGCTTCCTGGTAACGCGCCACGGTCCAGGTCGCCACGGCGTAGAACAGCCCCGCCTGGAGGGCGAAGAAGACACTGATCAGCCAGGCCCTGGGCTCACGCCAGGGCAAGCCTGCGCTGGCTTCCTCGCTGCTCGACGGCTCTTCGCGCCGCTTCGGCAGGGCGCACCAGAGCGCCACGGCCAGCACGGCGGGCAAGGCCCACACGGCCAGGCCATAGACCCAGTCGTCGGCGAACAGCTGGGTGGCCGGCAGGGTCAGCACCACGCCCGCGGCGCCGCCAATGGCCATGCTCAGGGAATACCAGGCCAGCACCTGGCCCATGCGACCGGCGAAATGGTGCTTGATGAACCCCGCCAGCAAGGGGCCGGCAATGGCGATGGCCGCGCCAAGCAGCACCGCGCTGCCGATGAGCAGCAGGCTGGAATGCCCGACCAGGCGCAGCAGCAAGGCCAGGGTAACGGTCGCCAGACACAGGGTGATGGTGCGTTCCAGGCCGAACCTCACGGCCAGGCGGGGGGCCAGTGGCGCCAGCAGGCCCATGCACAGCACCGGCAGCGCCGTGGTCAGGCTGATGAAGCCCCGGCTCAGGGACAGTTCCTGGGCGATACGTTCGATGAGCGGCGCCAGCGAGGTGATACCGGGGCGCAGGTTGAGCGCGGCCGCCACCAGGGCCAGCAGCAACAGGGTTCGGGATACGGGTTTCACGCACAATCCTGATCAGACGGCCAGGCCGGCCGGATCGGCAACCTTAGTGATGCGTGCCAGCGAGGGCAAGTCCGAACCGCGTTATCGGCCAGCCGCATGGCGTCGCCTGGCGCCCTCGACCGCTACGGCAGGCGCTCGCCATCCCCGGCGGCTCAGCCGCGCTGCGCCTTGGCGCGCATCTTCTCGCACATGCTGGTCATTTCGTCGTAGAGCAATTGCGGGTTCTTCTGCTTGAGCGTCCAGGCCATGCGTCCCTGCTCATGGGGCAGAATCATGAACTGCCCGGCGGCGACCGACTGGAAGATGTAATCGGCAATGAACTCGGCATTGATCGGCGAGCTTTCCAGCAGTTTGCCGACCTGTGCCTTCATGGCCGGCGTGGGCCCGCGGAAGGAATCCAGCAGATTGGTCTGGAAGAACGACGGACAGACCACATGCACATCGACCTGCAGCGCCTTGAGTTCCACCAGTAGGCTCTCCGAGAGCGCCACCACGCCGGCCTTGGCCACGTTGTAGTTGCTCATCGCCGGGCCCTGCATCAAGGCCGCCATGGAGGCGATGTTGATGATCCGTCCCCGGCTGCGTTCGAGCAGCGGCAGAAACGCCTTGCAGCCCTTGACCACGCCCATCAGGTTGATCGCGATCTGCCAGTCCCAGTCCTCCAGCGACAGCTCGCTGAAGAAACCGCCGGAGGCCACGCCGGCATTGTTGACGATCACGTCGATGCCGCCGAACTTCTCCTCGCAGGCCTGGGCCAGCGCGGTCAGCTGGCTGTAATCGCGCACATCGCAGCGCTGGCTGAAACCGTCGCCGCCGGCCTCGCGCACCAGCCCGAGGGTCTCGGCCAGGCCAACCTCATTGACGTCCGACAGCGCCAGCCGCCAGCCCTCGCGCGCCCAGCGCAACGCGATCTCGCGCCCCAGACCGGAACCCGCGCCGGTGATCATCATGCGATTGTGCATACGCAACCCGCCCTGCTGGCTGATAAAGACAGCGGCCAGTGTAGCGAAGGAAATAGTCGCGCCCATCCACCATCAGGCTGCTGAATGGTGAGGCCGAAGCGCCCCCGGGAACCGGTCGTGCGCGCTGGCGCAGCCGGTTGAAGGCAAAAGTTCTAGTGAAACAGCCTGGTGCTCAACTCCCGGCTGGCCTCCAGCAGCACCGGCAGGAAACGGCTTTCCAGCTCCTGCCGGGAAACCCGGCCGACATGGGTGCCGACATTGAGCGCGGCCAGCACCTGCCCGGCCGAATCCTTCAGCGGCACGGCGATGGAGCGCAGGCTGACTTCCAGCTCCTGGTCGATGATCACCCAGCCCTGGCGGCGGATCTCCTCGATATTGGCGCGCAGATCCTCGGGCGTGTGCAGGGTGCGGCTGGTCTTGACCTGCAGTTCGGCATGGCCGAGGTAATCGTCCAGGGCGGCATCGTCGAGCGCCGCCAGGAGGATCCGGCCCATGGACGTGCAGTAGGCCGGCAGGCGGCTGCCGACGCTCAGGTCCACGGATATCAGGCGCTGCGGCGTGGCCGAACGGGCGATGTAGAGAATCTCGTCGCCCTCCAGCGTGGCCATCGAGCAGGCCTCGTGCAGTTGCTCGCTGAGGCGGTCGAGGATCGGCTGGGCGGTCACCGCCATGGGCGTCGAGGAGAGGTAGGCATGGCCCAGGGTCAGCACCTTGGGCAACAGCGAATAGACCCGTCCATCGGTGGTCACGTAGCCCAGCTTCATCAAGGTGTGCAGACAGCGGCGTACCGCGGCGCGGGGGATTTCCGTGCGGTGGCTGATCTGGGCAATGGTGAGGTGGCGCTTGCGCTCCTGGAAAGCGTGGATCACCGCCAGCCCTCGGGCCAGGGACGTCATGAAATTGGGATCGCCGGTAAAAGCCTCGATGCGCTTGGCCGGCGAAGCGATGATCGGCGGCGCCATGGGCGATGGCAGGGAACGGGATTCGGTCATGGTGCTTTCCACTGGTCCTGACGGTCTTGCGCGATTATCGGACCCGGGTTCGATAATCGCAATGCATGCAAGGCGGGGTATACGCTTTTTCCTGAGGCTTGAGGCTTGAGGCTTGAGGCTTGAACAGAATGCTTTGCATTTTTCCATTTAAGATATATCTTAAGTCCTATCTTAAATAGGGAACCACACACTCATGCGTAACAAACCGTCCTTCTCCGCTACCTCCCCTTCCGATGGTCTCGAGGAGCATCGCCACAAGAGCCGCGAACGTGGCCAGCGCATCTTCGCCCCGGGCGATCTGAAGTTGCTGTTGCTGGCGTTGATCGCCGAAACGCCAAGCCATGGCTACGACCTTATCCGCCGCATCGAAGCGCTGTTCGAGGGCAGCTACAGCCCGAGCCCCGGGGTGATCTACCCCACCCTGACCTTTCTCGAGGAAAGCGAACTGATCGTCAGCCACGCCGAAAGCGGCAAGAAGTCCTACCGCATCAGTGCCAACGGCAGCCAGTGGCTAGAGGGCCAGGCCGTGGCGCTGCAGGGCGTGCGGGCGCGTATCGAACTGAGTCGCCAGGCGCTGCACGGCCATGATCGCCCAGCGGCCGTGCAACAGGCCGTGGCCACCCTGCGCCATGCCCTGAAGATGCACCACGGGCGCTGGAGCGAAGAGGAAATCGCCCGGGTCTGCGCCCTGCTCGAGCACACCGCCAAAGCCATCAGCGACGGCTCCAGCCTTGCCCCCACCCAGGAGTGACCCGATGACCGCAACCGCCTCCAACAGCGTGCAACGCGTGATGCACGACATCGTGCGCCGGCACCTGGCTGTCGCCCGGGTGGTCGACATCACCCCGCGCATGCGCCGCGTGACCTTCACCGGCAGCGAACTGCAGGGGTTCGTCTCGGCGGCCGCCGACGATCACATCAAACTGCTGTTTGCCAGCAACGCGGAGGAACGACGACGCCTCGACGACTTCCTCGCCGGGCGTGACGGTGACAGACCGGTCATGCGCGACTACACCCCGCGCCGCTACGACGCCGGGAGTGGCGAGCTGGACGTGGACTTCGTCCTCCATGGCGACGGCCCCGCCGCCACCTGGGCCGCCCAGGCGCAGCCGGGCCAGCACCTGCATATCGCCGGTCCGCGCAGCTCGCTGGTGGTGCCGGACATCTTCGACAGCTACCTGCTGATCGGCGACGAAACCGCCCTGCCCGCCATCGGCCGCTGGCTCGAGGGCCTGGCGCCCGGGCGCCGGGTCACGGTGCTGGTGGAAATCGAGGACGAAGCCGAGAAGCAGGCATTGCCGAGCGCCGCCGAGGTCAGCCTGCACTGGCTGATGCGCAACGATCGACGCAGCCTGGTCGATGCGGCCGCGGAGCTGCAACTGCCCGCTGGCGACCTGTATGCCTGGGTGGCCTGCGAAGCCAGCCAGTCGCGCAAGATCCGCCGCCTGCTGATCGAGCAGCACGGCGTCGACGAGGAACGGCTCAAGGCTGCCGGCTACTGGCGCCGGGACGACGAGACCACGGCGTGATGCGCGCGGGTTGCCACCCGCCAGACCCGCCTCATGGCCAGCATTCGCGGCGGGGTCGCCGCTCCTACAGAAATCGCGGCAACCACCCCCCAGGTAGGAGCCCCGACCTCGGGGCGATGCGATCTTGGCCCCCCGCACACTCCGTATCATGGCCAGCATTCGCGGCGAGGTCACCGCTCCTACAGGAAATCGCGGCAGCCACCGCCCAGGTAGGAGCCCCGACCTCGGGGCGATGCGATTTCGGCCATCCCACACAGTCGGCATCACGGCCAGCATTCGCGGCGAGGTCGCCGCTCCTGCAGGAAACCGCGGCAGCCACCGCCCAGGTAGGAGCCCCGACCTCGGGGCGATGCGATCTTGGCCCCCCGCACACTCCGTATCACGGCCACTATTCGCGGCGAGGTCGTCGCTCCTACAGGAAATCAGCCTACGCCGCCTGCGCGTTGCCGATCAGCAGCAGCGCCACGCTGATGGTGAGGAAGGACAACGAAGTCGCCACCAGCAAGGTGGCGGAGCAGCGGTCTTGCAGGCCGAAACGCTGGCCGAGGATGGGGAAGATGCTCAGCATCGGCGCACAGGCGAACAGCACGCCCACGGCCTTCATCACTGGATCCACATCGGGCAGCAGCATGAACGCCAGCAGCACCGCCAGGGGGTGCAGGATCAGCTTGCCGGCGGCGATCCAGGCCGCGTCGAACCACACGCCCCGGGCCTGCATGCCGAACAGGCCGGCACCGATGACGAACAGCGCCAGCGGCGCGGCAACCCCGGCCAGCATGTCGATGGGCTTGAACAGCAGCGGCGGGATTTCGATGCCCAGCAGCGATACGCCCAGGCCGATGACGATGCCGACGATTATCGGGTTGCGCAGCAAACGGCCGAAGGTCATGCGCAAGACCGTGCCCAGCCCGCCGCCCTGCTGCTTGCCAGCCTCGGCCAGTACCAGGGCCATGGGAATCAGCAACAGATTCTCCACCAGCATGGCCATGGCCATGCCCAACACCGCCGGCGTGCCGATGGCCGCCGCCACCAGCGGATAACCGATGAAGCCGCTGTTGGAAACCGACATGCCCATGGCGTTGATCGCACAGCCCGACAGGCCGTCCCTGCGCAGCCAGCGTGACACCGCGAACGCCAGCCAGAAAGTCGCCAGCGAACCCAGGGCGTAGGCCAGGAGATAACCCGGGATCATGGTCTGCTGGATCGGCGAGGAACCCAGGGTCTTGATCAGCAGCGCCGGCATGGCGAAGGTGATGACGAAGGTACCGATGCCGCGAACCTGCTCGCGGCTGAGCAATCCGCTCATGGCGGCGGCATAGCCCAGGCCGATCAACAGAAAGATCGGCGCGGTAATCTGGAAGATCTGCAGCACGGTCTCAGGATTCCTTATCGCGACCATCACGGGCAGCGCTTGAGAGGTCGCGTGGCTGCAACTGGTTCAAACGGCTTCGCGTGCGTCCGAAGTCCTGGTGCGGCGAGCCCCGGCACAGGCGCTCCAGGCTGAATTCGCTGCACAGCAGCAGACGCGCGCCGGCATCATAGGCGATGTCGACCAGATTGATGAAGCGCTGGCAGGCATCGGTGGGCTGGCTGTCCAGCGTCGGCACCCCGCTCAGGGCCAGGCGCGGATAGCGCTGCAGCAACCAGAGAAAATCGCGGGTGGAATGGGCCCGGGCGCAGAGCTCGGCGAATGCCAGCCAGGCATTGCCGGGCGCCAGGGCACAAACCTGCAGCGGATGATGGTTGACCTCGAGCACCTGATCACGCAGCACCCTGTCGTCGAAACCCAGCCAGCGCTGCAGGTAATCCAGGCCGCCGGCCGATTGTGGCCAGGCGTATTCGCCCCACTGCTGGCCGCTGTCGGACAGCGTCCGGTAGTCGATGCCGGCCTCCAGCGGCAGCACGGTGAAGCGCTTCTCGATCAGCGTGATCGCCGGCATGAAGCGCTCCCGGTACAACGGATTGGGGCACAACCCGGCAGGCGCATAGTTGGAGGTCATCACCAGGCCGACGCCGGCCTCGACCAGGACATCGAGCAGACGCCGCAACAACAGGGCATCGCCGATATCGTGCACATGGAATTCGTCGAAACACAGCAGGCGGATATCCCGGGCCAGGGCGCGGATCGCCAGTACCAGGGGATCGGGCTGCCCGGCGAAGGCCGCCATGCGCTGCTGCAACTCCTGGAGGAAGGCATGGAAGTGCACGCGACGCTTGGCCTGGATGGGCGCGGCGGCGAAGAACGCATCCATGACGAAACTCTTGCCGCGGCCTACGCCTCCCCACAGGTAAACGCCGGCCGCGGGTTTGCGCAGCCAGCCACGACGCCCGGCGCACCAGCCTTGCAGCCAGTGCGCCAGGGTATCGATGGCGGTCTGTTGCGCCGCATCGGCGCGGAACCCACGGGCCTCCAGCGCAGCCTTGAAAGCTTGCCGGACATGCGCTGCGATCGCTTCGACGGGCGGCTCAAAAGTCAAAAAACACCGTTTCTTCTTCACCCTGGAGGCGTATATCAAAGCGGTATGCCAGCTTGCCGTCAATTTCGCAGCGCCGGGCGATGAGGGTTTCACGACGCTGTGGCTGCTCGATCAGGTTGAGCACCGGGTCCTTGGCGTTGGCCTCGGCTTCATCCTCGAAGTACAGCCGGGTGTGCAGATGGATGTTGATGCCACGGGCGAACAGCGAGACGTTGATGTGCGGCGCCATCGGCACGCCAGCGGCATTGTGCAGCACCCCCGGTTTGACCGTCTGCGCCGTCCAGGCGCTGCCGGCATCGAAGGTGGTGGCGGTGCGGCCGAAACCGTTGAAGGGCTTTTCCTGGTCGTAGCGGGCATCGTAGCGCCCCTCGTGGTCGGCCTGCCACAGCTCGAGGAAGGCATCGCGCACCAGATGGCCGTTGCCGTCGTAGACATGGCCGACCAGGGTGATGTGCTGGCCCGGCGCCTCGGCACGGGCCATCCGGTTCCACACTTCCTGCTCGCGGGTCGGGTTGCCGGCGGCCTCCAGGGCCAGGCCGATGTGCACATAGGGGCCGGCGGTTTGCGAAGGGGTTTCAGGGAGTAATTCGACGGGCATGACGGGCGCTCCTCAGCAGTTCTCGAAGTGGGTCTTGCGCTGGCCGCGCAGCACGATGTCGAAACGGTAGGCCAGGCAGTCCATGGGATTGGCCATGCTCATGTCGAGCCTGGCGATCAGCGTCTGTACCGCATCGGGGCTGGCGATGGACTTGACGATGGGGCACAGCGGGATCAGCGGATCCCCTTCGAAGTACAGCTGGGTGATCAGTCTGGTCGAGATCGACGGGCCACTGATGGAGAAGTGGATATGCGCGGGGCGCCAGTCGTTGGGGCCATTGCGCCATGGGTAAGGCCCGGGCTTGACGGTGCGGAAGCTGTAGTGGCCTTCGCTGTCGGTGAGGGTACGTCCCACGCCGCCGAAATTCGGATCCAGCGGCGCCAGGTAACGGTCGTTCTTGTGTCGGTAACGGCCACCGGCGTTGGCCTGCCACATCTCCACGAAGGTGTGCGGAATCGGCTTGCCGTACTGATCCATGACCCGACCGCAGACGATGATGCGCTCGCCCACCGGCAAGCCGCCATTGTTGAAGTTGAGCAGCAGGTCGTTGTCGTGGCGGCCCATTTTCAGGTGGGTGAAATCCGGCCCGGTGGTTTCCGAGAGGGATTGCCCGATGCTCACCAGCGCCTGGCGCGGCGAGCGCGCGATGGACGTCTTGTAGTCGGGGGTGAAGGCCTTGGGGTGCCAGTTGCGATCACGGATGACGAAACGGCTGTTGTCCTCAATAGGCATGGGACGCTCCTGTTTATTGAAATTGTGGAGTCGACCTGTCGAGCAGGCTGTGTCGGCCATTTTCGGGTAAACGCGGCTGCCGGCCTATTGAAAATAAGCCGCACAAACATAACCAAATGGTTATGAAAAGCACAGCACCACGAACCGACGACCTTGAAGATCCGGATCGGCGTAGCAGCCAATAAGCTTCAAGCTAAAGACGCAGGCAGGCGTAGGGTGGACAACGCTCTTTTTGTCCACCATTGCAATGGCAGGGCGGTGGACGGATGGAGCGTCGTCCACCCTGCAACTCTGGATAACGCCTGCTGGGTACGGCAGGCCGAGTGCTTGCTCAAAGGCGGAAGCGGCCGTTCGTAGGATGGGTGCAACCCATCGGCAATTGATGGGTTTCACCCATCCTACAGGCTTGAAGCTTGAGGCTTGCAGCTTATGGCTGCTATCGCCTTACTGAAGACGCTCGCGGTACTCCACCGCCAGCTCGCGCAGCGTCTCGCAGCACCAGTGGGCGGCCAGGGACAGGGGCAGCGTGGCGTTGCTGCAGATGCCCACCGAACCGCCGGGCTCGCGAATGCCCAGGGACAGTTCGGCCAGTTCGCCGCTGTGCAGATTCAGGCGTACCGCATCCAGCGGCGCCACCCACAGCGCATCGCTGCATTGCACGTAGCGCCGGCTCAGCGCCGGCGACAGGGTTTCCAGGCGCTGACGCGGCTGCGCGACGCCACACTGGACGAACAGGCTGTCGGCATAGCGGCGGATGGTGGTGCCCGCCAATGGCAGCACCAGCGGGTAGTCGCCGAGCTGGCCGAGGGCCTCGATACCCAGCGCCAGCAGCGGATGCCCCGGCCTGACCACCAGGGTCATGGACTCGCTGTACAGGTGCTCGAAGCTCAGCCCCTGGATCTCCGGGCTGTCGGTCATGCGCCCGACCACCAGATCCAGTTCGCCGACGCGCAACTGCGCCAGCAGATAAGCGCTCGGCCCGGTGGCGACACTCACCACCAAGGCCCCATGGCGCTGGTGCAGGCGGCGCACCACCTCGGGCATCAACAGGCTCTCCACGGTCGACAATACGCCCACCCTGACCTGGCCACCCTCATGCTCGGCGCCACGCAGGCTCGCCACGCCATCGCGCAGGGCCTGCACGCAGGGGCCGGCATAACGCATGAACGCCAGCCCCGCCGTGGTCAGGCTGACGCCGCTCTTGCCGCGTTCGAACAACGACGCGGCCAGGATCGTCTCCAGTTCCTTGAGCGTCTTCGACACCGCGGGCTGGCTCACGGCCAGGGCGTCGGCCGCCCCGGCGAAGCTGCGCTGGCGGGCGATCTCGAGAAAGCAGACCAGATGGCGGAATTTGATGCGGGTATCGATATTCATGGATGCAGCCCGGTGATGACACGGATGACCGTCGCCTGGAGAGCGACGGCAGGCACAGTAGCAGATTGCAAGACGGCACCCGGTATGGGCGCAAGCCACATCACCCGGGAAAGTCGTTCGTTATATTCGACAGGCGGATGTTTTAAACAGCACCCGTGCAACTAATTTCCCCCGGCGCCGGCATGGCAAAGTTGCCCACTAAGGTGCGACTCAGGACGAAGTTCCGCAGCGGCAACTTTCGAACTTGAATAAACGTTCAAGTTAAATTGCCATCGCCACCCAAGTGCCAGCACGAACCATTCAAACGGTAGTTTGAACAGCGCCTGCCCATGACACTTTTCGTCGCACTCGCCCAGCGCTTCGAACGCCGATGCCCTGCGCTGACGACCGCCTGTCGCCCCGCGGCCTGCAAGGGCTTGGCCCTGGCTTTGCCTTTTACTCGCGGAGTTATTGAAAGGCAGATGAAAGCACCGGTGAAGCGGGATTTTCGCAGGAAAAAAATGGCCACTTCCACCCCGGTGGCAGAAGAGACTCCTCAGCGCTGCCATTCATACCCAGGGCTCGCGGACAGCTAATAAAAAAGTCGAAACTTCTACGCGCGGGCTCAGGTCATGAAGTAGGTGGGAATCATCAACCAGAAAGTCAGCTATTCCTCCTGCCCAACTGGGTTTATCCGGGGAAACAATGCGGCGTATTCCCCTATGCGGTAATCGAGCGAAGCAATTGCCTAGCAAAGGAAAAAGGTCAATAGGAGGATGGTATGGGAAACGCGGTCGCGGCCACACGGTTTGATCAATCGGCCTCTGTAGTCACTTCGCTCAAACCTCGACCCAATGTAAAGAACCTGCATGCGGTCAAGAAGAAGATCCTGTTCGTCACCCCCGAACTCGCCGACCTGATCAAGGTGGGCGGACTGGGTGACGTGTCGGCGTCGTTGCCACGCGCGCTCAGCGCCGACCACGACATCCGCGTGCTGATCCCCGGTTACCGCCAGGTGCTGGAAAGCGGCCACCCCATCCGCGAGGTCGGCCGGATTCCCGGCCACGCCGCCCTGCCCGACTGCCGCATCGGCTGCATGACCCTGCCCGATGGCCTGATCGTCTACGTGCTGCTCTGCCCCGAACTCTACGAACGCGATGGCACCCCCTACGGCGACAGCCATGGCCGCGACTGGCAGGACAACCATATCCGCTTCGCCCGCCTGGGCCTGGCCGCCGCGGAAATCGCCGCCGGCACCGCCTGCATCAACTGGTGCCCCGAGCTGGTCCACGCCAACGACTGGCCGGCCGCCCTGACCTCCGCCTACATGTCCTGGCGCGGCCTGGACACACCCTCGGTGTTCACCATTCACAACCTGGCCTACCAGGGCCTGTGCGGCCTGGAATGCAGCCCGGAACTGGGCCTGCCGTCATCCGCCTGCGGTCACCAGGGCATGGAGTTCTACGGCAAGCTGTCGTTCCTCAAGGCCGGCCTGGTGTACTCCGACCATGTCACCACGGTGAGTGCCAACTACGCCCGCGAGATCACCACCGAAGCCTTCGGCTGCGGCCTGGAAGGCATGCTCCAGTTCAAGGTGCGGCTCAACCAGCTGAGCGGCATCCCCAACGGCATCGACGAGAGCTGGAACCCGCTGACCGACCCGCACCTGGTACGCGCCTTCGGCGCCAACGACTGGCAGGGCAAGCGCGCCAACACCCGCCACGTCGAGCAGATGTTCGGCCTGGAACCCGGCGACGGCCCGCTGTTCGCCGTGGTATCGCGCCTGGTCCAGCAGAAAGGCATCGACCTGACCCTGCAGATCGCCGATCGCATCGTCGCCGAAGGCGGCCGCATCGCCATCATCGGCTGCGGCGAGGAACACCTGGAACAGGCCGTGCGCGAACTGGCCCAGCGTCACCCGGGGCGGATCGGCGCCAACGTCGGCTTCAACGAGGCCGACGCCCGCTGCATGTTCGCCGGCAGCGACTTCCTGCTGATGCCGTCACGCTTCGAACCCTGCGGCCTCAGCCAGATGTATGCCCAGTGCTTCGCCTCGCTGCCCATCGCCCGGGCCACCGGCGGTCTGGCCGACACCATCGAGGATGGCGTGACCGGCTTCCTGTTCCGCGAAGCCAATGCCGATAGCTACCTGGAGGCCGTCCTGCGGGCGATGTCGGTATACCGCAACGCGGATCTGCTCAATGCCATGCGCAACAAGGCCATGACCTCGCCGCTGTACTGGCGGCAGTCGGTGCAACCCTACGCGGCACTGTACAAGAGCCTGATGGCGGCGAAAAAATCGGGTGGGCAACTGGCGTGATGGCGGAAAGACCTCGACGACACGGTGCCTGGCTGGACGAGCATGGCCACACCCACTTCGCCCTCTGGGCGCCTGACGCCCGTACGGTGGCGGTCCAACTCGAAGGCGGCGAGCGCCATGCCATGGCGCCAGCGCCGGACGGCTGGTTCGCCACCCGGCTGGCGCTGGAGGCCGGCAGCGCTTACCGCTACCTGATCGATGAACGGCTGCTGGTGCCCGACCCGGCGTCACGCAGCCAGGTCGACGACGTGCATGGGCCGAGTCGCGTGGACGACCCACGCGCCCATGTCTGGCGCAGCGACCACTGGCAGGGCCGGCCCTGGCACGAAACGGTGCTCTACGAATTGCATGTCGGCAGCCTGGGCGGCTATGCCGGCGTCGAAGCCCGCTTGCCCGCGCTGCGCGAACTCGGCGTCACCGCCATCGAGCTGATGCCGCTCGGCGAGTTCCCCGGTGGCCGCAACTGGGGCTACGACGGGGTACTGCCCTTCGCCCCGGACTCTTCGTATGGCAGCCCCGCGCAGCTGCGCCAGTTGATCGACAGTGCCCACCAGTTGGGCCTGATGGTGTTCGTCGACGTGGTCTACAACCATTTCGGCCCCGACGGCAACTACCTGGGGCAGTACGCCAGCGACTTCTTCCGCGAGGATGTGCATACGCCCTGGGGCCCGGCCATCGATTTCCGCCGTCGCGAAGTGCGCGACTTCTTCATCGAGAACGCCCTGATGTGGGTACTCGATTACCGCATCGACGGCTTGCGCCTGGATGCCGTGCACGCCATCGGCGAATGCGATTTCCTGCTGGAGCTGGCCGGCCGCCTGCACGCCGCCGTGCCCGCCTCACGCCACCTGCACCTGGTGCTGGAGAACGAGAACAACGACGCCGATCTGCTGCAGCGCGGCTTCGTCGCGCAGTGGAACGACGATGGCCACAACGTGCTGCATCACCTGCTCACGGGCGAAGCCGAAGGCTACTACGCCGACTTCGCCGAGGACGCCACCCACAAGCTGGCGCGCTGCCTGCAGGAAGGCTTCATCTATCAGGGCGAAACCACCCGCCACGGTACGCCACGGGGCCGCGTCAGCGCGCACCTGCCGCCAACCGCCTTCGTGCTGTTTCTGCAGAACCATGATCAGGTGGGCAACCGTGCCCTCGGCGATCGCCTGCTGGGCCTGAGCGATGTCGACGCGCTGAAGAGCGCCACCGCCCTGATGCTGCTCTGCCCGATGATCCCCCTGCTGTTCATGGGCGAGGAATGGGGCTGCGAGCAACCGTTCCAGTTCTTCACCTCGCACAACGAGGAACTGGGCGAAGCCGTGCGCAAGGGCCGGCAGAACGAGTTCCGCGAGTTCTCCCTGTTCGCCGGCCAGGATATCCCGCCGCCCAACGCACCCGGCACCTTCCACGCCTCGAGCCCGGATCACGCCGCCCGCGACAGCGCCTGCGGCCAGCAATGGCTGGCGTTCTACGGCGAGCTGCTGCGCCTGCGCCAACGCCACCTGGTTCCCCACCTGCCCGGCGCTCGCGCGGAGGCGGCACGGGTGCTGGCTCCCGGCGCGGTCAGCGCCCGCTGGACCCTGGGTAACGGCCAGAGTCTGCGTATCGACCTCAACCTCGCTGCCGCCCCGGTCGCCATCGAGCCCCTCGCCGAACAGGCGCAGCGGCTGTTCGCCCATGGCCTGCCGGATCGATCCAACCCGCAACAACTGCCACCGCGCAGCGTGCTGGTCAGCCTGGAGGCCGGCGTATGAGCGATCGCCTGCTGGCCGAACTGACCCATGCGGCGGGCCTGAGCATCGACTGGATCGATGCCGACGGCAATGCCCAGGCCGTGACGCCGGAAGCCCAGCGCCGTCTGCTCGAAGCGCTCGGCCATGCCGCCCAGAGTCCGCAACAGATCCAGCACAGCCTCGAACATCTGCACGAACAGCGACGCAGCGCGGCCCTCGGCCCGCTGCTGACCCTGGAACAACACGAAAAGCTGTCCCTGGCCAGGCATTTTCCGGCGGGCAGCGCATTCGTCCTGAACCTGGAAAACGGCGGACGTATCGAGGCGCATCTGGATGACGAAGGCCGCCTGCCCGCCCTCGACGGCTGCGGCTACCACCAGTTGCTGATCGGCGATCGCCAAGTGACCCTGGCCGTGGCGCCGCAGGCCTGCCCGAGCGTCGCCCAGTTGAGCGGCCGCAGCCATGCCCGCATCTGGGGCCTCACCGCCCAGCTCTACTCCCTGCGCCGCCCCCACGATGGCGGCCTGGGCGACACCGAAGCGCTGCAGGCACTGGTGCGCAGCGCTGCCGGCAAAGGCGCCGATGCCCTGGCGATCAGCCCGGTGCACGCCATGTTCAGCGCCAACAGCCATAACTACAGCCCCTACTCGCCGTCCAGCCGGCTGTTCTTCAATGTGCTGCACGCCGCGCCGGGCAGCGTGCTCGGCGAACCCATGCTGCACCAGGCGATCCACGCCTGCGGCCTGCGCGAGGAACTGGCCCGCCTGGAGTCGCTGGAGCTGATCGACTGGCCCGCGGTGGCCGATAGCCGCCAGCGTATCCTGCGCCACCTGCATGCAGCGTTCATCCAGGCCCCCCATCCGCTACGCGGCGATTTCGAGGCCTTTCGCCGCGAAGGCGGCGATGCCCTGCTGCAGCACTGCCGCTTCGAAGCCCTGCATGGCTTCATGAGCCGCAACGACCTGCCCCAGGACTGGCGCGTATGGCCCGAACAGTACCGTGACCCGGGCAACGACGCCGTGCGCCAGTTCTGCGCCGGCCACGAACATGAGATCGACTACCACGCCTTCGCCCAGTGGCTGATCGCCCGCGGCCTGGATCGCGCGCAGAGCAGCGCCCGCGAAGCCGGCATGGCCATCGGCCTGATCGCCGACCTGGCGGTGGGCGCCGATGCCGCGGGCAGCCAGGGCTGGTCGCGCCAGGCCGAGATGCTGCAGGCGGTCGGCATTGGCGCGCCCCCGGACATCCTCAACCGTTCCGGACAGAGCTGGGGGGTTTCCGCGTTCTCGCCCCAGGGCCTGCAAGAGCATGGCTTTCGCGCCTACATCGAGATGCTGCGGGCCAATCTGGCCCACGCCGGCGGCATCCGCATCGACCACGTGATGAGCCTCAAGCGCCTGTGGATCATCCCCCAGGGCGAAGCCTCCGAGGCCGGGGCCTACCTCAATTACCCCTTCCAGGATCTGTTGCGCCTGCTCTGCCTGGAGGCGCAGCGCAACCGCGCCCTGGTGATCGGCGAAGACCTCGGCACGGTGCCCGACGGGCTGCGCGAGGAACTGGCGCGGCGCAACATCCTCGGCATGCGCGTGCTGCTGTTCGAACACAACCACAGCGGCTTCATCGCCCCGCAACACTGGCCGCGCGACGCCCTCGCCACGACCACCACCCATGACCTGCCGAGCATCCGTGGCTGGCTGGGTTCGCGGGACATCCACTGGCGCCAGGCCGCGGGCCATCGCTCCGACGACCACACACAGAAGGACCATGCCTTGCGCGCCCACGAAACCCAGGCCCTGCGCCAGGCCCTGCAGCATCATGGGCATCTGCACGAGCAGGACAGCGACGAGGAGGAAAGACAGCTCGACGCCAGTATCGCCTTCATCGGCCACACACCGGCGCCGCTGGTGCTGTTGCCGCTGGAAGACGCCATGGCCGTGCACGAACAGCCCAACCTGCCCGGCCCCGGCCACGAGCACCCCAACTGGCGGCGGCGCTGGGCCGAGCGCGCCGACCGGATGCTCGACCAGCCCGCCGTGAGCCAGCGCCTGCAGCGCCTGCAACAGGCCCGTCGGGAAGCCGAGGAGCGCTATCATGACTGAGCTGCGCGCGACCGTGCGCCTGCAGTTTCACCGCGATTTCACCCTCGATGACGCGGTGCCGCTGGTGGACTACTTCGCCCGGCTGGGTATCAGCCATCTCTATGCCTCGCCGCTGCTCACCGCGCGTCCGGGCTCGATGCATGGCTACGACGTGGTCGATCCGACCCGCATCAACCCCGAACTCGGCGGCGAGCGCGCCCTGCAACGCCTGGTCGCGGCCCTTCGCGAGCGCGGCATGGGCCTGATTCTGGACATCGTGTCCAACCACATGGCCGTGGGCGGCAACGCCAATCCCTGGTGGCTGGACGTGCTGGAATGGGGCGTCAGCAGTCGCTACGCCTCGTTCTTCGATATCCACTGGCAGTCCCACGATCCCCTGCTCAAGGGCCAGCTGCTGCTGCCCTTCCTGCGCAGCGACTACGGCGAAGTGCTCGGCGCCGGGGAAATCGAGCTGCACCTCGACGCCCGCCGCGGCACCCTGTACGCCAGCCACTACGACCACCACTTTCCGCTCAACCCGGCCAGCTACGGCGACGTGCTGCAGTACTCCGGGCATGCAGCCCTGCAGGCCCTTGGCGCGCGCTTCGCCGCCCTCGACGACAGCCCGGCCGGCCAGCAGCAGGCGCGCCGCCTGAGCCACGAGCTGGCCGAACTGGCCGCCACGGCGCCGCAAGCCATCGAGCGCGCCATCGCCTACCTGCGCCCAGCCGATGCCCAGGATCTGCAGCGCCTGCACCAGTTGCTCGAGCGCCAGCACTACCGCCTGGCCAGCTGGCGTACCGCGGCGGACGACATCAACTGGCGGCGCTTCTTCGACATCAACGAGCTGGGCGGCCTGCAGGTCGAGCGCCACGCGGTGTTCGAAGCCACCCACGCGAAGATCTTCGAGCTGATCGAAAACGGCCTGGTCGACGGCCTGCGCATCGACCACGTCGACGGCCTGGCCAATCCGCGGGCGTACTGCCGCAAGCTGCGGCGGCGTGTCGAGCGCCTGCTGGACAAGCGTCCGGCGGCGCTGCAAGGCGCGCACTTCCCCATCTTCGTCGAGAAGATCCTCGGCGAAGACGAACAGTTGCCCACTGACTGGGGCGTCGATGGCACCACCGGCTACGAGTTCATGAACCAGGTGTCGCTGTTGCAGCACGCGCCCGCCGGCGAAGCCATCCTGGCGCAGCTGTGGAGCGAGACCAGCGGCCGCAGCGCCGACTTCATGGACGAGGTGCGCCAGGCCCGGCAACTGGTGCTGACCACCGCCCTGGCCGGCGATCTGGAAGCCCTGGCCCAGGGCCTGTTGCGGGTCGCCCGTGACGCCATCGCCACCCGCGACCTGACCCTGGGGGCCATCCGTCGCGCCCTGCTGGAGCTGATCGTGCACTTCCCGGTGTACCGCACCTACGCCAGTGCCTGCGGGCGCAACGACGCCGATCGGGCGGTCTTCGCCCGGGCCCTGGAGGGCGCGCGCAGCACCCTGGCCGAAAGCGACTGGCCCCTGCTCGAACACCTCGAGCGCTGGCTCGGCGGCCAGGCCCTGCGCCAGTTGCCGCCGGGGCAACCGCGCAAGCTGTGGCGCAAGATGCTCGAACGTTTCCAGCAACTGACCTCGCCGGCCGCGGCCAAGGCCGTGGAAGACACCGCCTGCTACCGCAGCGCGGTGCTGCTGTCGCGCAATGACGTCGGTTTCGACCCGCAACGCTTCAGTGCAACGCCGGCGCAATTCCATCAGGACTGCCTGCAGCGCGCCCGCCTGTTCCCCGGCAACCTGCTGACCACCGCCACCCACGACCACAAACGCGGCGAGGACACCCGCGCACGCATCGCCGTGCTCAGCGAGCGTGCCGACTGGTTCGCCGAGCGCTGCCGGCACTGGCGCGAACTCGCCGCGCCGCTGCGCCGGGAACTGGAAGACGGCCTGGCGCCCTCGCCCGGCGACGAGCTGATGCTGTTCCAGATCCTCCTCGGCAGCTGGCCGCTGACGTTGCGCGCCGATGATCGCGAAGGGCTGCGAGTCTTTGCCGAACGCCTCGGCGCCTGGCAGGAAAAGGCCGTGCGCGAGGCCAAGCTGCGCAGTACCTGGGGCACGCCCAACGCGGCCTACGAGCGCGCCTGTGGCGACTACCTCGAGCAGTTGCTCAACGCCGAGCAGGGCCGCGAGCTGCGCGGCGAACTGGCCGCCGCCGCGCTGCGCATCGCGCCCGCCGGCGCCTTGAACGGGCTGGCCCAGTGCCTGCTGCGCATGAGCGTGCCCGGCGTGCCCGACCTGTACCAGGGCTGCGAATGGTGGGACTGGAGCCTGGTCGACCCGGACAACCGCCGCCCGGTGGATTTCGCCGCGCGCCAGGCGGCGCTGGACGGCGCCGCCGCGCTCGGCGAGTGCCTGGCCAGTTGGCAGGACGGGCGCATCAAGCAGGCGCTGATCGCCGCCACCCTGGGCGTACGCGCCCGCCACAGCGCGCTGTTCGCCAAAGGCGACTACCAGCCACTGCCGGTGTCGGGGCGCCATGCCGACCAGGTGCTGGCGTTCGCTCGCAGCCATGGCGACGAGCATCTGCTGGTGGTGGTGCCGCGCCTGAGCGATGCCTTGCTGGCCGATAGCCGCCAGCCACTGATTCCCTCCGACCGATGGGGCGACACTCGCATCGCCCTGCCCGCTGCCCTGCTTGCCCGGCGCCTCGACAGCGCCTTCTGCCCGTCCGCCGTGCCGGTGCACGACAGCCATGTCGCCCTCGCCGACGTGTTGCGGGATGTTCCCGTCAACCTGCTGTTCTCCAACCCTTTTCACCAGGAGCCGTAGCCATGAGCGCCAACGAACAACGCATCCGCGAATTCGCCTATCAGATCTGGGAATCCGAAGGGAAACCCGAAGGCCAGGCCAAACGCCATTGGGAAATGGCGCGCAAGCTCGCCGAATCGGAACAGACGCCACCGCCCAAGGCCCCGGCCAAGCGTACCAGCAAGGCCAAGGCGCCCGCCGCCGAACCGGCGGTGAGCAAGAGCAAGACCAGCAAGCCCGCCAAGGCGGCGGCCGACCAGGAAAAGCCGGCGCTGCTCAAGCCCAAGGCCCCGGCCAAAGCCAACCAACCCGCCGTGAAGAAACCCAAGGCGTGATCCGCCTGTACTGAGGAGCTGCCCGCCATGAGTCAACCACGCTCACGTATTACCGAAGGTCAGCCCTTTCCGCTGGGGGCGACCTGGGACGGTCTGGGCGTCAATTTCGCGCTGTTCTCCGCCCATGCCACCAAGGTCGAGCTGTGCCTGTTCGATGCCGAGGGCAAGCAGGAGATCGAGCGCATCGAGCTGCCGGAATACACCGATGAGATCTGGCACGGCTACCTGCCCGACGCCCACCCCGGGCAGGTCTACGGCTACCGGGTGCATGGCCCCTACGAACCGGAAGCGGGACACCGTTTCAACCCCAACAAACTGCTGATCGACCCCTATGCCAAGCAACTGGTCGGCAAGCTGAAATGGTCCGAGGCGCTATTCGGCTACGAGATCGGCCATCCGGACGGCGACCTCAGCTTCGACAAGCGCGACAGCGCGCCCTTCGTGCCCAAGAGCAAGGTCATCGACCCGGCCTATACCTGGGGCAGGCACCGCAGCGAGCGCGTGGCGTGGGACAAGACGGTGCTCTACGAAGCCCACCTGCGCGGCCTGACCATGCGTCATCCGGCCGTGCCGGAGGAAAAACGCGGGACCTTCGCCGGCCTGATGAACGCCGAGGTGATCAGGCACATTCGCAAGCTCGGGGTGTCCTCGGTCGAGCTGCTGCCCGTGCATGCCTTCGTCAACGACCAGCATCTGCTGGAAAAGGGCATGAACAACTACTGGGGCTACAACAGCATCGCCTTCTTCGCCCCCCACCCGCACTACCTGGCCAGCGGTCACATCAACGAATTCAAGGAAATGGCCGCGCACCTGCACGATGCCGGCCTGGAGCTGATCCTCGATGTGGTCTACAACCACACCGCAGAGGGCAACGAACTGGGCCCGACCCTGTCCATGCGCGGCATCGACAACGCCAGTTACTACCGCCTGATGCCCGACGACAAGCGCTTCTACATCAACGATTCGGGCACCGGCAACACCCTGGACCTGAGCCACCCCTGCGTGCTGCAGATGGTCACCGACTCGCTGCGCTACTGGGCCACGGAAATGGGCGCCGACGGTTTCCGTTTCGACCTCGCGACCATCCTCGCCCGCGCCCACGACGGCTACGACGAGCGCCACAGCTTCCTCGTCGCCTGTCGCCAGGACCCGGTGCTGAGCAAGGTCAAGCTGATCGCCGAGCCCTGGGACTGCGGCCCCGGCGGCTATCAGGTGGGCGGTTTCCCGCCGGGCTGGGCGGAGTGGAACGACAAGTTCCGCGACAACGTGCGCGCCTTCTGGAAAGGCGACGAGGGGCAACTGGCCGAGCTGGCCAGCCGCCTGACCGCCTCGGGCGACCTGTACAACCAGCGTGGCCGCCGGCCGTTCACCTCGGTCAACTTCGTCACCGCCCACGACGGCTTCACCCTCAACGACCTGGTCTCGTACAACGACAAGCACAACGAGGACAACGACGAGAACAACCAGGACGGCAGCAACAACAACCTGTCCTGGAACCATGGCGTGGAAGGCCCCAGCGACGATCCCGAGATCGTCGAGCTGCGCTTCCGCCAGATGCGCAACTTCATGGCCACCCTGCTGCTGTCCCAGGGCACCCCGATGCTGGTGGCCGGCGACGAGTTCGCCCGTACCCAGCACGGCAACAACAATGCCTATTGCCAGGACAGCGAGATCGGCTGGATCGACTGGAACCTCGGCGAGCAGGGCAAGCAGTTGCAGGCCTTCGTCACGCGCCTGATCGAACTGCGCATGAGCTATCCCATCCTGCGCCGGGGGCGCTTCTTCGTCGGCGCCTACAACGAGGAGCTGGGGGTCAAGGACGTAACCTGGCTGTCGCCCAACGGCGAGGAGATGACCGAGGAGAACTGGCACGATCCCCACGCCCGTTGCCTGGGCATGCTGCTCGACGGCCGCGCGCAGCCGACCGGCATCCGCCGCAGCGGTGCCGATGCCACCCTGCTACTGGTGATCAACGCCCACCACGACGTGGTCAACTTCCGTATGCCGGAGGTGGCCCAGGGTAGCCACTGGACGTGCCTGCTCGACACCAACCGCGCCAACAACGAGGAACACGAAGACACCTTCGCCTTCGGCAGCGAGTTCACCGTTACCCATCGCTCGCTGCTGCTGTTCGAACTGAACAAGGAAAAAACGGCCGGGAGCGATTCCTGATGTCGCGCGGCGACGGCGCGAAGGCTGAGCGTCCTGGGTGGCAGGCCGTGCCCAGCGGCGGCTTTTCCCTGGAACAGCTGGCCGCGACACTGGCCAGCCAGTCCCTGCCCGCGCCCGTCACCCCAACGGCGCTGGCGGGCATCATGGACGTGCTGTGCCGGGCGGGTCTCGATCGCCTGCCGCTGCCGGGAGCGGGCCAGACCCTGCTGCGCTGGCAGGCCCTGGCCCGGGTCGCGGCCTTCGACCTGAGCCTGTGCAAGCTCTACGAAGGCCATACCGATGCCCTGGCGATCATCCAGGAATGGGCCGCGGAGGCACCGCCAACCGGCAGTACCTGGGGCATGTGGGCAGCCGAACCGCCCCAGGCGAAGGTGACCCTGAACGCCCAGCAGGCCGATGGCAGCGTGCGCCTGCAAGGGCGCAAGGCCTGGTGTTCCGGTGCGGCGGTGGTCAGCCACGCGCTGCTCACCGCCTGGAACCCGGCCGGCGAGCAGCAACTGGTGGCCGTGGCCCTCGACCAGCCCGGGGTGCAGGTCACCACCCAGGGCTGGCAGGCAGTGGGCATGGCGGCCACGCAAAGCGTCGAGGTGCTGTTCGACGGCGCCCACGGGCAACGGCTCGGCCCTCCCGGCGGCTACCTCGCGCGGCCGGGCTTCTGGCATGGCGGCGGCGGTATCGCCGCCTGCTGGTATGGCTCGGCCCAGGCCATCGGCGAAGCCTTGCGGCAGCATTGCGGCCGCCGCGAAGACAGCCACGCCCAGGCTCACCTGGGCGCCGTGGATTGCGCGCTGCAGAGTGCCGCCAGCCTGCTGCGCGCCACGGCCCAGTGGATCGACCAGCAGCCCGAGGGCGACGCCCAGTTGCCCGTACGCCGCGTGCGCGCCCAGTGCGAAGCAAGCGCCGAACAGGTGATCCGCCACGTCGGCCGGGCCCTCGGCGCCCTGCCCTATTGCCGTGAGGCCTACCTGGCCCGCCACCTGACCGACCTGCCGGTCTACCTGCGGCAAAGCCACGCCGAACGCGACCTCGCGGCGCTGGGTGCATTGACGACACAAGAACGACAAGGGAGCTGGATGCTATGAGAGCCAATCCGATCATTGGCAGCGGGACGTCGTTACAAGCCTGGAACAGCTCGAACCACCTCGGCGAGGTCGATGCGATCAGTTGCGCGCAACTGGTATCGCCACACGCCCGGGCGGTGATCGTCTCGCCGCACCCGGACGACGAAATCCTCGGTTGCGGCGGCCTGTTGCAACTGCTGGCCCGCGAACAACGGCAGATCCTGCTGATTTCGGTGACCGATGGCAGCGCCAGCCACAAGGGCTCGCGCTACTGGACGCCACAGCGGCTGAGCGTCGTGCGCCCGCAGGAAAGCGCCGATGCCCTGAAGCGCCTCGGCCTGCCCCTCAACGAGATGAAGTGGGTACACGGCGGCTTCACCGACACCGCCGTGAGCGATCAGGAAAACCAACTGCAGGCCTTTCTGCTGACCTACCTGCAGCCCAGCGACGTGGTCTTCACCACCTGGTGCGAGGACGGCCACGGCGACCATGAAGCGGTAGGCCGCGCCAGCCTGGCGGCGGCACGCCAGGTCGGCGCCACGGTGCACGAGATACCGGTCTGGACCTGGCACTGGGCAAGCCCGGAAGACCCGCGCATTCCCTGGCAACGGGCCCGCAAACTGCACCTGGACAAATGGATGCTGGCGCGTAAACGGCATGCCGTGCAGGCTTTCGCCAGCCAGCTGTACCGCGACCCGGATACCGGCCAGGAGCCGGTGCTCTCCAGTGTCACCCTCGAACGCCTGCTGCAACCGTTCGAGGTGGTCTTCCTATGAGCGTCGCCGACAACTACTTCGACAAGCTGTACAAGGCCAGCCAGGACCCCTGGTCGTTCCGCGAGCGCTGGTACGAACAGCGCAAGCGCAACCTGACCCTTGCCGCCCTGACCCGCAGCCACTACGGCAGCATTTTCGAGCCCGGTTGCGCCACCGGCGAACTCAGCGCGAAGCTGGCCGAACGCTGCAGCCAGTTGCTCTGTAGCGATACCTCGGCCATCGCCCTGGAGCTGGCGCAGAAGCGCCTGGCCAACAAATCCAACGTGCGCTTCGTGCAGACCCGCCTACCGGAACAGTGGCCGCCAGGCCGTTTCGACCTGATCGTCATCAGTGAGCTGGCCTACTACCTCGACAGCGAGGATCTGGCCACCCTGATCGCGAAAGCGCGTGGCGCCCTTGCCGAGGGCGGCAGCCTGCTCGCCTGCCATTGGCGCTGGCCCATCGAAGACTGCCCGCTGACCGGCGACCAGGTGCACCAGGCATTGCACGAACAACTGCAACTGCCACGCCTGCTGCGCCATGAAGACAGCGACCTGCTGCTGGAACTGTGGAGCACCGACCCGACCTCGGTCGGCCAGCGCGAAGGGCTGACGCCACGGAACGATGAAGGACAGTCGTCATGATCGGTATCGTCATCCCGGCGCACAATGAAGAACTGTTTCTCGACGACTGCCTGGAATCGGTACTCGCCGCGGCCGGGCACGGCGACCTCACGCTGGCGGTACGGATCCTGGTGGTGCTCGACGACTGCAGTGACGGTTCCGCGGCCGTGGCGGCCAACTATCCGGTCGAAACGCTGGCGCTGCAAGCGCGCAACGTCGGTATCGCCCGGGCCACGGGTGTCGACTGGTTGCTGCGCCAGGGCGCGACCTGGATCGCCTGCACCGACGCCGACAGCCAGGTGGCGGCGGACTGGCTGAGCAGCCAGTTGGCCCTGAATGCCGATGTGGTCTGTGGCACGGTACAGGTCGCCGACTGGGGCGATATCCAGGCCGAGGTCCAGGCCCGCTATCAACGCCACTATCACGCCGATGACGGCCATCGCCACATCCATGGCGCCAACCTCGCCTTCAGCGCCGATGCCTATCGCCACGCTGGCGGCTTCAGCCCCCTGCCGGTCGATGAAGACGTGCAGCTGGTGCGCGCCTTCGAGCGCAATGGCGCCCGCATCGCCTGGAGCACCGCGCCGCGGGTGACCACCAGTGCGCGCCTGGAATGCCGGGCCAGCGGCGGCTTCGGCGACTACCTCAAGTCATTGCTGCAGGGCTGAACGCGCCCCACAAATCCCGCTTCGCGCCGAGGGCGACGCTCCTTGTATGTTGAGCTTATCTGTCAACAACCATGACGGAAGCAGTTACCGGGGAGGCCGTTCGCTCCTGGAGGCACCTTGCGTGACCTCGCCTGTAGAGTGGCCCCCCGCCTCATTACCACTACGTGGAGTATCCCGAAGCCGGACTCGCAAGAGTGGCGGACTTCGCATCACAAGGTTGTAGCGGTAAAGAAGTGCGAGGTCGGGGAACCGGTGACCATTGTTACCTATCACGCAGTTGAGGTGAACCCGTGAGCGATTATGTAGGCATCGATGTCGGCGCCAAGTCAGTTGTAATGTGCATACGGCGTGCTGGCCGTACCCCCCCTATCCAGGAGTTCCGACAAACTCCAGAGGGGCACCTGGCTTTGATCAAGAAGCTGGGGCAGCAGGTCGCCTGTGTGGTACTCGAGGCAACCGGGATTTATTACCTGGACTTGGCAGTGGCCCT
>NZ_QJUM01000030.1 GCF_004327355.1 Phytopseudomonas dryadis
CCAGCCTCCAGCCTCCAGCCTCCAGCCTCCAGCCTCCAGCCTCCAGCCTCCAGCCTCCAGCCTCCAGCCTCCAGCCTCCAGCCTCCAGCCTCCAGCCTCCAGCCTCCAGCCTCCAGCCTCCAGCCTCTAGCTTTTAGCCAGACGCAGCGCATTGAGCACCACCAGCAGCGAACTGAAGGACATGCCCAGGGCGGCCCAGAGCGGGGTGATCCAGCCCAGGGCGGCGAACGGCAGCACCAGGCCATTGTACAGCCCGGCCCAGGCCAGGTTCTCGATGATGATGGTGCGGGTGCGTCTGGCCAGGTGCAGGGCGTCGACCAGGCTGCCCAGGCGGTTGCTCAGCAGCACCGCGTCGGCGCTGGTCTTGGCCAGGTCGCTGGCACTGCCCATGGCCACGCTGATGTCGGCGGCGGCGAGCACGGGGACGTCGTTGACGCCATCGCCGAGCATCAGCACGCGGCGACCCTGTTCGTGCAGCTCGCGCAGAACGGCGAGCTTGGCGTCCGGGGTGAGGCCGCCGCGGGCCTGCTCGATACCCAGTTGGCGGGCCACTTCGGCGACCATCGGCGAGCTGTCGCCGGACAGCAGCAGCACCTGCCAGCCGCGTTCCCGGCAGGCGTCGAGCAGCGCGGGCGCATCGTCGCGCAGGCGATCGTCGAGCACGAACCAGGCCAGCGGGCCATGGTCGTCGCCGAGCAGCAGCCATTGGCCCTGGTCGCCGGGGATGGCGGGTGCCGGCTGGCCGCTCAGTTGGCTGACGAACTCCGCCTGACCGATGCGCAGCAGGCGTCCACCGACCTTGCCCTGCAGGCCTAGGCCCGGTTGGTTGTCGACCTGTTCGGCGGCCTGCGCCGGCTGGCCGAAGGCGCGGGCGATGGGGTGTTCCGAGCGGCTCTCGAGGGCGGCGGCGAGGGCCAGGCAGGCATCGCCGTCGAGTTCGCCGAGGGGGTGGATGGCGCTGAGGGTCAGGCGTCCCTCGGTGAGGGTGCCGGTCTTGTCGAA
This sequence comes from Phytopseudomonas dryadis, assembly GCF_004327355.1. GTDB lineage: Bacteria > Pseudomonadota > Gammaproteobacteria > Pseudomonadales > Pseudomonadaceae > Aquipseudomonas > Aquipseudomonas dryadis. Next base: position 1,003 of record NZ_QJUM01000030.1, read on the forward strand.
GATCACCGTATCGATCTGGTTGAGGCCTTCGAGCACGTGGCCGCGGGTCAGCAGCAGGCCTTTTCTGTGCAGGGCGCCGGTCGCCGCGGTCAGGGCGGTCGGTGTGGCCAGGGCCAGGGCGCAGGGGCAGGTGGCGACCAGCAGCGCCAGCACCACCCAGAAGGCCCGCGCGGGATCCAGTTGCCACCAGGCCAGGCCGACCAGGGTGGCGACCACCAGCACGATGAGCAGGAACCACTGCGCCACCCGGTCGGCGATTTCCGCCAGGCGCGGTTTGTCGCTCTGCGCCCGTTCCAGCAGGCGCACGATGGCCGACAGCCGGGTGGCGTCGCCGAGGGCCTGCACCTCGACGGTCAGGGCGCCTTCGACATTCAGGGTGCCGGCGGTAACCGGGTCGCCGATGCCACGGGGCTGGGGCAGGTACTCGCCGGTGAGCAGCGATTCGTCGACGCTGGAGTGGCCGGCGACGATACGCCCATCGGCCGGCAGCAGGGCGCCCGGGGGCACCAGCACCTGGTCGCCGCAGCGCAGTTCGCTGAGCAGGATGCGCTGGCTGTGCCGCTGTTCGTCCAGGCGCAGGCACGAGGCCGGCAGCAGCTTGACCAGTTGCGCGGTGGCCGCGGCGGTGCGCTCGCGGGCGCGGCGTTCCAGGTAGCGGCCGCTGAGCAGGAACAGGGCGAACATGCCCACGGCATCGAAATACAGTTCGCCGCTGCCGCTGAGGGTGGACCAGATGCCGGCGGCATAGGCGCCGCCGATGGCCAGGGACACGGACAGGTCCATGCTCAGATGGCGGGTGCGCACATCGCGCAGGGCGCCGCGGAAGAACTGACCGCAGCAGTAGAAGACGATCGGCGTGGTGAGGAACAGGCTGACCCAGCGCAGGATACTGTCCAGCTCGGGGCTCAGGTCGATGTTGAATTCCGGCCAGGTGGCCATGCTCGCCATCATCACCTGCATCCACAGCAGCCCGGCGACGCCCAGCTCGCGCATGGCGCGGCGGTTTTCCCGGGTCAGTTGTTCGGCGGCGGCGTCGGCCTGCCAGGGGTGGGCGGCGTAGCCGATCCGGCGAACCTCGCCGAGCAACTGGCTGAGTGGCAGCTGCGCGTCGGCCCAGCGGATCTGCAGGCGATGGCTGGACAGGTTGAGCCGGGCTTCGGCCACCGCGGGCAGGCTGCGCAGGTGGCGCTCGATCAACCAGGCGCAGGCGGCGCAGCTGATGCCTTCGATCAGCAGGCAGGTCTCGCTCAGTTCGCCCTGGTGCGCGACGAAGGGTCGCTGCACGTCGGCACGGTCGTACAGCGCCAGTTCATCGGGCAGCGGCTGGGGCAGCTGTTGCGGGTTGTTGGCGGTATCGCTGCGGTGCCGGTAGTAGTGCTCCAGGCCGCCTTCGACGATGGCTTCGGCCACCGCCTGGCAGCCCGGACAGCACAGCGCCCGCGACTCGCCGAGGATGCGTGCCTGGAAGCGCCCGCCGGCGGGTACCGGCAGGCCACAGTGGTAGCAGGGCGTCGGTGTGGCCGCGGTCGAGGCCGCCGGCGCGGTCAGTGAGACGTCGATCAGTATTCGTCCCCGAGCAGGATGGTCTTGCTCTGTTCCAGGGTTTCTTCTTCGAACAGGCGCCAGTCCTGCCCGCCTTCCTGGCCGATCAGCTCGACGAAGCGCCGGCCTTGCACGCTGTCCTGCAGGTGGCCGCGGTACAGGCCGTTCGGCTGGCGCTGCAGGACCACGCGGCGATCGCGTTCCGGCTGGGTCGGCGACACCAGGTTGAGCACCAGTTGCTGCGGGCCGCTGTTGCCTTGCAGCTGCAGTTCGGCGACGCCGCTGTCGTCATGCAGTTGCAGGGTGGCGCGCAGTTGCAGGCGCTCGGCCAGGTTTTCGCGCTCCAGGGACTGGTTGATGCCCTTGCCGACATCGTAGTAGTCGTCGGAGATCAGGCCGGGCGGGTTGCGCGTGGCGATGGTCAGCAGGGTCAGGCCCTGCACCACGGAGTAGCCGAGCAGGGCGATCAGGAACCAGGGCCAGAACTGCTTGTACCAGGGGGCGGGTTGTAGGTTTTCATTCATGGCTGGCCTGTTCCTGTACTGTTGTTGGAGCACGGGCGTAGGGTGGATCGGGGCGCGTAGCCAACGCTCTTTTTGTCCACCATGGGGATTGCAGAGTGGTGGACGGGTGAAGCGTCGTCCACCCTACGGAAAATTGCTTCACTCCTAGCGTACGCTGGGGCCGATGAAGCGGCTGGAAGCGTCATTATGGATGCTCTCGTCATCCGTGGCGCGGATGCGGAAGGTGATTTCATTGGCGCTCGACGGCAGGTTCTGCGGGTCGATCGACAGCTCCACCGGCACCGCCAGCACTTCGCCGGCCAGGGCGCGGACCTCGCGGCGGCCTTCGTAGACCAGGCCCGGCAGGCCGTCGGCCTCGATGCGGTAGACGATATCGTGCTGGGCCTTGTTCATGATCTTCAAGGTATAGACGTTCTCGATCCGGCCCTGCTCGTTTTCCCGGTAGAGCACGCGATCCTTGAGTACGTCCAGCTCGACCAGCGAGCGGTTGGTCACGGCCCAGGCGAACACGGCGATCATGGCCAGCAGGGCTACGGCGTAACCGATCAGGCGTGGGCGCAGCAGGCGGGTCTTCTGGCCGGAGAGGTTGTGCTCGGTGGTGTAGCTGATCAGGCCACGGGGATAGTGCATCTTGTCCATGATGCCGTCGCAGGCGTCGATGCATGCCGCGCAGCCGATGCATTCGATCTGCAGGCCGTCGCGGATGTCGATGCCGGTGGGGCAGACCTGGACGCACAGGGTGCAGTCGATGCAGTCGCCCAGGCCCTGGGCCTTGTAGTCGGCGTCTTTCCGGCGCGGCCCGCGACGCTCGCCGCGGCGCGGGTCGTAGGAGACGATCAGGGTGTCCTGGTCGAACATCACGCTCTGGAAGCGCGCGTAGGGGCACATGTAGATGCACACCTGTTCGCGCAGCCAGCCGGCATTGCCGTAGGTGGCCAGGGTGAAGAAACCGATCCAGAACAGCGCCCAGCCGCCGGCCTGGAAGCTGAGCAGGTCGCCGAGCAGTTCGCGGATCGGGCTGAAGTAGCCGACGAAGGTCAGCGCGGTGGCCAGCGACACCGCCAGCCAGATGCCGTGCTTGGCCAGCTTGCGCAGCAGTTTGCGCGGAGTCAGCGGCGACTTGTCCAGTTTCATGCGCTGGTTGCGGTCACCCTCGGTGACCTTCTCCGCCCACATGAAGATCCAGGTCCATACGCTTTGCGGGCAGGTGTAACCACACCAGACGCGGCCGGCGAACACGGTGATGAAGAACAGGCCGAAGGCGGCGATGATCAGCAGCGCCGAGAGCAGGACGAAGTCCTGGGGCCAGTAGGTGGCGCCGAAGATGTGGAACTTGCGCTCCGGCAGGTCCCACCATACGGCCTGATGGCCGTTCCAGTTCAGCCAGACGGTGCCGAAGTACAGGGTGAACAGCAACGCCCCGCCGACCCGGCGCAGGTTGCGGTAGAGCCCGGTGAAGGCGCGGGTGTAGATCTTCGCACGACTGGCATAGAGGTCGACGGCGTCGCCCTTGGCCGGGGCCGGGCTGACGTTCTTGACCGGGATCTGTTGGCTCATCGGTTCCTACCACAACGGTTGGTCGGGCTGTCCCGGCCGATACGTGCCGTCCGGGATCATGCTCGGGCGCTGTTCGCGGCGCCTCGAGCTGTAGCTGCTGCATGCCTGGCAGGGCGCCGTGTCGGGGGTATGGTACGCCCGCCAGCGTGGATCGGCATGCGACTGCCCCAGGCCCGTGCATCCTAGCCGCCTGGGTGGCGCCGCGTCCTGATCCAGGTCAGTGCCGCCGCTGTTGGCTCATTCGGACGCCTCCACATCGGGGCTCTGCGACAGGCTGTAGACGTAGGCGGCGAGCAGGTGCACCTTGTCGTTGCCGAGAAAGTCCTTCTGCGCCGGCATCTGGCCGTTGCGGCCATGGCGCAGGGTCTGCTGGATCTGCGCGAAGCTGGAGCCATAGAGCCAGACCCTGTCGGTCAGATTCGGCGCGCCGAGCGCCTGCATGCCCTGGCCTTCGGGGCCGTGACAGGCGGCGCAGGTGGTGGCGTAGATCTGCTCGCCGGCCGCCATGTCGAGCGGGATGTCGTCCGGATTGTTCAGGCCGGAAAGGCTGCGTACGTAGCCGGTGACGTTGCGGATGCCGTCCTCGCGCAGCACCTCGAGCCAGGCCGGCATCACGCCCTGGCGGCCCTGCATGATCGAGGTCTTGATGGTTTCCGGGTCGCCGCCGTAGAGCCAGTCGGCGTCGCTCAGGTTGGGAAAGCCGTAGGCGCCCTTGGCATCGGAGCCGTGGCACACCGAACAGTTGGAGGCGAACAGGCGGCCACCCATTTTCAGCGCCTGCTCGTCCTTGGCCACTTCGGCGATGGGCATGGCCGCATATCGGGCGAAGATCGGCCCGTACAGGGCATCGGCCCTAGCCATTTCCTTTTCCCACTGGTGCACGCTACTCCAGCCGTCGTTGCGCCGCTCGCCGGCGGCGACCTGCACATCGGTGGCGAAAGGCGTCCGCGCCTGGTTGTCCAGGTAGGCGTAGCCCGGCAGCAGGCCCCTGAAGTTGCCCAGGCCCGGGTAGAGCAGCAGGTAGACCAGGGCGAACAGCAGGGTGCCGACGAACAGCAGGAACCACCACCTGGGCAGCGGGTTGTCGTATTCCTCGATGCCGTCGAAGCTGTGCCCCACGGTCTGCTCGGTGTCGTTCGGGCGCTGGCCCTTGCGGGTGGCGAACAGCAGCCAGGCCATGGCCGCCAGGGTACCCAGCGACAGGAGGGCGACGTACCAGTTCCAGAATGTGCTCATCGCGGGTCGCGGTCCTCGTCGTCTGTGTCGGTTGGCTTCGGCTCGTCGGCGAAGGGCAGGTTGGCGGCGTCGTCGAAGCTCGATTTGCGCTTGCTGCTGTAGGCCCAGAGCACCACGGCGACGAAGGCGATGAATACCACCAGGGTGCCGATGCCGCGAATGGTGCCGATGTCGGTCAGGAAGGCTGGCATGGTGTTCACCGTTTGTTCTTGATCGTGGTGCCGAGCACCTGCAGGTAGGCGACCAGGGCGTCCATCTCGGTCTTGCCCTTCACCGCGTCGGCGGCGCCGGCGATGTCCGCGTCGCTGTAGGGCACGCCGAGAAAGCGCATGGCCTCGATCTTGGCGGCGGTTTCCTTGCCGTCCAGGGTGTTTTCCACCAGCCAGGGGTAGGCCGGCATCTTCGATTCCGGGACGACGTTGCGCGGGTTGTACAGGTGGGCGCGGTGCCACTCGTCCGAGTAGCGCCCGCCGACCCGGGCCAGGTCCGGGCCGGTGCGCTTGGAGCCCCACAGGAAGGGGTGGTCCCAGACGCTTTCGCCGGCCACCGAGTAGTGGCCGTAGCGTTCGGTTTCGGCGCGGAACGGGCGGATCATCTGCGAGTGGCAGCCGACGCAGCCTTCCTTGATGTAGACGTCGCGGCCTTCCAGCTGCAGCGCGGTGTAGGGCTGCATGCCCTCGATCGGCTGGTTGGTGAGGTCCTGGAAGAACAGCGGGACGATCTGGGTCAGGCCGCCGACGCTGACGGCGAGCACCATCAGCAGGGTCATCAGGCCGAGGTTCTTTTCGATCAGTTCGTGCTTCATCAGTGCGTACTCCCGGTGCTGCCGTGGGCGGGAATCCGAGCGCCCGCGTCATGCTCGGCCGGCCTGCTGGCGCGCACGGTCTGCCAGGTGTTCCAGGCCATCAGCAGCATGCCGCTGAAGAAGATCGCCCCGCCGATCATGCGCACCACGTAGCCCGGATGGCTGGCCTCCAGGGCTTCGACGAAGGAGTAGGTGAGCGTACCGTCCTGGTTGACCGCGCGCCACATCAGGCCCTGGGTGATGCCGTTGACCCACATCGAGGCGATGTACAGCACGGTGCCGATGGTGGCCAGCCAGAAGTGCGCGTTGATCAGCGCCACGCTGTGCATCCGCTCGCGGCCATAGACCCTGGGGATCAGGTGGTACAGCGAGCCGATGGATATCATCGCCACCCAGCCGAGGGCGCCGGCATGGACGTGGCCGATGGTCCAGTCGGTGTAGTGGGACAGGGCGTTGACGGTCTTGATGGCCATCATCGGGCCTTCGAAGGTAGACATGCCGTAGAAGGCCAGGGACACCACCAGAAAGCGCAGGATCGGGTCGGTGCGCAGCTTATGCCAGGCGCCGGAGAGGGTCATCATGCCGTTGATCATGCCGCCCCAGCTGGGGGCGAGGAGGATGATCGACATGACCATGCCCAGCGACTGCGCCCAGTCCGGCAGCGCGGTGTAGTGCAGGTGGTGCGGGCCGGCCCAGATGTACAGGGTGATCAGCGCCCAGAAGTGGACCACGGACAGGCGATAGGAATAGATGGGACGCTCGGCCTGCTTGGGCACGAAGTAGTACATCATCCCCAGGAAGCCCGTGGTGAGGAAGAAGCCCACGGCGTTGTGCCCGTACCACCACTGGATCATCGCGTCGGTGGCACCGGCATAGGCCGAGTAGGATTTGAACAGGCTGACCGGCACGGCGGCGCTGTTGACGATGTGCAGCATGCCGGTGACCAGGATGAAGGCGCCGTAGAACCAGTTGCCGACATAGATGTGCCGGGTCTTGCGCTGGGCGACGGTGCCGAAGAACACCACCGCGTAGGTGACCCAGACGAGACCCAGGAGGATGTCGATCGGCCATTCCAGCTCGGCGTATTCCTTGGAACTGGTGTAGCCCAGCGGCAGGCTGAGCACCGCCAGCACGATCACCGCCTGCCAGCCCCAGAAGGTGAAGGCGGCCAGGCCGTCGGAAAACAGCCGGGCCTGGCAGGTGCGCTGCACCACGTAGTAGCTGGTGGCGAACAGGGCGCAACCGCCGAAGGCGAAGATCACCGCGTTGGTGTGCAGCGGGCGCAGGCGGCCGAAGCTCGTCCATTCCATGTCCAGGTTGAGCTGCGGCCAGACCAGTTGCGCGGCGATGAATACGCCGAGCGCCATGCCGATCACGCCCCAGACCACCGTCATGACGGCGAACTGGCGGACGACCTTGTAGTTGTACGCAGCCGGACTGCTGGCTGTGCTCATGCTGGGCTCCACGCTGGGTTGCGGCTATGGGGTTGCAGGCGGCGCGAGTATCCCCGACAGGCTTCGGCAGTGCAATGCGTGGGAAATGTGGTGCAAGCTTTCTGTCGGGCACGGCGTGCAGGTTGTGGTGCTGGCGGGGGACGGGAGAAAGGCGGTTACGGGGCGGCAGACGGAGGAGGTGTGACCCGTTGATCGGCGAGTGAAGTGATATCGGGGCGATTGCTTCCTGGGTATCGCTGCGCTCAACGCCAGGCTACGGATGCGCGCCTGGCTTTTGTAGCCCGGTTAGAGCGAAGCGAAACCCGGGATTGCTTCCTGGGTATCGCTGCGCTCAACACCAGGCTACGGATGGACGCCTGGCTTTGTAGCCCGGTTAGAGCGAAGCGAAACCCGGGATTGCTTCCTGGGTATCGCTGCGCTCAACGCCAGGCTACGGATGGACGCCTGGCTTTGTAGCCTGGGTAGAGCGGAGCGAAACCCAGGTGAGGGCACTCGGCTTATCGCTCCACTCGGGCCAAGGACTTACTCGGCGTTCGCCTCGCTATTGCCCTGGTTGCGGCTCAGGCTGAGCACGTAGGCCGCGAGCAGGTGCACCTTGTCGTTACCCAGGTACTGCTCCTGGGCCGGCATCTGGCCGTTGCGGCCGTAGCGGATGGTCTGCTGCAGCTGCGCCAGGCTGGAACCGTAGATCCAGCCGCCGGGATGGGTCAGGTCAGGCGCGCCGAGCAACGCCAGGCCGCTGCCGTCGGCGCCGTGGCAGGCCACGCAGGTGCTGGCGAACAACTGTTCGCCCTGGGCCAGGTCGGACTGGTCGCCCTCGGGCAACGGCAACTTGGCCAGGCCGTGGCGCACGTAGGCGGCGACGTTCTTCACGCCTGCGTCACCGAGTGCCTCGCCCCAGGCCGGCATGGTGCCGATGCGCCCGTGCAGGATGCTGGTCTTGATGCTTTCGGCGTCGCCGCCCCAGCGCCAGTGCTGATCCGTCAGGTTGGGAAAGCCCACCGCGCCCTTGGCATCCGAGCCATGGCAGATGGAGCAATAGGTGGCGAACAGGCGGCCGCCCATTTTCAACGCCTGCTCCTCCTGAGCCACCTGTTCCAGGGGCATGGCCGCGTACTTGGCGAAGATCGGCCCGTACAGCTCGTCGGCCTTGCTGACCTCGCGCTCCCACTGGGCGACCTGGGTCCAGCCGTCCTCGTAGCCCGGCAGCAGGCCCTTCCAGTTGCCCAGGCCCGGGTACAGGGCCAGGTAGGCCCCGGCGAAGACCAGGGTGCCGAGGAACAGCAGGAACCACCAGCGTGGCAGGGGGTTGTCGTATTCCTCGATGCCGTCGAAGGAGTGCCCCATGGTCTGATCGGTGATGTTCTTGCGCTCACCCTTGCGGGTGGCGAACAGCAGCCAGAACAATGCGACCAGGCTGCCGACCGTCAACAGCGTGATGTACCAGCTCCAGAAGGTGGTCATGGGGTGTCGCTCCTCGATGCAGCAGTCTTGGGTTCGTCGGCGAAGGGCAGTTTGGCGGCCTCGTCGAAGGCCTTGGCGCGTTTGCCGCTATAGGCCCACAGGGTCACGCAGGTGAATGCCGTGAACACCAGGATGGTGCCTATGCCGCGCACGAAGCCGATATCGATCATGTCGAAGAGCATGGTTCTACCTCTTGTTCTTCAAGGCAGTGCCGAGCACTTGCAGGTAAGCGACCAGGGCGTCCATCTCGGTCTTGCCCTTCACCGCGTCGGCGGCGCCGGCGATGTCCTCATCGCTGTAGGGCACGCCGAGAAAGCGCATGGCCTCGATCTTGGCGGCGGTTTCCTTGCCGTCCAGGGTGTTTTCCACCAGCCAGGGGTAGGCCGGCATCTTCGATTCCGGGACGACGTTGCGCGGGTTGTACAGGTGGGCGCGGTGCCACTCGTCCGAGTAGCGCCCGCCGACCCGCGCCAGGTCCGGGCCGGTGCGCTTGGAGCCCCACAGGAAGGGGTGGTCCCAGACGCTTTCGCCGGCCACCGAGTAGTGGCCGTAGCGCTCGGTTTCGGCGCGGAACGGGCGGATCATCTGCGAGTGGCAGCCGACGCAGCCTTCCTTGATGTAGACGTCGCGGCCTTCCAGCTGCAGCGCGGTGTAGGGCTGCATGCCGACCACCGGCTCGTTGACCACGTCCTGGAAGAACAGCGGGACGATCTGGGTCAGGCCGCCGATGCTGACGGCGAACACCATCAGCAGTGCCATCAGGCCGACGTTCTTCTCGACGATTTCGTGTTTCATCAGTGGGCTCCCTCTACCGAGAACTGCGCGGCCGCTTCCAGCTCGGCTGGTTTGCTTGCGCGCACGGTTTGCCAGGTGTTCCAGGCCATCAGCAGCATGCCGACGAAGAAGATCGCGCCGCCGATCATGCGCACCACGAAGCCCGGGTGGCTGGCCTCCAGCGCTTCGACGAAGGAGTAGGTGAGCGTGCCGTCCTGGTTGACCGCGCGCCACATCAGGCCCTGGGCGATGCCGTTGACCCACATCGAGGCGATGTACAGCACGGTGCCGATGGTGGCCAGCCAGAAGTGCGCGTTGATCAGGCCGATGCTGTACATCTGCTCACGACCGAAGACCTTGGGTATCAGGTGATACAGCGAGCCGATGGAGACCATGGCCACCCAGCCGAGGGCGCCGGCGTGGACGTGGCCGATGGTCCAGTCGGTGTAGTGGGACAGGGCGTTGACGGTCTTGATGGCCATCATCGGGCCTTCGAAGGTGGACATGCCATAGAAGGCCAGGGACACCACCAGAAAGCGCAGGATCGGGTCGGTGCGCAGCTTATGCCAGGCGCCGGAGAGGGTCATCATGCCGTTGATCATGCCGCCCCAGCTGGGTGCCAGCAGCACCAGGGACATCACCATGCCCAGGCTCTGCGCCCAGTCCGGCAGCGCGGTGTAGTGCAGGTGGTGCGGGCCGGCCCAGATGTACACGGTGATCAGCGCCCAGAAGTGCACGATCGACAGGCGATAGGAGTACACCGGGCGCCCGGCCTGCTTGGGCACGAAGTAGTACATCATGCCGAGGAAGCCGGCGGTGAGGAAGAAGCCCACGGCGTTGTGCCCGTACCACCACTGGATCATCGCATCGGTGGCGCCGGCATACAGCGAGTAGGACTTGGTCAGGGTCACCGGCACTTCCAGGTTGTTGACCACGTGCAGCAGGGCCACGGTGAGGATGAAGGCGCCGAAGAACCAGTTGCCGACGTAGATGTGGCTGACGTTGCGCTTGAAGATGGTGCCGAAGAAGACGATGGCGTAGCTGACCCAGACGACCGTGATCAGGATGTCGATCGGCCATTCCAGCTCGGCGTACTCCTTGGAGCTGGTGTAGCCCAGGGGCAGGGTGATGGCCGCCAGCAGGATCACCAGTTGCCAGCCCCAGAAGGTGAAGGCCGCCAGCTTGGGTGCGAACAGCGTGGTCTGCGAGGTGCGCTGTACGGCATAGTAGCTGGTGGCGAACAGGGCGCAGCCGCCGAAGGCGAAGATCACCGCGTTGGTGTGCAGTGGCCGCAGGCGGCCGAAGCTGGTCCAGGGCAGGTCGAAGTTGAGCGTCGGCCAGACGAGCTGAGCCGCGATGAGCACGCCGAGCCCCATCCCGACTATGCCCCACACCACCGTCATGATGGCGAATTGGCGAACCACCTTGTAGTTATAGGCGGAACTGGTTGTTGTGTTCATGTCTGGGTTTCCATCCACGGTTATGGGCAGATCATTCGAACCATTCAATCTAGCGCGGTCTTGCATAACCGCACTGGAAAAAAGGTTTTTATAAGCGAGGCAAGCATGAGCAAAGGGCAATGTGCCGGTATTGACGGGGATCAATGCGCGCAGGGGCAGCAGCACGCGGGGCTGCTCTGGGAGCGGCCGGCCGGCGGCAGCGTGGCGACGCTGATTCTCGCCCACGGCGCCGGTGCGCCGATGGACAGTGAATTCATGAGCCTGATGGCGCAGAAGCTCGCCGCCCGTGGCGTCACGCTGGTGCGCTTCGAGTTCGCCTACATGGCCGCGCGCCGGGTGGATGGCAGGAAACGCCCACCCAATCCCCAGGCGCGACTGCTGGAACAGTGGCGCGAGGTGCATGCCGCCGTGCGACAACAGGTCGCTGGGCCGCTGGCCATCGGCGGCAAGTCCATGGGCGGGCGCATGGCCAGCATGCTGGCCGACGAACTGGCGGTCGACGGGCTGGTCTGCCTGGGGTATCCCTTCCATGCCATCGGCAAGGCGGACAAACCGCGGGTCGCCCATCTGGCCGACCTGCGCACGCCGACGCTGATCGTGCAGGGCGAGCGCGACGCCATGGGCGACCGCCACACGGTGGCCGGCTATCAGCTGTCCAGAGCCATCGAGCTGTGCTGGCTGGCCGCCGCCGATCACGACCTCAAGCCGCTGAAGGTCTCCGGCTACAGCCACGAGCAGCACCTGGACACGGCTGCCGATGCGGTGGCGGCGTTCCTGAGGCAAGCAGGGCCATGCCCCTGACCCTGCTGTCCATGGGCTTCGGCGCCATGCCCGGTCGCTGCGCAGGGCCTTGATCCTATACCTTGATGCGTTGAGAGCGACCGCCCATTGTGGGAGCCGCGCCCTCGCGGCGAATGGAGCAGGCGACGTGGATGTCGCGGTGTGTCGACCATCGATTCGCGCCAGGGGCGACGTTCCTACGCGGTTGCAGCAGGTATTCCGGTTGTCGCGTCTGAAGAGGCGATGGTGCCCGCATCAGTGCTTCAATCCAGCAGCCGCTGCCCGCAATGCAGGCAGTTGGGTGTCACGGGGTCGTGCCGGTCGCCGCTGACGCTATCGGATTTGTGATGGGGGGATTCGCCGCAACCCGGGCAGGCGTAGCGCTGCAGCGCCTGGTGCTGACGCTGCAGGCTGAGCGATACGCCAGCGATCAGCAGCGCCAGGGCGACGAGCAGCACGCCCTCGGGGCGGAACAGGGCGAGGGCGAACAGCGCGATGACCAGTACCGCGAGCAGCGATTCGAGAAAGTCGACGTGCCTTCTTGTACGGTTGTAGTGCTCCGGGGTCATGGCTGACGGGCTCCAGAGGTAGGCATGGCTGAATCCTGCCGCTGGCGGGGGCGTCTGGCAACCCCCGGGACCTTATCGGCGTGTTGCGTGTTCCTGCTCGCAGCGCTGCTGCAGGTCGCCCTCGCCATCGTTCAGCCCGGCATAGACCGCGCACGGCCAGGCCAAGCCGCCGTAATCCTCGTCCAGGTACCAGTACGGCGGCTCGGCCGCGCAGATCTGCAGGTGCTCGACCTGCCAGTGCCCCGCCGTGCGCTGTACCACCGCCCACAGCATCTTGTCCAGTTCTGGCTCGCAGCCGGTGGCTTTGGCCCAGTCCAGCGAGCGCCCAGCCGGGCCGACCAGCTCACCCACCAGCAGCGCCCAGTCGCCATCCTGATTGAGCCTGTCGACCTTGATCCGTACCGCCTGATTGGCCTGCTGCGCGGCGGCCGGGCGGATGGCGTCGAGGATCTGTTGGCGCTGGCTTGGGGCGGGACTCCCTGCCGAGACCGGGTTGTGCGCGAAGGCCAGCGCCGTGCCCAGGGCAAGGAGCGCAGGCGGGAATCGCCGGAGGCAGCTGCGCCGGTTACCGCGATTATCGAGTGTCGCCATGGCTCTACGCGCAGTCCTTCATCGTTCGGCGGATTATGCCCTTGGGGCGCCTTGTCCGCCTGTTTTCAACGATTGAACCGCGCCACCAGCGAATACTGCCCCTGGGCCGTGCTGGTCAGGGATTCGCTGAGCAGGGCGGTGCTATGGGCCTCGCCGGCGGTCTGGTTGGAGAGCTGGGCGATGGTGGAGATATTGCGGCTGATCTCGTCGGCCACGGCGCTCTGTTGTTCCGCGGCGGCGGCGATCTGGTCGGCCATTTCGGTGATATTGGCCACGGCGTCGCTGATGCCGGCCAGGGCGTGGTCGGCCTGCTGGACCCGTTCGACGCCTTCGTCGGCCTGTTTGCGGCCCATTTCCATGGTCAGCACCGCTTCATCGGCGGTGCGTTGCAGCTTGGCGATCAGTTCGTGGATCTGCCCGGTGGACTGGGCGGTGCGCTGGGCGAGGGAGCGCACTTCATCGGCGACCACGGCGAAGCCGCGGCCCATCTCGCCGGCGCGGGCGGCTTCGATGGCGGCGTTGAGGGCGAGCAGGTTGGTCTGGTCGGCGATGCCTTTGATCACGTCCACCACGCCGCCGATCTCGTTGCTGTCACGGGCCAGGCGGGTAACGGTTTCGCCGGTTTCGCCGACCGATACCGACAGGCGCTGGATCGCTTCGCGGGTTTCGCTGGCGATACTGCGGCCTTCGAGGGTCAGGCGGTTGGCTTCCTGGGTGGCGATGGCGGTGCGGGCCACGTTGTTGGCCACTTCCAGGGTGGTGGCGGCCATCTGGTTGACCGCCGTGGCGACCTGGTCGGTTTCCTCGCGCTGGCGCTGCAGGCCGGCCGAGCTGTTGTGGGCCAGGGCATCGGCCTGTTGGGCCTGTCTGGCGAGGTTCTCGGCGCTGTCCTGCAGGCGGGTCAGGCAGGTCTTGAGGCGTGCTTCCTGGCTGAGGATGGACATCTCCAGGCGCCCCTCGACACCGCGGCTGTCGGTATACATCTGGGCGATCAGCGGGTCGGAGGTGGTCTGCTCGGCCAGGCGCAACAGGCGCTTGATCCCCCGGTTCTGCCAGGCCAGGCCGAGCAGGCCGAGGGGCACCGAGAGTATCGCCGCGGCGATGAAACCCCAGTGGCTGTTGAGCCAGGCGCCGACCAGAAAACCGACCTGGCTGACCAGAATGAAGGGCAGCCAGGCCTGCAGCACCGGCAGCCAGCGATCACGCCCGGGCACCGCCGCCTTGCCGGCGTTGATGCGCTGGTAGAGTGCCTGGGCCCGGCCAACCTGCTCGGCCGTGGGTTTGCTGCGTACCGACTCGTAACCGGTGACCTGGCCGCCGTCGAGAATCGGGATCACGTAGGCATTGACCCAGTAATGGTCGCCGTTCTTGCAGCGGTTCTTGACGATGCCCATCCACGGCCGGCCATCCTTCAGGGTGTGCCACATGTGTTCGAACACGGCCGGCGGCACGTCGGGGTGACGCACCAGGTTGTGCGGTGCGCGTAGCAGTTCGTCGCGCCCGAAGCCGCTGATCTCGACGAAGGCGTCGTTGCAGTAGGTGATCTGGCCTTTGAGATCGGTGGTCGAAATCAAGCGTTGCTGTACCGGAAACGTCCGTTCGTTACCGCTGATCGGCTGGTTGTTACGCATGGCATCTACCCTGATGGTCTTTATCGTTGGCACGTGGCAGGGCAGCAGTGTAACCGGAATCGGAACGGGATCACATTTTGACGCCGGTAAAACGGCGATCCATTGGAGTTGCAACGCCAAGGTCGGGATGCCTGCGTTGACTGTGGCGACTCGGTAGGGTGGAAGACGCTTTTTCCTTCCACCGTCACACCGATAGACATCCATCGGCGCATTCCCGGGTATCGCTTCGCTCCACCCGGGCTACGGGCCGAGGGCCTGCAACCTGCAGCCGCCGCATCCTTGCGGCGACCATGCAGGTTGCCGATCAGTTGGCGATCAACTGACGCAGCACGTAATGCAGGATGCCACCGGCCTTGAAGTACTCGACCTCGTTGAGGGTGTCGATGCGGCACAGCACCTCGACGCTTTGCCGTTTGCCGTCGGTATGGGTGATTTCCAGGGTGAGCGGCATCAGCGGGCGTATCTCGACGCCATCCAGGCCCTTGATGCTGAGGGTTTCCCTGCCGCTCAGGCCGAGGCTCTTGCGGTCCGCTCCTGCGCTGAACTGCAGCGGCAGCACGCCCATGCCCACCAGGTTGGAGCGGTGGATCCGTTCGAAGCTCTCGGCGATCACCGCCTTGACCCCCAGCAGGTTGGTGCCCTTGGCCGCCCAGTCGCGGGAGGAGCCGGTGCCGTACTCCTTGCCGGCGATGACCACCAGCGGCGTGCCCTGCTGCTGGTAGCGCATGGCGGCGTCGTAGATGGCCAGTTTCTCGCCGCTGGGGACGTGCAGGGTATTGCCGCCTTCCTCGCCGTCGAGCATTTCGTTGCGGATGCGGATATTGGCGAAGGTGCCGCGCATCATCACTTCGTGGTTGCCGCGACGCGAGCCGTAGGAGTTGAAGTCCACCGGCTCCACGCCCTGCTCGCGCAGGTAGCGGCCGGCCGGGCTGTCGACCTTGATATTGCCGGCCGGGGAGATGTGGTCGGTGGTCACCGAGTCGCCGAGCAGGGCGAGGATGTTGGCGTCGTGCACGTCGCCGATGGGCGGCGGCGCATCGGCGATATCCTCGAAGAAGGGTGGGTGCTGGATATAGGTCGAGTCGGCCTGCCAGGCATAGGTATCCGACTGCGGCACCTCGATGGCCTGCCACTGTTCGTCACCCGCGAAGACCTCGGCGTACTCCTTGCGGAACATCGCGGTGTCGACCTGCTGCACCGCCTCGGCGATTTCCTGCTGGCTCGGCCAGATGTCGCGCAGGTACACCGGCTTGCCGTCGCGATCCTCGCCCAGGGGCTCGTCGGCGATGTTCACACGCACGCTGCCGGCCAGGGCATAGGCCACCACCAGCGGCGGCGAGGCCAGCCAGTTGGTTTTCACCAGCGGGTGCACGCGGCCTTCGAAGTTACGGTTGCCGGAGAGCACCGAGGCCACGGTCAGGTCGCCTTCCTGGATGGCTTTCTCGATCGGATCGGGCAGCGGCCCGGAGTTGCCGATGCAGGTGGTGCAGCCATAGCCGACCAAGTCGAAGCCGAGTGTGTCGAGGTATTCGGTCAGGCCGGCGGCGGCGAAGTACTCGGTCACCACCTTGGAACCGGGCGCCAGGGAGCTCTTGACCCAGGGTTTGCGTTGCAGGCCTTTCTCCACGGCCTTCTTCGCCAGCAGGCCGGCGGCCATCATCACGCTGGGGTTGGAGGTATTGGTGCAGGAGGTGATGGCGGCGATCACCACCGCCCCGTCGTTGAGGTTGTAGGTGTAGCCGTCGTGCTGGTATTCGATGCCGTTCTGCGCCGCGTTGCCCACGGCGACTCCGCCGCCGCCCTCGCTTTCCAGGCGGCTTTCTTCCTTGGCGGTCGGTTTCAGTTGCAGGCCGAGGAAGTCCTCGAACGCCTTGCTCACCTGGGGCAGGGCGACGCGGTCCTGCGGGCGTTTGGGCCCGGCCAGGCTGGCCTCGACACTGCTCATGTCGAGGGCCAGGCTGTCGCTGAATACCGGCTCGAAGCCGGCATGGCGCCACATGCCCTGGGCCTTGCAGTAGGCCTCGACCAGTTTCACCGTCGCTTCCGGACGACCGGAAAGGCGCAGATAGCCGAGGGTGATCTCGTCGACCGGGAAGAAACCGCAGGTGGCGCCGTATTCCGGGGCCATGTTGGCGATGGTGGCGCGATCCGCCAGGGGCAGGTCGGCCAGGCCGTCGCCGTAGAATTCGACGAACTTGCCGACCACGCCCTTCTTGCGCAGCATCTGGGTCACGGTCAGCACCAGGTCGGTGGCGGTGATGCCTTCCCTGAGTCGGCCGGTCAGCTTGAAGCCGATCACCTCGGGAATCAGCATCGACACCGGCTGGCCGAGCATGGCCGCCTCCGCTTCGATGCCGCCGACGCCCCAGCCGAGTACGCCGAGACCGTTGATCATGGTGGTGTGCGAGTCGGTGCCGACCAGGGTGTCGGGGTAGGCGTAGGTCACGCCGTCCTCTTCTTTCGTCCACACCGTGCGGCCGAGGTATTCCAGGTTGACCTGGTGGCAGATGCCGGTGCCCGGCGGCACCACGCTGAAGTTGTCGAAGGCGCTCTGGCCCCAGCGCAGGAAGGCGTAGCGCTCGCCGTTGCGCTGCATCTCGATATCGACGTTCTCGCCGAAGGCCGCGGGGCTGGCGAACTTGTCGACCATCACCGAGTGGTCGATCACCAGGTCCACCGGCGACAACGGGTTGATCTTCTGCGGGTCGCCACCGGCCTTGGCCATGGCATCGCGCATGGCTGCCAGGTCGACCACCGCCGGTACCCCGGTGAAGTCCTGCATCAGCACCCGGGCGGGGCGGTACTGGATCTCGCGGTCGGAGCGGCGTGCCTGCAGCCAGTCGCTCAGGGCCTGCAGATCCTGGCGGGTGACGGTCTTGTCGTCCTCCCAGCGCAGCAGGTTTTCCAGCAGGACTTTCAGCGATACCGGCAATCTGTCGATATCGCCGAGCTGCCTGGCCGCTTCGGGGAGGCTGAAGTACTCATAGCGCTTGCCCTCGACGTCCAGTGTGCGGCGGCAATTCAGGCTATCGATGGAAGACATCGTGCATCTCCTTGTGGCTTGCACGGTACAAGCCGGTCTGGTTATGGCAGAGTCTCTGCTGGCTCTGCTCGATGGTACCCGCGGCCCTCGTTGCGAGGCGGCCTGAAGGGCGCAAAGGGCCTGTTCAGCGGGCCCGGTGAATACCGGGATTCTGTGCACTGGACCGGGAGCAGGCGCCGAGGGTTCCAGTTTTCGCTATCATGCGCGGCTTGCGCCGAAACGGGAACACCCTCTGAGAGCCCCCATGAATACCCTGTTGCTGCACTGCCGTCCCGGTTTCGAGAGCGAGGTCTGCGCGGAAATCGCCGAACACGCCGCCCGCCTGGAGCTGGCCGGTTACGCCAAGGCCAGGCCCGATACCGCCTGCGCCGAATTCATCTGCAGCGACCCGGGCGGTGCCGAGCGACTCATGGCCGGGGTGCGCTTCAGTCAGTTGATCTTCGTGCGCCAGTGGGCCCGTGGCGGCTTCATCGAACTGCCGGAGAAGGATCGTATCAGCGTGTTGCTGGCGCATCTGGCCGCCTACCCGGCGTTCGGCAGCCTGTGGCTGGAGGTGCTGGATACCAATGACGGCAAGGAACTGTCGGGCTTCTGCAAGAAGTTCGAAGCGCCGCTGCGCAAGGCGTTGACGGCCGCCGGCAGGCTGGTCGAGGACGCGCGCAAGGCGCGCCTGTTGCTGACCTTCAGAAGTGGTCGCGAGGTCTTCGTCGGGGTCGCCGAAGCGAACAACTCGGCGCTGTGGCCCATGGGCATCCCGCGGCTCAAGTTTCCCCGCGAGGCACCCAGCCGTTCGACGCTCAAGCTCGAAGAGGCCTGGCATACCTTCATTCCCCGCGAGCAGTGGGACGAACGCCTGTCCGACGAGATGACCGCTGTCGATCTCGGCGCCGCGCCAGGCGGCTGGACCTACCAACTGGTGCGCCGCGGCATGCTGGTCACCGCCATCGACAACGGGCCGATGGCCGAGAGCCTGATGGACACCGGCCTGGTGCAGCACCTGATGGTCGACGGTTTCACCTGGAAGCCGAAACATCCGGTGGACTGGATGGTCTGTGACATCGTCGAGAAACCGGCGCGCAGTGCGGCGCTGCTGGAAGCCTGGATCGGCGAGGGCCACTGCCGCGAAGCGGTGGTCAACCTCAAGTTGCCGATGAAACAGCGCTATGCCGAGGTTCGACGCTTGCTCGAGCGCATCGCCGAGGGCTTTGCCGCGCGCAGGATCAAGGTCTCGATCGCCTGCAAGCAGCTCTACCACGACCGCGAGGAAGTCACCTGCCACCTGCGCCGTCTGAGCAAATAGGCGGGCCGCCGCCCGCCGTTACCAGAATCTGTTGCGGAGTCCCCGATGCCTGATGCCATTGCCGATGACACCCTCGACGCCACCGGGCTGCTCTGCCCGGAGCCGGTGATGATGCTGCACAACAAGGTGCGCGATCTGCCGGCTGGCGGCCTGCTCAAGGTCATCGCCACCGACCCCTCGACCCGCCGCGATATTCCCAAGTTCTGCGTGTTTCTCGGCCATGAGCTGGTGGCGCAGAAGGAGGACGCGGGCAGTTACCTGTATTGGATTCGCAAGAAGACTGACTGAGTGGTTCAAGGCGATAGCGGCCTTCGGCCTTCGATAAAAGCGCTTGAGGCTGGAAAGCTGGACGAAAGAGCCCATGGGGTTTGCTTGTCGTTCAGGCGTAGGGTGGACAACGCTCTTTTTGTCCACCATTGCGATTGTGGAGCGGTGGACGGGGGCGGGCCGCGTAGGTGAAACGTCGTCCACCCTACGGCCGTTTGCGCCTCAATCCGGTCATTTCATGTCGACGCCTCTTCGTGCCTCGACGAGCCGGATGCGCCGGCGAGCGCTGCTTTTGAGGCGTAACGTCAGCATCAGGGCGGCGCAGGTCAGGCCGACGATCAGGCCTTGCCACAGCCCGGCGGGGCCGCTGGCCGGGCCCAGCAGGTCGCTGAGGCCGAGCAGGTAGCCCACCGGCAGGCCGATGCCCCAATAGGCGAACAGGGTCATGATCATGGTCGCGCGGGTATCCTGGTAGCCGCGCAGGGCGCCGGCTGCCGTGACCTGGATGGCGTCGGAGAACTGGAACAGCGCGGCGTAGACGATCAGGCTCGCCGCCAGGGCGATGACCTCCGGCGCCGGCGTGTAGATCTGCGCGATCTGTTCACGCAGCAACAGCATGCCGCTGGCCGACAGGCAGGCGTAGGCCAGGGCGGTGCCCATGCTCACCCCGGCGGCGAAGCGCGCCTCGCGCGGTTGCCCACGGCCCAGGGCCTGGCCGACGCGTACGGTGGCGGCCATGCCGATGGAATAGGGGATCATGAACACCAGCGAGCTGAAGTTCAGGGCGATCTGGTGGCCAGCCACCACGGTGGCGCCCAGGCCGCCGATCAGCAGGGCGATGACGGCGAAGATGCTCGATTCGGCGAACACCGAAATGCCGATGGGCAGGCCGATGCCCAGCAGACGCTTGATCAGCGCCCAGCGCGGCGGATCGAAGCGCTGGAACAGCTCGCTCGACCGGTACACCGGGTCCCGGCGTACCCACCAGAGCATGCCCAGCAGCATGAACAGCATCACCAGCGCCGTGGCCCAGCCGCAGCCCACGCTGCCCAGCGGCGGCAGGCCGAGCTTGCCGTAGATCAGCACGTAGTTGAGGGGGATGTTCAGCAGCAGGCCGAGCAGTCCCAGCACCATGGCCGGGCGGGTTCGGCCCAGGCCGTCGCTGTAGCAGCGCAGCACATGGAACAGCGCCACGCAGGGAAAACCCAGGGCCACGCCGTGCAGATAACCCATGGCCGGCTCGATCAGATCCGCATCGACCTGCATCAGGCGCAGGACCAACTCGGCGTGCCACAGCAGCGTGGCGGCGATGCAGCCGACGGCCAGGGCCAGCCACAGGGCCTGGCGCACCAGCGGGCCGATCTCGGCCTGCTGGCCGGCACCGAAGCGCTGCGCCACCTTGGGCGTGGTCGCCAGCAGGATGCCGGTCATCAGCAGGAACAGCGGTACCCAGATCGAGTTGCCCAGCGCCACGGCGGCCAGGTCGCGGGCGCTGAAGCGCCCCGACATCACCGTGTCGACGAAACCGATGGAGGTGTACGCCAGTTGCGCGATGATGATGGGCGTGGCCAGGGCCAGCAGCGTGCGCAGTTCGGTGCGTACGCGCCGCAGGCGTGATTCGGCAGGCATGGAGGGTTCGCAGTCGTACATGGAAAACCGCGCAGTCTACGCCTTGACGCTGTGGTCAGGAAAGGCGCCGGGGTGAAGCGAATGCCATCTTATGGTTTGGCGGCGGATTGCTGGTTTCTCAACGCACCAATCGAGGCGGCGACCACGCACACCACACCGACAACCTGCATGGTGGAAAGCGCCTGCGAGAGAATGAGAAAGCCGAGCAATGCACCGATCGCCGGTTCCACGCTCATCAGCAGTCCGAAGGACATTGAGCTGAGCTGGCGCAGCGCCTGCATTTCGAGGATGTAAGGCAGCAGGGGCACCAGGATCGCCAGGCCTGCTCCGTAAAGGAACAGCTCCGGGTTGCGCAGTTCGGTGGCGCTGCTCAGGCCGATGGGGGTCATGATCAGAGCCGCCGAGAGTAGTGAGACCGAAAGTCCTTGCAACCCCTTGAACTGGCTGCCCACCCGTTTCATCAGCAGTATGTAGCCGGCCCAGCCGATGGCGGCACCGAAGGAAAATAGCAGGCCTCGGGTATCGGTGACCCAGGCTGTACCGTTATAGGCGATCAGCAGGACACCGACCAGCGAAAGCGCGGGCCAGGTGTAGGCTCTGTAACCGGAGAGGCCGAGCAGGGCGACGCTGATGGGGCCGAGGAAGTTGATGGCGATCACCAACCCCAGTGGGGCGCTCTGAATGGCCGCGAATACGGATGTCGTCATCAGGGCCATGGCTGCGCCGAGCGAGAGGGCCGCGACCCATTGGCGTCGGTCGAAACTGAGGAAGTTCGGGCGGGCGATCAGGTAGACGATGACGGCGGCGAAGCACAGCCTGATCCAGGTGGTTGTATAGCTGCCAAAGTTTTCCATCACTCCCAAGGAAAGGGAAGCGCCCAACTGGATACTGAACATCGACGCCAGGCAGAACAGAACCGCAACGCTTCTGCTAATTCGAAAGTGCGGGGTTCTGCCCTGTTGTGGCGGTATGTGGCCGGCTTTTCTTTCTTCCATGGTGTCTTGCATGTGCGCCTCAAGCAGCGTCTTCCTACGTTAGTTAGGCAGGAGGTATCAGGACTTCCGATTGGTTTTCGCGTGGACGCTCGTTGCTTGTTTGGTGTCATTCACTCTAAGCAGGAACTTACCGGCCCGCTTTGCCCAAGGCGATCAAGTTATTCTTATTCAAGAATTAGTTATTCTTAATTCAGTCTGTTCGGATGGGCCGCCGCGATGAGGGCGATGCTGCAGGTGTATAGTCGCGCCCATTGGCGAGTGGGGCATGAATGGACGCACGTATATGAAATCTGATCTGGACAGCGATCTGCTGCGGGCCTTCGTGACGATCACGAATATGGGCTCTTTCAGTCGAGCTGCGGAGGTATTGCATAGAACGCAGGCTGCCCTCAGCCTGCAGCTGAAGCGGCTGGAGGACGATCTTGGGGTGAAGCTGCTGGAGCGCTCGCCCAAGGGAGTGACGGCCACGGCAGCCGGCGAGACGCTATTGCCTTATGCCATTAAAATCCTGAGCCTGAGCGAGGATGCCAGGCGCATGATCGCTTGCGTGAGCGAGGTGGAAACCATCCGCATCGGCATGCTGGAAGACATTGCCATCGGGACTTTGCCCAGGGTGCTGGAGCGTTTCACCAAGAGTCATCCGGGCGTGCGCCTGGAAATCATTGTCGGCGACAGCAAGAGGCTCTCCAGGCTGTTGAGTGAATCGAGGCTGGAAATCGTGATCGCTGACAAGGAGCATGTCGAGGCACTACCGGCGCTCACCTGGCACGAGAGCCTGGTCTGGGTCTCCGCGCACGACTTCCAATTGCCGCAAAGTCAGGAAACGCCGATCATCGCCTTCGGTAGCGGTTGTCCCTGGCAGGAGCGGGTCCTGAAAAAGCTGGATGCCCACGGCGTTCCATGGCGGGTGGTTCTCAGCACTGCCAACCTCAGCGCCATCGGTTCCTCCGTCGAGGCGGGTATCGGGATTTCCTTCATGCTGAAATACAGCGTCAACAGTGCGTCATTGCGCATCCTGGGTGAGTGCGATGGGTTGCCGGATAACGATATGGTGGAAATCGGTATTTTCCTGCGGGGTGAGGGCACCCATTCGCCTCAGCTGACCCGTCTGTTCGAGGTCGTTTCTTCAGAGCTGGCAGTCGGGCGTGGCGGTGAGCTTGGCCAATGGCGTCAGGCTTGCGGTTGAACGTATTGACGATGAAGCCTTTGGTCGCTGTTCTTGTGAGCGCGGCCACTGCATAGAATACGCGCCGAACTGCGGAGACCCCCATGCGAATAGTCGCGGACGAAAACATACCCCTGCTCGATGCCTTCTTCGGTGGTTTCGGCGACATTCGCCGGTTGCCCGGCCGTGCCATCGACAGTGCCACCCTGGAGGATGCCGAGGTGCTGCTGGTGCGCTCGGTCACCCGCGTCGACCGTGCCCTCCTGGCGGGGAGTCGGGTGCGTTTCGTCGGTACCTGCACCATCGGTACCGATCATCTGGATCTGGATTACCTGGCCGAGGCGGGCATTGCCTGGAGCAGTGCGCCGGGCTGCAACGCCAGAGGCGTGGTCGACTACGTGCTCGGCAGTCTGCTGGCGCTGGCCGAGCGTCAGGGCGCCGTACTGCCGAGCCTGACGTACGGCGTGGTCGGGGCCGGCCAGGTCGGCGAACGCCTGGTGCGGGTGCTGCGTGGGCTGGGCTGGCCCGTGCTGGTGTGCGATCCGCTGCGCCAGCGCGCGGAGGGCGGGGACTATGTCGAGCTGCAGCAGATCGTCGAACGCTGCGATGTGATCAGTCTGCACACGCCGCTGGTACGCGGCGGCGAGTTCGCCACCCATCACTTGTTCGATGCCGAGCGTTTGCGTCAGCTCAAGCCCGGTGCCTGGCTGATCAACGCCAGTCGTGGCGCGGTGGTGGACAATGTCGCCTTGCGTGAGCGGCTCGCTCAGGGAGCCGATCTGCATGTGGTGCTGGACGTCTGGGAGGGCGAGCCAAGGGTGGATGCCGAGTTGGCCGCCCTGTGCCGGATCGCCACCCCGCATATCGCCGGCTACAGCCTGGACGGCAAGCTGCGCGGAACGGCGCAGGTCTATCAGGCCTTCTGCCGGCACCGGGGGCTGGCGCCGCACGTGGCGCTGGAGTCCTTGATGCCCGGGCGCTGGCTTTCTTCGCTGAGGCTGCAGGCGGGCAGCGATCCGGCCTGGGCGCTGACCACCCTATGCCGTGCGGTCTACGATCCGCGGCGTGACGATGCGGATTTCCGGCGCAGCCTGCAGGGCGATGCGGCGGCGCGTGGCGCGGCCTTCGACCTGCTGCGCAAGGCTTATCCCGTACGCCGGGAAATCGAGGGGCTGGATATCGAGCTATGTGGCGAAGATGCGCGGCTGCACGACCTGACCACCGCGCTGGGCGCCAGGGTGATCAGGTTGTGAGGGCGCACGGCCGGTTCAGGAGGCCGGGTCTTGCTCGGGCTTGCCCAGATCCTTGTCCAGCTTGTCGCAGGCATCCTGGATCATGTGCTCGGTGATGGGTATCTCGCGGCCGTCAGGGTCGATGACGGCACCGTTGAGCAGCTCTTTCGGCGCCTGAGTGGCTGGCTGTGCGCTGGGGTGTTCGCTGGGGCTCATGGTTGTCTCCTCATCGGGTATTCGCACTGTCCGGAGAGTGCCCGGCGGACAGTGTATAGCGGTGTCCATGTCTCCCTACATGGGGTGTCAGGAACCACTTTGGCAAAAAAGTGCGGGCTTAGAAAGGCAATCCGTCGTACAGCTTCGTTCAGCGAGCCGATGGCGGACGATCGAGGAGGGGTGTGGTGAGGTTATGGATGCTGCTGTTGGGCTGCCTGCTGGTTGCGCCGGCCTGGGCCGTCGAGGCGCAGAAGCTGGTGAGCGCCGCTCGCGAGCAGGTCGGCGTGACGCTGTCCTATGATCCGCAGTACCGCCGCCTGGCCTATCCCGGTGGTGATGTGCCGCTGGAAACCGGGGTGTGCACCGACGTGGTGATTCGCGCCTTGCGCCAGCAGGGGCTGGATCTGCAGAAGGCGGTGCACGAGGACATGACCGCCAATTTCGCCCGTTACCCACGGCACTGGGGCCTGACCCGGCCGGATCGCAATATCGATCATCGCCGCGTGCCCAACCTGATGACCTGGTTCGCTCGCCAGGGCCTGGCCGTGCAGAGCAGCGCCGAGGGGGGCGATTACCGCCCGGGCGACATCGTCATCTGGAATCTGGGACG
Organism: Phytopseudomonas dryadis; assembly: GCF_004327355.1. GTDB lineage: Bacteria > Pseudomonadota > Gammaproteobacteria > Pseudomonadales > Pseudomonadaceae > Aquipseudomonas > Aquipseudomonas dryadis. Next base: position 25,847 of record NZ_QJUM01000030.1, read on the forward strand.
CGGCCTGACCCATATCGGTATCGTTTCCGATCGGCACGGCGCCGATGGCGAGCCACTGATCCTGCACAACATCGGCGCCGGCACACGGGAAGAGGCCATCCTGCTGCGCTTCCCGATCATCGGCCACTACCGCTTCGAACCCTGAAACGCAGGTCATAAAAAGCCCCGCGGCACCAGCCCGTATGGCCGAGCGCAATAGTTTTCACGCAGTCTGTGATCGGATAAGGCTTTGCCTCATCTCCCATTCTGGGGAGCTGGGATGTATAGAAAAGCGGCAAACCACCGGCCGTGTAGGAGCGTCGACCTCGGCGCGATGCGATGGTGGTCATTCCACAGGCTGTGTCACGGCCATCGATCGCCGCAGGGGCTCGGCTCCCACAGGGCCTGATCAAGCCGCCAAACGCTTAACTGGCATTATCGAGCGATGGCCACTGGTAGAACGATGAAGCGTGTTCCACCCTAGGGAAGCAGACCGGTAGCCTGGTGTTGAGCGCAGCGATACCCAGGGCAGCTCCCGGGTGTCGCTGCGCTCGACCCGGGCTACTTTGGGGGCCAGGACGGGGGGCAGGGGCTCAGGCGTTGTGATAGCTGAGCACGCTGTCCTGCTCCTTCAGCGCCTTGCGCATCTCGGCCGGGATGTTGCCGGCACGCACGGCCAGCTCCAGGCGGATGTCTTCCAGGCTCTGGGCGAAGGCTTGCGAATCGTTGAGTTGCAACACTTGCAGCACCCGGCTGTAGGCGGTGGTGTCCGCTTCGTCCAGCAGGGAGAGAACGATGCTGCCATCCGGGCGGGGTGGGCTGAAGGTGGCACGCAGGGGGGCGAATAGCTGCTCGACCAATTGGCGATTACCATTTTCCATTACCGAACTCCATCCTAAGGGTGAAACCCTATGATCCCCCAGGGGGGATTAAGTTCGATGATGGCCGGTATTTCTGCTCAAAATGGTGACTTCTTCCGCAATTTTGCGCGGTTCTTGCCGTTACAGCGCGAGCGACTGGCGGGTGCGCTCGATGACGTTCTGCAGCGAGTCACCGCTGTATTGGCCGGGGTACAGGCGCTGGCTGTGCTGCGCCACGCCGGTGTGATCGACCACGGTGAAGCTGAAACTGCCTTTGCGAGCCGCCAGGATATGGCAGGCCAGGGGCGCGAAAGCGCTGGATAGGGTGCGAATGGCAACCTGAATCTGGTGATGTGTATTCATTTTTTGGGTATTTCCTAAAACAACGGGCGCGTCATTGCGCTAAATGGTGCTCCAGACATTGACTGGATCATCTGATCGGAGCGGACTGCGCGCTGTAAGTTCAGCCTTGTGGCACGAACATCGAGCGGGTCGGTACTTCGGAAGGCTGGCTTGAGTCAGCGCTGGTGCGAGACGGCCAGATCAGTCAGCAGGGTGGATCGTGGCGGGTGAGTGCATCGCTTGGATGCCGACAGGCCAGGAAACCATCGAGGGGGCCGTTGAAGGCCGGGTGACTTGCAGCGTGGTACGAACGCTGCGGATCATACGGGCTTGGACGATTTTTATCCAGCGCGATTTTCATCTTTATATGTCTGCCGACGGACGTCGCGCCGCCGATGCGATTTGCGCTAGCATTAGTCCTCTTCTGCTTTCCTCTGGCGACGGTTTTCGATGAGTTATCAGGTTCTTGCACGTAAATGGCGTCCGCGCTCGTTCCGCGAAATGGTCGGCCAGACCCATGTGCTCAAGGCTCTGATCAATGCGCTCGACAGCCAGCGCCTGCACCACGCCTACCTGTTCACCGGCACCCGCGGGGTGGGCAAGACCACCATCGCGCGGATCATCGCCAAGTGCCTGAACTGCGAAACCGGCATCAGCTCCACGCCCTGCGGCACCTGTTCGGTATGCCGGGAAATCGACGAAGGTCGCTTCGTCGACCTGATCGAAGTGGACGCCGCCAGCCGCACCAAGGTGGAGGACACCCGCGAGCTGCTGGACAACGTGCAGTATTCGCCGAGCCGGGGGCGCTTCAAGGTCTATCTGATCGACGAAGTGCACATGCTCTCCACCAGTTCCTTCAATGCGCTGCTCAAGACGCTGGAGGAGCCGCCACCCCACGTCAAGTTCCTGCTCGCCACCACCGACCCGCAGAAACTGCCGGTCACGGTGCTGTCGCGCTGCCTGCAGTTCTCCCTGAAGAACATGCCACCCGAGCGCGTGGTGGAGCACCTGACCCATGTGCTCGGCGCCGAGAACATTCCGTTCGAGGACGATGCGCTGTGGTTGCTCGGTCGCGCGGCCGATGGCTCGATGCGCGACGCCATGAGCCTGACCGACCAGGCGATCGCCTTCGGTGAAGGCAAGGTGCTCGCCGCCGATGTGCGGGCCATGCTCGGCACCCTCGACCACGGCCAGGTATACGGTGTGCTGCACGCGCTGCTCGAGGGCGATGCCCGAGGGCTGATCGAGGCCGTGCGCCATCTGGCCGAACAGGGCCCGGACTGGAACGGTGTGCTGGCGGAAATGCTCAATGTGCTGCACCGCGTGGCGATCGCCCAGGCGCTGCCGGAGGCCGTGGACAACGGCCAGGGCGATCGCGAGCGGGTGCTGCAGCTGGCCCAGGCACTGCCTGCCGAGGATGTGCAGTTCTATTACCAGATGGGCCTGATCGGCCGGCGCGACCTGCCGCTGGCGCCGGACCCGCGCAGTGGCTTCGAGATGGTGCTGCTGCGCATGCTGGCGTTCAGACCGGCGGACAGCGAAGGTGCTCCGAGGATTGCGCTAAAGCCCCTCGGGATCAGCCAGGCCACGACTGATCCCCGCCCCAACCCAGTGGCCGGTGCGGCCAGTGCCGCGCCGGTTGTCGCCCTGAACGGCGCCCCGGCCCCTGCCGCCGACGCGGCACAGCCTGCGCCCGAGCCTGACCCCGTGGTTGCCCCTGCCGCAGTGCCGGCCGCCGCCGCGATCACGCCGCCCTGGGAAGAATCGCCGGCGGCAGCCGCCGTGGTCGAGACGCCTGCCGCCCCGGTGGTCGAGGCTGTTCAGCCTCAGGCCGTCGCCGAACCCGCGGCCTCGATCGCGCCGCCTGTCGTCCAATCAGAGCCAGAGCCAGAGCCAGAGCCAGAGCCAGAGCCAGAGCCAGAGCCAGAGCCAGAGCCAGTCGCCGTGGCCGCGGTCGAGCCCGAACTGGCCGACGTACCGGTCATCGACAGTGAAGACCTGAATCCGCCCGACAGCGACGATGAGCCGCCGCCCGGCGACTACGAGTATGTCGAGATGGACGCCCAGGGCTTCGAGTACGATTTCGCCGACGTCGGCAGTGACCAGCCCGCCGCGCCTGAGCCCGACCCCGAGCCGGCCGCACGACCGGCCACCGGCCTGGCGGCGCAGTGGCTGGAACTGTTTCCCAAACTGGGGCTGTCCGGCATGACCGGCAGCATCGGCGCCAATTGCAGCCTGATCGCCGTCGAGGGCGACAAGTGGCTGTTGCACCTCGATCCGGGGCACAGCGCCCTGTTCAACGCCACCCAGCAGCGGCGTCTCAACGATGCCCTGAACCAGTACCATGGCCGTGAGCTGCAACTGAGCATCGAACTGATCAAGCCCGAGCAGGAGACCCCGGCCCAGGCAGCGGCGCGCAAGCGCGCCAACCGCCAGCGCGAGGCCGAAGCCTCGATCCACAACGATCCGCTGGTGCAGCAAATGATCGAACAGTTCGCCGCCTCCGTGCGTGCGGACAGCATCGAACCCGTCGATACCATCGTCAATCCCTGACTACCGAGGACAACATCATGATGAAAGGTGGCATGGCCGGCCTGATGAAGCAGGCGCAGCAGATGCAGGAAAAGATGCAGAAGATGCAGGAAGAGTTGGCCAACGCCGAAGTCACCGGTCAGTCTGGTGCCGGCCTGGTCAGCGTGGTGATGACCGGACGTCACGACGTCAAGCGCATCAGTCTCGACGACAGCCTGATGCAGGAAGACAAGGAAATCCTCGAAGACCTGATCGCCGCCGCGGTCAACGATGCCGTGCGCAAGGTCGAGCAGAACAGCCAGGACAAGATGTCCGGCATGACCGCCGGCATGCAGTTGCCGCCGGGCTTCAAGATGCCGTTCTAAGGCGCAAGCGGCCTTCGGCCTTCGATCAAAAGCGCTTGAGGCTGGAAAGCTGGACGAAAGAGCCTGTGCGGTTTGCTTGTCGTTCAGCCTTCAGCCTCTAGCGCTCTCATCGGCCGTCCGCTTTCGCCTTGAAGCACCCATAGGATCGAGTCGCGTAGCGACGCTTTGCCGTACTATCTTCCCGCTTTTATCGTCGAGCCCCGCACATGAGCTTCAGCCCGCTGATCCGCCACCTGATCGATTCCCTGCGCATCCTGCCCGGGGTCGGGCAGAAGACCGCCCAGCGCATGGCCCTGCAGATGCTCGAGCGTGATCGCAGCGGTGCCCTGCGCCTGGCCCAGGCGCTGACCCAGGCGATGGAAGGGGTGGGGCACTGCAAGTCGTGCCGCAGCCTGAGCGAGGACGAGGTCTGCCCGATCTGCCTCGACCCGCGCCGCGATGACAGCCTGCTCTGTGTGGTCGAGGGGCCGATGGATGTCTACGCCGTGGAGCACACCGGCTTTCGCGGGCGTTATTTCGTGCTCAAGGGGCACCTGTCGCCCCTCGATGGCCTGGGCCCGGAGGCCATCGGCATTCCCGAGCTATTGGCGCGCATCGATGCCGGCCAGTTCAGCGAGGTGATCCTGGCCACCAACCCCACGGTCGAAGGCGAGGCGACTGCCCACTACATCGCCCAGTTGCTGGCGGGCAGGGGGCTGGTGGCTTCGCGTATCGCCCACGGCATGCCGCTGGGCGGCGAGCTGGAGCTGGTCGACGGCGGCACCCTGGCCCATGCACTGGCCGGGCGCCGCCCCATCAGCCTGTAGCCTGGCAAGGGACCCAGGGGCAATCGCGCTATGGCGTTAGGGCATGGCCCGCACTCGATGAAAAGCGCTGGAGGCTGGAAAGCTGAACGAGAAACCGTTGTTTCGCATCGTCCTCGAGCCGCTTTTCGTTCAGCCTCCAGCTTTCCAGCGCTGTTTCCGGCTGTTCGAGCGTATCGCGCGATTGCCCCGGCAAGGGGTACGAGCCGCTGTAATTTGATCTTGAGAAGCATTACCATTCGTGCCTTGTTCAGATGCGGTGCCAGGTGCGCTCAATGTCGGTCGGCGAGATTTCCCCTCAGCAGTCTCTGCAACATCTGTATCGCGAGCACAGTGGCTGGCTGATCGGTTGGCTGCGCAAGCGCCTGGGCTGCGCCGACAATGCCGCCGATCTGGCCCAGGACACCTTCCTCCGCCTGCTGGCCCGAGAGCGCGAGCTGCCGGCGCTGCGCGAACCCAGGGCCTACCTGTCGACCATCGCCCATTCCCTGCTGGTGAATTTCTGGCGCCGCCAGGCCATCGAGCAGGCCTACCTAGACGCCCTGGCCCGACAGCCGGAAAGCCTGGCGCCGTCGCCCGAGGCCGGCGAACTGATCATGGAGACCCTGCTGGCCATCGACGCCATGTTGCTGCGCTTGCCGGACAAGGTGCGCCAGGCCTTTCTGCTGTCGCAGCTGGACGGCCTGACCTATGCCGTCATCGCCCGGCGTCTGCAGGTCTCCGAGCGCATGGTGAAGAAGTACATGGCCCAGGCCATGCTGCACTGCCTGATGCTGGCCGAGGCCTGAAGCGTGTCGGCCGATTACCGCGCCCTGCAACAGGCCGCCGAGTGGTTCGCCGTGCTGGCCGATGCGCCGGTCAGCGAAGCCCAGCGCCAGGCCTGGTGCCAGTGGCTGGCCGCGCGCCCCGAGCATGCGGCGGCCTGGCGGCGGGTGGAGGCGATCAGCGGCCAGTTCGCCCGCCTGCCTGGCGATGAGCGCCGCCAGGCGGCGGGGCAGGCGCTGCGTGGGCCGCTCAAGGGCCGTCGCCAGGTATTGGGCCTGTTCCTGCTGCTCGGCGGTGCCGGCCTGCTCGCCGTCGGCGGCGGCGCCCGGCTGCCCTGGCGCGCCTGGGTGGCCAGCGAGCGAACCGGCACTGGGGAGATCCGCGACACGCGCCTGGCCGATGGCACGCACCTGTGGCTGAGCAGCCGCACGGCGGTGGATGTGGACTATGGCGCGTCGTTGCGGCGCCTGCAGGTGTTGCGCGGCGAAGTGCTGATCGACACTGCCCGGGACAGCGTGCAACCGCCGCGGCCGCTGGTGGTCGACAGCGCCCAGGGACGCCTGCGGGCGCTTGGCACGCGCTTCAGCGTGCGCGAGGGCGACGGCTTCACCCAGCTCAGCGTATTCGAGGGCGCAGTACGGATCGAACCGTTCGGCGCCGCTACGCGCCAGGTACTGGGGGCTGGTCGCCAGGTGCGCTTCGACCGCGACGGTATCGCCGCCAGCGAGCCGGTGGATCAGGGCCGCCAGGCCTGGAGCCGGGGCATCCTGCTGGCCGACGACATGCGCCTGGGGGATTTCGTCGAGGAGCTGGGCAATCATCTGCCGGGGTACCTGGGCTGCGATCCCCGGGTGGCCGATCTGCGCCTGGTCGGCGCCTATCCCCTGGCCGATGGCCAGCGCATTCTCGATGCCCTGCAGAACAGCCTGCCGATTCGGCTCAATCGGCGCTTGCCCTGGTGGGTGACGCTGGAGCCGCTGGATGGCTAGATAGCCCGAACCCTCACCCCCGGCCCCTCTCCCGGGGGGAGAGGGGAGCAAGGCGGGCGCGGCCGTGCTGGAACGTCAACAAACCCTGAGCAACGCCGCATAAGAATATTTTCATTCAGCGGTTCCCCTTTTCCTTTCTCGCCTGGCTTCAGTTGCATCCGGCACGCGCGCTACGCGCGGCCCTACCTGCAACGGAGAACTTTTCATGCATTCGAGTCGCTCCCTGTTCATCCCCTCGACGACGTACCTGCGCCGCTCGATTCGTCTGGCCGCACTGACCTTGACAGCGCTGTCGCCGTCCCTGCTGATGGCGCAGAGCGTGGCCTCCGATGTGGCCTACCAGCAGGGCGCGCGCAGCTACCAGATACCGGCCGGGCCGCTGTCTTCGGCGTTGAGCCGTTTCGCCGGCGAAGCGGGGGTGCTGTTGTCGGTGGACGCGCGTCTGACCGAAGGCAAGCTCAGCCCCGGCCTGCAGGGCAGCTATGGGATCGAGGCCGGCTTTGCCGAACTGTTGCGCGGCAGCGGTCTGCAAGCCGTGGCCGATGGCAACGGCGGCTATTCGCTGCAGGCCGCCGGCCAGTCGAGCGCGGGCAGCCTGCAACTGGGCGGCACCGATATCAAGGCCTTCGCCCTGGGCAACGCCCTGGGCAGCATGGAGGGCTACAACGCCACCCATAGCAGCGTGGCGACCAAGACCAGCATGCCCTTGCTGGAAACCTCGCAGACCGTGTCCGTGGTCACCCGCAAGCAGATGGACGACCAGGGTTCGCGCAGCGTCGCCCAGGCCCTGCGTTACACGCCGGGCCTGATGAGTACGCCGTATGGCGCCACCACCCGCTACGACTACGTGGCCATGCGCGGCATCAACGATGGCTCGGTGGACAACCTGTTCCTCGACGGCCAGAAACTGCTGGGCGACAGCGGTACCTACAGCAGCCTGCAGGTGGACCCGTTCTTCGTCGAACGGATCGACGTGCTCAAGGGGCCGTCTTCCGTGCTCTACGGGCGCAGCCAGCCGGGCGGCCTGGTGGCCCTGACCAGCAAGAAACCGGAGTACGAGACGCGCCGGCACCTTCAGTTTTCCTACGGCTCCCACGATTACAAGCAGACGGCGTTCGATTTCACCGGGCCGCTGAACGATCGACAGGATGTCGCCTACCGGCTGGTCGGTGTGGTCAAGGATGCCGGTACCCAGGTCGATGGCGTCGAGGAGCAGCGCTACGCGCTGATGCCGTCGCTGAGCATCGACTTCAGCGAGGATACCCGCCTGACGCTGCTGGCCATGCTCCAGCACGACCCCAAGAGCGGCTACCACGGCGGCCTGCCGGCGGCGGGCTCGGTGACTTCCTACAACGGCCAACGTATTTCCCGCCACTTCTTCGAGGGCGACGATGACCTGGAGAAGTTCGAGCGTGACCAGCAGATGCTTGGCTACCAGCTCGAGCATCGCTTCAACGATGTGCTGTCGGCCCGGCAGAACTTCCAGTACCTGGATTCCACGGTGAAGTCCGGGCAGGTCTACCAGTATGGTTACAGCCTGGATCAGTACGTGCCCTATGGCGGCGTGGGGGATCTGCACCGTCCCTACTCGGGTGGCGATGAGGTGCTGCACGCCTGGAGCGTGGATAACCAGTTGCAGTTCGAGTTCGACACCGGCGCGCTCAGCCATACGCTGGTCACCGGGCTCGACTATCAGCGGCGCAAGGCCAAGGTCGCCTACAGCGGTGGCCTGGGCAGCGAGGCCAGCCTGATCAACCCCTACGGCAGTGGTCGGCCGGCGGTCAGCTACGACTACTACCACCAGTACGACGAGTTGCGTCGTCTGGAGCAGACCGGCCTGTACCTGCAGGATCTGATCGCCCTGGGCAACTGGCGCCTCTCCCTCGGCGCGCGTCAGGACTGGGTCGACGTGTCCTTCGATCACACCCGCGATCCGAGCTATGGCGATCAGGCCGACGAGGCCCGGCAGGAGCAGTTCACCGGGCGTGTCGGCGTGCTCTACGCCTTCGACAACGGCGTATCGCCCTACGTCAGCTATTCGGAGTCGTTCAACCCCAATACCACCAGCGCCTACAACCTCAATGCCAGCGGCGGCTACGACATCAGCCTGCTCGATCCGACCAAGGGCAAGCAGACCGAGGTGGGCATCAAGTACCAGCCGCCGGGCACGGACAACCTGTTCACCCTGTCCTACTTCGACCTGACCCAGTCCAACCTGGCGAGCAAGGATTCCAACGAATACTTCTTCCGCTCGGTGGGCGAGGTCAGCTCCCGTGGCGTCGAGTTCGAGGCTCGCTTCAGCCCCCTGGACAACGCCAACGTGCTGGCCAGCTACACCTATATGGACGTGGAGTATTCCAGGGATGTGATCAACGCCGCGGGGGTGAACAACCGTGGCAACCGCCCCAACGTGGTGGCGCGCAACATGGCCAGCCTGTGGGCCGACTATACCTTCGAGGCCGGCCCCTTGGCGGGCGTGCGGATCGGTGCCGGCGCGCACTATTTCGGCAGCAGCTGGGCGGATGCGGAAAATACCCTGCAACTGCCGTCCTACACCCTGTTCGACGCTTCCCTGGGCTATGACCTGGCGCGGCTCGGCCTGGATGGCGTCGGCGTGCGCCTGAACCTCAACAACCTCACCGACGAGAAGTACGTCGCCGCCTGCAACTCGCTGCTGCAGTGCTACTACGGCGAGGGGCGCAATGTGATGGGAACGGTTTCCTACGATTTCTGAACATCAGGTATCGCGGCATGCCGCGATCATGGTGGGCAGAACAAAGGCGGAAGCAGCCATAAGCTGCAAGCCTCAAGCTTCAAGTTAAAGGCGGGAGCGGACGTTGAGCTGCAAGCCACAAGCTTCAAGCTAGAAGCGAGGCAACCTGTAGGATGGGTGAAACCCATCAATATGCCGATGGGTTTCACCCATCCTACGTCCGCTTCCGCCTTGGAGCCGCCACCTGGCATTCACCCGCTTTATGGCCGCGGCTCAGCCGGCGTTGCGCAAGCGGTTCAGGTCGCGCAGCGGCGGGGCGCCGAACAGGCGGCTGTATTCGCGGCTGAACTGCGACGGGCTTTCATAGCCGACGCGAAAGCTGGCCGAGGCCGCCTCCAGGCCTTCGCAGAGCATCAACCGCCGCGCCTCCTGCAGGCGCAACTGCTTCTGGTACTGCAGCGGGCTCATGGCGGTAACCGCCTTGAAGCGATGGTGCAGGGTGGATGGGCTGAGGCTGACCTCGCGCGCCAGTTCCTCGATTCGCAGGGCCTGGTCGAAATGGTTGTTGATCCATTCGATGGCCCGGGCGATGCGGTGGCTCTGGCTGTCGGCCATGGCGAGCTCGCGCAGGCGATGGCCCTGGGGGCTGCGCAGCAGCCGATAGAAGATCTCGCGCAGCGCCAGCGGCGCCAGCATGTCGGTATCGCGCGGCGTATCGAGCAGCCGCAGCAGGCGGATCAGCGCATCCAGCATCGGCAGATCCAGGCGGTCGACGAACAAGGCACAGTTCGCTCCGGGATTGGGCTCACCGATCGGCCCGGCCTCGGCGAGCAGATTGCCGATCAGGGTCGGATCGATGTCCAGTCTCATGCTCAGGTAAGGCTGCTGCGGCGTCGCCTCGATCACCTGGCCGGTGACCGGCAGGGTGACCGAGGCCACCAGGTAGTTGAGTGGATCGTAGATGTACTGTTCGGCCCCCAGGCGGATGTCCTTGCGCCCCTGGGCGATGACGCACAGGCAGGGGCGGTACAGCGTCGGCATGGGCAGGCTCGGCTGCGTGGCGCAGGCCACGCCGAGGCCGGCGATGGCGGTTTCGTGGATACCGTCAATCGGGCTGAAGCGTTGAATGAGCGCCGCCAGCTCGGTCTGGCGTATGGCGAAATCGTCTGGGCTTTCGGGCAGTGTCATGGTTCGCTCCTGATGTACCGAGCAGAGCCTATCCGGGTTTCCGGGCGTCGTCTCGCGTGCCCGACAGGTGTTGCAGGATCAGGCAATCATCTGCCCGGAATAGGCAATTTCTTGCTGCTGCAACTGCCTCTTATGGTCGTATTCGCCCGGTCGGGGCGCGTGCAGGCCAATCGCCTTTGCAGTTTCAGGCAATAATGGGCCAGTAATCGACTAACGTTGATGGGCCCCGTGCCCCTAACCTCTGGAGCTGTTGCGGCAGTCCTGCCGCTTGCCTGCAGAGGATCGTGTCATGCCGGACATAGAAGAAAAAGTCGTTCTGATCACCGGCGCCAGCAGCGGTATCGGCGAAGCCTGTGCACGCCTGCTGGCGCAACAGGGTGCCCATGTGCTGCTCGGCGCACGACGCGGCGAGCGCCTGGAGCGGCTGGTGGAGGACATCCGCGCGGCGGGTGGCAGCGCGGCCTGCCAGCGTCTGGACGTCACCGATGCCGCTGACGTTCAGGCTTTCGTCGACAACGCACTGAGCCGTTTCGGGCGGGTCGACGTACTGATCAACAACGCGGGCGTCATGCCGCTGTCCAGGCTCGAGACCCTGCAACTCGAGGAGTGGAACCGCATGATCGACGTGAACATCCGCGGCGTGCTGCACGGCGTCGCCGCGGCCCTGCCGGTGATGCAGCGCCAGCGCAGCGGCCAGTTCGTCAATATCGCCTCCATCGGCGCCTACCAGGTGGCGCCGACCGCCGCCGTCTACTGTGCGACCAAGTACGCCGTGAGGGCGATCAGCGATGGCCTGCGCCAGGAGGTGGGCGGCGATATTCGCGTCACTCTGGTGTCGCCCGGGGTGGTCGAGTCGGAACTGGCCGAGAGCATTTCCGATGCGCCGACGCGCGAGGTCATGCGCGAATACCGCAAGGTCGCCATCGGTGCCGACGCCATCGCCCGGGCCGTTGCCTACGCCATCGGGCAGCCCGCGGACGTCGATGTCAGCGAACTGGTGGTGCGGCCTACCGCCAGCCTGCATTGAGTCCCAGGCAGAGTTGAGGCCCCGCATGGACCAGTACCCCATGTTGCCACTCGCCCTCGGCAGTCCGCCTCGGCGCGTCATCGACGCCGCCCAGGCTCTGGGCGAGGCCGCCGCCGGGCGCGATGCCTTTACCTGTGAAAAAGGGAGATTGTGACGATGCAGACCCATATCACCGTGCTTAACGCTGTTCCCGGGCGCTCCGATGAACTGGGTGCCTGCCTGGCCGTCTTGCCGGAATCCATGCGTCGGCTCGATGGCTGCCTGGCCTTCGAATTGTGCCGGGACGGGCACGATCCGGCGCAGTGGCAGCTGCGCGGCAGCTGGCAATCGACCGCCGATCTGCACCGCTACTTCGCCACACCGCTGGTGCAGCAGGTGCTGGACAAGGCCTGGCGTGAGGGTGTGATCCAGTACCTGGACAGTCGCACGGCATGACGGCAATGTCCCGGCGGGGCCGGGACGGCTGGCGGTCATTCGAGGTGTTGCTTCAGCGCCGCGGCGGCCTGTTGCATGGCGCTGCGGGCGCCCTGAGTCTGGCTGAGCGCATTGAGCAGGCCAAAGTCGTGGATCATGCCGTTGTAGCGCACCGCGGTCACTTGTACGCCGGCTGCGTCCAGCTTGCGGGCATAGGCTTCGCCTTCATCGCGCAGTACGTCGAACTCGGCGGTCTGTACCAGTGCCGGCGGCAGGCCCTCGAGCTGTTCGAGGGAGGCCCGCAGCGGCGAAGCATGGATCTGCGCGCGCTGTTCCGGGTCGCGGCTGTAGTTGTCCCAGAACCACTGCATCATGGCTTTGCTGAGAAAATACCCCTCGGCAAACTGCCGGTACGAGGCATTGTCGAAGCGGGCGTCGGTCACCGGCCAGAGCAGGGCCTGGAAGCGGATCGCCGGAGCCCCTTTGTCCTTGGCCATCAGGCTGACCACGGCCGCCATGTTGCCGCCGACGCTGTTGCCGGCCACCGCCAGGCGCGTACCGTCGACCTCGATCTGCTCGCCATGGCTCGCCACCCAGCGGGTCGCCGCATAGGCCTGATTGATCGCCGTCGGGTATTGGGCTTCGGGTGACGGCGTGTAATCGACATAGACCGCGGCCGCGCCGGAGCCGACCACCAGGTCGCGGATCAGGCGTTCGTGAGTCGGGTAGTCGCCCAGCACCCAGCCACCACCATGGAAGAACATGAACACCGGCAGGCGGCCCTGGGCAGCGGCGGGGCGCACCACTTTCAACCTGATCTCATGCCCGTCCACCCTGATGGTCTTGTCGTGGACCGTGATGCCGGAGACATCCACCTCGACGCTGGCCTGGGCCCCGGCCAGTACGGCCCGTGCCTCCTTGGGCGGCAACTGTTGCAGCGGCTTGCCGGCGCCAGCCGCCAGGGTTTCGAGAAAGCCCTGGGTCTGGCGCTCAACGCCAGGGCCGCCGGCCGCGAAGGCGCCGTCGATGGCCAGCGCGAGTACTGCGATGGAAAGGCTGTGCTTGATGTTCATGGGTATTTCCTCGGAATAGGTTCGCCTGTTGCGGCCAACCGTCGTTGTGCTCAGTCGACCAGGGTCAAGGTGACGTCGATGTTGCCGCGGGTGGCGTGGGAGTACGGGCAGACGATATGCGCCTTGTCGATCAGTGTCCGGGCTTCCTCGGGGTCGAGGCCCGGCAGGCTGATCTTCAGTTCCACTTCGATGGCGAAGCCGGTGGGCACGGCGCCGATACCGACGATGCCTTCGATCCAGCTGTCGGCGGAGACCTTGTGCCGGTCGCGGGCGGCGACGAACTTGATGGCACCGAGGAAGCAGGCCGAGTAGCCGGCGGCGAACAGTTGTTCCGGGTTGCTGCCCTGGCCGCCGGCGCCACCCAGTTCCTTGGGCGTGGTGAGGGCTACGTCGAGCACGCCGTCAGAGGAAACGGCACGACCTTCACGGCCGCCGGTGGCTTCTGCAGAGGCGCGGTAAGCGATGTTTTCGATAGGCATGGGGCGATTCCTGAATAGAGAAATGGACATGGATTGGAGTTGCGATAAATATTTGTGCGCAAACTAAATCCATGGGTGGAATCTAGGTGGGATTTATTTTGCGCGCAAGATATTTTTTGATTTTTTACCGATGTGCTTCGAGACGCCGCAGTGAGTGGGCGCCGGGTAATACGGCAAAAAGGCGGAAGTGGCCTTCGGCCTTCGATCAAAAGCGCTGGAGGCTGGAAAGCTGGACGAAAGAGCCTGTTGTCGTTCAGTTGTAGGGTGGATGACGCTTTTTTCATCCACCATTTCGATCGCAGAGCGGTGGACGGGGCGGGCCGCGTAGGTGAAGCATCGTCCACCCTACGAACTTCGATCAAAAACGCTAGAGGCTGGAAAGCTGGACGAAAGAGCCTATGGGGTTTGCTTGTCGTTCGGCCTCCAGCCTCTAGCGCTCCTATCGGCCGTCCTGTCTGTATCTAAGACCTTGATGGGGGCTTAGATACTGCCGCGCAGGTTGTTGCGCAGTGCGATCAGCTCTTCTTTCAGGGCGTTGAGGCGTTGCGCCGTCTGGGCGCTGGCCGTGAGGATGCAGCCGGGGATGCGCCGCGCCTGTGCATGAAGGGCGCGCCCCTTGTCGGTGAGTTTCAGGTGCACCACGCGTTCGTCGACGCTGCTGCGCGTGCGTTGCAGCAGGCCTTCGCCTTCCAGGCGTTTGAGCAGGGGGGTCAGCGAGCCCGGGTCGGTGAGCAGGCGCGCGCTGATGTCGCCGACGGTGATGCCATCCCGCTCCCACAGCACGAGCATGGCCAGATACTGCGGATAGGTCAGCCCGAGTGCCTGCAGCAGGGGTTTGTAGACCTTGGTCATCATCAGCGAGGTCGAGTGCAGGGCGAAGCACACCTGGTTGTCGAGCAGCAGGTCGGCGCAGGTGTCGTCGGTGGTCATGGGCACTCCGGATCATGGTGGGGGTCGACGCAATTTAGCGTGCCAACAGCCGTGATGCCAATTGAGGTGCCCGTCAGCGTGTGACCGGGTCTGGCCGCCGGGCGTGCCGCAGTGGCCGAGGCCGCCGCTGAACCGCAGCGTTGTCCATGGGCCGTTTGTCGCAGCCGTGCGCATGAGGCTGCCCTGTTAGAATGCTGTCTTTTTCGACAGGGGGACGTCATGAAAACGATGATCGGATGGATGGCCGCTGTGTTGCTGGTCGCCGGCTGCAACAGCGTGCCGCCACCGCCTGTGCTACCCGAAACGGGCGCGAGCAAGGCCGGGAAGAACGAGCCGGAGCGGGTGCTGGTGGATATCTCCGCAGCCGACGAGCGTGCGGCGAAGGCCAAGCTGTTCACCGCCGTCGATCGCGCCGGCCTGCGCTTCGGCCCCCTGTTCGGCACCGCGGCCAATGCCCAGGGCGAGGATCTGGCCGTGTGCGGCTTCGCCAGCCGTGGCCATGGCGACGGTAACCTGTACTTCGCCTATTACAACGGCGAATTGCTGCTGAGGGACGAGACCGCCCCCCATGGCGCCAGTATCGAGAACCAGTTCCTGGCGCTGATCTGCTCGCACGACTGAACAGTGCCCGGTCGCCTAAGGCGAGTCCTGCCAGGTGCCACCGCCGTTCTCGCAATCCAGCCGGGTCTGGGCCTTGTCCGCCACGCTGTAGTAGTAAGTGATGAGCCGGGCGTTTTCCGGCACCTGGCCGATGCCGCTGCTGGCGCGATCGCTGCCGGCGCTGTGGTCGGCCAGCGAAGCCTGGGTCAGCCTGGCGCTGCACTGGCCGAAGTGGCCGCTATCGCAGCGTTGTACCTTGCGTTTTTCGGTATCGAGCATGTCCTTGCTCTCGTTGCTGCACGACCAGTCGATCGAGCCCGCGGGCATGTTGCGGTACTCGTAGCAGCTTTCGTTTTCCGGGCTGGGAATGCGCTCGCTGGCCGAGCGCGTGCTGACCTGGCAGGCATCGGCCATGGCGTAGCTGCAGGCCAGGCTGGCGACCAGGGCCGACAGGGGTTTGAGCAGCATCTTCAGTTCCTCAGGGCGACAGGGCGCCGATCAGCTTGGTTGGCGACGGCAAGCGCTTGAGCGTCGCCGCCGGTGTCGTGGTCGCCATGCGCTGCTTGGCCGGGCAGAAGCCGGTCACGCCGCGGTAGACCCCCAATGCCCCGGCGGCGATATCGGCCAGGCCGAAGATCCCCTTGACCATCAGTCCCTTGCGAATCAGTAGTGCGCCGCCGGCAATCGACAGGACGCGCTCCAGAGGAGCCAGGTTGGTGCCTTGCTTGTGCTTGCGCTGCTGACGCATGGTTCGTTACTCCTTTCAGGACGCTTTCTTCAGGGCACTGATCAATTCGGCCTTGCGCATGGTCGAGCGTCCGGGGATCTGCCGGGCCCTGGCTAGGTGCAACAGTTCCTGCTTGCTCTGGGTTTCCAGAGGCGAATCCGCCCGCGGATTGCCACGTCGGGTCGAGGCCGCCTGGCGGGCGGAGTCGCGCCGGGCGCGGGCCTTCTGCGCGGCGCTGGTGGCGTTGCCGGAGCCGCCGCGGCGTTCGCCGCCGCCCGACTGCTTGTTGACGGTCGCCCAGGCCCTGGCCTCCGCCTCTTGCTTGGGTACGCCGCGGTCTTCGTAAGAGGCTTCGATTTGCGCGGCCTTGTGTTTTTGCGCAGCGGTATATTTGCTCTTGCTTCCTCGTGGCATGACGCGTCTCCTCGGTAGGAATGGGGGTACGGCCTGTTGCGCCCTCTCAAGGGCATGCCTTTCAACATGTTGGCGGCTCGAGAAAGAGCGCTGGATGCTCGAGGCTGGACGAAATGCGGCGTTGCTCCTCTCGTCCAGCCTTCAGCGCTCTTTGCGGCTTTAATGGCTGTTGTTACCCGATAGCCGTCTTTCGAAGACGTTGAAAGGCATGCCTCTCAAGGGTTGTGAATGACACGACGCGGGCGAGTTCAGGTCGCGGGATAAGTGGTCGTTCGCGGGGCGCATGCGTCGATGGATTGAACTCTGCCGCGAGTGCCGGACTCATTGCTTAGTGTCTTTTCGAGGGCGGGGTGATCGCGTGCCGATCGTTCTGCCGATGACGCCAGCTAGAGCCGCCGATAGAACCAGAGGGGGATGAACGATGAAGAGAGATTGGGAACTGATCCGTGAGCTGTTGCTGCAGATCGAAGCGCTTGAAACCGGGCACCATTTTTTCCCGCAGGCGGTCAACGAGCATTCGGCCGAATCGGTCGGTTATCACATCCACCTCATGTGCCAGGCCGGCCTGATCGAATGCTCCCAGCACCATCCGTGGAATGGCGGCCCCGTGTCGATCGCCAACGGCCTGACCCTGACCGGGCACGACCTGCTCGACGGCATCCGCGAGGACTCGCTGTGGGAGGCGAAAAAGGCCTTTCTGCAGGCCCGTGTCGGCGGCATCACCTACGAAGGCCTGAAGGGATCGCTGCCCGCCGGCGCCATGCTCTATGCTGGCGATAGCACCCAGGATGAGGGCCATAACGGTCACGTCTACAACTGACTCATGGAGTGAACCCGCAATGGCCGAGGAACCCCGTGCCCACGACCCCGTCGATACCTTTCGCCAACTGATTCTGGCCAAGCTCAAGTATGCGGTGGGCAAGGACCCGGGCAATGCCTTCGGCCATGACTGGTTCGAGGCCGTCGCCCTGGCCGCCCGCGATCATCTCGTCGACCACTGGGAGGAAGCGTCCCTGCAGGTCGAGCGGCAGGAGCAGAAGCGGGTCTATTACCTGTCCCTGGAGTTTCTCATCGGCCGCCTGCTGGTCGACAGCCTGAGCAATCTCGGCCTGCTGGATACCGCCCGTGAGGCACTGGCCCGGTTGAACGTGGACTTCGAGCAGATCCGCAACCTGGAGCCGGATGCGGCGCTGGGCAATGGCGGGCTCGGGCGCCTGGCGGCCTGCTTCATGGAAAGCATGGCGACCCTCAATATCGCCGCCCACGGCTACGGCATCCGCTACGAGCATGGGCTGTTCCGCCAGGTGCTGGTCGATGGCTGGCAGCAGGAGCATACCGAGACCTGGCTGGATTTCGGCAACCCCTGGGAATTCGAGCGCCCCGAAGTCAGTTACAGCGTCGGCTTCGGCGGCAGCGTGGTGAATATCACCGAGCCGGGCGAGGTGCCGCGCCACGAGTGGCAGCCCAACGAGATGGTGCGCTCGATCGCCTACGACACCCCGGTGGTCGGCTGGCGCCACTCCAGCGTCAACACCCTGCGCCTGTGGCGCGCCCGGGCCGAGGAAGACCTGCAGCTGGAGCGTTTCAACGCCGGCGATCACTTCGGCGCGGTGGTCGACGTGGTCAAGGCCGAGAGCATTTCCCGGGTGCTCTATCCCAACGACAGCACCGAGGCCGGCCTGGAGTTGCGCCTGCGCCAGGAGTTCTTCTTCGTCTCCGCCTCGCTGCAGGACCTGATCAAGCGCCACCTGGATCAGCATGGCGATATCCACACGTTGCCCGAGCGCGTCGCCATCCAGCTCAACGACACCCACCCGGCGATCGCGGTGGCCGAACTGATGCGCCTGCTGGTGGACGTGCACCGGCTCGAGTGGTTCGAGGCCTGGACGCTGACGGTGGCCACGCTGTCCTATACCAACCACACCCTGCTGCCCGAGGCGCTGGAGTCCTGGCCGGTGTCGCTGATGGAGCGACTGCTGCCGCGGCACATGCAGATCATCTACCTGATCAACGCCTATCACATCGATTCGCTGCGGGCCAAGGACATCCACGATTTCGACCTGCTGCGCTCGGTTTCGCTGATCGAGGAAGAGCATGGCCGGCGCGTGCGCATGGGCAACCTGGCGTTCCTCGGCTCGCACAGCATCAATGGCGTTTCGGCGTTGCACACCGAGTTGATGCGCAAGAGCGTATTCAGCGATTTCCATCGCCTGTACCCGCAACGCATCAACAACAAGACCAATGGCGTGACGCTGCGGCGCTGGCTCTATCAGGCCAACCCGCAGCTGACCGAACTGCTGGTCGGCGCGGTCGGTGACGAGCTGCTCGACTCCCCGGAAACCGTGTTGCGCAAGCTCGAGCCCTTCGCCGCCAAGGCGTCGTTTCGCAAGCAATTCGCCGCCCAGCGCCAGCACAACAAGCGCGCGCTGGCGGCGCTGGTGCAGGAGCGCATGGGCATCAGCCTGGATACCCAGGCGATTTTCGACGTGCAGGTCAAGCGCATCCACGAATACAAGCGCCAGTTGCTCAACCTGCTGCACACCGTGGCGCTGTACCAGGCGATGCGCAACGACCCGACCACCGACTGGGCGCCGCGGGTGAAGATCTTCGCCGGCAAGGCCGCCGCCAGCTATCACCAGGCCAAGCTGATCATCAAGCTGGCCAACGACATCAGCCGCACCATCAACGTCGACCCGACGCTGCGTGGCCTGCTCAAGGTGGTGTTCATCCCCAATTACAACGTCAGCCTGGCGGAAGTCATCATCCCGGCCGCCGACCTGTCCGAGCAGATCTCCACCGCCGGGCTCGAGGCGTCGGGCACCAGCAACATGAAGTTCGCCCTCAACGGCGCGCTGACCATCGGCACCCTGGATGGCGCCAATGTGGAGATGTCCGAGCAGATCGGTCGCGAACACATGTTCATCTTCGGCATGACCGCCCAGCAAGTGGCGACCCGCTCGCGTCGGGACCTGGGCATGGCGGCGGAAATCGCGGCGTCGGAGCGCCTGGCCGGCGCCATGGAGGCGATTCGCTCGGGCATCTTCTCGCCGGATGATCCGAATCGTTATGCCGGGCTGATCGATGGCCTGATCGCCCATGACCGCTTTCTGGTCTGTGCCGATTTCCAGGCCTACTGGGATGCCCAGCGCCAGGTCGACGCACTGTGGCGTACGCCGGATCGCTGGTGGCACTCGGCGGTGCTGAACACGGCCCGGACGGGGTGGTTCTCCTCCGATCGCACGATTCGCGAGTACGCCAGCGATATCTGGAAGGTGCCCGGTATCGAGAAGTGAGCCCATCGGCAGCCCGCGCGAAGCGTTTGCGCTTTGCGCGGCTGCCTTCGTCAGGATAGGGACAGTTGGGAGTTGGGAATGTGGCTGCGCGTGCAGCCGTCGTTGCGCGGGCGTTCGTGGCGTCGTTTCAGTGCGCGTGCTGCTGGGGCAGGTGCCGGTACACGCGCTCGCGTACCCGGGCCCGGCGTGGGGCATGCTGCTTGCGCCGCGCGCTGGCCGTCTGCGGTTGATGGCGGTTCTGCTCCTGGGCGGCCAGTTGCGCTTCGAGCTGGTGCCGGTGCACCAGGCGCAGCATGGCCCACAGCAGCGCGGCTGACAGCAGCAGCCAGCCCGAGATCATCAGCAGGATGTAGCTTTCCGGGTTCATAAGGCCTCCTCGGCGCGCAGTCGGCGTTCGGCGGACGTCTCGATGTGCAGGCGTTGGTGAACGTTCGTCCCTTGCAGGCACTCGTCCATCACGCTGCTGGCGAAAGGTTGCAGGGCGATGACCGTGTCGCGCTGGACGCTGTGCGCGGGGTGCAGACAATCCTCCAGGGTGAGCCAGGGGCCGATCTGCCTCGGTGTATCCACCAGCGTCCAGGCAATCGGCGATTTGAACAGGCTGTGCTGCAGGTGCTCGACGCGCTCTGCCGGCAACGCCCGATCGTCCTGCAGCCAGGCATGGTCGGCAATCAGCAGCAGGCGTTCGACACCGGCCACGGCCAGGCCGTCGAGCAGGGCGATGGTGCTGTCGTAGATACGGCTGAAACCGGCGGCCTCGTTGCCGTCGGCGAGGTGGGGGCTGCTCAGCACGGCGATGACCGCGTCCATTCCGGCCACGCTGCGGCCCACGCTGTCGGCCTCGAAGGGCGTGCCGTTGCGGGTACTGAGCCCGGGGCTGGCGGCGATGGCGTTCAGCTCATCGACGATGGCCGTGGCGTTCAACTGCCGGCTCAGGGTCTCGGCCAGCAGGGCGTTGGCCAGGCTGCATGGCGCACCGTAGAGGGCAACCTTGTGGATACTGTTCATCTGCATCTGCTCACGTCTGCCGGGCCTGGCCCGGCTCCTGGCTGGTCGCCTTGCCCAGCGGTTGCACCTGGATATCGGTGATGTCGCTGGGCAACGCATCGCTATGCAGCGATTCGATGTGATAGCGCGCCTGCTCGGGCGTCAGCGCCGGCGCCTCGGCCTGCACCTCGGTGGAACGGCTGTGTTTTCCAAGCCTGTAGCTGACGACAAAAAAATGATTCTTCGACATGGCCTACCTCTGTGTTGCCTGCTCCCGGACAGCCAGCGCCGCCGTTCGCAGCGCTGTCGTGGCCCGGTCATGGCATTCGTGCGAGGCGCTGCCAGGCGCTTCTCTCGAATGGGGTCATCGTGGGCCGCCACTTACTCTATCCAGACCGGCTGCCGAGACGCTTGGTTCAGGTTGTTTGCTGGCCGTTCGGCGTGAAATAGAGCAAACCTCTGTGCCCGGCGGCAGTCGATAGTCAGGTGCTCAAGGGAGCGTTTGGGAGGTGGTCATGGGCGGTTTCAGGAACTGGCGGAGTCACCACTGCCGGTCGCAGGTGCTGGACGAGAAGGGGCGCTGCGCTGTTCGGGTGCGGCAGGGCGCTGGCCCGCTGGGAGCGCCGTCGTGAGTTTCTGGGATGCGGTGGCGGCCACCCTGGCCGCCGAATTCTCCGATCTGGACAACCCCGAGCAGTTCACCCAGGTAACGCTGCGCCTGTTGCTGGCCGCGCTGCTCGGCGGTCTGCTGGGCCTGGAGCGGGAAACCCATGGCAAGGCGGCCGGTATCCGCACCCACATGCTGGTGGCCATGGGTTCGGCGCTGTTCGTGCTGGTGCCGGCGCAGATGGGCGCGGAGCATGACGCCATGAGCCGGGTGATCCAGGGCCTGGTGGCGGGGATCGGTTTCCTCTGCGCCGGCACCATCATCAAGAAGGGCGATTCCCAGGCCGAGGTCAAGGGCCTGACCACCGCCGCCGGTATCTGGCTGACCGCGGCCATCGGCATCACCGTCGGTATGGGGCGGGAGGCCACTGCGGTCCTGGTCACCCTGCTGGCGCTGTTCGTCTTCAACACCGTGCCGCACTTCATCACCTGGCTGGAGAAACGCTCCAGGTGAAACCAGGGGGAACGCCTGTCGCCAAGCGGACTCGAACGAATCAGGCTCGGAAAAGAAGTGGAGTTCGTCATGTTCAGAAACTTCAAGGGATGCATCGCTTGGACGGACGCGATGAAAGATGGCCAGCAGTACGTCGGCCTGATCGAGTACCAGCCCAAGTGCGCCGGCGCCGGCGTGCAGATGCTCTGGGTGATAGCGCCCGGCTGCATCTGCGAGAGCGAGGCGGAAACGGCGGCCGACAACATGCTGCGCGAGATCCGCGACATCACCGTCGAGGGCAGCGTCATCTACCGTGACGGCGTGACACTGTAGCGCGCCCGCCGAACCTGCTGGCGGGCGGATCACTGAAACTTTTCCTTTTCCCGCCCAGTCGTCCGTTAACGAGTCGATGACGGGGACTGACATGGCTAGAGCAATCTGGAAGGGGGCGATCAGTTTCGGTCTGGTGCATATCCCCGTGGCCCTGGTGTCGGCGACGACGTCGCAAGGGGTGGATTTCGACTGGCTGGATGCGCGCAGCATGGAGCCGGTGGGTTACAAGCGCATCAACAAGAACAGCGGCAAGGAAGTCGACAAGGCGCATATCGTCAAGGGCGTGCAGGTGGAGAAGGGCCGTTATGTGATCCTCAGCGAGGAGGAGATCCGTGCCGCTCATCCCAGGTCCACGCAGACCATCGATATCTTCGGCTTTCTCGACGCCGCCGCCATTCCCCTGCAGCACATCGATACCCCCTACTACCTGGCGCCCGACAAGCGTGGCGAGAAGGTCTACGCCTTGCTGCGCCAGACCCTGAGCGACACCGGCAAGGTGGCCCTGGCCCATGTGGTGCTGCACACCAGGCAGCACCTGGCCGCGCTCATGGTGCTGGAGCCGGCCCTGGTGCTGGTCATGCTGCGTTGGCCGGACGAAGTGCGCGGCCTGGACACGCTGCAACTGGACGAGGCGGTGACCGACGCCACGCTGAGCAAGAGCGAGCGCGACATGGCCAAGCGCCTGGTACGGGACATGGATGTCGACTGGCAGCCCGAGACCTACCGCGACACTTTCCGCGACAAGATCATGCAACTGGTCGAGAAGAAGGCCAAGGCCGGCAAGATCGAAGACATCGAACGCGATGAACGGCAGGACAGCCGCAAGGGCGCCGATGTCATCGACCTCACCGAGCTGCTCAAGCGCAGCCTCGGTGGCAACCCATCCAAGCCGGCGCGCAAGCGTTCCAGCAAGTGATCGAGGCGAGGTGATCGACCGTGGCCAAGCCAGTGAGCGACTACAACCGCAAGCGCAATTTCGAACTCACCGACGAGCCCCGCGCGCCAACCCGGCGCGGCAAGGCCAGGCCGGCCCAGGGCGCGCTGCGCTTCGTGGTGCAGAAGCACGATGCGCGCAACCTGCATTACGACTTCCGCCTGGAGCTCGATGGCACCTTGAAGAGCTGGGCGGTGCCCAAGGGGCCGAGCCTGGACCCCAGCCAGAAACGCCTGGCGGTGCATGTCGAGGATCATCCGCTGGATTACGCCGGCTTCGAAGGCAGCATTCCCCAGGGCAGCTATGGAGCGGGCGATGTGATCGTCTGGGACCAGGGGATCTGGCAGCCCCGGGGCGATCCCGTCGCGGCCTATCAGGCGGGCAAGCTGAAATTCACCCTGGTCGGCGAGAAGCTCACTGGCGACTGGGCGCTGGTGCGCACACGCTTGCGCGGCAGCGGTGACAAGCAGCAGTGGCTGCTGATCAAGGAGCAGGACGAAGTGGCGCGGCCCGCCGACGAGTACGACATCGTCAGCGCGTTGCCGGCCAGTGTGATCAGCGGTGCGCTGGTCGGCGGCATGCAGAAGCCGGCCAATCAGCCACGCGCCGTCGCGGCCAAGGCCACCAGCAAGCGGGCCAGGCGTTCCGATGAGCTGCCCGAACTGCTCTCGCCGCAATTGGCCACACTGGTCAGCGAGCCACCGTCGGGCGACTGGGCGTACGAGATCAAGTTCGACGGTTACCGCATCATGGCCCGTATTCGCGCTGGCGAGGTACGCCTGTACAGTCGCAATGGCCATGACTGGACCCAGCGCCTGCAGCGCCAGGCCGAGGCCCTGGCCGCACTGGGCCTGGGCGACAGCTGGCTGGATGGCGAGGTGGTGGTGCTCGATGCCGAGGGGCTGCCCGACTTCCAGCGTTTGCAGGGCGCCTTCGATGAGCAGCGCAGCGATGACATTCTCTATTACCTGTTCGATGCCCCGTTTCTCGATGGCCGGGATCAGCGCGAGCTGCCGGTGGAACAGCGGCGGGCGGCGCTGGGCAAGCGGCTCAGCGCAGGGCAGGGCGTGCTGCGCTTTTCCGCAGCCTTCGACGCCGCCCATGGGGATGTGCTGCAGAGCGCCTGCGCCCTGGGGCTGGAAGGGGTGATCGGCAAGCGCCTGGGCAGCCGCTACGTCTCCCGGCGCAGCCCGGACTGGATCAAGCTCAAATGCCGGCAGCGCCAGGAGTTCGTGATCGTCGGTTATACCCGGCCACAAGGCAGCCGCAGCGGTTTCGGCGCCTTGTTGCTGGCGGTCAACGAAGCCGGCGGGCTGCGCTATGCCGGCCGGGTCGGCACGGGCTTCAGCGAGGCCGTATTGCGCCAGTTGCGCCAGCGCATGACGGCGCTGGAGCGCAAGGACACGCCCCTGCACGAGCCGCTGAGCTCGGCCCAGGCGCGCGCGGTGCACTGGGTCGACGGCGAACTGGTCGCCGAGGTGACGTTCGCCGGCTGGACACGCGACGGCCTGGTGCGCCAGGCGTCGTTCATCGCCTTGCGCAGCGACAAGCCGGCGGCGCAGATCGTGCGCGAGCGGCCACGGGCAGCCGGCGAGCTGGACAAGGCGCCGCCGCCGAGTCGCAAAAGCGCTGCGCGCGATACGCTCGCGGGCGTTTCCATCAGCCATCCGCAGCGGGTCATCGACGCCGACAGCGGCACCTGCAAGGTGGAGCTGGCGCGGTTCTACGCCGGCATCGCCGAGTGGCTGCTGCCGCACCTGCGCAAGCGCCCGGTCTCGCTGCTGCGTGCGCCGGAAGGCGTGGGCGCCGAGCAGTTCTTCCAGAAACACGCCGGCCAGTCGAGCATCCCCCATATCAAACAGCTGGATGCAGCCCTGGACCCCGGCCATGCGCCCCTGCTGGAGATCGACAACCTGGCGGCCCTGGTGGGGGTGGTGCAGATGGGCACCGTCGAACTGCACACCTGGAGCGCCACCTTGCCGCGTATCGAACAACCGGATCGGCTGGTGCTCGATCTCGATCTCGACCCGGATCCGGCGCTGCCCTGGCGCAGCGTCGTCGAGGCCACCCAGTTGTGCCTGTCGGTGCTCGACGAACTGGGCTTGGACAGCTATCTGAAAACCAGTGGCGGCAAGGGCATGCACCTGATCGTGCCGCTGGCCCGGCATGCCGACTGGGAGACGGTGAAGGCCTTCGCCAAGGCCATTTCCGCCTTCATGGCCCATGAGTTGCCGGAGCGTTTCAGCGCCCGTATGGGGCCGAAGAACCGGGTCGGCAAGATCTATCTGGACTACCTGCGCAACCAGCGTGGCGCCAGCACCGTGGCCGCCTATTCGGTACGCGCGCGGCCGGGCCTGCCGGTGTCCGTGCCGATCCGTCGCGACGAGTTGCAAGCCTTGCCCGGCCCGGCGCACTGGCATGTCGGCAACCTGCTGGAGCGGCTCGAGCGACTGCCGTCCGACCCCTGGACGGGGTATGCCAACCGCCAGCGCATCAGCCGGGAGCTGTGGCGGAAGCTCGGCGCCGAGGCGCCCTGACGGGAGGCTGCAAAATCACGGTATGGCCACGATTCGCCGCGAGGTCGCGGCTCCTACGGAAAAGCGGCAAACCCACTCTCCGCGCAGGAGCGTCGACCCCGGCGCGATGCGATAGCGGCCATCACGCAAAATCCGTGGCGGGGCCACCATTCGCCGCGGGGTCGCGGCTCCTACGGGATCGCGGCAAACCACCGATCGTGTAGGAGCGCCGACCCCGGCGCGATGCGATTGCGGCCAGCACGCAAAATCCGTGGTATGGCCACGATTCGCCGCGGGGTCGCGGCTCCTACGGAAAAGCGGCAAGCCCACTCTCCGCGTAGGAGCGCCGATCCCGGCGCGATGCGATGGCGGCCATCACGCAAAATCCGTGGTATGGCCACGATTCGCCGCGGAGGCGCGGCTCCTACAGTCGTAGGATGGGTGGTAACCCATCGGTAATCGATGGGTTGGCAGCTACATGGTTGGTCCCATCTACTACCTGTTTGCCGCGCGCCAGCGCTGCGTCGAAGAAGGCCCCCGCGGATTAGACCGCTTGCCTGCCGCAGGCGCTTTTATCGGCGCGGAAACTCTGAACTTTGCCGCCGCTCGCGAGTTCGGAAATAGACCTGCCCACGGCCTGGATGCGCGCCGTGGATACGGCGCGTGCCACCCCGCGTAGGGTCGTGCGGCAGTGGCCGTGCGATGAACAGCTTATGCGTCTGCAAGGCGTGAGGAGCCCGTTTCGATGTCGTCTCCCTATCTGCAACAACCGTCCGCCTTGTCCTCTGCCGAGCTGTCCGTGCAGCAGGCCCTCGAGCTGCCGCGGCTGGCCATCGAGGCCGTCGAGCCGCAGGTGGAGCAGGGCCGTTTCGCGGCCAAGGCCATTGCCGGCGACGCCGTGACGGTCAGCGCGGTGATCTTCGCCGACGGCCACGACAAACTGGCTGGCGACGTGCTTTGGCGCGAGGTCGGGGCGCAGGACTGGCAGCGCGCGCCACTGAGTTTTCTCGGCAATGATCGCTGGCAGGCCTCCTTCATCCCGCAGCGCGTCGCCCGGGTGGAGTTTCTCATCGAGGCCTGGTGGGATGTGTACGCCAGCTATTGCTACGAACTGACGAAAAAATTCGGTGCCGGCGTGCCCATCGACCTCGAGTTGCAGGAGGGCGAGCAGTTGTTGCGCCAGGCCGCCGCGCGTGCCCAAGGTGAGCTGCAACTGACGATGCAGGCGCTGATCGACGCCTTGCTCGACACCCAGAGCATCGACGAGCGGGTGGCGCTGCTGCTGGCGCCGGAAACCCAGGCCGCGGTGGGGCGCTGCGAGGGGCATCCGCACCGTACCCGCAGCGCCGCCTACCCCCTGGATGTGGAGCGCCCCCTGGCGCGCTTCGCCAGTTGGTACGAGCTGTTCCCGCGCTCGGTCACCGACGATCCGCAGCGTCACGGTACCCTGCGCGACGTGATCGGACGGCTGCCGGACATCCAGGCCATGGGCTTCGATGTGCTGTATTTCCCGCCGATTCATCCCATCGGCAGCACCCATCGCAAGGGCCGCAACAACTCGCTGAAGGCCGGCCCGGACGATCCCGGCAGCCCGTACGCCATCGGCAGCGCCGAGGGTGGGCACGAGGCCATTCATCCGCAACTCGGCAACCGCGAGGATTTCATCGCCCTGGTCGAGGCCGCCCGCGAGCACGACCTGGAAATCGCCCTGGATTTCGCCATCCAGTGTTCGCCCGATCATCCCTGGCTCGAGCAGCATCCCGGCTGGTTCAGCTGGCGCCTGGATGGCAGCATCCGCCATGCGGAGAATCCACCGAAGAAGTACGAGGATATCGTCAACGTCGATTTCTACGCCGAGGACGCCGTGCCCGACCTGTGGCTGGCGCTGCGCGACGTGGTGCTCGGCTGGGTCGAACTGGGCGTCTACCAGTTCCGCGTCGACAACCCCCACACCAAGCCATTGCCCTTCTGGGAGTGGCTGATCGCCGATATCCGCAAGCGCTACCCCCAGACGATGTTCTTCGCCGAGGCTTTCACCCGCCCGGCGATGATGGCGCGCCTGGGCAAACTGGGCTTCACCCAGAGCTACACCTATTTCACCTGGCGCAACACCAAGGCCGAGCTGCAGAGCTACCTCACCGAGCTCAACCAGGCGCCCTGGCGCGACTGCTACCGGCCGAACTTCTTCGTCAACACGCCGGACATCAATCCCTTCTTCCTGCAGCACAACGGCCGCGCCGGTTTCCTCATCCGCGCGGCGCTGGCCACCATGGGCTCGGGCCTGTGGGGCATGTATTCCGGCTTCGAGATCTGCGAGGCGCTGCCGGTGCCGGGCAAGGAGGAGTACCTGGATTCGGAGAAATACGAAATCCGCCCGCGCGACTACCAGGCGTCGGGCAACATCGTCGCCGAGATCGCCCAGTTGAACCGCATCCGCCGGCTCAATCCCGCGCTGCAGACGCACCTGGGGTTCCAGGCGTACAACTGCTGGAACGACAACATCCTGTACTTCGGCAAGCGCACCGCCGATCGCGACAACTTCATCCTGGTGGCCATCAGCCTCGATCCGCACAACGCTCAGGAGGCGCACTTCGAGTTGCCTCTGTGGGAGCTGGGGCTGGAGGACGACGCCATCACCCAGGGCGAGGATCTGATGAACGGCCACACCTGGCAGTGGCATGGCAAGACTCAATGGATGCGCATCGAACCCTGGCATCAGCCCTTCGGTATCTGGCGCATTCGCACGGCGAGCTGAGAGGTCATACCCAATGGCAAGGAAAACCCGGCCCGCCGCGTTTCTCAACGATCCACAGTGGTACAAGGACGCGATCATCTACCAGGTGCACGTGAAATCCTTCTTCGATGCCAACAACGACGGCATCGGCGATTTCGCCGGCCTGATCGACAAGCTCGACTACATCGCCGACCTGGGCGTCAACACCCTGTGGCTGTTGCCGTTCTATCCGTCGCCACGGCGCGACGATGGCTACGACATCGCCGAGTACCGCGGCGTGCACCCCGACTACGGCAACATGGCCGACGCCCGGCGTTTCATCGGCGAGGCGCACAAACGTGGCCTGCGGGTGATCACCGAACTGGTGATCAACCACAC
The DNA here is from genome assembly GCF_004327355.1 of Phytopseudomonas dryadis. Classification (GTDB taxonomy): domain Bacteria; phylum Pseudomonadota; class Gammaproteobacteria; order Pseudomonadales; family Pseudomonadaceae; genus Aquipseudomonas; species Aquipseudomonas dryadis. The sequence continues at coordinate 54,321 of NZ_QJUM01000030.1, forward strand.
CTCCGACCAGCATCCCTGGTTCCAGCGGGCCCGTGCCGCCAAGCCCGGTTCCAGGGCGCGCGATTTCTACGTGTGGTCGGACAGCGACCAGAAGTACGACGGCACGCGGATCATCTTCCTCGATACCGAGAAGTCCAACTGGACTTGGGATCCGCTGGCCGGGCAGTACTACTGGCACCGCTTCTATTCGCACCAGCCGGACCTCAATTTCGACAACCCCCAGGTGCTCAAGGAAGTGCTGGCGGTGATGCGCTTCTGGCTGGACATGGGCGTCGACGGCCTGCGCCTGGATGCCATCCCCTACCTGATCGAGCGCGACGGCAGCAACAACGAGAACCTGCCGGAAACCCACGAGGTGCTGAAGAAGATTCGCGCCGAGCTGGACGCCAAATACCCGGATCGCATGTTGCTGGCCGAAGCCAACCAGTGGCCCGAAGACACGCAGTTGTATTTCGGCGGCCAGGAGGGCGGGCCGGGCGACGAATGCCACATGGCCTTCCATTTCCCGCTGATGCCGCGCATGTACATGGCCATCGCCCAGGAAGACCGCTTCCCGATCACCGACATCCTGCGCCAGACCCCGGACATTCCGGACAACTGCCAGTGGGCCATCTTCCTGCGCAATCACGATGAGCTGACCCTGGAGATGGTCACCGACCACGAGCGCGACTACCTGTGGAACTACTACGCCGCCGATCGCCGCGCGCGCATCAACCTCGGTATCCGCCGTCGCCTGGCGCCGCTGGTGGAGCGCGATCGGCGGCGCATCGAGCTGCTCAACAGCCTGCTGCTGTCGATGCCCGGTACCCCGACGCTGTACTACGGCGACGAGATCGGCATGGGCGACAACATCTTTCTCGGCGACCGCGACGGCGTGCGCACCCCCATGCAATGGTCGCCGGATCGCAATGGCGGCTTTTCCCGGGCCGACCCGGCCAGCCTGGTGCTGCCGCCGATCATGGACCCGCTGTACGGTTACCAGAGCATCAACGTCGAGACCCAGTCGCGCGATCCGCACTCGTTGCTCAACTGGACCCGGCGCATGCTGAGCATCCGCAAGCAGCACCAGGCCTTCGGTCGCGGCGCCCTGAGGATGCTCACTCCGGCCAACCGCCGGGTGCTGGCTTACCTGCGCGAGTTCCAGCTCGCCGACGGTCGCCAGGAGCTGATCCTGTGCGTGGCCAACCTGTCCCGCGCGGCGCAGGCGGTGGAGCTGGAACTGTCGGCCTTCGATGGCAAGGTGCCGGTGGAAATGGTCGGCGGCTCGTCGTTTCCGCCCATCGGCCAGCTCAATTACCTGCTGACCCTGCCACCCTACGGCTTCTACTGGTTCATGCTCGCCGACGAGGCGCAGATGCCCGCCTGGCACGTCCAGCCGGTCGAGCGCATGCCGGAGTTGCCGACCCTGGTGATCAAGCACGATCTGCTCGAACTGTTGCAGATGCCGGCGCGGGCGACCCTGGAGCAGGAGTCGCTGCCGGCCTATCTGCCCAAGCGCCGCTGGTTCTCCGGCCAGCGTGACGACCTGCGCGATGTGCGCCTGCTGTACGCCATTCCCTTCGGCAACGCCGAGGAGTTCTGCGTGCTCAGCGAGGTCGAGGTCAGCCGCGAGGGTGGCGTCGAGCATTATCAGGTGCCGCTCGGTTATGTCGGCGAACACGATGCCGGCAGCAGCGTCCCGCAGCAGCTGGCCCTGGCGCGCCTGCGCCGTGGCCGCCAGGTCGGCCTGCTGACCGATGCCTTCACCCTGACCGCGTTCGCCCGCCACGTGCTGCGCAACCTGCGCGAGCGCAGCGTGCTGGCCTGGCAGGGCAGCGAGATCCAGTTCGTGCCCGGCGCGCAGCTGGAGGCGCTCGGCGATCTGCACGAGCAGGAGGTGCAACTGATTTCCGCCGAGCAGTCCAACAGCTCGGCCATCATCGGCGAGCAGGCGGTGCTCAAGCTGGTGCGCCGCGTGCTGCCCGGCATTCACCCGGAGAGCGAGGTCGGTGGCTACCTGACGGCCGTGGGCTTCCAGCACATCGCCCCGCTGCTGGGCGAGGTGCGCCGGGTCGACGAGCAGGGCGTGCCGCACACCCTGATGATCGTGCAGGGCTACCTGAGCAACCAGGGCGACGCCTGGCAGTGGACGCAGAACAACCTGGAGCGGGCCATCCGCGATGAAGTCTCCGGCGGTCTGTCGCAACAGGAGAACCAGTACACCGCGCTGGGCGAACTGGAGGCCTTCGCCGGGCTGCTCGGCCGGCGCCTGGGCGAGATGCACATGGCCCTGGGGCAGGCCAGCGACAACCCAGATTTCGGTTACCGCGAAACCGGCGAGGCGGATGTCGCCGACTGGTCGCGGAGTATCGCCGAGCAGGTGCGCGAAGCGCTGCAGGTGGTGGCGGCCGGGCGCGGCCACCTGCCGGGCGAGGCGGCCAACCAGGCCGACTGGCTGGCCACCCGCCATGACGATATTCTGCAACTGGTCGACAGCCTGGCCAGGCGTTCGGCCGGGGGCATCCGCATGCGGGTGCATGGCGACCTGCACCTGGGCCAGGTGCTGGTGGTGCAGGGCGATGCCTACCTGATCGACTTCGAGGGCGAGCCGGTGCGCAGCCTGGACGAGCGGCGTGCCCGCTACAGTCCGTTGAAGGATGTCGCCGGCATGCTGCGCTCCTTCGACTATGCCGCGGCCATGGCCATGCGCAGCGCCCAGAGCGCGGATGTGTCGGCCACGGCCGAGCAGGCCCGCCAGCGTATCTGCGCGGCCTATCGCAGCCAGGCGCGCACGGCGTTCAACGAGGCCTACCGCCTGGCCGCCGCCGATCTGCCCCATGCCTGGCACGAGCGCGAAGGCGAGGTGGCCGCCCTGGCGCTGTTCTGCATCGAGAAGGCCGCCTACGAAATTCTCTACGAAGCGCGCTATCGACCCGATTGGCTGGACGTTCCGGTACAAGGCTTGATAGAGCTGACCAAGCATCTGCTGGGGAGCAACAAACGATGAAGGACGAAGAAACCGAACGCCAGGTGGCCGGTGCCGATCGCGCCGCCATCGAAGCCCTGGTGCGGGCCGAGCACGGCGATCCTTTTTCGCTGCTGGGCCCGCATGTGCAGGCCCGCGGCGTGACCATCCGCGCCTACCTGCCCGGCGCCCTGGGCGTCGAACTGATCGATGCGGTCAGCGGCGAGGTCCGTGGGACCCTGGAGCAGTCCAGCGTGCCGGGCCTGTTCAGCATCCGGGTCGAGCAGCCGTTGCCTTATCGCTATCGCATCCACTGGGGCTCGGGCATGCAGGAGAGCGAGGACCCCTATGCCTTCGGCCCGCTGCTCGGCGAGATGGACCTGTACCTGTTCGCCGAGGGCAATCACCGCGAACTGGGCAAGAGCTTCGGCGCCCAGGTGACCCGCTGCGAGGGCATCGAAGGCGTGCGCTTCGCGGTCTGGGCGCCGAATGCCCGGCGCGTGTCGGTGGTCGGCAATTTCAATGGCTGGGACGGACGCCGCCACCCGATGCGCCAGCGCCAGCCCAGCGGCGTGTGGGAGCTGTTCATCCCGCGGCTGCGCGCCGGCGAGGTGTACAAGTACGAAATCCTCGGCCGTGACGGCCTGCTGCCGCTCAAGGCCGATCCGCTGGCGCTGGCCACCGAGCTGCCGCCGGCCACCGGTTCGGTGGTCTCGGCGCCGCTGGACTTCGCCTGGCACGACGACGACTGGATGCAGCATCGCCAGGGGCACCAGGCGCACACCGCGCCGCTGTCGATCTACGAGGTGCACGCCGGCTCCTGGCGCCGCGAGGGGGGCGAGGGGGAGGACGAGGAGGGCCGCTGCCTGAGCTGGCGCGAGCTGGCCGAACAGCTGATTCCCTACGTGCAGCAACTGGGCTTCAGCCACATCGAGCTGCTGCCGGTCATGGAACACCCCTTCGGCGGTTCCTGGGGCTATCAGCCGCTGAGCCAGTTCGCGCCCACGGCCCGGCATGGCTGCCCCGCCGATTTCGCCGCCTTCGTCGATGCCTGCCATCAGGCCGGCATCGGGGTGATTCTCGACTGGGTGCCGGCGCACTTTCCCACCGATGCCCATGGCCTGGGGAAGTTCGACGGCACCGCCCTGTACGAATATGCGCATCCCTTCGAAGGCTTCCACCAGGACTGGGAAACCTATATCTACAACCTCGGGCGCACCGAGGTGCATGGCTTCATGCTGGCCTCGGCGCTGCACTGGCTGCGCGCCTACCACATCGACGGCCTGCGCGTGGATGCGGTGGCGTCGATGCTCTACCGCGATTATTCGCGCAAGGACGGCGAATGGATTCCCAACCGCCATGGCGGCCGCGAGAACCTGGAGAGCATCGATTTCCTGCGCCATCTCAACGATGTGGTGGCCCAGGAGGTGCCCGGCGCCCTGGTGATCGCCGAGGAATCCACGGCCTGGCCCGGCGTCAGCCGGCCGACCCGCGAGGGCGGGCTGGGGTTCGCCTACAAATGGAACATGGGCTGGATGCACGACAGCCTCAAGTACGCCAGCGAGGATCCGCTGCACCGCCAGCATCACCATCACCAGTTGACCTTCGGCCTGCTCTACGCGTTCTCCGAGCATTTCATCCTGCCGATCTCCCACGACGAGGTGGTGCATGGCAAGCGTTCGCTGCTGGACAAGATGCCCGGCGATCGCTGGCAGAAGTTCGCCAACCTGCGCCTGTACCTGAGCTTCATGTGGAGCCACCCGGGCAAGAAGCTGCTGTTCATGGGCTGCGAATTCGGTCAGTGGCGCGAATGGAACCACGACCACGAGCTGGACTGGTACCTGCTGCGCTACGGTGAGCATCAGGGCGTGCAGCGCCTAGTTAGCGATATCAACGCGCTGTATCGCCATGAGCCGGCGCTGCATCAGCTCGACGGCCAGGCCGAGGGCTTCCAGTGGCTGATCGGCGACGACAGCGGCAACAGCGTGTACGCCTGGCTGCGCGAGGGCGAAAGCGGCGCGCCGCTACTGGTGGTGCACAACTTCACGCCACAGCCGCGCCCTGGCTATCGTATCGGCGTGCCGTTGCAAGGGCTCTGGGAAGTGCTGCTCAACAGCGATGCCGAACGCTATGCCGGCTCCAATGCCGGCACCCTGGTCGAGGCCCGTACCGAGCAGCAGGTGAGCCACGGCCAGCCGTGCTCGCTGGTGCTGGATCTGCCGCCGTTGGCGACCCTGATCCTCAAGCCCGAGCAGCTCTGAGCGGGCCCTTGGCGCTGTCGGCCAGGGGCCCGTTTCGGCGTTCAGACGTAGGGCTGTCCGGCGAAGCCGCGCGGCAGGCGGTTGCGGCCCGGCAACTCGCTCAGGTGCTGTTGCCAGGCACCGCGCCAGTCGCTGCGGGTCTCGCCGCTCCTGGCCTTGCGTGCTGCGCGGCGGGCGGCGTTGCGCGTATCGCGGCGGGCCTGTTTGAAGGCATCGGTATTGCGGCAGTTGCGGCACTTCACACGTGCCAGTTCCTTACTCGATGCGAGATGCTCGCCATGGGTGCCGCAGGCCAGGTGGCCATCAACCTTGTAGTGCGTAACCATCGGTGGATCTCCTTGTCATTATGTCGATCCTTGAATAGGGGCTTGCTCCGGGTTCGCCGGCATGTCGATACGCCAGCGCACTCTGGGTAGACCGCATCGCGGCTGCAGTGGTTCGCCATGCTTTTTCGCCGCCGGCTGCCAGTGCGGGCGACGGCCATCAACGCCTGGTAACCGATAGGCGGTGAGCATGGAACCGCGACACTGGGCTACCGTGCCGTTCGATTCGTGTTGTCAGGGGGTATGCGTGCTGAAGTCGTCGTCCGTCGGCGCACCGTTCGCGGTGTGGCCGCTACTGCTGTTGTTGACCGCTTGTGCCAGCCGCACGCCCGAGGTGCCGGCACCGCGTCCCGCCGAGGTACGCGCGCAGATCCACAGGCTGTTGCCGGCACAGACGCCCGACCGCGAGGGCTGGGCGGCCGATATCTATGCCGCCTTCGCGGCCCAGGACATTGCCCCCAGCACCGAGAACATCTGCGCCGTACTGGCGGTGACCGAGCAGGAGTCGACCTTCCAGGCCGACCCGGCGGTGCCGGGCCTGGCGCGCATCGCGCGCCAGGAGATCGACCGCCGCGCCGCCAGCCTGTACATCCCCGGGTTCCTGGTCAATGCCGCGCTGCGTATCGAGTCGCCCACCGGCAAGACCTATCAGCAGCGCCTCGACAGCGTGCGCACGGAGAAGCAACTGAGTGCCATCTTCGACGATTTCAGCTCGATGGTGCCCCTTGGACGGCAGCTGTTCGGCACCCTCAATCCGGTGCGTACCGGCGGGCCGATGCAGGTCAGCATCGCCTTCGCCCAGAGCCGGGCCGACGGCTACCCGTACCCCGTCGAGGGTTCGATCCGCCAGGAGGTGTTCAGCCGCCGTGGCGGCATGTACTTCGGCATCGCCCACCTGCTGGGCTACCCGGCCAACTACCCGGCGCCGATCTACCGTTTCGCCGATTTCAACGCCGGCTGGTACGCCAGCCGCAATGCGGCCTTCCAGAGCGCGGTGAGCAGTGCCTCCGGCATCCCCCTGGCGCTGGACGGCGACCTGATCATCCACGGCAGCCACAAGGCCGGCGCCACCGAACTGGCCGTGCGTTCGCTGGGCAAGCGCCTGGACATGAGCGAGCGGGCGATTCGCCGGGCGCTGGAGCAGGGCGACAGCCTGGCGTTCGAATCGAGCCGGCTGTACGAGCGGGTATTCGCGCTGGCGCAAAGCGCCGAGGGCAAGGCGCTGCCACGGGCGATACTGCCGGGCATCGTGCTGGAGAGCCCGAAGATCACCCGGCGCCTGACCACCGCCTGGTTCGCCGAGCGGGTCGACAGCCGCCACCAGCGTTGCATGGCGCGCGCCCGATGACAGCGCCAGGTGCTGCACAAAGCTTCCAGAAACGCGGGGGGCGAGCGGCTAACATGGCGATCGGCACAGACACGGGCTGGAGCAGCTATGGGCGCTGGTAGTTGGGTCGACCTGGCCCAGGACGACGAAACCGGGATCGAAACCATCCGCGCGCACTTTCGCGGACATGCCTACGATCCCCATTGGCACGACGCCTACCTGGTCGGTTTTACCGAGCAGGGCGTGCAGCAGTTCCACTGCCGCAAGGTGCTGCACAGCAGCCTGCCGGGGCAGGTGTTCCTCCTCGAGCCCGGTGAGCTGCACGACGGCCATGCCCCGGCGACCGAAGGCTTCACCTATTCCATGCTGTACCTGGATGCCCAGTGGATCGAGCGGGAAATGCGCGCCCTGTTCGAGGCGGTACCCGCCGATTGCCTGCCGGGTTTTTCCGCCACCCTGGCCAGCGAACCCCTGTTGCTGGCGGCCGTAGCCCAGGCTTTCAGGGCCTTGCACGGGCAGGAGTTGCGCATCGTCCGGCAAAGCGCGCTGGATGGCCTGCTCGCGCGCCTGAGCGCCCACCTGCACTGGCGCCGGCGCCTGGACCCCGATCCGCGCCTGCCCCTGGTGGCGCAGCGGGCGCGGGACTACCTGCATGCCCACCATGCCCAGGACATCGGCCTGGACGACCTGGCCGCCGCCTGCGACATCGATCGCTTCCGCCTGACCCGCGCCTTCAAGGCGGCGTTCGGCCTGGCGCCCCATGCCTACCTGGTGCAGCTGCGCCTGGCCAGAGCCCGGAACCTGCTGGCGCGCGGCGAACGGCCGGCACAGGTCGCCGCCTTGCTGGGCTTCGCCGACCAGAGCCATCTCGGTCGCTGGTTCCGTCGTGCCTATGGCCTGACGCCGGCCCATTACCAGCGGCGCTGCTCAAACCTTCCAGACGCCTGAGGCCGGGGCGGCGAAGATCCGGGCTTCACTCAGCACTGGAGCCGCCTCATGAACCTTCGCCTGCCAGCCCCGGCCCGTCATCGCCATGCGGCGTTACCGGCATGAGCCAGTTGCTGCCTTTCGCCTTGTTCGCCTTCGTCGCCTCCATCACCCCGGGGCCGACCAATGTCCTGGTACTGAGCAGCAGCGTCCGCCATGGCCTGGTGGCGACACTGCCGCTGGTGCTGGGTGCCTGCGCGGGTGCCGCCGGCATCGTGGTGGCGGTCGGCCTGGGTGTCGGCGAATCCCTGCAGCAGTATCCACGGCTGCAGAGGCTCATGGCCTGGCTGGGCGTGGCCTGGCTGAGCTACCTGGCCTGGCGCATCTTCAGCAGCCCGCCCATCGCCCTCGACGCTGGTGACGACGGCGCAGCCGCCGAGCGCCGCCTCGGCCTGCTCGGCGGCGCGGCGCTGCAGCTGGTCAACCCCAAGACCTGGATGATGGCCCTGGCGGTGGTCAGCGTATTCGCCGGACCTGGTGCCGACCAGGCCATGCGTGTCAGCCTGCTGGCGGCGATCTTCTTCGCCATCTCCCTGCCTTGTCTGGGCTGCTGGGCGTTGCTCGGCCGCGGCGTCGCGCGGCTGTTCGGCAGCGCCCGGGCCATGACCCGTTTCAATCGGATCATGGCGCTGCTGTTGCTGCTGTCGGCCTGGCTGGGCGCCCCTGTGTAGCTCAGGACGGATGGCGCGGATCGCGTTCGAACTTCCCTGGCCACTGCTGCACTGCGGGAGTTGTCCGCAGTCTGATTCGTGCGAAAGAGAAAAAGCGCCAAGTGGCCAATGCCGATCGGAAGGTTTTTGTTCCGCCGCCCATTGCGGCAAACCACCGTCGACCTCGGCGCGAGACGATGGCGGCCATCCCGCAGAATCCGTGGCATGGCCATCATTCGCCGCGGGGTCGCGGCTCCTACGGGATCGGGGCAAACCACCGTCGGTGTAGGCGCGTCGACCCCGGCGCGATGCGGTTGTGGCCATCCCGCAGGGTCCGTGGCGTGGCCATCATTCGCCGCGGGGTCGCGGCTCCTACGGGATCGGGGCAAACCACCGTCGGTGTAGGAGCCCGCTTGCGGGCGATGGGTTCAGGGTGCCATGCGTTGCGCCAGGGCGCGATCGCGCTGGTCGGGGCTGTTGCCGAGGCCGTTTCGCACGCCCTGGCGGTCGGCCGCGGCGCGGTTCTGGCTGAGCTTGTACTTGCCTTCCAGGCGGCTGATGGGCAGGGCGAAGCCGACGATGGCGCGCAGCATGCCGTCGAGGTAATCGCGCGGCGCGTCGTCCACCGCCCAGGGTTGCGGGCGCGGGCTTTCGTGGTGATCGGTCAGGTCCCTGAGCAACTGCAACAGGCGCTCCGGCTCGTCGAACACCTCGGCGCGGCCATGGGCATGCACCGCGATGTAGTTCCAGGTGGGCACCACCTTGCCGTGCTCGGCCTTTTGCGCATACCAGGAGGGGCTGACATAAGCCTCGGGGCCGTTGAACACCACCAGCACCTGCGCACCCGCGGCCAGTGCGCGCCAATGCGGATTGGCGCGGGCCAGGTGGCCGTAGAGGGTGCCGAGCGGGCCCTGGTCGGTACGCAGCAGCAGCGGCAGGTGGCTGGCCTGCAGGCCCTCCGGGCCATGGCTGATCAGGGTGGCGAGGCGGCAGCCGCCGATTTCGCGCTGCAGTGTGGCGACATCGTCCTGGCGGAAGGCGGGTGGCGAATACATGGTGGGTCTCACTATGGGGGGCGCATGGATGCAGGAGGTAGAGCGAAGCAGGAGCCCGAGCCGAAAACAGCGCTGGAAGGCTGGAGGCTTTCTCGTTCAGCCCTCCAGCTTCCAGCGCTTTTCATCGAGTGTCCTTCACACAATGACGCCATGGCGCGATTGCCCTGCTATGGGGATGACGCCATGCTAGACAGGCCATTGGTTCGTTGTAAGATCCATTTCCTTCGACTTTCATGGGGCCAATTCATGGCGTCGATCGTACCCTTGCCGGTCGATCTCTCCGGCCTGCGCCTGGAGCCGGGCCGGGGCCTGGCTCGCCAGCTGTACCAGGCCCTGCGCGAACGCATCCTCGACGGACGCCTGCCGGGCGGCACGCGCCTGCCAGCGGGGAGGCAGTTGGCCGAGCGCCTGGGCATCTCGCGCAACACGGTGCTGCGGGCCCTGGATCAGCTCTACGCCGAGGGCTATGTGGCCGGCCGTATCGGCGACGGCACCTATGTCGCCGAGCTCGCCACGGCGAGCCTGCCGAGCCCGGCAGCGCAGACGCAAAGCGCCAGCAGCCCGGCCCTGCAATTGCTCGACCAACACCACCTGCCCGCGCCGCTCGATGGCGCACCCAGGGCCTTTCGCGTGGGCGTGCCGGCCTTCGATCTGTTTCCCTTCGAGACCTGGGCGCGCCTGTCCGCGCGCTTCTGGCGCAAACCCTCGGCGGCGCGTCTGGGCTATGGCGAGCCGGCCGGCGATGTCCAGTTGCGCGAGCTGATCGCCGCCTACCTGCGCAACAGCCGTGGCCTGCACTGCGATCCGGCGCAGGTGCTGGTGACCTGTGGCGCCCAGCAGGCGATCAGCCTCTGCGCCCAGTTGCTGATCAGGCCGGGCGATCAGGTGGCCGTCGAGAATCCGGGGTATCGCGCCGCCGGTCATGCCTTCGCCGTGGCCGGCGCGCGGCTGCGCGGCATCGCGGTGGATGGCGACGGGCTGGATACCGCCGAGCTGGAGCGCGCGGGCGCTTGCCGGCTGGTCTATGTCACGCCCTCGCACCAGTATCCCACCGGGGTGACGCTGTCCCTGGCGCGGCGCCTGGAACTGCTCGATTGGGCCGAGCGCCATGACGGCTGGATCATCGAGGACGATTACGACGGCGAGTACCGCTACAGCGGCACGCCACTGGCGCCGCTGGCCGCCCTCGATCGCCAGCAGCGCGTGCTGTACGTCGGCACTTTCTGCAAGATCGCCTTTCCGGCGTTGCGCCTCGGCTACCTGGTCTTGCCGGCGGGCATGGCCGAGGCCTTCGCCCGGCGCCGGGCGCTGGACATGCGCCATTCGGAGATCGGCACCCAGGCGGTGATGGCCGAGTTCATCGCCGCCGGGCATTTCCAGCGCCACATCCGGCGCATGCGCAGCGCCGCCAGGCACCGCCGCGATGCCCTGCTGGCCGGCTGGCCGCGGCAGGTGCCGGGGTGCCAGGCGATCCCGGCGGTGCACGCCGGCCTGCACCTGTGCATCCGCTGCGACAGCCTGGCCCGCGAGCAGGCGCTGATCGCCGCGGCGGCCCAGGGTGGTGTCGAACTCACGGCGTTGAGTGGCTACTGGTTGCCCGACAGTGCCATCCCTGCGGATCGGCGTGCCGGTCTGGTGCTGGGCTTCGCCGCGGTGCCCGAGGCGGATATCGACCAGGCCCTGCAGGCGTTGCGCAGCGCCTGGACGTTGCAATGACGGCCGCTCCTCGGCGCGCTACCTTGTTCAAGAGGAACGGCTAAGATGGCGAGCATCCGCTCAGAACCGCAGGAGCCAGCCCCGGTGTTCCAAGCCAGCGATTTCCGCCCACGCCTGCGCGCCGGCGTGCTCGAGTACCCCGTGCACCATGTGCGTGGCGGTACCTCCACCGGCCTGGTGTTGTGGGAAGGTTTCGCCCCCCGCGAAGCGGCCCTGCGCGAGGAACTGCTGCGCCATCTGCTGGGCGTGCCCTTGAGCGGCCGGCAGCCGGGTAACCGGCAGATCACCGGCCTGGGCCGTGGCACGCCGACCAGCAACAAGGTGTTCTTCGCCGATTGGGAAACCGGCGCCGAGGGCGGGCGGCTGGTCAGTACCCTGGCGCAACTGGCCAACGAACACGCCGACGTCGACTGGAGCGTGAATTGCGGCAACCTGTCCAGCGCCTTGCCGCTCTGGGCGCTGGATGCCGGTTTGCTCGGCGACCCGGGCGAGGGCGATCACGACATCCTGATCCGTAACACCAACAGCGGGGTGATCAGCACCGCGCGTATCGGCCGTGATCGTAGCGGCACCCTGAGGTCGGCGCGGATACCCGGTGTCGAGGGCGAGTTTCCCGCGGTCGATCTGTTCCTGCACGAGCCGGTGGGCGCCAAGACCGGGCGCTTGCTGCCGACCGGCGTGGCGCAGGAGCGCATCGAGGGCTACGCGGTGTCCTGCGTCGACGTGGCCGTGCCGATGGTGATCGCGGCGGCCCGCGACTTCGGCAAGACGGCCCACGAGCCGATTCAGCAGTTGCAGGCCGATGAGCGCTTCATGGCGGCCTTGCGCCGGGTCTGGGTTCAGGCTGGTCTGCGCATGGGCCTCAAGCGCCGCGACGGCCAGGCGATGAGCGCCGAGGAACTGGCCCGCAGCGAGACCCAGCCCAAGGTGTGCATCGTCGGTGCGCCGGCCCATGGCGGGCACCTGGCGGTGCGCTACTTCACCCCGCAGAGCGGCCATGCCTCCCTGGCGGTGTCCGGCGCCTGCTGCCTGGCCGCCGCGGCGCTGATTCCCGGCAGCGTGGCCTGGCAGGTCGCCGAGGGCCTGGCCAGCCCGGGCACGGATTTCGCCGATATCGAGGTGGCCATCGAAAACCCCGCCGGCCTGCTCGCGACCACCGTGGTGGCGCGGCAGCTGGACGCCGAGCTGCAGATCCGCAGCGCGGCCTACCGGCGCAATGCGCAGATCCTCCTGCGCGGGCACATGCCGCTGTATCGCGCCTCTGCGGAACTGGTCGCGGCCCTGGCCGCCGTTACCGAGCGCTAGGTCGAAGACGGCGTGGCGATAGCCGGTCTCAGGCCGAGTGCGGCGTTTTCTCGGCGCTGTCGCGCTGGCTGTCGCGGCGCAGTTTCTTCGCCCGCTTTTCCAGCACCAGGTACACCAGGCAGGCGACCATCAGCGGCAGCAGGAAGTAGATCGCCCGGTAGCCGATCAGGGCGGCGACGATGCTGCCCTTGGACATCTGGTGCTGCAGCATGGCGATGAACACCGCCTCGATTACCCCCAGGCCGGCGGGTATGTGGGTGATGACGCCGGCGATGCTGCTGATCATCAGAATGCCGAGGATCGACGGATAGAAGGCTTCCGCCGGCAGCAGCAGGTAGATGAGCAAGGCCATCAGCGACCAGTTGAGCGCGCCGAGCGCCGCCTGCAGCAGGGCCATGGGCAGCGAGGGCAAGGTCAGTTCATGGCCGCGCAGGTGCCAGGTACGCCGTTTGCTGAAGCGGCAGGCCAGCAGGTAGCCGATGCCCACCAGGAGCAGGGCGAAGCCGATCACCTGCAGCCCCGTGGCACCGATCTTCCAGGTCTCCGGCAGGTCCAGCAGGCGCAGCGAGAACACGCCGCCGGCCAGCAGGATATAGCCCAGCCAGTTGGTGATCAGGCTCATGCTCAGCACCCGGGTGATGGTCGATACCTTGAGGCCCAGGCGCGAATACAGGCGATAGCGCAGGGCGACGCCGCCGACCCAGGAACTGAGGTTGAGGGTGAAGGCGTAGCAGACGAAGGTCAGCGGCAGGATCTGCCGGGCCGGCAGGTTGTGGCCGGTGTAGGCACGGCCGATCAGGTCGAAGCTGGAGTAGGTGGCGTAGCTCAGCGCCGAGACCGCCACGGCCGCCAGCAGGATACCGCCGCCGTAGCCGCGCAGGGCCTGGCTGACTTCCTGCCAGTCGAGGTTCTTCACCAGCAGGAACAGCAGGGTCGGCACCAGAATGAAGAAGCACAGGGTGAGCAGGCGCTTGGCCCAGTGCCATATCGGCTTGTTCTGGCTCACGAGGTCTTCTCCCGGTCGACGTGCAGGGCGTGCTGTTCGACGTCGTCGAGCACCGGCTGCAGCAGCTTCAGTCGCGGCGAGTGAGCCGGGAACCAGCCGGCGATGGCCGGGAAATGTCGCAGGAAGTGGAAGCACAGGAAGATCAGCGGCGCGCGCCACCAGTAGCCGCGGGTGACCCGCTGCAGGGTGATGGATTTGCAGCTGGACTTGGCCAGCTCCATCAGATGATCGTGCAGATGCCGATTGAGCGCCGGGTCGCGGATGATCACATTGGCTTCCAGGTTGAGCGACAGGCTCAGCGGGTCGAGGTTGCTGGAGCCCACCGTGGCCCATTCGTGGTCGGCCAGGGCGACCTTGCCGTGCAAGGGCCGTTGGCAGTATTCGTAGATGGTCACGCCATCGCGCAGCAGGTAGTTGTAGGTCAGCCGCGAGCACAGCCGTACCAGCGGCATGTCCGGCTGGCCCTGCAGAATCAGCGTGACCTTGACCCCGCGGCGCGCGGCGTTGCGCAGTTCGCGCAGCAGCCGGTAGCCGGGGAAGAAGTAGGCGTTAGCCACCACCAGGCGCTGCTGGGCGTTGCGGATCGCCTCCAAGTAATGCTGTTCGATGTTGTTGGTGTTGTCCTCGTTGTCGCGTACTGTCAGCAGCAGCCGGCTGTTGCCCGCGTAGCGCTGCTGGCTCGGCTGGTTGCTGCGGGCATAGGCCACCTGGCGATCCGTGCGGCTGTCCAGCAGGCGCTCGCTGGCGGCGTGCAGGTCGGCGACGATCGGCCCGCGCACGCGCACGGCGTAGTCCTGCTTGGCCATCGGTCCGTAATCGCCCAGGTGCTCGGCGCTGAAGTTGATGCCGCCGATATAGGCCACCTCGCCGTCGACCACCACGATCTTGCGGTGCAGGCGGCGGAACAAGTTGGTGCGCATGCCCAGCAGGCGCTTGCGCGGGTCGAACATGTGCACGCGCACGCCAGCGGCGACCAGGTCGGCGATGTACGGCGGCGAGAGGTCGGCGGTGCCGTAACCGTCCACGGTGACTTCCACCCGCGCGCCACGGCTGGCGGCGGCGATCAGCGCCTGGCGCAGCTCCTGACCGACCTTGTCCTCGAAGATGATGAAGGTTTCCAGCAGCACCTCGCGCTGGGCGTTACGGATGCTGTCGAAGACCTGGGGAAAGAACTCTTCGCCATTGATCAGCAATTCGACGGCGTTACCGTCGCGCCAGTCGTACTTCATATCCGTACCTCGACGGCCAGGGGAGCGTGATCGGAGAGATGTGACCAGGGACGCGTGGACAGCACCCGCGGCTCATGGGTGGTGGCGTTACGCACATAGATGCGATCCAGGCACAGCAGCGGCCAGCGCGCCGGGAAGCTCTTCGCCGGCGCGCCATGGGCGCTGACGAAGGCTTCCCGCAGGCCGCTGGCCGCGAGCAGATCGTCGGCGCGCTTGCGCCAGTCGTTGAAGTCCCCGGCGACGATCACCGGGGCGTCCGCCGGCAGGCCTTCGAGCAGTTCGCAGAGCAGCCCCAACTGCTGCCTGCGATGCACTTCGCGCAGGCCCAGATGCACGCAGATGGCGTGCACCTCGGCATGCCCGGGCACATCCAGCACCGAGTGCAGCAGGCCGCGCTGTTCCTGGGTGCCGATCGACACATCGAGGTTGTCGTGGCGCAGGATGGGGAACTTGGACAGCAGCGCATTGCCATGGTCGCCATGGGGGTAGACCGCATTGCGGCCATAGGCGAACTGCGGCCACATGCTGTCGGCGAGGAATTCGTACTGGGGCGTCGGTGGCCAGTTGGTGTAGCGCTTGGCGTGGCGCTCGTGGGTGCCGTGGACTTCCTGCAGAAACACCATGTCGGCCGACAGCGTGCGTACCGCATCGCGCAGTTCCGGCAGGATGAAGCGCCGGTTCAGCGCGGTGAAACCCTTGTGCGTGTTGACCGTGAGGATCTTCAGCGCATGCACGGGCTTTGCCAGTCGGGTCGGTGGCGGATGGGCGATGGTGCTCATGAACTCACTCCTGGCGACCTGCCCGGAACGTTGGGCAACGCCGCGGCCAGGTCGAACTGCTGTAAAAGCCGGTAGGCGTCGTAGGGCGCGCGTACCTTGAGGTCATTGTCGAAATAGCAGTAGACATCGCGCGCGGCTCTCGGGCGGCCGCGGTGGGCCTCATCGATCAGCTGCGCATCGGCGACTTGTTCGCCCTGGCTCCAGGTGGCGATGCGCGCCTGCCAGTGCTTCAGGGCCTGTTCGTCGTAGCCGCTCTCGTAGAGCCTGGCGTTGCCGTGCAGGCGCAGGTAGACGAAGTCGCTGGTCAGGTCTTCGGCATAGGGCCACTTGCCGGCGCTGTCGGCGAACACCAGGGCGACCTTGTGCTTGCGCAACAGCTTGACGAAGGCCGGCTGGCAGAAGCTGGGGTGACGTACCTCGATGGCGTGACGCAACGGCTGACCTCGCTCGACATCCAGGTAGCCGCTGACCCGCAGCTCGCTGTCGCAGTCACGGGCGCAGTGCCGCGCCTGCTCGCTGTCATGGGGCAGGCGCTCGAGAAAGGCGGCGATGCGTTGCGCGTCGAAGCTCAGGCTGGGCGGCAGTTGCCAGAGGAACGGCCCCAGCTTCGCGCCCAGGTGCAGCGGCCCCGAGGCGAAGAAATTGGCCATCGGCGTCGCCACCTCATGCAGGCGTTTGACGTGGGTGATATAGCGGGGCGCCTTGACGCTGAAGCGGAAATCCTCGGGCGCGTCCGCCGCCCACTGGGCATAGCGCTGCGGGGTCTGCAAGGCGTAGAACGAACCGTTGATTTCGATGCTGTTGACCGCGCGCGAAGCGAAGGCCAACTCCTGCTTCTGCGGCAGTTTCTCGGGGTAGAAGTCGCCTCGCCAGGGCGCATAGCGCCAGCCGGAGATGCCGATGCGCAGGTCAGGCAAGGGCATGGCCGGTACGCTGCAGCGGATGTCGGCATGGCGTGCCGGCGGCCCGCTGTCCACTGCTCGGGGTCGGATGCATGTGGCTCAGTGCGCCTTGGCCACGCCGCGCAGCAAGATGGCGCTGGCGCTGTCATTGGCGCCACTGGCGATATTGCCCAGCGACACCACGCCCACCAGGCGCTTGTCGCGGTTCAGCACCGGCAGGCGGCGTACCTGGTTCTGCGCCATGCTGTCGGCTACCTGCTGCAGATCCTCGTCTTCGAAGCAGTAGTGGAGATTGCCACTCATCACCTCGGACACCGCGGTGTCGCCGGGCAGGCCGGTGGCGACCGCACGGATGGCGATATCGCGATCGGTGACCATGCCCACCAGGCGATCCTGATCGTTGACCAGCAGGGCGCCGCAGTCGATACGCGCCATCATCGCCGCCGCTTCATGGATACTCTGATCCGGGGTGATGGTCTGTACGCCACGGGTCATGATTTCGTTGACTTTCATGCTGTCCTCCTGTCGGTGGTCGAGCTATGCGGCGCGCTTGCCCTGTACGGGCAGGCGCTGGGTACTTACTAGATTCCGACTGGAAGCCCGTGGCCACGGTTCAGTGTTTTTGCCGCCCTGACCGCCGGGGCCAGCGGCGATCCTGGCACTGGCAGCCCGCCCTCGGCGCAGAGCGATGGTGGCCATCCAGCAGGATTCGCGGTGCGACCATCATTCGCCGCGGGGTCGCGGCTCCCACACTTGCAGGGCTGTCACCGATCTTGTAGGAGCCCCGCCCCCGGGGCGAAGCGATAGCGGCCATCCCGCAGAATCTGTGGTGTGGTCACTGCAAGTGGCCCGTCAGAGCACGTATGGCTATGCTTTTGGACGGCATAGATCTAAAAGGAAAGGATTCCCATGATGGATACTCGCCACGCCGCTCACCGCCTTCGTCTGGGACGTTGGTCGAGCATCGGGCAAATGTACATGGTAACCACGGTTACCCTGAACAGGGCGCCCGTTTTCAGCGATTTCCATGCAGCCCGGATGCTGGTCGATACCCTCAGGCAAGATGCCTCGAGAGGCTCCCACCAGACCTTATGCTACGTAATTATGCCTGATCACCTTCATTGGCTCCTGCAGTTACAGCATGGGTCTCTATCGCAATTGGTGGGCAGAATAAAATCCCTGTCCGCGCGGCGCTTTGGAAAACCGCTATGGCAAAAAGGCTTCCATGACCATGCTCTGCGGCATGAGGAGGATGTACGTGGCATCGCCCGCTACATGGTCGCCAATCCTCTGCGCGCAGGATTGGTGAATCGCCTGGGAGACTACCCGCATTGGGATGCAGCCTGGCTGTAGGCGTGGGAATTGTAGTCTTCCAGCAGGATTTGCGGCGCGACCACCAATCGCCGCGGGGTCGCGGCTCCCACACGGGCAGGGCTGTCACCGCCCTTGTAGGAGCCCCGCCCCCGGGGCGAAGCGATGGTGGCCTTCCAGCAGGATTCTCGGTGCGACCACCATTCGCCGCGGGGTCGCGGCTCCCACACGGGTAGGGCTGTCACCGACCTTGTAGGGGCGTCGCCCCCGGGGCGAAGCGATGGCGGCCATCCAGCAGGATTCGTGGCGCGACCACTATTCGCCGCGGGGTCGCGGCTCCCACACTTGCAGGGCTGTCATCGATCTTGTAGATACTCTGTTAGTGGTCAAGCGTTTTTCAGGTGTTCATTGCTGAATAGCTCGGATGAATCGAAAGGCACACCGAGCTTCAGGCAAGCCCAGACGCCAGTCAGGTATTTACGCATGACTGCAC
>NZ_QJUM01000031.1 GCF_004327355.1 Phytopseudomonas dryadis
GGCCACTCTACAGACGAGGTCACGCAAGGTGCCTCCAGGAGCGAACGGCCTCCCCGGTAACTGCTTCCGTCATGGTTGTTGACAGACAAGCTCAACATACAAGGAGCGTCGCCCCCGGCGCGATGCGCTGGCGGCCATGCTGCAAAACCGCGGTGTGGCCACGATTCGCCGCGAGGGCGCGGCTCCTACAGAAAAGCGGCAAGCCTACCGTCCGCGTAGGAGCGTCGCCCCCGCCGCGATGCGCTGGCGGCCATGCTGCAAAACCGCGGTGTGGCCACGATTCGCCGCGAGGTCGCGACTCCTACGGAAAAGCGGCAAGCCTACCGTCCACGTAGGAGCGTCGACCCCGGCGCGATGCGAGGGCGGCCATGCTGCAAGAACGCGCTATGGCCACGATTCGCCGCGAGGTCGCGGCTCCTACGGAAAAGCGGCAAGCCTACCGTCCGCGTAGGAGCGTCGACCCCGCCGCGATGCGAGGGCGGCCATGCTGCAAGAACGCGCTATGGCCACGATTCGCCGCTAGGTCGTGGCTCCTACGCGAATGTGGCAATGCTGCGCGCTTATTGCTGAATCCCGTGTCGATACCGTGCGACCGACTGTGTCGCGGCACAAGGGCTCGTTCCGTCGGCAACTGGCAGGGAGCGGATCGGTGCGGCATCATGGGCGGATTCTGCACGGCAGCCCGAAGGAAGCCCCATGAATCTGCCTCCCCGTCAGCAGCAAATCCTCGATCTGGTTCGTGAACGCGGCTATGTCAGCATCGAGGAACTGGCCAAGCTGTTCGCCGTTACCCCGCAAACCATCCGCCGCGATATCAACCAGCTGGCGGAAGCCAACCTGCTGCGCCGCTACCACGGCGGCGCGGCCTATGACTCCAGCGTGGAAAACACCGCCTACGCCATGCGCGCCGACCAGATGCGCTATGAAAAACAACGCATCGGCGAAGCCGTCGCCGCGCAGATCCCCGACCACGCCTCGCTGTTCATCAACATCGGCACCACCACCGAATCCATTGCCCGCGCCCTGCTCAACCACAGTCACCTGAAGATCATCACCAACAACCTGCACGTGGCCTCGATGCTCAGCGCCAAGGACGATTTCGACGTGCTGCTCACCGGCGGCAACGTCCGCCGCGATGGCGGCGTGGTGGGCCAGGCCAGTGTCGACTTCATCAACCAGTTCAAGGTGGACTTCGCCCTGGTCGGTATCAGCGGCATCGACGAAGACGGCAGCCTGCTGGACTTCGACTATCAGGAAGTGCGCGTGTCCCAGGCGATCATCGCCAATGCCCGGCAGGTCATCCTGGCCGCCGACTCCAGCAAGTTCGGGCGTAACGCCATGATCCGCCTCGGCCCCATCAGCCTGATCGACTGCCTGGTGACCGACCAGCAACCGGTACCGGCCCTGAGCCAACTGCTCGACCAGCACAAGATCCGCCTCGAAGTGGTCTGAGCCCTTCTCCCTCGCCCTGGATCGGGCGCGTTCGAACGAGAAAGCGCCAGGTTTCATCGTGCGGCCATCCCGGACGATCGCCCGGACGCGATTCGCACCGGTAGCAGCCCGGGTTATCCCTCGGCATGCACCTTCCTTTCAGCGCGCTTCGATCAGTTTTTTCAATCGAAGCGCACTGGATAGGCCGTTCCTTATGCGCTAGTATTTTCAAATACGAACATTAATGTTCGTTTCCAAATATCCAAGCGATACGAGGCCTGCCGATGCCGAGTTCCACTACCTTGCCCGCGAACCCTCTTGCCGAGGTCTACGATATCGCCGTCGTCGGTGGCGGCATCAATGGGGTCGGCATCGCCTGCGATGCGGCGGGACGCGGGCTGAGCGTTTTCCTTTGCGAAAAGGACGACCTCGCCCAGCACACCTCGTCGGCCAGCAGCAAACTGATCCATGGCGGCCTGCGCTACCTGGAGCACCACGAATTTCGTCTGGTACGCGAAGCCCTCGCCGAGCGTGAAGTGCTACTGGCCAAGGCGCCGCACATCGTCAAGCCGCTGCGTTTCATCCTGCCGCACCGCCCGCACCTGCGCCCGGCCTGGATGATCCGCGCCGGTCTGTTCCTCTACGATCACCTGGGCAAGCGCGAAACCCTGCCGGCCTCACGCGGGCTGCGCTTCGGCGCGGGCAGCCCGCTCAAGGCCGAAATCGCTCGCGGCTTCGAGTATTCCGATTGCTGGGTGGACGATGCGCGCCTGGTCGTGCTCAACGCCATGGCCGCCCGCGAACAGGGCGCCCACGTGCATACCCGTACCCGCTGCGTCAGCGCCAGGCGCAGCAAGGGGCTGTGGCACATCCACCTGGAACGTGAAGACGGCAGCCTGTTCTCCGTCCGCGCACGGGCGCTGGTCAACGCCGCCGGGCCCTGGGTGGCGCGCTTCATCCGCGATGACCTGAAACAGACCTCGCCCTATGGCATCCGCCTGATCCAGGGCAGCCACATCATCGTGCCCAGGCTGTTCGATGGCGAGCAGGCCTACATCCTGCAGAACGAGGACCGGCGCATCGTCTTCGCCATCCCCTACCTGGAACGTTTCACCCTGATCGGCACCACGGATCGCGAGTACCAGGGCGACCCGGCGGCAGTCAGCATCAGCGACGCGGAAACCGACTACCTGCTGAACGTGGTCAACGCGCACTTTCGCAACAGCATCAGCCGCGCGGATATCCTGCACAGCTTCGCCGGCGTGCGTCCGCTGTGCGACGACGAATCGGACGAGCCCTCGGCCGTCACCCGGGACTACACCCTGGCACTGTCCGCCAGCGGCGAGGACGCGCCACTGCTGTCGGTGTTCGGCGGCAAGCTGACCACCTACCGCAAGCTGGCGGAGTCGGCGCTGGGCCAGTTGGCGCCCTTCTTCGAGCACATGGGCCCGCGCTGGACGGCCAGCGCGCCCCTGCCCGGCGGCGAGAACATGCCGGGCCAGCAGGCCCTGGTCGAAGCCCTGAGCGCTCGCCACGGCTGGCTGCCCGGCAACATGGCCCGACGCTGGGCCAGTTGCTATGGCAGCCGTGCCTGGCAACTGCTCGAGGGGGTCGACGGCCTGAGCGACCTGGGCGAACACTTCGGCAACGGTCTGTACGCCCGTGAGGTGGAGTATCTGCGTCAACAGGAATGGGCGCTCAGCGTCGACGACATACTCTGGCGCCGCAGCAAGCTCGGCCTGTTCCTCTCGCCGGTACAGCAGGCCCGCCTGCAGCGCTACCTGCAAGCCGGCACCTCGGGCAGCCCGCAGACGCAGCAGGCGCACAGCGCCTGAAACTACAGTTGCACCAGTTGCGCGTCCTGGCGATGAGCCTGCAGATGGGGCAGCACCGCGGCCAGCAAGGGCTCCTTGAACACCTCCTGGAGGCGATGGGCCAACCCCGGGATCAGACGCAGCTCGCTGCCGCGGATATGCGCGGCCACATGCACGCCGTGCATCGCCGGCAACAGTGGGTCGGCGGTACCGTGCACCACCAGGGTCGGCACCTGCAGGCGATTGAGCAGGTCGACCCGGCTGGGCTCGGCCAGGATGGCCAGCAACTGCCGCTCCACGCCTGCCGGGTTGAAAGCCCGATCGTAAGCGACCTCGGCCTGGCGCAGCAACAGCGCCCGGTCATCGACCACCGTCGGGCTGCCCAGGGCGGCCAGCAGGTCGGCCTGCTGCTCCAGGGCCACTGCGCGGCTCGGCGCCTCGCGCCTGGCCAGCAGGTGCAGCAGGGCCTGGCTCGGCGCCGGCAGCCCCTGGGCGCTGGAACTGGTCATCACCAGGGTCAGGCTGCGCACCCGTTGCGGCGCCATGTCGGCGACGTGCTGGGCGATCATCCCGCCCATGCTGGCGCCCAGCACATGGAACTGCTGCACACCCAGGGCATCCATCAGCCCCAGCGCATCGCCGGCCATGTCGCGCAGGCCATAGGGCGCCGAGACCGACAGCCCCAGCCGATAACGCAGCGCCTCGTAGGCCAGGTTCGCCACGGGCGGCTCATCGGCCCACTGGCTCAGGCCGACATCGCGGTTATCGAAGCGGATGACGCGAAAGCCCTGCTCGCACAGGCGCGTGACCACGTCATCCGGCCAGTGGATCAGCTGCCCGCCCAGGCCCATGATCAACAGCAACGCCGGATCGCTGTCACGCCCGATGCTCTGATAGGCCAGGCTGACCTCGCCGACCCGCACGCTTTGCGTGCCGCCTTCCACGTCACAAGGCTGCGTCGCCCATGACGACATGCCGCACAGCGACAGTGCGACGAAAACAATGGCCGGGAGCCATTTTTGACGTCGCGCAGCGACGGCCCGGAGGGTGGCCGCCAGGGATGGCAGACCACAAAAAAACACGACACGCATAACCCGATTCCAATACCCATGAACCAACCAAGCGCCCAGTGTGGCAGCGATCGACCCGGCCGCGCTGCCACACGAGCGTGACAGTTTGATGAAATCGGCTGGACGGATCGATTGGCGGCGCCGCCAGGCGGCTCGACAGCGGCAAGCGGCTGGGACAAACTGCAGCATCATGAGAGGCGCTCATCTTTCAGCGCCTATGCCCCGACGAGGGCAACCCCACCCGTGCAGAGACTCCCGATGCTCGAAATACGCCACTTGAAAACCCTTCATGCGCTACGCGAGACCGACAGCCTGGTCGAGGCGGCGGAACGCCTGCACCTGACCCAGTCGGCCCTGTCGCACCAGTTCAAGGAACTGGAGGAACGCCTGGGCATGCAGCTGTTCGTGCGCAAGACCAAGCCGGTGCGCTTCACCAGTGCCGGGTTGCGCCTGCTGCAACTGTGCGACAGCGTGCTGCCGCTGCTGCGCGGCGCCGAGCGCGACCTCTCGCGTCTGGCCGGCGGCACGGCGGGCCGGCTGCACATGGCCATCGAATGCCACAGCTGCTTCCAGTGGCTGATGCCGACCATCGACCAGTTCCGCGATGCCTGGCCGGAAGTGGAGCTGGATCTGGCCTCGGGGTTCTCCTTCGCGCCGCTGCCGGCCCTGGCCCGTGGCGACCTGGATCTGGTGGTCACCTCCGACCCGCTGGAACTGGCCGGCATCACCTATGTGCCGCTGTTCACCTACGAGGCCATGCTCGCCGTGGCCAATCAGCACCCGCTGGCCGCCAAGCCCTGCGTGCTGCCGCAAGACCTGGCCAGGGAAACCCTGATCACCTACCCGGTGGAACGCGACCGCCTGGATATCTTCACCCGCTTCCTCGAGCCCGCCGATGTCGAGCCGGCCCAGGTCCGCACCTCCGAACTGACGGTGATGATGATGCAACTGGTGGCCAGCGGTCGCGGCGTCTGCGGCCTGCCCAACTGGGCGCTGCACGAATACAGCTCACGCCACTACGTGACCGCCAAGCGCCTGGGCGACAAGGGGCTGTTCGCCACGCTCTACGCCGGCATCCGCACCGACATGCTCGACGCGCCCTTCATGCGCGACTTCCTGCTCACCGCCAAGGACACCTCCTTCGCCAACCTGGAAGGCGTCAGCGTCGCCCGGCAGTGACGGGCGAGGCGCTGGCGTTCAGGCTGCGTCGAACTGCATCTCCGGCGGCTGGCGACGGAAGCCCGCGGTCAGCCAGCCCAGGTAGATCACGCCCAGCGCCAGCCAGCACATACCGAGGGTGATCGCCAGGTGATCCAGGCTCAGCATCAGCCACAGGGTCGCCAGCATGCCGAACAGCGGGAACGCCAGATGCAGCATCAGCTCACGCGCGCCGCGCCGACGGCTGCCGATCCAGTAATGGAAGATGACCGACAGGTTGACCAGCGAGAACGCCAGGAATGCCCCGAAGTTGATGAACGAGGTCGAGGTGGTCACATCCAGCTTCAGCGCCAGCAGGGCCACCACGGCACACAGCAGGATGCTTCCCAGTGGCGTGCCGAAGCGCTTGCTCAGGGTACCGAACAGGCGCCTGGGCAGCACGCCGTCACGGCCCATGGCGAACAGCAGGCGCGAAGCACTGGCCTGGGCCGACAGCCCCGAGGTGAACTGGCCGACGATCAGGCCGATCAGGAATATCGACACGAACAGATCACCGCCGATATTGCGGGCGATCTCGTAGGCCGCCGAGTCGGCGTTGGCGAACACGGCGCCGGGATGGGCGAGCTGCACGAAGTAGGAAGTGACGATGAAGAGCAGACCGCCAATCAGGGTGATCAACAGAATCGCCCTGGGGATGGTTTTCTGCGCATCGCGGGTTTCCTCGGTCAGGGTGCTGACCGCGTCGAAACCGAGGAACGAATAGCAGGCGATGGCGGCGCCGCCCATCACCAGGGGCAGGCTGAAGCTGCCGTCGAAGAAGGGTTCCAGGCTCCACAGCGGCTTGCTCGCATCCCCCGCCACGTAGTGCACGCACAGGGCGACGAAGGCGATCAGCACCAGCAGTTGCACCAGCATCAGCAGCCCGTTGACCGTCTTGGCCAGTTGCAGGCCGACCACGTTGATCAGCGAGGTCACCACGATGAATCCCAGTATCCAGATCGCCTGCGGCACCGCGGGAAACGCCGAGCCCAGGTAGGCCGCACCGATCAACCAGATGGCCATGGGCAGGAACAGGTAATCGAGCAGTACCGCCCAGCCGGCGATAAAGCCCAGTTTCGGGCTGACCGACTTGCGCACGTAGGTATAGGCGGAACCGGCCACGGGAAAGGCTGCGGCCATTTTCGCGTAGCTCAGCGCCGTGAACAGCATGGCCAGGGTGGCGGCCACATAGGCTGCTGGCACCCGCCCCTCGGTCACCTCGGCCAGAATGCCGAAGGTGCCGAGCACGATGATCGGGGTCATGTAGGCGATGCCGAACAGCACCACCGAACCTAGCGAAAGTGTACGTTTGAGATTGGCCATTACGGCTACTCCGGGGTTGTGATTGTTATGGCAGAGCCGAAGTCGGCGAACACAACGACGCCCCCGATGCGGGGACCGCCGGTATCGATGCGGAGGTAGACCTCCGTCTTGGCGTGAAAGAATCTGGCCCCGTATCGCATCGCCCCGAGGGCGGTCTCCTACGGGGTCGCTGACGGCCACAGGGGTGTCGCCGCGCCCCAGCTTTCCACTTGCGGCTTGTCTTTATGGCCTCCGTCTCAACGCGGAATCAAAAGCTCGCGGCGACCGTCCGGGTAGTCGATTCGCTCACCGGGCAGCACCAGGCGCCGCTCTTCGAGATAGCGGTAATCGCTACAGGCAGCCTGTAATTGATCGAGGTCGAGCTCGACGACCTGCCGGCACTCCTCGCGTCCGGCTTCATACAACAGCCGCCCGAAGGGATCGACCGCGCAGCTGCCACCGGCGAAGAGCAGATCACCGTCACCACTGCCCACGCGGTTGACCATTACCGCGAATGCCTGGTTTTCCATGGCCCGGGCCATGATCGCCGTGCGGTGGGTCGGGCCGTAGGGGTCCATGTTGCCGTTGGTGACAATGATCAGGTCCACGCCGAGCTGTGCCAGGGCGCGGGCGCTCTCCGGGAACTCGATATCGAAGCAGATCAGGATGCCGACCCGGATACCCTGCCAGGGCACCGTGACGTAACGGTCGCCCGGCGTGAAAATGCCACGGTCGGATGACCACAGGTGGGTCTTGCGGTAGCGCATGGCGATCCCGGCCGGTGTGATCAGCAAGGTGGTGTTGTAGAAGACGCCACCCTCGTTTTCCGCCATGCCGATGGCCACCGAGACATTGCGCTCGCTGACCGCCTGCTGCACCGCCCGAACCGTCGGCCCGTCCAGCGGTTCGGCCAGCTCGGCGACGGTCTGGGACGTGGGGAAGCCCATCAGATGGGTTTCCGGGAACACCAGTAGGTCGGTGCCGGGCGCGCAATTGGCAATGGCCTGTAGCGCACTGGCCAGGTTGTACGCGGTATCGCCGTCGCGACCGCGCAGTTGTACGAGTTCGATCTTCATCACGATTCCTGTTGTGGCGGCCCACCCTTCGGGCCGTCGCTGCGCGACGCTGAAAATGGCTCCCGGCAATTTTTTGGGCAGCGGGCGGTAAAGGCGTCAGAATCGGCTCACGCGATCCTTCGGCCAGGCTGGCCGGCAATGGCATGTGCCGAGTATGGCGACAAGGATCGCGGTCGGTAATCACGCAGGTGGGTTAACCCATTGGGGGTAGACATGGGACTTTCATTGCAGGAGATCGCCTGGCACCAGTCGGTCGGCAAGCTGATCGAAGCACTGGATCGTCCCGGCTTCTGGACGGCGCTGGTACGCATACTGGAACAATACGTGGCGTTCGACAGTTGGGTGGTGCTGATCTTCAGTGACACGCGCCCCCAGGTGCTCGCCGAGTGCCCAGGGCTCGACGGCGGCCCCGACACCCTGTTTCTGGACTACCTCAAGGGCCTCTATCAGCTCGATCCCTTCTACATCGACAGTCGCGAGCGCGCCGTGGGCGGACTGCTGCATCTGGCGGACGTGGCCCCGGAGCGCTTCGAACGAACCGACTACTACCAGCGCTACTTCCGGCTCAACGTGGTAGTCGACGAAGTGCAATTCAATGTACCGCTGCAGGCCGGTCACACCCTCTGCCTGTCGCTCGGCGCACGCCACCTGTTCAGCCCCGAGAGCCTCGCCTTGCTCGGCTTGATTCAACCCTGGGTCAGCGGCCTGATGCGTCAGCGTCTGGCCTTCGAGCAGGATCTGCTACGCGGCACGGCACCCGGCCCGGCTCAACCACAAACGCCCGGCAGTGCCGGACACCGGCTGGAAAACACCCTCACCGCGCGAGAGCTGGACGTCGCCCGGCTGATGCTCAGCGGCTGCTCGGGCAAGGAGATCGCACGCAAACTGGCCATTTCGACGGAGACGGTGAAAGTGCATCGCAAACACATCTACGGCAAGCTGGGGATCAACTCACAGTCCGAACTGTTCGCCCTGTTCCTCCAGGCGCAGCAGGACTGACGACCCTCGTCAACGACGCCCCGCCAGTCGCCTGACAGCGTGCCTGAAAACGGCTACGCTCGGCGCCATGCCGAGGGCCAGAAACAACGCCCTTGGCGCCGACGATTGCCGGGCACGCACAGCATGCCCCTCCCCTTGCCACCGACCAGGCCGAACATGCGTACCCTCTACCAGTTCCCGATCTCCCATTACTGCGAAAAGACCCGCTGGCATCTGGATCACAAGGGCCTGGCGTACCAGGTCGACAACCTGTTCCCCGGCCTGCACCGCCTGACCACCCGGCGCATCGCCGGGATCGACACCCTGCCGGTCCTGCGCGACGCGGACAGGGTGATCGGCGACTCGACCCGCATCGCCCTGTATCTGGAGGAGCACTATCCACAGCGCCCCTTGCTACCGGCTGATGCCCGGCAACGCGCCGAAGTGCTCGAACTGGAAGAACGTTTCGACCGTCTCGGCGTTCACGTACGGCGCTGGCTGTACGGGCAGATACGCCAGTGGGATTCGCTGATGCACGCCATGCTCCACGTCTACCCTCCCCTACTTGGCCTGCGCGACCTGAGCAAGCCGCTGCTGATCGGCACACTCAAGCGCCTCTACGGGGTCACACCGCCACGGGTCGCCAGATCCCAGGCCGAACTGCTCGACTGCCTGGCGCTGATCGAAGCACGGATCGACAACGACCCCGGTCGCTACCTGGTCGGCGACCGCCTGAGCCTGGCCGACGTCAGCGCCGCGGCCCTGCTCGCGCCACTGTTCACCCCGGCGGGCACGCCCTGGGCCGGCGTCTGCGGATACGACGACGCTAGCGCCGAGTTCGTCGCGCACCTGCATGAGCGTCCCGCCGGCCAATGGGTCATGCGCCGCTACGACGAAGACCGCAACCCACACCCCTGACTCGCTACAGCTTTCGGCATCGGCCGCCGGCCGTTCGACCCCATGCCCGGGTTACAGGCCGCCCTGCAGCGGCTATGCTGACGAGCGTTTTCCAGACACCGGAGCCACTGATGACCACCTCCCACAGCCTGTCGCTCGTCGCGGCAATAGCCTTGTTGAGCGCCTGCGCGAGCCCGTCCAGAAGCGTCACCGTGCAGGAGCAAACGCAATGCCCGCTCAACCTGCACGCGGGCCAGCAGGTGATCCTCAGCCTGCCGAGCAACCCCACGACCGGTTATCGCTGGGCGGTGCGCGACGATGCCGCCAAGGTGCTCAAGAGCCTCGGCCCGGAAGTCTACAGCGCGGCCGAAAATTCCGACCTGGTAGGCGGCGCTGGCCATTCCACCTGGCGCTTCCAGGCGACCGAAAGCGGTGAGGCGCGGCTGCTACTGACTTATGCGCAGCCCTGGGATGCCAGCGCCGAACCGGCCGAGACCTTCGACTGCCGGATTCGTGTTCGCTAGGGTCTGTTGCCGTTTCAACGCGAGCCGCGTTGCAGCGAGAAATCTCGCCAGGCGAGGCGGAGGACGCAGGGAATGGCGTTCCATTTTCAAGTCCTCCAACGAAGCATGGCGAGATTTCCCGCGCAACCCGCAGGGCCGGGCCCGTTTTGCCGCGATGCAGCGTTTCTCGCCGACTCATTTAGCCCACTAAACTTCGCGGCTCGTGCCTTGCCTCGCGGCAAAACGGGCTCCGGCGCGGCCGTGCGTGAAACGTCAACAGACCCTAGGGTCTGTTGACGTTCCAGCGGTCGAAGAGCCTGTGTCGAGGCGCCGCGGCGAATGACCGCCATCGCGTAAATGCCGCTGGCGGGACTCCCTCGCCCGCAAGCGGGCTCCTACGCCGGACGAACAAGGTTTGGCTAATCGCCGGACTTGGCTAAAATGCGCGGCTTTCCAGTCCCCCGCGCGGAACCGCCGTGAACAAACAGCCCGACCGACTCTTCGCCCAGCCTCTGGCCCAGGTCCCGGACTTCGTCTTCAACGAGGACGTGGTGCGGGTGTTCCCGGACATGATCAAACGCTCGGTGCCCGGTTACCCGACCATCGTCGAGAACATCGGCGTGCTCGCCGGCCAGTTCGCCCAGCCGCACAGCGTGCTCTACGACCTGGGCAGCTCGCTGGGCGCCGTGACCCAGGCCCTGCGCCGTCACGTGCAATTGCAAGACTGCCGGGTGATCGCCGTGGACAACTCCCAGGCCATGGTCGAGCGCTGCCGTGAGTACCTGCATGCCCAGGACGCGATGTTCCAGGAACTGCTCGCGGTCGAGGTGATCGAGGCCGACATCCTCGCCATGGACTTCCTGCCGACCTCGCTGGTGGCGCTGAACTTCACCCTGCAGTTCATCGAACCGGCCCAGCGCCAGCTGCTGCTCGCCCGTATCCGCCAGGCATTGCTGCCCGGCGGCGCGCTGATCCTTTCGGAAAAACTGCGCTTCGAGGACGACCAGCAGCATGAACTGCTCGGCGACCTGCACATCGCCTTCAAGCGCGCCAACGGCTACAGCGAACTGGAAATCGCGCAGAAACGCAGCGCCATCGAAAAGGTCATGCTGCCCGACAGCCTCGAGCAGCACCGCGAACGCCTGCTGGCCGCCGGCTTCAGCAAGGTGGTGCCGTGGTTCCAGTGCCTCAATTTCGCCTCGCTGGTGGCCCTGCCATGATGCGCCGCTTCGACCTCGACGCCTTGCAGGCGCAACTGGCCGGCACGCCTTTACAGGAATGGAGCGCCGACCTGCCGGCGCAGATCGACGGCAAACTGGCCATCGGTCATGGCGACCTGCAGCGCTGGTACGCGGCCGTCGAAGCGCTGCCGCCACTGGAGGCCGAGCAGATCGACCTGCTCCGCGATTTCAAGCTCGATGGCCGCTGCGACGAAACCACCCGTAGCGCCCTGGACAGCGCCCTGCGCGGCCTGATCCCGTGGCGCAAAGGCCCTTTCCACCTGTTCGGTGTGCACGTCGACAGCGAATGGCGTTCGGACTGGAAATGGCAGCGGGTGGCGCCGTACCTGGAGCTGGCCGGCAAGCGCGTGCTGGATGTCGGCTGCGGCAACGGCTACTACATGTGGCGCATGCTCGGCGCCGGCGCCGACAGCGTGGTCGGCATCGATCCCAACTGGCTGTTTCTCTGCCAGTTCCTGGCGATGAAGCACTACCTGCCGGAGCTACCCGCCTGGCACCTGCCCCTGGCCTTCGAAGAGCTGCCGGGCAAGCTGCAGGGCTTCGACACGGTGTTTTCCATGGGCGTGCTGTATCACCGCCGCTCGCCCATCGACCACCTGCTCGACCTCAAGGACTGCCTGGTCAGGGACGGCGAACTGGTGCTGGAAACCCTGGTGGTGGAAGGCGATGCCGGACAGGTGCTGGTACCCGAAGACCGCTATGCGCAGATGCGCAACGTCTGGTTCCTGCCCTCGGTGCCGGCGCTGGAGCTGTGGCTGCGCCGCGCCGGCTTCGTCGACGTGCGCTGCGTGGACGTCAGCATCACCTCGGTCGAGGAACAGCGGGCCACTGAGTGGATGCGCTTCCAGTCGCTCCCCGAATTCCTCGACCCCGATGACCACCGCCGCACCCGCGAAGGCCTGCCAGCGCCACGCCGCGCCGTGCTGATCGCACGCAAGCCCTAGGAGCAGCTGCAAGCTGCAAGCTGCAAGCTGCAAGCTGCAAGCTGCAAGCAAAGGCTGGTGTATTAGCGAACCGCCGTATACCCACAACCCGGATTTTCTGGTATCAAAAACCTCCATCACCGTAGCCTGGGTTGAGCGCAGCGATACCCGGGGCACCCGCTCCCGGGTATCGCAGGCTCAACCCGGGCTACGTGGGTTTGTGTTCATCCGCAGACGCGGTGAGAGCGGGACATCCATGATGGAACGGCGAAGCGGGTTTCACCCTACGAACGCCAGACCGTAGCCCGGGTCGAGCGGAGCGATACCCGGGAAACCCTCTCCCGGGTGTCGCAGGCTCGACCCGGGCTACATGGGTTTGTGTTCATCCGCAGGCGCGCTGAGACCGGGACATCCCGGGTGGAACGGTCACGCGGGTTTCACCCTACGAACGCCAGACCGTAGCCCGGGTCGAGCGGAGCGATACCCGGGAACCCCGCTCCCGGGTGTCGCAGGCTCGACCCGGGCTACGTGGGTTCGTGTTCATCCGCAGACGCGCTGAGACCGGGACATCCCGGGTGGAACGGTGAAGCGGGTTCCACCCTGCGCAGAGCACCATCCTCCGACCTGTTACCCTTCGCTTTTGCGGCGCCATCCGGCGTGCCGCGCGGCGATCATCCGCAGCGTCATGCCGGCCCCCGTGCGTACCCGCTCCCGGGCGCTGCCCAGGCGGACCAGGCCGCGGCTTTCCAGCATCAGCAGGCGGCGCATCTGGCGCCGCCAGCGCCAGGCGAAATACCAGTCTCCCAGCCATTGCAGCAGCCCCAAGGGCGGCATGGCCGGCAACGCTGGGCGGGTATCCCGGTCATCGCTCGCGGCAGAGTGTTTGCATGTAGGCATGGGCACTTCCTCCTTGGCCAAAACAGCCATCGGCCGGTTATCGGCGGTGACTTGCCGACAGAGTGCGTTGCGCCTATCGTTAAGACAAACGACTAATACCTAACCACCGATTAAGAAAAACTTAACTAAAACCATGACCACAGCCACGCTCCCGGAACTGCCCGCCGCCCTTCCCCTGCTGGAAAGCGACGTGCTGAAAACCTTCGTCGGCATTGCCGAAAGCGGCAGTTTCACCCGTACCGCGGCCCAGGTGTTCCGCACCACGGCAGCCGTCAGCCAGCAGATCAAGCGCCTGGAAGACACCCTGGGGCGTAACCTGTTCGTGCGCGAGAACCGCCGTGTGCGCCTGACCACGGACGGCGAAATCCTGCTTGGCTACGCGCGGCGCCTGCTCAAGCTCAACGAAGAAGCGGTTTCCCGGTTCCTGGTTCCGAACCTGGCGGGTACGGTGCGCCTCGGTACACCGTTCGACATCGGTGTCGGGGCGCTGCCGGATCTGCTCTCGCAATTCGCCCTCAGCCATCCGGGGGTTCTGGTCGAGGTATCCGTAGGCCGCAGCTACGAGCTGATCGAACGCCTGGACGCGGGCGAACTCGACCTGACCCTGCTCAATGCCGGCAACGCCGACATGGACGACTCCCGTGGCGAGATCGTCTACAGCGAAGCCCTGGTCTGGGCCGGGCGCGACGGCGGTCTGGCGATCAAGCGCAAGCCCCTGCCCCTGGCACTGGCGAGCAACGGCTGTGCCTGGCGACGAGCGGCCATGGACGCGCTCGATCGCATCGGACGCAGCTACCGCATCGCCTACTCCAGCGAGCAATGCGCCGGCCAGGAGGCCGCCCTGCTCGCCGACCTGGCCA
The DNA here is from genome assembly GCF_004327355.1 of Phytopseudomonas dryadis. Classification (GTDB taxonomy): domain Bacteria; phylum Pseudomonadota; class Gammaproteobacteria; order Pseudomonadales; family Pseudomonadaceae; genus Aquipseudomonas; species Aquipseudomonas dryadis. Next base: position 14,190 of record NZ_QJUM01000031.1, read on the forward strand.
TCGCGGCGCTGCCCACCAGCCTGGTCAAGGCGCCGCTGCGCCGCCTCACGCAGCAGGAACACGGGCTGCCCCCGCTGGGCGATTACCACATCAAGCTGCTGTGCGGCAGTAACCGCGGCGCGGCGGCAGAGGCATTGGCAGCGCTGGTATCGATGGCCTACCGCAACCACCGTTGAGCGTTACCGCGCAGCGCCCTGGATCAGTTGCCGCATTTCCCGCACGGCGTCCTTGAAACCCACGAACAGGGCATGAGCGACCAGGGCGTGGCCGATGTTCAGCTCGTTGATCCCGGGAATCGCCGCCACCGCCTCGACGTTGTGGTAATGCAGGCCATGCCCGGCGTTGACGATCAGCCCCAGCTCGAGGCCCAGCGCCACGCCCTCGCGGATACGTTGCAGCTCCAGCGCGGCGTCCTGCGCGCTGTGCGCATCGGCATAGCGTCCGGTATGCAGCTCGATGGCAGGGGCGCCGGCCCGCTTGCTGGCCTCGATCTGCCGTGGATCGGCGTCGATGAACAGCGACACCTCGCAGCCGATGGCGGCCAGGCGCTGCACGGCGGCAGCGATGCGCGCTTCCTGCCCGGCCACGTCCAGGCCGCCTTCGGTGGTCAGCTCCTGGCGGGTTTCCGGCACCAGGCAGACATGCTCGGGACGGATCTCTTCGGCGAAATCGAGCATGAAGTCGGTCACGCCCATCTCGAAGTTCATGCGCGTCTGCAGCACCTCCTTGAGCAGGCGTACGTCGCGCTCCTGGATATGCCGGCGGTCTTCGCGCAGGTGCACGGTGATGCCGTCGGCACCCGCCTCTTCGGCGTCCAGCGCCGCCTTCACCGGGTCGGGATAACGGGTGCCCCGGGCCTGGCGCAGGGTCGCCACATGGTCGATATTCACGCCCAGCAAAACACGCTTGGCTTCAGTCACGGGTCGGCTCCTTGAGCGTCATGAACAATTCGCGGCTGACCAGCGGTCGGCCGCCCAGATGAGGAGCGAGCGCCTGACGCATCAGGCGCTTGGCGGCAGCCAGGGCGCCGGGCGCCGTCCAGTCCGCTTCGGCCATGGCCAGCAACTCGGTACCGAGGAAGGCGCCGGGCTGCCAATGACCGATGGGCTGCAGACCGCTGTCGGCCTGCAGGCGGTACAGTCCTTCGGCCACCACCGGCGTGCCCTGCAGATCGCAGTCGAGGGCGAAACCATAGCCCAGCTCGTCCAGCAGACGCCATTCGAAGGCGCGCAGCAAGGGCTCCAGCGCTCGGCCCTGGGCCAGGGCGGCAACGGTCATGGCGTAATGCTCGAACACGGCGGGATGGGGGTCTTCGGCCGGCAGCAGGCGAATCAGCAGCTCGTTCAGGTACAGGCCGCTGAACAACGCTTCACCGCCGAGCAGGTTGGGAATACCGGCGGCGTCGAGCCGGGCGACGTTCTTCAGCTCGCCACGCCCGCGGGTTTCCAGTTCCAGAGGAATGAACGGCCGGGCCAGGCTGCCGGCCTTGCCGCGGGCGCCGCGCAACACCGCGCGCAAACGCCCTTGCGGGGTGAGGAAATCCACCAGCGCGCTGCTTTCCCGGTAGGCACGGCTGTGCAGGACATAAGCGGGCTGGCTGGCCGGTAGCATGCTCGGTTACCCGTGATGATGAGGCCACGGCCTCGGGGCCGAAGCCCTCAGATATCGTCGTAGCCCAGCGAGCGCAGGGCGCGCTCGTCATCGGACCAGCCGCCTTTGACCTTGACCCAGAGGTTGAGCATGACCTTGGAGTCGAACATCACCTCCATGTCCTTGCGCGCATCCTGGCCGATGCGTTTGATGCGCTCGCCCTTCTCGCCGATGATGATCTTCTTCTGTCCGTCGCGCTCGACCAGGATCAGCGCATGGATGTGCAGGATGCGTCCGTCGCGCTTGAACTCCTCGATCTCCACGGTGATCTGGTACGGCAGCTCGGCGCCGAGCTGGCGCATGATCTTCTCGCGCACCAGTTCGGCGGCGAAGAAGCGGCTGGAGCGGTCGGTCACCTGATCCTCGGGGAAGAAATGCACACCCTCGGGCAGGCGCTCGCCGACCAGCTTCTCCAGGGTGTCGAGGTTGTGCCCCTGCTGCGCCGAGACCGGCACGATCTCGGCATTGGGCAGTTGCGTGGCCAGCCACTCCAGGTGCGGCATCAGCTCGGCCTTGTCCTCCAGGCGATCGGTCTTGTTGATCGCCAGGATCACCGGGCCCTGCACGTACTGCACGCGCTCGAGCACCATCTGGTCCTCATCGGTCCAGCGGGTACGGTCGACCACGAAGATCACCACGTCGACGTCCTTGAGGGCCGCCGAGGCATTCTTGTTCATGTAGCGGTTGAGCGCTTTCTCGCCGTTCTTGTGCAAGCCGGGGGTATCGACGTAGATCGCCTGCACCTCGCCTTCGGTCTTGATCCCGAGCATGTTGTGGCGGGTGGTCTGTGGCTTGCGCGAGGTGATCGCCAGCTTCTGCCCGAGGATGTGGTTGAGCAGCGTCGACTTGCCCACGTTGGGCCGGCCGACGATGGCGACATAGCCACAGCGTGTTGCAGGTGAATCAGTCATGCCCATTCTCCACACCCAGGGCAATCAGGGCAGCCGCCGCGGCCACCTGCTCGGCGATGCGGCGGCTGGCGCCCTGGCCCAGGGTCTTGTCAGTCAGTAGGTTGACCTGACACTCGACGACGAATGTCCGGCAATGCGGCTCGCCCTGGATATCCACCACGTCGTAACGCGGCAGCTCGCAGGCACGCGACTGCAGAAACTCCTGCAGGCGGGTCTTGGGGTCCTTGTTGGTATCGACCAGGGTCAGGCCGTCCAGCTCATTGGTCAGCCAGGCCAGCACGCGCTGACGGGCGACGTCGATGCCGGCATCCAGGTAGATCGCCCCGATCAGCGCCTCGAGGGCATCGGCCAGGATCGAGTCGCGACGAAAGCCGCCGCTTTTCAGCTCGCCGGAACCCAGACGCAAGTATTCGCCCAGGTCGAAGCCACGCGCCAGCACGGCCAGCGTCTCGCCCTTGACCAGGCGTGCCCGCAGACGCGAAAGCTGCCCCTCGCGGGCCTGGGGAAAGCGCTCGTACAGGGCTTCGCCGGCGACGAAGTTGAGAATGGCGTCACCGAGAAACTCCAGGCGCTCGTTGTTGCGCCCGGCGAAACTGCGGTGGGTCAGGGCCAGGATCATCAGATCCTGATCCTTGAAACTATGACCGAGCTGACGCTCGAGACGGGTCAACGAAACACTCACGGCCTACGCACACGGAATTCTTTGTCGAAATGCACCACCAGATCGAGGTTCTCGATCAGGGCTTCACGTTTTTCATACTTCAGGTGGGCCAGGAACTCGTTGTTCTCGATGGTCACTTTCAGCGCCTCCTGCAGGTTCAGGTCACGAATGCTGTTGACCGTCATGCCCTTGCTGACATGGCTGTAGAAATCGCCCACGGTACGGATGTCCTGACTCTTGTCGGTTCCCACCGAGGTGATGATCTTCTCCATCGACAGGTAATCGAGGTAGTGCGGGATCACCTTGAACGCCGTACTGGCGAAGAACGCCACCACGGCCAGTACCACCAGCCAACTCAGAATCGACAAGCCCTTCTGCGAGCGTGCGAATGTCATGTTCTTCCCCATCGTTCGATTGTCCAGGTATGAGCCCAGGGCTCAAGACAAGACTATAGATAGCGAACGGCGCCGTATTGAACGGCACCGCAAAATCTTCATCGGTCAGTGAATGAGACCGACGCGCGAGAAGTTCGGCAGGTTGCTCAACTTCGGGTCCGGCCAGCTCATCCAGATGGCGAACGCCTTGCCGACGATATTGCGGTCGGGAACCATGCCCAGCACATCCTTGGGAATGCTCGGGTCGTTCCAGTAGCGGCTGTCGTTGGAGTTGTCGCGGTTGTCGCCCATCATGAAGTAATGGCCCTGCGGAATCGTCCACTCCTTGCCGGGCTCGGCGCGGTAGCGGTTCATTTCCTTGCGGATGCGGTGCTCCACCTCGCCCAGGCGCTCGCTGTACAGCGTGGCGCTGCCCAGGCTGCCGGGTTCCTCGCCGATCAGTTGCTCGGCCACCGGCTGCTCGTTGACGAACAGGCGCTTGTCGCTGCTGTAGCGCACATGGTCGCCCGGCAGGCCGATGACCCGCTTGATGTAGTTGATGTTCGGATCGCTGGGGTAGCGGAACACCATGACATCGCCACGCTGCGGATCACCGACCTCGATCACCTTGGTATCCAGCACCGGCAGGCGGATGCCATAGGCGAACTTGTTGACCAGGATGAAATCGCCCACTTCCAGGGTCGGGATCATCGAGCCGGACGGGATCTGGAACGGCTCGACCAGAAAGGAACGCAGCACCAGCACGATGGCCAGCACCGGAAAGAACGACTTGCCGTACTCGACCAGCAAGGGTTCCTTGTTCAGTTTCTCGACCACGGCGTCGTCGGCTTCGCCGACCTGGCCCTGATAGCTGGCAATCGCCGCACGACGGCGTGGAGCCAGAAATACCAGATCGAACAGGGCCAGCGCGCCGCACACGGCGACGGCGATGACCAGCAACAACGGAAAATTAAATGACATAAGACCTAGCTATCCAACCTGAGTACGGCAAGGAAGGCTTCCTGTGGAATCTCCACGTTACCCACTTGCTTCATGCGTTTCTTACCGGCCTTCTGCTTTTCCAACAGCTTGCGCTTGCGGCTTACGTCACCGCCGTAGCATTTGGCCAGAACGTTCTTTCTCAGCGCCTTGACAGTGGTGCGTGCGACGATCTGCCCGCCAATGGCGGCCTGGATCGCGACATCGAACATCTGCCGAGGAATCAACTCTTTCATCTTCTCGGTCAACGCCCGACCTTTGTAGTGGGCATTATCCTTATGCACGATCAGGGCCAGGGCATCAACCTTGTCGCCGTTGATCAGCACGTCCAGCTTGACCAGATTGGCCGACTGGTAGCGATCGAAATGGTAATCCAGGGAGGCGTAGCCACGGCTGGTGGACTTCAGGCGATCGAAGAAGTCGAGTACCACTTCGTTCATCGGCAGGTCGTAACGTACCTGAACCTGGGTCCCGAGGAATTGCATGTCGCGCTGCACGCCACGCTTCTCGATGCACAGGGTGATGACGTTGCCCAGGTGCTCCTGGGGCACCAGGATGGTGGCCTGCACGATCGGCTCGCGGAAGTCCTCGACCGAAGAGACATCCGGCAGCTTGGACGGGTTGTCGACGTAGATCGTCTCGCCGTTCTTGAGCACCACCTCGAAAATCACGCTCGGCGCGGTGGTGATCAGATCCAGGTCGTACTCGCGCTCCAGGCGCTCCTGGATGATTTCCATGTGCAGCATGCCGAGGAAGCCGCAGCGGAAGCCGAAGCCCAGGGCATCGGAGCTTTCCGGCAGATATTGCAGCGACGAATCGTTGAGGGTCAGCTTCTGCAGGGCATCGCGGAAATCCTCGAAATCATCGGAGCTGACCGGGAACAGACCGGCATACACCTGCGGCTGGATACGCTTGAAACCGGGCAGCATTTCCACGTCGGGCGTGGAGTTCAGGGTCAGGGTGTCGCCCACCGGCGCGCCGTGGATGTCCTTGATGCTGGCGATGATGAAGCCCACCTCACCGGCCTTCAGATCGGCGGTGGCGGTATGCTTGGGGTTGAACACGCCGACGCTGTCGACCAGGTGCACCTTGCCGGTGGACTTGACCAGGATCTTGTCGCCCTTCTTCACCCGCCCGTGACGCACGCGCACCAGGGAGACGACGCCCAGGTAGTTGTCGAACCAGGAATCGATGATCAGCGCCTGCAGCGGCGCGTCGATCTCGCCGGTTGGCGCCGGAATGGTCTGCACCAGGCGCTCGAGCACCTCATCGACGCCCATGCCGCTCTTGGCGCTGCAGGCCACGGCGTCGGTGGCATCGATGCCGATGATCTTCTCGATCTCGTCCTTGACCCGGTCCGGATCGGCCTGGGGCAGATCCATCTTGTTCAGCACCGGCATGACCTCGAGGCCCTGCTCGATGGCGGTGTAGCAGTTGGCGACCGACTGCGCCTCGACGCCCTGACCGGCATCGACCACCAGCAGCGCGCCCTCGCAAGCGGCCAGGGAGCGGCTGACTTCGTAGGTGAAGTCGACGTGGCCCGGCGTGTCGATGAAATTCAGCTGGTAGGTGATGCCATCCTGCGCCTTGTAGTACAGGGTGACGCTGTGGGCCTTGATGGTGATGCCACGCTCACGCTCCAGGTCCATGGAGTCGAGAACCTGGGCCTCCATCTCACGAGCGGCCAGGCCGCCGCACATCTGAATGAAACGGTCAGCCAGCGTCGACTTGCCGTGGTCAATGTGGGCAATGATGGAAAAATTGCGGATATGACTCAGGTCACTCACAGGACAACACTCGAAAAGGCCGCAGGCGACTGCCCGCCGAAAATAGCCGCGAAGTTTAACCGAGTGGCGCCCTCTACGTCACGTCGAGGCCGACGTCGGGATTCGCTATTTAGCCACCCTTGCCATGCACGGAAACAAAAAAATGCCCGGGCCGAAACAAAGGCTATCGCTGTTCACCCCTCGCCCTTGGGGATAGGGCAGTTTTTTGACGGTTGATCGGCAGCGCACCCAGATGGCGCGACATTAAAAAAGGGGCGATCTCATCGCCCCTTTTTACACCCGGACCGTTACTCGGCCAAGCCTACTCAGCCAGCTTGAAGGTGATGAAGCTGGCACGCCCCTGACGCAGAACGCGCATGGATACCGAACGGTTCTTCGGCAGTGCCTGGGCGACTTCGGTGAAGTTCTTCGCCGAACTGATCGCCTGGTTGTTCAGGTGCGTGATCACGTCACCCGGACGCAGACCGATCAGCGCCGCCGGTCCATCCTGAACCTCGCGGATGACCACGCCACCTTTCAGGTCGAGGTTCTTCTTCTGCTCGGCGGTCAACTCGATGACCTTCACGCCCAGGCGATTACTGCTGCGCTCGACACCCGGCGTAGCGGTTTCCGTGGCGGTATCGCCCTCTTCCGGCATGGCGCCGACGGCCAGTTTCAGGGTCTTGCGCGAGCCCTCGCGCACGATGACCAGCTCAGCCTGGGTGCCCGGCTTCAAGCCACCGACCAGATGGGGCAGATCCGCGGACATGATGATCGGCTTGCCATCCAGGCTGAGGATCACGTCACCGACCTGCAGGCCACCCCTGGCTGCCGGGCCATCCTCGAGCACCTGGGCGACCAGGGCGCCAGCCGGCTTGTCCAGCCCGAACGACTCGGCCAGATCCTTGTTCACTTCCTGGATCACCACCCCGAGCCAGCCACGGTTGACCTTGCCACCCTCTTTCAGCTGATCGGCGACATCCATCGCCACACTCATCGGAATGGCGAACGACAGCCCCATGAAGCCACCGGAGCGGGTGAAGATCTGCGAGTTGATCCCCACCACCTCGCCGTCCAGATTGAACAGCGGACCGCCGGAGTTGCCCGGGTTGATCGCCACGTCGGTCTGGATGAACGGCACATAGCTCTCGTTGGGCAGGCTACGCCCCTTGGCGCTGACGATACCGGCGGTCACCGAGTGATCGAAACCGAACGGCGAACCGATGGCCAGCACCCATTCGCCGACTTTCAGGTTATCGGAGTTGCCCAGCTTGACGGTCGGCAGATTGTCGCCCTCGACCTTGAGCAGCGCCACATCGCTGCGCGGGTCGGTACCGACCAGCTTGGCTTCCAGCTCGCTGCGGTCGGAAAGACGCACGATGATCTCGTCGGCATCCGCCACCACATGGTTGTTGGTGAGGATGTAGCCATCCTTGGAGATGATGAAGCCCGAGCCCAGGGACTGGGCCTCGCGCTGGCGACCACCGCCACCGGGCGAACGCGGCACCTGGGGAATGTTGCGCTCGAAGAACTCGCGGAACATCGGCGGCAGGCCTTCCAGATCCGGCACAGCCAGACCGCCGCCCGCTACCGCATCCGGCACTTTCTGTCGGGTACTGATATTGACGACGGCCGGCGAGGCCGCCTCGACCAGCGGCGTGAAGTCAGGCAGTTGCGCATGCGCGGCAAGCGACTGCCCCAACAGGAACACTGCGAATATCGCAGCGGCATACGATTTCAGGCTAGGCATCGACATACAGCTTTCCCCATCCAGAACGAACCAAAGCTCCGCTGAACTATCAGCGAAAACAGCATATGACGATACAGCGGCACCCATCGACCTTGATCGTTATCGTCGATCCTTATGGCGTTGCATGCACTTCGTCCGTACGCATCGACAAGGCGACGCGTTCCGCCGTGCCCAGCGGTATCTCTCCAACCACGGTCACCATCACGTCGCCCTCGGCGGTCGACAGACGCCGGGATACCGCGACAGTCGGCCCCAACTGGCTGCGCGCATCGGCAACGGCAGCGTCATGCAGGGGTTCGAGGAAAACGGAAAAACGCGCCAGCCCATCGTCGTAGATCAGACAGTCGACCGTATCGGCAGAGGCTGGACTACGGCGCTGGGTGACGGCGCTCAGGGTGAAGCCCGGCGGAATCCAGTCGGATCGCCACGGTTCGGGCTGGGCGCGTTCGGATTTCACCAGGCGAATCGGGTTGCAATCGGCCGTGGGCTGCAAAACCGCAGCGGACGGAGCCTGGGTGGTATCCAGTTGAGTGAACTGAAAACGCTCGAGCAGCACGCCCTTGTCGTTGACCAGCAGCGACTTTAGCGGCAGGCCGGTATCGCGATCCAGATGCAGCTCGACGCCATAGCGATGCTGGTCACGGGGCGAGAGCCCCAGCACGACCGCGGAACGCCCTGCCACCCGCGATTCGCCGATGACACGCAACTCGTACCATTCGGCCAATTGCTGGGCGTTCAGTTCATGGGCCGGCCAGGCCTGGGTATCGGCAACCTGTTCCGACAGCGAGCCACTGACACACTGCGCCTGACCGTCGACCCTGAGGATTTCCTGGGGCGCCCCATCGAGTTGCAACAGGCGCTCGCGCACACCGCCGCTCGGCTCCACCTGGCGCCAGATGCTGTGTGTAGAGAAGTTGCCGTTGCGTTCGTAGACGAAGGTGCCTTGAAAACTCTGGTTACGCTCGGCGTTGCCGAGTCGCTGCAACCAGGCCTGAGCATCGGCAGCCATGGCCGGAAAGGCCAGACAGCTGCCGAGCACCAGGGATGTGACGGGTATGAAGCGCATACGCGTCCTTAACGATCTTCCAGACTCGCAGAGCGGGCGAATGGCAGCGCATTCTCTGCCGCACCGGGCGCGGACTGCTGGGCATGCTGGCGCAGGTACTCCGGCAGACGCTGCTCATGCCAGCCCTGCTCGCCTTCGGCGGAAACGGTTTCCACTTCGGGCTGATCGGTAGAGGTATTGAAACCTGCCAACATGGCCGGCCCCTGCATTTGCGGCAGGGCGATGGATGGCTGGTTCTGCTGCTGTTGAGCCAGTTGCGCGCCAGCCACGTCGTCCTGGTTGTACAGACGCACACCCGCCAGCACGGCAACGGTGACCGTGGCCGCTACGGCCATGCGACCCAGGTTGCGCCATGGGCCGCGAACGACCTTGTCGGCAACGGGGGCGGCATCGTTTTCCAGGGCCGCGGAGACGGCAGCTGCGATGTCCAGACGCGGTTCGAGCAGATCCTTGTGCATCGCCGCGCGAGCGACCTGGTAACGCGACCAGGTAGCACGAAATTCGACGTCATTGCTCGCACCGAGCACACGCCGCAGTTCCAGTTCATCCGCTTCGTTATCCATCACCGCGGACAGCGATTCCTGCAGGGCTTCACGACTCATAGCGGTTCCTCTCTTGGCTGACGCCGCTGTCTCAGGCTTCCTGCAACAAGGGTTGCAGGGATTTGTCGATGGCTTCACGCGCCCGAAAGATTCGCGAACGCACGGTGCCAACCGGACACTGCATGACGCTCGCAATGTCTTCGTAACTCAGACCATCGAATTCACGTAACGTTAGCGCGGTACGCAAATCTTCTGGCAATTGCTGGATGCTGCGATGCACGGTGGCTTCGATCTCATCCCGCAACAATGCTCGCTCAGGCGACTCGATGTCCTTGAGGGCGTGATCGCCATCGTAGAACTCCGCGTCTTCAGCGCTTACATCGTTATCCGGCGGTCGCCGACCACGCGACACCAGGTGGTTCTTCGCCGTGTTGATGGCGATCCGGTACAGCCACGTATAGAACGCACTATCACCGCGAAAGTTTCCCAGCGCCCGATAAGCCTTCACGAAGGCTTCCTGCGCCACATCCTGAGCTTCATGGGTGTCGTGCACGAAACGCACGATCAACCCGAGAATCTTGTGCTGATACTTCAGCACCAACAGATCAAACGCTCGCTTGTCGCCACGCTGAACGCGCTCGACCAGCTGCTGATCCTCTTCCTGGGTTAGCATGAACACTCCTCGTTGAGTCCGCAGGAGGACAGCGTATGCCAGAGGATCGATCTGCCAAAATAGACTCGAGCCTTGCGCAAAAGTTCTCCCCTCCGAACAAGCTTCCTGCAAAACCCTTTCGGTTTCGCACGGAACAGCGCACCAGAGCTTCTATCCCTGCTGCGCGAATAGTCTTAGATCGCCTGGCCTGCCGAAACGAAACCCACTGACGTGGCTCTCAACCTATTCGACCTCCAGACACAGCCCCTCTCCGGGTGACCGCCTATAGAACCTGGGCTACTAAGAAAGTTCCCACGAGCTATAGGCAGGCATAACAGCTCCACGCCACAGCAGACTGCCAGCAAAGAAGGCACATCGCCATCCCGCACGATACACATTCTTGCCCATGGCCGACTACCAAGCCGGCTATTGTGCCGTCGCCCCCCTCTATATACTAGAGGGGCCGGCCTGTTCCCGCGCCGAATCCTGCGGTCTGCGCTGAACGGCAACAGACCCTGGGGTCGTCACTCTGCGGAATACTCGAACGATGAGCCAACACTTCCAACACGACGTTCTGATCATCGGCAGCGGCGCCGCCGGACTGACGCTGGCCCTGACCCTGCCCGAACACTTGCGTATCGCCGTGTTGAGCAAGGGTGAACTGGCCAATGGCTCGACTTACTGGGCCCAGGGCGGCGTCGCCGCGGTACTCGACGACACCGACACCGTCGACTCCCACGTGGCGGATACGCTCAACGCCGGTGGCGGCCTGTGTCGCGAGGACGCCGTGCGCTTCACCGTGGAGCACAGCCGCGAAGCGATCCAGTGGCTGATCGAACAAGGCGTGCCCTTCACCCGCGATGACGAACATGATCACGAAGACGGCGGCTTCGAGTTCCACCTGACCCGCGAAGGCGGCCACAGCCACCGCCGCATCATTCACGCCGCGGATGCCACGGGCGCGGCGATCTTCAACACCCTGCTGCAACAGACCCGCCAGCGGCGCAATGTCGAGCTGCTGGAGCAGCGCGTCGCGGTGGACCTGATCACCGAACGCAAGCTGGGCCTGCCCGGCCAGCGCTGCCTGGGAGCCTACGTGCTGGATCGGCAAAGCGGCGAGGTGGACACCCACCATGCGCGCTTCGTCATTCTCGCCACCGGCGGTGCAGCCAAGGTCTACCTCTATACCAGCAACCCGGACGGCGCCTGCGGCGATGGCATCGCCATGGCCTGGCGCGCCGGCTGTCGGGTCGGCAACCTCGAGTTCAACCAGTTCCACCCGACCTGCCTGTATCACCCCCAGGCCAAGAGCTTCCTGGTCACCGAAGCCCTGCGCGGCGAAGGCGCGCTGCTCAAACTGCCCAATGGCGAACGCTTCATGCCACGCTTCGACCCGCGCGAGGAGCTGGCCCCGCGCGACATCGTCGCCCGCGCCATCGACCATGAAATGAAGCGCCTGGGTATCGACTGCGTCTACCTGGATATCAGCCATAAACCAGCGGACTTCGTGAAAAGCCATTTCCCGACCGTCTACGAACGCTGCCTGGATTTCGGCATCGACATCACCCGCCAAGCCATCCCGGTGGTGCCGGCCGCGCACTACACCTGCGGCGGCGTCGTGGTCGATCAGGCCGGCCGCACCGATATCCCCGGCCTCTATGCCATCGGCGAAACCAGCTTCACCGGCCTGCACGGCGCCAATCGCATGGCCAGCAACTCCCTGCTCGAATGTTTCGTCTATGCCCGCTCGGCCGCCGCCGACATCGTCGCCCAACTGGAGCAGGTGCCAATGCCCAGCGCACTGCCCTCCTGGGATGCCAGTCAGGTCACCGACTCCGACGAGGACGTGATCATCGCCCACAACTGGGACGAGTTGCGGCGCTTCATGTGGGACTACGTGGGCATCGTGCGTACCAACAAGCGCCTGCAGCGCGCCCAGCACCGGGTGCGCCTGCTGCTCGACGAGATCGACGAGTTCTACAGCAACTACAAGGTCAGCCGCGACCTGATCGAGCTGAGGAACCTGGCGCAGGTGGCCGAGCTGATGATCCGCTCGGCGATGGAGCGCAAGGAATCCCGGGGCCTGCACTACACCCTGGACTACCCCGGGCTGCTACCGCAGCCGCGCGACACTATTCTGCAACCGCCCAGCGCTGGCGACTGAACTTCAATCGCACCCGCAGGCGCCGGTGCAGGTCACGCGGCATGGCATCGGCGGGAACGCACACGCTGTGTGTCCAGCGCCGCCCCGGGAGACGAAAGCGCAGCACGACCAGCCAGGGCAGCGCCATGCTGTCGGGCTGCAGGCTGACGGATTGCCAGCCCGCGTCATCGCGCAGGATCTGCCACCCCTCGGCATCGCAGCGCAGGCCCCGCCAGGCCCGCGGCGAGCGCAGCAGGATATGCCGCGGCAAGACCCAGCCGGCATGCGCCGCGCAAGCGCTCAGGGCCAGCAGCAACAGCCAGGCGGGCAGGTCGACGAGGAACAGGGTGAGCAGTGCCAGCGCCTGCACGCAGAGGTAGACCTCCAGCAGCCGTCGCGACGGCTGCCAGCGGCATTCGAACTGTTTACTGGGGTTGGACACGGGCCAGGATCATGCGCACCATGCGCCGCAGATCGGCATCGTCCGGCTCGCCGCGCTGCATGAACCAGCCGAACATGTCCTGATCCTCGCACGCCAGCAATTTGCGGTAGCGCGCGCGATCGTCCTCGTCCAGCGTCGGGTACACTTCTTTCACGAAAGGCACCAGCAGCACATCCAGCTCCAGCATGCCACGTCGGCTGTGCCAGAAAAGGCGATTGAGTTCAGTGGCATCGACCATGGGACTGCTCCTTGAAATAGGCCGGCAGTATAACAAGAGCTGGAAGCTGGAAGCTGGAAGCTGGAAGCTGGAAGCTGGAAGCTGGAAGCTGGAAAGCATGAGGGCTCGGGCTCAATGCCTGTCAAGCTTCTTCGCCCCGCCCTGCCCGCAGCCGCTTTTCTCTTGAAGCTTGTAGCTTGCAGCTTGCCACTGCTCTTATCATGAGCCCCTCATCCCTCGCCTGCGATTCTCCATGACCATGGCCGACAGCGCTTTCTTTTGCCCCCTCAACCATGAAGGCATCCTCGCCGTGCGTGGCCCCGATGCCGGCAAATTCCTCCAGGGCCAGCTCACCTGCAACCTCAACTACCTGGGCGCCAACGGCTCCAGCCTGGGCGCGCGCTGCACCCCGAAGGGACGCATGCTCTCCAGCTTCCGCATTGTCGCCGTGGCGGATGGTTTCGTGCTGGCCATGGCCCGGGAGCTGGTCGAACCCCAGCTCACCGACCTGCAGAAATACGCGGTATTTTCCAAATCCAGACTGACCGACGAAAGCGCGGACTGGGCACGCTTCGGCCTGAGCGGCGGCGAAGCGGCGCTGCAGGCCCTGGGCCTGCAACTCGACGCCCTGGGCGACAGCGTGGCCCACAGCCAGGATCTTCTGGCAGTGCGCCTGAGCGATGGCCGCGCCGAACTCTGGGCTCCGGCGGCCCAGGCGCAGAGGGTGCAGCAGCTGTTGAGCGAACACCTGCCGCAGGCAGCGCTGAACGACTGGCTGCTGGCCCAGGTGCGGGCCGGCATCGGCCAGGTCATGGGCGCCACCCGCGAGTTGTTCATTCCGCAGATGATCAACCTGCAGGCGCTGGGCGGCGTGAGTTTCAAGAAAGGCTGCTACACCGGCCAGGAAATCGTCGCGCGCATGCAGTACCTGGGCAAACTCAAGCGCCGCCTGTATCGCCTGGGGCTGGCCGGCACGCAGCTCCCGGAGCCGGGCTGCGAGCTGTTTTCCCCCGTGCACCGCAGCGCGGTCGGCGAGGTGGTGCTGGCTGCGACCGGTGAAAGCGGCATCGAACTGCTCGCGGTCCTGCAGGAGGATGCGGTCAACGACGGGCGCATTCACCTCGCCTCCCTGGAGGGCCTGCCGCTGAGCCTGCTCGAGTTGCCGTATACCCTGGATTCCGACCGGGAAATCCAGCGCTGATTTACACTGCGGGCGTCCGCCACCACAGATTCATCAAGAGAACTCCATGAGCAAACTTGCCGAGAAAGTCCAGCAGGAACTGATCAGGGCCATCGACAACGATGAGCTGGTGCTGCCGACCCTGCCGGAGGTCGCCCTGAAAGTGCGCGAGGCCGCGGAAGATCCCAATATCGGCATCCCGGAACTGAGCAAGGTCATCGGCAACGATGCAGCGCTTACCGCGCGCATCATCAAGGTGGTCAACAGCCCTCTGCTGCGCACCAGCAAGGAGATCACCGACCTGCAGATGGCGGTCGGGCGCCTGGGCATCAACTACACCTGCAACCTGGCCACCGGCCTGGCCATGGAACAGATGTTCCAGGCAACCACCGACGTGGTCGACCGCAAGATGCGCGAAGTGTGGAACAAGAGCACGGAAATCGCCGGCATCTGCCACGTACTGTGCCGCCACTACACCCGACTGATGCCGGATCAGGCCACCCTCGCCGGCCTGGTGCACCAGATCGGCGTCCTGCCGATTCTCACCTATGCCGAAGAACACAGCGAACTGCTGGCCGATTCGATCAGCCTCAACCACGTCATCGAGCAGATCCACCCGATCATCGGCGACAAGATCCTGCGCACCTGGGAATTCCCCGAGCTGATCGCCAGCGTGCCAAGCCAGTACCTGGACTTCAGCCGCGACAGCGCCAAGGTCGACTACATCGACATCGTTCAGGTGGCGACACTGCAGAGTTACCTGGGCAGTACCCACCCCTATACGCAGCTCGACTGGAGCCAGGTGCCGGCTTTCGAGAAGCTCGGCCTGTCGGCGGACATGGACATGCATGGCGACGAAGACCTGTCGGCCGCCATGGACGCCGCCATGCATATGCTGCAGTAAAGAGCAGCCTTAAGCTGCAAGCTGCAAGCGTATCGCCCGAAGTCGGGTTCCTGGCGGTGATCTCGACTCTTTCACGCCGCCCGTGTAGGAGCGTCGACCTCGGCGCGATGCGATGGTAGCCATGCCGCAAAACGCGGTATGGCCACGTTTCGCCGCGGGGTCGCGGCTCCTACAAAGCCAGGGCAAGCCGCCGTTTTACGGGCCAAATGCTTAAGCTTTTACTTGCAGCTTGAGGCTTGCAGCTTGTAGCTAATCGCCGCTCTCGGCCTGGAACACCACGCGAACCAGCAGGCCATGGGGCATGACCTGATGCAGGCTGATCGAGGCGCGGTGGGCGCGACAGATCTCGCCGACGATGGCCAGGCCCAGCCCCGCGCCCGCCCCCTGCGCCTGGCGACGGTAGAAACGCTCGAAGACCTTCTCCCGATCCCGCTCGGGGATACCCGGCCCATCATCCTCGACCTCCAGCACACCCGACTCCAGCACACGCAGGATCACGTTGCCACCCGGCTCGGTATAGGCCATGGCGTTATCGAGCAGATTGCACAGCAACTCATTGAGCAGGGTCGGTTCGCCACGCATCCACACCGGCTGCTCGGCCTCCAGCGCCAGGGCCACGCCGCGGGCATGGGCCAGCGGCGCCAGGGCCAGGCCCAGCTCCCGGGCCAACTGGCTGAGGTCCAGACGCTGGGCGCCGCCTTCGGCGATCGCGCGCGCCCCGCTTTCGATCCGCGCCAGCGACAGCAGTTGATTGGCCAGGTGGGTGAGCCGATCGGTATTGAGCGCCGCATCCTCCAGGGTGCCGTACCAGACCTGAGGATCGCGATCGCGCAAGCCGAGCTCGACGCGCGCCTTGAGCGCTGCCAGCGGCGTGCGCAGTTCATGGGCGGCATCGGCGATGAACTGCGACTGACGCTCGAACAGACCCCGCAGGCGATCGTTGAACTGATTCAGCGCGTTGACCAACGGGCGCAGCTCGCGGGGCATGTCACCATCGGGCAATGGCCGCAGATCATCGCTGCCACGCTCAGCCACCGCGCGGCGCAGGCTTTCCAGCGGGCGCAGCCCGGCGCTTACCGCCAGCCATACCAGCACCAGCGCACTGAGCGACAGCAGCCCCATGCGCCACAGCGTACCGAGCAGCAGTTCACGGGTCATGCGTTCACGGGCGCCCTGGGTTTCCGCCACGCGAACTTCCGCCACCCCGTTGAAACCGGGCTCGCTCACCGGCTGCAGAAAGCTGACCACGCGCACCCCCTGGCTGCGGTATACGCCATCGTAGAACTTGGCCAGCGCCGGATAATCGTTGGTACGCGGCGTGCCGGGCGGCGGCGCGGGCAGATCCTCGTAGCCGGACACCAGCTCGCCCTTGGGGCCCAGCACCTGGTAATAGATACGCCCGGCGCTGTCATAGGCGAAGGTATCCAGCGCGATATAGGGCACATTGGCCGTCAGCGCGTCCTCGACGGCATGCAGCCCATCGGAGATGGCCCGCGCCGACGCCAGCAGGGTACGGTCGTAGGCGGTATCGGCCGCGTGACGGGCACTCCAGTAGGCGCTCATGCTGCTGACCAGCAGGATCACCGCCAGCAACAGCGCCAGGCGCCTGAGCAACCGGCCACGCAGGCTGCCAGGACTATCCACCGACCGCCTCCAGCAGGTAGCCCAGGCCACGGAAGGTGACGATACGCACCGACCCCCCTTCGAGTTTCTTGCGCAGCCGGTGGACATAGATCTCGATGGCATCGGCGCTGGCTTCCTCGTCCAGACCGAAGACCTGGGCGGCCAGTTGCTCCTTGCTCATGACCCGCCCGGGGCGGGCAATCATGGCCTCCAGCACCGCCTGCTCGCGGGACGTCAGGTTGAGGCTTTCATCGAGCAGGGTGAAGCGCCGGGTCGCCAGGTCGTAGACCAGATCGCCGCAGCGCAACTGCTGCTCGCCGCCGAGCATGCTGCGGCGCAGCAGGGCCTTGACCCGCGCCTCCAGCTCGCTGAGCTCGAAGGGTTTGGCCAGGTAGTCGTCCGCCCCCAGGTTGAGGCCGTGCACGCGGTCCTTGACCTCGCCCCGGGCGGTCAACATGAGTACCGGCAGGGTCTTGCCACGCCCGCGCAGGCGCGCCAGTACCTCGAAACCATCCATGCGCGGCAGGCCGATATCGAGGATCGCCAGGGCATAGTCCTCGCTGCTCAGGGCCAGATCCGCCGCCACGCCGTCATGCAGCACATCCACCGTCCAGCCGGCGGCTTTCAATGCCTGCGTCACACTCGCCGCCAGTTGCGGATGATCCTCGACCAGCAGAATTCGCATCGCCACCTCACACGCCGAAACAGGGTTACCCACACAAATGTGACAGGAGTTTACAGCCAGCAGCCGGGATTGGGGGGCTGACGATGCCGCTGCCGCGGCCTACAACTTTCAACACTGAAAGGTTGTTGAAAGGTTGCCGCCCTAGGATCAGCGTCGGGTGGCTCGATCCGCCCATAGAACGGTACGCGCGGTGGTGTGCGGCCGTGACAAAAATAACAATGGAGAACCACGCATGCTGACTGCCCCGCGCCATGCCATATCACCCCTGAGTCTGCTTGGCCTCGCTCTGCCCTCCTCGCTGCTCGCGCCCATGGCTCACGCCGCCTTCCTCGAAGACAGCTCGGCCAGGCTGGAGACGCGCAACGTCTACTTCAACCGCGATTTCCGCGAAGGCCCGCAACAGTCCAAGCGCGACGAATGGGCGCAAGGTTTCATCCTCGATCTGCAATCCGGCTTTACCGAAGGCACCCTAGGCTTCGGCCTCGACGCCCTGGGCATGCTCGGCGTGAAACTGGACTCCAGCCCCGACCGCACCGGCAGCGGCCTGCTGCCCACCCACGACGACGGGCGTGCGGCGGACGAATACTCGAAACTCGGCCTGACCGCCAAAATGCGCATCTCGCAGACCGAGCTGCGCGTCGGCAACCTGATCCCGGAGCTGCCCACCCTCAACCCCAACGACGGTCGCATCCTGCCGCAGACCTTCGAGGGCGGCCTGCTCACCTCGGGCGAAATCGATGGCCTGGACGTCACCGTCGGGCGCCTGAAGAAAGCCATCGACCGCGCCTCCACCGACGCCGAAGACCTGGCCCTGAACAACAAGAACAGCCGTTTCGGCGGCACGGTCAGCGCCGACCATTTCGACATGGCCGGCTTCGACTACCGCCTGACGGACAGGCTCACCGGCCGCTACCACTACGCCCAGCTCGATGACGTCTACCGCCAGCACTTCTTCGGTCTGCTGGCCAGCCAGCCCCTGGGCGCGGGCACCTTGAGCGCCGACCTGCGCGTGTCGATCAGCGACGACCAGGGTGCGGCCAGAGCGGGCAAGATCGACAACCGCGCCTGGAACGGCAGCCTCAGCTACGCCCAGAACGGCCACAAGTTCACCGCCGCCTACCAGCACATGAGCGGCGACACGGCATTTCCCTACATCGATGGCAGCGACCCGTTCCTGGTCAACTTCGTGCAGATCAACGACTTCGCCGACGCCGGCGAACGCTCGTGGCAGGCGCGTTACGACTACGACTTCAAGGCGCTCGGCGTTCCCGGTCTGAGCTTCATGACGCGCTACATCCGCGGCGACAATGCCGAGCTGACAGGTGTGAGTGGCGACGCCAAGGAATGGGAACGCAACATCGAATTGAAGTATGTGGTGCAGAGCGGTGCGCTCAAGGATGTCGGCGTACGCCTGCGTCATGCCAGCTACCGCTCCAGCCTCGACCGACCGGCCAATGACTCGCGCATGCGCGATGCTGACGAGGTTCGCCTGATCGTCAGCTATGCCCTCCCCATCTGGTGAGTGCAGGCCAAACAATAAAAGACTCCACAGGAGAAAGATCCGATGAAAAACCCAATGCGCACCATCCTGCTGACCGCCACCTGCCTGCTGGTAGGCGGTCAGGTACTGGCCGACGAACCGCGTCGTCCCGAATGTATCGCCCCGGCAGCGCCGGGCGGCGGTTTCGACCTGACCTGCAAACTGGCGCAGAGCGCCCTGGTGGAAAGCAAGCTGCTGAAATCGCCGATGCGCGTGACCTACATGCCCGGCGGTGTCGGCGCGGTGGCCTATAACGCCGTGGTCGCCCAGCGTCCGGCCGATGCCGGCACCATCACCGCGTTCTCCAGCGGTTCGCTGCTCAACCTGGCCCAGGGCAAGTTCGGCCGCTTCGACGAGAGCGCGGTGAAATGGCTCGCTGGCGTGGGCACCAGCTACGGTGCGCTGGCCGTGCGCCAGGACTCGCCGTTCAAGACCCTCGACGACCTGGTCAAGGCGCTCAAGGAAAACCCGGGCAAGGTCGTCATCGGCTCCGGCGGCACCGTCGGCAGCCAGGACTGGATGCAGACCGCGCTGATCGCCCGCGCTTCCGGCATCAACCCGCGTGAACTGCGTTACGTGGCCATGGAAGGGGGTGGCGAGTTGGCCACGGCGCTGCTCGGTGGCCATATCCAGGTCGCCAGTACCGACATCTCCGACTCCGTACCGCACATCGAAAGCGGCGACATGCGCATCCTCGCGGTGTTCTCCGAAGAGCGCCTGCCGGGCGAGGTGGTCGCACAGATCCCCACCGCCAAGGAACAGGGTTACGACGTGGTCTGGCCGGTCATCCGCGGTTTCTACCTCGGCCCGAAGGTCAGCGACGACGCCTACGCCTGGTGGAAGAACGCGTTCGATCAGCTGCTGGCCTCGGAAGATTTCGCCAAGCTGCGTGAACAGCGCGAGCTGTATCCCTTCGCCATGACCGGCGACGAACTGGACGCCTATGTGAAGAAACAGGTCGCCCAGTACAAGGAACTGGCCCAGGAATTCGGCCTGATCCAGTAATCCCCGGCGCTACGCGCCTGCACACGACGACTCGATCATCCCCTGGAAGGCTCCCGGGGATGCTTTTGCCATGCTCACACACGAGGAAACCCTCATGTCTCAACGTATATTCGGCCTGGTGCTGCTCTGCGCCTGCGTGGGTCTGAGCATCGTTGCCTGGGGCTATCACGCTCCGTTTTCCTACGAGCCGGTCGGCCCCCGCGCCTATCCGCTGTTGCTGCTGATTCTGCTGGGACTTGGGGCGATCTACCTGCTGGTCAAGCCGGCCAGCGCCAGCACGGCGCATGCCGATGAGCCGCCACTGGACCGGCACATCCTGCGCAAGGTGGTCGGCTGCGTGGTGATTTTCACCCTCTACGCCGCCCTGTTCGAACCCCTGGGCTTCGTCCCGGCGAGCCTCATCTTCGGCATCGCCATGGTCCGCCTGTATGACGGCACCTGGGCCGCCAGCGTGATTTCCGGTCTGGTGATGGCCGTGGGTCTGTACCTGTTGTTCGACAAGGCCCTCGACGTTCCCCTGCCGCTCGGCATCCTTTCCGCCCTGGAGATCTGATTCGATGGATACCTTTAGCTACCTGGGGCAGGGCTTCGGCGTCGCCCTCAGCCCCTACAACCTGTTCACCGCGCTGTGCGGCACCCTGATCGGCACCATCGTCGGCCTGCTCCCGGGCCTGGGCCCGATCAACGGCGTGGCGCTGCTGATCCCGATCGCCTTCGCCCTCGGCCTGCCGCCGGAAACCGCGCTGATCCTGCTCGCCGCCGTGTACCTGGGCTGCGAATACGGCGGGCGTATTTCCTCGATCCTGCTGAACATCCCCGGCGAAGCCTCGGCGGTGATGACCACTCTCGACGGCTACCCGCTGGCGCGCCAGGGCAAGGCCGGCATCGCCCTGTCGATTTCCGCCTGGAGCTCCTTCGTCGGCGGCCTGATGGCCACCTGCGGCGTGGTCATCTTCGCCCCGCTGCTGGCCAAGTGGGCGGTCGCCTTCGGCCCCGCCGAATACTTCGTGCTGATGGTGTTCGCCATCGTCTGTCTGGCGGGCATGGCCGGCAACAAACCGATGAAGACCGCCATCGCCGCGCTGATCGGCCTGCTGCTGTCGTGCATCGGCATCGACTCCAACAGTGGCGTGTACCGCTTCACCTTCGGCAGCCTCGGCCTGGCCGATGGCATCCAGTTCGTGGTGCTGGTGCTCGGCCTGTTCTCGGTCAGCGAGATCCTGGTGCTGCTCGAGCGCACCCATCACGGGCAGAAGGCCATCGAAGCCAAGGGCCGCATGCTGTTCAACCTCAAGGAAGGCCTGTCGGTACTGGCCACCAACCTGCGCAGCGGCGCCGTCGGCTTCGGCTTGGGCATCCTGCCGGGCGCCGGCGCGACCCTGGCCAGCGCCGTGGCCTACATGAGCGAAAAACGCCTGGCCACCAAGGACAACAAGTTCGGCGATGGCGACCTGCGCGGCCTGGCCGCTCCGGAAACCGCCAACAGCGCCTCGGCCTGCGGTTCCATGGTGCCGATGCTGACCCTCGGCGTGCCCGGCTCGGGCACCACCGCGGTGATGCTCGGCGCCCTGACCCTGTACAACATCACCCCGGGCCCGCTGCTGTTCCGCGACCAGCCGGACATCGTCTGGGGCCTGATCGCCTCGCTGTTCGTCGCCAACCTGATGCTGATCGTGATGAACGTGCCGATGATCAAGATCTTCACCAAGATCCTCGCCGTCCCCTACTGGGCGCTGGTACCGGCCATCGCCATCATCACCTCGATCGGCGTCTACGCCGTGCACGCCACCGCGTTCGACCTGTTCCTGATGATCGGTATCGGGGTCGCCGGCTACATCCTGCGCAAGATGGACTTCCCGCTGTCGGCGATCCTGCTCGGCTTCATTCTCGGCGGGCTGATGGAGCAGAACCTGCGCCGGGCGCTGTCGATCTCCAACGGCGAACTGGGCATCCTCTTCTCCAGCCCGATCACCTGGGGGGTCTGGACACTGATAGCGCTGATGATCGCCCTGCCCGTCTGGCGTACCTGGCGCAAACGCAGCCAGCGCAAGGCCGCAGCCGCCAATGCCTGACAGCGTCGACAACCCGAAGCACCTGCGCAACTGGTGGCCAACGCCACTGGTTGGCGCACTCGGTGGTTACCTGGCCAGCCTCATCGGCTGGCCTTTGCCCTGGGTCATCGGCTCGTTGCTGGCGGTCATCGCCTTGCGCTGCAGTGGCGTCCTCAGCCGGGAAATGCCCGGTGGGCGACAAGTCGGTCAATGGCTGATCGCGGCGGGTATCGGCCTGCACTTCACCAGCGAGGTGCTGGAACAGGTGCTGGGCAACCTGGCGGTCATCGTCGTTGGCGTGCTCGCCACCCTGGCCCTCAGCGTCATTGGTATCGCCGGGCTGCGCCGCTCGGGTGTCGACCGCGCCACGGCCTTCTTCGCCAGCATGCCGGGCGGGGCCAGTGAAATGGTCAATCTGTCGCTGCGCCATGGTGCCCAACCGGCACGCATCGCCGCCGCCCACAGCATGCGCCTGCTGCTGGTGATCCTGCTGATTCCAGCCTTGTTCACCTGGGGCCTGCCCGCCATGGAACCGCCGCCCGCGGTGACGGTGGACTGGTTCTGGCTGGCGCTTCTGCTCCCCGCCGGCGCCCTGCTGGCCGTGCTCTGGCGCCGCCTCGGCCAACCCAACCCGTGGATGCTCGGCCCGTTGACGCTGTGCGCTGCAGCCAGTGTGACGTTCGATCTGCATATCGGCACGCCGGCATGGCTCGGTCAACTCGGCCAATGGCTGATCGGCTGCGCCCTGGGCTGCCATTTCGACCGGGCGTTCTTCCGCAGCGCGCCGGGCTTTCTGCTGCGGGTGCTGCTGTTCACCCTGCTGGCCATGATTGGCACCGCCGTGCTCGGCAGCGCGCTTGGCTGGCTGGCGGGTATCGAAGCGGTGTCGCTGATGCTCGGCATGATGCCCGGCGGCATCACCGAACTGTGCCTGACCGCCGAAGCCCTGCATCTCTCGGTGGCCCTGGTGACAGCTCTGCAGGCCCTGCGCCTGTTCATGGTGATGTTCCTGGCCGAACCGCTCTATCGGCTATGGACACGCCAGCGCCTGTAACGGAGCGCTCGTCCACTTCTGCGCCCGGCCAGCATGCCGGGCTCTTTTTTAGCGGATATGTCAGAGCGCCCGCCGTCGGCAGCACTGGCGTACTCTCGTGGTTCACGAATGCCCGTGAAGAGACGCCCGCATGCCGCCCTACCTGAAACGCCTGCCACCGTTGCTGGTGCTCGTCCTGCTGCTTGGCGCCTGCAGCCAGGTGAGCCTGGCCTATCGCAACCTCGACTGGCTGATTCCCTGGCGCCTGAACCAGTACCTGGATCTCGATTCGCGGCAGAAGGCCTGGCTCAAGCCGCGCCTGCAAAGCCACCTGGCCTGGCACTGCAGCAGCGAGCTGCCACGCTACCTGGACTGGCTGCAGCGCACCCAAGGCCTGCTGCAATCGCCACACCCCGATGCGCGCCAACTGGATGCCCAGCTCGTCGAGGCCGAAAGCGCCGTGCAGAACATCGTGCGGCAGATCAACCCCACGGCGCTCGAACTCCTGCAGCAACTCAGTGCCGAACAGGTCGCCGGCCTGTATGCGGCCATGGAAAAGGACAACCGCGAAGATCGCCAGAAATACCTGCGGCCAGCGCTGTCGACGCAGATCGCCGAACGGGCCGAGCGCCTGGAGAAGCGCCTGCGGCCCTGGCTGGGCGGGCTCAATGAGGTGCAGCGTGCGCGGGTGCAGCAATGGGCCAGCGAACGCCGCGAGCAGAATCGGCTCTGGCTGGAAAACCGCAGCCGCTGGCAGAGCGCATTCCGTAGCGCCCTCGACCAACGCGAGAGTCCGCAGTTCGCCGAACGCATGACCCTGGTACTGGAGAACCGCCGCGGCGCCCACGACGAGCAGGCGGCGCTGGCCTATCAGCGTTCCCGGCAAGCCATGGCCGAGCTGTTCAGCGACCTGCTGGGCGCGGCCGACAGCGGCCAGCGCGAACGCCTGAACAAACGCTTCGAGACCCTGCGCCGCGATTTGCAGGCGCAGGTCTGTTCGAGCGGCGGATCAGAGGTCGGGCAAACGCCAGTCGATGGGGCTCAGGCCATGCTGCTCGAGGAACTTGTTGGTGCGGCTGAAATGCCCGTTGCCGAGGAAGCCGCGATGAGCCGACAGGGGCGATGGATGCGCTGAACGCAGCACCAGGTGCTTGCTGGTGTCGATCAAGCGCTCCTTGCTCTGCGCATGGGAGCCCCAGAGCAGGAAGACCAGATGGTCGCGCCGCTCGCTGACCACCGAGATCACCCGGTCGGTGAACGGCTGCCAGCCCTTGGCGGCATGCGAACCGGCATTGCCACGCTCCACCGTCAGCGAGGTGTTGAGCAGCAGCACGCCCTGCTCGGCCCAGGACTGCAGGTAACCATGGCTGGGCACATCGATGTTCAGGTCGCGCTTGAGCTCTTTGTAGATGTTCACCAGCGACGGTGGCGTGGCGACCCCGGGCTGTACGGAGAAGCACAGGCCGTGGGCCTGGCCCGGGCCGTGGTAGGGGTCCTGACCGATGATCACCACCTTGACCCGATCCAGCGGCGTGGAATCGAGGGCATTGAAGATCAGCGAACCGGGCGGGTAGATCGCCTTGCCGGCCGCCTTTTCCTGGCGCAGGAAATCGCCCAGCGCCCGCATGTACGGCTTGTCGAACTCCTCGCGTAGCGCTTCCTTCCAACCGGCTTCTAGCTTGACGTTATCTGCGGCAGACATGCCTGATACCTGGAACGACCAACGGAACCGGCACGCTAGAGAAGCTGGCGCGGCAAGTCAAGGTTCCCCGCCAGTGGCTGGCCGCGATCAATCCGCGCACGACGTTCTCGCTGGCGGCTGGCAGCGTGCGGCCGCTCTTTCAGGCTACAGTTAAGGCTGCATGTACCACTGAAGAGGACACTCATGAGTACGGCAATCGAACCCTACAAACCCGGTATCTTCGACCTGACCCACAAACTCACCGTGGAGAAGCATGGTCATACCGCCCTGCTGACCATCAACCATCCGCCGGCCAACACCTGGGATCGCGAATCGCTGATCGGCCTCAGGCAACTGGTCGAGCATCTCGACCGCGACGATGACATCTATGCCCTGGTCATCACCGGTCAGGGCGGCAAGTTCTTCTCCGCCGGTGCGGACCTGAAGCTGTTCGCCGACGGCGACAAGGCGCGCGCTCGGGAAATGGCCCGGCGCTTCGGCGAAGCCTTCGAGGCCCTGCGCGATTTCCGTGGCGTATCGATCGCGGCGATCAATGGCTATGCCATGGGCGGTGGCCTGGAATGCGCCCTGGCCTGCGATATCCGCATCGCCGAACGCCAGGCCATGATGGGGCTGCCGGAAGCCAGCGTGGGCCTGTTGCCCTGCGCCGGTGGCACGCAGAACCTGCCCTGGCTGGTCGGCGAAGGCTGGGCCAAGCGCATGATCCTCTGCGGCGAGCGAGTCGACGCCGAAACCGCCCTGCGCATCGGCCTGGTCGAGCAGGTGGTCGACAGCGGCGAATCCCGCGGCCATGCCCTGCTGCTGGCGGCGAAAGTCGCCGGGCAGAGCCCGGTGGCCGTGCGCAGCATCAAGCCGTTGATCCAGGGCGCCCGCGAACGCCAGCCCAATGGCTGGCTGGTCGCCGAGCGCGAGCGCTTCGTCGACCTGTTCGACGCCGACGACACCCGCGAGGGGGTCAACGCCTTCCTGGAAAAACGGACGCCCCAGTGGCGTAACAAGTAACCGGGAAGCCACGCCCCGCAACGTGGCTGGCGCCGACCAGGCGGATCGCGTGCGTGGGCGCCGCCCCATGATGGATATGAACATGAACCTACGATTCGAAGAGCGCCCGGGCCAGCAGGGTTATCGTATCGCCATCGCCAGCCTGGATGCGCCGCAGAGCCTCAACGCCCTCAGTCTGCCGATGATCGAGGCCCTGGACGCCCAGTTGCGCAGGTGGGCCGACGAGCCGAGCATCGCCTGCGTCCTGTTGCGCGGCAACGGCAGCAAAGCCTTCTGCGCCGGTGGCGACGTGGTGCAGCTGGTTCGCCAGTGCCGCGAACACCCCGGCGAAGTGCCGCCACTGGCGCGACGCTTCTTCGCCGACGAATACCGTCTCGACTACCGCCTCCACCGTTACCCGAAACCCCTGCTGTGCTGGGGCCACGGGCATGTACTGGGCGGCGGCATGGGCCTGCTGCAAGGCGCCAGCGTACGTATCGTCACGCCCTCCAGCCGGCTGGGCATGCCGGAAATCAATATCGGTCTGTACCCGGATGTGGGCGGCAGCTGGTTCCTCGCCCGCCTGCCCGGCCGCCTCGGCCTGTTTCTCGGCCTCACGGCGGCCCAGATCAATGCCCACGATGCCCTGGGTCTCGGCCTGGCCGACCGCTTCCTGCGCGACGACCAGCAACAGGCGCTCCTGCAGGGGCTGGAGCAGCTCAACTGGCAGGAGCAGCCACAGCGGCAACTGAACAGCCTGCTGCGGGCGCTGGAACGGGATGCCCGCGGCGCGTTGCCAGAGGCCCAGTGGCTGCCGCGACGGGCCCGTATCGATGAGTTGCTGGATGTCGCCGACCTGCCCGCGGCGTGGCAGGCGCTGACCGCACTACGGGCCGATGAGGACGCCCTGCTCGCCCGTGCCGCCAGCACCCTGGCCAATGGCTGCCCGCTCAGCGCCCACCTGGTCTGGGAGCAGATCCAGCGTGCCCGTCACCTGTCCCTGGCCGAGGTATTGCGCATGGAATACGCGATGAGCCTCAACTGCTGCCGCCACCCGGAGTTCCCCGAAGGCGTGCGCGCCCGCCTGATCGACAAGGATCAGGCGCCGCGCTGGCACTGGCCCGATGTCGCGACCATTCCGCCGGCGGTGATCGAGGCGCACTTCAGCGCCACCTGGGACGGCGAACATCCGTTGCAGGACCTGTGAGCCAGAACAACCGCTACGGCCCGGCGGGCAGAACGATATCGTCCTGATACGGCGTTTGCAGATCACGCTCGGGGATTTCCCAGACCAGCAGTTGTGGCGGGGTCTGGCCGAACGCCGCGCTGGCGAAATACGCCCTGGCGGCAGCGGAAAACTCGCCGCCATCCCTGGCGAAATTGCCGAGGCTGGTGCCCAGCGCCTGTTCGAGGAAGGGCACGAAGTTGGAGTTGCGCGAGAACGAGGTGCCGATCAAGGCGATATTGGGCAACTGGCTGTCGCCGAACAGATCGTCCTCACTCATCGCGTCCTGCGCTTCATCGGCGCTGAAGATCGACGCGGAAACCGCTTCCGGCGCCGGTTGCAGACGCTCCGGCAGCCAGTCCAGACCGGCCAGGCGCACCAGATCGCCGGGACGGACACGGGCCGGCTCCTGGCTGCGCTGCCAGGCCTTGTGCGGGGTCGGCGTCACGCCGCTGGCGACGATGGCGGCGGCGACCGAGCGCGCAGCGGCCTCGGCCCCCAGCTCGCTCCAGTGGGTGTCGGTGCGCAGGAACGCGGCGCTGCCCAGCGGCTGCAGGACCTCGGCCAGGTTCAGCACCGGCACACCGGCGTCCCCCATGCGCGCCTGCCATTGCCTGGCCCGCCCGGCCAGTTGCGCCGAGCGGCTGATCGCGCAGAGGCGCTCTTCGGCGATCCGGCTCTTGTCCGGCACCAGCAGCACCAGCAGACGGATGCCGCGTCCGGCCAGCCAGTCGTGCACGGCCTTGACCTTCTGCGCCCGCGCCTGGGCATTCGCCTCGGCATGCGGGTGCAGCTTCAACTCGTCGGCCAGGAACAGCCAGCCGGGGCAGCCCTGGCGCACCCGCGCGCCGGTATCGCCGATGATCAGCCAACTGGCGGCCCGCTCCAGATCGGCGGCACGCTTGGCGAGCGGCACGCCGGCCAGCTCCCGGGCGATGCGATGGGTGATCTCGCCACTGCGAATATCGCTCCAGGTAACCTTCTCCGGCAGCAGGTCGACCTTGCCGCTGACGAATATCGCCCACAGGCAGAATGCCAGGCCGGTCGCCAGGAAGACCGACATCACGCCTCCGGCCAGCGGGCTCAGGCGGATCGTCATGGCGCTTGGCGGCAGCGGGGCGAGGGACGCATCTTGCTTCGACATGGCGACTGCCCCTTAGAACTGGAAGTACAGGAAGGGCACGGTTTCCCGGCTGGCGATCAGGGCGAACGACAGCAGGAAACCCAGCACCGGCCACAGCGCACCGATGGCGCGGAACAGCCACACCTCGGCGAAACGCGCCTCGGCACGCCGCTGGTACAGCGGCAGCAGCAGGCACGCGACGCCCAACGCGGCGGCGATGCCGTGGGCCGGGCGCAGGGTCGCGGCCAGGGCATCGCCGAGGGCGAAGTCATGCAGGCCGAACTGGCCGGCATACATGTTCAGCGCCGTATGGAAGTCCGGCGCGCGGAACAGCGTCCAGGCCAAGAACACGAACAGCAGCGTGACGGTGTGCGCCAGCCAGGCCGGCAAGTCCGGCAGCCCCGCCCGCCCCCAGACGCGATCGATGCACAGCGCGATCCCGTGGGCGGCGCCCCAGAGTACGTAGTTCCAGCTATCGCCGCCGTGCCACAGGCCACCGATGGCCATGATCAGGAACAGGTTGCGGTAGGTCTTCCAGGCCCCGCGCCGATTGCCGCCCAGGCCGATGTATAGGTAGTCGCGCAGCCAGCTCGACAGCGAGATGTGCCAGCGCCGCCAGAAATCCTGGATGTTGCGTGCCCAGTACGGCCGGTTGAAGTTCTCCGGAAAGTGGAAACCCAGCATCAGGCCGAGGCCGATGGCCATGGCGCTGTAGCCGGCGAAGTCGAAGAACAGTTGCATCGAGTAGGCCAGGCAGCCGATCCAGGCATCGATGAAGGACGGCCGATCCTCGGCGAACGCCACGCTCACCAGCGGCGACAGGCTGTCGGCCACCAGCACCTTCATGCTCAGGCCGATCATGAAGCGGCGCGAACCGAGGGCGAAATTCAGCCAATTGAAGTAGCGCTTCTGCAGCTCCTGGCGTACCCAGTCGTAGCGGATGATCGGGCCGGCGATGGAGTGGCCGAACATCGCCAGGTAGGTGGCGAAGTGGGTGAAGCTGCGCTCCACCGGCACTACCTTGCGGTGCACGTCCACCAGGTAGGAGATGACCTGCAGGACGATGAACGACAGCCCCGCCGGCAACGCCACCTTCTGCCACTCGACCGGCAGCGCACCGTAGGTGGTGATCAGCTCGTTGTAGGTCGCGGCGAGGATGTTGGCATACTTGTACCAGCACAGCACCAGCACGTTGACGGTGATCAGCGCGGCCAGCAGGCGGATGCGCTGGCGTGACTCGGCGCGGGTGCGCTCGACCAGCAGGCCGCCGAGCCAGCCGAGCACGGTCAGCAGCACGTGCAGCAACAGGAAGGTCGGGCTCAGCCAGCCATAGAAGAACCAGCTGCCGACCAGCAGGACGTGGTTGCGCGCCCCTGGCCTGGCCAACGCATAGACCAGCATGAACGCGGGCAGGAACAGCGTGAGGAACTCAAGGGAGGCGAAGACCATGGGGTTCCCGTCAGTTGGCCAGGCTGTCCTTCGCCTGGAACAGGCGCGGGCCTTCCGACGAGGGCACCAGGAAGACGCTGTAGCGTTCGCCCGCGCGCAGCTCGCCCAGCGCCAGCGCCTCGCCTGCCGGCGCCCCGGCGCAGCTCAGTTGCACGGACAGGTTCACCGGGTTGATCGAACGGCGCTGCACGCTGCCCTCGGCGACCGCCGTGAAGATCTCCACGGAGCGGCCGGCGACCCGCAGGCCCGCGTCGGCGCAACGGCCATCCAGGCTGTAGAAGGCCAGGGAGGCCTTGAGGGCGTTGAAATCGTCCGGCTGCTCGCGCACGGTCGCCAGCTCCAGGGCCGCGCCGGCGCCGGGCAGGCCTACGACCGTGGTGAACTCGCCCGGCTCGACGGTCACGTCCAGCTCATGGCGCTGCCCGCCACGGCTGAGGGAACCCTTGACCGCACGCCCGGCGGGCACGGTCAGGAAATCCGAGACGCGCTCGTCGCCCTCCAGGCGCAGGCGCGCGTCCGAACCGGCGGCGGCCAGTTCCAGCGCGCCCTCGCCGGCATTGACGAAACGCAGGAAGGCCGCGTCCTCGCTGGGGCCGGTCGGGTACAGCGGAATCCCGGCGGCATGCCCCGCCTGGGCGATGGCCCAGGCCAACGCCCCCACTGCCAGAAGCCCGCCCTTCATCGCTTGGCTCCCAGGCTCTCGGCCGGCAGCTTGCTCATGGCCTCGGCGATGGCCGCGCCCCAGGCCTTGTAGCCGGCGACGGTGAAGTGCTGGCCATCGGTGGTGACCCACTGGCCGGGCTTGGAAAGGGTCAGCGAGTCGATATAGCTGCACGGCGCCACGTTGGCGGCGAGGAAGTTCGACATGAGCTGGGTACGCGCATCGTTCTTCTTGTACATGCCGCCTTCCTTGCCCCAGGCCGGGCCGACCCAGACGCATTTGGTGCCGGTCTCGCCGATTGCCTTGGTCAGGCCGGTCACGTTCTGCCAGGCCCAGGCCTTGGGAAACGCCGGCTTGTCGTAGGAGGCCATGGTGTCGCCGATGATCAGCACCACCACATCGGGCTTTTCCTGGGCGATCAGTTGCTTGATCGGCGTGGTGCTGGCCTCGCGGCCCTTGATCAGCAGCTTGCCGGTGCCCTTGAGCTCGGCGCCGCAATCCAGCTTCTTGGCCACCAGCCAGTCGCCCGCGCTGGCGCCGCAGGCGCCGATGGAATGCACGCTCGCGCCTTTCGCGACCAGCGCGGCGTTCAGCGGCTCGGTCAGGTGGTTCTCGAGGCTCATATGGCTTTCGCCAAGCACGAGCAGGGTCAGGCCGGCAAGGACGGAGGAAGACATGGGACTACTCCTTGGCTAGGGTCAATTCGAATAGGGTGAGCGGTAGGGGTTGACCGGCATGATCTGTGGCCGGGACATTTCTTCGAACATGTAGCGCAGGTACATGCCGCTGTTCCATTGGCGATAGTCCTGGGCGTTATCCAGGGCCAGGTGCCCGCCCATGAAGAAATTGGGGCCGAACTGGTATTCGGCCGCGCCATACAGGCTGTAGCCGAGCCCGGTCTTGCTCTCCCCGCCGTAGGTGGCGGGCCTGCCCAGCACGCTGGATGCCGCGGCTTGCAAGCTGGCATCGCCAGGGAAGTAGTCGGCCTCGTCCTGATCGATGAACTGCACGCCCACCGAGCCCTTGAGCTGATAGCTCAGCTTGTCGAAACGTTGCGACCAGGACACCGGCACGCCCAGGGCGAAGAACGTCTGCGGGCTGAAATAACCGCCATGGCCATAGGTGTAGTGGCCGAGGTTCTTGTCGTAGGCGATGCCGGTCATGCTCAGGCCGGCGGTCAACTGCTGGTCGGTCTCGTTCTGCAGATACCAGTAGATGCCGCTGCCGAACTCGCCCCGGCTGTTGGACTCGACATGATTGCCGAGCAGCCGGTGCCAGGCGCCATAGACATACACGCCCGCCTCGCTGTCGTCGTAGCTCAGCTCGGCTCGCCCACCATTGGCGGTCACCCCGCCCCAGCTCTGACCGGTGCGCGCATCGCGGGCACCGGCGAAGGACAACAGGCTGTCGGTGACCGGGCGCCGCGAAATGTTGGCGCTCCAGTGCAGGTCGCCGTTCGAGGCGACTGGCCGCTTCAGGCTGACACCACCGGCCAGGGTGCTGTAGAGAAAGCCCTGCGGTGTCGTACCCAGGTCGGCCTTGAGGCCTGCGGACGGGTCTTCGAAGGCCAGGGCCAGGCCGACCCCGGAATCCTTTTGCGAGCCCGGCGAGGCGCCCGGGTTGGCCGCCGACGCGGCGGGACCACCGCCGAAGCGCTGGGCGGCTTCATTGCCGATACTGCCGGCGTTGAGACTCACCGGGGTGACGCGCACGGCGAGGCGATTGTCGCCCACGGGGAAATTGACCTCGAAGGGGGCCTGGATATCGGTCAGCCTGCTCAGGCCCGACTCGCTATCGTTGCTGCGCACGCTCACGCCCTGAACCACATAGGCGCTGCGCTCTTGCAGAATATCGTCGAGCGCCCGCGCGGCGACGCTCATCCCGGCGCGGGGATCGGCAGCGGCCGGCTCGGCGGCGAAGGGATTGGCCGCCATGCCCGTGGCCGGGGCACTCTGCCAGGTCGGGGCGCCCTGCGGCGTGCCGCCGGGTACGTCCGGGTTCAGCGCATCCGCAATACCCCAGGCCTGACCCGCGGCGGCGCTTCGAGCGCCCTGGCCCGCCAGGCCGACAAAGGGGTTGTCCGCCACACTGGAAGCCGGCGCCGAGGCGGCGAATGCCGCCGACTGCTGACGCTGCTCCTGGGCGACCACCTTGCGCAGCAGTTCGGCGGCCTTGCCGCTCTTGCCCTGGTTCTGGTAGATCCGCGCCGCCGTGGTGAGCACGTCCGGATCGCCGGGCGCCAGGCGCAGCGCGCGCTCCAGGGCGCGTTCGGCGAAAGCGCCGTCGCGCACCTGGGCCGCCATGTCGGCGGCGCCGATCTGCAACTGCGCATTGTCCGGTTCGCGCTGCAGCAGTGGCTTGTAGAGTTCCAGCGCCTTGCCCGGGTTGCCGCTGGCCGCATACATGCGCGCCAGGGCCGATACGGCCTGGCCGTCCTGGGGCCGCTGGGCCAGGGCCGGCGCCAGGGTGTCGTAGGCCGCGACCAGATCGCTACGCTCGCGCAAGTGCTCGGCCTGGCGTACCCGGTAGAGGAACAGCAGGTCGTCGTACTGCTTGCGCTCGGCCGGGTTCAGGGGCAGCCCCTGCAGGTCGCGCAGGATGGCGCTGACCTCCACGTCCTGCTCGGTCTGCAGGAGGATGCCGGCATAGCGCAGGGTCAGGCCGGGCTCGGGACGCGGGCTGCGCGCCAGCAGGTCGCGCAGCATGGCGGTGGCGCGCACCGGGTCGCCGGCATCGGCGTAGGCGGAAGCCAGGGCGGACAGGCGCTCCGGCCGGCCCTCGGCGAGTGCTTCGGTGCGCGCCAGGAACACCCGGGCGTCCTGGCGGCGACCGCTTTTCGCCAGGTCGTTGATCTGCTGCAACTGCAGGTGGAAATCGACGTCCCCGACCAGCCGGTTCACTTCGCTGGTGCGGGCGGCAGCGGGAATACGCGCCAGCGTCGCCTGGGCCTGCGGCCATTCGCCGAGTTCGACCGAGAGCAAGGCGCTGGTATAGAGCGCGTCCGGGTCATCCGGTTGCGACACCAGCAGGCCGTCGACCAGGCTGCGCGCTTCCTGTACCGAGCCCATGCCGACATAGAGGCGAGCCAGGGCGAAGCGGATCCAGGCGTTGTTGGGTTCATTGCGCAGCGCCTCTTCCAGGGCTGCGCGCTGGCCAACGGTGTCACCCCGCTGTTCCGCCAGTCTGGCGCGTTGCATCGCCTGCTCGGCGCGCAAGCGCCCGAGGTCGCCGATCCCGGCCTGCTCCGCCTTGGGCAGGGCCTCGATCAGGCGCAACGCCTCGTCGCTCTTGCCGGCCTGGGTCAATACCGAGATCAGGCCACGGCGCGCATCCGGGTCGTTCGGGCTCTGCACCAGCAGGCGACGGTAACCGGCTTCGGCCTCGGCGAACTGGCCTTGCCCGGCCTGCAGGTCGGCCAGCGCCGCCTGCCCGGCGGTTTCCCTGGGCTTGAGGCGCACGGCCTGCTCGATCTTGGAGCGTGCCAGGCCCGGCTCGCCCTTGGCCTGGCTGGCCCGGGCCCGCTGCAGGAGCGACCAGTAGCGCACGTCGTCCAGCGCGCTCTGCCATTGTGCCCCGCCCTGCTGCCGGGTCGCCCTGGTCAGCAGTACCTCGGCATCCTCGAGACGGTTCTGCTGCTGACGCAGCACGCCCAGCCCGCCGAGGGCGTCGGCATCGTTGGGGCTGTTCTTGAGCCGCGCGGACAATTCGCGCTCGGCCGTTTCCCGGTCGCCCTGCTCCAGGGCCTTGAGCCCGCGCGCCAGGCCAGGATCGCGCTGCCAGGTCGTCCCGCCCTGCGCCCGCCCCTTGGCCAGCAAGGCGCGGATTTCCTCGTCCTCCGGATGGTCCTTGAGGAAGGCTTCGAACAGCGGCGCCTGCGCCTTGTTCGGCGCGCCCATCCAGGTCAGGGCCAGGCGCCGGCTCTCATCGGCATCCCCGGCGATGTCCACCCGCCGGGACAGCTCGGCAAGCGCCTTGATGCCCTCGGCGCGGGTGTCCTCGCGACGGGCCAGGTGCTTGGCCAGGAACAGGGCGACGATGGAATCGTCCGGGCGCTCGCGGACCAGGCGCTCCAGGCCGGCGCGTCCCTCGCTCCAGCCGCCTTCGGTAAAGGCCAGGTTGTTGTAGTACTCGCGGGCGATCAAGCCTTGCGGCTCACGCCCCGCCAGCAGTTTCCGGTACTGCACGGCGGCTTTTTCCCGCTCGCCGGAATCGACCAGCAGACGCGCCGCTTCCAGCTGCTTCTGGCTGGCGGCACTGGCCAGGGCAATGTCCTGCTCCAGTTGCAGGGCCTGCCTGGGTAATGGCTGCAGGGCCTTGAGCCGGCTCAGGTAGTCGCCGGCCTTCTGCGTGCGCTTGGCCTCCAGCTCGATCACGCCGAGCCCGTACAGCGCCTCCGGCTGCCGCGGGTCGAGTTGCAGGACCTTGTTCCATGCTTCGGCCGCCCGCTGGGGCCTGTCCTGGGCCTGCCAGAAATGCCCCTGCTGGATCAGCAGGCTCTGCGGATCGATCGCCTCGGCAAGACCGGCGCCATGGGTCAAGGCCGCCAATAGGCCGATGGTCAGCGCGTGGTACCGGAACATGCGGACTCCCAGAACAGTTGCACGCTGCCATCCTCGAGAAAGCGGTAGCGCTTTTCCGCCCAGCCGAGACCGAACAGGCTGAGCATGTAATCGTAATAAACCGGATGATCCTGCGCCTCGCGGCCGTCGAGCGCCTTCTCCAGGCCCTCGACGGCCTTGCGCTGCTGCATGTCGGCCAGCCAGGGCTGGCCCTTGGCCTGGAAGTAGGGCACCAGCGCCGCGGAAAAGCCGAACGGTCCGCCGCCCTCGATCCTGCCCGTGGCGACCCGCACGCTTTCCGGCGGGATACCGCTGGACGCGGTGGCCGTCGCCATGCCGCCCAGGCTGTCGAGGATCGGCCTGGCCAGCGGGTCGCCGGGCGCGGTCATGCCGGCCCACAGGTAGACGCGGATGGCGTCATAGCTGCCGACATCACCCTTGAACGGGTCGTCGACGAACAGGCCGGTCTGCGGCGAGGTGCCGCGATAACCGACCCAGTCCGCGGCGAAGCCCTTGGGCGAGGCCTGGCGAATCAGGGTCGCGGTGTTCTCGGCGATCGCCTGCCAGGGCCCCTCCGGCTCGAATCCGGCCAGACGTCGCAGCAGCGGCAGCGGCATGTAGCTGGGGTTCAGGCGCCAGAGGTGGTCGGGCTGGACGAAACCGACCGGCCCCGGCATCAGCATCGGCCCCAGCCCCGGCAGGTCGGCGACTTCCCGCGCCTTGACCGTGGCCAGCAGACGCTGCGCATCGGCCTGGTAGCGCGGCTCGTCCCACAGGCGCGCCGCCTCGAGCAGGGCATAGGCGAACCAGAGGTCGGCATCGGCAGCCGAGTTGGCGTCCTGGATCTGCCACACGCCATCCTTGCCCTTGCCCCACAACCAGCCCGGCAACTGGCTGTCGAGGTCGTTGCCCGCCAGGTTCTCCAGGCTCCAGCGCCAGATGGAGGCGAAGCGCGCCCGGTCATTGGCGACCAGGGCGAAGAACAGGGCGTAGGATTGCCCTTCCGAGGTGCTGTGGTGCGCTTCCAGACTCGATTCCAGAACCCGTCCGTCATCCTGCACCCAGCGCTCGCTGAAGCGCTGCCAGTGCGGCCAGGCATCGGCACTGCAGACCTCGTCGGCCAGGCCCAGGGCAGGCCAGAGCGCGGTCACTGCCGTGGCGGCGAGCAGGGCCAGGCGTCCGCGTGGCGGTCGAGCCGCGGCGGACGCCTCCTGACTCATGGCCTGCGTGCGTTCCCGGCTCATTCGCCCAACCTGCGCCGGGCACGGGCGCGCAGCGAGACATAGAGCAGGCAGGTGACGATCGCGGCACCCAGCGCGGTGGCGAGCAGCATCCACCACAGCTGGTGCGCGAACAGCCACTGCAGGTATTTGAACCACCCCAGGCGCCCGACGTGATACTGCTCGTCGGCGACCAGCGAATGGATCCGGGTGCCCTGCACGATGGCCAGGCTGCCCTGGATCGATTGTTCGTAGTCTTCCCCGCCGATCAGCGCCGCGGTCGCTTCGGCAAGCTTCTCGGGCTCACTGCCAGCGATGACCACCACGCTGCGGCCGCTCTTCAGCGGCGACTCGAAACCGGCCAGGTAGGTACCCGCGCCCTCGCCACCGAGGGACAGGCTGCTGCGGCTGCGCCGCAGGTTGGCCTGCGGGTCGGAGCTGATCCAGTTGCGCACCCGGAACGCCAGGTCGGAAAGCTCGAAGCGCTGCTGCTCGCCGTCGAGG
The DNA here is from genome assembly GCF_004327355.1 of Phytopseudomonas dryadis. Taxonomy (GTDB): domain Bacteria; phylum Pseudomonadota; class Gammaproteobacteria; order Pseudomonadales; family Pseudomonadaceae; genus Aquipseudomonas; species Aquipseudomonas dryadis. Next base: position 50,808 of record NZ_QJUM01000031.1, read on the forward strand.
CTCGCCGGCAACCGATCCGCCCAGGCCTGGAGCAGGGGCTGATTGGCGCCCGAGGCGAACACCAGCAGATCCTTGTCGCGCAGCTCGTCCACCTGGTGCGCCTGGGCCACGGTTACCGCCGTGCCCGGATAGCCGGTGGATTCGCCGAAGCGGCCGAGCACGGTGAGGAAGGCCGACAGTTCGGCCGACCCCGCGCCATCGGGCAGGATCACCGCGGTTTCGGACAGGTCGGCGAGCCGGGTGAAGGGATAACCGCTGCCCTGGAACACACCCAGGTTGGGCATGGCGATGAAGTGGTCATAACCGCTCAGGTCGATGGTCGAGTCCGGTTCGATCGCGCCACGCATGTTATCGATGATGATGTCCCTGCATTCGCCCTGCTTGATGTAGTCGTACATGAAGCGCAACTGCAGCGCGGACTGCAACGGCATGCTTTCCAGGGGCAGGCGCAGTGTCGCCTCCCGGACCAGGCTGTCGCCCTGCCCGAGTCTGGCCAGCAGCGACGCGTCGCTCCCGAGCTTCTCGCGGGAAGGCAGGGCCATGGACTTGAGGAATTTGCCGCTCACGCTGACCAGCAGGGACGAGTTGGTCGATACCGGCTGGGGCGTGTAGCGGTATTTCAGCTTGAACGGCACGCCTTGCTCACGCCAGTTGAACAGGTCGGGCGGCAGCCGCAACGGTATGCTGATGGTGCCGGGGTCGTAGCCGGAAACGCCGAGCCGCTTGGCTTCGATCAGTTCGCCGATCTGTACCGGGCGATCGCTCGGCAGCCAGTTCGGCGCATCGTAGGGCTTGCGTGGCTGCAGGCCGGCGACGCGGTTGATGACCGCCCTCTGCCCGGATAGCGCCTGGCTGCCCAGCACCAGTGCCGTGGCGGCCTGTTTCAGTTGCTGGCTGTCGCGCCCGGCGACGATCAGCAGTTTGCCGAAGGCATCGTTGGGATTGCCGACCAGGGACAGGCTCGGCCCGTTCGTCTCGGGCAGGTCGAGACCGGCGATCCCCGCGCCGCCGCTGAGCAGCACGACGGCGTTGCCCTTCTCCGGCAACTGCTCCAGGCTGACCGGAAAGGTCGCACCGCGGTAGCTGGCCAAGGCGCCGAACCACGACGAGAGTGCGCCCGCGGCCTCCAGCGCGGCATTGTCCGGGCTGGCGGAAAAGACGAAAGGCAACGCCAGGGGCTGCGCATCGCGCTTGTCGAAGAACGGCAGCGGCAGGCTGGCCAGGTCGTCCGCCAGGGCCAGGGGCGCGGTCTGGATCTGCAACTGGCTGGCATTGCTGATCTTGGCCCAGAGGCTGGAGTGTTGAGGATCCTCGCACTGCATGGTGTAGTGGCCGATGAGTTGCAGGCTCAAGCGGTTGAACTCGGTGATCAGGTGCGCCGGAATCTCGACCACCTGTTTCTGCGGGGTGCCGGCGTTCTCCTTCGGCAGGGCCAGGCTGGCGGCCACTTCCTCGTTGACCAGCACGTTGATCTGCGACAACTCGCTCAGCAGCGCCGGCGAATAGCTGTACTCCAGCGCCAGTTGCGCCTGGGTGACCACCTGATCGGCGCGGATATCGAAATTGACACTGTCGCTGCCCTCGATGCCGCGCAGGTTCATCGGGTAGCTCGCCCCCAGTTGCTTGAGGGTGAAGCGATAGTTCGCAACCGGCGCTTCCGCGGCCGGGTTCTCGCCCTCCGGTGCCACGACCGGCGCCTCGTCGGCGCTGACCTGCTGCCCGAAAATGGCCAGCAGCGTGGAAATCACGAGCGTTTTCCTGCATTTGCCGAATGATACTGCCTTGCCTCGAACGCTCATGGATGCCTCTGCGAGGTTTTGGTCGACGGAGAGAGAAGCCGGCCACGACGGACCAGCTCGGCCAGGGTGGCCTTGGAAAGCAAGGCGATGCCGCGTATGCCGATGCGGGAAACTTCGCCCAGGGCACCCAGGGGGGTATCGAGGGAACCCTGGCCCCAGGTCGAGGCCCAGGTGTCGGCGCGGGAAAAGGTCAGCCGGGCCAACGCCCCTTGCTGCTGGAGATCCAGTTGGGCGAAGTTCAGGCCCAGGGTTCTACCGCGGCTGAACACCACCGTGGCCGGGAACACGCACTCCTCGTTGTTGAGAAACAGCGATACCTGCACCTCCTCCCCCTGCGGCACCGCGACGCCCTCGGGCAGATTGATGCCGACCCCGCTCTGGGAGAAATCGTTGGTCCGGCAGGCGATGGTCCGGCCATTGGCCAGGCCGATGGTCGCCGCCAGTTGCGCGTAGACGCGGGGCTCGGCGCGGATCTGCCGCGCCTCGCTGGCCACCGCGACCGCCGCGGCACAGATGATGATGTTGTACAGCGTCCAGCTGAGGTTGATCAGCAGGATCACGGCATCGGCATTGGCATCGAAGCCCAGCCTGGCCGTACCGACCAGCAGGCCGAGCAGATTGAGCATCAGCACGACGATATAGGGGCGCGCCATCTTCCAGTCGAAGTAGCTCTGGTCGATCAGCCCGCCCTTGGCCGTCACGTTGAACGTGCCGAACCTGGGGTTGATCAGCGCCAGCAGCACCGGGCGCATGATGTACCAGGCCAGCACCGTCTCGTAGACCTCGTTCCAGAACGAATGGCGGAAGCGCCCCTGGATGGTCGAGTTGGTCACGTTGGCATTGAGGATGTGCGGCAGCGCATAGGCCACGATCATCAGCGCCGGCGCCTGGAAGATCTGCGCGCCAAATATCAGGTAGGCCAGAGGCGCGGTGAGAAACACCAGGCGCGGCAGGCCGTAGAAGAAGTGCAGCATGGCATTCAGGTAGCACAGCCGCTGGCCGAGCTTGAGGCCTTTGCCAAGCAGGGGATTATCGGTACGGAAAATCTGCGCCATGCCCCGCGCCCAGCGAATGCGCTGGCCGATGTGTCCCGACAGGCTCTCGGTGGCCAGCCCGGCCGCCTGGGGAATGGCCAGGTAGGCCGTGTTGTAGCCGACGCGGTTGAGCTTCAGCGCGGTATGCGCGTCCTCGGTGACGGTTTCGACCGCCACCCCACCCACTTCCTCCAGTGGCGCACGCTTGATGATGGCGCACGAACCGCAGAAGAACGTCGCGTTCCACAGGTCATTGCCGTCCTGCACCAGGCCATAGAACAACTCGCCCTCGTTGGGCACGGAGCGGAAGGTCTTCAGGTTCTTTTCGAACGGATCGGGCGAGAAGAAGAAGTGCGGCGTCTGCAGCATCGCCAACTGCGGATCCTTGAGGAACCAGCCCATGCCAATCTGCAGGAAGGAGCGGGTCGGCACGTGGTCGGCATCGAAGATCGCGATGTACTCGCCGGATGTGCAGCGCAATGCCCAGTTCAGGTTTCCCGCCTTGGCATGGCTGTTGTCGGGGCGCACGATGTAGCCGACGCCGGCTGCCGCGCAAAAGGCGCGGAACGCCTCACGCCGGCCATCGTCGAGCACGTGCACGCGCAACTTGTCCTTCGGCCAGTCGATGGCCTGGGCGGCGAATACCGTGAGTTTCACGATATCCAGCGACTCGTTGTAGGTCGGAATGAACACGTCCACGGTGGGCCAGAGCCGGCTGTCCCGCGGCAACGGGTAAGGCTTGCGGCGCAGCGGCCAGGCCGTCTGCAGATAGCCGAAGAGCAGTACCAGCAGGGCATAGACCTCGGCCAGCACCAGCCCATAGCCGAACAGCATGTCCATCCCGCTCTCGAAACCCAGCGAGGAGGTCAGGCGCCAGTACATGTAGCGCAGCGATGCGATGACCGAAAGCACGATCATCGCCAGGATCGCCAGGCGTCCTCCGGCACGCCGCAAAAGCAGCGTGCCGCCCAGGCACAGCGCGGCGAACAGCAGTTGCTGCTGCAGATCCAGCGGCGTCGAGACGATGACCAGGAGCAGTGCCAATGCGAGCAGCGCCAGGATCACCCGGGCCGGGCGGCTGGAGAGCAGCCCGAAAACTCCCTCGGCCACCTGCTGCGAGCGGGTGGGCCTGGCCTGCACACGACTCATGAGCGTTGCTCGTGCCGCGTATCGGCCACCAGTCGTGCGGCAATGGCCCGTGCGCACTCGAGGATGTCGTGGCATCCCTGCCCGTGCGGATCGTAGCGCAGTACATCGCGGTTGTAGGCCAGGGCCTCGCTGATCGCCTGATCGCGGTGCACGATGCCCAGGATCTTCGGCCCCAGGATGTTGTGCATGATCTGGGTGATGTCCTTGCTGAGCTGACGCGAGCTGTCCACCTGGTTGATCACGTAGGCGCTGCCGAGAAAATCGGGGCGCTCGGCGGTATAGGTCCGGATCAAGCCGTCGATCATCGGCATCGCCGTGTACGACGCGGCGTCGCAGAGGGTGACGACCAGGGCCAGGTTGGCGACCGCAAGCGCCTGCTGCAGATAAGGGGACGGCCCCGGGGGCGTGTCGATGATGACAATGGCATCATCGACCAGGTGCAGGTCGCTCAAGCGCCGGGCCAGCCAGTCCTGATCCCGCTCCAGCTCCTGTTCGAACAGGCGCCGGCGCTTTTCCTCGACAACGCCGTACGGCAGGAAGAAGACGCCTGCGGTGCTGGGCTGGCAGATCGCCTTCCAGTCCGTGTCGGCTGCGGATACGCCGTCCAGCATCCTGGGCCGGGCTTCGCCGGCCACCTCCGCGAAATGGTGCTGCAGGGCATTCTGCGGATCGAGATCGATCGTCAGCAGCATGCGCCCCTGCTGGTGCAGGGCCGCCGCCAGGTTGGCGGCCAGGGTGCTCTTGCCCACGCCGCCCTTGGCCGAGACCACGGCGATCACCTTGATGTTGTCAAGCCGTGGGCGGCTGCGAACCGGTGCCCTGGGCGAGTCGACGGGGGCCTGTTCCCTGGACTCCTGGGCCAGCTTGCCCAGCAGGTTTTGCAGGCTCTCGCCTGCCCACCCCACGGGAGCGGCCTCGGTCGTGTAGCGCTCGGGCAAAGGCGTCGAGATCACGGGTTCGACCCTGTCTGCCTCAGCCAGTGGCCTGGGCATGCTCGCCACCACGGGATCCGGCCTCTCGACCTTGCCCAGGCCAGGCCAGCGATCGAGGGATTCGCGATTATCGTCAGCCTGGGTCAGTTCCTGATACTGGTCAGAGCGCCCGCCAAACTGCTTGAACAAACTCAATATATCGCTGGATGTGCTCATATCTGCTCGGATGCGTGGTGACAGCACTGACAAGATAACGTCACGCTATATCGTCAATAAAATAACGAATAAGTATGCCAAATTGACATGCCGTCAATTCTACAGCGCATCGCTGAGATAATGTCAATATGATTCCACTTGCCCGGCAGGGATTTTTATCGAACTTTCTTCGTACGTCACGGTCTCGCCGATGAACGTCGAATTAGACGGGATAGGCGAGAACGCCGGAATCCCCGGGAACGAGTATTTTGCCCGCCCCGGCGCTACTGGCCGCTGCGGCAATAGCCACTACTACCTATCGAGGGCCAACCAGGCACAACCGGATCGCACCCGCCGATGTCGGATAACCGGAAGAAACGCCGACACGGCGGCGCCTGCCGACGAGCGTCGTGGCAACCGGACCATGCGTTGGAGCTTATCGCGCAGGCAACCAGCCCTGGGCGCAGGCCTGCGTCCAGGGTGATAGGTCATTCATGAATGGCCTGGGGCAAGCACAACCGCTCCAGGCACGGCGGCATCTCAGCGACGCTGCTCCCAGCCTCGCTGGAAGCGTTGCGGCGTTTCGCGCGGCTGCCACTGCAAGGCAGCACCGCGCTGGCGCTGTTGCTGCTGGTAGTGATGGCGCTGCCCTTCCCAGCCCGGCCGCGGCGCGGGACGGTAGTCGCGACTGTTGCGGTCGTGGCGACCGTGATAACGCGGATCGAAGCCACGTTCCTTGGGCAGATAGCGAACCGGCGGCGGCGCGTAGTGCCGGGGTGGCGCGTGGTAGCGGCGATCTTCATAGACATAGACGCGCGGCGCGGCGTACAGCGGATAGCGCTGCACCTGGACGCCGGGGTAGTACTGACGATCGTAACCGCGATAGCCGCTGCCGGAGCTGTCGCCGTAAACGGCACAACCGGTCATCGCCAAACCCAACAACGCAACGAGCATGGATTTACGGATCATGGACGGCCTCCGACCGCTGGTCAGGCGCCGACCCTTGCCGGCGCGCGGGATCACTCCCGGTTCATAGGACAACAGCGCCTGGCCGAATGCGCTCCGCTGGTCGGCGAGACGATGACAAATCATTTCCGACCGCCCCGAAAGCGCGCATGACGAATCCGCCACGCACCAGCGCAGCGCAGCCCTGTTCTGCGCAGAGCGGGAAAACCGCTCTGCCTCAGCCCGCTCGGCAACTGGCACGAAGTTCGCTTTAGCCATGGAGTGCAGGAATACCCATCGGGCCACGGCCCGGTGGATTGCGGCATCACAATTTGCAATAGCCGACTAGGGTTCCGGTTCGTCGATCACGATCGTCGAATGGCTGGTCCGAGAGTTGGCGACCTCCTCGAGAGGTTACACGGCGGGATAAAAGCCCGGGAGAACGCGCCCCCAGCGATGGGGAAATCGCCGCGCACTCCTGCCCGCCCTTTCTCGAACTGGAGGTTCCCCATGCGCAAGCCCCGTCTGTTCTCCGTTCTCGCCGCCGGCCTCGCCGCCGCCATCAGCTTCAATGGCCAGGCCGCCCAGAAGGACAGTTTCAGCGTCTGCTGGACCATCTACGCCGGCTGGATGCCCTGGGAATACGGTGCCGCCCAGGGCATCGTCGACAAGTGGGCGCAGAAATACGGCATCAGCATCGACGTGGTCCAGCTCAACGACTACGTCGAGTCGATCAACCAGTACACCGCAGGTGGGTTCGACGGCTGCACCATGACCAACATGGATGCCCTGACCATTCCCGCCGCCGGCGGCGTGGACTCCACCGCGCTGATCATCGGCGACTTCTCCAATGGCAACGACGGCATCGTCCTCAAGGGCGAGAAGAAGACCCTGGGCGATCTCAAGGGCCTGGACGTCAACCTGGTCGAGCTGTCGGTATCCCACTACCTGCTGGCCCGCGGCCTGGAAAAGGCCGGCCTCAGCGAGCGCGACCTGCGGGTGGTGAACACCTCCGATGCCGACATGGTCGCCGCCTTCGCCACCGATGACGTCAAGGCCGTGACCACCTGGAATCCGCTGCTGGCCGAAATCGAGGCCACTCCCGGTGTGACCAAGGTGTTCGACTCCAGCCAGATCCCCGGCGAGATCATCGACCTGATGGTGGTCAACAGCGCGACCCTCGCGGACAACCCGGCGTTGGGCAAGGCCCTGACCGGCGCCTGGTACGAGATCATGGCGACCATGGAGGACAGCGGTGCCGCCGGCAAGGCCGCCCGTGAGCACATGGCCAAGGCCTCCGGCACGGACCTGGCCGGCTACGAGGCACAGCTCGCCACGACCCGGATGTTCTACAGCTCCAAGGAAGCCGCGGCCTTCGCCACCAGCCCGCGCCTGCCGGAGACCATGAGCAAGGTCGCGGCGTTCTCCTTCGAACACGGCCTGCTCGGCGAGGGCGCGCAGAGCAGCGACGCCATCGGTATGGCCTTCGCCAATGACGTGACCACCGGCGACCAGGGCAATCTCAAGCTGCGCTTCGATCCGACCTACATGCAGATGGCCGCCGACGGCCAGCTCTGAGGCGGCTCGACCGTGCCTCGCTCATCGCCACCATGACGGGATCCCTATGCGCCTGATCAACCGACATCCCGACAGAGCCGGTCGCCTGCTGTTGGTGCTGCTGCCCTTCGCCCTGCTGCTGTTCGCCTACTTCGTGGGCTCGGCGCAGCGCCTGGCGGAGAACCCCAACGACAAGCTGCTGCCCAGCGCCAGCCAGATGATCGCCGCCGTCGATCGCCTGGCCTTCAGCGAAGACAAGCGCACCGGCGGCTACCTGTTCTGGCAGGACACCGCGGCCAGCCTGAAACGCCTGGGCACGGGGCTCGCCATCGCCGCGCTGGTCGGCCTGGGCCTGGGCATCGCCGCCGGTACCCTGCCGCTGCTCGGCGCGCCGCTGTCGCCCCTGCTGACGGTGCTGTCGATGGTACCGCCGCTGGCGATCCTGCCGATCCTGTTCATCATCTTCGGTCTGGGCGAGCTGTCCAAGGTGATGCTGATCGTCATCGGCATCACCCCGATCCTGGCCCGCGACCTGGAGCAGCGGGCCCGGGAAATCCCCCTGGAACTGCTGGTCAAGGCCCAGACCCTGGGCGCCAGCACCTGGACGCTGATCCTGCGCGTGGTACTGCCGCAACTGATGCCGCGGCTGCTGATCGCCCTGCGCCTGGTGATCGGCTCGGCCTGGCTGTTCCTCATCGCCGCCGAGGCCATCGCCTCCACCGACGGCCTCGGCTACCGGATCTTCCTGGTGCGCCGCTACCTGGCGATGGACGTGATCCTGCCGTACGTGCTGTGGATCACCCTGCTCGCCTGGCTGATGGATCTCGGTCTGCGCCAACTGGCGCGCCTGTGCTTTCCCTGGTATGGGGAGGCGCGCTGACATGAGCGCCTTCATCGAAGTCAACAACCTGTGGCAGAGCTACGGCGACCAGGTGGTGCTGGAGAACCTCAACCTGTCGATCCGCGAGGGCGAGTTCTGCACCCTGGTCGGCGCCTCCGGTTGCGGCAAATCGACCTTCCTGCGCCTGCTGCTGGGCCAGGAGCGGCCGAGCAAGGGCGAGATCCGGCTCGACGGCCAGCCGCTGCCCGGCGAGCCGGACGCCAGCCGCGGCGTGGTGTTCCAGCGCTACTCGGTGTTCCCCCACCTGAGCGTGCTGGACAACGTCGCCATCGGCCTGGAACTGCCACGCTCGGCGCTGCTCGGGCGCCTGCTCGGCGCCGCCAAGCGCGATGCCCGGGCGCAGGCCGCCGCCATGCTCGACAAGGTCGGCCTCGGCCAGGCCCTGGGCAAATACCCCAGCCAGCTCTCCGGCGGCATGCAGCAACGCCTGGCCATCGCCCAGGCGCTGATCATGAAACCGCGCGTGCTGCTGCTCGATGAACCCTTCGGCGCCCTCGATCCGGGCATCCGCAAGGACATGCACGCCCTGCTGCTGACGCTGTGGCGCGAAACCGGGCTGAGCGTGTTCATGGTCACCCATGACCTGAGCGAAGGCTTCAGCCTGGGCACCCGCCTGCTGGTGTTCGACAAGACCCGCATCGACCTGCACGCGCCGAACGCCTTCGGTGCGCGCATCACCTACGACATTCCCCTGAACAGCGACCGCCACGCCCTCACGGCGCTGCCGGCCGCGGTCACCGACCGCCTGCAAGCGGCCTTGTAAGGAGTCAACATGAGCGCATCCCCGTCCCTGCTCGCGAGCCTGTACGAAGAAACCGTACCCGGCGGCGGCCACACCTCGTTCGTCCTCAAGCGCGGCCAGCTACTGCGCATCACCGACCTCGAAGGCGGCGCCAACGTCAGCCTGCTGCTGCTCAACGCCGTGGAAAAGAGCGAACGCCTCAACCTGCCCGATACCCTCAAGGGCCAGCACACCGCCAAGCTCACCGCCGGCCACTGCCTGTACTCGGACATGGGCCGCGTCCTCGCCGCCATCACCGCCGACACCTGCGGCTGGCACGACAGCTTCGCCGGCGTGCTCAACGCCGAGGAAACCGCCGAGAAATACGGCAGTGGCCGCTACCAGGAACTGCGCAACGGCTTCTTCCGCAACGGCATGGACAACCTGCTGGTGGAAATGGGCAAGTGGAACCTCAACCTGCAGGATCTGCTGATGACCCTCAACCTGTTCAGCAAGGTCAGCGTCGACGCCGACGGCACCTTCCAGTTCCACCCCGGCAACAGCCAGGCCGGCGACTACGTGGAGCTGTACGCGCCGATGGACACCCTGGTGGTGCTCACCGCCCTGCAGCATCCCATGGACCCCAACCCGCACTATGCGCCCAAGCCGGTGCAACTGAGCTGGAGCAAGGTGGAGAGCGACGGCATCAGCGTGCTCTGCCGCACCTCGCGCCCGGAAAACGGCCGCGCCTTCCACAACACCGAACGCCAATACCTCTGAGGCTGCCGACATGACCCTCACCGCCAGTGATAAACACGCCGCCAGCGCCAGCTTCCGTCACACCATCGCGGCCGGCGAGCCCTACCTGTTCGAGGTCAAGGCCGGGCAGACCCTGCGCCTGCACGACCTGGAAGGCAACCAGGCCATCGACACGCTGTTCTACAGCGCCGCGAACCCACGCGAGCGCTTCGACCCGCAGCGCACCCTGCGCCGGCAGAACAACGTCTACCTGACCACCGGCACGGTGCTCTATTCCAACCTGGGCAAGCCGCTGCTGACCATCGTCGCCGACACCTGCGGCCGCCACGACACCCTCGGCGGCGCCTGCGCCCAGGAGAGCAACACCGTGCGCTACGCCCTGGACAAGCGCTACATGCACAGCTGCCGCGACAACTTCCTGCGCGCCAGCCTGCACGACGGGCGCCTGGAGAAACGCGACATCGGCGCCAACATCAACTTCTTCATGAACGTGCCGGTGACCCCGGACGGCGGCCTGACCTTCGAAGACGGCATCTCCGCACCGGGCAAGTACGTCGAACTGCGCGCCGAGACCGACGTGATCGTACTGATCTCCAACTGCCCACAACTGAACAACCCCTGCAACGGCTGGAACCCGACGCCGGCGGAGGTGCTGGTGTGGTGAACAAGAGCCGAAACAAGCGCTGAAGGCCGGAAGGCTGGACGAAAGAGCAACTTCGTTCAGCCTCCAGCTTTCCTGCGCTCTTCTCGTCCTTACCGCCGCGGACGACCGTGGCGCAGACCCAATACCGGCGGGACGGCCCGCCTTCTTCGAGGGCTCCTCGAGTGTTTGCAAAACTGCTGATCGCCAACCGTGGCGCCATCGCCTGCCGCATATTGCGTACCCTGCGCCTGCTCGACGTGAAAGGCGTCGCCGTCTACTCCGAAGCGGACGTGGCCAGCCTGCATATCCAGCAGGCCGACGAAGCCGTGTCCCTCGGCGACGGCCCCGCCGCGCAGACCTACCTGGTGGTGGACAAGATTCTCGCCGCGGCCAGGGCCAGCGGCGCCCAGGCCATCCACCCCGGCTACGGCTTCCTCTCCGAGAACGCCGCCTTCGCCGAAGCCTGCGAAGCGGCCGGCCTCGCTTTCGTCGGCCCGACGCCCGAGCAGTTGCGCGTGTTCGGCCTCAAGCACACCGCCCGCGCCCTGGCCAAGAACCACGGCGTGCCGATGCTGGAAGGCACCGAGTTGCTGGAAAACCTCGAGGCAGCGCTGGTCGCTGGCGAGCAGGTCGGCTACCCGGTGATGCTCAAGAGCACCGCCGGTGGCGGTGGCATCGGCATGCGCGTATGCCGCGGCGCCGAAGAACTCTCCGAGGCCTTCGAGGCGGTCAGGCGCCTGGGGCAGAACAACTTCAGCGACAGCGGCGTATTCATCGAGAAATACATCCAGCGCGCCCGCCATCTGGAAGTGCAGGTATTCGGCGACGGCCAGGGCGAGGTGATTGCCCTCGGCGTGCGCGACTGCTCGGTGCAGCGGCGCAACCAGAAGGTGCTGGAAGAAACCCCGGCGCCCAACCTGCCGGCGGGCATGGCCGACGAACTCTGCGCCGCGGCGATCAAGCTGGCCAAGGCGGTCAGCTACCGCAGCGCCGGCACCGTCGAATTCGTCTACGACAGCATCGCGGAGCGCTTCTACTTCCTCGAAGTGAACACCCGCCTGCAGGTCGAGCACGGCGTCACCGAACAGGTGTGGGGCGTCGACCTGGTGCGCTGGATGATCGAACTGGCGGCCGGCGAGCTGCCGCCGCTGGCCGAACTGGCGCAGGCTCTGCGGCCCTGCGGCCATGCCATCCAGGCGCGCCTGTATGCCGAAGATCCGGGCCGCGACTTCCAGCCCAGCCCCGGCCTGCTCACCGCCGTGGATTTTCCGACGGCCGATGGCAAGACCCTGCGCATCGATACCTGGGTCGAGGCCGGCTGCGAGATCCCGCCCTACTTCGACCCGATGATCGCCAAGCTGATCACCTGGGCGCCGACGCGCGAGCAAGCCGGCGCCGCGCTGGATCAGGCGCTGGCCGACACGCAGCTGTACGGCGTGGAATGCAACCGCGACTACCTGCGGCAGATCCTGGCGGATGCGCCCTTCGCCAGCGGCTCGCCGTGGACGCGCTGCCTGGACGATCTGGTCTACCAGGCCACCACCTTCGAGGTGCTGTCCGCCGGCACCCAGACCACCGTGCAGGACTACCCCGGCCGTCTCGGCTACTGGGCCGTCGGCGTACCGCCGTCCGGGCCGATGGACGACCGCGCCCTGCGCCTGGGCAACCGCCTGCTCGGCAACGAAGAAGGTGCCGCCGGCCTGGAAATCACCATGAGCGGCCCGCTGCTGCGCTTCAATGCCGATGCGCTGATCGCCGTCACCGGCGCCGCCATCCCGGTGACCCTGGACGGCGCCGAACAGCCGATGAACACCACGCTGCTGGTCAGGGCCGGCAGCGCCCTGGCCCTCGGCACCATCGCCAACGCCGGGGCGCGCAGCTACCTGTGCCTGCGCGGCGGCCTGCAGGTGCCCGACTACCTCGGCTCGAAAAGCACCTTCACCCTCGGCCAGTTCGGTGGCCATGCCGGCCGCGCCCTGCGCGCCGGCGACGTGCTGCACCTTGCACCTCTCGGCAATGCGCAAGCCGGCGCGCAACTGCCCGTCGAGCTTTGCACCGACCTGCCTGCCGTGCGTGAAATCCGCGTGATCTACGGTCCCCATGGCGCGCCGGAATACTTCACCCCGGCCTATATCGACACCTTCTTCGCCACCGCCTGGGAAGTGCACTTCAACTCCAGCCGCACCGGTGTACGCCTGATCGGGCCGAAGCCGGAATGGGTGCGCGACAGCGGCGGCGAGGCCGGCCTGCACCCGTCCAACATCCACGACAACCCCTATGCGGTCGGCGCCGTGGATTTCACCGGCGACATGCCGGTGATCCTCGGCCCGGACGGCCCCAGCCTTGGTGGTTTCGTCTGCCCGGTGACCATCATCGAAGCCGATCTCTGGCAGCTCGGCCAGCTCAAGGCCGGCGACAAGGTACGCTTCGTACCTGTGGATATCGCCACGGCGCGGGAACTGGCGAAAGCAACCAACCTCGAGTGCGCCGACCTCTGTAGGAGCTGGCTTGCCGGCGATCAACTGCCTCCTCTGATCGCTGGCAAGCCAGCTCCTACAGAAAAGCTCGCGTCTCCCATCGTTCTGGATATCGGCCGGGACGATAAACGCCTGGTCGCGCGTCTCTCCGGCGATACCCACCTGCTGCTGGAAATCGGCCAGCCCGAGCTGGATCTGGTGCTGCGTTTCCGTGGCCATGCGCTGATGCAGGCGCTGGAGGCCAAGCAGCTCGACGGCGTGATCGACCTGACGCCCGGCATCCGCTCGCTGCAGCTGCATTACCAGCCGGAAACCCTGCCGCTGCAGCGTCTGCTCGATAGCGTCGCCGGCGAATGGGATGCCGTGTGCGCCGCCGGCGATCTCAAGGTGCCGTCGCGCATCGTCCATCTGCCGCTGTCCTGGGACGACCCGGCCTGCCAGCTGGCGATAGACAAATACATGACCACCGTGCGCAAGGACGCGCCCTGGTGCCCGAGCAACCTGGAGTTCATCCGCCGCATCAACGATCTGCCCGACCTGGACGAGGTCTACCGCACGGTGTTCGAGGCCAGCTACCTGGTCATGGGCCTGGGCGACGTCTACCTCGGTGCGCCGGTGGCCACGCCGCTGGATCCGCGCCACCGCCTGGTCACCACCAAGTACAACCCGGCCCGCACCTGGACCGCCGAGAACTCGGTGGGCATCGGCGGTGCCTATATGTGCGTGTACGGCATGGAAGGCCCGGGCGGCTACCAGTTCGTCGGCCGCACCCTGCAGATGTGGAACCGCTACCGCGAACTCGCGGCCTTCGACGGCAAGCCCTGGCTGCTGCGCTTCTTCGACCAGATCCGCTTCTACCCGGTGTCGGCCGAGGAACTGCTGCAGATCCGCCGCGACTTCCCCCTCGGCCGCTTCGAGCTGCGCATCGAAGACAGCGAACTGGCCCTGGCCGACTATCAGGACTTCCTCGCCGAGCAGGCAGAGGGCATCGATGCCTTCCGCAACCGGCAACGCGCCGCCTTCGATGCCGAACGCCAGCGCTGGATCGCCTCCGGCCAGGCGCACTTCGAAAGCGACGAGGGCTTCGTCGAACAGGACGAAGACGCCCCGCTCGATGCCGGCCAGCACAGCGTCGAAAGCCATATCGCCGGCAACCTCTGGCAGGTTCAGGTCGAACCGGGGGCGACGGTCAAGGCCGGCGACGTGCTGGTGATCCTCGAGTCGATGAAGATGGAAATCCCCCTGCTCGCGCCCTTCGCCGGCGTGGTCCGCGACATCCGCGTGCAACCCGGCTCGCCGGTACGGGCCGGCCAGCGGGTCGCGGTGATCGAACAGACGTGAGGCAGACCCATCCCCGGCCTGTTCTGGCCGGGGCAGCAACCGGGGATCGGGTGATGGCTGCAAACGCCTCGCTCATATCGGGTACCCACAGGCTGGGGTCAGCCATTTCTCGCGGCAACGCGGCTTGTGCTGAAACCTCAACAGCCCCTAGCATGGCGCCATCCCTCCAGAAGCCAGATCGATGCCCTCCCAGCCCTCCAAAGCCAGCCCACGCTCACTGGTGCTCCTCCTGTTCGTCCTGCTGGGCTGCGGTTTTCTCGTCACCTCGCTGGCCAGTTACCATGCCGCGCTCGACTCGATCCGCGACAACATCGTCAATACCGAACTGCCCCTGACCTCGGACAACGTCTACTCGGAAATCCAGAAGGACCTGGTGCGCCCCATCCTCATCTCCTCGATGATGTCGCGCGACACCTACGTGCGCGACTGGGTGCTCGGTGGCGAACAGAACCTGGAACAGATGACCCGCTATCTGCGCGAAGTGCAGGAGCATTACGGTGCCGTGACCAGTTTCTTCATCTCCGAGCGGAGCAAGACCTACTACCAAGCCAAGGGCGTGCTGAAGAAGGTCGATGAGCATGAACCGCGCGATACCTGGTATTACCGCCTGCGCGACATGCAGGCGCCCTACGAGGTCAATGTCGATGTCGACATGGCCAACCAGGATCGCCTGACCTTCTTCATCAACTACAAGGTGTTCGACTACGACCAGCGCTTCATCGGTGCCACCGGTGTCGGCCTCACCGTGGATGCCGTGGTGAAGCTGATCGATGCCTACCAGCAGCGCTACGACCGCAGCGTGTACTTCGTCGATACCAGCGGCCACATCGCCCTCACCGGCACCCAGGGCGGCCCCATGGGAGCGCGGGTCGGCCAGCCCCTGAACGAGGTGCCCGGCCTCGAGGATCTGTATGCCAAGCTGCCGCGGCCACAGAGCGGCAACTTCGAGTACCGTGAGCAGGGCCGCGGCCACTTCCTCAACATACGCTTCATTCCCGAACTGGACTGGTACCTGTTCGTCGACAAACACGAAACCGGCGCCCTGGCCGGCATTCGTCAGTCCCTCTACCTCAACCTGCTGATCTGCGCCGTGGTGACCGCCATCGTCCTGCTGCTGGTGACCCTGATGCTGCGCCGCTACCAGCGGCACATCACCGCACTGGCCACCACCGACTCACTGACCGGCCTGCCGAACCGCCGCGGCTTCGAACTGCTGGCCAACCAGGCCATCCAGGAAGCACGGCGCAACCAGAGCACCCTGTGCGCCCTGCTGTTCGACCTCGACGGCTTCAAGCAACTCAACGACAGCCATGGCCACCTGGCCGGCGATGAGGTGCTGCGCGGCTTCTCCCGACACCTGCAGAACAACCTGCGTCAATCCGACATCATCTGCCGCTGGGGCGGCGAGGAATTCATCCTGCTGCTCAAGGACACCGGCCTGGAAGCGGCCCGGCAACTGGCCGAGAAGATTCGCCAGCAGACCGAGAACAGCACCTTCAGCTTCGCCAGCCACACCGTGCAGGTCACGACCAGCATCGGCCTGGCCACGCTGCACGCCGACGACGACCTGCCCGCCCTGATCGCCCGCGCCGACCGGGCGCTGTACCGGGCCAAGAAGAGCGGCCGCAACCGTCTCTGCGAGGAAGCGCCATGAACACCCGCCTCTGCCCCTGTTGCGGCCAGTCCAACCGCTGTGCCCAGGCCGACAGCGAAACAGCGGTCGAACAATGCTGGTGCTTCAGCGTCGAGGTCGATCGCCAGGCGCTCGACGAGCTGCCGCTGGAAACCAGGGACCGTGCCTGCCTCTGCCCACGCTGCGCCCAGGGCCTGCGTCCAGAGACGGCGGACTGACACACCCCATGCGCATCGACCGCCTGCTCAGCAACCAGCCCCGTTTCAACCGCCAGGACGTACGCCTGCTGCTGGCCAGCGGCCGGGTTCGGATCGATGGCCGGCCCTGCTACGACAATCGCCAGGACGTGCGCGACTTCAACCGGGTCGAGCTCGACGACGAAGTGCTGCAGGCCGGCAGACCCGCTCGCTACTTCATGCTGCACAAACCGCTCGGCGTGGTCAGCGCCACCCGGCATCCCGAACACCGTACCGTGCTCGACCTGCTCGATGAGCCCGACAAGCACGACCTGCACCTGGCGGGCCGTCTCGATCTCAACACCAGTGGCCTGCTGCTGATCACCAACGACGGCCTCTGGTCACGCCGCGCCAGCGCGCCGGACGGCAGCCACGCCAAGGTCTATCGGGTGGAGACCGAGCAGGATATCGATCCGGCCTGTGTCGACAGCTTCGCCAGGGGCCTGTACTTCGCCTACGAAGACCTCACCACGCGCCCCGCCCTGCTGCAGATCGACACCCCACGCCAGGCCCGCCTGACCCTCTACGAAGGCCGCTACCATCAGGTCAAGCGCATGTTCGGCCACTTCCAGAACAAGGTGATCGGCCTGCACCGCGACAGCCTGGGCGCCATCCGGCTCGATCCCGACCTGGCGCCTGGGGCCTATCGGCCACTGACCGCCGCCGAAATCGCCAGCGTCTGAGCCATTGGCAACGAGCCGATCAACGGCAGGACAAACCCCCGAACGGCGCTTGCCAGCCTTTGCCCCTACTGCTTAACTCGACAACAGAAGTCTCTATGTGACCACACAGTCACAGGAGGCTTTCGAGCCGTCCGCCGCTGACTTGCGCCCTGCGCAAAAAATGGGTTCCTGCCTGGTGACACGAGCGCACGTCCACCTGCTCACGTCACGGCCCTGACGACTGCCCATCCCATTCTTACAAGATCCTCCAGCCTGACATCGCACCGTCATGTCCAGGCGCTTTCCTGACTGTCTCTATTGCCCGGTTTACGGCGCTGCCGTTCGCCACGCCTTTTTCGCGCCAGGAGGAACCCCCATGCAGCCAGCATTCGCTGTCGTCGATGTCCACAGGACGTACAAGGTACACACGGAGTTCCACGCCAACCCATCGGCCCGCAAGACCATCATCCTGGTCAATGGCTCGCTGGCGACAACGGCCTCCTTCGCGCAGACGGTCAAATACCTCAAGCCGCAATTCAACGTGGTGCTCTACGACCAGCCCTACTCCGGGCAGTCCAAGGCGCACAACAGCAACGAGCGCCCCATCAGCAAGGAAGACGAAGCCGCCATCCTTCTGGAACTGATCGACCACTACCGCGCCGATCACCTGATGTCCTTCTCCTGGGGCGGCGTGGCCACCATGCTGGCGCTGGCCAAACGCCCGCCGACCATCGAAAAGGTGGTGATGGCCTCCTTCTCACCGCTGCTCAACGAGCCGATGATCGACTACCTGGAACGCGGCCTGACCTATCTGCAGCAGGAAGACGGCGACAACGTCGGCCACCTGGTCAACAGCACCATCGGCAAGCATCTGCCATCGCTGTTCAAGCGCTACAACCATCGCCATATCAGCAGCCTGGCCAACCACGAGTACCGGCAGATGCATGCGCACATCCACCAGGTGCTACGCATGGAGGCCCACTGCCAGCTGGACTGCCTGGCGGCCATCGACATCCCCATTCTGTTCGTCAACGGCGAACACGACGAATACACCTCGGCCAAGGACGCGCGCCAGTTCGCCAAGTACCTCAATGACTGCCAGTTCGTCACCATCGACAACGCCGGGCACTTCCTCGACATGGAGCACAAGAACGCCTGGCTGCAGAGCCAGAGCGCCCTGCTGAACTTCCTGCAGAGCACGCCATCGAGCAACCGGAAATACGCCCCCCAACCCGGCCTGCACCACGCGCTGGCCGTATGAGCGACCGAGCCAGGCACCGGCCACGGACGATTGTGTCCGGTGCGGGCTTCATTTCTCCCACGACTTCCGGTATAAAGGCCAGCGCAAAAGCGGGCTTCGTATAATGGCATTACCTGAGCTTCCCAAGCTCATGACGAGGGTTCGATTCCCTTAGCCCGCTCCAGATCGGAAACATCAAAGCCCTGTTTTTACAGGGCTTTTTTGTGGGCGTCGGTCGGGGGTGTCGAAGAAGTGTCGAAAGGCCCTTCAGCCACCACAACGACCAAGCTGATCTTGATAGCGAGCATTTTCTTGATTGAGCTCATTACGCTCTTGTCTGAGCCTCTGAGCATAAGCACCATCGCCCGCAAAAGAGAATGACCTATCGATAGTATCCATACGGTCTTTGTTAAGACGAATCTGGTTTTTAATAAAAACGCAGTTATTTTGCCGAGCTAGTTGTCCAGACAATTGAGAAATTTGACCATTTCTTTTTGCCATCTCGTTCTCAAGATTTTTATACGCCTCTCGCCACTGCTCAAGACTTGATATTGCAGATTGATAATTTGATTCAAGAAGCTGAGCTCGTGTCTGGATACTCGTAATTTCTACAGCTCCCTGGGTCTCAGAAAACTTCTGCCCAAACCAAAACCCACCAGTTGCGCAGGCTGAAATAACTGCAAATGCAGCGGCAAGCAATGCCCAAATCTGACCAACACTTAAACTATTGAACAGCTCATCAAAAGTTACCCCATCATCCATACACCCATCCGACCTTAGCAGTTAAAGAAAACAGGGCGGCGGCAAAAACTGAGTGCAACACCTGACCGTTCCGGTACGGTGCTGCCCCTATGTTTTATTCCGAACTCAGCGTTGAAGAGCGCGCCACCATTCAAATCGGTCATGCCCAAGGCTTCAGCCTGCGTAGGATTGCCGGCTTGATCACCCGATCCCCTTCGACCATCAGCCGGGAGCTGCGCCGCAATCGAGATGCCTGCG
>NZ_QJUM01000032.1 GCF_004327355.1 Phytopseudomonas dryadis
CGCTGTTGCCCGCCGGGTCGGTGATGGTCGCGCTCACCTCCACGTTGCTCTGGCCCGGGGCGACCGGCACCTGCACGGTGACGCCATTGTCCAGGTCGGCCTGGGTCACCGGCCGGTTGAGCAGTTCCTGGCCATCGCCGTCCCGCACCACCAGGGTGTCGCCTACCCGTACCTGGTCATCCAGGCTGATCAGCGCCGGTACGCTGCCGTCCGCGCCGATCTCCGCGGCGTTATACACCCCATCCTCGCCTGCGCCCTGCAGCTCGACGGCGACCCCGGGGACCTGGTCATCCACCGGCTTGTCGTCATGGGCGGAGCCGCTGTTGCCCGCCGGGTCGGTGATGGTCGCGCTCACCTCCACGTTGCTCTGGCCCGGGGCGACCGGCACCTGCACGGTGACGCCATTGTCCAGGTCGGCCTGGGTCACCGGCCGGTTGAGCAGTTCGTTGCCATTGCCGTCGCGCACCACCAGGGTGTCGCCTACCCGTACCTGGTCATCCAGGCTGATCAGCGCCGGTACGCTGCCGTCCGCGCCGATCTCCGCGGCGTTGTACACGCCATCCTCGCCCGCGCCCTGCAGCTCGACGGCGACCCCGGGGACCTGGTCATCCACCGGCTTGCTGTCGTGATCCGAGCCGCCGACGCCGGCTGGCGTCGTCACGCTGGCGGCGATGTCGACCTGGGGCTGGCCGGCAACGACCGGCACTTCGATGCGTACGCCGTTATCCAGATCGTCCTGGGTCACCGGCCGGTTGAGCAGTTCATTGCCATTGCCGTCCGTCACCAGCAGGACGTCGCCCACCCGCACCTGGTCATCCAGGGTGATCAGCGCCGGTACGCTGCCGTCCGCGCCGATTTCCGCCTGGTTGTAGACACCATCGTCGCCCGCGTCCAGCAACTGCACGCGTACGCCGGGCGTGCGGATGGCCGGAGCGGGCTCATGGCGCTCGCCGCCACGGTGTTCGACGCGCCAGTCGCGCTCGAACGTCCGCTCGGGCAGGGTCATGCCGAGTGGGCGCAGCAGTTCCTGAATACGTGCCACGGTCACCGGGGTGATGCCGTCGGCCTCGATGATTTCGCCGATGCGCACCAGATGGACGAATTTGTGGCCTTCGAAGCTGGTCTCCGGGCGCTCGTTGTCTGCCTGCCGCGGTTCGGCCGGCGCCCCTGGCTCCAGCGGCTGCGGGCCTGGCGTCTCCTCGCGTTCGGGCCCGCGGGTCAGCGATGCGGCGTCATCGATGACGGCCTGCTGCTGGCCGATGAAACTCAACTGGCGGTTGTCGGCGAAATCCACGTCGACCTGCGCCCCGGGTGCGGTGATCAGCATTTCATCGCTGTTCAGACGGTCGCCGACCTTGAGTTCGCGACGCTCGCCGGTGGCGGTCAGGGCCCAGGCTTGACCCACGAGAGATACAACGGTTGCCGGAGTAGTCATAGGAACCTCGTTACAGGACTTTCATGCCAATCGGTTACGGGCATGGACAAAATTCGTTCTCAGCGCTCGCTCAAGGCATTGGCCTTGGCGCGCAGCACCGGTTTGAGCAGGTAGGCCAGAATGCTTTTCTTGCCGGTCATGATGTCGAGCTGGGCGGTCATGCCCGGGATCACCGAGAGGCGTTCGGCGAACTCGCTGTCGCGGGTGACCACCCGCACCAGGTAGAAGGTGTTGTCGCGCTCATCGGTGATGGTGTCGGCGCTGATGTGCTGCAGCGTCGCCTCGAGCCCGCCGTAGATGGAGAAGTCGTAGGCATGCAGCTTGATGGTGGCCGGCAGCCCGGGACGCAGGAAGGCGATGTCCTTGGGCGAGACCTTGGCCTCGACCAGCAGGCGGTCGTCGCTCGGCACGATTTCGATGACCGCATGCCCCGGCTGCACCACCCCGCCGATGGTGTTGAACAGCACCCGTTGCACGGTGCCGTTGACCGGTGAGCGGATCTCCGAGAACTTCACCCGGTCGGCCAGGCCGTTGATGTTCTTGTCCAGGCTGTTGAGTTGCGCCGTGGCCTCGCTGAGCTCGGCACGCCACTGGTTGCGCGCGGTGAGCTCCACCTCGCGGAGGCGGGCCTCGGCCTCCTGGATGCTGGCCTCGATCTGGCGACTGCGGGCCGCGGCCTGGCGCCGCTCGCCATCGGCGGCGGCCTGATCGCGCTGCAGCCGCAGGATGTCCATTTCCGAGACGGCACCCGAGGCCAGCAGGGGGGTGGTCACGCTCAACTCGCGGCTCGACATCCGGTAGGACTGCTCGGCGGCGTGCAGCCGCGCCCGCACCTCGCTGAGCTCCTGCTGGCGCTGGGTGCGCTGCTCGCGGGCGATGGACAGGCGCTGATCCAGTTCCTTCAGGCTTTCGTGGTAGTAACTCCGCTCCTGGTCCAGCACCTGCGCCTGTTCCGTACTGAGCTCATCACGGGGGGCCGGCTGATAGGGTTTGTCATCGATCAGCGCCAGCAGGCGCTCGACCTTGGCGCGCAGGGCGAAGATGCGCACGCTGCCCTCCTGGAAGCTGGCGACGAAGCGGGTCGGATCGATGCGCACCAACAGGTCGTCCTTGCGCACCGTCGCCCCTTCCTCGACGAACAGCGCCTCGACCACCCCGCCATCCACTGCCTGCACCACCTGCAGTTGCCGCGACGGAATCACCTTGCCTTCGCCGCGGGTCACCTCGTCCACCGTGGCGAAGGCCGACCACAGCAGCAGCAGGGCGACGCTCAGGGCGATGCCGTAGAGCAGCCCGCGCGCGCGCAATACCCGCTGGCCGTCGAGGGCCTGTTCGGCATCGCCCTGCCAGTTGCGCGAGCCGTTGCCGAAGGCGGCGAAGAAGGGCCGGAACAGACGATCGACGCCACGCCGGCCGTGCGCGCCAATGGCGCTCAAGGCGTGCAGCCGTTCGAACGCCTGCTGCTCCAGTTGCTTTTGTTCGGCGGCCTGCGCCAGGTTGCCGTCATTCATTGCGCCACCCGCTGCAGGCTGCCTTTTTCCAATGCCTGCAACACGCTGTGCTTGGCGCCATCGGCAATGATCCGACCGCCGTCGATGACGACCAGCCGATCGACCAGGTGCAGCAGACTGGTGCGGTGCGTCACCAGCAGCAGGGTCTTGCCCTGGCTGAACTGGCCCAGGGCCTTGCTGACGTGGTTTTCCAGGGCGCTGTCCATGGCGCTGGTGGGCTCGTCGAACAGCAACATGCTGCTGTCGGCCATCACTGCGCGGGCCACGGCGATGGTCTGCCGCTGCCCACCGGACAGGCGGCTGCCGGCCTCGCCCACGGGCATGGCCAGGCCGTCGGCATGGCTGCCGATCAGGTTCTTCAGGCCGGAGACGTGAATCGCCTGCAACAGGCGATCGTTGCCCGGCCGCTCGCAGCCCAGGGTGATGTTGTCGTACACCGTGCCGCTGAGCAGCTGGATGTCCTGGGGGATGTAGCCGATGTTGCGGCGCAGCTCGGCCGGGTCGAGCTGCTCGATGTGCACGCCGTCGATCAGCAGACTGCCGGCGCTGGGCCGGTACAGGCCCAGGATGAGCTTTTCCAGGCTGCTCTTGCCCGAGCCGACGCAGCCGAGAATGCCCACCCGCTCACCGGCGCGGATGTGCAGCGACAGATTGCTCAGGGCATCGCGCTGCTCGCCGGGATAGCGGAAGCTGACATTGCGCAGCTCGATTTCGCCGCGCAGCTTGCCACGGCTGATCAGTTGCTTGCCGACCTGCCGCTCCTGCTCGTTACCCATGATCTGCTCGACCGCCGCCAGCGCCGTGGCCGCCTGGTAGTACTGGGTGAGCAGCGAGGCGGTCTGCGATACCGGGGCCATGGCCCGGGACGACAGCATGTAGGCGGCGATCAGCGCGCCCTGGCTCATCTGCGCGTCGATCACCAGGTAAACGCCGACCACCAGCAGGCTCACCGACACCACTTGCTGGATCCACGAGGCCCCGGCGCCGACCGATACGCCGAGCATGCGCAGCTTGCCGGAGCAGCCGCTGAGGAACCGGGTGGACTGCTCCCAGCCGCTCTGCATGCGGCTGCTGGCGTTGAAACTCTTCAGCGTCTGTGCCGTGCTCAGGCTTTCGATCAGGCCCGAGCTGCGCTGCGCGCTGGCCTTGCTCATCACCTCGGAGAGCTGCTGCATCTTCGCCTGCACGGACAGCGCATAGAGGATGATCAGGGCGGCGCCGAGCAGCACCGGAATGGCCATCACCCAGGAGATCAGCACGATGATCACCACGAACAGCAGGAAGAACGGCAGGTCGATCAGGGCGGTGACCGTCATCGAGCCGATGAACGAACGCACCGACTCGAACGACTGCACGCTGGAGGCGAACGAGCCGATCGACGCCGGGCCGTGCTCCAGGCGCATGCCGAGGATGCGCTCCATGATGCGTCCGGACAGCTGGATGTCGGCGCGGCTCGCCGCCAGTTCGACGAACCAGCTGCGCAACAGGCGCAGGGCCAGGTCGGCGCAGACCACGATCAGCGCGCCCAGCGCCAGCACCCAGAGGGTCTCCGTGGCGTGGTTGGGCACCACCCGGTCGTAGACGTTCATCACGAACAGCGGCATGGCCAGGGCGAACAGGTTGATGAAGAAGGCCGCGACGAGAATGTCCCGGTACAGCGGCCGGTTGGCCCTGATCACGCTCCAGAACCAGTGCCCGTGGCCCTGCTCGACATCCACCACGGTGGCCTGTTCCTGCAGGCGGAAAGCGGGACGGCAATACAGGGCGATGCCGGCATAGCGCTGGCGAAAGTCATCCAGCGGCAGTTCCTGGGGCTGCATGTCCAGTTCGGGCAACAACACCCGCACCGTCTTGCCGGCCAGGTCGATGCGCGCCAGCAGGCAGGCGCGATTGCCCTCCAGCAGCACCACGCAGGGCAACAGCAGGCCATTGAGGCGCTCCAGCGGCTGCTGGCTCAGGCGCGTGGTCATCCATACCCGTTCCGCGGCCCGGGCGAACACCGATGGCGTCAGGCGCCCGTCGACCAGCGGCAGGCCATCGACCAGGGCATCGCGGCTGGTGGTGGTGCCATTGGCGCTGGCCAGCCAGAGCAGGCAGGCACTCAGGGGATCGTCGGGCAAAGCGTCCATGGGACTTCCTGCTGGTGGAGTGTGGGAAGGCTAGCGGGCGCGGTTGACGTGCAGTTCGACGCGGCGGTTTTCCGCACGGCCCTGCACGGTGTTGTTGCTGGCCACCGGGCGCTCGGCACCGGCGCCCGAGACACTGATCAGCGCGGCGTCCACGCCGTTGGCGACGAGGAAATCACGCACCGCCACGGCGCGCGCCAGGGACAGCTCGCGGTTGAGCCCGGCGGAACCGCTGTTGTCGGTGTGGCCCACGATGCTCAGGGCGCGCAGCTGGCCCTGCTGCAGCAGGCGCTCGACGAAGCGCCGCAGGCTGGCCTGCGAATCCGTCTTGATCAGCGCACTGCCGCTGTCGAACAGCGCGTCGCCGCTGAGGTCGAGGATCTCCTCGGCCCTGGTCGGCTGCAGGTACTGCTGGATGTCCAGGGCGCCACCGGGAACGCTGGAGCAATACTGGCTGGAAGCCGTGGCAACCGGCGACGCGTTGATGTCGTCCAGGGTCGGGATCGCCTCGCGGGCGACCGCCAGCGTCTGCAACAGGCGGCCCATGCTGTGCAGGGTGCGCAGACGCGCGATCTGCAGGTCATACTCACCATCGACGTAGGCGCGCTCGGCCTGGAAGGCCTCGTTCTCCGAGTCGAGCACGTCGAGCAGCGAGCGGCGGCCAATGTCGAACTGCTCGCGGTAGGCCACCACCACGTTGGCCGCGCCCTCGCGGTGGGCGGCCAGGGAGGTGCGTTTCTGCTCCAGGTTGAGCACGTCGCCATGGGCGATGGTGGCGGTCTGGCGCAGATCCACGCAGGCCTTGTCGCGCAGGCTCTCGGCCTGGCCGATGCGGCGCTGGGCGGCGCGCTCGGCGGCCCGGTCGCTGCCGCCACGGAACAGGTTGTAGCGGGCGCGCAACTCGATGAGGCTCTCATTGCCGTACGGGTCCGGATCGGTACGGTTGTCGAAGCTGTTGTTGTTCTTGTACAGGCCCTGGCGAGCGCCGAACTCGAAGGTCGGATAACGGTTGGCCTTGGCTTCGCCGAAAGCGGCCTCGGCGGCCTGGGTGTTCTCGAAGGCGGCGTAGAGCGCCGGGTTGTTGGCGTAACCGGCCTTGAGTACCTCCTCGAGGCCGCCGGGCACGCGCGCGCTTGGCAGGTCGACAACGGCCAGGCTGGCGGCCGGGGTCCGCCCGACCAGGCGCTGGAAGCGCGCGGTGACGCTCTGCAGGTTGGCGATCTCGGTCATCAGGTTGGAACGCGCCAGGGACAGGCGGCCATTGATCTGTTGCAGGTCGGCGCGGTTGCTGACGCCGCTCTGCGCGCGCTCGCCGACACGCTCCTGCACCCGCTGGTGGTTGGCCACGTTGTTCTGCGCCAGGGTCACCAGTTCGCGGTGGCGCAATACCCCCAGGTAGGCCTCGCTGGCCTCCAGCGCCTTGCTCTCGGCCTCGTCCAGCAATTCGTAATAACGCACCCGGCTGGTGTGCTCGGCGCGCGACAGGGCGTGGCGTACGCGGAAGCCGTCGAAGAGCATCTGGGTCAGGGAAATCTCCGCGTAATTGCGCGAATAATCGCTGCGGTTGTCGAACTGCCGGTTGGCCTGGCCGGCCGAGGCGCTCAGGTCGACCGAGGGCAGATAGCCGCCGAACACTTCGCGACGGTCTTCGGTCGCCGCCTGGAAGGCGTCCAGGCGCGATTGCAGCTCGGGGTTGAACTCGAGGGTCTCCTGCACCACGGCGAGCAGGTTGTCCTGTCGCTCGTCAGCGGTTACCGCCACGGGCGCAAGCCCGATGCAGATGGCGAGGGCAAGTTTGGCGAACGGGGATTCTATGTGCATGACGTCCTCTAAGCAGTCTGAGTGCTCGATGATGTGTTCCCGGCACTGGGCTGGGGCGTTGGGTATGGGCGATGTCGCCGTACCATGACGAGAGCAGGCCGGCCCGGGGCGCCGTACGGCCACCGGAGGTGGGCATCGGGCGCCCGCGAAAAAACGGCTAGAAGGGTGAGTGGCGGCAGGCCAGGACAACTGGCAGCGGCAAGTGACCGAGCGGAGCGCGGCAGCCTTTCCCTGGCCCATGGGCCCTCTCCCTCACGATGCCTGCCACACCGCAGGAACCCTCCTGAACGGCAGGCAATGTAGGGAGCGCCGCGCGGCAGAAGAAGAGCTTCGGCCGGGAATCTGTGTCTCGCTCAGGCAACGAAATGGCGCCCCGGCAAAGGTCGGCCATCGCCGGACCGGGCTGAAACGCAGAAGGAAGCAGGTTCCGGCGCAACGAGCACCTTTGCCGCAGCGGACGGCAAAAGCCTGTCGCGCACGTGCTGGACGCCGCGCGATCGGGTGGAGGACGGGAACTTTTCCCAAGCGATTGATGCCGCCGGGGCGAACAACCTCAGCGTGGCTACGGCCGCGAACGCGACGCCCAGCGGCCGGGGCGGAAGCGGCGTGGCCCGATCAGTAACGCCCGCGCCAGGTCACGCCGAGGGTGCGCGCGTCGCCCGGCAGCACGGCGTAGTCGCCAGAGCCCAGGGTGGCGTAGACGGCACTGGCATAACGCTGATCGAACAGGTTGCGGGCCCACAGCTCGACGACCCAGCGCTGATCCGCACGGCCCATGCCGAGGCGCAGATCGCTCACCCCGTAAGCCGACTGGTAACTGCCGGCGCCCCTTTCCAGCGCGCCGTAGTAGCCGCTGCGCCAGCTGTGATCCAGCGCCGCGAACAGCTCCAGGCCGTGCTCCAGCGGGCGCCGGTAATCCAGCCCCGCCGTGGTGCTCCAGCGTGGCGCGTTGAACAAGCGCTTGCCCGCCAGGTCGCACGACCACTGCCCGCTTTCCGGGGCACAGGGGGCGTTGTCGAACGAGCGATAGCGGGCATCGCTCCAGGCGATGCCCAGGCGCAGCTGCACCCGCTCACTGGCCCGCAGGCGCCCGTCGAGCTCCACGCCACGCAAGCGCACCCGACCGACGTTGATCAGGTTATCGCGCAGGGGTGGGGAGAGGTCGTTGGCCGGCGCGCTGTTGCTCAGCGCCTGGTAGTCCTCGACGTCGGTCTGATAGAGCGCCACGTCGAGCGCCAGCCGCTCCTGCCACCAGAGACCCTTGAGGCCGACCTCGAGCGAAGTCGCCCGCTCGCTGCCGAACACCGGGGCGACATGCGCGCGGGTCACGTCGAGGTTGATGCCGCCGGCCTTGTAGCCCCACGACCAGCTGGCATAGCCGACCACGCCCTCGCTCAACGCATAGCTGAACGCCAGCTGGCCGGACAGATTGTGCTCTTCGAGCCGGTTGCGGCGGGCATAGTCCCCGCCAAGGGTGATATCGCGCAGCAGCGCGCCCCCGAGCTGCGACACCGGATCCGGCCCCAGCGGCGCCAGGCCTGACACCGCACGGGTAATGCTGGCGCGCTTGCGCTCGCGGGTGTAGCGCAGGCCCGGGGTGATGGCCAGGCGCTCGCTGGGGCGCCAGGTGAACTGGCCGAACAACGCCTGACTGTCGCTATGCTGCTCGCCCTCGAAGCGCTGGCGCGCGCCCTGCAACAACGATGGCGGAATCATCGCCGGGGTGATGCCGAGCTGGGCGGTCTCCGGGCGATCGCCAAGAAAGTACGCCGCCGCATCATCGCCAAAAGCCACGTTGACCTGGCGCTGCAGGCGCTGGCGCAGGTAGTACAGGCCCAGCACGTAATCGAACCGCTCGCCGAACGCCTGCGCCAGGCGCAGCTCCTGGCTGAACTGGTGATGATCGAGCCGGGCCGCGGAACGGGCCACGGACAATGCCGTGCCGTCGGCGTCCTGCTCGCCATCGTAGACCCAGTCGCGATAACCGCTGATGCTGGTCAGGGTCATGCCATTGTCCAGTTCGCCATCGAGTTGCAGGGTCAGCGCGCGCTGCAGCGTTTCCAGGTCGTTGGGCTCGTTGTGCTGCACACGCCGGGCATAGGGGGCGACCGGCAACAGCGAGTAACCGAGGTAAGCCGCGCGCTGACGGGTCGCCGTGCTGAACTGGCTGGCGGTGAGCACGGCGCTTTCGTCCTGCCCGGCGTACTCAGCGATCAGCCGGGCGCTGAAACGCTCGCCGGGCGTCCACAGCAACTGGCCACGCACCCCCTGGCGATCCTCCTCGCCGAGGCTTTCGCCGTTGTAGCGATTGTCGATGGCGCCGTCACGCACCAGGTCATAAGCACTCAGGCGTGCCGCCAGCACGCCCTCGACCAGCGGCCCGGAGACGCTGGCGCGATACTGGCGCAGACCGTCCTGGCCCAGGCTTACCTCAGCGCGCCCTTCGCTGACGAAGCTCGGTGCCCGGCTCAGCAGATTGATGGCGCCGGCGGTGGAGTTCTTGCCATACAGCGTCCCCTGCGGCCCACGCAGCACCTCGACCCGCTCGATATCGCCGAAATCGAGCAGCGACATGCCCTGGCGTCCCAGGTACACGCCATCGGCGAACAGCGCCACGCTACCGTCGAGCCCGTCATTCGCCGAACTCGATCCCAGGCCCCGGATACCGTAAGCGGCATAGCGCGGATTGGGCGCCGTCAACATCAGGCCGGGGATGCGCTGCGCCAGCGTCTCGGCCCGATACAGGCCGGCGCTGCCGAGTTGCTCGTCATCCAGCACATCGATGGCGATCGGCACCTGCTGCGCCGGCTCTTCACGATGGCGGGCGCTGACGTTGATCGCGTCGAGCAGCCAGACGGAATCGTCGGGCAATGGCGTCGCCAACGCCGGCCCGGCCAGGGACAACAGCCAGATCGAACCTGCGCGGCAGACGCTCCGGCGTACGATGATGAACAGCACGGCTGACCTCGTTGTTCTTATACGCATCGAACGCTCCCGGGTAGATCGGAGGCTCGCTGTCGTCGACTTTTCCCGCCTTTCATCCGTGCCGGCCAAAACGCCGTCCGCCCCAGCAAAGGCCGAGGACGCACAGGCTCCGTAAGATAACGCAATCACCCTGTCGGAACATGGGCACCATGAGCTCGGGTCTGTTGAGGTTTCAGCGCAAGCCGCAGGGCTCCGGCGCGGTCGTGCGGAAACCTCAACAGACCCTGGAAGCCGGTTTGGCGCCCGCCGCTTCATCGCCGCCGCCCGGCGCATTCGCGTGCAGCAAGGCGCCGATACGATCCAGCAGTTGGCCGGTATCGGCCGGCTTGAGTATCTCGCCATCGAATGCCAGATCGGCCGGCAGGTGTGCCGGATGCAGCGCCGGCGTTGCCGAATAGAGCAGCACGGGCAGCCCCGGCCGCTCGCTGCGCAGGCGCTGCAACAGGGTCCAGCCATCCATGACCGGCATCATCTGATCGGTCATCACCAGATCGACCGCCTGCTGTTCGAGCAACTCGAGCGCCTGTTGACCGTCCGCGGCCAGCAGCACCTCGAAACCATAGCCACTCAACAGGTCGTACAGCCACTCACGGTTCAAGGCGACGTCGTCGACCAGCAGGATGCAGTGGCTCTCCTGCGGCGCGACCCCGGCATGACTGTCGCGCAGCCCAATGTCCAGCTCGTGCTCGCTGGCCGGTGTGAGGCGCAGGCGGAAACCGATACGGCTGCCGCCCTGCTCCAGGCTGTCGATCTCCAGCTCGCTGCCCATGCGCCCCAGCAGTTGCGTCACGATCGACAGGCCCAGGCCGCTACCCTGGACCTGGCCGACGTTGCTGCCGCGGCGGAAGGGTTGCAACAGGTTGTCCCGCTCGCTCGGGGCGAAGCCGATACCGTTGTCGCTGACCCGGAAACACAGCTCCACGCATTCGCCGACCGCCCCGGGCACGCTGCTGACCTCCAGGGTGATGCGCCCATGGCGGGTGAACTTGGCGGCATTGCCCAGCAGATTGAGCAATACCTGGCGCAGGCGGCGGAAATCCGCCTGCACGATAGCCGGTAGATCCGCGGCGAACAGGCATTCGAAATGGTTGTCCTGGCGCGTGGCGAGAAAACGTCCCTCCTCCTCCACCTCGCGCAGGAAGCCATAGAGGTAGCCCGGCGCCAGGGTGAGCTCCAGTTGTTGCAACTCACCCCGGGAAAACTCCAACAGTTCGTCGATCAATTCCAGTTGCTGGCGCGCGCTGCGCTCGATCTTGTGCGGGTAGTCGGGTTGCGGCTGGCTGCGCAGCAGGCGCGCATAGTCGATGATGCTGACCAGCGGCGAACGCAGATCGTGACTGATCCGCGCCATCAGCGAACTGCGCGCGCGCAGCGATTCGCGCAGCTGCGCGGTGCGCGTCGCCACCGTGCTTTCCAGGCGCTCGTGCTCGGCCCGACGCTGCTCGTCGAGCTCGCTCAGGGCGCGCTGCTCCCGGCGCCGGACGAGCACGACCTCGGTGACCAGGGTGCAGACCAGCAGCAGCACGCCGGGCAGGGTCGACGCCAGGCTGAGGAAACTGTCCCGCGACTGCCAGGGCACGAGCCGATCCAGCGACAGCAGATGGCGCACGGCGAACTGCACCAGGAACAGCGCCGGCACCACCCAGGCCATCCAGCGCAACTTCACGCCATGCAACCAGGCCGCCAGCAGCGTGGCCGGCAGCACCAGGTAGAGGGTCAGGCGCAAGGTCCACTCGACATACAAGCGTCCGCCGGGGGCGTGACCCAGCCAGTCCCAGACTTGCCCGCCGATGTAACTGAGCAGGATCAGACCGAACAGAAACCCCCAGCCCCTGGGCAGATGACGAACGCCGAGCAGCAGCCTGACATAACCGAGGAAACAGGCGAACGAGAGGATGCTGAGCCACGTGCTGATCGTCTGCGTCCAGGGCACCGCCGCGGGCCAGAGGATCAGGTAACCGTTGACCACGCAGGTGAACAGGATATAGGTCAGTACCGCCGCGGCATGGGCGATGAGCAATGGCGTCGCCATGATCCGACCGAGAATCAGGCTGAAGGGCACCACCAGCAGCACGATGCCGAGGGTGATGCCGTCGGCCAGGTAGAGGGACTGGCACCGTTCCAGCAGCAGCTCGTCCGACCACAGCCGCGGTTCGAGGATGATCAGCGAGTCGCTGGCCACCCGTACCAGCACCTCGACCCGCTCGCCCTCGGCCAGCGTCATGGGAAAACGTGGCTGGCGGTCCACCACCGTCCATTGCTCCAGCGGGTAGGCACTGCCGCCGCGCAGCGTCTGCCAGGCGTCGCCACGGCGGATATGCACCTGGATGTCCTGCAGGCGCGGCTCGCCCACCGTGAGCCAGCGCAGGCATTCGTGCTCGCCGGGATTGTCCAGTTCGAAGCGCAACCAGTAGGCGGAGCGGCTGTATTCGAGGGTCAGGCGCTGTGCGCTCGCGGCGTCGAAGGCCGACGCCGGCAACGCCAGCACCTGGTCGGCGGTCAAGCTCGCCGTAGGGTCCTCGAAGAGGCGCACGGGAGGGTCCAGCTCGACATCGCAGGTCGCGGCCGAGGCGAGATTGACGAGCGACAGCCCCAGCAACAGCACGGCGAGCAGCACCGAGCGACTCATGGCCTCGGCCCCGCGCCCGCGACGCCCCTTCATCGATCCCCAGGCGCAAACGGCATCACGTCTGCGCCCGTTCTTGCTGGCGGAACTGGCTGGGCGTCATGCCCATGCGCTCGCGAAAAGCCGTGGTGAAATTGCAGGCGCTGCGAAAGCCGACCAGTTCGGCGATGTCCTGAATGCTCATGCCGCTATCGGCCAGCAATTCCAGCCCCCGCTTCAGACGTACTTCGCGGATATAGGCGAATACCGTCATCCCCAGGTGCTCGCGGAAGATGCCCGACAGACGCTTGTCGTGGGTGCCGACCTTACGGGCGATCTCGGCCAGCGAGGGCATATCGTCGAGGCGCTGGGCGATCAGACGCATGGCGGCGCGCAGCAGCACCTCAGCGTCGGTGGCGGGCTCCACCTCGGCAGAGGGAACGGCGCCGAGCGACGTGTCGCGCCAGGCCAGCTGCAGGTGAATGCGGATACGCGCCAGCACTTCCTGGGGCTCGCAACTCTTGAGTACGTAATCGACACAGCCCAGCGTCAGGCCTTCGAGCCGCTCGTCGACCGCACCGGCGGACGTCAGGAAGATCACCGGCACCCGGCACGTAGCCGGCGCCTCACGCAACAGCCGACACAGGGTGAAGCCATCCATGCCGGGCATGCGCACATCGAGCAGGATCAGGTCGGGTTTCAGGGCCAGGGCACGCTGATAGCCCTGATGGGCATCACTGGCCAGGGACAGGCGCCAGGACTGTTGACGCAGTAATCCGATCAGGCCTCGAAGCTCTTCCGGAGAGTCGTCGATGACCAGAATATGCGGTGCAGTAATAAAGTCGCTCTGCATGACTACGCCCCCGCCCCGATGTTGCTCGGCATCCGTTCGATCATTTATCCGCCCATCCTCCCTGCTGGCAAAAGCCGTATCCGCTGCAGCAAAAGCCACACTGTCAGGCGGGCAATAAGATAGCGCAAAGCCATGCAGGTAAATACGATGCAACGTTCCACCCACGACAACACTGCGTCCCACAAACCCCAACTCAAGGCCGCCACCCAGGCCAGCATCCTCGGCGAGCTCTACTGGCTGATCTGCGTGGTCGAAGCCGGCAGTTTCTCGGCCGCGGCCGAACGCACCGGCATCGCCAAATCCAGCCTCAGCCGACGCATCATCCAGCTGGAGAAACGCCTGCAGGTCCAACTGCTCAACCGCAGCACCCGCTCGTTCAGCATGACCACCCTGGGCGAGCGCATCTATCGTCACGCCCTGGATATGCTCAGCGCCGCCGAAGCGGCCGAAGCCACGGCCCAGGAAGCCAGCGGCACGCCGAGCGGGCTGCTCCAGCTGTGTGCGCCCGCCATCTTCAGCGGCTGGCTGCTCGAGCGGCTCGGTCACTTTCAGGCCAGCCATCCGAAAGTCAGCTTCGCCCTGATCAACAGGGACGGGCAGACCGAGTTGAGCGCCCAGCGCCTGGACCTGTCGCTGAGCCTGGACGACGCGCCGAGCAACAGCAGCGATATCGTCGCCCGTCCCCTCGCTCGCCTGCAAAGCGTGATCGTCGGTAACCCCGCGCTGCTCAAGCGCCTCGGCCATCCGCAACACCTGGGCAGTGTCGACGACCAGCACCTGCTGGCCTTCGGTGCGCCCCAGGCGCTACGCCCCTGGCTGCTGGCCGACGGCCAACGACCGCTGCACAACTCGGCGTTCAGCTCGCCGAGCCTGCAAACGCTGCTCAACGCCGCCCGTGCCGGCATCGGCCTGGCCTGCCTGCCCTTGCACGCCTGTCACGCCGACCTGCAGCGTGGCAGCCTGCTGGCGTCCTGCCCGCAGGAACGCCCGGCCTCAAGCACACTGTATGCCCTGACCCCCGCCCACCGCGGCATCACCCCCGCCGTACGCGGTCTGATCCAGCACATCCGCCACGACCTGAGCCATGCACGGCATCCGGGAATGCAACCAGTAGCCGACTGAGGGAGTCCAAGGGCTTATCGCCACGACACTGCCAGCCCATGGGCTTGCCCAGCGGCTTGTGTCATGATGCCCAAAACCGCAGGTTAGTCGCATTCCCCCTTATGAATAGACCCATCGCCTTGCTGACCGCCCTTGCCTTCGTGGGTGGTTGCCAGTCATTTGCCCCATCCACTCCGGATGGCGGCGTGCCCGTAGAAGAGCCCGGCAGCGAAACCCGGGCGGCCACACCGCAGGAATACGGCTCGTTCAGCCAGGAAACCCTGCTGGCCCTGCTCACCGCGGAACTGGCGGGACAGCGCAACCGCTTCGACCTGGCCCTGAGCAACTATGTGCAGCAGGCCAATTCGACCCAGGATGCCGGCGTCGCCGAGCGCGGCTTCCGCATCGCCGAATACCTGGGCGCCGAGCAGGAAGCATTGGCGACCGCGCTGGTATGGGCCAGGAACGCGCCGACCAACGTCGACGCCCAGCGCGCCGCGGCGGTGCAACTGGCGCGGGCCGGCCGCTACGACGAATCCATGGTGTACATGGAGCGCGTGCTGCAACGCCAGGGCAACACCCACTTCGACTTCCTCGCCCTGTCGGCGGCGGAAACCGATCCGGACACCCGCGCCGGGCTGCTGCAGAGCTTCGACCGTTTGCTGAAGAAATACCCCGCGGACGGCCAGTTGTTGTTCGGCAAGGCCCTGTTGCTGCAACAGGACGGCCGCGCCGAGGAAGCCCTGCAACTGCTCGAGTCCAGCACGGCCAAGCAGGACGAGGAGGCGCCGCTGCTGCTGCGCGCCCGCCTGCTGCAGAGCATGAACCGGGGCGAGGAAGCCCTGCCCCTGCTCAAGAAAGGCATCGAACGCAGCCCCGGCGACAAACGCCTGCGCCTGACCTACGCCCGCCAGTTGGTGGAACTGGGGCGGATGGACGACGCCAGGGGCGAGTTCTCCTCCCTGCTGCAACAATTCCCCGAGGACGATGACCTGCGCTTCTCCCTCGCCCTGGTGTGCATGGAGGCCGAGGCCTGGCGCGAGGCCGCCGTCTACCTGCAGGAACTGATCGAGCGTGGCGCCCACGTCGACCCGGCGCACTACAACCTGGGCCGCGCCTACGAGGCCATGGGCGATACCGACGGCGCCCTGGACGAGTACGCCATGGTCGGCCCCGGCAACGACTACCTGCCCGCCCAGGTTCGCCAGACCGAACTGCTGGTCGCCAACAAGCGCGCCGCCGAAGCCTCCGAACGTCTGGCACAGGCCCGTGACGCACAGCCGGATTACGCCATCCAGCTGTACCTGATCGAATCGGAATCGCTGGCCAACCAGCGGCAGGGGGAACGCGCCTGGCAATTGATCCAGCAGGCGCTGGAACAGTACCCGGACGACCTCAACCTGCTCTACACCCGTGCCATGCTGGCCGAACCGCGCGGCGACCTGAAACAACTGGAGCGCGACCTGCGCTTCATCCTCGTGCGCGACCCGGAAAACGCCATGGCGCTCAACGCCCTCGGCTACACCCTGGCCGACCGCACCGAGCGTCATCAGGAAGGCCTGGAGCTGATCCAGCGCGCCAACGAACTCAACCCCAACGACCCGGCGATACTCGACAGCCTGGGCTGGGCGAACTTCCGCCTGGGCAAGCTGGACGAAGCCGAACGCCTGCTGCGCCAGGCCTTCGAGCGCTTCCCCGACCACGAAGTCGCCGCCCACCTGGGTGAAGTGCTGTGGGCTCAGGGCAAGCAACGCGAAGCCAGAAAGATCTGGCGCGATGCCCTCAAGGAGCAGCCCGACAGTGAAATCCTGCGCAGCACCCTGCTGCGCCTGACTGGATCAGAGACCCCGTGATGCGCCTGCATACCCTATTCGTATTCGCCTTGCTCGCCCTGCTCGCCGGTTGCGCCGGCATGACCTCCCGTGAAGCGCTCGACGGCCAGGGCGACCCGGCCCGCTGGCAGGCGCACAAGCAACACATCAGCGCCCTCGACGCCTGGCAGATCAACGGCAAGGTCGGCATCCGCGCCCCGCGCGATTCCGGCAGCGGCACCCTGTTCTGGCTGCAACGCCAGGACTACTCCGACATCCGCCTGTCCGGCCCGCTGGGTCGCGGCGCGGCGCGCCTGACCGGGCGCCCGGGCGAGGTGCTGCTGGAAGTGGCCAACCAGGGCCGTTACCAGGCCGAGTCGCCGGAAGAACTGCTGCAACAACAGCTGGGCCTCAACCTGCCGGTGTCCCACCTGCTCTGGTGGATACGCGGCCTGCCCGCACCGGACAGCAGGAGCCGCCTGACCCTCGACGGCGACAGCCGCCTGGCCCAGTTGGCCCAGGATGGCTGGCAGGTGGAATACCTGAGCTACGCCGAACAGAACGGTTACTGGCTGCCCGAACGCCTGAAACTGCAGGGCCACGACCTGCAGGTGACCCTGGTGATCAAGGACTGGCAACCGCGCCAGCTCGGCCAGTAGCCCGTTCGTGGC
Organism: Phytopseudomonas dryadis; assembly: GCF_004327355.1. Classification (GTDB taxonomy): domain Bacteria; phylum Pseudomonadota; class Gammaproteobacteria; order Pseudomonadales; family Pseudomonadaceae; genus Aquipseudomonas; species Aquipseudomonas dryadis. Next base: position 16,920 of record NZ_QJUM01000032.1, read on the forward strand.
CTGCGGTCGAGCGTAGCGATACCCAGGGCACCTTCCCGAGTGCCGCTACGCTTGATCCAGACGGCAAACAGGGCTCGCACCAACGCTCTCCCATAAAGGGGTGGATGGATGAAACGTCATCCATCCGTGGCCCAGCAACCTGCTTCCAGCCCGTAGCCTGCGGTTGAGCGCAGCGATACCCAGGGCACCTTCCCGGGTGCCGCTACGCTCGACCCAGGCTACGGGCTACGTTAGCCTGCAGTAACCTCTCATCCCCTCTCGCCAGCCATTGCTCCCATGACCACCCACGCCATCCCTGCCCATGCCGAGCTGATCCTCCCGGCCCCGGCCAAGCTCAACCTGATGCTGCATATCCTCGGCCGCCGCGCCGACGGCTATCACGAGCTGCAGACCCTGTTCCAGTTCCTCGACCATGGCGACCAGCTCGGCTTCGCCCTGCGGGCAGACGGCGTCATCCGCCTGCATAGCGAGATCGACGGCGTGCCCCACGACAGCAACCTGATCGTGCGCGCCGCGCGCCAGCTGCAGCAGCGCAGCGGCACACGCCTGGGCGCCGATATCTGGCTGGACAAACGCCTGCCCCTGGGCGGCGGCATCGGTGGTGGCAGCTCGGACGCCGCCACCACCCTGCTCGGCCTGGCCCACCTCTGGCGGCTGGACTGGGACGCAGACCGCCTGGCCGCCCTGGGGCTGGGCCTGGGTGCCGATGTGCCGGTATTCGTACGCGGCCACGCGGCCTTCGCCGAGGGCGTCGGGGAAAAACTCACGCCCCTCGAGCTGCCCGAACCCTGGTTTCTCGTCGCCGTGCCGCAAGTCCTTGTCAGCACTGCGGAAGTTTTCTCCGACCCCGAGTTGACACGGGATACGCCGCCCATTAAAGTTCGCAGCCTTCTTGCAGGGGGTGGTCGTAATGACTGCCAGCCGGTCGTCGAGAAGCGTTACCCGGATGTTCGTAACGCCCTGATCTTGCTGAACAAATTTATTCCCGCAAGATTGACCGGCACTGGAGCTTGCGTGTTTGGGAGCTTCCCAAACAGGGACGATGCTGATAAAGTCGCCCGCCAACTTCCAGCCACACTGCCGAGTTTTGTTGCGCGAGGTGCCAACGTTTCGATGTTGCATCGCACGCTCCAAGCACTGGCCAAGAAGTGAATGCGTAGCATCGGTTATACGTTACAGGGGCGTCGCCAAGCGGTAAGGCACCAGGTTTTGATCCTGGCATGCGTTGGTTCGAATCCAGCCGCCCCTGCCATAACCACCCAAGGGTGGCCGTAGCACCGACAAGCAGCATTGGGTCACACAGGATACAGGGGCGTCGCCAAGCGGTAAGGCACCAGGTTTTGATCCTGGCATGCGTTGGTTCGAATCCAGCCGCCCCTGCCATTTTTATACTCATCCAGGTATACCCTCAGCCGGCAGGTACTGCGCGTGTCCAAGATGATGGTCTTTACGGGGAACGCTAACCCCGATCTGGCGCGACGTATCGTTCGTCAGTTGCACATCCCCCTCGGCGATGCTTCTGTCGGAAAGTTCTCCGACGGTGAAATCAGCATCGAAATCAACGAAAACGTCCGCGGTAAGGACGTCTTCCTGATCCAGCCGACGTGCGCGCCAACCAATGACAACCTGATGGAACTGGTGGTGATGGCCGACGCCTTCCGCCGCTCCTCGGCGACTCGCATCACCGCTGTCATCCCCTACTTCGGCTATGCCCGCCAGGATCGCCGTCCGCGTTCCGCCCGCGTGGCGATCAGTGCCAAGGTCGTGGCCGACATGCTCACCGTGGTAGGCATCGACCGTGTGCTCACCGTCGACCTGCACGCGGATCAGATCCAGGGTTTCTTCGATATCCCCGTGGATAACATCTACGGCTCGCCGGTTCTGGTCGACGACATCGAAGACCAGCGCTTCGATAACCTGATGATCGTCTCCCCGGACATCGGCGGTGTGGTGCGTGCCCGCGCCGTGGCCAAGTCCCTGGGCGTGGATCTGGCGATCATCGACAAGCGCCGCGAGAAAGCCAACCACTCCGAGGTGATGCACATCATCGGTGACGTGGAAGGCCGTACCTGCATCCTGGTCGACGACATGGTCGACACCGCCGGCACCCTGTGCCACGCGGCGAAGGCATTGAAGGAACACGGCGCGGCCAAGGTATTCGCCTATGCCACGCACCCGGTGCTGTCGGGTCGCGCCATCGAGAACATCGAGAACTCGGTACTGGACGAACTGGTGGTTACCAACACCATCCCGCTGTCCGCTGCCGCGCAATCCTGTTCACGCATTCGCCAACTGGACATCGCGCCGGTTGTCGCTGAAGCGGTACGCCGCATCAGCAATGAAGAATCGATCAGCGCGATGTTCCGCTAACCCGGAACAGCGTTGACGAAACATGCCTGGCCATTTGGCCAGGCCTTTCACTGAACCGCCCCGTCGCTGGTCGCAAGCGTAACGGGCGGTTTGGTTATTTTGGAGAAGTGAAATGACTGTTGAATTTGCTCTGAATGCCGAAGTGCGTTCCGACCTGGGGAAAGGTGCGAGCCGCCGCCTGCGTCGTAACGCCAGCCTGGTTCCCGCCGTGATCTACGGCGGCGAGAAAGCCCCGCAATCCATCAGCCTGGTCGCCAAAGACCTGGCCAAGCTGCTGGACAACGAAGCCGCGTTCAGCCACGTGCTGACCCTGACCGTCGACGGCCAGAAAGAAAGCGTCCTGATCAAGGCCCTGCAGCGCCATCCGGCCAAAGGCTTCGTTCTGCACGCCGACTTCCAGCGCGTCATCGCCGGCCAGAAGCTGAGCGCTCACGTACCGCTGCACTTCGTCAACGAAGCCAGCGCCGCAGGCGTCAAGCAAGGCGGCGGCGAAGTGCTGCACAGCCTGAACGAAGTCGAAGTCTCCTGCCTGCCAAAAGACCTGCCGGAGTTCATCGAAGTCGACATGGCCAAGGTCGAGGTCGACCAGACCGTTCACCTGTCCGACATCAAACTGCCGAAAGGCGTCGAGCTGGTTTCCCTGGCCCACGGCAGCGATCTGCCGGTTGCCAGCATCCACCTGCCGCGCGTTCGTGTAGAAGAAGACAGCGAAGGCGAAAGCACCGCCGAGTAATATTGGCGGGCTGTGCCGGTTTCACGAAAGGGCTCCTGTATGACTGCCGTACAACTGATCGTTGGCCTGGGTAATCCCGGCCCCGAATACGACCAGACCCGGCACAATGCAGGGGCCCTTTTCGTTGAGCGCCTGGCGGACAGCCAGCGTGTGAATCTCAGCGTTGATCGCAAGTATTTCGGCCTGGTGGGCAAATTCGCCCACCAGGGTCGCGAGGTTCGTCTGCTGATCCCCACCACCTTCATGAACCGCAGCGGCCAGTCCGTGGCGGCATTGGCGAATTTCTTCAAGATCAAACCCGAAGAAATCCTGGTGGCACACGACGAACTCGACATGCCGCCGGGCGTCGCCAAACTCAAACAGGGTGGCGGGCACGGCGGACACAACGGGCTGCGCGACATCATCGCCCAGCTCGGCAACCAGAATAACTTCCACCGCCTGCGGCTCGGCATCGGCCACCCGGGACACAGCAGCATGGTCTCCAACTTCGTGCTCAGTCGCGCCCCGCGCAGCGAGCAGGAACTGCTGGACACCAGCATCGGCTTCGCCCTCGAGGTACTGCCGGAGATACTCGCCGGCGACTGGACCGTGGCGATGCGCAAGCTGCACAGCCAGAAAGCCACCTCCTAATTCTTTTCACCGCCTTCGGCGCGAGGGACACACCATGGGATTCAACTGCGGCATCGTCGGCCTGCCCAACGTCGGCAAGTCCACCCTGTTCAACGCCCTCACCAAATCCGGTATCGCGGCGGAAAACTTCCCCTTCTGCACCATCGAGCCGAACAGCGGCATCGTGCCCATGCCCGACCCGCGCCTCGATGCCCTGGCGGCCATCGTCAAACCCGAGCGGGTGCTGCCCACCACCATGGAGTTCGTCGACATCGCCGGCCTGGTGGCAGGCGCCTCCAAGGGCGAGGGCCTGGGCAACAAGTTCCTCGCCAACATCCGCGAGACCGACGCCATCGCCCACGTGGTGCGCTGCTTCGAAGACGACAACGTCATCCACGTGGCCAACAGCGTCGACCCCAAGCGTGACATCGAGATCATCGACCTCGAGCTGATCATGGCCGACCTCGACAGCTGCGAGAAACAACTGCAGCGCGTTGCCCGCACCGCCAAGGGTGGCGACAAGGAAGCCGTGGCGCAGAAAGCGCTGCTGGAAAAACTCATCCCCCACTTCACCGAAGGCAAGCCGGCGCGCAGCCTGCTGAAGAGCCTCGGCGATGACGAGAAGCGCCTGGCCAAGACCTTCCACCTGCTGACCACCAAGCCGGTGATGTACATCGCCAACGTCGCCGAAGACGGCTTCGACAACAACCCGCTGCTCGACGTGGTCAAGGCCATCGCCGAGGAAGAAGGCGCCATCGTCGTGCCGGTGTGCAACAAGATCGAGGCCGAAATCGCCGAGCTGGACGATCTGGAAGAAATGCAGATGTTCCTCGAGACCATGGGCATGGACGAGCCGGGCCTCAACCGCGTGATCCGCGCCGGCTACTCGCTGCTCAACCTGCAGACCTACTTCACCGCCGGCGTCAAGGAAGTGCGCGCCTGGACCATCAAGGTCGGCGCCACCGCCCCGCAGTCCGCCGCGGCCATCCACACCGACTTCGAGAAAGGCTTCATCCGCGCCGAAGTCATCGCCTACGACGACTTCATCCAGTACAAGGGCGAAGCCGGCGCCAAGGAAGCCGGCAAATGGCGCCTGGAAGGCAAGGACTACATCGTCAAGGACGGCGACGTGATGCACTTCCGCTTCAACGTCTGACCTGCCCCAGCCCCACCCACGAGGCCCCTCGAGCGCAACCGCTCGAGGGGCTTCGCATTTCCCGGCCACGCCAGCCCCAGCGATAACCGAAACACCTGCGCAGCATTGCCCTCTATACAGGTGAAGCCATTGCCTCGAGAGGGCCCGTCATGGACACATTCTCGCGCCGCCTGATCCTGCACTACCTCGCCAGCCTCGGTGAAGCCTCGAGCGCCATCGGAGCAGCGTCCGCGCCAATGGCCGTCACGAAGGTGGAAAAATTGCTGCTTCTGCGCAACGACTGGGTGCCGAACAACGACAACCATCCGGTGCTCGTCTATCGCCAGGCCTTGAAGGACAAGGGGCTGCCAACGCCATCCGGCACGCAGCGCCTGTTCGGTGCCAATGCCTGGCCCGCGCAATGGGTTGACGGCATCTACGACTATCACCACTACCACAGCAATGCCCACGAAGTGCTCGGCGTCATCCAGGGCCAAGCCCGGGTCATGCTGGGCGGCCCGGGCGGCCGGGAACTCAGCCTGCACAGCGGCGATGTGCTGGTGCTGCCGGCCGGCACCGGTCATTGCAACCTGGCCAGCAGCGACGACTTCCTCGTCGTGGGCGGATACCCGCAGGGCCAGCAGCCGGATCTCTGCCGGGCGGCACCGACAGCGGAACAGCAGCGCGCCATCGAACAGACGCCCTACCCACCCCGCGATCCCGTCTTCGGCTAGGCTGGCCGCGTCGGCAAGGCTCCGCCTCGATACGGCGGGCTCAAGATGGCGCACCCGCCAAAAACCGCTAAACGGTTGAAAGTGCGTAAATTATTATGCCCTCGGGGGTTGACACAACAGAGGCGGATGCGGAAAATGCGCGCCACTCGGCTACGTAGCTCAGCTGGTTAGAGCATAGCATTCATAATGCTGGGGTCCGGGGTTCAAGTCCCTGCGTAGCCACCAAATAGCTGTTTATAGCTGTCTCGAACAGTCTATCAAACACCCTGAAAAGCCCGCCCTGTGCGGGCTTTCTTGTCTCCAGCGATCCATTCCAATCCATACCCATACTTCCCCGCCGTGTATGCCTGTGTGTATGCTTCAATAAAAATTGAACCAAGGGCATACAAGCCAATGAAGCGTTCCGAGATCAAGCGTCGTCCCCTGGCGGACACGACCCTTGCCAGCCTGGAATCCGAACCTGCGACCTACCGCGAACTGGATGGCGCCGGCCTGTATTTCCGGGTCAAGCCCAACGGTAACAAATCGTGGGAGTTACGCTACAAGAAACCGGATGGCAAGTGGTCGTGGCTCGGCCTCGGCGGTTATCCCGAAGTAAGCGGAGCGCTGGCCAGGCAAAAGGCTGCCGAATTGCGCCTCGATGCCGCCGAGGGCAAGAACCCGATCACCAGCAAACGGATCCGCAAGGCCGCCGAGATCAGGGCGGCCAATGACACCTTCGAAGCGCTCGCACGGGAGTGGCACACCTCGCGCTTCGGCGGCTGGGATGCCGGGACAGCCAGGCGGATCATGGGCGCACTCGAGCGCCATGTGTTTCCGACCTTCGGCCAGCGCCAGTACACCGACATCCTCTCGATGGAGTGGATGGAACTGCTGCGTGGCATGGAGAATCAAGGCATCCTCGAACAGATGAGCCGGGTACGCGCCTACTGCAAGGACGTGTACGACCTGGCCAGGGTGACCGGCCGCGCGGTGAATAATCCGCTCGAGGGTGTGCATAAGTTCCTGTCAGCCAGCAAGGCCGAGAACTATGCCCATGTGTCCGCCGATGAGTTGCCCAGACTGCTCCGGGCTATCCGCTCCTACCCTCACGCCAGGGATGTGCGAATTGGCCTGAGTCTGCTCACCCTGCTGGCCATACGTCCCAGCGAGTTGCGCGAGGCACGATGGTCGGAGTTTGATTTCCACAAGAAGCTCTGGACGGTCCCGACCGAACGCAAGGGCCGTAAGAAGGGTCGCGAACACCTGGTGCCACTCAGTCGCCAGGCTATCGCTCTGCTGGAAGAGCTGCACCCCCTCACCGGCGCCTATCCGCTGTTGTTCCCAGGGCGAAACGACCGCACCAAGCCACGCAGCGACACGGTATTTCTCATGGCCCTGCGCCGCCTCGGCTATGAGGGCCGACAGACTGGTCACGGCTTTCGCCATATCGCCAGCACCATCTTGAACGAGCAGGGTTTCCCGGCCGACCATATCGAGGCGCAGTTGAGCCACAAGGCGCCCGGGGTGCGGGGCATATACAACAAGGCCCAATACCTCGAGCAACGCGCAACGATGATGCAGTGGTATGCCGATCACCTAGACTCGCTGATATGCAATGACTACGGCAGCCCGAGCCCAACGATGAGCAAGGCGGTGGGAATAAGTACAAACGAGCTCTGATCATATAGCGATCATTTACCCGCTGACACCTTCCGCACATACGCCTGGCACGCCCCTAGTGCGATGATGGCGCGGTCGCCTCGGTCGATGATGCCGAGAATTCGTTGAGCAGATCCTGGGTCAATGTCGGCTCGAACTGCTCCATCCACCAGACATCCGGCGCCGGGGGCGGCAGGCATTCCGCCGTGGCCACCTGTACCGGTGGCGACAGGGGTGGCGAGTAGGACTGACAGCCGCAGATCAGCAGTAGCCAGGCGATCAGGCGATCCAGGCGCCCATCGTTGGCCATCTCGTCCAGCGTGTCGGCCAAGCCCTGAAGCCGGCCACGGATAAACTCGAATGCCCCACTATCAGCCACCCGACCGGCGAAGTCGCCAAACTGGTCACCAATGGTTTTCAACAGACCGGAGAAGGTATTCAGCCGCGCCGCAGCGGCAGCACCGCCATAGGCCTCGGTCATCATGTCGATGATGACCGCCTGCGCCTCGGCGGTTTTCCCCGTGGCCACCAACTGGCGGAGCAGGCGTTTCTGGCCATCCTCGAGCTTGAAGCCCTGCCGGCCCAATGCCGCCATGGCCTCGGCCGGGGACTGCAGCGCTCGGCCAACGATCTCGGCCGACTGCTCGACGCTGATACCCAGACGCTGCGCCTGGTCGATGGTGATCTGCAGCGCCTGCGGGAACTGCTCGCCCACAATGTCGGTGTATGACAGCAGGCGAGTCTGCGCAGCCAGGATCTGCTCATTGGTGAGCATGGAGCTTGCGCGAAACTTGCGCGCCATATCCTGCAACTGCTCAGCCGTATAACCGGCGGCATTGCCCGTAGATGCCAATGCCGCCTCAAGCTGGCCCAGCGCCTGCTCGCTGTCGGTGCCGTCGGCGATCACGGCACGAATCCCGTCACGCACCAGGTTCAAGCCACGGCGAACCAAGCCGAAGATCGCGTTCAGCGAAACGAACGCCGCGGCATACCCCAGTACCTGCCGGCCACCACTGGCCATGGCCTCGCGCACCGACGCCACGCGGGTAGCATGTTCCGCCGCCGTTCGACTGGCCCGGGCCTGCTCGCGCTCGACTTCCCGCAACTGCTGCCTGTTGTTGGCCAACGCTGTCTTGGCGCGATCCACCTCGGCCGCCAGGCGCTTCTCTTCGTCGGCAAGCCGGGTCGTATCGATGCCTGCCGCCTTGGCAGCCTTCTCCTGCTCGCCCAGGTCGCTGGCCAGGCTGGTGACCTGGCGGCGCAGCCGGGACGCTTCGCGCTCGGCATCCTTGAGCGATTGCTGCAGCCCCTTGGCATCCGGGTTGGCGTTCAGCGCCTCGCGCAGTTCCTTGATGCGTGCGTCGGTCTGGCCGAGCACGCGCTGGGATTGTTCGAGGGCGCGCTGGGTGGCCTGCAGGTCGCGTACCAGCCCGCGCTCGCCCTTGGCGGTGTCCAGTTGCTGGTTGAGCGCCGCGGCCTCGTTGCGCAGCGCCTCCAGTGCCTCAGCAGACTTCTGTGCCTCAGGCGATAGTTCGTCCTTGCCGCGCAGGATGAACTGGATCAGGCGATCCTTGATACCGGCCATGCTTTTCTCCAAGTGTAAAAAAACCCGCCGGGGCGGGTTTCATTAATTGGGTGATCCTAGTTCCAAGCTGTCACACAGCCGTTCTGATCCACGTACATCAGAACGCCAGCACCGAAACCCAGCGCACGGCTGGGTTTCGGCTTGCACCGCACCTGGCGCTAAACCATCCCTGGTCCAGCAGCATCAAGCCGCCTTACTGACGATGTTCATCTCGCAGAACTTGGAGATGTCGTTGCTCAGCACCGTCGGGTCAGCCAGCAGCTCGGCCGGGCCCTCCAGTTTCAGGTACTCCTGGCCGAACACGGGCAGCTCGGAGAGCATGCCGAACTTCACGCGGCGCAGGTGCAGGCTGTACGGCTCGCCACTCTGTGCGTCGTTCAGGCCGGCGATGAAAATCTCCAACTCCACCGGGCTGCCGTTGAGCAATTGCAGGGCGCTGGCCGCCAGTTTGGTGTAGGTGAGCAGCACCCCGGCAGAGGTGATGCCGGAGGTCTCGGTACGCAGGATGCCGTGGGGCGTCAGCAGGTAGTCGGTGCCGGCTAGGCGGATCAGCGTGGCATGCAACAGCGGCACCCCCCGGTTCTGACCAATGCGCTTGCGGTTGGCGACGTGAATGATTCGCTCAGCCTCGACGCGCTTCGTCTGCTGGAAGATCCCGTGGCCAAGGTCGCCGGGGTGCGCCTTCAGCAGGTGGAAGGCCCGGATGCGTCGCCAGGCGTCGCGCTCAATGCCCTGGATGATTCCCTTGCTGGTGTCGTTCAGCTCGAAGGGCAGATAGTCCGGCTCCAGCAGTTCCAGGGCGAACGGCACAGCTGTCAGGTGCCTGTAGTTCACCACCGGCCCCATGATCTTCTGGGCCAGCGACTCGCCATCGCGCAGCCAGGTGCGGCACACCAGGCGCTCCATCTGCGGCCGGGTCAGCTCGCCGGCAGTCTCCGGGCGCAGCGACCACTCAGCCCACGCGCCCTTGATCTGGGCGCAGAAATCCAAATGCACCGCACCGGACAGATCCAGCACCAGCGGTTCAACGCCGATGCCAGTACCGCCCACCACGCGCTCCTCCAGGCGGTCGAACAGGCCGGTACCCGGCGCCACCAGTGCCTGGCGCGCTTCGCAATCGGTTCGCCGTTCATGGTCTCGCCTCGAGGGCAGATCTCAAGCGCGCTACTTCCTCGGTCAGGCGGACGATCTGCTTATCCTGTAGCTCGAGTTGCACGTTCATGGCCTTCATCGCTCCGGTCAGTTCGCCGACCTGGCGGTACATGTCGTTGCGTTCCTTGCTGACTACCTCATGCGCCAGCCGCAGCTTGTCGTTCTCGGCCAGCATGCGCTCGAGCATGTCTTTCTCGGCGCGGTCATTAGCGATCGATGCGCCGCTACTGGAGAACGCCTTGCGCAGCCATGTGAACGCCCACGCCAGGCCTATCCCGCCGGCGGTGAACCAGCCGAATGGGTTGCCATCTGGTGTCGGATCCATTGGTGTGCTCGGAAGTGGAACGGGCCGCTATCGGGCAACCCTGTGAATAGGTGCAGGCGCGGCTTAACCCGGTAGGCCTGCAGTGTTGGTGGCGTCTCTCGACGCTACCGGCTGCGCTCGGCGCAGAATCATTTTTCCGTCACATCACCACAAATCTGTTGTATTGATACAAATTTGTTGTATGCTGAACTTATCCAGACAGAAGAGATGAGGTGATGAAGTTCAGCGAGTTCAGACGATGGTTGAAGGCCCAAGGGGTGACCTTCGAAGCCGGCAAGGGAAGCCACTTCAAAGTCACCGCACCGAACGGCAAGCAAACGGTCTTTGCAGACCATGGTTCAAAGGAAATGCCTGAACCGACCCGCAAAGGAATCATCAAGCAACTGGGGCTCTAAGAGCCCCTTGGGCGTCTGGTACCGAAACGTCTACTCATCGAATCAAGCCACCCGCAAAAGGGGGAACCCATGTACAACTACGCTATCCGCCTCGAAGGCGAAGACGGACAAGGCTACGCAGTCTTCTGCCGCGACCTGCCCGAGCTGAACAGCTATGGCGACGACGAAGCGCACGCCCTGGCCGAGGCCGTTGATGCTATCGAAACAACCCTGTCGCTGTACGTCGACCAGCGCCGCGCTATTCCTGCCGCCACAGCTGCAGAGCCTGGCGAGCACGTCGTGCACCTGCCTGCCGTGACCGTGGCCAAGATCGCGCTCTGGAACGAACTGATGGCCCGCAGTATGCGCAAGGCCGATCTGTGCCGCCTCCTGGGTGTTGCGCAGACCCAGGGCGACCGGTTGGTCGACTTCCTGCACACAACGAAAATGGACGCACTGGAAGCTGCCCTGGCGAAGCTTGGCAAGCGGGTGGTGCTGGCCATCGAAGTCGCCGCCTAAAACGAAAAACCCGGCGCAAAGGCCGGGTTTCGAGGTCATGTGTCACTTGCTGCTGTCTGGACACCCTGCCATGGAAACAGGGTTTTATCCGCCCGGAAAGAACTTTTTACGCGGCTTCTCGGCGGGCCTCCATTACCGCGTCGACCCAGGCCACGCCCATTTTGATGATCTCCCTCGCCTTGCGCTCACTCATGCCATTGGCGCGACCGATCCGATCGGCTGTCCACTTGGCGCCGTAGTACCACCAGATGAAATCGCCCAACTGCTGATCCCGACTGGTGAGCCTGGACACTGCGCCATCGATCACCAGGGCGCTGTCATCAGTCAGCGAATACTCCTTGATGCCACCCTGACTGGCGTTGTTATCGCAGATCAGCGCCTGCAGCGGTGAGACGTACCGAGGCACGCCCATTCCGTCCATCCGCCAGTAACCCCACTGCTCGAGCAGCCATTCGGTGTCGCCGAGGGCTTTGTCCGCATAGGTTCGCTTCTTCAATTTTCACCCTCCCCACGTAGAAATACCGGAAACGGCGGGAACGCCCGCCGCCTCTGGCCTAGAGTCATTTGTAAGAAGTGCAGGAACAGCCGTTTTCATGCAGCTCTTTTCGGATCGGGATCACCCAGGCCAAACAGATCGCGCAACAGCCTGTCGGCGGACTTGCTCTTGGCATTGCCCTCCAGCAGCCAACGCTGGCCATAGTCGTGGAAGCCGATCTGCAGCTTGCTGGCATGCCAACTGGCAACCATGTCCAGCAAGGCCGCTAGCGCAGCAGGGCCGCCCAGGTTCACCTTGGCCAGCTCCTCCCCTGCGATCTTCAGGAAGCGACACTCCAGTTCGCTCATGCCCTTGCGTGGTATGGCCGGTGTCACACTTCTCATGCTTTCTTCCCCTTCCCGTACTGGCGCCCAGCGAAGGAACGCCCGTTATCTTCTGGCTCATCATCGAACTGATACCCGGCGCGCAGCTCGACAAACCGGTGGTACGCGCCCTGATGCTGCACCCGACATACACCGGTCTGGCCGTGGCGGTTCTTGTCGACGATCAGTTCCGTGACGCCGGCCTGCCCCGCCTCTGAATCAGGATCGCGATGCACCAGCACGACAGCATCGGCATCGGCCTCGATCTGCCCTGAGTCGCGCAGGTCAGACTTGGTGGGCCGCTTGTTCGCCCGACTGTTGGGGCCGCGGTTCAACTGCGCCAGCACCAGCACTGGCACGCCCAACTCCTTGGCCAGGCGCTTCAGCCCCTTACTGATCTCGCTGACCTGCTCGTACCGGCTGCCCGAACCTTCGCCCGGCACCAGACCGATGTAATCGAGCGTCACAGCGCCCAGGCCGTGGGCACGCTGTACCGTCCTGCAGATCTGCCGAACATCGCGCAGGCGCAGCGTGGCATCGTCACAGAGGATCAGCGGCGCATCCTTCAGCTTGTTCACCGCCGCGGTCATGGCCGGCCAGTCCTGATCGGTCATCGAGTGGCCCTCCGCCAGGTGCTTCAGGTGCACGCTTCCAACCGAGGCGATCGAGCGGGTCGCCAGTTCCTCGTCGGTCATTTCGTAACTGAACACCAGCGAGGGCACCTGGTGGTGCAGCGCCACCCGCTCGGCAATGCCCAGGCCCAGGGTCGTTTTGCCGCTGCCCGGCGCCCCGGCGATCACCACCATGTGCCCGGGACAGATTCCCGGAATGAACGCATCCAGCGACGGCAGGCCCGTGTCGTAGCCCAGGATCGATTCGCGGTTGAACCGCGTGTCCACCGTGTCGATCACCTCCGGCAGCACCTCGCCGATGAAGCGGTACCGGCGACGGCTATCGGTGCCCTCGGCTTCCAGCGCCAGCCAGGCCTGCTGGCCCTTGGCGAAAACATCATCCAGCGCCTCGCCTCCGTTCAATGCCTCGATCATCGACTGCGCCGCCAGCACCACCCGGCGGGCCACCGAGCGACGCTTGACCTCCCGGGCATAGGTAGCCGCGTTCGCCACGCTGGGCGTGTTATCCAGCAGAGTGGTAACCACCTGCAGCGTGCTCTGCCCATCAGCCAATCGCGGCCGGGCCTCGTGCAGCGTCACCACGTCAACCGGAACCGCCTTGCGCCAACAAGCCAAAACGATCTCGAACACCTCGGCGCAGGCCGGGTGGTGGAAGTCGTTACGCTCCAGGTTCGCGCTCAGTTCCTCGATCAGGTCGGGCTGCTTGATCATCGAACCCAGCACCGCGTATTCGCTTTCGTGGCTGAACAAGCGCGATTCGGGCTCGTTGGCAATCACGTCGTAGGGTTGGTATTCGCTTGGGTGCATGGCGGTCATACCTCACCCCGCGCCGACGCCCAGTGGAAGCCAACCACACGGCCGCCACCCTGGCGCAACCGATCCACCGCCCGGTCACCGATGAACTGCGGCAGTTCCAGCGGCTTGCGGTTGCTGACCAACACAGTCGGGCGAAGGTGCTGGTACCGGCGGTCGATCACGTCGCTAAGGACGCCGGGGGAGAAGTCGCTACCGGACTGCACGCCCACCTCGTCGATCACCAGCAGGTCTGGGCCGCCCAGCTCGTCGAGCACGTCTCTCTCGCTGTAGGCGGCCCCCCTGCCAAAGCTGCCCTTCATCGTCCGGCAAATCTCGGCGGCGCTCGTCACCACCGCCCACGCCTCGAACTCGCGCACGACGTGCTGAGCGATGGCGCAAGCCAGGTGCGTCTTGCCGGTACCGACGTTGCCCAGCAGCAGAAGGCCTCGGCCGGTGCGCACGCTTTCCTCGAAGCCCTCGGCGTACTCGCGGCAGGCGGCCAACGCCCCTTCCTGGGCCTGTGTGGTCGCGGCGAACGTGTCGAAGCTGCAGCCGCGAAAGCGCGGCGTGATACCGGTGCCGATCAGGCGACGATTCAGGGCAGCAGCCTGGAACTCGGCCATACCATCTCGGTGTTCCTGGCTGTCCTGCGGGGAGTTGTGCACGGCCTCCCAGAGGCACGTCGGGCAGCCAGTGAGCCGCCAGGTGCCGTCGAACTGCTCGACCTCGGTGGGTGCGTAGGGCGCGTGCCAGTCTGCAGCACAGCGCTTCATCGGTTGCCCCGTATCCCGAGTGCGGGGCGAGGGGCTGAACAGAAAATCAGAAGTTTTTGCCATCGGGGTCATTCTCGTAATCGGCGGCGGTGTGTTGCGGAAGTCCGGAAAGCAGCGATCCAGGCCGGCCGGGTGGTGGGGCGCCGCTGGGCGCCAACTCGTCCTCCCAGCGCTTGCCGTTGAGCCACGACGCCGGCAGCGGCACGAACTGGCCGTTGTCCTTGAGCCAGTCAGGTCGCTGGCAGTGCTTGGGCAGAGCAGCCATGGCCGCCTGGCGCTGGTCAGGGCTCAGCTTGCGCCAGGCCTTCTCGGCGTCGGCACGCTTCTCCCGGCGGGGGTACAGCCGGTAGAACTGCTCGAAGCCCTCCATGGGGTCAGGCTTGGGCTTGGCAGACTTGGCCCCGGTCGGAACTGGTTCAGGTGCAGCACCAGCAGGTTCGTCTGCCGGCTGAGCAGGGGTCGCCGCGTCAGCGGGGACATGCTCTTGATCTTGATCTTCTCCTTTCCCTTTCCTCTCCCCTTCCTCTCCGGGGTCGAGGGCTCGGCGACCGCTCGGCGACTGCTCATCGACAACCTGCCCCGTAGGCCACGTAGTTTCGTTATGCGGCTGCTGGGCGCCAGGAAATGGCGGGTACTTCACCGTCGGTTTTTCAATCCTTTGGTGGCGCCAACCGTTCACATGCAGATATCGCCTCCCCTCATGCGTATAGAGGGACAGCAGACCGTTTTCCGACAACTCGTCGAGTAGTCGTCGAACGGTCGCAGAGTCGATATCGTCGCCAGGAAAAATCAACGCCTTCAGGCTCCTCTCGGCGTCAGGGTGATTGCCGGCGTCATCGCAGAAGTTCCAGATACCAATGAACAACAGCCGGGCCAGCGGCGAGCACTCCATTACCCGCTCGCTCGTCCAGAACTCCGGCTTGATGGAGCGAATCCGAGCCATCAGCTACCGCCCCCCACCTCATCGGCCAGGCGCAGCAGTTCCTGGGCCACCAGACGGGCTTGCTCGGGCGAAAGAAGGACGACGTTGTCCTCAACCCCGTAGCCGGCCAGCGGATCAGGCTGCACGACCACGATGTGCCCCTCCGCCCCGACGTACACCTCAGTTTCGTAGGTTGCCTGGAGCTTCATATGTCGAGCTCCCGGGTAACCCGCTGCACGAAGGCGTCGTAGTTCTCTGCCATCTCGAAGCCCTGGGTTTCCAGCTCGTAGCGATTGCGCTTGGCGGACTCGTAGAGCAACCAGCGCTCACGATCAGGCAGATGAGTGAAGCCGGCATAGCTGGGCCAGGGGCCGGCGATGGTGCGGCCCGGAGCGGGCTGGGCCTGCCCAGGGTGCAGAGGGGATTGCTCAATGCTCATCGCCGTCTCCTTGCTCCTGCAGAATGCTCAGCAGAAAGCGCTCATGAATCTTCTGGCGTACCTCTATGGGATCCATGCCGATCAGGCGGTGAGCCAGAACACGCATGGCAAGAACGGCCGACACCAATTCAAAGTCGGCCTCGCGGGTGCTGTCCGAGTCTTTCTCCTCGTCCAGATACACTTCCAGAGCAAAGTCAGCGCCTTCCCATGCCTTGTAGGCCAATTGGTCATTGCTGAACTGCTCCATGTACACCCGGTCGATCACAGTGGCTTTAACCGGTGTCGGGAACGAGACGACCTTGCTCATGCGCTCATCTCCCCTACCGGCTCGCCACGCATCTGGAATCGCTCCTAAAGCTCCCGTGCCTCTGCCGGCTTGACGCGCTTACGAAGGCGGGGCTGAGAAACAGTGGAGTCCTGGCGGATCAGTTTGGCTGCAGCATTCATTTCACACCTCCAACATTCATGGTTTCGAGGGCGCGGGCGCGCCGCATATGAGCGTTGTAGCGAACCAGGCGGCTCGCAAGGTTGGAGTGGGAATGCAGGGCACCAACGGCCAGACTGCGGTGAGCGGCTGCACGGAGATTGGCGATCAGTTTCATGCCGCCTCCCCGCGCAGAGCGCTGCGGCTGCGAACCCAGGCCTGCGCCTCAGCCAGCACCCAACCGACCGGTGCACCACGCTGCTTGCTGTCGCTCAGCGGCACCTGGCGCGGGAAGGTCGGGTCGGCCTTCATGTACTTGTAGATCGTCGCCCGTTTCAGGCCGGTGATTTTCTCCAATTCCGGCATGCGGATGATCACCGTGCCGGGATCGAGCTGGGCAGCCTCCGCGTGGCTTTGCACAGTTTCCGTGGTACCTTTCTTCATGACGTTGTTTCCCTCTCTGGTTTCGACGTTACCGAAGCCCTGGCGACTCTCACCTCGCCGGGGCTTCATTCTTTTGAGCTTTCACCATCGCTTGCTTCAGGTGGTAAGCAGCCTCCTGGCTCATCGAACGACAGCCCTTTTCTGCTTCGATCACCAGCCATTCACGAATGTCATCAGGCAAATTGACCGGAAGAATCCGCTTGCGTTGAGCTTTCATTTTGACTTCCATTGAGTTGAGTTGCTATTTGAGTTTACGTGAGTCTCCCCCGCTGTCAACGTGATTTTTGATGAGTTGTTGCCATTAACACTTTCGGTGTGTAGTTTTCTTTACGACTTAACGTAAACCGAGCCTTGCAAATGACTGACTCCTTTGGAGAAAAGCTCTCTCGCCGTCGCAACGAACTGGGCCTTACCCTGCGCGAATTGGGCGACATAATCGGCATCTCTGGCTCACAAATATCAAGATACGAAGCAGGCCAGGCCAAACCGCGCCGGAAGGTGTTAGTTCGTCTCGCTGAGGCCTTGGGCATGGACCCAGCCGACTTGGTGGAAAAATATCTGGTAGAACCGTTCTCGCAGGATGCTATAGCTCGTTTCAATCAAGCAGCGTATGAAAAGCAAGAGCTTCGGGAGCTTGAAGAGTCGGATCTGGAGGATTACGACCCGAGACAAACGAAACTGGTCATAAGGGTTGAGGGTTCGAACGGCCACAGCATGGGTTATCAAGTCGAACCATGCATGCCGCTTGAGGGGGGCTTCACATCTCCTGACCACCTCCAACAAGTGATCCTTGACAGGCTCGCCCCTGAATTGGAGAAGTTGCTGCCCGAGCTGAGAAAAATTCAACTGACTGAAATCACTCTGCGCTTTCAGGAGCCCCTGTCCAAGAAAGCAAAGATTAAGCGCATCATGCAAAACCGGCGTCTCATGGGACAGTGAGCCCTGCCAACCGGAATCAAATGCCGGAATCACCCAACTGCTTTCTTGGGGGAAAGCATTTGAATCATGAGATGTCTTGACTGACATACCGTACCCGCCTACTGGTTTGGACGGGTGTAGGTTGCCAATAAGCTGAGCAGCGAAAAACCTAACGGCGTAACGCATAACCCCTTATACGTTACACTCAAGAGGTTTTCCGACGCCGCCCTCCCTTCCTTGCATAATCAGGAGCAACGGGCTTAATCCATTCCCTAAGCCGCTCGCTAGTCTCAGGCAATGCTGCCTGATACCCTTCATCAACCAGCAACCTATAGACCTTATCCGCCATCTCAGATATACGAATTGCTTGACTTGAGTCACTCCCCCACAAATCGATAGCGAGTGCCTGGGCTCTTTCTGAGGCTGCAGACTTAAGGTTATTTATCTCCGAAAGACCTCTCATTCTCCTATTTTTTATGAACTCGTCGCGCTCATGCTTGCTTTTAAGAGAGTTAGAAAAAATGGTTAGCATTGCGTATTGCAAATGCTGAGAAGCATATGTCAAATGCGATGCAGCATCGACAGCTGCCGCTCTATATCGGTGAGCAGCCATGACCGCCTCATCGCGCTTAGATTTAGATAGAGGAGCAGTAGTTTTCTCGAACTGAACACTTAACATGTCACCAATATAGGGACTTCGAGCGAGCTCTTTTTTATTCCTAGGAAACATAGGGAGGCTTAGAAGTTTAAGAGCAGAAGCTATTTCTTCGATCGCATATACAGCCCAAAGATGCTCAACCTCAAACCTCTTTCCCGTGGACAAATTACAGTCTTCAGGCGGGAACATTCTCAAAAGCTCAACATCAGGCATTGCCTTTGCGGCATACTTATAATCAGATATTGAGCGCCCTGGCAAAACCGCGCGAATGTGAGAGACGTACTTTTTTCTTGCCCGAGTTATTTGCAACTTAATTATTTTTCGCACCTCTGAAATCTCAGACGTATTAAACTCTTCCAATAACGCCACGGCATCCCTATAAATAATGTCAGCACGCATCTCATAAGAGCAATAAAAATAAGGTGCAAAAGGATCATCGTGGTTAGGGGGATACCCCTCGGGAACAGGATCAAAACGCCTCAAACCTTGAAGATGATCCTCGAAAACCAAATCTTTCGGATCAATCGATTCAAATAATCCTCGTGTGCTTGTACCCAATGCAGGTCTCCCAGCCCCATCCTGAATAGACCGACCCCCCAGGCGGATGGGGAATCCGCTTTTCGCCCCATCGGGCTAGGGTGGCCGAAACGCTGAGCCCGGATACTGGCTATCCGAACAGTGATGGCATTCAGTCTATATCCGTTTATGCTTCCGCAACAGATGGGGGACATGGAGTCATTACCCCCAAGCGCCTCTGCAATATCCGCAGAAAAGGAATCCCAAGGGAGGGAGTCATGGAGTTTGAGGAACGGTTGGCCAGCCTGGCCGCTAAGATTCGCCAGCAGAAAGCAGCCATCCAGACCGAAGAAGCAACGAAGACGGCATTCGTCATGCCGTTCATCCAGTCGGTACTTGGGTATGACGTGTTCAACCCCTTGGAGGTTGTCCCTGAGTTCACCGCGGATGTCGGTACCAAGAAAGGCGAGAAGGTCGACTACGCCATCCTGAAAGATGGAGAGGTGCAGATACTGATCGAAAGCAAGAAGATCGGCGAGCCTCTGAACATCAATCACGCCAGCCAGCTATTCCGTTACTTTCATGTCACCTCAGCCAGGATCTCGATCCTGACAAATGGCCGGGTCTACAAGTTCTTCACCGATCTTGATGCGCCCAACAAGATGGACGAGAAGCCGTTCCTCGAGCTGGACCTTCTGGACATTGATGATCATGCGATTCCCGAACTGCAGAAGCTCACGAAATCCGCCTTTGATGTTGACTCGATCATCAGCGCTGCTGGCGAGCTGAAGTACGTTGGCCAGATCAAGCGCGCCCTGGCCGCTCAATTCAGCAACCCGGACGACGACTTCGTCAGGCTTTTTGCCTCCCGCGTCTATGACGGCATCCTGACTCAGAAGGTGCGCGAACAGTTCGCGCAACTGACCCGCAAGGCCACCTCTCAGTTTCTCAGCGACCAGGTCAATGATCGCCTCAAGTCGGCAATATCAGGCGGAAGCCAGACGGTAATCGCTGCGCAGCCGGTACAAGCAACTGGCGAAGCCTCCCCTACCGCTGTCGAAGAGGTGGAAAAGGACAAGGTCGTCACCACCGCCGAAGAGATCGAGGGCTACAACATCGTCAAAGCCATCGTGCGCACGGAGGTGGATGCCAAGCGTATCGCGGCCCGCGACACCCAGAGCTACTTCGGTGTTCTTCTCGACGACAACAACCGAAAGCCTATCGCCAGGCTGCACTTCAATCGCGCCCAGAAGTACATCGGGATCTTCGACGCCGACAAGAACGAAACACGCCAGCCCATCGAGACACTCGACGACATCTTCACCCATGCCGAAGCGCTCAAGGCGACTGTGCGGTCCTACGAGGATTCCTGATCGCCGCATCCCCTGCCAGGTCATCTGGAGGGGTGGGGATTTGTAGGAAGGAGTTTCAAAGTGTCAGCAATCTGGAAGCTAAATCACCGCAGCCTGCTTATCGCCGCGGTTCTCGCTCTGCCTGCATGCTCAGCGTTCGGCCCGTTCAGCGAGTATGAAAAAGAACTGATCAACAGGCCTATTCCGGCAGATAAAAGCCAGCGTGAGATCGAGTGCGGCATCCTCCAGGCTCACTACAACTGGTCGCTAGCCATAATCGATCAGCGAGACAAAAACGGATGGGAGGATAAATCCTCGAAAGACGTGATTGTCTCGGACGCCTGGGCCGACCGTCTACGCGCTAAGCGGCTCGGATGCAGCGGCTGGTAAAGGGAAGGGTAGGATTTGTGGTGTTTGATGGTGATCGGCGCAGGGCTATGGCACTGCTGATCTAGAATGCCCGAGAGGCATGATCCATTACAACAAGACGCGATTTAGGAATAAGTGGAGTCAACGGATGGCTGAAAAGCTCAGGAAGTACGCAATCGATTTTTTCACGGGCCAGCTCGGGCCGGCAAATCACAATGAACCACTGAGTACCTTTCTTCGGCACTTGGAGCGAGTCGGCTGCCAACACATAGAAGGCCTGACCTACGACATTGAGATCAGGAACCTCCGGGAAGCAGATCCGGGAGTATTCCAAGGCGTATTTGCGAAGATTCGAAAAGATGAATTGCCGCATGCCGGTCGCGCCGGGCATCCCGATAGAGAGCTGGGGCTTGCTGACGACGAAGGCCTGGTAGACAAGAACCACTTCGTCTATTTCCAGGAGAATGAACTACTGGTCATGCAGGCAAATCGACATGCAGGGACTGCCGTTGCGCTTGGTAAGTATCTGACCGATCTGAATGGACAGCATGCGGTTTCCTTCAATCCCGTCATACAACCGGATGCAACGCGTCGCCTAATGCGCGATGACCTCACGCCGATAAGCCTTGAAGCAAGCTTTGCTCGTCCAACAAATCCAGATATGTATCCGGACGACGACTGGTCGCCTCAACTTCTGGACACCCTATCCCAAATCGGGGGAGGTAACGTGAAGCTGAGTATCTCACGAGACAAGAAGCGCGTTGCCGAAGGAGCTGACCGGCTTTCAGACAGGGCTCGACGAGCTGCCCAAGCATTCATGCAGATGCCGACCGTGAGGAAAATCAAAATCGACATGGAAGACGAAAACGGCATCGTCTACCCTATTGACCTCATAGCTGATCGTCTCAAGGTCAAGATAGAGATTTTAGTGAACGGGCGCTATCCGAATGAAGCAGCCATGTACAGGGCTCTTCGAGGAGCAAAAGATGACCAGCGCGACAATCTCCAGCAGATTTTCGGGGTTCCCGGTGCGGCTCTTAATTAGAGCTGCACTCTTTTCTACGGTCTGCCTCGCCGTAAGCATGGCGCCAGGAATTCCGGGACGAATTACCGATACTATCTCGGTTCTTTCGTCAGTAAGTGCAACGCTGCTCGGTTTTATCATCGCCGCGGCGACGCTTCTGATTTCCTTGATTGACCGACCATTCATAAGGAATTTGAATAAGACGGGCCATATGAGTCAGCTGTGGCGACAATTGGTCGGCTCCGGAACAGGCATGCTTCTGGCGCTAATCGCTTGTCTGGTGGCGATGACTCTCAATGAAAAGCATGCCGTTTACTCGATCGCGGTCAGCTTCAGCTTCCTTGCAGTAGCTGCATTCGACCTGATCGACTGCACCACGAAACTCATGAAGGTCATGGCCCGCATATAGCGCGGCCAGATGCTCATAAGCAAGAGCCCACCCTCGCGAGGCTTTTCACATCCCCTCCCAATTCCGCGAACCCCATCACAGAACCGTCCTGCCCCTCTGCCCCATGGTCAAGGCTCCACACAGGAACCTCACATGATCATCACCATCTTTTCTGATCGACCTACGCTCAACCACTGAGCAGGCTTTCACACCAACCCCGAAAGCCCGCGCTCATCGGCTGCTTCAGTCATCAAGCATGCGTGGCCCGCTCGAACACTTCGTCAGCCCATTGATTCAGGCTTTTCCCCGCCGACCGGGCTGCGATAGTCGCAGCAGCATGCACTTCTGGGCGGATGCGCAGCATCACTTTCCCGGATGCCGGCTTCTCGGGATTGATCCCTTGCTCGGCACAGTCAGCCAGGTAGTCATCGACAGCAGCAGCCAACTCGCTGCGCAGCTCAGCTACCGAGTCGGCATGAAAGCTGATGATGTCGCGCACACCCAGCACTCGGCCGACGAAGATGTCGTCACGCTCATCAAACTCGACTCGAGCGGTATAGCCCTTATAGGTCATGCTGTTCATAGCTCTGCTCCCGCCCGCCGAAGGAACTCACGGGCCTCTTCTACTTGATACTTCTTGGCTTCCTTTCCTGGATGCGGCCGATGGCAACGCCACTGAATATCTCGCAGCACAAGCTTGACCCGCGAGCCCTCACGCTCCAGCACTTGACCGCCCAGGTGGATGACCAAGGCCTCGATGTCAGCAAACACCAGCGCGGCGCTGGTTGGCGTGCGGTAGATCGCCTCCAAGGTTTTTCGATGCCTGTTTTTCATGCTGTTAATGCTATCAGAAAAAGATAGCAGGAGTATCCAGGACCTTGAGGCTTGCACAACCAAACAACCCTGCTTCCGATGCTGCGCAGTCGAGTGAGCTATCCCTTTCGACCTTCTCCCTGATAGCCTATTCGGCTCTGTTCAGCAGGGCGAGCGCATCAAGCCAATGCGCTCCACTCCCTGGACACACCCATGAGCAGAAGCAAACGCAAGACCCCGATCTGTGGCATCACCACAGCCAAGAGCGAAACTTTCGATAAAGCATGCTGGCATCGGGCATTCCGTCGTGCCGAGAACCTGCGCCTGGCTACTGACCCGGAGTCGGAAGCCCATCACATCCGTGAATTCTCAGACCCCTGGTCGATGCAGAAAGACGGCAAATGTTACTGGGGCGACGAGCACCGGGATGCCAAATGGCTGCGCAAGTAAGCCTCGCCCCAATTCTGCGAACACGCCCCAAGAACGCCCGGGCATCCTCACGTAAACTGCTATTTCCGTAGCAGTTTCCAAGACAGCGATGAGTTTCGACCCTCGATCGCAACTACCGGGATCCCGGCGGTTTCCCGAGCGCTGGTTCTCAGCTTCCTTAACACTGACCAGCCCCAGCAGCCGGCACCGTGTATGCCCACGTGTATGCCTAACGAATCAACCAAAGACAAACATAATTAATAACAGCCACTTACCAATCAAGTTCAAATGATGCGTACTCAACAGTTCCACCAACAGAAACAGGCCGGCGATCACGCTGAGCAGCACGCCCAGCCAGAAGAACGAGGCACCGCGCTGTACGGGGGTGTCGATCACGGCGTGCTTGGGATAGGCGGGGTTGTAGCGCACGGCGACGACATCCCCTTTGCGGTAATGACGCCAGCTGCTCATGCTGCTTTCGTGCACGTGCAGGTTGCCTTGCTCGTCGCGCCACTCGAAGCGTGGGTAGCGGCTTGGCGTGGCGGCCCCCCATTGACTGCCGATGATGCGTCCCTGTGCCCGCGTCCAGTGGCGGCTGGCCCGCCGCCTCGCCAGGCCAAGCCCCATCAGGACGGCTCCGATACAGCCGAATGCAAGGGCGAAAAACAGGGACGCAGGCATGTCTGTCTCGAATAGGGAATGTAGAAAGTAGGTGCGTCCAGAACGGCGAAGGTTCACGAAAAATAGCGCACGGCATCCGCCCCCTGATTCGGCCGTGCACGCCGCTGAAGCGCCCAGCGGCGCCACCAGGCCAGGGGCATGAAGATTTAGGTTGAGTATCTTGCAGGGTTGCCTGTCTCAATGGATAGACCGAACCAGGAGGCAGTCATGAAACCCATTACCACCCTAGGTACTTTGCTCGGCACCCTGTTGCTCACGGGCATGGCCCATGCCGCGGACCCGCAGGAGCAGGAACCGGCCCGCGAGGCTTATCAGAACCAGGTGCTGCAGCAACTGCCGGATCAGGAAGATCCCCAAGCCAAGGACCCGATGCATATCGGTGAACTCAAGGAGGGGACGCCCGCACCGCACAAATACTGGCGTGAGGACTACGCCCTCAAGGACCTGAAAGCGCACAACCTGCCGGAGCCGGAAGACAAGGAGCACGAGCACTGGGTGAAGATCGGCACCGACTACGTGCTGCTCAACAACAATACCGGCACCATCCAGAAGATCATCAAGGCCAAATGATGCCTTGATCGCCAGGCTTTCCCCAGGCGCCGAATCGCGCGATTCGGCGTCTGGGGCTGGGCGTAAAAAATCTCGGAAAAAATCTTAAAAACACCAGGTTCACCGCTATCATTGTCACTGGCGCCTGCTACGGCGCGCCCTCTGACTTGGCGCTTTCTCCTCTAAGGATGGACGATGAAAGTTTCTGGAAATACTCCCGTGTTCGATCCTTCCCCTAGCGGCAGTGAATGGCTGCGCAGTGCCGCCGCGCTGTTCGTCGGCGCCATCCTCGCCTACGGCACCCTGCTGCTGGCGGCGTTGCTGCGCCCGGAGCAGCCTGCCGCGACTCCAGCGGTACGGGTCACTCCGACAGAATCTACCGTGATCGAAGCGCCACAGGCGAATGATGATGATCCCTGGTGGCGCGGCGATGAGCAGTTCTGGCGCGAACAGGCCAGGCTCAACAGTGCCGCCGTGGCGCCACAGTACCGCGAGCTTCAGGTCACCTGGGCACGACAGATGGCGGCGACTGCAGAGTTGCGTGCGCAACAGGCCAACCAGGCTGCTTCCAAGCCCCTGGCCCTGCCCGCCAAGGAGCGGGATGCCACGCCGCACCGTATGCCAGCCGGGGAACAGCGCTAAGCCGAAGCCAGCAGTAGCGGAAGCGTCGGTATATTCCACCCACAAATGGCCGGCTGCGGAACGCTTGACGTGTCCGTCGCTCAAACAGCTGCCAGCGCACTGGAAAGGCGTCACCGGGCAGCGATTGATCTGCTCTTCTGGCTTCGCATGCCGCCATGCTGTGGCGAGCGCGGCTCACCTGCCATTCGTCAACAGGGGCAAATGCCGGCTCGAAACATGCTTGAGCATATCGAGCACGCACGCATGGGCGGTGCCCCTGCGCTGAACCGATGGAGCACTTGATGGACTTTATTCACCTGGTTATCGATTTCATCCTGCATATCGATCAGCATCTGGCGGCCCTGATCGCCGCCTACGGCACCTGGATCTACGCCATCCTGTTCCTCATCGTGTTCTGTGAAACAGGCCTGGTGGTCACCCCGTTCCTGCCGGGCGACTCGCTGCTGTTCGTCGCTGGCGCCATCGCCGTACACGGCAGCATGGACGTGCACCTGCTGGTGGCGCTGCTGATCTCCGCCGCGATCCTCGGCGATGCACTGAACTACACCATCGGCCGTTTCATGGGCAAGAAACTGTTCAGCAACCCCGATTCGAGGATCTTCCGCCGCCGCTACCTGGACATCACCGAGGGCTTCTACGTCCGCCATGGCGGCAAGACCATCATCCTCGCCCGTTTCGTCCCCATCGTGCGCACCTTCGCCCCTTTCGTCGCCGGCATGGGCAAGATGGCCTACACCCGCTTCGCCGCCTATAACGTGGTGGGCGCCATTCTCTGGGTCACGCTGTTCACCTACGGCGGCTACTTTTTCGGCAACCTGCCTGCGGTACAGAGCAATCTGCACTATCTGATCCTGGGCATCATCGTCGTCTCGATCATGCCCGGTATGGTGCAGCTGATCCGGCACAAGCTCAGTACCGCGGCCCGCTCGCGCGCGCAGTGATTCGCCAGTACGCCCGCTGACACTCATGAAAAAGCCCCGATAAACGGGGCTTTTTCATGATGCTTGGAGCCGGATCAGGATCTGGGGGCACTGGCCGTCTGCGCCCGCTCATGCCAACCGCCGCCGAGGGCCTTGTACAGGTTAACCTCGCTGGTGAGCTGGGAGAGACGATCGCCGATCAGTTGCTGCTGGGCGCTGAACAGCTGGCGCTGGGCATCGAGCAGGGTCAGGTAGCTGTCCACACCAGTACGGAAACGACGCTCGGCCAGGCTGAAATAGCTTTCCGAGGTCTGCACCAGTTCACGCTGGGCCTGCAGTTGCTCTTCGTAGGTGGCGCGGGCGGCGAGGCCGTCGGCGACTTCCTGGAAGGCGGTCTGGATGGCTTTCTCGTACTCGGCGACCTGGATGTTCTTCTGCACTTCGGCATAGTCGAGGTTGGCGCGCAGACGCCCGGCCGTGAAGATCGGCAGGTTGATCTGCGGCTGGAACAGCCAGGTGCCCGAACCGCCGTCGAACAGACCGGACAGCTGACTGCTGGCCGTGCCGGCATTGGCGGTCAGGCTGATGCTCGGGAAGAACGCCGCCCGCGCCGCACCGATGCTGGCATTGGCACTGAGCAGTTCATGCTCGGCCTGGAGCAGATCGGGACGCCGCTGCAGCAGTTCGGAAGGCAGGCCTGCCGGCACTTCGGCCAGCAGGTCGTCATCCAGTACCTCGCCACGCGGCAGGTCCGCCGGCACGCCGCCACCCAACAGCACGGACAGGGCGTTGCGATCCAGCGCCACCAAGCGGGTGTACTGCGCCAGGCTGACCTGGGCGGTCTGCACCGCCGTACGCGCCTGGCTCAGGGCCAAGGCATCGGTCACGCCGACATCGAAGCTGCGCTGGGTCAGTTCCAGGCTGCGCTGGTAGGTGCCCAGGGTGTCACGCGTCAGTTGCAGCAGCGCCTCGTCGGCCTGCAGCGTCAGGTAGGCGTTGGCCACGCTGGCGATCAGGCTGATCTGCGCGCTGCGCCGGGCCTCTTCGGTCGCGAAGTACTGCTGCAGGGTCTGCTCGTTGAGGCTGCGCAGACGACCGAAGAAATCCACTTCCCAGGCATTCACCCCGAGCGTGGCGCTGTACTGGCTGCTGATCATCGAGTCGCCGGTCTGCGACAGATCGCCCGGCAGGCGCTGGCGCGAACCGGCACCGTCGGCCGAAACGCCGGGGAACAGCTCGGAACGCTGGATGCGGTACTGCGCCCGGTAAGCCTCGACGTTCAGTGCGGCCACGCGCAGGTCACGGTTGTTGCTCAGTGCGGTGGCGACCAGACGCTGCAGCGCCGGGTCACGCAGGAACTCGCGCCAGCCGAGATCGGCGGCCGGCACCGCGGTCTGCGCGGCACCGCCCTCGTACGCCTGGCCCGTGGGCCAGGCCGCGTCCACCGGCGCCTCGGGGCGCTGGTAGTCGGGGATCAGGGAGCAGCCGCTGAGCACGACGGCCGCGACTGCCAGGGACAACAGGGACTGCCTCACTGGACGGCCTCCTTCTCAGTGGTTTCTTTGCTGCGCTTGTCCTTGAACATCGAGCTCACCAGCACATAGAACAGCGGCACCCAGAAGATCGCCAGGATAGCGGCCGAAAGCATGCCGCCGATCACGCCGGTACCGATGGCGTGCTTGCTGCCGGCACCCGCACCGCTGGAGATGGCCAACGGCACGACACCGAGGATGAACGCCAGCGAGGTCATGATGATCGGGCGCAGACGCATGCGGCAGGCTTCCACCGCCGCATCCACGTAGCTATTGCCCTGCTCGTGCAACGACTTGGCGAACTCGACGATGAGGATCGCGTTACGTGCCGACAGGCCGATGGTGGTGATCAGGCCGACCTGGAAGAACACGTCGTTGGACAAGCCACGGCCCAGGGTGAACAACAAGGCGCCGATCACCCCCAGCGGTACCACCAGCATCACCGCGAACGGGATCGACCAGCTCTCGTACAGCGCCGCCAGGCAGAGGAATACCACCAGCAGCGAAAGCGCATACAGAGCCGGGGCCTGAGAGCCAGAGAGGCGTTCCTCGTAGGACTGCCCCGTCCAGTCGAAACCGACCCCCTCCGGTAGTTGCGAGGCAACTTCCTCGACCGCGGCCATGGCCTCGCCGGAGCTGTAACCCGGCGCCGGCTCACCGAGAATCTCGATGGCGCTGACGCCGTTGTACCGGGCCAGCTTGGGCGAACCATAGGTCCACTCGCCAGTGGCGAAGGCGCTGAACGGCACCATCTGTCCCTGGTCGTTGCGCACGTGCCACCTGTCCAGGTCTTCGGGATTCATCCGCGAGGCGGCATCACCCTGCAGATAGACCCGCTTGACCCGTCCGCGGTCGATGAAGTCGTTGACATAGGCGCCCCCCCAACCGATCTGCAGGGTGCTGTTGACGTCGGCCAGAGACACCCCGAGGGTACGCACCTTCTCGTCATCGATCAGCAACTGGTACTGCGGCTCGTCCAGCAGGCCGTTGGCGCGGACGCTGCTGAGCACCGGGTTCTCACGGGCCAGCTGGAGGAATTTGTCGCGAGCCTCGTTGAGGGTGGCCTGGCCAACGCCGGCACGGTCCTGCAGGAACAGGTTGAAACCGGTGGCGTTACCCATCTCCATGACCGCCGGCGGGGCGAAGGCAAAGACCATCGCGTCGCGGAACTCGCCACCGAAGAACTTGCCCTGGGCGCGTTGCGCCAGCTCGAACACACTGGTGCCCGCCTCGGTACGCTCGGCCCACGGCTTGAGCATGATGAAGGCCATGCCCGAGCTCTGACCACGGCCGGCGAAGTTGAAGCCGGTTACGGTGAACACCGAGTTGACCACGTCCTTTTCTTCTTCGAGCAGGTACTTGCGCATGTCATCGACCACGGCCGCGGTGCGCTCGGCGCTGGAACCCGATGGCGTTTGCACCTGGGCGAAGAGTACGCCCTGATCCTCTTCGGGCAGGAATGCCGAGGGAATCTGGGTGAACAGCCAGATCATGGCCGCGACGATCGCCGCGTAGATGATCAGGAACGGCGCCTTGCGCTTGAGCATGGCTTTGACGCCACGCTCGTAGCCATTGACGCTGCGCTCGAAGGTACGGTTGAACCAGCCGAAGAAACCGCCCTTCTCGTGGTGCTCGCCCTTGGCGATGGGCTTGAGCAGGGTGGCGCACAGCGCCGGGGTGAAGATCAGCGCCAGGATGACCGAGAGCACCATGGCCGAGACGATGGTGATGGAAAACTGCCGGTAGATCACCCCCACCGAGCCGCCGAAGAAGGCCATCGGCAGCAGAACCGCCGAGAGCACCACGCCGATGCCCACCAGCGCGCCCTGGATCTGGCCCATGGACTTGCGCGTCGCTTCGAGTGGCGACAGACCTTCCTCGCGCATCACCCGCTCGACGTTTTCCACCACCACGATGGCATCGTCCACCAGCAGGCCGATGGCCAGGATCATGGCGAACATGGTCAGGGTATTGATGCTGAAACCGCAGGCCGCGAGGATGCCGAAGGTACCCAGCAGCACCACCGGTACCGCCAGGGTCGGGATCAGCGTGGCGCGCAGGTTCTGCAGGAACAGGTACATCACCAGGAACACCAGCACGAAGGCTTCGATCAGGGTACTGACCACGCCGCTGATCGACGCAGAGACCACAGGCGTGGAGTCGTACGGCATGACCACTTCCATGCCGGCCGGGAAGAACGGCCTCAGTTCCTCGATGGTGGCGCGGATCGCCTTGGCGGTATCCAGGGCGTTGGCCCCGGTGGCCAACCTGATCGCCATGCCGGACGCGGCGTTGCCATTGAACTTGGCGCTGACGCTGTAGTTCTCGCCGCCCAGCTCGACCCTGGCGACGTCGCCCAGGCGAACCTGGGAACCGTCACGGTTGACCTTGAGCAGGATCTCGCGGAACTGTTCCGGCGTCTGCAGGCGGGTCTTGCCGATGATGGTGGCGTTGAGCTGCTGGCCGGGGGCGGCGGGCAGACCACCGAACTGACCGGAAGAAACCTGTACGTTCTGCGCCTCGACGGCGCTGCGCACATCCGTGGGCGTCAGCTGGAAGTTGTTGAGCTTGGCCGGGTCCAGCCAGATGCGCATGGCGTACTGGGCGCCGAACACCTGGAAGTCACCGACACCCGGGGTACGGGAAATCGGGTCCTGCATGTTGGCGATGATGTAGTTGGACAGGTCCTGGTTGCTCATGCTGCCATCGGTGGAGACCACGCCGATCACCAGCAGGAAGTTCCTCACCGACTTGGTCACCCGCAGGCCCTGCTGCTGCACTTCCTGGGGCAGCATCGGGGTAGCCAGCTGCAACTTGTTCTGCACCTGCACCTGGGCGATGTTGGGATCGGTGCCCTGGTTGAAGGTAACGATGATCTCCATGCTGCCGTCGGAGTTGCTCGACGAACTGATGTAGCGCAGCCCGTCGATACCGTTGAGCTGCTGTTCGATCACCTGGACCACGGTGTCCTGCACGGTCTGCGCGGAAGCACCCGGGTAGTTGACCTGGATCGACACGGCGGGAGGGGCGATGCTCGGATACTGGTTGACCGGCAACGAGAGAATGGACAGACCGCCCGCGAGCATGATCACCAACGCGATCACCCAGGCAAAGATCGGCCTGTCGATGAAGAAATTCGCCATCGTGTTGTCGCTCCTTAGCGGCTGGCAGCCTGGTCGGAACCCGACGCCTGCGGTTCAGCGACATTTTTCGCCGCGGTGGTCTTCACTTCGACGCCCGGCTGAACGAACTGCAGGCCCTCGGTGATCAGCTTGTCGCCCGGGTTCAGGCCTTCGATGATCAGCCAGCGGTTGCCAGCGGTGCGTTCGGCCTTGAGCTGGCGCAACTCGACCTTGTTCTCGGCGTTGACCACCAGCGCGGTCGGCTCGCCCTTGGCATTGCGCGTCACCCCTTGCTGCGGTGCCAGGATGGCCTTCTGGTTGACGCCGGCGTTGAGTCGCGCATGGACGAACATGCCGGGCAGGAGGTTGTGATCCGGGTTGGGGAACACGGCGCGCAGGGTGACCGAGCCGGTGCCTTCGTCGACCGACACTTCGGAGAATTCCAGCTTGCCTTCGTGCTCGTAGTCGCTGCCGTCTTCCAGGCGCAACTGGACCTTGGCGGCGTTTTCACCGGCCTTCTGCAACTGGCCGCTCTCCAGCTCGCGGCGCAGGCGCAGCAGATCCTTGCTCGGCTGGGTCACATCGACATAGATCGGATCGAGCTGCTGGATGGTCGCCATGGCGTTGGCCTGGCCGTTGCTGACCAAGGCGCCCTCGGTGACGGCCGAACGACCGACACGGCCGCTGATGGGCGCCAGAACCTTGGTGTAGCGCAGGTTGATGCTGGCCTGCTCCAGAGCCGCTTCGGCCTGCAGGCGTGCAGCCTGGGCCTCGTCGTAGGCCTGACGGCTCACCGCCTGATCGGCGACCAGATCCTTGTAGCGCTCGGCCAGGGACTTGGTCGATGCCAATGTGGCCTGGGCGCTCTTGTAGGCCGCCTGATAGACCGACGCATCGATCTGATAGAGCTGCTCGCCCGCCTTCACTTCCGAGCCCTCGGCGAACAGACGCTTCTGGATGATGCCATCGACCTGCGGACGCACCTCGGCGATCCGGTACGCGGCGGTGCGTCCCGGCAGTTCGCTGGTCAAGGTATAGGGCTCTGCCTGCAGGGTGACGATCCCCACGCTGGGCGTCTGCGCGGGCGGCGGCGCCTCGCCTTCACTGCAACCTGCAAGGGTGAGCGTGGCCAGAGCAACGGCGGAAACCATAGCTGCGAAGGCTGGCTTCTTCTGCATCTGAAAAGACCTCATATTCATATTGATTCTTGCCGGGCGGGCGATACCTGGGCAGAGAGCCGAGGTGGATAGTAGGGACAGGTAGGGAATATACTTACATTCGAGAATGTTTGTAAATGCATGTTTTGTGCAACACTGTGACCTGTTGTGACGCCTGTAGACCGGCTGCAAGCCATTCAATCACCACTGCGGAAGCGCCCCCGACCATGGCCAGACGTACCAAAGAGGAAGCCGAAGAAACCCGTGCGCACATCCTCGATGCTGCCGAACGGGTTTTCTACGCCAAAGGCGTTTCGAGCGCCTCGCTGGCCGATATCGCTGCCGATGCCGGCGTTTCCCGGGGCGCCATCTACTGGCACTTCCAGAACAAGGTCGAGCTGTTCCAGGCCATGCTCGAACGCCTCAGGCTGCCACTCGAGGAACTGGCGCAGGCCTGCGAGAACGAAAACGAGCCGAACCCGCTGGGCCACATGCGGCAGTTGCTGGTCCATCTTCTGCAACGGGTGGCCGAGGACCCTCAAAGCCGCCGGGTCAGCGAAATCCTCCAGCACAAGTGCGAATACACCGACGACCTGGGTGACCTGCGCCAACGGATGCAAGCATTCAGCCAAGAGTGCGACCAGCGGATTGCAAAAACGTTACGCAATGCCGTCAACCAGGGGCAACTGCCCGCCGATCTGGACTGTTCGCGGGCGGCCATCTGCATGCACGCCTATATAGACGGCGTACAGGCCCACTGGCTGCTGAGCCCAGACAGCTACGATCTCGGTAGCCAGGCCCATGCCATGGTGGATGCCCTGCTCGACATGTTGCGCAATAGCCCCGCGCTGCGCACAGCATAGTCCAGCAGGCGACATTATCCACCGCGAACGGCGGCCGGCACGTCAGGTGCAGGTGCAGGTGCAGGTGCAGGTGCAGGCACCACTTTCGCACGACGAGCGCGTGGCAACGCCCTGCCAATGGGCGCTGTGCTTTCATCGCGGATGTGAGCCTCTGAGGCTCGAAGGCGAACCGCGCCAGCCAGGCCGCCACTCGGGATGGCCATGTCCCCACGGCTCAGCGCCCTGGCGGTGCTCGGCGACCGCCAGGGCACCCGGAGCGCCCCCCTCGAGAGGTCACGCCCGGGGCCAGAGGCGATGCTCAGTCGATGAACAGGCTGACCAGCAGACACATCGCCAGTCCGGTCAGGCCAACGATGGTCTTCATCACCGTCCACGACTTGAGGGTATCGGACACGCTCATGCCGAAGTAACGATTGGCCATCCAGAACCCCGAGTCGTTGACGTGGGAGCACACCGTACCGCCACAGGCGATGGCGATGCACAGCAACGCGGTCATCTGCTCACTGACATCGAACATGCCGGCTACCGGTGCGGTCAGGCTGGCGCCGGTGATCATCGCCACCGTCCCGGAACCCTGGGAAATGCGCATGACCGCCGAGGTCAGGAAGGCGAACAACAGCAGCGGCATGTTCAGGCTCTGCATGTTCTCGGCGAGGATCCTGCCGATCCCCGATTCGATCAGCACCTTGCCGAACACGCCGCCGGCGCCGGTGATGAGGATGATGATGCCGGCCGGCTCGAGCGCCCTGGTGGCGATCTTCTGCAACTCGTCCTTGCTGTAGCCGCGGCGGTAGCCGAAGAACCAGAAGGTCAGCAGCGCGGTGATCAGCAGCGCCATGATCGGATTGCCGATGAACATCAGCGTGGCGCGCAGGCTGCTGCCCTCGGGCAGCAGCAGATCGGCCGTGGTGTTGCCGAGAATCAGCACCAGGGGCAGCACCAGGATCGCCACGACGCCGCCGAAGCCCGGGAGCTTGTTCGGGTCGTCATCGAACTTGCTCTCGCCCTGCACCATGAACTCGGGCACCGGTACGAAGATGCGGCTGGAAATGAACTTGCCGAACAGTGGCCCGGCCACCGCCATGGCCGGCAGGCCGCAGATGAAACCCCAGATGATCACCCAGCCCAGGTCCGCGCCCATGATGCTCGCCGTGGCGATCGGCCCCGGCGTCGGCGGAATGAAGGTATGCGTCACGCTCAGGCCGGCGCACAGCGGAATGCCGTAGAACAGCAGCGAGCGCCCGGTGCGTTTGGCGATGCCGTAGATCAACGGCACCAGGATGATGATCGCCACATCGATGAATACCGCGATCGACACCAGAAAGCCGGTCAGGCCCAGCGCCCAGGGCACCGTGCTGTCGCGACAACGCTCGATCAGGGTCAGCGCCAGGCGTTCGGAACCGCCCGATACCCGCAGCATCTCGCCGAACATCGAACCCAGGCCGATGATCAACGCCACGGTGCCCAGGGTGCCGCCCATGGCCTTGGCGATGAAGTCCAGCAGTTCCTCGGGCGGCATGCCGATGGCCAGTCCCACGCCCAGGCTGGTCAGCAGCAGGGCGAGAAAAGGCTGCATGCGCAGGCGCACGATCAACAGCAGCAAAACCGCGATGGCGCAAACGGCCACCGACACGATCCAGGCGGTACTTTCCATCTGTTACTCCAGTTGTTCTTGTAGGGAGTTTCTATGGGTAGGCGCTGCCCGGGTTGCCCGGGCAACTGACGAACAGGCGGGCCTCAACCGTCGCGGGGCACGCGCCCTTGCATGGTCGGTGGGCGCAGGAATTCGAAATCGCAGCCCTTGTCCGCCTGAGTGATCTGCTCGAAGAACAGCTTGCGATAACCGCGCTCGGCGCCCTGGGGCCTGGGCAGCACCAGCTCATCGCGACGGCGTTGCAGTTCCTCGGCCGGCACCTGCAGTTCGATGCTGCGCTCGGCCACGCTCAGGCGGATGCGATCGCCGTTGCGCACCAGGGCCAGGGGGCCACCGAGCGCCGCCTCGGGGGTGACGTGCAGGACGATGGTGCCCGCCGCGGTGCCGCTCATGCGGCCGTCGGAGATGCGCACCATGTCCTTGACCCCGGCGCGGGCAAGCTTCTTCGGAATCGGCAGGTAGCCGGCCTCCGGCATGCCGGGGGCGCCGACGGGGCCGATGTTCTTCAGCACCAGGATGTCGTCGGCGTTGACGTCCAGTTCGGGGTCGTCGATGCGCAGCGCCATGTCCTCGGAGTTCTCGAAGACCACCGCACGGCCTGCGTGCTCCATGAGCGTGGCATCGGCCGCCGACTGCTTGATGATCGCCCCTTCCGGGGCCAGGTTGCCGCGCAGAAAGGCGATGCCGCCCACCGGATAGATCGGGTCGGCGATGCTGCGCACCACGTTCTGCGGGAAGGCCGCGACATCGTCCAGTTCCTCGCCGAGGGTGCGCCCGGTAACGGTCAGGGCGTCCAGGTGCAGCAACGGGCGCAGCTCGCGCAGCACGGTCTGCATGCCGCCGGCCATGTGCAGGTCTTCCATGTAGTGCTGCCCGGACGGCTTGAGGTCGACCAGCACCGGCGTTTCCCGGCTCATGCGGTCGAAGGCCTCGAGGTCGATGTCCAGGCCCATGCGCCCGGCGATGGCCGTGAGGTGGACGATGCCATTGGTCGAGCCGCCGATGGCCAGCAGCACACGCAGGGCGTTCTCGAACGCCTTGGCGGTGAGGATCTTGTCGGGGGTCAGGCCGCTGCGGGCCATCGCCACGGCCTGCTTGCCGGTCAGTTCGGCGATGCGGATACGGTCGGAGGTCACCGCGGGTGGCGAGGCGCCGCCCGGCATGACGATACCCAGCGCCTCGCCGATGCAGGCCATGGTGCTGGCGGTGCCCATCACCGAGCAGGTGCCCACGCTGGCGACCAGCTTGGAATTGACCTCGTTGATCTCCTGCTCGTCGATTTCCTGGCCGCGGAACTGGCCCCAGTATCGGCGGCAGTCGGTACAGGCGCCCACGCGCACGCCGCGGTGGCCGCCGGTGAGCATCGAGCCGGTGATCAGTTGCACGGTGGGGATGTTGGCCGAGGCGGCGCCCATCAGTTGCGCGGGGACGGTCTTGTCGCACCCGCCGATCAGCACCACGGCATCCATCGGCTGGGCGCGGATCATCTCCTCGGTGTCCATCGACATGAGGTTGCGCAGGTACATGCTGGTGGGCGTGGAGAAGCTTTCGGCGATGGAGATGGTCGGGAAGTCGATGGCCAGGCCGCCCGCCATCATCACGCCGCGCTTGACCGCATCGATCAGTTGCGGCGCATTGCCGTGGCAGGGGTTGTAGCCACTGCCGGTGTTGGCGATGCCGACGATGGTGCGATCCAGCGCCTCGTCGGTATAGCCCGCGCCCTTGATGAAGGCCTTGCGCAGGAACAGGGAAAAACCGGTGTCGCCATAATTGGTCAGGCCCTTGCGGATCCCGGAAGGCACCACCACGGCTGGGGTGTCGGCTGCTTTATCAGTCATGGGCAGTCTCTTGTTGATTAGATTATTGATAATCTTGTCGATATATTTAGCCATGCCGATGATCCGATGGCAACAGGGTGCGAAGACGAGGATGATTGAGACCACAGCAAAAGCGCTCTATATTCGGGCGCCCATGCCAATCCCACAGACAAGCGAAGCCGTGAACAACAGTGAACGAACACGAGACGTGGAGCCGACGGTAAAGCGCGTCGTCGATACCCTCGAAGAAGAAATCGTGTTGGGTTTCCTGCATCCGCGCGAGCGCCTGGTCGAGGACGAACTGCTCAGCCGCTTTCAACTGAAACGGCATGTGGTGCGCCAGGTACTGGTCGAGCTGGAACGCATGGGCCTGGTGGAGCGCAAGCGCAATGTCGGCGCGCTGGTGAAGGCCTACAGCGTCGAGGAGGTCGAACACCTGTATGCGGTGCGCGAACTGCTGGAAAGCCATGGCGTCGCCATGATCCGCCTGCCCTTGCCGGCCGAGCGCCTGGAGCCGCTGATCGAGGTGCAGCGCCAGCACGACGCCGCCGTGGCCGCCGGCGATCTGCGCCGCACCTTTCGCCTCAACGTGACCTTCCACCGCGAGCTGTTCAGCCTCTCCGACAACCCGGTTCTGGTCGAGGCGATCCAGGCCCACGCGCAACGCGCCCACTCGATCCGCGCCTCGACCATGGTCATGCCACAACAGCTGGAGCGTGCCCGCCTGGAGCACTGGCAGATCATCGAAGCCCTGGGCAGCGGGGACAGGGAACGGCTGATGACGCTGTGCCGCGACCACCTGAAACCTTCGCGCGATGCCTATATCGAGGCCTATAGGCGGCGCAGCCAGGGCCTGCAGGACGGCGGCGCCACACGGCGCGCCTGAACGACCCGGCGATAGGCGGAGCAAAAGCCGGCCGCGCACGGTCTGAACAGCTGGATCCATTGCCGCCGGGAACGCCCATGTCCATCGCCACGCTGTTGCGCAGTCTAGTGCTTGTCTCGATCGTCTCCGGCCTGAGCGCCTGCAGCTCCTTCGCCCCGCGCGATCCGCTGAATATCGACCTGGTCGGCCTGGAACCGCTGCCGGGAGAGGGCCTGGAAGTCCGTTTCGCGGTGAAACTGCGGGTGCAGAACCCCAATGAAACGGCGCTCGACTTCAATGGCGTGGCCCTGCAGCTGGATATCAACGACCAGCCGCTGGCCCGTGGCGTCAGCGACCAGAGCGGCCAGGTGGCGCGGTTCGGCGAAACGCTGATCAGCGTGCCCATGACCATTTCCGCCTACTCGGCGCTGCGTCAGGCCTGGGGCGCCAGCACTTACCAGCCGGGGCAGAGCCTGCCCTATCAATTGCGCGGCAAACTCGCCGGCGGCGTGTTCGGCACCCGGCGCTTCAGCGATAGCGGCCAGTTGACCTGGCCACAGCCCATCCCCTGAGACCGCCGCCGGGTCTCCTCTCCCGACAGGCGACCTGCCCGGTCACGGCGAGGAGTGCGAGGCCTGCGCCTCGGCCTCGGGTTCGATGGTCTTCTCGCCAGGCTCCTTGCCCTCGCTCGACAGGTGTTCGATGACCGCATTGAGTTCGGCGCCGAACAACAGCACCGCCGCGGAAATGTACAGATAAAGCAGAAACACGATGATCGCGCCGATGCTGCCGTAGGTGGCGTTGTAGTTGGCGAAGTTCTGCGCGTAGTAACCGAAGCCCACGGACGCGGCGATCCACACCACCACCGCCAGCGCCGAGCCGGGGGTGATGAAGCGGAACCGCTGCTCCACGTCCGGCGCCACGTAATACACGGCCGCGACCACGATCATCAGCAGGAACACCGCCACCGGCCAGCGCAGCCAGGCCCACAAGGTCACCACGATCTGCTCGATGCCGATCTGCTGCGCCAGCCAGCTCATCACCTGCGGCCCCAGCACCATCAGCGCCGCCGCCATGAGCAGGGTCGCGGCGATGGCGACGGTGTACAGCAGCGACAGCGGGAAACGCTTCCAGGCCGGCCGCCCTTCCTTGACGCCATAGGCCTTGTTCATCGCATCCATCACCGAGCGCACCGCCGATGAGGCCGTCCACAGCGCCACCAGGATACCCACGGAGAACAACCCGGCCTTCTGCGTCTGCAACTGGTCGATGATCGGGTTGACCAGTTCGACCGTGGACTGCGGCAGCACCAGTTCGGCCTGCTGACGCAGCCAGTCGAAAAAGGGCTGCATGTCCAGCAGGCTGATCAGCGCGACCAGGAACAGCAGGAAGGGAAACAACGAGAAGAACATCTGAAAGGCCAGCGCCGAGGCATAGGTGGGCAACTCGTCATCGACGAAATCGGTCACCGTGGTCTTGATCACCTGGAACAGACTGACGCCTTGCGCAAAGAACATATCGCCTCCACTGGCAATGATCCGCCACCCTCAGGCGGCCTCCAAAAAGTCGATGCGGTACCGGCTCAGGCACCTGACAACCTGTTGGAGGTGGCAAACGCGCCATGAGTTCGGCTTTTCCGCTGCGCCGCCGCACAGCTCGCCCCCGTTGCCCGATAGAAACGGGCGCCTCACTGTCGGCCGGGGAGGCATTTTCCCGCACGCCCCGGCCACCTGCTGGCTGCTCCATCCGGTCCTGGAGGCCGCTCGAAGGCGAGGCCGAGGCGCTGCAGCGGGCCAGCCGGGCGCAATTGCATGCGGCGGCAGGCGACAAAACCTTATATAATTTGCGGCCTTTTCATCACTGGCCATCGAGGATTCCCCGTGAGCACGCTGCCACCCTGCCCCGCCTGCAACTCCGAATACACCTATGAAGACGGATCCTTGCTGGTCTGCCCGGAATGCGCCCACGAATGGTCGGCCGACGCCGCCGCCGAAGCGCCAGGCGATGACGCCAAGGTGATCAAGGACTCGGTGGGCAACGTGCTGCAGGACGGCGACACCATCACCGTGATCAAGGATCTGAAGGTCAAGGGCTCGTCGCTGGTGGTCAAGGTCGGCACCAAGGTCAAGGGTATCCGCCTGGTCGATGGCGACCATGACATCGACTGCAAGATCGACGGCATCGGCGCGATGAAGCTCAAGTCGGAGTTCGTCAGGAAGGTCTGACAGGCCGAGCGGCCGGCCCGCTCGCCTCGAACGCCTGCCCGCGGCTCACTGCACGGGCAGGAAGTTGAGGAACAACAGGCCATGGGCGTAATTGACGCCGATGCGCCGATAGCGCTCGTCGAGTACATCGCTGAGGTAATCCAGACGCGCGACTATCTTGCCGAACTCCACGGCGAAGCTGAGGTTGCGGCCTTCATCGGAGATCTCGTTGGACAGCAGCAGGGGCCTGCCCTGGGCATCGCGGCGGCTGGCCAGCAGCCAGGTCGCCCTCTCGATATTGCGCGCGGCGTTGTGCACGAACTGCGCATCGATGGAATCGGTGAGATAGAACTGGGTACGCCCGCCGTGGGCGGTCACCAGCATGCTGCCGATGGCGTAGATGAAAGCCCCCACCCGATCCCCCTGGAATTCCACGCTGAGCGCATAGCTGAGGGCGACGATATCTTCGCGTCCTTCCAGCGAGGGTAACGGTCGCCCTTGCTCGATGGCCTGCTGCACCGCCCGCTGCGCGGCCTCGCTGCTCTCCAGGCCGGTCTTGCGCCATTCGCGGGGGTTGCGTCGGTAGAGCTTGTCCATCAGCCGGTAGAGGCTGTTGAGGTTGTTGCGCATGCCAATGGTGGCGAGGCGGTCGGAGTGGGTCTGGAACAACTCGCCGGGCCCGACGGAAGAGCGGTTGTCGAGGAATGCGCGATTGTCCTGATGGCGGGCACAACCAGCGGCCTGGAAAAGCAGCGCGAGCATCAACAAGCAGCGCCAGACCGTTGCGCGACGCCGCCTCGGCAGCGCTGGGCGCGAGCCGCGAGCGGAGCCAGGGGACTCAGGGTTTGAGGCGTTCGAATAGTCCATTGACTGAACGATCCATCCTTGCGCAGATGGCATAACACTAACAAGCCGAATGCCGTTATGCCTGTTACGACGTCACACTATGCCGCTGATGTCGGCCATCCCCATAGACCCCGCATTGTCGAGCAAGTTTTCCAGTGCCGCCAATCGCTCTGCGGGCCCCGCCGTTGCTGGCCCGCGCAGGAACGGTCGAGCTTGCCCCCCTGCAGGTTTGCAATCTTTACCAGTTGCAAAGACTTCTCAATAGCCCCCGGATGATATTTTCCCTGCCCCGGGCTTGCGGCGCCCTCGCCCAGCCGTAGTCGACAACAAGGAGCACCAACCAGGTGAAGAAGATCACGCTGCTTACCCTGCTGGCACTGGCGGTCGCCGGTTGTAGCCACAACGCCCAACAGCCGCCATCCACCCTCAGCATTACCCAGGCAGGCGCCCAGGTCGAGGTTCCACGTCATCCGCAGAAGGTCGTCACCTTCGATTACGGCACCTACGACAGCCTGCTCGCGCTGGGTGTCGGCGACCGCGTGCTGGCGGTCCCCGGCAATGTGCCGCCCTACCTGGCGAGCAGCGCCACCGGCGTGCAGGATGCCGGCGGCATGAAGACCCCGAACCTGGAAACCGTGCGCGCCCTGCAACCGGATCTGATCATGGTGACCGGACGCCAGACCGAGAGCCGCGACGAACTGGACGCCATCGCACCGACCCTGGACATGGGCATCAACGATAGCGATTACCTGGCCGGCGTGGCGCGCAACGTCACCCTGCTCGGCCAGTTGTTCGACAAGCCCGCCGAAGCCGAGCAGGCCCTGGCCGCCCTGCGCGGCAAGGTCGAGCAGGCGCGCCAGTTGATCGCCAGCTCGGGCAAGCGCACCCTGGTGCTGACCCATAACGAAGGCCGCTTCTCGCCCACCGAACAGGCGGTGATCTACTCGCTGCTGCAAGCGCCGCGTGCCCTGCCGGCGCCGCCGCCGCAACCGGCCGACGCCCCGCGTCAGCGTCCGCAACCACTCACGCCGCAAGCCGCGGCCGAGAGCAACCCGGACGTGATCTTCATCGTCGACCGCAGCGCCGCCATCGGCGGCGACCCGCTGGACGTCGCCACCCTGGCCGACTCGCCGCTGGCCAGCACGACGGCGGCCAAGACCAAGCGCATCGTCTACCTCGATCCGCCGCTGTGGTACCTCTCCGGCGGCGGCCTGCAGAGCCTGGACCTGCAGATCGAGCAGATCCTGGCGGCCTACCGGTAGGAGGGCGGAAGCAGCCATAAGCGGCAAGCTTCAAGCGGCAAGTAAAAGCGCTCCAGGGTAATACCCATGCTTTGCTCCTGGCTTGAAGCTTGAGGCTTGGTCAGAGCCGGCCGGACCCACGGCGCGGATTCCGGCATGAACCGATCATGGACAAAAGCGCTATCAACTCCAGACTGCCGGCCAGCGCGGTGCCGCCTTATACTGCGCGCCATCTTTTCAGTTTCGGAGCAAGCACCGTGAATTTCTCGTCCTGGACGCCCAAGGAACGCCTGATCTCGGGCGCCTTCTTCGCCGTTGCCCTGGCCTGCCTGGTGTATGGCGCGACCTCGGGCATCGTACTGCTGAGCAGCGAGTTCTTTTCGATGCTGGCGGTGACCTCGCTGCTCATCGGCCTGGCGCTGACACCGTCGTTCATGCTCAAGCCATTCAAGGAAAGTCTGGGCGACAACCTGCAACCGCCGCTGCGTATCGCCATGGGCTTCTTCTGCGGCTTCCAGATGATCGCCATCGCCCTCTACATCCTGGCTTGACCGTGCCGGGGTGGCAGATGTGCCCGCGGCGGCGCTCTGCGACTGAGGGAGGGGCCGGCGGCGATCCGCTTTAGCCGCGATTGGTCCGTCAAGGACGCGAAGAGCTCGCGGCTAAAGCCCCTCCCACGCATACTCGGCCCGTTCGCGCGGATACGGCATTTGCTCTGTGATGTGGCACTAGCGGCCATGGCCTGGACAACAGGGGCAGCGCCAGGCGTTTGTCCATGACGGTAACGAACCCGCAGCGCTCAAGATTCTCCATCCGGTACAGATAACCTTTATGCCTGTACTGGAAGGAGTCCTTCATGAACATCCGCAATCTGCGTATCGCGACCCGCTCCCTGATCAGCTTTGGTCTGATCGCCCTGCTCATGCTGGGACTCGGCCTGTTCTCCCTGGACCAGATCACCACGATGCGGCAAGCGGTCGTGCATACGGAGGACGTATCCCATGCCGGTACTCGCTACATTGCCCGCATCCGCGACAACCAGCTCGGCATCCGGGTCATCACGCTGCGCATGATGCTCAACCGCGACCCGGCCACCCTCGGGCCAACCGTGGAACGCCTGGGCTTCCTGCGTGGCGAACTGGACAAGGCCATGCAGGGCTATCGCGAGATCGCTTCCGAGCCGGCCAGGCCGGCCTTCAGGCAGATGGAAACCGTGGTCGCCGCCTACAACCAGCAGTTGGACAGCTACCAGGCGCTCTCCGAGAAAAACGATACGGACGGCATGCTGGCCCTGCTCAACGGGGCCATCCAGGAGTCGTCCAACAAGACCGGCGACCTGTTCAACGAATTGGTCAAGGTGAATGCCGATCAGGCCGCCCGGTATACCGAGGAGGCCAAGGCCAGTTATGCATTCGCCGTGAGAACCACCGTAGCGGTGCTGGTCGTCGCCTTCGCCCTGACCCTGCTGCTGGCCTGGTTGCTGACGCGCAGCATTACCCGCCCCCTGCTGGAAGGCATCGCCGTGGCCCAGGCGATCGCCGCGGGCAAACTGAGCGGCAAGATCGTGATAACCGGCAACGACGAATCGACCCGTCTTCTCGAAGCCCTGGCGATGATGAAACACAGCCTGATCGATACCTTGCGCCTGATCGGCGACTCCTCGCACCAGTTGGCGGCCGCCAGTGAACAGATGACCGCCATCACCAATCAGACGGCGCGCGACCTGAGCCAGCAGCATGACGAAGTGCAACAGGCCGCCACCGCCGTGACCGAGATGACCACGGCCGTGGAGGAAGTAGCGCGCAATGCCGTCTCGACCGCCGATGCCTCCAAGGATTCGACCACCACGGCGCAACGCGGCCGC
This sequence comes from Phytopseudomonas dryadis, assembly GCF_004327355.1. Lineage (GTDB taxonomy): Bacteria > Pseudomonadota > Gammaproteobacteria > Pseudomonadales > Pseudomonadaceae > Aquipseudomonas > Aquipseudomonas dryadis. The sequence goes on from NZ_QJUM01000032.1 coordinate 59,808, forward strand.
GAACGGGTCGATACCACCCTGGGATCGATCAAGCGCATGAACGACAGCGTGGGCAGCGCCTCCGTGCAGGTCAGCGAACTGGCGGAGCGCTCCCAGGAGATCGGCAAGGTGCTCGACGTGATCCGCGGCATCGCCGAACAGACCAACCTGCTGGCACTGAACGCCGCCATCGAGGCGGCACGCGCCGGCGAAGCGGGACGGGGATTCGCCGTGGTCGCCGACGAAGTGCGCGCCCTGGCCGGCCGAACCCAGACCTCCACCCAGGAAATCGAGCAGATGGTCGGCGCCATCCAGGCCGGTACCAGCCAGGTCGTGTCCACGATGAGCGAGAACAGCCGCCAGGTGCTCGCCACCCTGGATGAAGCCCAGGTGGCCGGCGATGCGCTGGATGAAATCATCGAAGCCATCAACCAGATCCACGAACGCAACCTGGTCATCGCCAGTGCTTCCGAAGAGCAGGCCCAGGTTTCCCGGGAAATCGACCGCAACCTGGTCAACATCCGCGACCTGTCGGTGCAGACCTCGGAAGGCGCCAGTCAGATCGACGCCGCCAGCCAGTCCCTGTCGCATCTCTCCCACGAACTCAAGGCCATGGTCGGGCGTTTCGAACTCTGACTGACCCCGGGATACGCCGCGGCGCGAATACGCGGCGTTTCCGATAGCGCCTGGGCAGTATTCGCAGTATGGTCGGCCATACCCTTTCATGGAGGAACCATGGCCAACAAGACCGTTCCCGATCCGCACCAGAAGCACCTGGCCGTCCTGATCGACGCCGACAACGCCCCCGCCGCCATCGTCGAGGGCCTGTTCGAAGAGATCGCCAAGTACGGCGTGGCCAGCGTCAAGCGCATCTATGGCGACTGGACGCTGCCCAACCTCGGCGGCTGGAAGAAGGTGCTGCTCGACCACTCCATCCAGCCGATCCAGCAGTTCGCCTACACCAAGGGCAAGAACGCCACCGACAGCTCGCTGATCATCGACGCCATGGACCTGCTCTACACCCGGCGCTTCGACGGCTTCTGCCTGGTCTCCAGCGACAGCGACTTCACCCGCCTGGCCGCGCGCATCCGCGAAGAAGGCCTGACCGTGTACGGCTTCGGCGAAGAGAAGACCCCCAAACCCTTCGTCTCGGCCTGCGACAAATTCATCTACACGGAAATCCTCCGCGCCGATGCGCCAGAGGCGGTGGTGGAACCCGAAAAAGCGCAATCGCCGGCCAGCAACGACAGCGGGCCAGAAGCGGAAAAGCCAGCCGCCCAGGCGAAGAAGCAGAAAGTGCCGGTGGACTTCATCGCCAAGGTCATCGACGACATCGACGACGAGGACGGCTGGGTGCAACTGGGCCTGCTGGGCTCCAATATCAGCAAGCTGAAACCAGCCTTCGACGCCCGCCTCTACGGCTTCAAGAAGCTCAGTGATCTGATCAAGGGCCACCCCAAACGCTTCGAGCTGAAGATGCGCGCCAGCAGCGCCTCGGGTGGCGAAGCGCTGTACGTACGCAACCATAGATAGCGCTCGCGGCGCCCTCTCCCGGGTGTCGCTTCGCTCGACCCGGGCTACCTTCGAGCCTTTTTCTGTGCGAACTCGCACTGCGCACGGCACCCCTCCGTAGCCTGGGTTGAGCACAGCGATACCCAGGGCATCGACTCCCGGGTGTCGCTTCGCTCGACCCGGACTACCTTCGAGCGTTTTTCTGTGCGAACTCGCACTGCGCACGGCACACCTCCATAGCCTGGGTTGAGCACAGCGATACCCAGGGCATCGACTCCCGGGTATCGCTTCGCTCGACCCGGGCTACCTTCGAGCGTTTTTCTGTGCGAACTCACACGGCGCACGGCACCCCTCCGTAGCCTGGGTTGAGCGCAGCGATACCCAGGGCATCAATCCCCGGGTGTCGCTACGCTCGATCCGGGCTACATTTGAAACGATGTCTTTCTGCAAGGGACTGCAGACAATGGTGTGCTATCGCCGCGACAAAACGCCGGGCGCGACCTGGTTCTTCACCCTGAATCTGGCCAACCGTCAAAGCGATTTGCTGACCGCGCATATCGATGTGCTGCGTGCCAGTTTCCGGCACGTGATGCGCCTTCACCCATGGCGTATCGACGCCATCGCGATCCTCCCCGATCACTTGCACGCCCTCTGTACGCTGCCACCCGGAGACGCGGATTTCCCGCTGCGCTGGCGCCTGATCAAGAGCGGATTCTCCAGAACCTTGCCGGCGGGCGAGCGCCTCTCGTGCAGCCGCCAACGCAAAGGCGAGCGGGGCATCTGGCAGCAGCGTTATTGGGAGCATCGTATTCGTGACGACGAGGACTTCGCCCGGCATGTCGATTACATCCACCATAACCCACGCAAGCATGGCCATGTGGACCGGGTGATCGACTGGCCCTGGTCGTCGCTTCATCGCTATGTCGCGCTCGGTTTACTCCCTGCGGATTGGGCCGGTGGCGATGACGACGAGCCATTGGCCGGAGAGAGGGCGCAGGATTCATGACAGCTCCCGGGTATCGCTGCGCTCAACCCGGGCTACCAGTTACGGCGTGCGTAGCCTGTGGTTGAGCGCAGCGATACCCAGGAACGTTCGCCTCGCCAACAAAAAGGCCGATCTCCCGACCGGCCTTTCATCTACCTCACCCCCCCTCAGCTATTGCTCGGGAAGGCGAACTGCGCCGCTTCGTGGCTCTTGCGTTGTGGCCAGCGCTGGGTGATGGACTTGCGCCGGGTGTAGAAACGCACGCCGTCCGGGCCGTAGGCGTGCAGGTCGCCGAACAGCGAGCGTTTCCAGCCGCCGAAGCTGTGGTAGGCCACCGGCACCGGCAGCGGTACGTTGACGCCGACCATGCCCACTTCGATCTCGTCGCAGAACAGCCGCGCCGCTTCGCCGTCGCGGGTGAAGATGCAGGTGCCGTTGCCGTATTCGTGATCGTTGATCAGTTGCATGGCCGCCTCCAGGCTGTCGACGCGGACGATGCACAGCACCGGGCCGAAGATCTCGTCGGTGTAGATGGTCATCTCCGGGCTCACCCGGTCGAACAGGGTGCCGCCGAGGAAGAAGCCGTTCTCATTGCCGGATACGCTCAGGCCACGGCCATCGACCACCAGTTCGGCGCCCGCCGCCACACCGGCGTCGATATAGCCGGCGACCTTGTCCCGCGCCGCGGCGGTGACCAGCGGGCCCATGTCCAGGCCGCACTGGGTGCCGGCGCCGATCTTCAGGGCCTTGATCTGCGGCACGATCTTGTCGACCAGCGCGTCGGCGATCTGCTCGCCCACGCACACCGCCACCGAGATGGCCATGCAGCGCTCGCCGCAGGAGCCGTAGGCCGCGCCCATCAGTGCGCTGACGGCGTTGTCCAGGTCGGCGTCGGGCATCAGTACGGCGTGGTTCTTCGCCCCGCCCAGGGCCTGCACGCGTTTGCCACGCCTGGTGCCCTCGCTGTAGATGTATTCGGCGATCGGCGTCGAGCCGACGAAGCTCAGGGCCTTGACCTCGGGCGCCTGGATCAGCGCATCGACCGCCACCTTGTCGCCGTGCACCACGTTGAGCACACCCTTGGGCAGCCCGGCCTCGAGCAGCAGTTGGGCGATGTACAGGGTGGAGCTGGGATCGCGCTCGGACGGCTTGAGTATGAAGCAGTTGCCGCAGACGATGGCCAGCGGGTACATCCACAGCGGCACCATGGCCGGGAAGTTGAACGGGGTGATGCCGGCGACCACGCCGACCGGCTGGAAATCGCTCCAGGCATCGATGTTGGGGCCGACGTTACGGCTGTATTCGCCCTTGAGGATTTCCGGCGCGGCGCAGGCGTATTCGACGTTCTCGATGCCGCGCTTGAGTTCACCGGCGGCGTCTTCGAGGGTCTTGCCGTGTTCCTCGCTGATCAGCCGGGAGATCGCCTCTTCGTGCTGTTCCAGCAGTTGCTTGAAGCGGAACATGACCTGGGCGCGTTTGGCCGGCGGGGTGTTGCGCCAGGCCGGGAAGGCGGCCTTGGCCGAGTCGATGGCCTGCTGCACGGTGGCCACGTCGGCCAGGGCGACGCGGCGTACCGCTTCACCGGTGGCCGGGTTGAACACGTCGGCGCGGCGGCCGCCCTGGCCGTCGGTGAGTTCGCCGTGGATCAGGTGCTGGATGGTGGTCATGGAGCGTCCTCGATAATTTTACGGTGGTAGGAGCGTCGCCCTCGGCGCGAAACAATGGCGGCCTTAGCGCAACCTCAGCGTTGCCTGCGCCATTCGCCCCGGGTCGGGGCTCCTACAGGTATTCGATCAATCCAGTTTGTTGAGCACGTCGCCGACGGCGCTGAACACGCGGTCGAGGTCTTCGATCCGGGCGTTGAACATCGGCCCGAACTGCAGGCCGTCGCCACCGAAGCGCACGTAGAAACCGGCTTTCCACAGCGCCACGCCGGCCTCGAAGGGGCGGATCGACGGGTCGCCGTCACGCGGCGCCAGCTGGATCGCCCCGGCCAGGCCGCAGTTGCGGATGTCCACCACGTGCTTGGCGCCCTTGAGGCCATGGATGGCGTTCTCGAACTTGGGCGCCAGCTCAGCGGCCTGCTGCACCAGGTTCTCGCGCTTGAGCAGTTCCAGCGAAGCCAGGCCGGCGGCGCAGGCCACCGGGTGGGCGGAATAGGTGTAGCCGTGGGTGAATTCGATCATGTGCTCGGGCGTCGGCTGGCCCATGAAGGTCTGGTAGATCTCCCGCGAGGCGATCACCGCGCCCATCGGCACGGCGCCGTTGGTGATCTGCTTGGCCACGTTGACGATGTCCGGGGTCACGCCGAAGTACTCGGCGCCGCTCCACTTGCCCATGCGGCCGAAGGCGGTGATCACTTCGTCGAAGATCAGCAGGATGTTGTGCTGGGTGCAGATCTCGCGCAGCCGTTGCAGGTAGCCGGCGGGCGGCACGATGACCCCGGCCGAGCCGGACATCGGCTCGACGATCACCGCGGCGATGTTGGAGGCGTCGTGCAGTTCGATCAGCTTGAGCAGTTCGTTGGCCAGCTCGACGCCGCCGGTTTCGGCCGCGCCCCGGGTGAAGGCCATGCCCGGCTGCAAGGTGTGCGGCAGGTGATCGACGTCCATCAGTTGGCCGTACATCTTGCGGTTGCCGCCGATGCCACCGAGGGCGGTGCCGGCGATGTTGACGCCGTGGTAGCCACGGGCGCGGCCGATCATCCTGGTCTTGGTCGCCTGGCCCTTGAGGCGCCAGTAGGCCTTGGCCATCTTCACCGCGGTGTCGGCGCACTCGGAGCCGGAGCAGGTGAAGAACACGTGGTTAAGGTCGCCCGGCAGCAGTTCGGCGACTTGCTCGGCCAGCTTGAACGACAGCGGATGGCCGTACTGGAAGCCCGGCGAATAGTCGAGGGTGCCCAGTTGTCTGGCCACGGCCTCCTGGATTTCCTTGCGCGAGTGGCCGGCGCCGCAGGTCCACAGGCCCGACAGGCTGTCGTACACCTTGCGCCCGGCGTCGTCGGTCAGCCAGGCACCCTCGGCGGCGACGATGATCCGCGGGTCGCGCTGGAAGCTGCGGTTGGCGGAGAACGGCATCCAGTGCGCGTCGAGCTTGAGCTGGCTGGCCAAGGGGGGCGTGGCGGTCTGCGGCATGTTCATGGTGGCGGCCTCGAAGGTGGTGGTTGTCCGCTGGCGTGCATTCAGGGGAGCGGTCGGGCAGTGATCCGCTCGAGCTGCTTTACAGAAGCGTATCGGTTGCCAGTAAAGGTGCCACGGGCATAAAGTCATAAAAAGCCGACTTTTATTATCTTCAGTTCATCAGGCACTAAACATATGAGCATCCGTCGTCCGCAGCCCCTGGCCCAGGTCAGCGATTTCGATATCCGCCTGCTCAAGCTGTTTCGCAGCGTCGCCGACTGCGGCGGCTTTTCCGCCGCGGAAAGCGTGCTGGGCATCGGCCGTTCGGCGATCAGCCAGCAGATGAGCGATCTCGAGCAACGCCTCGGCCTGCGCCTGTGCCAGCGCGGCCGCGCCGGTTTCGCCCTGACCGAGGAAGGTCGCGAGGTGTACCAGTCGACCCAGCAGTTGCTGGCGGCCCTGGAGAGCTTTCGCACCGAGGTCAACGGCCTGCACCAGCACCTGCGCGGCGAGCTGAACATCGGCCTCACCGACAACCTGGTGACGGTGCCGCACATGCGCATCAGCGGCGCCCTGGCGCGCCTCAAGGAGCGTGGCCCGGAGGTGCGCGTGCATATCCGCATGACGCCGCCGAGCGAGGTCGAACAGGGCGTGCTCGACGGCCGCCTGCACATCGGCGTGGTACCAGTGGCCAGCGCCCTCCCCGGGCTCGACTACCAGCCGCTGTATGACGAGCGTTCACTGCTGTACTGCGCGGTCGGCCATCCGCTGTTCTATGTCGACGACGAGCAGTTGCCGGACGCGCGCCTCAATGCCCAGGACGCCATCGCCCCGACCTTCCGCCTACCGCCGGAGATCCAGACCCATTACCAGGCGCTGAACTGTACGGCCAGCGCCTCGGATCGCGAAGGCATGGCCTTTCTCATCCTCACCGGACGCTATATCGGCTACCTGCCCGATCACTACGCCGCCGCCTGGGTCAAGGAAGGCCGCCTGCGCACCCTGAAAGCCAGCACGCGGTTCTACGACCTGAACCTGGCCTCGGTGACCCGCAAGGGGCGGCGCCCGCACCTGGTGCTGGAGAGCTTTCTCGAGGCCCTGGCCAACGGCGCCTGAAGGTAGGTCTGGAAAAAATCAATCGCCAGACTTTCGTCGCCAGTAAAATGACGGCAAGCTTCTTGCTGGCAGTTGGCCAGACCAGCAGCGACCGCAGGTCGCCTGTCGCACTCACAGCGCCGCCAAGCTGGTGGTCGCCGTGTCGATTTCCCATGCTTTCGGGGGCTACGATGTTTTTCTTCACTCCGGTTCTGGCGTTGATGAACCGCGCGCGTTATGCACACAAATTCCTGCTGATCTTCACCCTGTTCATGCTGCCCTACTGTTGGTTGTCGATCAGCAAGCTGGTCGACCTGAATGCCATGCTGGGAGAGTCGCAGTACGAACTGCTGGGCCTGCAGGCCATCGAGCGCTACCTGCCCGGCTACCGCCAGGCCCTGGAGCTGGCCGGCCTGCATGTGGTCGGCTACGCCCGCAACAAGGACGACGCCAAGGAAGCCATCGCCCGCCACGGCGAAGCCTTCGTGCAGCAGGCCGAAACCCTCAACGCCTGGCTGCGGGACAGCCCGTTCGCCGACCAGCAGAGCATCGCCGTCGACCCGGGCAACGCCGTGGACGGCAAGCTGGCGGTGCAGGGCCTGGGCTCGCAGATGATCGAGCATGGCCGCCACCTGCACGGCCTGGTGGCGAGCATGAAAGAGATCGCCGCCGTTTCCAAGCTCAGCCAGGACGACGACCCGCAGATCTATCGCAACACCGATCTGCTGCTCAACCGCTTGCTACCGCTGTACGACGTCATCACCCAGACCCGCACCTTCGCCAGCTACATGACCGCCTACGGCTTCCTCGAATCCTCGGCGCGGCCGACCATCGTCAATCAGCTCAGCGCCCTGGATCAGTACGTCGGCGACAACGGCGACAAGGGCAACGCCGAAGCCCGGCGGCTGATGGGCGAAGCGGCCCGGGCCGCCGCCGAACGCTACCGGCACGAGATCGTCGACACCTATACCAAGAGCGGCTACTTCGACCAGGAGTCCATCGACCTGTGGCTGGAGCAATACCAGGCCTACGCCGCGCAGATAGACGAGCTGGATCAGGCCAGCCGCCTGCTGATCGAGGAAAACGCCGGCCTGCTGCAGACACGCATCGACGACAACCGCCGCGACCTGACCCTGTGGGCCGTCACCCTGCTGGCGGTGATACTGCTGCTGGTCTACCTGTTCGTCGGTTTCTACCTGTCGGTACGCGGCGCCATCCGCGACCTCAGCGGCGCCACGCGCAAGATCGCCGAAGGCGACCTGCGTCAGCGCGTGGAAACCGACGCCCGTGACGAACTGGGCGATCTGGCCAAGGACTTCAACGAGATGCAGGCACGCATGCGCGAGCTGATCGGCGAGGTCGCGCGCTTCTCCGAAACGACCCGCGGCAAGGCGCAGAGCGTCAGCGACAGCGCCGCCACCAGCCAGCGCAGCGTCGAGCGGCAGGCCGGCGAGCTGGAGCTGATCGCCACCTCGATGAGCGAGCTGGTGAGCAACGTGCAGGAGGTCAGCCAGAACTCCCAGGTCACCGCCGACAAGGCCAATGCCGCCGGCGAGCAGTGCCGCGAGGGGCGCACCCAGGTCGACCACGCGGTGGCGCGGATCAATCGGTTGTTCACGGAAATGGACGACTCCATCGGCGCCATCGCCGCGGTGGAAAAGGAAAGCCAGGAAATCGCCAAGGCCGTGGAACTGATCAAGAGCGTGGCCGAACAGACCAACCTGCTGGCCCTCAACGCCGCCATCGAGGCCGCCCGCGCCGGCGAGCAGGGCCGTGGCTTCGCCGTGGTGGCCGATGAGGTGCGCAGCCTGGCGATCCGCTCCCACGAACTGACCGGTGAGATCGACCAGACCATCGAGCGCCTGCGCCAGCAGGTGAGCAACGCGGTGAAGACCATCCGTGGCAGTCACCAGAGCGCGGCGCAGAGCGTCGAGCAGATCACCCTCACCGCCAGCCTGTTCGAACAGATCACCGGCGGCATGGAGCAGATCATCGACCACAACATCCAGATCGCCTCGGCGGCCGAGCAACAGGCTGCGGTGGTGCAGGGCGTCGAGCAGAACACCCTGCAGATCAAGGGGCTCAGCGAGAGCAACGCCACCGAAGCCGAGCACACGGTACAGATCAGCGGCGAGGTGGCCAGCATGACCCGCGACCTGCACGGCCTGATCGCCACCTTCAGGATGTGAACCGCAGCGGGCGGGGCCATTCGGCTCCGCCGTCAGGCGCTCGGCCAGGCGGCAGAATCATTACCGCCAGCGTGGGTATTTCTCGACAACCATCATTAGCATCGATGATCGCTATCGACCGGTTGCGTTTCTCAACGGCCAGGCAACGGCGCACCATTTGTTCCGTAGCCACTCACCAACGCCTTCGAGGAAACCACCATGAAAAAGCAACTCATCGCCGCCCTGATCGTCGCCGGCCTGGCCTCCAACGCCTTTGCCGAGGACGGTTTCGACCGTACCCCGATCGGCCAGACCGTCGCCAACGGCTTCGAGAGCAGTTCGGTCGAACGTGTCGCCGAAGACGGCTTCGACCGTACGCCGATCAACCGCGTCGCCGAGGACGGTTTCGACCGCACACCGATCAACCGCGTCGTCGAAGACGGCTTCGATCGCACGCCGATCAGCCATACCGTGTGATCGAACGCCATTCGTGTCACCCCTGAAGGGCGCCTGAGGCGCCCTTGTAGTTTTTCCCCTCCCCGCTCCCCTC
>NZ_QJUM01000033.1 GCF_004327355.1 Phytopseudomonas dryadis
ATGCAGTTGGAGGCTTTCGAGGCGGTCAGCGATAATCCGCAGGCCAAGCTGTCGGCCGTGATCAACTAAACGGCAAACTCAAGTGGCCGAAGCCATGATGAGTTACACCACTTCCAGGGGCACGATCACTGGTTTGTCCTGTGTCGCTGCCGTATTGCCGGTCTGTGCTCCTCTGGCGCATTACTCGCAACATCGGCGGCCCGCGCGGTATCTGCCGTTGCGTCCAGGGCGTGGGTACCGCGTGCGGCTTTGCCCAGTGCTCCTGCACCTTTCGCTGCCGCGCTAGCGACGATGAACCGCAGTGCAATACGCTGGAGGGCTCGTTTTCTACGGTAGGATGAATGACGAGCTATCAGCGGCCTGCGGGATCACCTCTCTAAGGTCTGCTCTCGCGCTTACGCGGAACCACATGCGGCGTCCAATGGTGGTACTGCAGGTATGCCAAGCTGCCATTGTTCCCTGCCAGGGCTGGAGGGTTTGTTCTGGATAGATCTAGGTTGGGCGGTCGCGCAGCAAGTTTGCCAGTTTTATCGCGATCATAGCTGTCGAGCGCGTAGACATGCTCTCAGTCGGCTAGGCGGGTGATCAGTGATGGCAGCGCGTATGCTCATCCAGAGCGCTGACGGCTTCCAGTTCTTGTGGGCTGATGCGATGGGTCATGGCATGGCTAGATTGTCGAGATGAGTCATGTAGCCCTCGAAGTGGTCGATGGCCTGATCCAGGTGCCAGCCCGGCTTATCGGCGATGAACGCCAACCAGGCCGGCATATGGGCGGTGAGCCGATCACTGCCCTGGCGGCGATCCAGATAGGCGAGGGCGGCCATGGCGTACTGCTGGTCGAAATACAGTTGCGGTTGGCCCAGGTAGTGATCGAGGTAACTGTCCAGGTAGCCCGCTGCACCTGGCGTGGCGAAGCGAGCCAGGGCGATGCAGTAGGCGAAGCCGGTGTAGCACAGGTCGCTGCGCAGCAGTAGCCGACCGATCAGCGATTCCAGTTGCGGGCAGGGGATGACGGCGGCGAGGTGGGCGCCAACGTTGCGCGGGCGCCAGTCGAAATGCTCCAGCAGGTGCCGGGCCAGTTGTTCGTCCGCCTCGCCGAGCTGCCGGGCCAGATGCTCGCGTGCCTTTGCCGTATGCAGACCGAAGTACAGCGGTACCACCCAGCGTTCACGCAACGAATCCTCCAGCGGCTCGCGGCGACACGGTACCTCGAGCCCGGCAAAGGGACTGTCATGCCTGACGGTGGCGCCGGCGATATGATCGTCCAGGCTCATGGGCTTCGCCTTGTTTTCATATAACCGACGTCATCTCCTGGGTAACCCTAGTCCTTCGGCTGAGCCGGAATACGGTCTTGCAGTTCCGGGCGCGGGTAGGTGCGAAATTCGTCGGCCCATTTATCCGCAGAGGGAATGATCTCGAACGACGGCAATTCGTCGTAGATGAAATCGAATCTGAAGTTGCCATCTGGAGTGAGGGTGAACGTTGCGGTGTACCAGGCATGGCCGTTCTCGTGGAGGGCCGCCATCTTGGGGCGCAGTTCGCGGAACGCGTCGCTGACTTCATCTTCGACGACGAACGACACTGTTTTTCCGTCACTGCGCAGATAGTGACCGGTCTCCGAAAAAAAACGGGTAATGGCCAGGAACGAATAGATAGCGCTTATCCAACCTTCGTCCGGCAGCTTGTCGTGCACGCCTTGGGCGATGGTTTGCTGCAACTGCTGAATTTCGGGCGTCATTTCAGTGACCTGTAGGGTTTATGATCGTGTGCTTAGACGTAGTGCCGCCGATGGTCTCGGTAATCCTGAACTCACTGGCTCGCAAGCTTCCGTCGGTATATATGGGCTTGATATTAACATGCACGTCTTTGCCGGCCGCCAGCTCACTGGCCCAGCGCTTCTCCATCTGCCCCCACTCACCTGCGTGATAGTTGTTGATGTCCTTGTGCATGGGGGTCAGGTTGCCTTTGCCGCCGTGCCCGCCGAACTGTGAGCCGATGAGGTGTCCGCCTTGGTCATCAGCTATGCGACCGTCATTCTTGCCAACAGTGCGTTGAGCATACTCGTTGCGTTCGGCCTTCTTCAGTGACAGCTTGCCCTCAACGGAACTGATACGGCCTTCGGCGTCCGTGGTGTATTTGTAGCCGTTGAGCTCATAGCTGTCGTTGGGCTTGAGCCTTCGTTTCCTGATCTGTACGCCCTGCCTGGCGCTGTCTGATGCTTTGCCCGCGTCCGATGTGACATCGGCTGCTCGCGCCGTATCGGTGGTGGCGCTTGCGGCCTTACCGGCGTCCGCCGCGACATCGGCGGCCCTCGCGGTATCTGCCGTTGCATCCAGGGCTCGCGTACCGCGCGCCGCCTTGCCCAGTGTGCCGGCGCCCTTGGCGGCCGCGCCAACGGGGATGAACATCGACAGCACCGAGCCGCCGGTCTGTGCATCGCTGGTCAGCTCGAACAAATCCCCGGCGTAGCCCGCGTTCATCATCTGGCTGGCCTGGCTGGCCAGTTCGTTGGCCTTGGTCAGGTCGCCGGCCTGGTGGGCGGCAAGGGCGGCCTTTTCCATAGCATGTGCGCGCAGTGCGATAGGGGGGATGCCCGCCGCCGAGCTGTATTTGCTGGCCATCACGCCGAGGTTCCAGAGATCTGTAGGCAGGTTGCCAATGCCCTTGAGTACACCAACGCCGGTATCCAGCGGATCGTCGGCACTGGCGCCGGCGATGCGCTGGGCGCTGCTCCAGGCGCCGGAGCCGAAGTCCTTGGTCTTTTGCCACAGCGAGCGTTCGTCGGCTTCGGCGTCGAGCAGGGCCTGCAGCTCCGGGTTGGCTTCCTGGGCCGGTTCTTCGGCCTGGGTGTCTGCGCTGCGCTGGGTGGTGACGACTTTGCCGGGGGCGCCGCCGATGCCGGCGCCATTGCAATTGACCAGGCAGGTACTGTCCTGGCGTACCAGGGGAATGCCATTGACCTTGACGTCGTTCTGGCCGCTGAGGAACCTGACGTAGCCACCGCCCAGGGATGTGCCGGCGACCACGTGGGATCCGGCGTCGCCCTGCACGCCCTTGTGCAGGTCGCCGACCCGGTAGACCGGTACGCCCTGGGCCTTCACGTCCGGCGAGGACTGGGTCTGGTTGCCGAGGGTGGCGAAGCTGTCGAAGGGCACCACGGCATTGCCGACCTTGCAGAAGTCCGGCACCGAACAGATGGCTTTCCACTCATGGCTGTCGTTGGCGGCGTGGCGGGCGTTACCCCACAGATCCCGCCCATCTTCCATCGGCTCCGATTCGGCCAGTTCGCCTTCCTTGTAGGTTCCGTCCTCGAAGCGCTGTTTGACTTCGCGCGCGGTCTCGTCGAAGAAATCCCGGTCGTTGTCCCAAAGATGCCCGTCCGCCGCGAACAATCGATCCGCGTTGTCGATGGCTTGCTGAGCCTGGGCGAGGCTGTCGATGCCGTAATCGCTGCGGAATATGTCGGCATTGCTTCCTGGGGTGACGACGATGGTGTCCAGAACGATGACATCATCCATGGGGCGCCACCTCGCGGAAGGGCACATCCAGCGTACCGATTGCCAATCGCCGCAACGGCTCGTCACGCTCAAAGGTGCCGCGCCAGAGCAGCGAGACCTGGCGCGTATCCAGGTCGATGGCCACGGTATCGAGCACCAGCGGCCCCTGCCGGGTACGGCCGCGAAACGGGGTCAGCGAAGCCAGCGCCAGTACCCCGGGCAGGCGGAAATGCGTCAGGCCCTCGGGCAGCATGCCGAGCAGGGAGATGAACTCGTCGCCGGCCAGGTAGCCTGGCAGGATGAGGTCGGGCGGCGCGGCCTGGTAGAAGCGCTCGTCGAAATCCTCCGGCAGTAACGGATAGCGCTCGCTCTGCCAGTGTTTGTCGTAGGTGCCGGCATGCTGGAGGCGTGGCTGACTCCAGCGCGCCAGGGGCGCGAAGCCTTGTGCCGGCAGATCGTCATGGGGGCTGGTGATCGGCGCCTGGGGGTCTTCGATCTGCGGGGCCGGCAGCTCGCGTACACCCTCCAGCCATTGGCGGATCTGCTGCCGAGCCTCGGGCGACACGGCTTGCAGATCAGCCTCCCCGGGTAGCCAGCCGCACCCGGCAGGATTGTCGGGGTTGTATACCCGTTCCACCTGGCCCTGTGGGTTCGCCATCACGCTGTAGCAGCCGCCGAAGGCGTAACGGTAATCGAGTGGCACCTGGTTGGTGGGCTCGGCGTTGCTCAGTTGCCAGTCCTGTCCATGGCGTTCGAAGCGGCGCGGGCCATGCAATTGCAACAGCTTGCGCTGCGTGCCGACCCGGATGCCGGCGAGCCAGCCGGGCCTGGCCACGCCGCCCTCGCTGTGCGCGGTACCCGTGACGTAGACGTCGCTGGCCGGTTTGAACAGGCTCAGGTCGCCTTCGCGGCGTAGCACGCTTTGCAGGGGATTGGCTTCGGGATGGCCATCGTACTCATCGGCGTAAACGATGGGCGCCTGGACGTCGGCCCGCGGCAGTGGACGATAGTCGCCGGTCAGCGCGAAGGTGCCGCGCAGCACCAGCACGTCGTAAACGATGCCGCCTGGACCGGTCTTCTCGAACCAGACATGGGGGAAGCCGCTGCGGTTATCGATCTGCACCGTATGTCCGTCGTTCGCTTGGATTCACTGCTGAGGCGGCGTGCCGGGCGTGGGCCGCTGCACCGGGGATATCGACACGCTGTGCAGGCATTCCGGGTTGTTCTGCTTGAAGGCGAAGCGCAACTGGCCCCAGGGTTGGGCACTTTCCCAGACGCTGGATTCGTTCAGCGAGCGTCCTCGGGGCGCCGTGACCAGGCGCAGGGAACCATACCGGGCTTCGATCTCGTCGCGGCCGATGCAGGCTCCGCTCAGGAACAGGCCGACGCTACTTCTGGGGTTGGCCTGCTCCTGGCTGAGCAGGGTGAAGCCGGTCTGGGCGATGCGTACGTTGTCCTGCAGCGCCACTTCGCCGCCAACCCAGCGGGTGCGGTGGGCGTCCTGCTTGTCGAGCAGCAGGGGGCTGCCCAGGGTTTGCTCAACCTTGTCCGGGCTCAAGGGCGCTTGCTGCGCCAGTCGCTCGATGGCTTGCCAGAGGCTGAAAGGGGCTTGCTTCATCTGTTCGCTCTCGTTGACTGTGGAACAGGCTGCGGTGCTCGCCAGGAGTACGCAGGCACACAACCTGAAAAAGGGCCGCTCACTCGGAGCCGACGTTATCGTCATACCAGCCGCCGTAGTAGTCGTTGTAATCGACGAACTGGCCATCGACCTTGACCGAGGACGTTTCACTGCCCCATACCCGGCCGATGCTCTGGCGTGCCGCGTCCGCGTTGTCGTTGGCGATGAACTGGTCGTAGGCAGCGTTGTAAGCCGCGTGGTTGGCAGCACTGCCGTTGATGCCGATATCCGGGCCACCATTGGCGAGTATCTCCCGCTGTACCTTGATGTTGTTCAGTACCGCCGCGCCTTCGTCTTCCAGCGCGCCACCGACATAGGCCGCCCTGGAGGACAGATCCGCCGCGTAGGGGTAGGTGGCATGGCCGACCTCATGGGCCAGCACCTGGGCGACGGTGGCCGGGTCGCTCTGTAGGTCGCCATCGATGACGATCTTGCTCACGTCCCCTTCCTGCAGTGCATAGGTGCCTTCTCCGGCGGGGCCATACTCGATATCCCAGCCTTCTGCCTTGAGCTGGCGCAGATCGTCCTGCAGGGAAGGCGATTGCGCCGCGATGCGATCCACGGCGCTGCCCAGGCCGGTGGCCACGGCAGCCGGCGTATCGCTCGCCGCGGGCGTCGTGCTCCTCAGCGTGGCGCTGTCCTGGGCCTCGGCGCCCGGGCGCTTGTCGTTACCCTGGGCCACCGGCGGCGCTTGCGAGCCCTGGCCCCGCAGTACGCCGGCGACCACCCCGAGAGCGCCGACCTGGGTGGCCGGATCGATCTTGCCGCTATGTTCGGGCGCCGGTTGTGCCGTACCCGAGTTGAGCAGGATGTCGGATGGGGCATCGACGTGCAGGTATTCCTGTGCCTTGAAGTGGATGTCCTTGGCGCTGAGGTAGATGGCATCCGGCGTCAGGGTCAGCTGGGAGCTGCCGACCTTGAGTTCGATCTTGTCCCCGGCCGAGATGGCCCAGGTCTTGCCGACGAAATCGGTGCGGTTCAGGCCCACCGCCGAGAACATGGCCATGCCGACGTTACGGTTGTAGCCCAGGCCGACGTTGGTCATCTTGGCCATGCCGATGCTCTCGACCTTGAAGCGGCCGATGTTGACCGTCTTGTTGTGGCCAATGCTGTAGCGTTCGTTGCGGGCGATTTTCTTGGTGCGGTTGGCGCCGACATCGACTGTCTCGTTGCGGCCGATGGACTTGCTGCGGTCGCGGCCGATGGCATGGGTCTCGTCCAGCTCGACGACGATGTCCTGGTTGCGCTCGGCATGGATGTACAACTGCTCTTCGCCCTTCTTGTCCTCCATGCGGATTTCATTGAACTGCGCTGGCGTACCGCCCTTGCTCGAGCGGCTCTTGACGCCGCTCTGGGTGGCATTGGCGGGCAGGTCGTAGGGCACGGTCTGCTCGGCGTTGTAGACGCGGCCGGTGATGATCGGCCGGTCGGGATCGCCCTCGAGGAAGCTGACGATGACTTCCTGGCCGATGCGCGGGATCTGGATCGAGCCCCAGTTCTTGCCGGCCCAGTTCTGCGACACGCGGATCCAGCAGGAGCTGTTCTCGTTGGACTGGTCGTGGCGATCCCAGTAGAAGTGCACCTTGACCCGGCCGAACTGATCCGTCCAGATTTCCTCACCCTTGGGGCCGACCACCATGGCGGTCTGCGGTCCCTGCACGATCGGTTGCACGGTCAGTGGCAGCGGGCGGAATACCTGGCTGGCGTCGATGCAGTCGAGGCGACTGTCGAACTGCAGCGGCTCGTCGCTGGTATTGTTCTCGAAGGATTCCTGGACGATCTGGTAGTCGGCGCTGACCGTCAGGTACTCGCGATTCTGATCGGCTCGTGGGTAGCCGGTCATGTTGAACAGGTGGCCGGAACCGATTCCCCGCGCGTTGCTGCGCAAATGGATGCGTTCGTACTGGGTATGGATGGCCTCGATGCGATTGCGCGCATACTGCTCGCCGTCCTTGCTCTGCACGTACTCGCCCGGGTAATCGAACAGCGGGTGTCCGGCGTTGCTATGGGGGCGCGAGACGATCGAGCGCACTTCCAGGCGCGCGCTGGGGCGCTGAAAGTCGTAATCGTTGAGTTCCAGCGAGCCTGGCTGCACTTCATGATTCAGGTGCCAGTCGTAGATGTGGTCGCGCTCGCGCATCTGATCTTCAAGGGGGAAGTAGGGCACGCTGGCATAGCCAGGGGCGGCCCGATGGGCGCCATAGGCGTCGCACAGCACCAGCACGTGACGGGCCTGCTCGTGGCGGAAGTAGTAGTAGATACCCTCCTGTTCGAGCAGCCGGCTGATGAAGTCCAGGCTGGTTTCGCGGTACTGCACGCAGTACTCCCACTCGCGGTAGGAGCGGCTGAGGGCGTCTTCGAAGTCGGAGAAACCGAGGTCGCGGAACACCTGCTTGACGATATCGGGCACGGTCTTGTTCTGGAAGATGCGACAGTCGGAGGTGCGCGACAGCAGCCACAGCCAGGGCTTGAGGCTGACCCGGTAACTGGCGAACTGGCCGTTGCCTGCCGCCTGGCTGCAGCGGGCAGCGATGCCGTGGAAATAGCGGTCGCTGCCGTCGGCCAGTTGCAAGGTAAGCCCCATCGGCTTGCCCAGCAGGGCATCGAGTGGCAGCGCATGATCCTCGGAGATCAGCGCCAACTCATAGGCAAAGGGACGGCTGAGCTCGTCCCGGCCTTCCATCCTGCGCAGCACCAGAGCGTCACCACCCAGCGGGCTGGTGATGACGGCCATGCGTGCATTTTGAGTAATTGCCATCTAGCGTCCTCAGGCGCGGCGGGCGTCGCTGACGCTCACTGCGTTCGGTCGAAATCGTAATGCAGCTCGTTGTTCCGCTGCGTCACACGAACCCCGGTCAGTGCCTTGCCTTCGAGCAGGCGGGTGAGGAACTCGCGGCTCATGTCCGGCAGCATGCTGTTGGTCAGGATGGCGTCGATCTGCCGTCCGCCACTCTCGTTCTCGGTGCAGCGCGAGACCACCAGATCGACCACGCTGTCGTCGTAATCGAACGGCACCTTGTGCGTCGCCTCGATGCGCTTCTTGATGCGCTCGAGCTGCAGATGGGTGATGGCCTTGAGCATGTCGTCGGAGAGCGGGTAGTAGGGGATGGTCACCAGGCGGCCGAGCAGGGCCGGCGGGAATATCTGCAGCAGCGGCTCACGCAGGGCCTTGGCGATGCCTTCGGGTTCGGGTATCAGCTCCGGGTCGCTGCACAGCCCGGCGATCATCTCGGTGCCGGCGTTGGTGGTGAGCAGGATCAGGGTGTTCTTGAAGTCGATCTGGCGGCCTTCGCCGTCTTCCATCACGCCCTTGTCGAACACCTGGAAGAAAATCTCGTGCACGTCCGGGTGGGCTTTTTCCACCTCGTCGAGCAGTACCACGCTGTAGGGCTTGCGGCGTACCGCTTCGGTCAGCACGCCGCCTTCGCCGTAGCCGATGTAGCCGGGGGGCGCGCCCTTGAGGGTGGAGACGGTGTGCGCTTCCTGGAACTCGCTCATGTTGATGGTGATGACGTTCTGCTCGCCGCCGTAGAGGGCTTCGGCCAGGGCCAGGGCGGTTTCGGTCTTGCCCACGCCGGAGGTGCCGGCGAGCATGAACACGCCGATCGGCTTGTTCGGGTTGTCCAGGCCGGCGCGGGAGGTCTGGATGCGCTTGGCGATCATCTCCAGAGCGTGATCCTGGCCGATGATGCGTTTCTTCAGGTGCTCATCGAGCTGGAGGATGGTTTCCAGCTCGTTGCGCGCCATGCGCCCGACCGGGATGCCCGTCCAGTCGGCTACCACCGAAGCGACGGCCTGGTAGTCCACCGTTGGCAGGATCAGCGGGGTTTCGCCCTGCAGGGCGCTGAGGCGCTGCTGCAGATCGCCGAGGGTATCGCGCAGGGCCGTGCGTTCTTCGTCGCTCAATGCCGGTTGTTCGGCGCCGCCTTCACGGCTGGTGTCGTCCACCGGTTCGGCGGCGGCGCGCAGACGGGCGCGGGTGGCCAGCAGTTCGTCGACCAGCGCCTTCTCGTCGGCCCAGCGGGTTTCCAGAGTGACCAGACGCAGGCGCTCTTCAGCCAGCGCCGCGTCGACGTCCAGCAGGCGGCTGCCGATGGTCACGCCGATGGCCTGTTCGCGGCCGATGATCGCCCGCTCGGTTTCCAGGGACTCGATGCGCCGCCGGCTGTCGTCCACCTCGGCCGGCACCGCGTGCAGGCTGATGGCCACGCGGGCGCAGGCGGTGTCGAGCAGGCTCACCGATTTGTCCGGCAACTGGCGTGCTGGGATGTAGCGGTGCGACAGCTTGACGGCGGCCTCCAGGGCTTCATCGAGAATCTGCACCTGGTGGTGTTTTTCCATGGTCGAGGCGACGCCGCGCATCATCAGGATGGCGCGGTGCTCGGAGGGTTCGTCCACCTGCACCACCTGGAAGCGCCGGGTCAGGGCAGGGTCTTTCTCTATGTGCTTCTTGTATTCCGCCCAGGTGGTGGCGGCCACGGTGCGCAGGGTGCCGCGGGCCAGCGCCGGCTTGAGCAGGTTGGCGGCATCACCGGTACCGGCCGCGCCACCGGCGCCGACCAGGGTGTGGGCTTCGTCGATGAACAGGATGATCGGCTTGGGCGAGCTCTGCACGTCCTCGATGACCTGACGCAGGCGCTGTTCGAACTCGCCCTTCATGCTCGCGCCGGCCTGCAGCAGACCGACATCCAGGCTGCGCAGCTCGACGTCCTTGAGGCTCGGCGGCACGTCACCGGCGACGATGCGCAGGGCGAAACCCTCGACCACCGCGGTCTTGCCCACGCCGGCCTCGCCGGTGAGGATCGGGTTGTTCTGACGGCGACGCATGAGGATGTCGACCAGCTGGCGAATCTCGTCGTCGCGCCCGACGATGGGGTCGAGCTTGCCGCTGCGCGCCTGTTCGGTGAGGTCGACGGTGAAGCGCTTGAGCGCCTCCTGTTTGCCCATCGCGCTGGGCGCGATGGCGCCACTGGCTTCACCCGGCACCGCACCGGCATCGAAACCGTCGGTGGCGCTCAGGGCGTTCTCCGGCGAGGCACCGACGATCTCGTCGAAGCGTTCGGTGAGTGTCTCGATCTTGACCTTGTCGAACTCGCGGGAGATGGCCAGCAGGGCGTTGCGCAGGCTTGGCGTCTTGAGGATACCGACCACCAGATAGCCGGTGCGCACCTGGCTTTCGCCGAACATCAGGCTGCCATAGACCCAGCCGCGCTCGACCGCTTCCTCGACGTGGGAGGACAGGTCGGTGATCGATGTGGAGCCGCGCGGCAAGCGATCCAGGGCTTCGGTGATGTCCTTGGCCAGGCGCGCCGGCTCGATGCTGAACTGGCGCACGATCTGCTGCAGGTCGGAATCCTGCAACTGCAGGATCTGATGCAGCCAGTGGCTCAGCTCGACGTAGGGGTTGCCACGCAGCTTGCAGAATACGGTGGCGGCTTCGATGGCCTTGTAGGCGACGCTGTTCAACTTGCCGAACAGCGCGGCGCGACTGATTTCTGCCATGGTTCTTTCCTTTGAACGAGAGAGTTGTTGGGCTATCTGTTTACGACCTGACGCAATGCCTGATCGCCATTAACGTAATTGGCCTATGGAATTGAGGGCCTTGCGGGCCAGGTTGCCGATGGTGGTGAACAGCAGATTGAGCATCCAGCGCAAAAAGGCGCTGGTCACGTCACTGGCTGTCGGTAAAGGTCGGCCAAGGAACTGGAAGATACGCACCACCAGATTGCGGACCTGCTCCCCCAGCTCCTGGCCGATTCTGACGCCCTGAATCAGGATGGCCGCAATCTGATCGATGACCGTCAGCGATGCGCCGAGGAACATCCCGAAGGCGCCTCCTGCGACCGACAGGATCTGTTTCAGCACCCAGCCGATGGCGCTGCTGAGCATCCAGAAGGTGGCTGAGGACAGCTGCAGTACGCCGCCATTCCTGGCGCTGTCCAGCCAGGCTTCGATGTCCTGTTCGAACTGTGAGCGTTCGAGACGACGCAGCCCGGTCCAGGACGCATCCTTGACCGAGTTCATGTAATTGGGCATGCGATGGGCATCGCCAGAGACGAGGCCGCCCCAGGGCAGCTTGCAGGTGTCGCCCTCCACCGGCAGGTGCAGGAACGGGAACAGAGGCACCATCGGCACAACGTCGGAGTCGTGAAAGACGCGGTTGATATTGCCGGTGCCGAGCTTGCCCGTGAGATTGCGGGCGAAGCCTGCGGTGCCCACGCGTGGGCAGCCGAAGGTGTAGAGCTTGACGCTGCCTGCGCCCAATTCGCTGAGGTGGTCTGCCATCAGGGTGGCGATGGCGCTGCCCAGGCTGTGACCAACCAAATGGATGGCGCTTGGGTTCTTGCCGCGCAGAAACTGCATGACCTCGTCACGCATGGACATGAAGGTATTGTTGAAGCCCGCGTGCACTGGCCACGTGGAAGGCCCGCGCTGCAGGTCGCAGTGCGCATCGGTCACGGCGTCCGCAACGGTCTGGGTACCACGGAAGGCAATCAACATCTCTCCCTGGCGCCCACCGATGCCGTCTGCCGCATAGGCGAAACCGGACTGGCTGCGAATGGCAACACCGCTGTTGCCTTGGTAGCCCTCGGCGGACGAGAAGTCGAAGAGCTGCGCGACATCACTCATGCTCGCAGCCGCTCGTTTAGCCATCTCGGCCATATCCAGATTGAGGGTCAGGGTGTTGTAGACATTGTCCGCTACGAGGGAGGCCTGCCTTGGGGTTAACAGATTCATTCCATTTCCTCAGTCTTTTGTCAGCACGCAAATGCCGTAGCTCTTACTTTCCGGATGGGCGCCGGGTGTATCGCTTAGTTCACACACCAGCTTGAACGGGCCGTTCGCACTCTCGCTGTTCTTGGCGTAGTTATCCTTGTCGTGCAGCCAGCCGTCGTATTCCTTGCCGTTGTGGCGAATCGTTATGGTCTGGTTGATCTTCTGCCCGGTCGGAATCACGGTAGCGAAGAAGGATTTTTCCACGCGCTCCTCCAACGAGAAGTGCCCTTGCTGGTCCGTGGTGCTGGAGAATGTTCGTTTCTTCTGATCCCACAGCCAGATGTAGCTCTGTTCGATTTCTGCCCCTGCAACTGGTTCGCCATTGAGCAGTACCGTGCCTTTGACCTCTGAGAACATGTAGAGTGGTTTGGCCATGGCCGGCTCCTGCAGTAGAAAGAAAAGGGCAATCGAAAAAGTGGCGAAAAGCATGTTTTTCATGTTCTGGAGGCATTCTCTTCAGAGATGTTCATCGGTACGTGTCCTCGCCTTGGCAATGCGCACTGCCGAGAAACAGATCATCGGCATGTTCTTGTGGTTGCCCAAGCCAGGTATCGAAGCCGAGTCGGCAGTCGCCGGCCAGGCTGGCCGGCGGTACCTCCTCGCGTTTGAGCACCAGATTGGCGTCCCAGTCCAGTTCTTCACCGAGGTATTCGGCCACCCAGGCCACCAGCTCGGCGAGCAGCGGCTGATCCGGCAGGAAACGTCGGTACTGCGCCAGGCTCAACGGGCCCAGGCGCAAGCGAAACTTGTGTTGCCGATCCCACACGTGGGTGCCCAGGCACAGGTCCACGCCGAGGCTGCAGGTGGCGGCGCCCAGGCGGCTGTATTCCGGCAGTTGCAGCCACTGGCCGACGTACTCCTCGAGCGCCACCGGCACGCCGAAGTACTCGCTGAGAATGACCCGCAGGCCATCGGGGTAGCGGGTCTGCGCGGCCAGATGGCCGCTGAAGTAGTAGCGCGCGGCATCGTCGATCGGGCCCTGGCCCATCAGGCTGTGCATGCCGCGACCGGAGAGGGCGCCGAGGCGTGGCGACCAGTAGTCGTCGCCCGCGCGATCCTGGCTGACGGTGGGCCGGGCTTCGGCCCAGGCGCGGTAGAACAGGGTCAGCAGGCGGTGGTTGAAGATGTCGAGGAAGCGCTTGAAGGTGGCGTCGCCATGGTGCCGCTGGCGCTCGCGGGCATGCTCGGTCAGGTGCAGCGGCAGCGGGCCGTTGGGGCCGGTGAGGCCGAAGAAGAACTGCTCGACGCGCGGTGTGCCGGTGCTGTCGTGGATGACGCTGGCCAGGGTCGAGGGGGCGAAGCCGCAGTCCGGCTTCTGCCCCAGGCGCAGCGGGTCGTCGACCAGGCGCACGGAATGGCCGAGGCGCGGGCGCTCGGGGAATTCGCATTCGATGCGGCGCAGCGCCTGGAAGAAGTCGTAGTCCCAGGGCGCCTCGGCCATCGCGGCCAGGGTGTCTACAGTGTTGGCCGACATCCGGGCTTGGCCCTCCAGCGCATCACCTCACCGCGTTCACTGGTGCGCAGCACCGTTTCGGTAAAGCTGTTGATCGACACGTAGCGCGTCAGGAAACGCTCCAGCACCGAGCCGAGCAGAAACACCCCAGTGCCACGGAAGGCGTTCTCGTCGAACTCCAGGCCGATCTCCAGGCCACGGCCGAAGACGATCGGCCCGGGCATCGGCAGGCGTCGGGTACAGGCCTTGCTGCTGACCTGGCGCAGGCCGTCGATCTGCAGCTGCAGGGCGGAGTCGCCAGGGTCGCCGTACAGGCGCAGCAGTTCGCGCAGGGCGGCGGCGCCCTGGCCCTGTTCGCTGAGCGACAGGTAGTTGAGCGACAACTGGCTGATCAGGCGCCAGGCGCTGGCGTCGTGGGCCCGGCTGGCACGCGGTCGGCTGGGGCCGGCCAGGCAGCGCACGGCCAGTACCGGCGCGCTGTCTTCCAGGGTGAAATCGCTGCGTGCGTCGCCCACCGGCATGAACAGCGGCAGGTCGCGGTTGGTGCACAGCGCGGCGATGCCCAGCTGGCGCAGGTCGTGGCGATAGGGTGCCTGGTTGGCGTCGACCAGGGAAATGAAGGTTTCGCTGCCGATGTAGGTCGAGCGCGGGCCGTTGCGCCGCTGTTTGCTCGACAGCACCCGTGGTTCGCGGCGCAGGCTGTACCAGGCCTGCTCGCGGCCGTAACGCGACGGATCGCGCACGGCGTAGAACGGCTGGAACGGCTGTTCCGGGCCGCTGCCGTGGCCGCTGACTTCGGTGATCGAGTGGATCTCGAAGTCCTGGGGCCGGGTGCGGTCGGCGATGATCTGGTGCTCGTGGACGCGGTCGCTGAGGTGGATGCGGTCGGCGCGGCGCGGGAACAGGTTGATCGCCGGGGTGCAGAACAGGCGGAACTGTTCGGCACCGATACTGTTCTCCAGGCTGTTGTCGAGGCGGCTGAACAGCACCACGATTTCCAGTTCCTGGCTGGTGTTGCGTTGCACGGCGCGTTTCAGCCCGGCCAGCTCGACGAACAGGAAACGGTTGGGCAGGGCGAAGTATTCCTGCAGCAGGCGGTAGCCCTGAAAGGCTCTGGGCACCACCGGCAGCGCTGCGTCCTGGTCGTCGAAGCCGCGTGGACGCAGGCTGTCGGGCGGCAGGCGCTCGACCCAGTCGCCGTTCACCGCCCTGACGAACACGGCGCAGGCATTGCCCAGCAGTTGCTCGTACAGGCGGAAGGGCTGCTCGTCGGCGCCGTGCAGGAAAAAGCTCAGCTCATGCAGATCCAGGGCATTGAACGGTAGCCCGGCGCCGGTGCGCAGGCGCAGGCGCAGACCTGCCTTGGCGCCCGGCTCGCTGGCGGCCAGACGCCCCAGCACCGTGGCCGGATTACCGAAGTAGGCGGCCTGGGTGACCTCCAGTGGCCACAGGGTGACCGGCTGGCAGGTGCGGTATTCGCAGGCGGTCTGCGCTTCGCTACCGAGCAGGCCGCGCAACGAGGCGCCGCGCTCGAGGGTGAAGCCGCTGCTCAGCGAGCCCTCGTTGGGATCGGCGCACAGTTGCACCACGGTCATCGACGGGGTCGGTGCCAGGTAGTGCGGGTAGGCGATCTCCAGCAGGTTGTGGGTGAAGGTCGGGTACTCGGCGTCGAGCTTGAGCTGCACCCGCGCCGTCAGGTAGGCGAACCCTTCGAGCAGGCGCTCCACGTAGGGGTCGGCACAGTCCACCCCGGACAGGGTCAGGCGGCTGGCGATCTTGGGGAATTCGCGGGCGAATTCCTCCGCGCTTTCGCGGATGTGTTGCAGTTCCTGGTTGTAGTAACCGAGCAGGCGCGGGTTCATCGACGTCTCCGTGACGCATCGGCGGGCAGCACCTGGACATGCCCGGTTTCCAGATCCAGTTCGGTGGTGAGCAGCAGGCGCAAGGGCATGGGGTGGGCCCAGAGATCGCCTTCGATCTCGAAACTCAGGGAGTTGTGGCTCATGTCTTCGGCATTGTGCCGGGCCCGCACGCGCAGTGAGGAGCGCACGATGCGCGGCTCGAAATTGGCGATGGCCTTGGCCAGCAATTGCTCCACGGCTTGCACGTCGACACTCGAGGCGCTGTGTCCGGCCAGCGGCGGCAGGCCGAAGTTGACCACCGAGCTGCCCGCCGCGGTTTGCGCTTCGCCGTCGCTGTTGAGCGGGGCGATGGTATTGAACAGCCAGGCCAGGTCACGCAGCACCGAGGCGCGCAACTGGCTGAGCGAGAGCACGCGCTTGTCGACGCTCTCCGCCGGGTTGCCCGGGTCGTCGTCGAGCAGGCGGTCGAGCAGCGAGGGCTGCAGGCGCTCCTGGCGTTTCAGGTCGACCATGCCACGCCATCCCCCTGGTCGAAGGCCAGGGTACGTACGTCGAACAGGGCCTGTTCGCCCTGATCGAAGGCCAGCAGGCGTTGGCCCAATGGCAGGCCGTTATCCTGCCATTCGGTCTTGCGCGCCAGGCGCAGCGTATCGTCGGTGCTGGCGTGGCTGCCCGGGTAGCGGCTGGGAATCAGGCCGACGGTGCCGCCGCCGTTGCGCAGGGTCAGTTGCGCGGGCAGCCAGACCAGGTCGCGCAGGTCGCTGGGCGCTTCGAGGGTCAGGCTGGCGATGTTTTCCATGGGCAGCCAGACGTAGCGGCCGTTGACGATCAGCTCCAGTACCGGACCCAGGCGCGGGTCGGCGTCGGCGAGCCAGGCGAAGGGTGTGCCATCGAGCTTGCCGGGTATCGCGGGGGCCGCTTCGAAGGCCTGGTCGCGCAGGGTCTGCGCAGCGCCGCCCTGGCCCTGGGCATCCTGTTCCAGGGCCAGGATCAGCGGCGCGACCCAGTCGGCGGGCTGGCCGAGCACCACCGGTGTGGTGCGCCCGGCGAAGACCTGCTCGCGCAGCACTTCGCAGTTCAGCGCGGTGCTGTAGGTCTGCACCATGGGCAGGCAGGCGGCGTCGAGTTCGCCGGCGACCTTGAGCTGGTTCTGCGCACGGCTCCATTGCCCCATCACGGCCAGCAGCTGGAACAGGAAGACCCGCAGCTCGGCCTTGGCCGGCTGTGCCCGTACCTGATCCTGCAGCGCTTTGAGTGCATCGTCGAGGCGTGCGCTACGCAGTAGCTCTTCGGCGCTCATGGCGCCCTCCTTGTGTGGGGTGTCGCGTCATTGTTCGAACATGCCGGTGTACAGCTTCTCGTCCCACTGGCCATGAGGACAGCTGGCGTTGGCATTGGGCAGCGACTTTTCCCAATGCCCGTCCACCAGGCGCAACGCCTGCAAGTGCGTACGGCAACCCTGGCCCGGTGGCGCTTCCGGCTGGCTGTGTTGCAGTAGCACGATGGGATGGCCCTCGAAGGTGACGACGCGTACCTCACCGTCAGGCGTGCTGTGCAGTTCACAGGGCCAGGGGATGTCCAGGGGGCTGCTTGCACCGCTCGCATCCCGCAGGGCGCACTGTCCTTGCAGGGCGACCGCCTCGAGGCCATGGCCGGGCTTGGCGGGCGATTCGGCGCAAGCCACCAGACTGACCAGCAACGAGCCGAGCAGCGTATAGGCGTATCGACTCATGTCAGCTCCCAGAACCAGACCTGCTCGGCACGATTGGCGTCATCGCGGAAGCCCTTGGTAAAGCCCTTGTTCCACAGGTCGATATGGTCGCCGGTGGCCTGTGTTTCGCCGCTGCGGGTGAAGCAGTTCTTGAAGAAGATGATGCCGTTGGCGCCATTCAGGTTGCGTTTGGCCTCGGCACCATCGGTAAAGATACGTGGGCGTCCCAGGTGATGGCGCCATAACCAGTTGGCCAGGGACTCGGCACCTCGCGCATGCTCGTGCGCGCACTTGGGTTCGGAATAGGTATGCCTGTTCACACGGATACTGCGTTCTGTGTTCAGGGCCATGCTCAGGCGAATTGCGCACTGGTTGTCCCACGGGCCATCGCAGGGCGATTGGGTGGTGGGATAACCGTTCCACAGGTTGATGAAGGCAGGTTTCGCCATCGCTTCCATTCCTTAGATGCCCACCGGGGGATACCGGTGGGCATGTGGCAAGCGCTCAGACCTTGACGTTCTGGCGGATATTCCAGCCGTACTTGACCGGGCCGCCTTCTTTGGCGCCGTCGGCTTTCTGCGGCTGATAGTCGACCAGCACCTGGGCGAAGTTGAGGGTGACGTTCTCGGTCAGGCGATCTTCGCCACCGCTGCCGCCGGTGCTGATGGAAGAGACCAGCACTTCCTTCAGGGTGATGATCAGGTACTCGACCTGGGAGTCGCCACCGGCCTTGCGGATGGTCAGCTTGGCTTCCGGATAATGCTTGCCGCTGGAGCAGGCCATCATCAGGTTGGGGCTGGATTTGTCGACGTACTTGGTCAGCGACAGGTCCTGGATATTGACCTTGCCGGCGCCGCCACCACCGCCAACGTGCATCGAACCGGACTGGCTCATGCCCCAGCTCCAGGCCAGCACGTCGATTTCGTCGGCGTGGGTCTTGTCCTTGGATTCGCCTTTGACGTCGCCAATCTTGATAAACATGTCAACAGCCATCATTCCTCCTTTTGTGGCTCGTGCCACTCTGTTTCAAGCGCGTGCGCCGGGTACGGCGCACGCTCAGTGACGTACCTCAGGCCCCCTTGGCCGAAGGCAGTTTGGATACCAGGCGCAGCGACACGGTCAGCCCTTCGAGCTGGTAGTGCGGGCGCAGGTAGAACTTGGAGCTGTAGTAACCGGGGTTGCCCTCGATTTCCTCGACCACCACCTCGGCTTCCGCCAGCGGGTGCTGCGCCTTGGTGGTCTCGGTGGAGTGCGCCGGGTCGCCGTCGACGTAGTTGAGGATCCAGTCCTGCAACCAGCGCTGCATTTCGTCGCGCTCCTTGAACGAGCCGATCTTGTCGCGAACGATGCACTTGAGGTAGTGGGCGAAGCGGCAGGTGGCGAACAGGTACGGCAGGCGCGCGGCCAGGTTGGCGTTGGCGGTGGCGTCCGGGTCGTCGTATTCGGCCGGCTTGTGCATCGACTGGGCGCCGATGAAGGCGGCCAGGTCGGTGTTCTTCTTGTGCAGCAGCGGCATGAAGCCGTTCTTCGCCAGCTCGGCCTCGCGGCGATCGGAAATGGCGATCTCGGTCGGGCACTTCATGTCCACGCCACCGTCGTCGGTGGGGAAGGTGTGCGCCGGCAGGTTGGGCACTTCGCCGCCCGATTCCACGCCGCGGATGCGCGAGCACCAGCCGTACAGCTTGAACGAGCGGTTGATGTTGACCGCCATGGCGTAGGCCGAGTTGGCCCAGGTGTACTTGCTGCTGTCGGCGCCGGTGGTCTCTTCCTCGAAGGCGAACTCTTCCACCGGGTCGGTCTTGGCGCCATAGGGCTGGCGTGCCAGGAAGCGTGGCATGGTCAGGCCGATGTAGCGCGAGTCTTCGGAGTCGCGCAGCGAGCGCCAGCCGGCGTATTCCGGGGTGGTGAAGATCTTGGTCAGGTCGCGCGGGTTGGACAGCTCCTGCCAGGAGCCCATGCCCATCACGGTCGGCGAGGCGGCGGTGATGAACGGCGAGTGCATGGCCGCGGAGATCTTGGCGATCTCGCCGAGCAGTTCGACGTCGGGTGGCGACTGGTCGAAGTAGTAGTCGCCCACCAGGCAGCCGTAGGGCTCGCCGCCGAACTGGCCGTATTCCTCTTCGTAGAGCTTCTTGAAGATCGGGCTCTGGTCCCAGGCGGTGCCCTTGAATTTCTTCAGGGTCTTGTGCAGTTCTCCCTTGGAGATGTTGAGCACGCGGATCTTCAACTGCTCGTCGGTCTCGGTGTTGTTGACCAGGTAGTGCAGGCCGCGCCAGGCGCTTTCCAGCTGCTGGAAGTCGGCATGGTGCATGATCAGGTTGACCTGGGCGGTCAGCTTGGCATCGATCGCGGCGATGATCGATTCGATGGACTTGATCGCGTCATCGGAGATCAGGTTGGTCTTGCCCAGGGCATGCTCGGCCAGAGTGCGCACGGCGGTTTCCACGGCTTCGCGGGCGCGCTCGGTCTTGGGCTTGAATTCTTGCAGCAGCAGCGAGGCGAACTCGCTGGTCTGTTCGCTGGTGGTTCCGGCAGCGGGCGCGGAATCCTGGATCAACTCGGCCATCGGGACGTCCTCTTAAGCTTGCGGCTCGTTGTCTTGGGGCTTGGGCGCACTGGCCAGCGCCTGCAGCAGTGCCGGATCCTTGATCGCCTTCATGATCAGTTCCTCGGCGCCGGTCTTGCCGTCCATGTAGGTCAGCAGGTTGGCGAGCTGGGTGCGCGCCTCGAGCAACTGGTTGAGCGAGTCGACCTTGCGGGCGATGGCCGCCGGACTGAAGTCGTCCATGCTCTCGAAGGTGATGTCCAGGCTCAGGTTGCCTTCGCCGGTCAGGGCGTTGGGCACGTTGAAGGCTACGCGCGGCTTCATCGCCTTGAGCCGCGAATCGAAGTTGTCCGCGTCGATCTCCAGGAACTTGCGGTCAGCGACGGCGGCGAGCGGCTCGACGGGCTTGCCGGCGAGGTCGGCCATCACGCCCATGACGAAGGGCAGCTGCACCTTTTTCTCGGCACCGTACAGTTCCACGTCGTACTCGATCTGCACGCGTGGTGCGCGGTTACGCGCGATGAATTTCTGGCTGCTGCTGTTGCTCATGTTGCTCCTCCTGTGCAATTGCACTGGCTTCGTCGGCCGTGGGCCGGTAGCTGGGTGCGTGGGCTTCCCTGGTCGATCCGCCGCGCGCTAGTCGTATTCGGGGCCTCGCAGATTTTCGAACTGCGACATACCGTCGGGAATCAGGTTGCGCACGATTTCCGCGAAGTCGGCGGTGACCAGCGTCTTCGCGCGCGTCAGTAAGACCGGAACCGGGCTGGAAGGTTCGTGCTGGGCATAATAGTCCAGCAGGCGGTCGAGGCTGCGCAGCACGTCGTCGCGGCTGGCGATGCGGTTCGGGTTGACGCTGGCCTGGCGCAGCGGCGCCTCTGCGGCGTCGTCGGCGTCGGCCGATCCACGTTCCGCTTCGGCGGCATACAGCGGCTCGGCGGCCGACTCGGGGGCCTGTTCGTTGAAGATCTGCCGGGCATGGCGCAGGAACTGTTTCAGCGCTTCGAGGTTGGCGCTCTGCGCCGAGCCGACCTGCAGGGCGAGGATGTTCTCGATATCGGCCAGGGCGGCACTGGCGCCATCCAGGGCATCGCGGGTGCTGGCGAGCAACTCGGCATCGGTGTCGAGAAAGGCACCGCGCAACTGGTCGGCCGACAGGCTTTCGCTGGCGAAGCGCTGCAGGTCGCTGGCGTTGAGCGCGGCGCGCACGCTGACCGGGCCGAATGCCCGCGAGCGGGTGATGCTGGTTTCGCGCAGCAGGGCGATGACCGGCTCGGCGCTCAGGCCGTTGAGGGCATTGATGCGGATGGTCGGGTCGTTGTCGTCATCGGCGTCGAGCTGGGGGTACAGGCCTTCCCAGTACTGGGTGAGCAGATCGCGCACCAGGGTCAGGCCCTGGGCCAGGCCGGGCAGGCCGTCGAGGGCGACGGCGCTCTGCAGGTAGAGGTTGGCCAGGCGCAGGTCCTTGCTGCGGGCGAACAGGCTGCTGGACAGTTCGCGCACCTGGCGCCAGTCCGGCGGCTCGGCGGCGAGTACCGACTGGCCCATCTGCCGTTCGGGCTGTCCCTGGGCCAGGCGCTCCAGTTCCAGGTAGTCGGCGTCGTATTCGAGATCCTCCCCGCAGGGCAGGTCTTCGGATACCGCGCTGAGCAAATGCGACACATCCACCACGTCAGGTACTCTCCATGTCAGGCCCGCAAAATCGAAATGCAACAATCGCCGACGGGACACTGCATCCATTGCGTGAAAAGAGGCTAAGTGCCACCAGTCTGGCATGGGCCGATGCCAATCCCGGCCATTCTCGGAGCGCTTTCCAAACATTGTCAAGCGAGGGTAAGGCGGTAGAAACTGTCGACAGGTATAGTATTTTTTTCTTCTGTGCGCTCACGCACATCCGTCTTGAATTTATTCCGCCGTAGCCATTGAACCTGGTTGCTTCAGGGGAAAAAATAGAGCGCTTTGCCCGACGACGCAGCGCCCGTCACGGGCTTTGCCTACCATCCGCAATGCAAGGAGTCGCAATGCCGCTGCGCTTGGTCATCACCACCTATCACAAGCTCACGCCCGGGCAACGGGCGGAAGTGGAGCTCGATCGTGGTGAGCTGAAAATCGGCCGCAGCGCCGGCAACGATTGGGTGCTGCCCGATCCCGAGCGCCTGGTGTCCAGCCAGCACTGCGTCATCCAGTATCGCGACGGTATCTACTACATCACCGATACCAGCACCAACGGCGTGATCCTGCAGAACGCCGGCACGCGCCTGCGCCGCGGCAGCAGCGAACCCCTCGACGACGGCGAAGTGCTGAAGATCGGCGAGTACGAAATCCGCGTGCAGATCGGCGGCCCTACCGTGGCGACCGCGCCCGTCGCCACGGTCGCGGCGGACGATCCGTTCAACAGCTTCGAGGCGCTGATGAGTCGCTCGGCCCAGCCGGTGGACATTCCGCCGCCGCAGGCGACGCCCACGCCGCCACCGGCCCCGCGCCGCGATTCGCCGTTCGATACCAAACCGGATCTGTTCGATTTCCTCAGCCCACCCGCCAGCGTGGCGCCCGCGATACCCGACCATCTGCCGGCCCAGCAGCACGAATTTCGCCCGCCGCCGGCCACGGCGCCCGCGCCCGGGGTCGAGACACCGCCGCAAACGCCGGCCTCGGTGATTCCCGCCGACTGGGATCCGTTCGCCGATCTGCGGGTCGGCAGCGCGCCGCCGGCCACGGCGATTCCCGACCCTTTCGCCGCACCCGCTCAAGCACCGGCAGCGGACAGGCCGGCGGTCGAGATCCCCGCGCTCGAGACGCTCGCCGAGGCGCCGCATGACCGGCCGCTTGTCGAGCAGGCTCCCATGGCGGAACCTGCACCTGCACCTGCACCTGCACCTGCATCCGCTCAGCCGGTGGCCGACGATGCGCTGCTGCTGGAGGCCTTTCTGCGCGGTGCCGGTCTGCAGGAGCTGCGCCTGGACCGCGCCGCCGCGGCCGCGCAGATGGAGTCCATCGGACGCAGCTACCGGCTGATGGTCGAGGGTCTGATCGACGTGCTGCGCGCCAGGGCCAGCCTCAAGGGCGAGTTCCGCATGGCGCAGACCATGATCCAGCCGATCCAGAACAACCCGCTGAAGTTCGCGCCCAACGTCGATGAGGCGTTGCTGTTGCTGCTGCGGCATGACAACCAGGCGTTCATGGCGCCGGATCAGGCCGTGAGCGAGGGTTTCGACGACCTGCGTGCCCACCAGCTGGCGCTGATGGCGGGGGTGCAGGCGGCCATCAAATATTTGCTGGCGCGTTTTGAACCGTCGGTGCTGGAGGGGCGTCTGAACAGGCCAAGCGGCCTCTCGGCCCTGTTGCCCAATGGCCGGCGCGCCCATTACTGGGAGTTGTTCACCGAGCTCTACGCGACCATTTCCCAGGAGGCCGAAGACGGTTTCCAGGAACTGTTCGGGCGTGAGTTCAGCCGCGCATACGAAGAACACATCGCACGTTTGAGAGGGCGCTGATGCCCCTGGCCCGTCCCATGGCGGGCCTGCTGTATCGAAGAGGAAGCGTTATGCCAAGGATTCTGCCACTGCTTGTCGTGCTGTTGCTGCTCGGCGCCTGTGCATCCGCGCCGGACAAGCCCGTTGCCACCACCGTGCGCCTGCAGGTGCAGGCCAGCCCCGATCTCAATCCGGCGACTGGCGGTGGCGCCGCGCCGGTGTGGATCCACCTGTACCAGTTGCGCAACGCCTCGGGTTTTTCCCGCGCCGACTTCTTCTCCCTGGTCGAGCGTGCCGACGCCACCCTGGCCGGCGACCTGCTCGAGCACGACCGCTTCGTCCTGCGCCCCGGCGAGAGCCAGGTCAAGTCCCTGACCCTGGACGACGCCACCCGGCAACTGGGGGTGGTCGTGGCCTACCGCGCGCTCGACCGCTCGACCTGGCGCCAGGTCATCGAGATTCCGGCCCATCAGGCCAGCACCTTCCGCCTGCGCCTGGATGCCTACGCGGTCGACGTCGCGCCGCTGATAACCCCTTAACCGACCTGGAAGCCCAATCATGTCCTGGAACAATCGAGTCGTCTGGTCGGAAGGGATGTTCCTGCGACCGCAGCATTTTCAGCAGCAGGATCGCTATATCGAAACCCTGGTCGAAGGCCGTAGCCATGCCGTGCAGGCCGGCGCCTGGGGCTTTTCCCAACTGCAGATCGACAGTGCGCTGCTGACCCAGGGCAAGCTGGCGATTCTCTCGGCGCGCGGCCTGCTGCCCGATGGCACCCCCTTCAACATTCCCGAGAACGACGCCGCGCCGGCGCCGCTGGACGTCGACGCCAACCTGCGCGATGGCATCGTCTACCTGGCCCTGCCGCTCAAGCGCGCCGGCGTGCGCGACACCGTCGAGGTCGGCGAGACGCTGGAGGGCGCCCGTTACCAGAGCGAAGTGCACGAGGTGCGCGACGACAATTCCTCGCTGGAGAGCCGCGCCCCGGTGGCGGTGGGCTCCCTGGCCCTGCGTCTGATCAGCGAGCGCGACGGCCTGGGCGAACATGCCGCCATCGGTGTGGTGCGCGTGGTGGAGAAGCGCGAGGATCGCGCCCTGCTGCTCGATGACAACTACATTCCGCCATTGCTGGACGTGGCCGCGTCCAAGCCGCTGGCATCCTTTCGCAACGAGCTGCTCGGCCTGCTGCACCAGCGCGGCGAAGCCCTGGCCGGGCGGGTGGTGGCATCCGGTACCGGTGGCGCTTCGGAGATCGCCGATTTCCTTCTGCTGCAACTGGTCAACCGGGCCCAGCCGCTGGTCGCGCACCTGGCGCGGATCAATCCGCTGCATCCCGAAGCGCTGTACCGCGAACTGGTCGCCCTGGCCGGCGAGTTCGCCACCTTCACCGCCAGCGAGCGACGCCCGGGCGAGTACCCGGTGTACGAGCACGACGACCTCAGCGCGACCTTCGCCCCGCTGATGCTGGCCCTGCGCCAGGCGCTGTCGATGGTCATCGACAGCCGGGCGATCCCGATCCCCATCGTCGAGAAAGCCTACGGCGTGCACGTGGCGATGCTGGCCGACAAGTCGCTGCTCGATTCCGCCAGTTTCATCCTCGTGGTGCGCGCCGACGTGCCGGGCGAGAGCCTGCGCAGCCACTTCCCGCAGCAGGCCAAGATCGGTTCGGTGGAGCACATCCGCGACCTGGTCAACCTGCAACTGCCGGGTATCGGCCTGCTGCCACTGCCGGTGGCGCCACGGCAGCTGCCGTACCACGCCGGCTCCAACTACTTCGAGCTGGATCGCGGCAGCGACCACTGGAAGCAGCTGATCCATTCCGGCGGTTTCGCCTTCCATATCGCTGGCCAGTTTCCTGGCTTGAACCTGGCCTTCTGGGCCATTCGAGGCTAATGCGCGATGCCCATCGACGATCCTTTTGGCGCGTTGCCCGGCCAGCCCGGCAAGGGCAACGACCAGGCCGGTAACGACCGCACCATGATCATGCCGCGTCCGGGTGGACGCTCGGCCGAGCCCGCCCGTCCGGCCCCGGCCGGCTCGCCGCCGCCGGCCATGCCCAGCGCGCCGCCGCTGAGCGCCCGTGGCCTGGGTCTGAACCCCATCGAAGCCGCCGCCGGGCCGATGCTGGCGCTGCTCACCCGGCTGCGCAGCACCATTTCCCATCCCGCGCCGGCCAGCCTGCGCGCCCAGTTGCTCGGTTATCTGCGTCAGTTCGAGGACAAGGCGCGCGCTGCAGGTGTTGCCCAGGACGAGATGATGCTGGCCCGCTACGTGCTGTGCACCGCGTTGGACGAGGCGGTGCTCAGCACACCCTGGGGCAGCGCCAGCGACTGGAGCAGGCAGAGCCTGCTGATCACCCTGCACAACGAGGCCTGGGGTGGCGAGAAGGTCTTCCAGTTGCTCGATCATTGCCTGCAGAACCCCCGCCAGCGTCTGAACCTGATGGAGTTGCTGTACCTGTGCATCAGCCTCGGCATGGAGGGTCGCTATCGGGTCATGCAGGATGGCCGCAGCCAGCTCGACGCCCTGCGCGAGCGGGTCAGCGCGACCATCCGCAGCACCCGTGGCGAGATCGAGCGCGAGCTGTCGCCGCACTGGCGCGGCCTGGTGGTGGCGCGCGATCGTCTGCGCCAGTTCCTGCCGCCCTGGGTGGCGGTGGCCATCGCCCTGGCCATCCTGCTGTTGCTGCTGTTCGGCCTGCGCCTGAAGCTGGCCGCCGAAGCCGAGCCGGTATTCCGCAACCTGCATGCCCTGGGCGACGTGCCGGTACAGACCATCGACCGTCCGGCGCAGCAGCCGAGGATCGTCGAGCGTCCGCGCCTGGCCGGCTTCCTCGCCGAGGAGATCCGCGCGCAGAAGGTCGCGGTGGAGGATGCCGTCGACCGTTCCGTGGTGACCATCCGCGGCGACCAGTTGTTCGCCTCCGGCAGCGCCTCGATCGCCGATGACTTCCAGCCGCTGCTGCTGCGCATCGCCGAGGCGATCCGTCAGGTCAACGGCCAGGTGCTGGTCACCGGGCACAGCGACAACCGGCCGATCGCCACCCTGCGTTATCCGTCCAACTGGAAGTTGTCGCAGGATCGCGCCCAGCAGGTGATGGACGTGCTGGCGGCCAAGAGCGGCCAGCCCGCGCGCTTCCGTGCCGAGGGCCGCAGCGACACCGAGGCGGTGGCCTCGAACGATACGGCGGAGGGCCGCGCGCGTAACCGCCGGGTCGAAATCACAGTCTTTGCGGAGGGCGTCGAGTGAAGGCGTTGTTCGGTTTCATGGCCCGCTGGGTCATGCCGGTATTGGGTCTGCTGGCGCTGAGCCTGGTGATCTGGTTCGTTGGGCCGCTGATCGCCATCGGCGGCTTCGAGCCGCTGGCCAGCAGCACCGCGCGCTGGGTGCTGATCATCCTGCTGTTCGCCCTGTGGGCGGCCTGGCGGGTGATGCGCATCATCCAGGCGCGGCGCAATGCGGCCAAGGTCATGCAGGGGCTGGTCGAAGTGGCGCCGGACCCGACCAGCGTGGCCACCGCCGAGGAGCTGGCCACCCTGCGCCAGCGCATGGACGAAGCCTTGGCGCTGCTCAAGCGCGCCAAGCTCGGCGGCGGCGAGCGGCGCAACCTGTACGAGCTGCCCTGGTACGTGATCATCGGCCCGCCCGGCTCGGGCAAGACCACCGCGCTGGCCAATTCCGGGCTGCGCTTCCCCCTGGCCGAGCAGATGGGTGCTGGCGCCGTGCGCGGTGTCGGTGGCACGCGCAACTGCGACTGGTGGTTCGCCGAGGAGGCGGTGCTGCTCGACACCGCCGGGCGCTACACCACCCAGGACAGTCACGCGGCGGTGGACAAGGCCGCCTGGCTGGGCTTTCTCGACCTGCTGAAGAAGCAGCGTTCGCGCC
This sequence comes from Phytopseudomonas dryadis, assembly GCF_004327355.1. GTDB lineage: Bacteria > Pseudomonadota > Gammaproteobacteria > Pseudomonadales > Pseudomonadaceae > Aquipseudomonas > Aquipseudomonas dryadis. Next base: position 26,879 of record NZ_QJUM01000033.1, read on the forward strand.
GCCCCATCGATGGCGCCTTCGTCGCCATCAGCCTGTCCGACCTGCTGCTGGGCAGTGACAGCGAGCGCGCCGCCCATGCCGTGGCCATCCGTTCGCGGGTGCAGGAGCTGTATACCCAGCTCGGCGTGCGCTTCCCGGTGTACGTGATGCTGACCAAGCTCGACCTGGTGCCCGGCTTCATGGAGTTCTTCGACGGCCTGAGCAAGGAGGAGCGTGCCCAGGTCTGGGGCATGACCTTCGCTCTCGACGACGGCAAGAGCGCCGAAGGCCCGCTGCAGGTGTTCGGCAGTGAGTTCGACGCCCTCGAGCAGCGCCTCAACGAGCGCCTGGTCGAGCGCCTGCAGCAGGAGCGCGATCCCGCCCGGCGCGACCTGATCTACGGTTTCCCGCAGCAGTTCGCGGCCCTGCGCGATGCGCTCGGCGCTTTTCTCGATGGCGTGTTCAAGCCCAACCCCTATGAGGAGCGGGTGCTGCTGCGCGGCGTCTACCTGACCAGCGGCACCCAGGAAGGCAGCCCGATCGACCGCCTGATCGGCGCCATGGCGCAGAGCATGAGCCTCGACCGCCAGCACCTGGCGCGGCAGACCGGCAGCGGGCGCAGCTACTTCATCGAGCGCCTGTTGCGTGACGTGGTGTTCGGCGAGCGCGGCCTGGTCGGCGCCAACCCCAGGGTCGAGCGGCAGAAGCGCTGGCTGGCCCGCGGGGTGATCGCCGCCAGCGTGGTGCTGGTGCTCGGCACCGCCGCCGTGTGGTTCGCCAGCTTCCGCGCCAACCAGGCCTATATCGCCGCCGTCGATGCACGGGTGCAGCCGCTGCGCGGCGAGCTGCAGGCGCTGAGCCCGGCGCAGCGCGACGTGCTCGCGGTGCAACCGTTGCTCAATGCCATTCGCGGGGTCAGTGGCGGTGCGCCGAGCTGGGCCAGGGGCTACGGCCTGTACCAGGGCGACATGCTCGACGCGGAAGCCTCCAGCGTCTACCGCAAGCTGCTGATCGCGGTCATGGCGCCGCGGGTGCTGGCGCGGCTCGAGGAACAGTTGCGCGCCGGCGGCAATTCCGACTTCCTCTACGAAGGCCTCAAGGCCTACCTGATGCTCGGCGAGCCGGATCACTACGACGCCGACTTCATCAAGGCCTGGATCGCCCTGGACTGGGATCGCAGCCTGCCGCGGGACCTGCTGCCCGAACAGCGCGAGGCCCTGGCCGAGCACCTGGCCGCCTTGTACGACCGCCAGCCGCCGGTGGTGCGCCTCGACGAACGGCTGATCGAAGACGTGCGCCGGCAACTGCAACGGCTGTCCGTGGCGCAGCGCGCCTACGACCGGGTCAAGCGGCAGAAGCTGCCGGCCGGCCTGGCGGACTTCCGCATCAGCGAAGCCGCCGGGCGCGACGCCGCGCTGGTGCTGACGCGCAAGAGCGGCAAGCCGCTCAACGAGCCGTTGAGCGGTTTCTACACCCAGCGCGGCTACCGCGAGGCCTTCCTCACCGGCAGTGTCAGCCAGGCCGGCACCCTGGCCGAAGAGCAGTGGGTCCTGGGCCGCAGCCTGGACGACGGGCAGAACGCCGCCGCACTGGCCCTGGAAGTGCGTCGTCTCTACGTACAGGATTACATGCGCCAGTGGGACGCGCTGCTGGCCGATATCGACTTCGTGCCGGTGACCAGCGTGGCCCAGGCGGCGGACGTATTGCGCGTGCTCTCGGGGCCGTCTTCGCCGCTGAAGAAGCTGCTGCAGGCCGTGGCCAGGGAAACCGACCTGCAGAAGGAAGAACGGCTGGTCGCCGAGAAGCTCAAGGAGCGCGGCGGCGATACCGTCGACCGCCTCAAGCAGCAACTCGGTTCCCTGGTCGGCCAGGCCGAAGAAGGGGCGGGCGCGGCCCTGGCGCCGGAGATGGATCCGATCACCGCGCACTTCGCCGAGCTCAACAGCCTGGTGGAAGAGAGCGATGGCCAGAGCCCGGCCATCGATGCCCTGCTCGAGGACCTCAACGCCCTCTATGTGCAGGTCAGCGCCATGAGCGGCGCCAGTGGCGATGCCCTGCTCGGCGAGGCGCGCAACCAGGCGACGGCCGCGGCGGATCAGGTCAGGCTGAGTGCCGAACGGCAACCGCCGCTGGTGCAGGGCTTCCTCAAGTCGGTGGTCAGCTCGACCACCGGCACCATGATGGGCGGCATCCGCAACCAGCTGAACGCGGCCTGGATGAGTGAAGTGGTGTCGGTCTACCGGCAGTCCCTGGCGGGACGCTACCCGCTGGATCGCAACAGCAGCCGCGACGCCACCCTGGACGACTTCGGTCACTTCTTCGGCCAGGGCGGGGTGATGGACAACTACTTCCGCAAGTACCTGCAACCCTACGTCGATACCTCGGCGAGCAACTGGCGCTGGCAGCCGGGCGCCGCGCAGAAGCTCGGCATCGGCGCCGGCGTGTTGCAGACTTTCCAGCGCGCCGCGGCCATCCGCGAGGCCTTCTTCCGCTCCGGCGGCACCCAGCCGATGGTGCGCTTCGAGCTCAAGCCGGTGACCATGGACAGCAGCATCGAGCAGTTCCAGATGGATCTCGATGGCCAGCAGTTCAGCTACGACCATGGCCCGAGCCGGCCGGTGGCCATGCAGTGGCCGAGCGCCAATGGCATCGGCGTGGTGCGCCTGAACGTGTCGCCGCCGACGGTGACCGGCCGCTCCGGCATCACCCTGGAAGGCCCCTGGGCCTGGTTCCGCCTGCTCGACCAGTCGGATCTGAGCCAGGGCAGTTCGCCCGATCGCTTCACCCTGCGCATGCGCATCGACAATTTGAGCATTTCCAGCGAGCTGCGCGCCAGCAGCGCGTTCAATCCATTCCGCCGACAGGTCGTCAGCGGCTTCAGCCTGCCGGAGCGTTTGTGAGTACTCCTGGTTTCTACGGCAAACTGGCCGTGCGTGGCGACTTCATCCATCGCGGCCTGACGCCGGGCTTCATCGAGGCCTGGGACGCCTGGCTCACCGCCGGCCTGTCGGCCAGCCGGCAGACCCTGGGCGAGGCCTGGCTGGAAGCCTATCTGGTCAGCCCGCTGTGGCGTTTCGCCGTGGCCCCGGGGTTGCTCGGCGAGCAGGCGTTCACCGGGGTGATGATGCCCAGCGTCGATCGCGTCGGCCGCTATTTCCCCCTGACCATCGTCCTGCCGCTGCCGGTGCACAGCGATCTCGGCCACCTGCTCGGTGCCGCCGAGGACTGGTTCGAGCGGGCGGAGAACCTGCTGCTCTCGACCCTGGAGGCCGACGCCGAGGTCGAGGCCTTCGAGCGGGGCGTCGGCGAACTCGGCAGCCCGCTGCTACTGGACGCTCTGCCGGTACGCAGCGAGGCCAGTGGCGGCCTGGTCTGGCCGGCCGACACGGCGGCCGCGCGCGGCCTGGCGCTCATGCAGCAGGGCTGGCAGGGCGCCAGCCTGTGGTGGGGGCGCGGTTCCGAGCGCGTGGCGCCGGGCCTGGTGCGCTTTGCCGGCATGCCGCCGGCGCAGGCGTTCTGCAGCCTGTTGAGCGAACACGGCGAGGGCCAGGCATGAGTCCGTCCAGGGTTACCCAGTACCGCTCCGCCAGCCACACCCATGTCGGCATGGTGCGGCAGATCAACGAGGACGCCTGTCTGGACGCCGCCGACAACGGCCTGTGGGCCGTCGCCGACGGCATGGGCGGGCACGCCAGTGGCGATTACGTCAGCAGCCTGATCATCGACAGCCTGCGCGCCCTGCCGCCCAGCGCGGTTCTGAGCACCTACGAGGGGGCTTTGGTCGATACCCTCGATCAGGTCAATACGCTGGTGCGCGCCGAGGCGGAGAAACGCGGCGTCGGCACCATGGGCAGCACCGTGGTGCTGCTCGCGGCGCGCGGGGACGAAGGCCTGTGCCTGTGGGCCGGCGACAGCCGCCTGTATCGCCTACGCAAGGGCGATCTGCAGCCGCTCAGCCGCGATCACAGCTATGTGCAGGAACTGATCGACAGCGGCCTGCTCGACGACGAGGCGGCGCGCCATCACCCCATGGCCAATATCGTCACCCGCGCCCTGGGCGTGCAGGATGACCTGCAACTCGAGGCGCTGCGCTTCGAGGTGCGCCCGGGCGACACCTTCCTGCTGTGCAGCGATGGCCTGAACAAGACCGTCGACGACCACGAGTTGCGCGAGGTGCTGGCCCACGAAGACCCCTACCAGATGGTGCGCAGCCTGGTGCACCTTGGACTGACACGGGGTGCCCCGGATAATATTACCGCCGTCGTGATCAAGGCCTCCTGAGCCGATCCGCCAATCATCCCAATACCCGCCGCGCCCGGCACTCCCGGGGCGGCCTCGGAAGACCACCAGCATGGATATGGAAATACCGGGGTACGACATCGAACGCGAGCTGGGCGACGGCGCGATGGCCGTGGTCTACCTGGCCACCCAGCGCTCCCTCGAGCGCAAGGTGGCGCTCAAGGTCATGGCGGCCGCCCTGGCCGCCGACCCGACCTTCTGCGAGCGCTTCCTGCGCGAGGGCAGAACCCTGGCGCGGCTGTCGCACCCGAACACGGTGACCATCCACGACATCGGCAACGTCGGCAACCTGTACTACATGGCCATGGAGTACCTGCCCAACGGCACGCTCAAGGAGCGCATCAGCGCCGGTCTGAGCGTCGAGCAGGGCCTGGTCTGGCTGCGCCAGATCGCCTCGGCCCTGGGTTATGCCCACGCCCAGGGCATGGTGCACCGCGACGTCAAGCCGGCCAACATCCTGTTTCGCGCCGATGGCACCGCGGTGCTCAGCGACTTCGGCATCGCCAAGGCCCTGGATGATCGCACCCAGTTCACCCAGGCCGGCTTCGCCGTGGGCACGCCGAGCTACATGAGCCCCGAGCAGGCCCGCGGGCTGGACATCGACGGCCGGGCCGACCTCTACGCGGTCGGCGTGGTGCTGTATGAAATCCTCACCGGCAAGCTGCCCTATGTGGGTACCGATTCGTTGTCGACGGTGCTGGCCCACCTCACCGAGCCGCTGCCGGAACTGCCGATGGTGCATGGGCGCTATCAGCCGATCCTCGAACGCCTGCTGGCCAAGGACCCCAACGATCGTTTCGCCAATGCCGAGCAACTGATCGCCGCGCTGGATGCCCTGGCCGTGCCCGCGCCGGGCGATCAGGACGACGCTGACGCCACGCGCTTCCAGCCCCTGGTGCTGCCGGCCAGCGCCGAGGCGCCGACCGCCATCACCCCGGCGCCGCTGGCGGCCGTGTCGATCGAGGTGCCGACCCATGCGCCCGCCGCCGAGCCGGCGCAGCCCGCACGGGCGGCGCCGTCCCAGCCGTCGCCGCTGGCCGCTGCGGTACGCCAGGGCCATGCCGGCTCGAGCAGGACGCCGCTGATCCTGGGCGCCTCCCTGGCCGCCGTTCTGCTCCTGGCGGGCGGCGCTTACTGGCTGTTCAGCGGCACTTCGGAACAGGCTGGCGACACCCCGCCGATCGCTCGGATCGACACGGAACAGGGCGCTGCCACGAGTGTGGCCGGCGGCGCCGATGACTCGGCGGACGGTGGCCAGCGACCCTTGCTGATGAGCGGCAAGAAGACCCTGTTCCAGCGCGTGCTGACCAAGCCGGGGGCGCAACTGGTCGACGCCGCCGGTGCCAGTGGCGGCAAGGAGGTGCCGGCGTTCTCGGTGTTCTACGTGTATGCCCGCCAGGAGGTGAATGGCCAGCCCTGGGTGCAGGTCGGCGCCGCCAGCGATGGCCGTCGTGATGGCTGGATGCCGGCCGATACGGTCAGCGACTGGAAGCAGAGCCTGGTGCTCAAGTTCACCGAGCGCTCCGGGCGCGCACCGGTCATGTTCGTGCGCGATGCCTCGGCGCTGGAGCAACTGCTGGCCGAGCCGGCGCGCGCCCGTGAGGCCTTGCGTGAAGCGCTCGAGGGCTCGGCGCAGAACGTGGTGGCGGTCGAGCCCGGCGACAGCGCGGTGCCCCAGGATCAGTTCTACCTGCTGCCGATCTTCGCGTCCGCGGAAACCTTCGACGCCAGCGGCCAGCCGCTGCAACTGCTCAACATCGCCTCCATCGACCCGGGCAACACCCCGCAGGTGCGTGGCGACGGCCCGCCGGTGGCCAGGCCGGACGCCTTCCGCACCGCCATCGTGCTGGTGGTGGATACCTCGGTGTCGATGCAGCCCTACATCGACCGGGTACGCGACGTCGTGCACGAACTGCAGGGGCAGATCGCCAGCCGTGGCGACCTGGACAGCGTCAGCTTCGGCATGGTCGGTTTCCGCAGCAATACCGACAAGACCCCGGGCCTGGAGTACACCGCCAAGACCCTGGTGTCGCTGGAGGAGGGCCGCGATCCCGAACGCTTCCTGCAGCTGGCGCAGCAGATCAAGGCCACCGGCGTGTCGAGCCACGACTTCAACGAGGACGCCTTCGCCGGGATCATGGAAGCGGTCGATGGCATGGACTGGAACGGCTACGGCGGGCGCCTGATCCTGCTGGTCAGCGATGCCGGCGCGTTGCGCAAGAGCGACCCGCTCGGGAGCACGCGGATGAACGAGGCCGAGGTGCGCGAGGCGGCCCTGCGCAAGCAGATCAAGATCTATGCCCTGCACCTGAAGACCGAAGCCGGCAAGCGCAACCACGGTTTCGCCGAGCAGCAGTACCGCAGCCTGACCGCCGATGCCAACCCGCGCATCGGCGATCTGTACATTCCGGTGGCGGGCGGCGACGTCAAGACCTTCGGCGACAGCGTTGCCGAAATCGGCAGCGCCTTCGCCGACCTGGTGCATCAGGTGCGCAACGACAACAGCCTGCCGGAGCCCACCGGCGGCTCGAGCATCGCGGCCAAGTCCGCCGCGGTCGGCTATGCCATGCACATGGACTTCCTCGGCCACCAGAGCGAGGTTCGCGCGCCCCAGGTGGTCACGGCCTGGACCTCCGACCGCGACATCACCGATCCGGCGCTGCCGGCGTTCCAGGTCTGCGTGCTGCTGACCAAGCTACAACTCAACGACCTGCAGCAGGCGCTGCGCATGGTGGTCGACGCGGCGCGGCGCACGCAAAGCTCGCCCAAGGACTTCTTCCAGGAAATCGCCAGCGCCAGCGCCCACATGAGCCGTGATCCGTCCGGCCTGGTCAAGGGCGACAACCTGGCGCAGAGCGGCATTCTCGGGGAGTACCTGGACGACCTGCCGTATCGCAGCAAGGCGCTGAACATGAGCCAGGATCTGTGGCTGTCGCTCAGTGTGGCGGAGCAGGAAGACTTCATCGACGAGCTGGATTCGAAGATCCAGTTGTACGAGACCTTCCACAACGACACCGCCAACTGGGTACGTTTCGGCGATGCGGCACCGGGCGACGCGCTGTACCGCGTGCCCCTGTCGACCCTGCCCTGATGCTCAGTATCGGCGCGCTCAGCAAGACCCGCGGGGCGGACGGGCAAGGCTATTGCCTGGAAATTCCCCGCCTCGAATTGCGCGCCGGGCAGCGCATCGCCCTGATCGGCGCCAGCGGCAGCGGCAAGAGCACCGTGCTCGACCTGCTGGCCCTGGCGCTGTCGCCCGACCCCGGCGGTACGCTGCACTGGCAGGATGGCGAACACGCCCTCGACCTGGCCGAACTGTGGCGCCTCGGTCGCCATGAGCAACTGGCCAGGCTGCGTTCGCGGGCCTTCGGTTACGTGCTGCAGACCGGCGGCCTGCTGCGCTTTCTCGATGTGCGCGGCAATATCCGCCTGCCCCGCGACTTGCTCGGGCTGCCCGACGACGGCGCCATCGAGCAACTGGCCAGTCAACTGGGCATCGACGACCTGCTCCAGCGCCAGCCGGGGCGGCTGTCGGTCGGCCAGCGCCAGCGGGTCAGCATCGCCCGGGCCCTGGCCCACCGGCCGGCCATCGTGCTGGCCGACGAGCCCACCGCCGCCCTCGATCCGCTGAATGCCGAACGGGTGATGCAACTGCTGGTGGAGCAGGCGACGGCGCGCAACCTGTGCCTGGTGATTTCCACCCACGACGAGGCGCTGGCCGAACGCTACGGCCTGACCCCGCTGCGCCTGACCGTGCAGCGCCGCGCAGACGGCGGCGTGACCGCGCGTCTGGCGGAGCACGCCTGATGCGCCTGCGCCTGTTCATGCGCCTGGCCTGGCAGGATTACCGCTGCGATGCGCGCCTGTCGCTGTGCGCGATCCTGGCCCTGGCGGCGGTGATCGCGCCGCTGCTGGTGCTGTTCGGTCTCAAGTTCGGCCTGGTCACCACCCTCACCGAGCGCCTGGAGCGCGACCCCGGCGTGCGCGAGATCATTCCCCTCGGCGGGGCGCGCTACAGCCGCCAGGCCATTGCCGCCCTGGCGGCGCGCGACGATGTCGCCTTCGTCATCGCGCGGCCCCGGCAGATCGCCGCCACCGCCGAGCTGCAGGGCGCCGCGCGCAACCTCACCGTGGAGATGCTGCCAACCGCTGCTGGCGATCCCCTGCTCGGCGACCTGCCGGCGCCGCGGCAGGACAATAGCGTGCTGCTCAGCCAGAGCGCCGCGGAACGACTGGGAGTGGTGGCCGGCGACTCGCTCGAGGCGGCATTCGGTCGTAGCGTCGGCGGCCAGCCGCAGTACGCGCGAACGACCCTGCGCATCCAGGCGGTGCTGCCGCTGGAAGCGTTCGCCCGCGACGGCCTGTTCGCGCCGCTGAGCCTGCTCGAAGCGGTGGAGGATTATCGCGACGGGCTGGCGGTGGCGGCCTTCGGCTGGTCGGGCCGGGTCGCCGAGGACGGGCGTGAGCGGGTCTATCCCGGATTTCGTCTGTATGCCCGCGACCTGGATGCGGTGGAAAGCCTGCGCCGCCATTTCCAGGCGCAGCAGCAGGCGGTGGTGACCCAGGCCGAGGCGGTGGCCCAGGTGCGCAGCCTGAGCCGCAACCTGTCCTGGGTGTTCTGGGCGGTGGCCTGCCTGTCGCTGGCCGGCGCCTTCGCGGCGCTGACCGCCAGCACCCTGGGCGCGGTGGAGCGCAAGCGCCACGAGCTGGCGGTGCTGCGCCTGCTCGGCTTCCCGGCTGTGGCGCTGGTCGCATTCGTGGTGCTGCAGGCGCTGTACACTGGCCTCGCCAGCCTGTTGCTGTCGGCCGTGCTGTACGGGCTGGCGTCCAGTGGCCTCAACCTGTTGTTCCAGTCCGCCGCGGGCGAATATGCTTGCCGACTGTTGCTGTCCCACTATTTGCTGGCCGTGCTGGCGACCCTGTTCTGCTGCATGCTGGCGGCGGCCGGGGGCGGCTGGCGGGCAGCGTATCTGGAAGCGTCGGAAGGATTGCGTCATGTATAAGCTGCTGAGCGCCGCCGTGGCCCTGTCGTGTGTCGCGGGCGCTGCCTGGGCCGAGCCCGAGGCGGACCCGCTGTACAACCCCAAGCCGCTGAAGGGCGACGTCAGCCTGCCGCTGCCCTGCGACGGGCAGATGCTGTTCCGTCACGTCTACGTACTGGCCAAGGGCTCGCTGGACGACCGTGAGGTCAACCTGGGGTATCCGTTCAGCGAGGGCGAGCCGGGTTATCAGCAATCCTTCATCTCCGGCTACCGGCGCGACTACATCAATGGCCAGTTCACCCTGAACGACCTGTCCAAGGACTGGCAGGCCAAGGTAAAGAGCGAACTGCCCAAGGCCGACGGGGTCACGCCGCTCAAGCCGATGCTGTATTTCATCGGCAAGTACGAGGTGACCCAGCGCCAGTACGATCTGGTCATGGCCCAGGCGCCAGCGCTGGCCGGCGAGGGCGAGGCGCCGGCCTGCGAAGCCCCTGCGGGCATGGCCGGGCGCCTGCCCAAGGTCAACCTGTCGCGCTTCGAGGCCGAACGCTTCGCCGCCGTCTACAGCGCCTGGCTGCTCAAGCACCATCGCGAGCTGCTGCCGGTCAGCGGTCGCGGCGGCAGCCAGGACGACGGCGGCCAGGGTTTCGTGCGCCTGCCCACCGAAGTGGAGTGGGAGTATGCCGCGCGCGGCGGCCATGCGGTCAGTCGCCAGCAACTGGAAGCCCGGCTGTTTCCGCGCCAGGACGAAGGCAGCGACAGCGATGGCCCGCTCAGCGAGTGGGCGGTGTTCAACCAGGTTGCCGGCGGCACCGGGCAGAATGCGCGCCTGCTGCCGATCGGCCTGAAGAAGCCCAACCCGATCGGCCTGTTCGACGTCATCGGCAACGCCGCGGAGATGGTGCAGGAGTCCTTCCAGCTGGTGAATGCCGGGCGCCGCCAGGGCACCTACGGCGGCTTCGTGGTCAAGGGTGGCAACTACCTGGAAGGCGAGATGACGCTGTTCACCGGCATGCGTCGCGAGTACCCGCTGTTCGCCGCCGATGGCAGCGAACAGCGCAACGAAACCACCGGCTTTCGCGTGTCCATCGGGGCGCTGTCGGCGCCGCGTTCGCGCTACAAGGAACTGTTTGCGCAATGGAAGGACGAAGGACGGGTGAGTACGCTCACCGACGAGATCGAGGAGGATCAGGACGCCACCAAACTGCTCGATGGGCTGATCGCCAACAGCGACGATCCACAGCTGAAGAATCGCCTGTCCATCGTCAACGAGGAGCTCAAGCGCAGCGTCTCGCTGATCGCCAAGCAGCGCGAGGATGCCGCGGGCAACCTGATCCAGTCGGCGGCGCTGGTGGCCGAGACGATCAACAACTACAACATCCGCCTGACCAATTTGAAGACCAGTCGTGACCAGGCGCGCAGCGCCAAGGACGAAGCTTCGGCGAAACTGTTCGAGGCGGCGATGGCCAACGGGCGCAGCGCCCTGGACGGCGCCCTGGCGATCTACATCGACAACCTGGCCAACGGTACGCGCTACAGCAATGCGGTGATCCAGGCGCAGTTCCAGCGCACCAAGGAAGAACTGGCGCGTAAGCCGGTGCTGGGGAAAAGTCTGGTGACCCGGGCTACGCTGTTCGTTCGCCATGTCGGGGAATACCGCAAGAACCGCAAGGCCGATGCGGATGCGATTCTCAAGGAGCTGCTGGCCCCATGAGGCTGGCGGTAATGGACGCCAGGTCACAGACACTTGACCGGGACTGGCTTAAAAAGGAATTCTGGCGGCCTTGGCCGTGATCAAGCAGGCCGTTGTCACATGACCCGGCCTGAATGGAATAAACCCTCACTCAAGTACGAGATCGACGACAATGCAAAATCCAAACAAGGCCCCCGCTTTTTCCTCGATACGCACTGCGCTGCTTTCCGCAGTCACTTGCACCGGTGTCCTGCTGACCGGCTGCGCGAGCCTGTCCTCGCCCAGCTCCCAGGTCGCGGCGACCACCAAGGTCGAGTACTTCCCGCAGTGCTACGAACCCGTCCAGCAACTGCGCAGTTCGGATGAAGCGATGAGCCGCAGCATCGCGATCGGCGCGGTCACAGGTGGCCTGATGGGCGCCATCGGCGGTGCCCTGGTCGATGACGAGAAGCGTGGCCGCAATGCCGCCATCGGCGCAGCCGGCGGCGCCCTGGCCGGCGGTGCGGTGGCCTACTACAACCAGCGTCAGCAGCAGATCAGCGACGACAATGCGCGCCTGGCCTCCTATGCCGCCGACATCGACACCAACAACCAGGCCATCGACCGCAACATCCGTTACGCCAGTGCCGCGCAGAGCTGCTACCAGCAGGCCTTCACCCAGCTGCGCGCCGACCGCAAGGCGAACAAGGTCAGCGACGCCGATGGCCGCAAGCGCCTGGCGGAAATCGTCAGCGGTCTGAGCGAAACCAATGCCCTGCTGGCCAAGGTGGACGGTCGTACCGGCGAGAACATCAGCACCTACACCCAGGCCTACGAAAAGGATCTGCAAAGCGTCGGCGTCGCGCGCGCGGAAGCCACCAAGGTGGCGACCGCGGCCAAGCCGGTGGCCACGGCCAAGGTGACCAAGGAAGTCATCACCACCGAGCAGTCGCTGCAGCAGGCCCAGGCCAAGCAGAAGGAAAGCCAGCAGGTGGCCAGTCGTGGCCGCACCCTGGTCAGCGACGTGTGCAACAACCCGGACATGGGTGACTGGGCACCGGCCAGCTGCAAGGCCTGATATCGGGCGAACGAAAAAAAGGGGCAATGCCTGATGCCATTCAGTTAGGCATTGGGCTCGCAAAACGGCGGTTTGCCCTGGCCCTGTGGGAGCCGCGACCCCGCGGCGATTGCTGTCACACCGCTGGTTTTGTGGGATGGCCGCCGTCCATCGCCCCGAGGGCGCGGCTCCTACCCGAACGCAGGCTTGCTGCAATCCGGTAGGAGCCGCGCCCCCGCGGCGATCGCTGGTCGCCCGCAGATTTTCTGGGAAGGCCACGATCGCATCGCGCCGAGCTCGGTGCTTCTGCAAAAAGCCTGCTTCCCCCGCAATGGGCGGTGGGACGACCTCCCCTCATCCGATCGGCATTGGCTCTGCCGCACCCATGTGGCGTTTCCGGCTCAGGCCATCGCCCGCAGCCATGCCAGCAAGTGTGCCTGGGGGCTGTCGAGCTGCAATGGCTGTGGCGACAACAGGCAGTAGCGTGAACCATCCTCGACGAAACCCAGTGGCGCGGCCAGCATGCCGCTGCCCAGATCGTCGCGCACCAGATGCCAGGGGCCGATGGCCACACCCAGGCCGGCCACGGCGGCCTGCAAGCTGAAATAGAAGTGCTCGAAGGTCTGCCCTGGCGCGTCGGGCATGGCTTGCCCGGCAGCAGTGGCCCATTCCTGCCAGGCCCCCGAACGCGTGTGCGTGTGCAGGCGAGGGGCGCCAGCCCGCAGCACGGCGCCGCCTTTCTTCGCAGAAAACCAGGCCGCCGCTTTGTCTGGACGGCAGACCGGGCCGACCTGCTCCGCGAACAATGGTTCGGTGTGGTAGGTGTCCGGCCAGGGGAAGTCGTCGCGACGGATGGCCAGGTCGATGCCGCTACCGAAGGAGAACGGCCCGCCGCCGGCAACCAGGTGCACGTCGATGCCCGGACAGCGGGCCTGGAAGTCCGGCCAGCGTGGGATCAGCCAGCGCATCAGCAGCGTCGGCTCGCACGACAGTACCCAGCGCTGTTCCCGGCTGGCGCTGGCGCGCAATTCGCCCACGGCCTGGCGCATCAGTTCCAGGCCATCGTCCACCGCCCGCGCCAGGGTACGGCCGGCAGCGGTCAGGAACACGCGTCGGCTGCGCCGCTCGAACAGCGCCACGCCCAGTTCATCTTCGAGCAGGCGCACAGCGCGACTGACCGCGCCATGGGTCAGGTGCAACTCGGCGGCGGCCCGGCTGAAGTTCTCCAGCCGGGCCGCCGCCGCGAAGCAGCGCAGCGCCAGCAGCGAGGGTAGTCGCGTATCGGCAGATGGTGAGCCAGGCTCACCATTATCGTCAGGAAACATCGTTATTCATCGGGGCTTGTCGTCGGTAGCATCGTGCCGTTTCGTCGTTTCTCGATAGGATACGCCATGACCGAATTGATAGCTGTCATCACGATTACCTTGCTCGCCGTCATCAGCCCGGGGCCGGACTTTGCGCTGGTCACGCGCAACAGCCTGATGCTGTCGCGCCGCGCCGGCATGCTCACCGCCCTGGGCATCGGGCTGGGCGTGCTGGTGCATGTCAGCTACACCCTGGTGGGCGTGGGCCTGCTGATCCAGCAATCGCCATGGCTGTTCAACGCCATCAAGCTGGTCGGCGCCGTCTATCTGATCTGCCTGGGTGTGAAGATGTTGCGTGCGAGGCCCGGCGGCGCCCAGGCCGATGGCACGCTGGCGTCGTTGTCGGATCGGGCGGCGCTGCGCACCGGCTTCCTGGGCAATGCGCTGAACCCGAAGACCACGGTGTTCATCGTCAGTCTGTTCGTGCAGGTGGTGCGGCCCGATACGCCGCTGGCGGTACAGATCGGTTATGGCGCCTTCATCTCGGTGGCGCACATGGCCTGGTTCGGCCTGGTGGCGCTGTGCTTCTCGGCGGGCACCGTGCGCGAACGGCTGCTGGCCGTGCGCCATTGGATCGACCGCGCCTTCGGCGGGCTGCTGGTCGGCTTCGGGGTCTTGCTGGCGCTCGCGCGTGGGGGGCGCTGATGACGAGGGGGCTGCAAAGGCGCCGCCGTTTCCATTCGTCACGGCCCGCACAGGGCCGTGCTTGACGCATCGCCGTGATGTCGACGGCTGGCGGCCGTTCGATCGACAGGCGATCTTGCTCCCGGCAATGGCCATTGTCGCCTGGCGCTTCTACGCTGAGAGGTGATTGCAGGGTCATGCCGCGGCCCCCTTGCGACATATGCGCGCAGCCCGTCATGCCTGGGCTGGCGGGAGCCGGGTGCGTTTCCGTTTCACCGGTGCCGGTATATAATGCCATATGTTTTGTGTGCTTATAGGTTGGCCGCAGCACGGTTGTAGCGCATGGATCCGGGTGATCGGCTCGTAGAAGCCGCCCCGTCCTCATGATGAGGCCGATCTGATGATAAGAACGTTGCTCGCTGGCGGTGTGTTGCTGTTTTGTCTCGATGCTCAGGCCGAGCAGGGTGCGCAGGCGATCTATGCCCGTGCCTGTGCGGCCTGTCATGAAGGGCAATTGCCGCAGGCGCCGCGAAGGGGCGACCAGGCTGTCTGGGCGGTGCGCATGGGCAAAGGGTTGGACGTGCTGGTGGAGAACGTCACCCGGGGGCTGAACGCCATGCCGCCCCGTGGTTCGTGCATGGATTGCACGGCCGAGGATTACCGAGCTGCCATCCGCTGGATGGCCGAGAGTACGCCCGGCTCATAACTCTTCTCTCTTAGCCGTAGTTGGATTAGCTGATGAACAAAACAATCGTGAGTCTGCTGTTGACCCTGAGCATGACCGGGGGAGCCCAGGCCGCTGGCGACGCTGCAGCTGGCCAGGCAAAGGTCGTCGTCTGCGGTGCCTGTCATGGCCAGGATGGCAACAGCCCCGCCGCCAATTTCCCGAAGCTGGCCGGGCAGGGGGAGCGCTACCTGCTCAAGCAGATGCAGGACATCAAGGCGGGCAACCGCGTGGTGCTGGAAATGACCGGCATGCTGGAGCCCCTGAGCGAGCAGGACATGGCCGACGTCGCCGCCTATTACGCCAGCCAGAAGATGAGCGTGGGTGCTGCGGACCCCGCGCTGGTTTCCCGCGGCGAGGATCTGTTCCGCGGCGGCAAGCTGGCCGAGGGCATGCCGGCCTGCATCGGCTGCCACCTGCCGAACGGCGCCGGGCTGGCCGCGGCGGGCTATCCTCATCTGGGTGGACAGCACGCCGACTACATCGCCAAGCAACTGACCGACTTCCGCGAGGGCAACCGCAGTAACGATGGCGACAGCATGGTCATGCGCGATATCGCCGCCAAGCTGAGCAACAAGGACATCGAAGCGCTGTCCAGCTATGTGCAGGGGCTGCACTAATCAGCTTCGAGCTTCAAGCGGCAAGACAAAGCGGATCGGAAGATGAGATCGATGCTTTGCTCTTAGCTTGAAGCTGTCCTTCTGCTGTGACGAAAAAGGCGGGCTTGACCGCCTTTTTCGTTGGCGAGCCCGCTACAATGCCAGGAACCTGCCGTGTGGCTACCGGTCGAAGCGAAGCTGCGCGTAGTATCCCCATTGTTAGGAGTCAAGCATGCGTAATCTGATCCTTTCCGCCGTTCTTGCAGGTGCCAGCCTGTTCGGCGTGACCGCCCATGCGGCCGATATCGAAGCCGGCAAGCAGTATGTCGAGCTGAGCAGCCCGGTGCCTGTCTCCAAGCCCGGCAAGATCGAAGTGGTGGAGCTGTTCTGGTACGGCTGCCCGCACTGCTACCAGTTCGAGCCGACGCTGAATCCCTGGGTCGAGAAGCTGCCTGAAGATGTCAACTTCGTGCGCATTCCCGCCCTGTTCGGTGGCGTATGGAACGCTCATGGCCAGCTGTTCCTCACCCTGGAAAGCATGAAGGTCGAGCACAAGCTGCACAGCGCCGTGTTCCGCGCCATTCACCAGGAAGGCCGCAAGCTGTCGACGCCGGATGAAATGGCCGACTTCCTCGTCACCCAGGGTGTCGACCGGGATGCCTTCCTCAAGGCATTCAATTCCTTCGGCGTGAAGAGCCAGATGGAGAAGGCCAAGAAACTGGCCATGGCCTATCAGATCAATGGCGTACCGGTGATGATCGTCAACGGCAAGTACCGCTTCGACATCACCTCCTCGGGTGGTCCGGAGCAGACCCTGCAGGTCGCCGATCACCTGATCGGCAAAGAACGCGCGACCCAGTAAACGGCCGCAGCGGAGCATCCCGCCATGTTACGTCGCCGATCCGGTACCCGACAGGTTGGCCTATGCGATCCGCAGGTCAACCCGGATTGCGTGCTGAGCGGCGATTGGCCGGAAAACGGACGACTGCGCTTGCTCAGCTTCAACATCCAGGTCGGCATCAGTACCGAGCGCTACCACCATTACCTGACCCGTAGCTGGCAGCATCTGCTGCCGCACAATGGCCGCGCCGGCAATCTGCAGCGCATCGGCCACCTGCTCGGCGATTACGACCTGGTGGCCCTGCAGGAGGCCGATGGTGGCAGCATGCGCTCCGGCTTCATCAACCAGATCGAACACCTGGCCCGCCTGGGCGCCTTTCCTTACTGGTACCAGCAGCTCAACCGCAACCTCGGGCGTTTCGCCCAGCACAGCAATGGCCTGCTCAGCCGTCTGCGCCCGACCCTTCTGGAAGACCATCCGTTGCCCGGCCCCGCCGGTCGCGGGGCGATCCTGCTGCGCATCGGCGAAGGCGATGACGCCATCGCCGTGGTGATGATGCACCTGGCCCTGGGGCCCCGCACGCGGACGCTGCAACTGGCCTATATCCGCGAGCTGATTGGCGGCTACCGCCATCAGATCCTGATGGGCGATATGAACACCCATGCCCGCGATCTGCTGGAGCATTCCCCGCTGCGCGATCTCGGCCTGCTCGCGCCGCAGATCGAGGCGACCTTCCCCAGCTGGCGCCCGCAACGCTGCCTGGACCACATCCTGCTCAGCCCCTGCCTGGAACTGGAGCGTTTCGAGGTGCTGGCCCAGCCGATTTCCGACCACTTGCCGGTGGCCGTGGAAATCCGTCTGCCCGACGCGCTGAACCCGCCGTTACCGCCCCGCGTGCAAGAACCCTGAGCATGGCCGACGACGCCCAGCGCTGGCGGGAAAAGTACCTGTCCAGCATCGAACAACAGGAAAAGCTCGAGCGCCGCTGGGATGCGCGCATCGACCTGCTGCGCCGTGGCCTGGTGCGCAGCAGTCTGGCCGCCGAAGGCTCGGACAAGTCGGTCGACCAGTGCATGCAGGAGCTGCGCGAGATCCTGCGCCGTGACGACATGGATGCCGGCCTCAGCGCGCTGATCCCGCGGCTGGAAAAGACCGTGCTCGATTCCGAGCAGCGCCGCCAGCAGCGTGTCGGACAGATTGCCGGCGGCCTTGCGGCCCTGGTGACGCAATTGCTCAAGATGGATCTGCCTGGCGACGTGCGCAAGCCGCTGAAGCGCTACGCCAAGCAACTCGACGGCCGGGCCGGGCAGATCCGGGAACTGCCGGCGCTGCTCGCCGAACTGGGCCAGTTGCAGCAGCAGGCCCTGGCCGTTCTGGGTCGCGAGCAGGTGGAGCGGCCGGGCCTGATCGAGCGTCTGTTCGGCGCGCGCGATGCCGCCACTCCGGCGCCGCCGGGGGCGCAAGCGGAGAGTCTTCCCGAGCCCCCCGCGCCCCAGCCCGCTCAGGCCGCAGCTCCGGCCGAGGTACCGGCGGGCATGGGCGAAAGCCTGCCCGCTGCCGAGGCCGGGCCTGCCGAACAGTTGGCCGAGCCAGCCGCCGAACGGATCGTCACGCCTGTGCCCGAGGCTGCAACCACAGGACGCCACGCCACGATTGCGCTGGATAGCCTGCCTTTGTCGCCGGCCTTGCTGATGCCGGCCAATGCCGCGAAGCTAGCCGAGACCGAGACCGAGACCGAGACCGGCGCGCAACTGACCGACGCCGATCCGCACTACGCCTTGCCGCCGGTTCCGGAGCCCGGCTACAGCGTGATCGCCAACCATGTCGAGAACACGCTGCTCGGTCTGCTCGACGAGCTGCCCCTGCCCGAGCGTCACCAGGCCCAGGCCGATGTGCTGCGCCAGCGCATCAAGGCCGGGCTGAACATGTACGAGCTGGTACCGGTGCTGGACGATCTCGGCGTGCTGATGCTGGCCATCGCCGACGTCGGCCAGCGCGAGTTCGAGGGCTATCTCAAGCAGCTCAACGAACGCCTGGCGACCTTCCAGGGCAACCTGCGCGGCGTCCACGACGACTACGCCGACTCCGCCAATGCCGCTCGCGAACTGGACAACGATCTGCGCCAGCAGGTGGACGGCCTGCACAGCAGCGTGCGGCAGGCCACTGACCTGGACAGTCTCAAGGGCCTGGTGGAGAACCGCCTCAGCGGTCTGCTCGGCACCCTGGAGCAGCATCAGCGCCAGCGCGACGAGCGCGAACAGTTGGTCGGCAAACGCCTGCAGACGCTGGTCGAGCGCGTGGCGAGCATGGAACAGGAGGCCAAGGGCTTCCGTGATCACCTCGAAGAACAGCGGCAGAAAGCCCTGCTCGATCCGTTGACCGGGTTGCCCAACCGCGCCGCCTGGAGCGAGCGCCTGGAGCTCGAGTTGGCGCGCTGGCAGCGTTACGGCGGCGAGTTGCTGCTGGCGGTGCTGGATATCGACCACTTCAAGCGGGTCAACGACGACTTCGGTCACCTGGCCGGCGACAAGGTGCTGAAGATCATTGCCGGCGAACTGTTCAAGCGTTTGCGCAAGACCGACTTCATCGCCCGTTTCGGTGGTGAGGAGTTCGTCCTGCTGCTTCCCGCGACGCCCATGGCCGGCGGCCTGCAGCTTCTGGATACGCTGCGAGCGGCGATCGAGGCGTGCCCGTTCCACTTCCGTGGCGAGCGGGTGACCATCACCCTGTCCGGCGGCATCAGCGCCTTCGCGGCGGCGGAGCGCAGCGAGCAAGTATTCGAGCGCGCCGACCAGGCCCTCTATCGGGCCAAGCGGGCGGGGCGTAATCGGATAGAAGAAGGCTAAAGGCAGCTCGAAGCGATAAGAAAGGCCTTTACATCGTTGTGCCACAGTCTCAGCCTCTTCCAGCTTCAGCCTGGTAGCCCGGGTCGAGCGGAGCGACACCCGGGGATGTGCCACCTGGGTATCGCTGTGCTCAACCCAGGCTACGGGGCAGAAGTCGATAAGAGCGCCAGAGGCTGGAGGCTGAACGAAAAAGCTTGACGGAGGCGGGGCCTGAGCAAAATCGCCTCCAGCCTCCAGCCTCCAGCCTCCAGCCTCCAGCCTCAGCTGGCGATCATGCGCCCGGTTTCTTCCAGATTGATATGCCATTCCATGGCTTCGCGCAGGATGTGCGGTGTGTGCCCGCCGCGGGCGCAGGCGCGTTCGAAGTAGTCGTTCAGCGCGGCCCGGAAATCCGGGTGCACGCAGTTGTCGATGATCGCCCGGGCGCGTTCGCGTGGCGCCAGGCCGCGCAGGTCGGCGAGGCCCTGTTCGGTGACCAGGATGTCGACGTCGTGCTCGGTGTGGTCGACGTGGCTGACCATCGGCACCACGCTGGAAATCGCGCCGCTCTTGGCGATGGACTTGGTGACGAAGATCGCCAGGTGGGCGTTGCGGGCGAAATCGCCCGAGCCGCCGATGCCGTTCATCATCCGGGTGCCGCCGACGTGGGTCGAGTTGACGTTGCCGTACAGGTCGAACTCCAGTGCCGTGTTGATGCCGATGATGCCCAGGCGGCGCACCACTTCCGGGTGGTTGGAGATTTCCTGCGGGCGCAGCACCAGCCTGCTCTTGTACTTCTCCAGGTTGCCGAACACGTCGGCATTGCGCCGCGCCGACAGGGTGATCGAGCTGCCCGAGGCGAAGCTCAGCTTGCCGGCGTCGAACAGATCGAAGGTCGAGTCCTGCAGCACTTCGGAATACATGGTCAGGCCTTCGAACGGCGACTCGATCAGGCCGCACATCACCGCGTTGGCGATGCTGCCGATGCCGGCCTGCAGCGGGCCGAGGTTGTTGCCCATGCGTCCGGCGGCGACCTCGCCCTTGAAGAAGTCGATCAGGTGATCGGCGATGGCCTGGGTCTCACTATCCGCCGGCAGCACCGTGGACGGCGAGTCCGGCTGGTTGCTGATGACGATGGCGACGATCTTCTCCGGCGGGATCGGGATCGCCGTGCCGCCGATACGGTCGTCGACCCGGGTCAGCGGAATCGGCGTGCGGGTCGGCCGGTAGGTCGGAATGTAGATGTCGTGCAGGCCTTCGAGGTCGGGGTTGTGCGCCAGGTTGATCTCGACGATCACCCGTTTGGCGAAGATCGCGAAGCTGGCCGAGTTGCCCACCGAGGTAGTCGGCACGATGTGCCCCTGCTCGGTGATGGCCACCGCCTCGATCACGGCGATGTCCGGCAGCCTGAGCTGGTGGTTGCGCAGTTGCTCGACGGTCTCCGACAGGTGCTGGTCGATGAACATCACCGTGCCGTCGTTGATCGCCTTGCGCAGGGTGCTGTCGACCTGGAACGGCATGCGCCGGGCCAGCACGCCGGCCTCGGTGAGCTGCTTGTCGAGGTCGTTGCCCAGGCTGGCGCCGGTCATCAGGCTGATCTTCAGCGGCCGCTGGCGGGCGCGCTCGGCCAGGGCCTGGGGTACGGCCTTGGCTTCCCCGGCGCGGGTGAAGCCGCTCATGCCGACGGTCATGCCGTCTTCGATCAGGGCGGCGGCATCGGCCGCCGTCATTACCTTGTCCAGCAACGCAGGCAGGCGCACGCGATCACGGTACATGCAAAACCTCGGAAAACAGGCGGGTATAAGGGGGCGGCAGTCTAGTCCCTGGCAGCGCTTCTGCCCCTAGGACTTAGGTCGAATGGAAGGCTTTGGCATGGCGCTCTTGTGCCGACTGCAGCGCAATGGCGGCGGATCTTGTGCCGGTTGTCGCAAAGCGTCAAGGATGCAGTCGCCCGGCGTTCGGGACGCTGCTAGTCTTGGCTCGCCAATTACTTAATAAATCAATGTATCCGGGTCGTTATGCTAGGGCGCATCGCATTGCTCATGGGGCTGCTCGCGCTCGCCTGTCAGGCGAGCGCGCTGACCATCTACAAGTACACCGACGCCAATGGCGTGGTCACCTATAGCGACCAGGCCGCGCCCGGCGCCAAGGTGTTCACCTTCAGTGATCGCATGGTCGAGCGCCTGGACAACCAGGTGAAGCTGGAAACGCGCAAGCACGCGGCCGGGGAAACCCTGCTGGTGCGCAACGACCTGTACGCGCCCGTGCAGGTCGAGCTGAAGCTGGAGCAGGTCGACAATGCCACGGGCGCGCCCGCGCAGCCGATCAACTGGATCCTGCCGCCACGCAGCCAGATCCGCCTGGCCACGCTGGCGCCACGGGACCCGGCCAGGCCGCTGCGCTACACGCCGAAACTGCGCTACGCCCTGGGCGATCCGCGCTTGCTGCCGACCCAGAAACAGTACCCGCTGCCCTGGCAGGGCGGGCCGTTCCGCCTGACCCAGGGGGCCAACGGGCAGTACAGCCATTTCACGCCCAAGGGCCGCTACGCCATGGACATCGCCATGCCCGAGGGCACGCCGATCGTCGCCGCGCGCGCCGGCGTGGTGGTGAAGACCGAGAATGCCCAGAGCGGACGCGGCAACAACCCGTCCGGCAACTTCGTGCGTATCCTGCATGACGACGGCACCATGGGTGTCTACCTGCACCTGATGCAAGGCTCGGTGAATGTGCGCGAGGGGCAGCGTGTGAGCGCCGGCATGCCGATTGCCCGCTCGGGCAATACCGGCAACAGCACCGGCCCGCACCTGCATTTCGTGGTGCAGCGCAATGTCGGCCTGGCCCTGGAGTCGATTCCCTTCGAGTTCAGCCAGCCGGTGGACAGCCTGCCCAACTTCGCCGTGGGTGGCGATTGAGGCACTCGGCAACCCAAGCCGTTTTCAAGTGCCCTATGGATAGGTGCCGGTACCACGGCGCATCAGGCTTTGCTCAAGCGGCAACTGAGAGCGCAATGGTCGGAGACGCCAGTACTCAGGCGGGCGTTTTCCAGCCGGTAGCCCGGCGTGTGGAACAGCCCGTCGACCATGAACGGAATGTCTCCGGCGCGGTGCAGTGAGCCGTCGATGCTGCTGGTGTAGTGCGCCGGTATGCCATCGATGAAGTGCGCGGTGAGCAGGTCGAAGGTGGCGCGGCCGCGCGGGGCGTTGAAGTCGCCTGCCAGCAGCAGGCCGCCAGCCTGCTGCGCTTGTGTCTGGGCCAGACGGATCAGCTTGCCGGCGCTCTCCCGCTGGTACGCCGTGGAGGTGCCGAGCGGGGTCACGTTGAGATGGGTGGTGGCGATGCGCAAGCCCCGGACGGTGGCGGTCAGCATGACTTCGGCAATGCTCAGCGGGTCGGCAGTGCGCTGGCCTTGCGTGCTGAAGAAGGTTATTTCGCGAATGCTTTGCGCACTGCCCGAGTAATACTCGGCGACCACGTCCGTCAACGCTTCTGCGTGGGCGATCATGCCGATGCCGACCACATCTGAAGGGCCTTCACCCGGATAGCGCACCATTGGCGCGAAGGACATGCGGCCGCCCATCAGGGCTTCGAAGAATGGAATGTCGCGCTCGCAGAGCTCCTGCAGGCAGAGCAGGTCCGGGCGTTCATGACTCACGAAGGCCTCGACTCGCGGCAGGTGTCTGGAGCGTTCGATATTGATGGAGGCGATGTTGAGCGACATGGAATCAGTAGGCGATTACGGCATGGAAGGCCGCGTGGAGAACGGATGGGCGCTTCGCGAGCGATGAGACCCTAGGGACCGAAGTATACAGAAGGCCTGCGTCCTTGACTTCGAGTTCAGCCAACCGCTGGACAGCCTGCCCAACTTCGCCATGGGTGGTGACTGAGGCGTCCGGCGCGCGTATGGCGCCAACTGCACCTAAAGCAAGCGGTGCGCCTTGCGCTGGTGCAGGGGGCCGCTGGCTGGTGGCGTCCATGGTTTGCTCGCCGGGCTCGCCGCCGGAAGCCAAGGCGCTGTATCAAAAGACTTTTTCCAGGCTCCCATGAGCCGGCTGCGCGGGCTGGCACCGGACTTGCTATGACCCATGCAGACGGGATGAGTCAGCGCGTCGGTCCAGCCGGTACGCAAGCGCTCATGACGCATGGCACAGTGGAGTTTCAGCAGAGGCGAACTAGGGTTCCGATCGACCGCGAGGTTGGTGCTGGTCCGAGAGTTTTCCGGCCCTAGGGAGCAGGGCTACACGGCGGGATAAAAGCCCGGGAGGACGTGATGTCATCCCGTGCCGATATCCAACGTGTAGGAGCTTTGCCATGACCCCGCTGTCCCTGCGTTCGCTGCACAAGACCCTGCTTTGCGCCAGCCTGGCCACCGTCTTCGGTGTGCTGCCCTTCACCGCCCATGCCCTGGAAAAACTCAAGATCGGCACCGTCGTCTGGGCCGGTTACGGGCCGTTCTACGTCGCCGACGCGCTGGATCTGTACAAGGCCCACGACCTCCAGGTCGAACTGCAGTTCTTCAATGACCCGGCGCTGATTCCCTCGGCCATGCTCGGCAGCGCCCTCGACGGCGGCATGCTCACCTACGACCAGGTGGTCGGCGGTGTGGCCAAGGGCCTGAAGCACAAGGTGGTGATGCCCATCGACTTCTCCAATGGCGGCGATGCCATCGTCGCGGACAAGTCGATCACCTCGGTCGCCGACTTCAAGGGTCGCAAGGTGGGTTTCAACCCGCTGTCGCCGTCCGATTTCCTGCTGGCCTACGCGCTCAAGGTCAACGGCCTGACGGACAAGGACATCAGCCCGATCAACATGACGCCCGAAGGCATCCCGGGGGCCATGGCGTCCGGCAGCCTGCCGGTGGGGGTGACCTACGAACCCAACGTGTCGCAGATTCTCGGCATGCCCGGCGACAAGTTCCATGTGGTGTATTCGTCCAAGGATGCGCCCGGCCTGATCACCGACGTGCTGGTGTTCGACGAGCAGGTGATTGCCAGGAAACCCGCCGCGATCAAGGCCATGATGCAGGGTTACCTCGATGGCCTGGCCTATATGCAGAGCCACCCCGACGAAGCGGCGGCGATCATCGGCAAGGTGCTCGGCGTCAGCGCCGAGGAAGCCAAGGAGCAGATGAGCGGCGTGTACAACATCCCGCTGGCGGAGATGGGCAACAACTTCGTCCAGTCCGAGCAGACCAGTTCGTTCTTCGGCAGTGGCGCGGTGATCGCCACGCTGCTCAAGGACAACGGCCAGATCCCGGCCATTCCCGATTTCGCCACGACCTTCGACGCGCAGTTCGTCGAGGCGCTGGCGCAGTAGGGCGCCACGTCCGAACGCTGGGTGAGCGACGCGCCACCCAGCCAACGCGCCATCCTCCTGTTCGGAGAGAACCATGTCTACTCAGCTCTACCGTTATGCCGACGGTCGTGTCGCCAACAGCCTGGCCATTGCCTACGCACTCGGTGGCTATGCCGCCGGCGTGGCCCTGCTGCTCGCGGACAGCTGGCTGGCCAACGCCGCCGGCACGCTGCTGCTGGGCCACGCGATGATCGTCGCCGCCTACCTGATCCACGAATTCGCCCACGGCACCATCTTCGCCAAACCCAGGCACAACGACTGGGCCGGCGAGGTCGCCAGCTGGATCTGCGGCAGTTGCTACGCCGGCTTCCAGGACCTGCGGCGCAAGCACATGCGCCACCACGTCGACCGCGCCGACGTGCTCACCTTCGACACCAAGGTGTTCCTCAACCGGCACTGCCCGGGCTGGGTACGCAAAGGGGTGCTGGCCGCCGAATGGGCCTACGTGCCGGCGGTGGAGCTGATCATGCACGGGTACGTGATCGTCCTGCCGTTCATCACCGACAACCCCAAGCACCGCGCCAACCGCCGCAGGGTGGCGCTGACCCTGCTGCTGCGTCTGGCGCTGTTCGGCCTGCTGGCGGCCGTCTCGGTGAAGGCGGCGATCCTCTATTTCGTGGCCTGGTCGCTCATGCTCACCGTGCTGCGCTTCACCGATGCCTACCAGCACACCTACGACGCCTTCGCGGTGCTCGAGGACAACGGCGCGATCCCCGGGGACAAGCTCCGCGACCGTGCCTACGAGCAGATGAACACCTACAGCAACGTGGTCTCCGTGCGTTGGCCGGTGCTCGACCTGCTGCTGCTCAACTTCGCCTACCACAACGCCCACCACGCGAAGCCGGTGGCGCCCTGGTATCGCCTGCGCAAGCTGCATCGCGAACTGTATGGCGACGACTATGGCCAGGTGCTGCCGATGCGCCTGCTGCTGAAAAGCTTCCACCAGCACCGCCTGCGCCGGGTCATCGACGACGACTACGGCCAGGTTCGCAGCACCGGCACGCAGCGCGCCGACGGCTTCTACGGCGCGGTTGGCGTGTCCTTCCTGACGGCGGTGTGACGATGATCGACTATCGCGGCAAACAGGTCCTGATTAGCGGCGCGGGAAGCGGCATCGGTCGGGGCCTGGCGCGCGCCTTCGCCGAGCAGGGCGCGACCCTGGAACTGCTCGACCGTGATGCCGAAGCACTGGCCCGCGTGGCCGACGAACTGGCGCAGATCCTCGCCGCCCAGGCGGTGCCGGAACTGCTCACGCCAGCCGATCTGGCCGGCACCTTCCTGTTTCTCGGCAGCAGCCTGGCCGCGCCGGTTACCGGCCAGGCGCTGTCGGTCAGTCATGGCGAGGTGATGCATTGAACGCGCCTCTGGCAGGACAGACCGCGCTGGTGACGGGCGCCACCCAGGGCATCGGCCGGGCCATCGCCGTGGCGCTGGCGCAGGCCGGTGCCCGGGTCTGGGTCAACCACCTCGATCGGCAACCGGCGGCCGATGCCCTGCTGGCGGAGATCGCCGCCAGCGGCGGTGAGGCCCGCGCGGTACAGGCCGACGTGGCCGATGCGGCACAGGTCGCGGCGATGTTCGCGCATATTCTGCAGGCGGGTGACCTGGATATTCTGGTCAACAACGCCGGGGTCATTCTGGAGAAACCCTTCGTCGACACGGACGAGGCGGACTGGGCCCATGTGCTTGGCGTCGACCTGCACGGCGTGTACCGCTGCTGCCGCCATGCCCTGCGCCATATGCAGGTCCGCCAGTGCGGCTGCATCGTCAACATCGCCTCCGAACTCGGTCACCTGGGCCGCGCCGATTACGCCGCCTACTGCACGGCCAAGGCCGGGGTGATCGGCCTGACCAAGTCCCTGGCCCGCGAATTCGCGCCCCATATCCGCATCAACGGGGTGGCGCCGGGCCCGGTGGATACACCGATGGTGTCGGCCGAGCACATGAGCGCGGACATGATCGCCAGGGAAAGCGACATTCCGGCCGGCCGCCTTGGCCGCCCGGAAGAGATCGCCGCCGCGGTGCTGTTCCTGGTGTCGCCGGGGGCCAGCTTCTTCCACGGGCAGATGCTCGGCGCCAATGGCGGTGCCTGGATGGGAGGTTGACATGGCCTGGCTGAAGCCGGAGGTCGTCCTGCTGCTCGGCGCCAGTTTCTGGGGCCTGGGCTGGCTGCCGTTGCAGCACCTGGCGGGGCAGGGGCTGGCCGGCATGCCGGTGGTGCTCTACACCTACGCTCTGTTGTGCCTGCTGGCGCTGCCGATCCTGGCCGCGCAGCAGCGCGCCTGGTGGCCGCAACGACGTGCCCTGGCGATGATCTGCCTGGGCGGCGGCTGGGCCACCGCCGGCCTGGTCGGCGCCCTCTCCGAGGGCGATGTGATCCGCGCCATGCTGCTGTTCTACCTGGCGCCGGTGTGGGGGCTGCTCGGCGCCTGGCTGCTGCTCGGCGAACGGCTCGACGTCATGCGCGTCGTCGCCCTGCTGCTGGCCATGGCCGGCATCGCCCTGACCCTGGGGCTCAGCGCCGAGACCTTCCGCCCGCTCGCCGGCAGCGACTGGCTGGCGCTGTCCGCCGGCCTGGCGTTTGCCTGCAACAACCTGGCGACCCGCGCCGCCGACCGGGTGCCGCTGGCCAGCAAGGCGGTGGCGGCCTTCGTCGGCGCCGCCCTGCTCGGTGGGCTGTTCTGCCTGCAGCAGAACGTCACGCTGCCGCCGGTCAGCCCCGGCCTGTGGCTGCAGGTCGGCCTGTTCGGTTTGTTCTGGCTGGTCGCCATGAGCGCCGCGCAGTACGGCTTCAGCCATGTCGAGGCGAGCCGCGCGGCGGTGCTGGTGGTGATCGAACTGGTGGTGGCGGTGCTCACCGCCGCCTGGTTCGGCGAGCGCGAACTGGGCTTGCGCGAATGGTGTGGCGGCACGCTGGTGCTGGCCGCCGCGCTGCTCGCCGAGCGCCCATCGCGCGCTTCTTCCACGCATTTACGTGAGGTCAAACCATGAGCATACGCATGGACCAACTCAGCTGGG
This sequence comes from Phytopseudomonas dryadis, assembly GCF_004327355.1. GTDB lineage: Bacteria > Pseudomonadota > Gammaproteobacteria > Pseudomonadales > Pseudomonadaceae > Aquipseudomonas > Aquipseudomonas dryadis. Next base: position 54,218 of record NZ_QJUM01000033.1, read on the forward strand.
TCGAGTACGAGCGCCGGGTGCGCGAGGAGTCGCCCGTGGTGTTCCTGCCCTGTGGCGCGACCGAGCAGCACGGCCCGCACCTGCCGCTGGGCACCGATGCGCTGCTGGCCAGCGCGCTGTGCGAGGAGGTCGCCGCGCAGGTCGGCGGCCTGGTCGCCCCGGCCTTGTCCTACGGCTACAAATCGCAGCCCAAGTGCGGCGGCGGCAACCATTTCTGTGGCACCACCAGCCTCGACGGGCAGACCCTGATCGCCCTGGTGCGCGATGCCGTGCGCGAGTTCGCCCGGCACGGCGTGACGCGCCTGGTGCTGGTCGACGGCCACTACGAGAACCAGTGGTTCGTCACCGAAGGCATCGAGCTGGCCATGCGCGACCTGGGGCCGGCGACCCGGCTCGAGGTGATGCGCCTGGAGCACTGGGATTTCTGCACCGAGCAGACCCTGGCCGAGGTATTTCCCGATGGCTTCCCCGGCTTCGCCCTGGAGCATGCCGCGCTGATCGAAACCTCGCTGATGCTGCATTACCTGCCGCACCTGGTGCGCCTCGAGCTGATTCCCGACGACGCGCCGGCCGACTTCCCGCCCTACGACATGTACCCGAGCCGCACCGCGTGGGTGCCGCCGTCCGGCGTGCTGTCCTCGGCCAGGGGCTCGACGGCGCAGAAGGGCGCGCGCATGGCCCGCGATATCGGCCAGGGCATCGCCGCCGCCGTGCGCAAGGAGTTCGGCTTGTGAGCGGGGCGCCGAGCGCCGCACCTACGGCCGCACTAGCCGCCGCCGCTGCGCACGCACTGATCATCATCGATATGCAGCGCGACTTCTGCTCGCCGGGCGGCTATGCCGCTCGGGCCGGTCTGGATATCGAACGGTTGCGTGCGCCGATCCCGGCCATCCGCCGCCTGCTGGACGCGGCCCGCGCCCGTGGCCTGCTGGTGCTGCACACCCGCGAAGGGCATCGCCCGGATCTTTCCGACCTGGCCGAGCCCAAGCGCCTGCGCGCCGCGCGTTCCGGCGCGCCCATCGGTCAGCCCGGGCCGCTGGGCAGGCTGCTGGTGCGTGGCGAATACGGCCACGACCTGATCGACGAGCTGCAACCGCTGGCCGCCGAACCGGTGATCGACAAGCCCGGTTACAGCGCCTTCGCCAGCACCGACCTGGATCTGGTGCTGCGCAATCGCGGCATCCGCGAGCTGATCATCTGCGGCGTGACCACCGAGGTCTGCGTGTCCTCGACCTTGCGCAGCGCGGTGGATCGCGGCTACGCCTGCACCCTGGTCGGCGATGCCTGTGGTTCGGCGTACCCGCAGCTGCACGCAGCGGCGCTGGCCATGGTCGAGGTCGAAGGTGGCCTGTTCGGCCGGGTGCTGGACAGCCACACACTGCTCGCCGAATGGGAGGGGCAACGATGAAGCGGGTACCCGATAGTTACCTCGGCGTGTGGCAGCGCACCCTGCTGACCACCAGCGATGGCCTGCGCGACACCAGCACCCGGGTCTACTGGTTGCAGACCGGACGGCTGTTCGCCGACCTGCGCGTGCCGCAGCCATTGCCGAACGGTGCCGTCGAGCGGGCGCAGCAGGCCGGGTTTGCCGGCGTCACCACCGTCGATGGCGATATCTGCCAGTGGCACCGCGCCATTGACTTCCAGCCGCCGAATGGCCGGGAGGATATCGGACGCATGCGCTTCGAACGGCCCGACCGCTTGCTCGAGGACGGCCTCGACGGCAGCTACCACGAAGTCTGGGAGCGCCTGCCCGCGTCCATCGGCCGCAACTGGGGCACCTGGCTGGTGGCGGACGATGGCCGCCAGGGTTGCCTGCTGCTGGCTGGCGACTGTTTCCTGTTCGCCGCCGGCCGGGCGCAAGCGCCGCCGACCGCCGGGTCGCTGGCCGAGCTGCTGGCCGTGGCCGCGCAGCCGCAGGCCCTGCTCGATTTCGAGCTGTCCTTCGGCCGCCATGGGGGCGGCGCACAGCCCTGGCGCATCGAGCTGTCGACCCTGCCCACGCGCGGCGGCCAGGCGCTGCTGCCGGCGACCCTCGAGCCTGATTCGCCCGCCGATCTGCTGCGGCCCGCCGTGCTGGCCGGCCTGGGCGCGCAACCGCCCGTGGGCGGCTGGCAGCCGTGCAGCGAACCCGTTTTCCCCCGCGCAGGAGCCCGCTCATGACCGTCCATCAATCCCTGCCCACCGCCGGCGAGGCCGCGACGGCACCGGCCCGGCCGCGCTGGTGGGTGATTCGCGGCGAGTTGCCGCGCGCCGCCATATGGGGCCTGGCTGTCGCCGGGCTGAGCCTGCCGCTGCTGCTGTGGTGGGTGTGCACGGCGCTGGGCCTGACCAATCCGCTGTTCATGCCCGGTCCCGAGGCCGTGCTGGCGCGGGTCGGGCGCTGGTGGAGCGAGGAAGGCCTGCTCGCCGATATCGGCATCAGCGTGTGGCGGGTGATGGGCGGCTTCGGCGCCTCGGCGCTGCTGGCCCTGCCGCTGGGCCTGTACATCGGCACCTATCGTCCGGTACAGGCCTTTCTCGAACCGCTGACCGATTTCATCCGCTACATGCCCGCGGTGGCGTTCATTCCGCTGATCATGCTCTGGGTGGGTATCGACGAAGGTTCGAAGATCCTCATCATCTTCATCGGCACCTTCTTCCAGATGGTGCTGATGGTGGCCGAGGACGTGCGCCGCGTGCCCATGGCGCAGATCGAGGCGGCACAGACCATGGGCGCCTCGCGCAGCGAGATCGTCAAGCTGGTGATCCTGCCGTCGTCGCGCCCGGCGCTGCTCGACACCCTGCGCATCACCTGTGGCTGGGCCTGGACCTACCTGGTGGTGGCCGAACTGGTGGCGGCCAATTCCGGCCTCGGCTACGCCATCCTCAAGGCGCAGCGCTACATGCACACCGACAAGATTTTCGCCGGCATTCTGCTGATCGGCATCATCGGCCTGCTCACCGACCAGGCGTTCCGCTGGCTCGGCCGCGCGGCCTTCCCCTGGCTGAAGAGGTAAGCGCCATGAGCGACAGCAAGATCCGCATTCGTCACGTGGGCAAGGTGTTCAAGAGCCGCGAGCGTCAGGTCCAGGCGCTGCAGGACGTCAACCTGGACATCCGCGCCAACGAGTTCATCACCTTCGTCGGCGCCTCCGGCTGCGGCAAGTCGACCCTGCTGCGCAGCGTCGGCGGCCTGGAGCGGCACAGCGTCGGCGAGATCCTGGTCGATGGCCGGGCGGTCGACGGCCCCGGCATCGACCGCGCCATGGTCTTCCAGCACTACAGCCTGTACCCCTGGCTGAAGGTGATGGACAACATCAAGTTCTGCCGCCAGCTCAAGGTGGTGTCCGACACCGTGCGCGGCGACGCCGATGTGGAAGTGGCCAGCGGCCGGGCCGATGCGCTGCTCAGCCTGATGGGCCTGTCGGCCTTCGCCGCGGCCTACCCCAACCAGCTCTCCGGCGGCATGCAGCAGCGCGTGGCGATCGCCCGCGCGCTGATGCCCAAGCCACAGATCCTGCTGATGGACGAACCTTTCGGCGCGCTGGATGCGCAGACCCGCGAAGTCATGCACGACCTGATCCGCCATGTGCACCGCCTGGAGAAAAGCACCATCCTGTTCGTCACCCACGATGTCGAGGAGGCGATCTACCTCGGCGGCCGGGTGGTGCTGATGGCCCCGCGTCCCGGGCGTATCGACAGCATCTACGAGGTGCCGTTGCCCGCCGAGCGCAACCAGGACATGAAACTGTCCACGGAATTCCTCGCCCTCAAGCGCGAGATCCTGGCCCGCATTCGCGAGACCTCGGGGATGAGCACCGACCTGGAACTGCTGGCGCAACTGACCCGCATCGTGCCGGCCTGAATGGCTAGCGGCCAGGGCGCATGGCTGTTTGCAGGCGAAAGAAGCCATAAGCTGCAAGCTTCAAGCGACAAGTTAAAAGCGCGTAGGGTGGATGACGCTCTTTTCATCCACCATTGCGATGGTAGAGCGGTGGACGGATGAAGCGTCGTCCACCCTACGAACTAGCGGCCAGGGCGCATGGCTGTTTGCAGGCGTAAGCAGCCGTAGGATGGGTGAAACCCATCAATCGCCGATGGGTTGCACCCATCCTACGAGCTGGAAAGCTGGACGAAAGAGCCTATGCGGTTTGCTTGTCGTTCAGCCTCCAGCCTCTAGCGCTCTTATCGGCCGTCCGCTTCCGCCTTTGAACAGCGCATCCGCGACTGGCCGCTAGCCTTCGAACCTCGTTTCGCCCAAGGGCACGCCATCGACGCCAAAGCGGCGCTCGCGGAGGCGCCGTGAGCCATCCGCATGGAGCTGCACGAGGGTGCTGGCCCGCGTGCCGTAGTTCGGGCTGGCGATGAATACGCTGGACAGCAGGCGTTCGGTGGCCAGGCCGACGCCGGTGTCCGGCAGCGCGTGGTCTTCGGGTTTTTCGCGATCGCCCAGCAGGGCGAACAGGCGTTCCTCGTCGGCCCCGTCCAGCGCCTGGGCGAGCGCCGCCTTGGCACGTTGCAGCTTCGGCCAGGGCGTGTCCAGGTCGGCGTTGGAGACGCCATGGATGCCGGCGGGCAGGGCGCGGGCCTGGCCATTGTGGGAGTTGAAGTGCCAGAGCTGCTGACGATCGCCGACCAGCAGGTTGAAGCCGCTGTAGTCGTCGGCTTCGGCGCGCAGGCCGTTCAGGAAGCGCTCGGGCGACTGGTCGTCACGCAGAAAGCGCAGCGGCAGCTCGCCCCGCGAACGCGAACCCTGGACGGCGCCCGGGTCGCGGATATTGGTCAGGGCGGCGAAGCGCCCGCCGGGGCTGCTGCCCAGCCAGGTGCCGCCGGCCTGCAGGTCGCGGCCGGCGACCAGCCCGGGGCTATCGGCCCACTCGCCAAGGCCGGCGCTGGGGCGAGCGTAGAACTCGTCGCGGTTGGCCACGACCAGCAGCGGCAGGGCATGGCCCGGGCGCCAGGCGAGCACGATCAGGCACATGGCCGCGCCAGTCTGGCGCGCACACCGGCGGCGTCCAGCGTCTCGCCGACATGCACCACGACCTTGCGCGCACCGTTAGCCCTGCCCAGCTCGACCAGCATCCGCTCCTCGACCATGGACAGACCGCCTTCCAGCCGCTCCAGGGGGTGCATCAGCATACGTGGCGGCAGGCTCAGGCGCAGGAAGCGCCTGGGCAGCAGCGCCTGCATCAGGCGTTTGATCAGGTGTTCGGCGAGTGGGTAGTCGGCAACCAGCAGGCGCACGTTGCTGAATGGCGGGTCGGCGTGCAGTTCCTGTTCACGGCCGCTTTCCAGATGGGTCATGTGCAGGTGGTTACAGGCGATACGCAGATAAAGGGTGTTGAACACAGCGCGTTTCTCGTCCATGGAAAGTGCCACTGTACGCAAAGCGATCGAGGGCATCCATCCAGAGCAACCGCGCTATGGCGTCATCGTGTGAAAGACACTCGATGAAAAGCGCTGGAGGCTGGAGGGCTGAACGAGAAACCTCTGTTTTCCTGCGTGCTCGGGCTGCTTTTCGCTAAGCCTTCAGCCTTCCAGCGCTGTTTTCGGCTCTTCGAGCGCGTAGCGCGATTGTCCTGGGCATCCATCAGCAAAACTAGAGGCAGAAGGCGGCTTCCGTTACCATGCCGCATCGTTTCCCGGGAACATCATGGTCTTCTTAATCTATATCCTGCTGGGCGCCGCTGCGGGCCTGCTGGCCGGTCTGTTCGGTGTCGGTGGCGGCATGATCATCGTGCCGGTGCTGGTCTTCAGCTTTACCGCCCAGGGCTTCGACAGCGCGGTGCTGACCCATATGGCGGTGGGCACCTCCCTGGCCACGATCCTGTTCACCTCGATCAACGCCGTGCGTGAGCACCATCGGCGCGGCGCGGTGCGCTGGGGCCTGTTCGTCTGGCTGACCCTCGGTATCGTGCTCGGCTCCGCCCTGGGCGCGCTGACGGCCGAGTCGATCGACGGCCAGCTGCTACAGAAGATCATCGGCGTGTTCGCCTTGTGCGTGGCCCTGCAGTTGGGCCTGGATCTCAAACCCAGGGCCGTCCGCGACGTGCCCGGCAGGCCGGCATTGAGTGTGGCGGGCGTGGTGATCGGCTGGGCGTCGGCGATCATCGGTATCGGCGGCGGTTCGCTGACCGTGCCCTTCCTGACCTGGCGCGGCGTATCGGTACAGCAGGCCGTGGCCACCTCGTCGGCCTGCGGCTGGCCCATCGCCGCGGCCGGTGCCCTGAGCTACCTGTGGCTGGGCTGGGGCGGGGAGCGTCTGCCCGAGTGGAGCCTGGGTTATGTTTACCTGCCCGCGTTGCTGGGCATCGCGCTGACCAGCGTATTTTTCGCGCGTACCGGCGCTCGTTTGGCGCACCGTCTTTCGCCGCGACTGCTCAAGCGCCTGTTCGCACTGTTGCTGGTCGCCGTCGGCCTGCATTTTCTGCTGTGAGGAATCCTGATGCTGCCTTACCCGAACATTGATCCGGTCGCCCTCGACCTGGGTTTCCTGCAGATCCACTGGTATGGCCTGATGTACCTGGTCGGTATCGGCGGCGCCTGGTTCCTCGCTTCGCGCCGGCTGCACGCCTTCGATCCCACCTGGAGCAAGGAGAAACTCTCCGACCTGGTGTTCTGGGTGGCCATGGGGGTGATCGTCGGCGGCCGCCTGGGTTACGTGCTGTTCTACGACCTGCCGGCCTACATCGCCAACCCGCTGCTGATTCTCGAGGTGTGGAAGGGCGGCATGTCGTTCCACGGCGGTCTGATCGGGGTGATGCTGGCCACCTGGTGGTTCGCCAGGCGCAACGGCAAGAGCTTCTTCGAACTGATGGACTTCATCGCGCCGCTGGTGCCCATCGGCCTGGGGGCGGGCCGGATCGGCAACTTCATCAACGCCGAACTGTGGGGCAAGGTCACCGACGTGCCCTGGGCCATGGTCTTCCCCACCGGCGGGCCGGAGCCGCGCCACCCCTCGCAGCTGTACCAGTTCGCCCTGGAAGGGGTGGCGCTGTTCGCCATCCTCTGGTTCTACTCGCGCAAACCGCGGCCGACCATGGCGGTCTCGGGCCTGTTCGCGGTGTGCTACGGCATCTTCCGGTTCATCGTCGAGTTCGTCCGCGTGCCCGATGCCCAGCTCGGCTACCTGGCCTGGGGCTGGCTGACCATGGGCCAGGTGCTCTGCGTACCGATGATCCTCGCCGGCCTGGGCCTGATCGCCTATGCCTACAAACGCCAGGCCGCCCAGGGAGTCGCGCCATGAAACAGTACCTCGACCTGATGCGCCAGGTGCGCGAGAACGGCACCTTCAAGCGCGACCGCACCGGCACCGGGACCTACAGCCTGTTCGCCCACCAGATGCGTTTCGACCTGGCCGACGGCTTTCCCCTGGTGACCACCAAGAAGTGTCACCTCAAGTCGATCATTCACGAGCTGCTGTGGTTCCTCCAGGGCGATACCAACATCCAGTACCTGAAGGACAACGGCGTGCGCATCTGGGACGAGTGGGCCGACGAGAACGGCGACCTCGGCCCGGTCTATGGCTACCAGTGGCGCAACTGGCCGGCGCCGAACGGCGAGTCGGTCGACCAGATCAGCAAGCTGATCGAGATGATCAGGAACAACCCGGACTCGCGCCGGCTGATGGTGTCCGCCTGGAACCCCGCCCTGGTCGACCAGATGGCCCTGCCGCCCTGCCACGCGCTGTTCCAGTTCTACGTCGCCGACGGCAAGCTCAGCTGCCAGCTGTACCAGCGCTCGGCGGACATCTTCCTCGGCGTGCCCTTCAATATCGCCAGCTACGCCCTGCTGACCCTGATGGTGGCCCAGGTGTGCGGCCTGCAACCGGGCGAGTTCATCTGGACCGGCGGCGACTGCCACCTGTACGCCAACCACCTGGAACAGGCCGACCTGCAACTGAGCCGCGAACCGCTGCCGCTGCCGACCATGAAGCTCAACCCCGAGGTCAAGGATCTGTTCGCCTTCCGTTTCGAGGATTTCGAGCTGGTCGGCTACCAAGCGCACCCGCATATCAAGGCGCCGGTGGCGGTGTGAGGGGCGTTATGCGGGCGCTGCCGTGGCCATCTTCAGTGGCCTGTCCGGTGAGTTGCTTCGACCAACGTGGTGTTTTCTGTTTCTGACTCTGGCTGGATTACGGGTCAGGTTTACATAGCGAATTCCATATGTAAATTTATCGCCTATTTACTTACATAAGGATTTTCCTGTGTAAGAGCAGATGGGTTTTTATTTCATAAACAGGTCGAAATAACGCTTGAACAGATACAGGCGATTACGGCCATAGCCTGTGGTTTCCACCAGTACCTCCATCTGTTCCATGTGTTTGATCAGAGTATTGGCGCTCTGATGGGTAACTCCGAGGTACTCGGCGGCTTCGTTCACGCTGAGCATTGGTCGTTGGTAGAGGTACAGCAGCAACTTCTTGGCATTCTCCGCACGGCCACCCAGTGCGAGGATCTGGTGCTCGACCTCCTGGCGCAGGGCCATGATCGCCATGAAGGTCTCTTTACTGCTGGTGGCTGTCTCGACCACGGCGGTAAGGAAGAAGCGTAGCCAGTGCAGCAGGTCGTTGGAGCTGCGTACCACGGTCAGGGCATCGTAATAGGCGCCACGATTGCGCTCGAAGAAATCCGACAGGTACAACGCCGGCTTGTGTAACAGCCCTTTATCCACCAGGTACAGCGTGATCAGCAGGCGGCCGATCCGGCCGTTGCCGTCGAGAAACGGGTGGATGGTCTCGAACTGGTAGTGGCTCAGGGCAATGCGGATCAGGTCGGGCACCAGTACCTGTTCGTTGTGCCAGAACTTCTCCAGGTCGCCCATCAGTTCCGGCACTTCATCAGGATGCGGCGGTACGAACACCGCATTGTTCAGGTTGCTGCCGCCGATCCAGTTCTGCGAGGTGCGAAATTCCCCTGGCATCTTGTAATCGCCGCGCACGCCTTGCATCAGTACCCCATGGGTCTGCTTGAGTAGACGGATGGACAGCGGCAAGTGCTTGAGATCTTCGACGGCGGTATTGATCGCCTGGATATAGTTCTGCACCTCCTGCCAGTCGTCGCGCTTCTCCGGCGCTACCTGCTCCCTGCGCATGATGGCTTCATCCATCTGCGTCTGAGTGCCCTCGATGCGGCTGGAGGTATTGGCTTCCTTGGCGATATGCATACGGATGAACAGATCCACGTCCGGAACCATCAGCGACAGCGCGTTGAGCTCTGCCAGCGCGCGCGAGGCACGTTCCAGTAACGTATTGAGCCGTGGGTCGAGCCACTGCCACTCGCCATTGATTGGCGTCGGTGAAAAGCTCTTGTACTGGTATTGCTGCAACCAGCGGCCTGAGGTGAATTGTTCGACTTGCATCAGGCGAGTTCCTTGCCCTTGCGGTGCACGGGTAGTGAGGTTGAAGTGGCTGTCGTCCAGGCGACGGAGCATCCTTTCGATCGCCGCAGCATTGTTCGATTCCAGGGTTGTACGCGACGCATATCTCGCGTGCAACCGGTTGCGGCCCTTGGTCGTCACGCCAGGTATCAGGCGCTTTTGCCCAGCCCATCGGCCAGATGATCGATCAGCACCCGCAGCTTCGGCGGCAGGTGCCGGGTCGGGCGGTAGAGAACCCAGGCGGTGCCCTGGTAGGAGCCGGTGTAGCGCCACTGCGGCAGCACCTGCAGCAGCTCGCCGTTGGCCAGCGCGGCGGCGGCGGTGAAGTGGGGCAGGCAGGCGATGCCCAAGTGATCCAGCGCGCCGCCAAGGCGTACTTCGCTGTGGTTGCTGGCGAAGCGTCCGTTCACCGTCACCACGCACTGCTCGCGGCCGTTGCTGAAGTGCCAGCGCTTGTCGTCGGGCGTTTCGTCGAGGTACAGGCAGGCATGGCGCACCAGTTCCTGCGGGTGTTGCGGTGTGCCATGGCGCTGCAGGTAGGCGGGGCTGGCGCACAGCAGTTGCTGCACATGGCACAGGGGCCGACCGGCCAGCGCCGGCGGCGGCTGGTCGGTGATGCACACCAGCAGGTCGAACTGCTCGGCGATCAGATCCGGACTGCGATCGCTGAGGTTGAGGCTGACGTCCACTTCCGGGTGGCGCCTGAGGAAATCGCCGATCAGCGGCGCGACCAGAAAGCGGCCGAAGGCCTTGGGCACGCTCAGGCGCACCCGCCCGCGCGGGTGGCTCATCAGCCGCTCGCCCACGTCCAGCGCCGCCTGCGCTGCGCCGAGCATCTCCCGGCAGCGCTCGAAGACCTCGGCGCCGGCTTCGCTCAGCCGCAGGCGGCGGGTGGTGCGTTCCAGCAGGCGCAGGCCGAGGGCCTGTTCCAGGTGGGCGATCTGCCGGCTCACCGCCGAGGCGGTACTGCCCTGCTGGCGCGCGGCGGCGGAGAAACTGCCGGCCTCGACCACGCGCACGAAGGCGGCCATGTAGGGCAGCAGATGGCTGGCGATATTTGTGCTCATGGCGAACAAGTCTTGTGTTTGATGGCGGGATTATCATTATTCAGGACTCAATCGACAATGGCACCTCCGACTTTCGCCTGGAGCCGCCATGACCAGCCTGATCCGCCGATCCCCCTCACGCCTGTTGCAGGTCAGCGACGTGTTGCTGCTGCTGGTCGCCCTGGTGTGGGGCACCAGCTATGGCGTGGCCAAGCAGGCGCTGGCCTTCTACCCGGTGCTGGGCTTTCTCGCCGTGCGCTTCGGCCTGACCTTTCTCATCCTGCTGCCACAGTTGCGTGGCGAGGGGCGCAAGGCCTGGGCGCCGGGTGTACCGCTGGGCGGAGTGATGCTGGCGATCTTCCTCTGCGAGACCTATGGGGTGCTGCACACCACGGCGAGTAACGCGGCCTTTCTGATCAGCCTGTGCGTGGTGCTCACGCCGTTCGTCGAATGGCGGCTGCTCGGGCAGAAGCCGGACGCGCGGCTGCTGCCCGCCGTGGGCCTGTCATTGCTCGGTACCTGGCTGCTCAGTGGCGGTATCGAGCTGCAGCTCAACCTGGGCGATGGCCTGATGTTGCTGGCCGCGCTGCTGCGCGCCCTGCTGGTGTGCCTGACCGGGCGCCTGACCGCCCATACCCAGGTGCCGGCCCTGGCCCTGACCGCGGTACAGACCGGGGTGATCGGCTGCGGCTGCCTGCTGCTGGGGGTATCGACCTTGCCTGGCGGCCTGCCCGCACTGCCCAGGGAGCCGGCGTTCTGGGTCGGCACCTTGTACTTGGTGCTGTTCGCCACCCTGTTCGCCTTCTTCGTGCAGAACTACGCACTGCGCCGCAGCAGCCCGACGCGGGTATCGCTGCTGATGGGCAGCGAGCCGCTGTTCGGGGCGCTGTTCGCCGTGCTCTGGCTGAGTGAGCGACTGACCGTGCAAGCCTGGGTCGGCGGTTTGCTGATCGTGGCGGCGACGCTCTGGACGAGCCTGCTCAGACGCTAGCTGGCGCAGATCTTGTGGTGGAAGGATAAAGCGTCTTCCACCCTACGGATGCCACGAGGTAGCTGCTGTAGCCTGGGTTAGCCGAAGGCGTAACCCGGGACTGCGGATTCGAGGATCGTGTCCCTGGAAATGGTGTAACTGAACCAACCGAAGGCGCCCTACGGGCGAGAGAGGTGGGTCATCGTGGTTCTTGGCTAACGTTGAGTTTGCGAAGACCTAACGAGCACCAGGGAAACCA
>NZ_QJUM01000034.1 GCF_004327355.1 Phytopseudomonas dryadis
CCTCCAGCCTCCAGCCTCCAGCCTCCAGCCTCCAGCCTCCAGCCTCCAGCCTCCAGCCTCCAGCCTCCAGCCTCCAGCCTCCAGCCTCCAGCCTCCAGCCTCCAGCCTCCAGCCTCCAGCCTCCAGCTACGCCGGCAGGCAGACGCCGGTGCCGCCCAGCCCGCAGTAGCCGTCGGGGTTCTTCGCCAGATACTGCTGGTGGTAGGCCTCGGCGTAATAGAAGGTCGGCGCCTCGGCGATTTCCGTGGTGATTTCGCCGTAGCCGGACTTTTCCAGCTCGCTCTGGAACTGTGCCTGGCTGTGCCGGGCGGCGGCCAGTTGTTCGGCGCCGTAGCAATAGATGGCCGAGCGATACTGGCTGCCGATGTCGTTGCCCTGGCGCATGCCCTGGGTCGGGTTGTGCGCTTCCCAGAACACTTTCAGCAACTGCTCGTAGCGGGTCAGCCGTGGGTCGAAGACCACCAGCACCACTTCCGCATGGCCGGTCAGCCCGGAGCAGGTTTCTTCGTAGGTCGGGTTGGGCGTGTAGCCCCCGGCGTAGCCCACCGCGGTGCTCCACACGCCCGGCTGTTGCCAGAAGCGCCGCTCGGCGCCCCAGAAGCAACCCAGGCCGAACAGGGCCAGCTGTAGCCCTTCGGGGAACGGCCCTTGCAGCGGGTTGCCGTTGACGTAGTGCGCCTCGGGTACCGGCAGCGGCGTTTCTCGCCCGGGCAAGGCCTGTTCGGCACTGGGCAGTTCGAGTTTGTGGGCGAGAATTTGCGAGCGTAAGACCATGAGCCTTGTCCTCTGTGCGTGTAGATGTCGGTAGACCGTATGGGGTGGCCGGCGTTAGCTGCCGTTCAGCGCGCCGGTCGGCAGGGGTAGCGCTTCAGGCTTTCTACCAGCTCGCGTGCGGCAATGGGCCGGTCGAACAGGTAGCCCTGGCCGATATCGCACTGCTGACGTCGCAGAAAGCCCAGCTGGGCGGGGGTCTCGATGCCTTCGGCGACGACCTTGAGCTTGAGGTTGTGCGCCATGGCGATCACCGCCGAGGTGATTTCCATGTCGTCCTGGCTTTCCGGGATGTCCTTGATGAAGCTGCGATCGATCTTGATCACGTCGATGGGGAATTTCTTCAGGTAGCTGAGCGATGAATAGCCGGTGCCGAAATCGTCCATGGCCAGGGTCAGGCCCAGGCGTTTCAGGCGGCTCAACTGATCGCGGGTGTCCTCCGTGGCTTCCAGCAGCAGGCCTTCGGTCAGTTCCAGTTCCAGCAGTTCGGGCGGCAGTTGTTCTTCGGCGAGGATGGCGGCGATGGAGCCGACCAGGTCCGGATCGGAAAACTGCTTCGGCGACAGATTGATCGCCACCTGCAGGCTGCCCAGGCCGACGGCGGTGAGCTGCTTGCTCATGCGGCAGGCCTGGCGCACCACCCATTTGCCGATGGGAATGATCAGGCCGGTTTCCTCGGCCACACTGATGAACTGATCCGGGCGGATCATGCCCTTTTCCGGATGCTGCCAGCGCAGCAGCGCTTCCATGCCCAGCAACTGGCCGCTCTTCAGGCACAGCTTGGGCTGGTAGAACACCTCGAGCTCGTTCTGGGTCAGGGCGCGGCGCAGGTTGTTCTCGACGAACAGCTTGTAGTTGGCTTCGGCGTTGAGGGTGTCGGTGAACACCTGCAACTGGTGCTTGCCGTTGGCTTTGGCCTTGTGCAGCGCCAGCCCGGCATGCTTCATCAGCGTTTGCGGGTCCTCGCCGTGTTCGGGGGCGCAAGCCAGGCCTACCGAACCGGTGATGTTGATCAACTGGTTGTCGATGAACAGCGGCTTGTCCAGCATGCCCAGTACCTGTTGGGCGATCGCCTGGCCCTGCGCGCTGTCGCAGTCGTCGAGCAGGATGGCGAATTCGTTGCTGGCGAAGCGGGCCAGGGTGCCATTCGGGCTGAGGCTGTTGCGCAGCCGTTTGGCCAGGCTGACCAGCAGTTTGTCGCCGGTCTGGTGACCGAGGCTGTCGTTGATGCGCTTGAAGTTGTCGATGTCGACCAGCAGCAGGCTGATGCTGGCGTTGGCGGCGCTGGTGAAGCGTTTCTCCAGGGCGCGGATGAAGGCGTAGCGGTTGCCCAGGCCGGTCAGGTTGTCGCTGTAGGCCAGGCGCTCGATGCGCTGCTGGGACTGCTTGTTTTCGGTGATGTCTTCGTAGATGCCGATGTAGTGGGTCAGGGTGCCGTCGTCGGCATGTACCTTGGATATCGAGAATTGGCTCCAGTACGGTTCCAGGTTCTTGCGCCGGCTCTTGAATTCGCCCTGCCAGCTGTTGTGGTCGGCCAGCCCGGAGTCGGCATCGAAGAGCAGTTCGCTGAGGTTTTCCAGGGCGGGCAACTCCGAGAGCTGGCGCCCCTGTACCTCGTCGGCGCTGTACTGGGTGATGGCGGTGAAACTCGGATTGACGTACTCCACCTGGCCGTCGCGGTTGAGCAGGATGAAGGCGCTGGCGCTCTGCTCCACCGCGCGCTGGAACAGGTACAGCGCGCTGGTGGCGTTGCGTCGTTCCTGATGGCTCAGCACCTGGGCGTAGTGGTCCGCCAGTTCGCCGACGAAGGCGATCTCATCGGCCTGCCAGACCCGCGGCCCGCCGCAGTGCTCCAGGCAGAGCACGGCGACCACCTCGCCGCCGACGCGTATGCTGGCGTCGAGCACGGCGCCGATGGCCTCGGGGCGCAAGTAATCGTCTCGCAACTCGCTGGTGCACGGGTCGTTCTCGGCATCGTGGGCGTCGATCGAGCGCCCGTCTTTCAGGGCCCCCATGTAGTGGGGATAGCGGCGGCCGTCGAGCGGCGCGGGGATTTCGTAGTGAGCCTGGTCGAGCAGGTAGAGCGTGACGGGGTTCAGGGTGTCGCCGTTGAGTTGCCAGATACCGGCGCGGGCGACCTGGTAGAGCTCGCAGGCGCTGCGGGTGATCAGCTCGGCCGCTTCGCGCAGCGGGTCGGCGGCCTCGTAGCGATGGCTCGACAGCTGGACGATGAGTTGCTGCTGGGCCTGGGTGCGTTGCTGTTGTTGCTGCTGTTCTTCCTGGCTGCGCTGGTACAGGGCCATGGAGTTGAGCGGCAGGGCTGTCGGGGATTGTTCGTTGGAGTGCTGATCCGAGCCTTCGTGTGGCGCGCTGTCGGTCACCAGCAGGTAGCCGCGCAGCAGGTGCCGGCCACGCTGCTTGAAGGGCTCGCCCAGCTCCATGAGGTTGAGCGGCCCATGGGGCGTGTGCAGGGTGTAGCGCACCATGTAATGGGGATACTGAGCCAGTTGCAGCTGAATGGCATCGTGCAGCCGGTAGCGGACTTCGGGCTCCATCAGGCTGGCGTAGGGCGTTTCGACCAGGGTGCAGAGATCGCTGGCGGCAATGCCGAACTGCCTTTCGCAGGAGGAGTCGAGGAACAGCAGCATCCAGTTCGCCTCGTTCAGCCGTTCGAAACGCATCATCCCGAGCCGCGAGGGCACCGGTAGCTGCGTCACGACCTCGGCCGCCAAACGGCTTGCGGCATCGGGATGGCTTTTCATCGAATGGCTGTATTCCAGTCTGCTGGCATAGGCGAGCGCCCGACCTTGTTCACTATAGCGCGAAGCCTAGGCAGGCTAGGTTGCATCATGGTGTGGCGGCTGACAAGGAATCTAATAGCATTGTGATTTATATGTTTCAACTGATTGATTTTTAATAATATTTTTATGCGTTCGCGGGGTGTGCGGCAATAGCGCACGCAGGGCGACTCTTGAGCTGCAACGGTGCACGGAAATCCGGGGGGAAGAAGTATTCGCATCGCTCCTGCGCCGCTGCGAAGAGGGTCATCAGGAACGGCGGGTCAGAAATCGCCAGGCGCGTTTTTGACGTCGCTTGCGACGGCTTGAGGGTGACCACGGGAATGATTCAGTGATAAGCACGAAGGATGGCCAGGTTTGTGCAGGAACCGCGACCCCGCGGCGATTGCTGGTCGCGCCAGGGATTTTGTGGGATGCCAGCATTGCTATCGCGCCGGGGTCGACGCTCCTACAGGCGAACCCTCTGCCTGCGAACGGGCAGGACGGTATCCACGGTTGCGGCAATACATAACGGGGGATATGGCCACGAAAAATGGCCGGGATCGATTTTTGACGTCGCTTGCGACGGTCCGCAGGGTGATCGCCAGGGATGGCGGGCTAAAAAAAACCCCGCCGGATCGGGCGGGGTTGAGGATGCGAGCGTGGCGCTCGAAAAGCGGGTGTGTGGTTACAGCAGCATGGTGCGGATATCCGCCAGCACTTCACCCAGGCGCTTGGTGAAGCGGGCCGCGGCGGCGCCGTTGATCACCCGGTGATCGTAGGACAGCGACAGCGGCAGCATCAGCTTGGGCTGGAAGGCCTTGCCATCCCATACCGGCTGGATGGTTGCCTTGCTGACACCGAGGATCGCCACTTCCGGTGCGTTGACGATCGGCGTGAAGCCGGTGCCGCCAATATGGCCGAGACTGGAGATGGTGAAGCAGGCACCCTGCATGTCGTCGGCGGAGAGCTTCTTGGTGCGCGCCTTTTCCGCCAGGGCGGCGGCTTCGGCAGCCAGTTGCAGCAGGCTCTTCTGGTCGACGTTCTTGATCACCGGCACCAGCAGGCCATCCGGGGTATCGACGGCGAAGCCGATGTGCACGTATTTCTTGCGGATCACGGCCTTGCCGCTCGGAGCCAACGAACTGTTGAAGTCCGGCAGTTCCTTGAGCAGGTAGGCGCTGGCCTTGAGCAGCAGCGGCAGCACGGTGAGCTTGACCCCGGCCTTCTCGGCCACGGCCTTCTGCGCCACGCGGAAGGCTTCCAGTTCGGTGATGTCAGCCGAATCGAACTGGGTCACGTGGGGCACGTTGAGCCAGCTGCGGTGCAGGTTGGTGGCGCCGACCTGCATCAGGCGGGTCATGGCCACTTCTTCCACTTCACCGAACTTGCTGAAGTCCACGCTCGGGATCGGCGGGATGCCGGCGCCGCCAGTGGCGCCAGCTGCAGCCGGGGCCGACTTGGCTTTCTGCAGTTCGGCCTTGACGTAGAGCTGCACGTCTTCCTTGAGGATGCGACCTTTCGGGCCCGTGCCGGCGACGGCGCTCAGTTCGACACCGAACTCGCGGGCCAACTGGCGCACGGCCGGGCCGGCGTGCACTTTGCTGCCGGAGCGGCCTGGCGCGGCGGCCGGAGCGGCCTGCGGTGCCGCCTTGGCGGGTGCCGAACCCTGAACGTTGGCCGCTTTGGCCTGCTCCGGGGCTGCAGCTGGCGCCTGAGCGGCGGCGGCAGGTTTGGCGGCTGCCTTGCCCTGGACTTTCAGCACCAGGATCAGGTCGCCGGTCTTGGCCTGATCACCGACCTTGATGGCGATGCTCTCGATAACCCCGGCCTTGGGTGCCGGAATCTCCATGCTGGCCTTGGCCGATTCCAGCACGATCAGCGACTGCTCGGTTTCAACGCTGTCGCCAACCTTGACCAGCACTTCGATCACGCCAGCGGCGTCGTCGCCGATATCCGGGATACGGACTTCTTCGCTGCTTTCGCCAGCCGGCTCTTCGGCTGCCGCAGGAGCGGCGGCCTCGGCAGGGGCTGCAGTCGGTGCGGCAGCGGGGGCGCTAGCGGCCTGCTTCGGCTGTGCGCCAGCAGCGCCTTTGAGTACCAGGATCAGGTCGCCGGTGCCGACTTCGTCACCGACCTTGACCGACACGCTCTCCACCACGCCCGCGGCGGGCGAAGGGATTTCCATGCTGGCCTTGTCGGACTCGAGGGTGATCAGCGACTGATCGGCCTCGATGGTGTCGCCCGGCTTGACCGCTACTTCGATCACGCTGGCCTTGGCGCTGGAGCCGATGTCCGGCACCTTGACTTCCTCAGGCTCGGCACTGCCAGCAGACTGAGCCTGAGGCTCGGCGGCTGGTTGCGCTGCTGCGGCAGGTTCGGCCTGGGCAGGCGCCTGCTCTTGCTTGGCCGGCGCGGCCTCGGCATCGCCTTCCACGTCCAGTTCGAGCAACTCGTCGCCTTCTTTCAGGTTATCGCCCAGCTTCACTTTCAGGCTCTTGACGACGCCGGCCTTGGGCGCCGGAATCTCCATGCTGGCCTTGTCCGACTCGAGGGTCAGCAGGCTTTGGTCAGCCTCGATGCGGTCGCCAACCTTGACGAACAGCTCGATGACTTCACCCTCACCACCGCCGATGTCGGGTACGCGAATCAATTCACTCACAATGCGTCTCCTTAGCAGTCCAGAGGGTTGCGTTTTTCCGGGTCGATACCGAACTTGACGATGGCCTCGGCCACGGCCTTGCGTTCGATCTCGCCACGATCGGCCAGCGCTTCGAGCGCGGCCAGGACGACCCAGCGGCGATCCACTTCGAAGAAATCGCGCAGTTTGCGGCGGCTGTCGCTACGGCCGTAACCGTCGGTGCCCAGCACCTTGTATTCCTTGACCGGTACCCACTGACGAATCTGCTCGGCGAACAGCTTCATGTAGTCGGTGCTCGCCACAACCGGGCCTTTGCGGCCGTTCAGGCACTGTTCGACATAGCTCTGCTTGGGCTCGTCGCCCGGGTGCAGGCGGTTGCTGCGCTCCACGGCCAGGCCGTCGCGACGCAGTTCGTTGAAGCTGGTGACGCTCCACACATCGGCACCGATGTTGTAGTCGTTGCGCAGGATCTTCGCCGCTTCGCGCACCTCGTTGAGGATGGTGCCGCAACCCAGCAGTTGCACGTGGTGGGCGGCTTCCTTGTGGTCCTCTTCGAGCAGGTACATGCCCTTGATGATGCCTTCTTCGACACCTTCCGGCATGGCCGGCTGCTGGTAGTTCTCGTTCATCACGGTGATGTAGTAATAAACGTTTTCCTGCAGGGTCATCATCCGGTGCGTGCCTTCGCGCATGATCACCGCCAGCTCGTAAGCGTAGGTGGGGTCGTAGCTGCGCACGTTGGGGATGGTGCTGGCGAGGATGTGGCTGTGGCCGTCCTCGTGCTGCAGGCCTTCGCCGTTCAGCGTGGTGCGGCCCGAGGTGCCGCCCAGCAGGAAGCCGCGGGTCTGGCCGTCGCCGGCCGCCCAGGCCAGGTCGCCGATACGCTGGAAGCCGAACATCGAGTAGAAGATGTAGACCGGCAGCATCGGCGTGTTGTAGTTGCTGTAGGCGGTACCGGCAGCGATGAAGGAGGAGAACGCCCCGGCCTCGTTGAGGCCCTCCTGGAGGATCTGGCCGTCCTTCTCTTCGCGGTAGTACATCACCTGGTCGCGGTCGACCGGCTCGTACAGCTGGCCGACCGGCGAGTAGATACCCAGCTGGCGGAACATGCCTTCCATGCCGAAGGTACGGGCCTCGTCGGCGAGGATCGGCACGATGCGTTTGCCCAGCTCCTTGTCCTTGACCAGCGCGGCGAGGATGCGGCCGAAGGCCATGGTGGTGGAGATTTCGCGGTCGCCCGAACCGTCCAGGACGGCCTTGAGGATATCCAGCGGCGGGGTCGGGATGCTGATGGTGCCGCGATTGCGCTGCGGCAGGTGGCCGCCGAGTTTCTCGCGGCACTTGCGCAGGTACTTCATTTCCGCGCTGTCTTCGGCCGGGCGGTAGAACGGCAGTTCTTCCAGCTGCGAATCGTTGAGCGGGATGTCGAAGCGATCGCGGAATTTCTTCAGCGACTCGATATCGACCTTCTTGGTGTTGTGCGCGGTGTTCTTCGCTTCGCCGGCACCGGTGCCATAACCCTTGATGGTGTGGGCCAGGATGACGGTCGGCTGACCCTTGTGGTTGACCGCCTGATGGTAGGCCGCATAGACCTTGTAGGGGTCGTGGCCGCCGCGGTTGAGGTTGAAGATCTCCTCGTCGGAGAGCTTCTCGACGCGCTTGAGCAGCTCCGGGTCGGCGCCGAAGAAGTGCTTGCGCACGTAGGCGCCGTCCTTGGCCTTGTAGTTCTGGTACTCACCGTCGATGGCCTGATCCATGCGGCGCTGCATGCGGCCGTCTTCGTCTTCGGCGAACAGCGGGTCCCACATGCGGCCCCAGATGACCTTGTTGACGTTCCAGTTGGCGCCGCGGAAATTGCCTTCCAGCTCCTGGATGATCTTGCCGTTGCCGCGTACCGGGCCGTCGAGGCGCTGCAGGTTGCAGTTGATGACGAAGATCAGGTTGTCGAGGTTCTCGCGGCCGGCCAGGGAAATGGCGCCCAGGGTTTCCGGCTCGTCGCACTCGCCGTCGCCGATGAAGCACCAGACCTTCTGCTTGCCGGCCGGGATGAAGCCGCGGTTTTCCAGGTACTTCATGAAGCGCGCCTGGTAGATCGCGGTGATCGGGCCCAGGCCCATGGAGACGGTGGGGAACTGCCAGAAGTCCGGCATCAGGTGCGGGTGCGGATAGGACGACAGGCCGCCACCGTCCACTTCCTGACGGAACTTGAGCATCTGCTCTTCGCTCAGGCGGCCTTCCAGGAAGGCGCGGGCGTAGATGCCGGGGGAAGCGTGGCCCTGGTAGTAGATCAGGTCGCCGCCGTGCTCCTCGGTGGGAGCCTGGAAGAAGTAGTTGAAGCCGATGTCGTAGAGGGTCGCGCTGGAGGCGAAGGTGGAGATGTGGCCGCCCAGATCCGGATCCTGCATGTTGGCGCGCATGACCATGGCCAGGGCGTTCCAGCGAACGATCGAGCGGATGCGGCGTTCCATGAACAGGTCGCCCGGCATGCGCGCTTCACGCGTGACCGGGATGGTGTTGCGGTACGGCGTGGTGATCGAATAGGGCAGTTGGGTACCGCTGCGGGTGGCCAGTTCACCCAGGCGCGTCATCAGGTAGTGAACGCGGTCTTCGCCTTCTTTGTCGAGGACGGATTCCAGCGCGTCCAGCCATTCCTGGGTTTCGATTGGATCGAGGTCTTGCATGGCTTGCTCCAGAGCGGAAAGGCTTCCAGAATCGGAAGCCAGGATGCGTGGCCGGCTTTATGAGCGGGCACGTGAATTCTTGGATATACCGGTTAGGTAGATCCGGCTTCGTGTAGTTTTACTACATTTCGACGGCGATTTCAGCCCTTCAGTTATAAACAGTCGTAGCGAAACTACAATCAAATCAGGCGCACGCCTTGCGCGACGAGCCTTTGCACTGGCTCCGCCAGTTTTCAAGCGGGCTCGCTTGTCCGCCCAGAAGGATAGACCATGAGCTTGCCTGCGCTCGTCTCTTTACCTGCCGACCTCCTCGTTATCGCCCAGCGCGCCGAACGCGCGCTGCTCGACGCCTTCGCCGAACTGCCGAGCGACGCCACCGCGGCATTCGCGGCCTGGCCGGCATCGCGACGCGAGCTGCTGGCGCGTGTCACCGCCGCCAGCGACTTCGTGACGCAACAGGCGCTGCGGGATCCGCCGATGTTTCTCGAACTGGCCGGCAGCGGCGAGCTGGAGCGGCCTCTCGCGCAAGGCGAGCTGCGCGGGCAACTGCTGGAACAACTGCGCGAGTGCCAGGATGAACATCAACTGGCGCGTTGCCTGCGACGCTTCCGCAATCGCCAGCAGGTGCGCATCATCTGGCGCGATATCAGCCGCCAGGCCGACCTGGTCGAAACCTGTCGCGACCTCTCCGACCTGGCCGACGCCTGTATCGACCAGGCCTACCAGTGGCTGTATGCCCGGCATCGCCAGCAGTTCGGCACGCCTGTGGGGCAGCGCAGCGGTCAGCCGCAGCAGATGGTGATCCTCGGCATGGGCAAGCTCGGCGCCCATGAGTTGAACCTGTCGTCGGACATCGACCTGATCTTCGGTTATCCCGAGGGCGGCGAGACCGCAGGCGTCAAGCGTCCGCTGGACAACCAGGAGTTCTTCATCCGCCTGGGGCAGAAACTGATCAAGGCGCTGGATGCGATCACCGTCGACGGCTTCGTCTTCCGCACCGACATGCGCCTGCGGCCCTATGGCTCTTCCGGTTCCCTGGTGTTCAGTTTCAATGCCCTGGAGCAGTACTACCAGGATCAGGGGCGCGACTGGGAGCGCTACGCGATGATCAAGGCGCGCGTGGTCGGCGGCGATCAGGTCGCCGGCGCGCAACTGCTGGACATGCTGCGGCCCTTCGTCTATCGGCGTTACCTGGACTTCTCCGCGATCGACGCCCTGCGCACCATGAAGCAACTGATCCAGCAGGAAGTCCGGCGCAAGGGCATGGCCGAGAACATCAAGCTCGGCGCCGGTGGCATCCGTGAAGTGGAGTTCATCGCCCAGGCCTTCCAGCTGATCCACGGCGGGCGCGACCTGAGCCTGCAGCAGCGCTCGCTGCGCAAGGTGCTCGATACCCTCGAGGGCCAGGGCTACCTGCCGGCCGAGGTGGTCGACGAGCTGCAGGCCGGCTATGCCTTTCTGCGCTACACCGAGCATGCCCTGCAGGCCATCGACGACCGCCAGACGCAGATGCTGCCGGACAACCAGCAGGATCGCGCGCGGGTGGCGTGCATGCTCGGCTTCGCCGACTGGCAGGCGTTCCACCGCCAACTGATGCACTGGCGCAGCCGCGTCGACTGGCATTTCCGCCAGGTCATCGCCGACCCCGACGAGGATGCGGATGGCCAGGTAGACGAGCAGGTGCCGGGAGGCGATTGGCTGCCGCTGTGGAATGACGATCAGGACGAGGAGGCCGCTTGCCGGCAGTTGAGCGAGGCCGGTTTCAGCGATGCGCAAGCGGCCTGGCAGCGCCTGCTCGGCCTGCGCAATGGCAACCAGGTGCGCGCCATGCAGCGCCTGGGTCGTGAGCGCCTGGATGCCTTCATCCCGCGGCTGCTGGCGCTGGCGGTCGAGCAGGACGACCCCGATCTGGTGCTGGAGCGGGTGCTGCCGTTGATCGAGGCCGTGGCCCGGCGCTCGGCCTACCTGGTGCTGCTGACGGAAAACCCCAATGCCCTGCAGCGCTTGCTGGCCCTGTGCGCGGGCAGCCCATGGATCGCCGAGCAGATCGCCCGCTTTCCGCTGCTGCTCGATGAACTGCTCAACGAAGGCCGGCTGTTCAACCCGCCGCAGGCGCCGGAACTGGTCGCCGAGCTGCGCGAGCGACTGATGCGGATTCCCGAGGACGACCTGGAGCAGCAGATGGAGGCGCTGCGCCATTTCAAGCTGGCCCACGGGCTGCGCGTGGCCGCTTCGGAAATCGTCGGCACCCTGCCGCTGATGAAGGTCAGCGACTACCTGACCTGGCTGGCCGAGGCCATTCTCGACCAGGTGCTGGCCCTGGCCTGGCGGCAGATGGTGGCCCGGCACGGTACGCCGCAGCGCGTCGACGGCAGCCTGTGCGCGCCGGACTTCGTCATCGTCGGTTACGGCAAGGTCGGCGGCATCGAGCTGGGTCACGGTTCCGATCTGGATCTGGTGTTCATCCATGATGGCGATCCCCAGGCCGAGACCGATGGCGCCAAGCCCATCGACGGGGCGCAGTTCTTCACCCGCCTGGGGCAGCGCATCATCCATCTGCTGACGGCGCAGACCAACTCCGGTCAGCTGTACGACGTCGACATGCGCCTGCGCCCCTCGGGGGCGGCGGGGCTGCTGGTCAGTTCCCTGGGCGCTTTCCAGCGTTACCAGGAAAACGAGGCCTGGACCTGGGAGCATCAGGCGCTGGTGCGCGCGCGGGTGCTGGTCGGCTGCCCGCGCGTCGCCCGGGCGTTCGCGACGGTACGCGCCGCGGTGCTCGGCCGCGAGCGCGAGCAGGCGACCCTGCGGCGCGAGGTCAGCGAGATGCGGGCGAAGATGCGCGACAACCTCGGCACCCGCGTCACGGCCGCCGGGACCGCGGCCAACGCCTTCGATGCCGCGGTGCCCTTCGATCTCAAGCAGGACGCCGGTGGTATCGTCGATATCGAATTTATGGTGCAATACGCGGCCCTGGCGTGGTCGAAGCAGCACCCGACGCTGCTCGAATTCACCGACAACATTCGCATTCTGGAAGGGCTGGATCGGCTCGGTCTGCTGCACGATGGCGAGGCGACCCTGCTACAGGATGCCTACAAGGCCTACCGTTCGGCGGCCCACCGGCAAGCACTGCAGAAGCAGCCCGGGGTGGTGAGTGGCGATCAGTTCCACGTGCACAGGCGCAACGTGTTGCGCATCTGGCGTGAGCTGGGGTTGAGCTGATGCTCCCCGCTGATCGCGCGCCGCGCCGCCCCTTAATCGATAGTGCAGCGCTGAGCTTATGAATATTCTGATCATCGGCCCCTCGTGGGTAGGCGACATGGTGATGGCGCAGACACTGTTCCAGTGTCTGAAAGTGCGCCATCCCGACTGCGCGATCGACGTGCTGGCGCCGGAGTGGAGCCGGCCGATCCTCGAGCGCATGCCCGAAGTGCGCGAGGCCCTGAGCTTTCCCCTGGGGCACGGCGTGCTCGAACTGGCCACGCGGCGGCGCATCGGCAAGTCGCTGGCCGGTCGTTACGACCAGGCGATCCTGCTGCCCAACTCGCTGAAGTCGGCGCTGGTGCCGTTCTTCGCCGGCATCCCCCTGCGCACCGGCTGGAAGGGCGAGCTGCGCTACGGTTTGCTCAACGATGTGCGCACCCTGGACAAGGCGCGCTACCCGCTGATGATCGAACGCTTCATGGCCCTGGCCTACCCGGCGGGCGCCGAGCTGCCGCAACCCTATCCGCGTCCTTCGTTGCGGATCGATCCGGCCACCCGCGACGCGGCCCTGGCCCGCTTCGGCCTGCAGCTCGACCGCCCGGTGCTGGCGCTGTGCCCCGGTGCCGAGTTCGGCGAGGCCAAGCGCTGGCCGAGCGAACACTACGCCAAGGTCGCCGAGACCAGGATCCGCGAGGGCTGGCAGGTCTGGCTGTTCGGTTCGAAGAAGGATCACCCGGTCGGCGAGGATATCCGCTCGCGGCTGATTCCGGGGCTGCGTGAAGAGGCGGTCAACCTGGCCGGGGAAACCAGCCTGGCCGAAGCCATCGATCTGCTGTCCTGCGCGGCATCGGTGGTGTCCAACGATTCCGGGCTGATGCACGTCGCCGCGGCGCTGAATCGCCCGCTGGTGGCGGTCTATGGTTCCACCTCGCCGCAGTTCACGCCGCCTCTGGCCGAGCAGGTGGAAGTCGTGCGCCTGGGCCTGGATTGCAGCCCCTGCTTCGACCGCACCTGCCGCTTCGGCCATTACAACTGCCTGGTGCAGTTGCCGCCCCGCGCCGCCACCGAGGCCCTGGACCGGCTGCTGGCCGCTCCGGTCGAGGGATAGCGCGTGCCGTCGAGCCAACCGCGGCAGTGTGCCGTCACCGTCATGTGGAGCGTGCGCTGAATGCGGGTGCTGCTGATCAAGACCTCATCCCTGGGGGATGTCATCCACACCCTGCCGGCGCTCACCGATGCCGCCCGCGCCATCCCCGGCATCCGTTTCGACTGGGTGGTGGAAGAGGGCTTCGCCGAGATTCCGGCCTGGCACCCGGCGGTTTCCCAGGTCATCCCGGTGGCCATCCGGCGCTGGCGCAAGCACCCTTTGCAGACCCTGCGTAGCGGTGAATGGTCGCGCTTCAAGAAACGTTTGCGCGACACCCGTTACGACCTGGTGATCGACGCCCAGGGCCTGCTCAAGAGCGCCTGGCTGACGCGCTACGTCAAGGCACCGGTGGCGGGGCTGGATCGCAGCTCGGCGCGCGAGCCCATCGCCAGCCGCTTCTATGACCGCCGCTACTGCGTGCCGCGTGCCCAGCATGCGCTGGAGCGGGTGCGCCAGTTGTTCGCCCAGGCCCTGGGCTACAGCGTGCCCGCCGGCTTGGGCGACTACGGCTTGAACCGCGCCCAGCTTGCGGATTCGCCGTCGCGCCCCTATCTGGTCTTCCTGCATGGCACCACCTGGCCGAGCAAGCACTGGCCGGAAGCCTACTGGCGCGAACTGGCCGAGCGGGTCAGCGAGCAGGGCTGGTCGATTCGCCTGCCCTGGGGCAACCAGGCGGAGAAGGCGCGCGCCGAACGTATCGCCGCCGACATCGAAGGCGCCGCGGTACTGCCGAAACTGAACCTGGCCGGGGTGGCCAAGGTGATCGCCGGCGCCCAGGCCTGCGTCGCGGTGGACACCGGGCTCGGGCACCTGGCCGCCGCACTGGACGTGCCCTGTGTGTCGCTGTACGGGCCGACGCTGCCGGGCCGTGTCGGCGCCTACGGTCGTGCGCAGATTCACCTGTGCGCCAGCGGCCCCGATGCCGGCAAGGGCGATCGCGACAAGCCCTGCTTCGACGATCTGCTGCCGCAGCGGGTGTTCACCGAACTGCACGCGCTGCTGCTGGACATGGGAATAGACTGATGCCACCAAGCGGAGGGCCGATGCGCCTGGCTTTCATCCTCTATAAATACTTTCCGTTCGGCGGCCTGCAGCGCGATTTCATGCGCATCGCCCTGGAGTGCCAGCGGCGCGGCCACGGCATCCGCGTGTACACGCCGATCTGGGAAGGGGAGATTCCCGCCGGGTTCGAGGTGGTGGTGGTGCCGGTCAAGGCGCTGTTCAACCATCGGCGCAACGAGAAGCTCAGTGCCTGGGTCGAGGCCGATCTGCGCCAGCGTCCGGTCGACCGGGTGGTGGGGTTCAACAAGATGCCCGGGCTGGATGTCTACTATGCCGCCGATGGCTGCTTCGAAGACAAGGCGCAGACCCTGCGCAATCCCCTGTACCGCCGCTGGGGGCGTTACAAGCACTTCGCCGAGTACGAACGGGCGGTGTTCGCGCCCGAGTCGCATACCGAGATCCTGATGATTTCCGAAGTGCAGCAGCCGCTGTTCGTCAAGCATTACGGCACGCCGGCCGAGCGCTTTCACCTGCTGCCGCCGGGGATCGCCGTGGATCGCCGGGTGCCGGCCAACGCGGCCGAGATACGCGCCGGGTTCCGCCGCGAGTTCGAGCTGGCCGACGACGACCTGCTGCTGGTGCAGATCGGCTCCGGCTTCAAGACCAAGGGCCTGGATCGCAGCCTGAAAGCCGTGGCGGCGTTGCCGTCCGAGTTGCGCCGGCGCACGCGGCTGTTCGTCATCGGCCAGGACGAGCCCAAGGTCTTCCAGGTGCAGAGCAAGGCCCTGGGGATCGCCGATCAGGTCACCTTCCTCAAGGGCCGCGACGATATCCCGCGTTTCCTGCTGGGGGCCGACCTGCTGATCCATCCGGCCTACAACGAGAACACCGGCACCGTGCTGCTCGAAGCCCTGGTGGCGGGCTTGCCGGTACTGGTTACCGATGTCTGCGGTTATGCCCACTACATCCGCGATGCCGACGCCGGTCGGGTGCTGGACAGCCCGTTCGAGCAGGGCACGCTCAACCGCCTGCTGGCCGAGGTGCTCGCCGACGAGGCGCAGCGCTCGCTGTGGCAGCGCAACGGCCTGGCCTTCGCCGAAACCGCTGACCTGTACAGCATGCCGCAGCACGCGGCCGATGTGATCCTGGCAGAGCGGACATGAGTAATGTTGTCGCAACCAGCGATCGTGTAGGCGCGTCGTCCTCGGCGCGAGGCGGTCGTGTGTTCCTGTTACCCGTGTTATTCGCCGCGAGGGCGCGGCTCCTACAGGGGGGCTTATGCGCCTGATTCTCGCTGAACCCTTCAAGTCCCTGTGGGCCGGCAAGGATGCCTTCGCTGAGGTCGAACGTCTGCAGGGCCAGGTCTACCGGGAACTGGAGGCGCGTCGCACGCTGCGCACCGAGGTCGACGGCAAGGGCTATTTCGTCAAGATCCACCGTGGCGTCGGCTGGGGCGAGATCGTCAAGAATCTCGCCAGCGCGCGTCTGCCGGTACTTGGCGCCGGCCAGGAATGGAAGGCCATCCAGCGCCTGACCGAGGCCGGCGTGCCGACCATGACCGCGGCGGCCTACGGCGAACGCGGCAGCAATCCGGCGCAACAGCATTCCTTCATCGTCACCGAAGAGCTGGCGCCGACCGTCGACCTGGAGCAACTGACCCTGAGCTGGCTGGAACAGCCGCCGCCGCCACGGCTGAAATGGGCGTTGATCCGGCGCGTGGCGCAGATGACCGGGCGCATGCACGCCGCCGGCGTCAATCATCGCGACTGCTATATCTGTCATTTCCTGCTGCACACCGACCAGCCGCTGCGGGCCGACGACTTCCGCCTCTCGGTGATCGATCTGCACCGTGCGCAGATCCGTCCCGCCGTGCCCCGGCGCTGGCGCGACAAGGACCTGGCCGGGCTGTATTTCTCGGCCCTCAACATCGGGCTGACGAAGCGTGATCTGCTGCGTTTTCTCGACGCCTACTTCGCTGCCGCGGGCGCCGGGCGCCCGCTGCGGCAGATCCTGGGTGACGAGGCGGCGCTGCTGGCCTGGTTGCAGCGCAAGGCCGAGCGGCTGCTCAGTCGTTATGCGCGCAAGTACGCGCCGGGGGCCGGGCATGAGTGAGTGGCGCGTCACCGCCCTGGCCACGCCGCAGGCGGCGCGGGCCTTCGTCAGTCTGGAGGCGGTGTTCGCCCTGCAGGGCGAGGCGATCACCCGCGATCCGCTGTCGGATGTCATCCGCGTGGAGTTCGATGGGCTGCGCTACTACGTCAAGCGCTACTTCGGCGCCGGCAAGGGCGTGCGGCGTTTCATCGGCCGGCCACGGGTCAAGGCCGAATGGCAGAACCTCAAGCACTTCGCGGCATGGGGCATTCCCACCGCGCCCATCGCCGCCTACGGCCTGGAGCGCAAGGGTGGGGCATTCGTCCGTGGCGCCCTGATCACCCAGGAAATCGTCGATACCGTGGACCTATCGCGGCTCGCTGGCAGTGGCGATGCGCGCTTGCGTGACCGCGTCTGGGTCGACGATGTCAGCCAGCAGCTGGCCAAGGCCACGCGTACCCTGCACGATCACCACTTCACCCACAACGACCTGAAGTGGCGCAACCTGCTGGTCGACGAACACCGCCGGCTGTACCTCATCGACTGTCCGACCGGCGCGTTCTGGTGGGGGCCGCTGCTGCGCCACCGCATCGTCAAGGATCTGGCCTGCCTGGACAAGGTGGCCAAGTACAGCCTGTCGCGCACCCAGCGCCTGCGCTTTTACCTGCAATACCGCCGGCGCGAGCGGCTCAACGCCAGCGACAAGCGACGTATCGGGCAGATCGTCCGCTATTTCGAGGGAAGAGAATGAAGGATTTCATCGACAGCGACGATCAGGCGCTGCTCGAGCGCCACGGCCTGGCCAGTTACGAGGCGCTATGGGCGCTGGAACTGCACGCGGTGGACGAGCCGAATACGGCGCCGCGCGGCGGCTGGAGCACGGTCTACCGGCTCGAGCTGGAAGATCGCGCCTATTACCTCAAGCGGCAGAGCAATTACCTGACCCGCAGCCTGGCGCGGCCGCTCGGCGAGCCGACCCTGGCCCGCGAATTCCGCAATATCAGGCGTTACCGGCGCCTCGGCATTCCGGCGATGCGCGCGGCGTTCTTCACCGAACGACGGGTGTCCGGTGAGCGCCGGGCGATCCTGCTGACCCGGGCCCTGGATGACTGGCAGGATCTGGACAGCTGGCTGCCGCGCTGGCAGCACGTGCCCGCCGGGCAGCGCCAGGCGATCGTCAGCGCCTGCGGGGTGCTGGCGCGCCAGGTGCACGCTTGTGGCCAGGTGCACGGTTGCTTCTACCCCAAGCACATCTTCCTGCAAGAGAAGGCCGATGGCTTCGCCGCCCAACTGATCGACCTGGAAAAGACCCGTCCGCTGCTGTTCGGCGAGCGCGACCGGGTCAAGGATCTGGAACCCTTGCTGCGCCGGGCCAGGGTCTGGAGCGACGCTGACATCGTCGACTTCCTCAGCGCCTACCTGGGCTCGGCGAGCCAGGTGGATTACTGGCTGCAGCGCCTGAACGCGCGCCTCGACGACAAGGCGCGGCGCTCATGAGGCTGGCCGAGCTGATCGAGGCGGGGCGCAGCCCCGAACTGCCGTTGCCCATCGACGCCGGCAACGGCGTGTCACTGCAGCTGCAGAGCCTGCTGCGGGTATTGCCCGGCCAGCGTTATGTCGGGCGGGCGCAGTGGCAGGGGCGCAGCGTGCTGGCCAAACTGCTGGTCGGCGCCAAGGCCGAACGGCATTTCGCCCGCGAGTTGCGCGGCGCCCGGCTGCTGGCCGAGCAGGGCCTGCCGACCCCGGCCCTGCTCGAACAGGGCCTGGTGCCCGGCGCGGGGGGCTGGCTGTTGTTCGAGTTCCTCGAGGAGGCCCGTAGCCTCGGCGATGACTGGCAGGCGGTGGCCCATCAGCCGCTGCTGGCCGATGCCCAGCAGGCCGTCCTCGGCGATGCCCTGGCGATCATCGCCAGCATGCATGCCAAGGGCCTGTGGCAGGACGACCTGCACCTGGACAATCTGCTGCACCATGACGGACGCCTGTCGCTGATCGACGGCGGTGGCGTTCGCGCCGAGGTGCCCGGGCAACCGCTGTCGCGCGCCAAGGTGCTGGCCAACCTCGGGCAGTTCTTCGCCCAGTTCCCCAGCGCCCTGGACGCGCATATCGAGGAACTGCTGGTGCATTACCTGCTGGTCAATGGCGAGCATGCCCTGCCGCTCGAGGCGCTGCTCAAGGAAGTGGACAAGGGGCGCGGCGGGCGCCTGCGCGATTTTCTGCGCAAGATCGGCCGCGACTGCACGGCGTTCCGCGTGCGCCGCGATGCCTGGCGCCTGCAGGTGGTGCGCCGCGAACAGGCCGAGCTGCTGGCGCCCCTGCTGGCCGACCCGGATGCCGCCATCGCCGCCGGGCAGCCGCTCAAGCTCGGTGGCTCTTCCACGGTGGCCAGGGTCGAGGTCGGCGACCGGGTTCTGGTGCTCAAGCGCTACAACATCAAGGGTTTCATGCACTGGCTCAAGCGTTTCTGGCGCCCGAGCCGGGCCTGGCACAGCTGGTGCGAGGGCAATCGCCTGGCTTTCCTCGGCATCGCCACGCCCACGCCGCTGGCCATGCTCGAGCGGCGTACCTGCTGGTTGCGCCGCCAGGCCTATCTGGTTACCGAACACACGCCGGGTATGGATATAATCGCCTATTTCGCGTCCAGCCAGGCGGCTGGAGAGTTACTGCCCGAAACGGAGTTGCGGGCGCTGGAGGAGCTGTTCGCCGCCCTGCTGCGTGAGCGCATCAGCCACGGTGATCTCAAAGGCACCAATATGCTGTGGCAGGATGGGCGCTGGGCCCTGATCGACCTGGACGCCATGCGCCAGCACGCCAGCATGGCCAGCTTCGCCGCGGCCTACGCCCGCGATCGCGCGCGTTTCCTGCGCAACTGGCCGGCGGACTCGGCGCTGTACCGGTTACTGGACGAACGATTACCCAAGAGCAGCTTCAAGCCCCAGGCTTCAAGCTGCAAGTAAAGCCCCATGGGGCGAACCATAACTGCTGTTGCTTGAGGCTTGTAGCTTGAAGCTTGTAGCTGCTTTCAAGAGGTTTTACCTGTGGCATTGACCATTCTCGGCCTGTCCGGCGCCCTCAGTCACGATCCCTCCGCTGCGCTGTACATCGACGGCAAGTTGATCGCGGCTGCCGAAGAAGAGCGCTTCGTGCGCGACAAGCACGCGAAGAACCGCATGCCCTACGAATCGGCCAAGTTCTGCCTGGAGCAGGCCGGCATCAAACCGTCGGACGTCGACGTGGTGGCCATTCCCTTCGCCCCCATCAGCCTGTTCGGCAAGGCGCGCTGGCACTACGCCAAGCGCTACTGGTACGCGCCGGATCGCGCCCTCGACGCGGTCCTCATGGGCAACCGCCGCTACAAGCGCTACCGCAAGAAGATCGTCTGGTGCCTGGAGCAACTGGGCTTCGATGCGAAGAAGATCAGGATCGAGCCGGTCGAGCACCACCTGGCCCATGCCTCCAGCGCCTACCATTGCTCGGGTTTCAAGGAAAAGACCGCGATCCTCGGCATCGACGGCAAGGGCGAATACGCCACCACCTTCTTCGGCTACGGCGAAAACGGCACCATCCACAAGATCAAGGAATTCTACGACCCCGACTCCCTGGGTGGCCTGTACGGCGCGGTCACCGAGTTCCTCGGCTTCGAGATGCTCGACGGCGAGTTCAAGGTCATGGGCATGGCGCCCTACGGCGACGCCAGCAAATACGATTTCTCGCGCCTAGCCGCCTTCGAGAATGGCGAGCTGATCATCAATACCGACTACGCCAACGTCATCGGTTTGCGCCGTTACAAGGAAAAGGGCAAGGGCTTCTACTTCTCGCCCAAGCTGATCGAGTGGCTGGGGGCCAAGCGCGAAGGCGACATCGCCGACGACCCCTACATCCACTATGCCGCCAGCATGCAGGCGCTGTTCGAGAAGCTGGCCCTGGAGATGATGGACTACTACCTCGGCGACATCCTCCGCGAGACCGGCAAGATCGCCTTCGCCGGCGGCTGCGCGCTGAACGTCAAGCTCAACCAGAAGATCATCGCCCGCCCCGAGGTCAAGGAACTGTTCGTGCAGCCGGCCTCCGGCGACGCCGGCACCGCGGTCGGCGCCGCGGCCTACGTCTCGCATCAGCGCGGCGTGCCGGTGGAGAAGATGGAACACGTCTACCTCGGCCCCGCCTACAGCAACGAAGACGTGATCGCCGCCTGTGCGCGCCACCCCAATGCGCCCAGGTGGCAGAAGATCGACGACACGCCGCAGCGCATCGCCAGGATCATGGTCGACGGCAACCCGGTGGCCTGGTTCCAGGGCCGCATGGAGTTCGGTCCGCGCGCCTTGGGCGGCCGCTCCATCATCGGCTGCCCGAGCATCCCCGGCGTGGCCGACCGCATCAACGAGCAGATCAAGTTCCGCGAGCGCTGGAGACCCTTCTGCCCGTCCATGCTCGATACCGTCGCCGCGCAGATGCTCAAGGTCGACCACCCGAGCCCGTTCATGACCTTCACCTTCGAGGTCAACGACGAATGGAAGGAACGCGTCAGCGAAGTGGTGCACGAAGACGGCACT
This sequence comes from Phytopseudomonas dryadis, assembly GCF_004327355.1. GTDB lineage: Bacteria > Pseudomonadota > Gammaproteobacteria > Pseudomonadales > Pseudomonadaceae > Aquipseudomonas > Aquipseudomonas dryadis. The sequence continues at coordinate 20,862 of NZ_QJUM01000034.1, forward strand.
TCCCGCGCCCAGGTGCTCGAGCGCCAGTACAACCCGCGCTGGTACGACCTGATGCTGGAACTGGAAAAGCTCACCGGCAACGGCGTGTCGCTGAACACCTCGCTCAATCGCCGCGGCGAACCGATGATCTGCTCCCCGACCGATGCGCTGAACATGTTCTATGGCTCCGATCTGCAGTATCTGATCATGGAGGACATTCTGGTGATCAAGGACGGGGCCGAGCCGAATGAGCAGCCCTGAGCCCTGGGTGCTGCAGATCTGTCATGGCTATGACGGGCCCTTCCTCGATTGTGCCCGGCAGTATGCCAGCCTGTTCGCCGGCACCCGCTACAAGGTATTGACGGTCTACCTGAGCGGAGCCGCGGATGCCGAGGTCGAGGCCGGTTCCGCCTCGGACGAGGTGGTTTTCCTCGGTTACGGCTCACGCGATATGCGTGGCCTCAAGTTGCGCATCATCCGCGATATTGCCCGCCTGGCTCGCTCGCGCGATTTCAGGCTGTGCATCGCCCACCGCTTCAAACCGACTTACATCGCCTGCCTGGCGACGCGCCTGCCGGTGATCGCGGTGAATCACGCCTTTGGCGTTTACCAGCGCTTTTCACGTCGGCTGTTCGCCAATGCCTTCCGTAAGCGGCTGGTGCTTCTAGGTGTATCCAACGCCGTGCGTGACGACATCAGGTCATGCCTGCCGGCCTGGCCTGAGTCGCGAATCGAAACCCTGTACAACCGTATCGATCTCGACGCCGTACAAAGCCAGCAGGTCTCCCGCGAAGAAGCGCGTGAGCACCTCGGTTTGCCGCAGGATGCATGGGTGGTTGGCAATGTGGGGCGGCTGCATCCCGACAAGGATCAGGCGACCTTGATCCGTGGTTTTGCGTTGGCCCTGTCGAGCCTTCCTGCCAACAGCGTGCTGGTGATCGTGGGCCGCGGGCGCCTGGAGGCTGAACTGCGTGCGCTGGCCAAGGAATTGGGAGTCGAGCAGGCGGTGCTCTTCCTCGGACAGGTTGCTGACGCGAAACGCTATTTCAAGGCGTTCGATGTCTTCGCGCTGACGTCGGATCATGAACCGTTCGGCATGGTATTGCTCGAGGCGATGGCAGCCGAGATTCCAGTGATCTGTAGCGATTGCGGAGGCGGGAGAGAGGTCGTTGCCGATGCTGGCGAAGTATTTCCCTACCGCGACCAGGAGGCGCTGGCCCGCTGCCTGGTAGACCTTTCGCTGGCTGAAGCCCTCTGGCTGCAGGATCTTGCCGACAGGATGCAGGCGAATCTGGCTCGTCGGTTCACGGATTCCGCGGCCACTCTCCGTTTTGATGAGCTGATGGGCACGTTTCCAAGGTATGAGCGATGAGTGCGACAGACGTCAGTGCATGGCCGTTGGTAACCGTCATTGTTCCTTGTTACAACTATGGGGCTTATGTCAGTGAGGCTGTGGCCAGCATCCTGGCTCAGGATTATCCACGTATCGAACTGATCATCGTGGATGACGGCTCCACCGACGACAGTCCCTCGCAGATCGAGCGTGCCTTGGCCGACTGGCAGCAACGTTCGAATATTCAGCGTGTGGAGTTTGTACGGCAGGCGAACAAAGGCGTCAGTGCCGCTCTCAATAGCGGCCTGGCATTGGCGGCTGGGGAATTCGTCGCCACCTTCGATGCTGACGATGTCATGGTTCCAGGCCGGCTCTCGTTACAGATCGAGTATCTCCGGCAGCATCCCGAGGTCGGCTGCCTGGGCGGTCGGGCACTACGTATCGACCAGCTTGGCAACACGCTCCCGAAGAAACGCAAGGCTCGCGAAGTCCGTCGCTACGATTTTGCGCAAGTGTTGGCGCGCGCCTTGGTCGTCGGTGGAAACCTGGTGGCCTATCGCCGCGAGGCGATGCTCAAGGCTGGCGGCTACGATCCTGCCCTCCGCGTGCAGGACTTCCAGATGACGCTGAAAGTCGCTCACGCGGGCTATCAGGTCGTTGTCATTCCTGACGTCGTGACCTTGTACAGGAAGCATGCCGACGGCCTGTCATTGAATTACAAAGCCGAATATTGCTATGGCATGCAGTTGCTCGAACTCTACCGACAGCATCCTAGTTACGAGTCCGGAAAGGCCCGGCTACTGACCAAGATACTGGGACCTGCCGTAATATGTGATAAGCGTTTCGCCTTGGGGCTCGTGCGACAAATACCGCTAAGGCAGTGGGATCGTCAATTGCTGAAACGTGTTCGTCAGCTGTTTTTCAAATGGCCGCGTGACCGGCGGGCGCGCAGGAAATAGGTTCGGGCTCTTTCGAAAGTGGCCGATGGCGGTTCAGCGAGGTGTGGTTTGACCATTGAGAAACGTAAATACCTGATTCTGGATGGCATCGGCGGGGTACCGCTGGCAAGGGAATTGTGTGCTGCTTTCGATGAAAGCGGGGTTAAAACTGTCTATTGGAATGCGCTAGAGCAGCCGCCTCGAGCGCTTTACAAATTCAATTCGTCCATGTTCAAGGCGCGTAACAAGTTTCGAGATCGAGACGGCTACTCCCACCTGCCGCGACTGCCGATCGGCCCCCTTGAAGCGCTGTTGAGCAAGGAGGCGCCTACTCATGTGCTTGTGGTCGGCTTCCTCTACAAGCATTACGATCTGGCTCTGGTCAGTCGCCTGGTGAAGGCATCGGGTGCCCGGTTCATCTTGTATGATACGGACAGTTGCAATCTCTATTCCAAGCGTCGAGAGTTCCTGTATTTCCTCCAGGAAGAACTCCCGCGCTACGATCTGATCTTCTCCTTTTCCGAAGTGACCACGCGCTTTTTCAAAAATACGTTGGCACTCAATGCCCATCACCTGCCCTTCGGTGCCGCGACGGTCCCCGTCTTGAACGTCGAAAAAGAGCGGGAGGTTCTGTTTGTCGGGAGTGCCGACCTGAGGCGGGTATTCCTTCTCGAGAATATCCATGAACATCTCTCGATAAGGGGCAATCGGTGGCGGCGCAATTTCCCGCTTATGTCCAGCAAGCTTCGCCAGTGTGTGGACGACCGTTCGGTATGGGGCGATGAGCTGCAAACCCTGCTGCAGAGTTCGCGGATCGTGCTGAATATCACGCGGTCGGATTTCTATGGCGCCGAGACTGGCGTCAATCTGCGGATTTTCGAGGCTGTGGCTGCCGGTTGTTTCTTGCTGACGGATCACTGTGATGAAATCACCGCACTTTTCAACCCGGGAGAGGAGATCGAGGTATTTCGCTCTGGAGCCGAGTTGAAAGAGAAGGTTCGCTATTATTTGGCGCACCCCGAGGAGCGTGAGCGAATTGCACGGAATGGCCATGCGCGTTTTCTGAAAGAGCATTCCTGGAGCGGCCGGGTCGAACGTATTCTGCTCGCCGGTTGATGCACGTAGCACGGTGTGGTGCTGGCAAGACTGGCGCCGAAGTGAAGACGCGGCTTGTCTGGGGGCTCGATATACTTGTTCAGTGTCCAAGGGGCCACGTTATGAATGAATCTGCAAATTGTCTGGTCGCTGGGCCCACGATATTCGATGTTGTCATCCTGAGCTTTGCCAAGGACGAGGCGCTGCGTCAAGTCACCGATCATTGCCTGAACACGCTTGTTGCCTCCGAGGATCCTTCGCGCATCCAGTTTCGCATCGTTGTGCTCGAGTCAAACCCTAAGGCCGATCCCTACCCTCAAGCCGGTGTGGAAACGATCTTTCCTGCACCGCCCTTCAATTACCACGGTTATATGAATCGTGGCATAAAAATGGGCAATGCTCCTTTTGTCGCGATTTGCAATAATGACTTGGAGTTTCATCCGGGTTGGGCTTCTGCCTTGGTGGATGAATTTGAGAAGGATAGCGAATTGCAGAGTGCCAGCCCACTTTGCTCCCGTCATCATCCGGGTTGTGGGTTTTCCGCTAATAGCGGGAGTTACTCCGGTTATCGAGTGTTGCGTGAAGTGGCGGGATGGTGCCTGGTATTTCGGCGCGATATGTTAAAGGTCACGGGTATGCTCGACGAGCGCTTCTATTTTTGGTACGCCGATGACGACTATGCCCGTACATTGCAGCAACACGGGTTGAAGCATGCGCTGGTTACCGCTTCGATAGTGAATCACTTGGAAAGCCGAACGCTTAAGTCTCATTCGTCCGTTAGCCAAGTGCTTCTTACCCGTAAGGCGAAATATACCTTTGAGGCCAAGTGGAAAGGGCATAGTAGAACGCGCTTTTTCGGAAAGATGCTGAAGCTCTATTTGCAGTTGCCGCTATATTATCTCGGTATTAAAAAATTGTGAGGTTTTATGGGTTGGTGGGCACGCTATAGAAAGAAAAAGCAGCTCCGTGCGATTGCACGATCTCCCGAGATCGAAAAGGGCGCACGTCGATTTTCCATTAAATACCCGCATTATGAGATCGGTTTCGGTTCCTACGGGCTGCCTGAAGTCCATGACTTTCATGAGGGGGCGACACTTAAAATCGGCGCCTATACATCCATTGCTGCCAACGTGATCATTCTGTTGGGTGGACATCACCGCACGGATTGGGTAACGACTTATCCGTTCCCGGCCAAGCTCTCTGCAGCGGCAGGGATCGAAGGTTACAACGGTACGCGAGGTGACGTCGTTATCGGTAGTGATGTCTGGATCTGCACCGGCAGCATGATTCTTTCTGGTGTCTCGATAGGGCATGGGGCGGTTGTGGCGGCAGGGGCTGTGGTCACAAGAGACGTTGAACCCTATTCCATTGTGGCGGGTAATCCTGCTCGATTTTTGCGATGGAGATTCGACGACTGCCAGCGTGAAGCACTGCTGGCCTCGCAATGGTGGCAGTGGCCTGAAGAAGAGGTATGTGCCATTGCCGAACTGTTATGCTCTGGCGATATAGACGCGTTCCTACAGTATGCAAGAGAACGGCCAATATCGACTATTTATTAGCGTGTGGAATTATCAGTGCTTCATATTGAAATGTGTCTGACCCGAGAAGATAGTTTTTATCGCCATTCGGGCTGTGCTCCTGATTCCTTCTGATGAGGCTTTCCAGTTCGTCTGTGCAACTGAATTCATCAATTGGCATATCGGGGAAATTATTGGCAGCACTGCTGAAGGTGGCGCAGTAAATGTCTGCCAGCAGCGCTTCAAGCAAGCTTGTCGAATTAAACCCTACGGCAATGCTAAATTGGTTGTGAGCAAGCGTGTCGGCCAATAATCTGTTCGTGTCTAGTTCTGTCTGCTCTGGGAGTGCTTTCGTCACGGCTTCAAGATGAGTGATCAATGGGTGCATGCGCACGGTTATTCTGTGGTCCTGGGGAAGGTTTTTCAGCAGGTTGAGCAGTGCGATGCTGGCCTCTAAGTCATCTGGTCCGGGTAGCAGGCAGAGGATATGTTTGCCTGTCGGATGTGCCGCTTTTTGTGCTGCGCAGGGCTTTGCCGAGCCGCTTTTGAAATAACCCGCAATCGGCATGGAGAAGTCGCATGCCCTATTCTCGGATTCGTAGAAACTCTCTATCTGCTCCTTGCAGAACTCACTCCAAACAAGCAGTTCGTCCGCGACAACATTTTCATAGTTGATCACTGCCAGAGGCGGCGGACTTTTGAATTGGTAGTAGAACCCATGCTGCAAGGAGAAGGTCTTTATCCCTTTCTCCCTGCAGACGGCAGCAATAAAGCATTCGGGCACATTCGAGCTGTTGTAGCAGACCAAGCTTTTTATCTTGTCAGTGATTCTTTCCTTTTTGATTTTTTGAATGCTCTGTATGCTGTAGGTGAGTGCGCAGACGATATACACGGTATTGACTATGTTCTGCCTGCATTGCATGGCGATCTTAATGGCTTTCACGATGGCTGGGAGGTTCAGCTTTCGAGAACAATCTTTGTCCATGTCGGCGATGTAGGTCAGCTTGAATGCGCCTGCCTCGAGAGACGCACACATGTCTTCTGCGCTCCGCTTATGGTCTGCTCTTTTCACATTCCAAGTCAGAAGGTTTCCTTGGGCCTGGCAGAGTTCGCTGTAGTTGGGAGTTATCCATAAGAGCCTGAGTGCTTTTCGAAATTTTTTCTTCGTGCTTCGTTTGTCGTAGATGATATTTGCAATTATGGCTGCGCTCGGCTTACACAGGCACAGGAGCTGGTTTCTCTGTGTGGCCGCTAACAGGTGTTTCTTAATGTTTTTATAAGTTGCGTAAGGGTATTTTTCTTCGGGTGTCATCATCTGGCGAAGCCTATCGTGTGCTGTGATGCTTTAATTGACTGTGATAGGTGTTGTCTGAAGTTCAACGCTTGAGTTGCTCGCAGCGACGTTTTGGCCTGTGTGGTTTGCTCTGTGCGGACTTGAAAGCCTTGAGGATATTTGGGCGGGGCGGCGGGGGGTGGTATGCTAGGCATCTATTTTCTGACCATAGCCATTTATGCCACTCTCGTCTAGCGGAAAAGCCCCCTTTTCTAGTCTCAGCCTGTATCTGCGCTTGCTGAGCTATATGAAGCGTTACTGGTTCATGTTCGGCATCAGCATGATCGGCTATATCATTTTTGCCTCGACCCAACCGATGCTAGCCGGCCTGCTCAAGTATTTCGTTGACGGCTTGGCCGACCCCCGGGCCGGTGCGGTGGATCTGCCGCTGTTGGGGAGCATGCAACTGCTCTACGGTGTTCCACTGGCTCTGTTGCTGATTACCGTGTGGCAGGGCTTGGGGTCGTTTCTGGGCGGCTACTATCTGGCCAGGGTGTCCCTGGGGCTGGTTCAGGATCTGCGTATCGCGCTGTTCAATAACCTGCTGACCTTGCCCAATCGCTATTTCGACAACCATGCCACGGGCTATCTGATTTCCCGGATCACCTATAACGTCGGTTCCGTGACCGGCGCGGCCACCGATGCGCTGAAGGTGATGGTGCGTGAAGGGCTGACGGTGCTGTTCCTGTTCGGCTACCTGCTGTGGATGAACTGGAAACTGACCATGGTCATGGTCGCCATCCTGCCGCTGATCGCCTTGATGGTGAAAAGCGCGAGCAGGAAGTTCCGCAGTCAGAGCCGCAAGATCCAGAGTGCCATGGGCGAGTTGACCCATGTCTCGTCGGAGACCATCCAGAACTACCGCGTGGTGCGCAGTTTTGGTGGCGAGCGCTACGAGCGCGAGCGCTTCCACACCGCGAGTGAAGACAGCACGCGCAAGCAACTGCGCATGACCCGTACCGGCGCGATCTATACGCCGAGCCTGCAACTGGTCAACTACGCAGCCATGGCTTTCCTGATGTTTCTGGTGCTGTTCCTGCGTGGCGATGCCAGCGTGGGCGATCTGGTGGCCTATATCACCGCCGCCGGTCTGCTACCCAAGCCTATTCGCCAGCTTTCCGAGGTCAGCTCGACTATTCAGAAGGGGTTGGCAGGTGCCGAAAGCATCTTCGCGCAACTGGATGAAACTCCCGAGCCGGATCAGGGCACCATTGAAAAAGACAAGGTGCGCGGTGCCCTGGAGATTCGCCAGTTGAGCTTCGTGTACCCCGGTACCGACAAGGCCGTTCTGCAGGACATAAACTTCACCGTCGAACCTGGGCAGATGGTGGCGCTGGTTGGGCGCTCGGGTAGCGGCAAGTCGACCCTGGCCAACCTGATCCCGCGTTTCTACCAGCACGGCGAAGGGCAGATTCTGCTCGATGGCACACCTGTGGAAGCCTATCGGATAGAAAATCTGCGCAAGCATATCGCCCTGGTGACTCAGCAGGTTTCCCTATTCAACGACACGGTGCTGAACAACATCGCCTACGGCGATCTGCGTCAGTTGCCCCGCGAAGCGGTCGAGGAAGCGGCGCGTGCCGCCTATGCCAGCGAGTTCATCGAACGTTTGCCACAGGGCTTCGATACGGTGGTCGGCGAGAATGGCGTGATGCTCTCGGGTGGCCAGCGTCAGCGCCTGGCCATCGCCCGTGCGCTGCTCAAGAGTGCGCCGGTGCTGATTCTCGACGAGGCCACATCGGCACTCGATACCGAGTCCGAGCGTTATATCCAGGCTGCTTTGGACAGGGTCATGGAGGGGCGTACGACATTGGTCATCGCGCACCGGCTGTCCACCATCGAGAAGGCCGATCTGATTCTGGTCATGGATCAGGGGCGGATCGTCGAGCGCGGTACCCACGAGTCGCTGCTGGCCAGCAATGGCTACTATGCGCGCCTGCATGCCATGGGTCTGGACGATGAGCAGAAAGGTTCCCAGGAGGAACCGGATGTTCAGGCCGACGTCTGAGAGAGGAAGTGTCGACATGCTGACAGGCATGATCACCTGTCAGTTGCGATGGATTGCCAATGCCTGAAAAGCTTATCAGCGTCATTATTCCAACCTACAACTATGCGGCCGTTCTGCCCCGAGCCGTGGGCTCGGTGCTGGCTCAGCTCGCCGACGCCGATGCCGAGTTGCTGGTCATTGACGACGGTTCCACCGATGCGACGCCGGCGGTCATCGCAGAGTTGCAGCAGACCCACGGCTCCTGCTTCACGGCATTGCGCCAGGACAATGGTGGCTCGGCTGCGGCGCGCAATTGCGGTATCGCCCATGCGCGTGGACGGTTTCTGATCTTTCTCGATGCGGATGATGAAATGCTGCCTGGCACGCTGGCTGCCTTGCGCGCTCATGTTACCGAGCTGCCGCAGACGCGCATGGTGATCGGCGGCTATCGTTCGGTCGCCTTCGATGGCAAATGTACGGAGCATGCCGCCGCGTCGCTGATGCCGGCAGCGGGCGAGCGTTTGTATGCTTATCTATTCGACAAGCGCCTGTCGCTGTGCAACGGCGCCTGTGCCATGCACCGTGAGGTCTTCTCTGCCGGCCTGTACCCCGAGCACTTGCGTAATGCCGAGGATATTCCCGTGTTTGCCCAGGCATTGGCGCGTTTTCCCTGCTCGCTGCTGGAGCATCCCATGGCGATCATTCACAAGCACCCCGATAGCCTGCGACACAATCTCCAGTATGCCCGTCAAACCGGGCTGGCCCTGGTCGAGGAGGTCTTCTCGCCGCAGCGGATGCCCGGCGAGCATCAGCATCTGAAGCGCAAATTTCATGGCCAGCGGTGTCTGTCCCTGTTCCGTCTGTTCAGCGCTGCGGGAGAGAAGGAGGAGGCGTTGATCTTCTATCGCTCGGCGTTGCGCGCTGATCCGCTGGTGGTTCTTCGCTGGACCTATACCCGCAAGCTCCTGCGCTTGCTGTTGCAAGGCTCGACCAGGAGGCGCGGCCGGTGAGCCGGCGTCTCAAGGTGCTGCAGTTGCAGAACCGCTACAACGTCAATGCCTCCGATCTGGCCGAGCAGATCATCAAGGCCTTGCCCGCCGAGCGTTATGAAGTGACCACGGCGTTCCTGCGCGGTCGTCCGGGAGAGGGCGAGCCACATAGTTGCGCCGCACGCTCGGTGTATTTCGGCTTCAGCCAGGCGGCGACCAAGGGGTTACGTTTACGCGTGCTCTGGGCACTGTACAAGCATTGTCGTGAGTACCGGTACGATGCGGTCATCGTGCACCGTTTCAAACCGATCAACATGCTGATGCTACTCAATCGCTGGTTGCGAATCCGTGCCTGTATCGGCGTGCTGCATGGGTTGGGCGAATATGACCGGCGTTATCGGCGCTGGGAAATGCGTCGCTTGCTGACGTCGGCATGGCGCTTCGTCGGTGTGTCCCGCGCGGTCAGGGAGGATCTGCTGGCCTCCGACTGTGGCCTGACGCCAGCCAATACGCTGCAGATCAACAACGCCATCGACATCGACCGTGCCGAGAGCCTGCAGTTGCCGGCGGATGAGGCCCGCGCCCGTCTGGGGCTGAGCAGGGAACAGCGGGTGATCGGCAGTATCGGCCGGCTGGTACCGGTCAAGGGGCATATCTACCTGCTGCAGGCCTTCGCGCAACTACAGCACGAGTTTCCCGATGCTCGCCTGGTGATCATTGGCGATGGCCGTTGCCGGACAGAGCTCGAAGCCTGCATCGCCGAGCACATCATGACCGCTCGGGTGCTGCTGCCGGGTACGCTGGATGATGCGTTGCAATATGTGCGGGCGTTCGATGTGTTCGTCATGCCTTCGCTCAGCGAGGGGCTGCCGCTGGCTCTGTTGGAGGGCATGAGCGGCAAGTGTCCCGTGCTGGGGTCCGATATCGACAGTCTGCGGCCTATCCTGCAGGACTGCGGCGGGCGGATATTCGCCGCCGCCGATGTAGCGACTCTGGTGCAGCGACTGCGAGAGGTGTTGCAACTCTCCGACCAGGCACGGGATGCCGAGGGACTGCAGGCCTATGCCTATCTGCGACGTGCGCACGCCATCGAGGATTTCCGCCGTCGCTACCGTGATCTGCTGGACGGCCTGTTGGTCGGAGTGGCGCCGAGCTGATGCGACTGGTCGATACCGATGGTGAACCGTGGTGCCCGCTGGCGCCTGGCCAATGATTGAGAGGTTGGGTTTGATGAATGACCATGCTGTCGCCGCTCCTGGCTCGGGAGCGAAGAGCCCGTTGATCCTGCTGCCAGGGCTGCTGTGCCTGTTGCTCGGGATCGCCTTGCCGACCAGCAAGCTTTACTACCAGTTGATGATCCTGTTGCTGTGGTTGCCCAGCCTTTATCTGCTGTTCGCCAATCGCCAGGATTGGCGCAGCTGGTGCACGCCGCTGATGGGCCTGGTGACGGTGTTTTTTGCCTGGGCGCTGTTGAGCAGCCTGTGGAGCAATGGCGAAGAACCGGGGCGGGAGATCAAGCATGCGCTGATGATCTACCTGACCTTGTGGGCCGGCGTGCTGGCCGCCGGTATCGCGCAGCGGCAACTGGTGTTGCTGCTGGCTGTCTGCTGCTACTGCATGGCCGCGCTGGCGGCTGTCTGCCTCTTTACCGCCTATGTGCTTTACGAGCTGCCGTTGAGTTTTCGTCTGACCAGTTTCTGGCAATTGAGTCATCCGATCCTGGCCGCCCACGTGTTCGGTTTCTTCCTGATGGCCCTGCTGCATCTCAAGCCGGCTCGTGTAATTCACCAGGCGTTCTGGTGCCTGGGTTTGCTGTCGCTGGCCGCTTTCGTCTTCTTCACTCAGAGTCGCGGCGTGTGGTTGGCGCTAGGCGTCGGCCTGGTGTTCTCCGCCCTCTTGCGGCGTGAGTGGATCTACGTGCTGGGTGCCGTTGGCGGTATCGCGGTGTTGATCGTCATGGCGATCCTGATGCCTAATCTGGTGACCGACAGGGGGCTGTCCTACCGGCCGGAGCTCGCCCTTGAGGGGCTCTCGCTGCTGGCGCAGCACCCGTGGGGCGGGTTGGGCATGGGCAGCGTCTACAGTCTGCCTCTGCCAGTGCTCAATGCGGTCTTCGATCATCCCCATAACCTCTTCATCAGTGTGGGCCTGGACCTTGGCGGAGTGGGCCTGCTGCTCTGGCTGGGTATATGGGGCCTGGTGTTCCGGGTGGGTTGGCGCGCGCGAACCTCGCCGCTGGGTTGTGCGTTGCTCGGGGTCTGGTGCTTTGCCAGTGTCGCCTTTCTTTCGGATGGTTCAGGGATCTGGAGCAAGCCCCGCGAGATCTGGTTCCTCACCTGGATTCCGCTGACCCTGGCATTGGCCCTGACGGGCAGGCAAGGTGCGGCCACCCGGGATGGAACCACTGGATACCGGCACGTTTTTGTGGACTCGCGGCGATGATCGCCGCAGCGTCAGAGGCCACGCAAGCGCTGCGCCAGTCGGCGCCACCACGATGGCCTGAAGCCCGCAGCCTGGCTGACCAAGGCCAGGGCCTCGCCATCGCCTTGATGGCGGAGCGCCAAAGCCGTCCACAGACTCCGCGCCTTGAGCGCGCCCTTGTCCTGGTGTTGCAGCCAGGCACAGAGGTTCTGCATCAGCGGCAGGTAGCTGCTCAGTTCGGTTGCCGATAACCGTGCATGCTCATGCCAGGTGCGGTAATGGCTGCTCAGTTGCGCGCGGTCGCACTCGATACCTGCCGTGGGCAGCCACTTATGCAGCAGTTGCCCCAGGTTGTTCTCATTTTCCTGGGCCAGACGCTGGGAGGCCTGGGTGGCATGGGTTCGGTAGTCGTACAGGGGCTGCGGCAGGTTGTGCAGGCGCAGCGAGGGCCGTTGCATGAGCAGTGCCAGGAAAAAGCCGAAGTCTTCGGCGAAGCGCAGCCCCTCGTCGAAGCGGGTATCGCCGATGGCGCTGCGGCGCAGCAGCACCGCGGGGCCCGGAATGGTGCGGCCGTAGAACAGGTAGTTGGCCTTTAGGGTGAGATCCTCGGCGGGGTAGATCACGGTACGGTTGCGCCGGCCAAAGGTACGCAGCGCGCAGCCGCAGACATCCAGCTGGCGCTTCTCCATGGCCACGATCTGTTGCTCGAAGCGCATCGGCCGACTGATGTCGTCGGCGTCCATCAGGCCGATATAGTCGCCCGCACAGCGCTGCAGGCCGAGGTTGCGAGCGCGTGATACGCCGCCATTGGGCGTCTCGTGCAATTCGATGCGTCGTTGTGCCCGCGCATAACGCTCGAGGATCTCCTGCGAGCCATCCGTGGAACCGTCGTTGACGACGACGATCTGGTCGATCGGACGGCTCTGCTGCAGTAGCGATTCCAGCGCCTCGTGCAGGTAGGGCGCCGCATTGTGCACGGGCAACACCACGCTGAGCGTCGCCATCGCTTCAGGCCTGGGCGCCGGGCTGGCGGTCGAACAAGGTGGCGAGCCGTTTGCGGAAATGCGCCGCGTCGGTAGGCGACAGGTCCTGCACGTAACCGTCGATGAAGGCCTCCTGGTGGGGCTGCAGGTCGCGGATGTCCTGTGCGTAGCGGAACAGGTGCTGGAAGTTGCGCGAGCGTTTGAGGCGGCCCAGGGGGGCATTGCTGCAGGCCATGTCGGAGATGTCGATGAGGCCGAGATGGCCTGTGTCATCGATCACCACATTGCCCAGGTGCAGCGAGCGGAAATACACGCCCTTTTCATGCAATTCCGCGATCAGCACCCCCAGATGACGGCACAGGCCAGCCTGATCCGCCGCGTGCCTGGCCAGGCGCTGGCGCAGCGTGTCGCCGGGCAGCGGCCAGTAATGCACGGCGGTGCGCTCGATACTGCGGATACGGTAGGTGGCGATGATCTGCGGGCAGCGGATCTGCCGCCGACACAGTTCGACGGCATTGCTGGCGAAGCGCTTGGCATGGGAGACCAGCGCCGCCGAGGAGATCAATCGCTTGCGGCGAAATAGTTTCAGGAAGCTGCCATCGGTCAGCCTGAGCACCTTTTCGCCGTTATGGTCGGCCTCTATCACTTCAGCATTCTGGCGCAGCGCGGAAAACTGTTCGTTGGTGAGGCGCGACATGCAGGCATCTACTTCCGGTGGGGAGGGGCGTGCCCCAGTTTACCCGATGTCGACAGGCAGCGTAGCGAGCGTTATGCGCGCCAGATCGCGTTGCCGACCGGAGCCCCGTTGCCGCTATGCTAGAATTCTGCCCATTTCAGCGCTTAGCAAGTCGGAGTTCCGCATGAAATTATCCATGCCCCGTTTCGATCAGGCCCCCGTTCTCGTGGTGGGTGATGTCATGCTCGATCGTTATTGGCACGGCGGTACCTCGCGTATTTCGCCAGAAGCGCCGGTGCCGGTGGTCAGGGTCGAGCAGATCGAGGATCGCCCGGGCGGAGCGGCCAACGTCGCCCTGAATATCGCGGCGCTGGGTGCGCCGGCAGTGCTGGTCGGGGTCACCGGCGAGGACGAGGCGGCGGAAAGCCTGCGCGACAGCCTCGAGGCCATCGGCGTGAAGACCTATTTTCAGCGTATCGGCGATCAGCCGACCATCGTCAAGCTACGGGTCATGAGTCGCCACCAGCAACTGCTGCGCATGGACTTCGAAGAGCCGTTCCAGACCGATGCCGCGGCCCTGGCGCGTCAGGTCGAGCAGTTGCTGGATCAGGTCAAGGTGCTGGTGCTTTCGGATTACGGCAAGGGCGCGCTGCAGAATCATCAGGTGCTGATCCAGGCGGCCCGGGCCAAGGGCATTCCGGTGCTGGCCGATCCCAAGGGCAAGGATTTCTCGATCTACCGGGGGGCGAGCCTGATCACCCCCAACCTCAGTGAGTTCGAGGCCATCGTCGGCCGCTGCGAGGATGAGGCCGAGCTGGTCGGCCAGGGCGCTCGGTTGATGCGCGAGCTGGAACTGGGGGCCTTGCTGGTGACCCGTGGCGAGCACGGCATGACCCTGCTGCGCCCCGGTCACGCGCCGCTGCATCTGCCGGCGCGGGCCCGTGAGGTGTTCGACGTGACCGGTGCCGGCGATACGGTGATCTCGACCCTGGCCGCCTCCCTGGCGGCGGGCGAGGAATTGCCGCAGGCGGTGGCGCTGGCCAACCTGGCGGCCGGTATTGTGGTCGGCAAGCTGGGCACCGCCGCCATCAGCGCGCCGGAACTGCGCCGTGCGGTGCAGCGCGAGGAGGGTTCCGAGCGCGGCGTGCTGAGCCTGGATCAGTTGCTGCTGGCCATCGAGGATGCCCGCGCCCACGGCGAGAAGATCGTCTTTACCAACGGTTGCTTCGATATTCTCCATGCCGGGCACGTCACCTACCTGGAACAGGCGCGCGCCCAGGGCGACCGGCTGGTGCTGGCGGTCAATGACGACGCCTCGGTCAGCCGCCTCAAGGGGCCGGGGCGGCCGATCAACTCGGTGGACCGGCGCATGGCCGTGCTGGCCGGGCTTGGCGCGGTGGACTGGGTGGTGAGCTTCTCCGAGGACACCCCGGAGCGCCTGTTGAAGCAGGTGCAGCCCGATGTGCTGGTCAAGGGCGGCGACTATGGCATCGACCAGGTGGTGGGCGCGGATATCGTCCTGGCCTATGGCGGCGAGGTGCGGGTGCTCGGACTGGTGGAGAACAGCTCGACCACGGCCATCGTCGAGAAGATCCGCAGTCGCTGACGGCCTCGCTCCGAGCGGCCAGGGCGGCGGTTTGCCCGGGCCCAGTAGGAGCCGAGCCCCCGCGGCGATTGGTGGTCGCAGCGGGGATTTTGTGGGGTGGCCACCATCGTTATCGCCCCGGGGGCGGGGCTCCTACGCGCGTTACCACGTTAGTGTCGTATCACAGATCAAATGTCGTATCCGAGCGAACGGGCTGAGTGGTGCTCAAAGGCGGAAGCGGCCTTCGGCCTTCGATCAAAAACGCTTGAGGCTGGAAAGCTGGACGAAAGAGCCTTTGCTTGTCGTTCAGCCTCCAGCCTTTAGCGCTCCTATCGGTCGTCCGCTTGCGCCGACACTAGCCCGACAGGGCTGCCGTTGTCAGTGGCGTGGGCGTGGCTGGCGATGGGCTTTGCCGACGGCTGCCGCCGGCCGTGCGCTTGCCGGGCTTCGCGGTCAGCTGCTGCAGGGCCAGCCAGTCCTTCCAGCGGATGCGTTCGTCCCTGACCAGCCAGCCATCCTGCGCCGCGAAACTTTCGGCAAGCCATAGGCCGCGGGTGCTGGCGGGCTTGAGCTGACCTTTGTTCAGGGTCAGCAGCTCGGCGGTGGGGCGGCCCTGTTCCAGCGGAATCAGGTACAGATCCGGGCGGGCCCGATCGAGGCGCGCGACCAGCTTGCCGCCTTCGAGGTGTTCGTCGACATGGAACAGGCTCGGCTGCCTGGCTTCTCTGGGCAGCTCCAGGCGCAGGTCGTAGACCAGCTGCAAGGACGCCGTGGGCAGGTGGACATAGGCGCGCGGGCGCTCGAGCAGGGTCAGGTTGCCGCACTGCACCGGGCGTGCGGCGCCGGACCGCGGGCTCAGACGAAAATGCACGGCCTCGCGGTAGTGCAGCGCCCCCTTGTAGGGCGCCGGCAGCCAGGTCTCGCCGAAGCGGCCGTACAGCCAGCCCTCGGCGGTTTCCAGCAGGCATTCTTCGGCGACCTCCTGGATCGCGGTGAGCAAGGGCAGGTTCAGCTCGTGGGCCGGTACGTAGCCGGAGATCAGCTTGAGCACCACATCCCCGCGGTCGAGGCGGCGCTGGCGTACCAGCAACCAGTATTCGCGGCCTTGCCAGCTGAGGGTCAGGCGCACCGAGACGCCGAGGTTGGCCAGCTCCACGGCGAAGCGCTGGCTGTCGCCGACCTCGATGGGGGTGCGGCGTTCGAGCATCTCGCTGAAGTTCAGCGGGCGCCCCAGGCTCTGGTAGGCGAGGCCGTCGGGGGTGGCCTCGACGAACAGCGGCAGGGTCTTGAACGTGGCGGGATCTTTACGGGAGATGATGCGCGGCATGTCGGCTCCTTCTTGTATTGGCGTCGGTGCGCAAGCGCGGCAGCGAAAAATGGCCGGGGGCCGTGCTCGACGTCGCCTGCGACGGCCCGCAGGGATGGCGGGCCACAAAAAGGCCTGCTGTTGGCAGGCCGCTGTCATGTTCGTCCGCGCCTCGTCCGTTGGCCGATCACCTCGGCGGCCATGGCGACGTTATGGGCCAGGTGCAGAGGATTGATGGTGCCCACGATGGCACTCGTGACGCCAGGGTGGGCGAAGATCAGCTCGAAGCTGGCGCGTACCGGATCGACGCCGGCGCCGAGGCAGGCATGCCCGCTGGCCAGCGCCTTCTTGATCAGGATGCCCTTGGCGTGACTGGCAGCATAGTCCAATACCGTGCGTTCATGCTGCTCGCCGAGGTTATAGGTGACCATGGCGCAGTCGCCCTGTTCGAGCGCCAGCAGGCCACCTTCGACCGTCTTGCCGGAGAAGCCGAAGCCGCGGATCTTCCCGGCCTGCTTGAGTTCGGCGAGGGTCTGGTACACAGCCTCGTTGCGCAGAATGGACAGGTCGTCGCCGTCGGAGTGCACCAGCACCAGGTCGAGGTAGTCCGTTTCCAGACGTTTCAGGCTGCGCTCCACCGACAGTCGCGTGTGTTCGCTGGAGAAGTCGAAACGCGATTGCCCGGCGTCGAACTCCTCGCCCACCTTGCTGGCGATCACCCAGTCCTGGCGCTGCCCGCGCAGCAGCGGGCCGAGGCGTTGTTCGCTGGTGCCATAGGCCGGCGCCGTGTCGATCAGGTTGATGCCCAGTTCGCGGGCCAGCTCCAGCAACTGGCGGGCCTGGGCATCGTCCGGGATGGTGAAGCCATTGGGGTATTTGACGCCCTGGTCGCGGCCGAGCTTTACCGTGCCCAGGCCAAGGGGCGAGACGTTCAGGCCGGTCGAGCCGAGCGGGCGGTGCAGGGCATGCAGGTCGCGCATCAGAATGCCTCCTGCCAGGCCGGTACGGCGATGTTCGGCCGGGGCAGCGCGGGCAGTGGCGGCTGCTCGGTCGGGCGAATGCCGTCTCTGTCCAGTGCTGCCAGCACGCGATCGGCGAAGTCCGGTGCCAGGGCGAGCTTGGTCGGCCAGCCGACCAGCAGCGGGCCCTGCTCGCTGAGAAAGGCATTGTCGGGCCGGGTCAGGCCGCTTTGCGCCGGCTCGGCCCGTTCCACGCGCAGGGTGGCCCACTGCGCGGCGGACAGGTCGACCCAGGGCAGCAACTGACCGAGCTCCTTGCGCGCCTGCGCGATCTGCGTCGGCTCGTCGCGGGCCACGCCAGCGGCCTCGGCCAGGTCGCCACCGAGGTACCAGACCCATTGGCCATCCTCGGCCGGGTGGCTGGTCACGGTGATGCGCGGCTTCGGCCCGCCACCCAGGCAGTGGGCGTACAGCGGTTTCAGGCTCGGCCCCTTGACCATCACCATATGCAACGGGCGCAGTTGCTGGGCGGGTTGGCTCAGGGCGAGCGCCGCCAGCAGATCGGCATTGCCGCGCCCGGCACTGAGCACGATGCGCTGGGCGCGGATTTCCCGGCCATCGACGATCAGCCCGGCGATCTGCTCCCGTTCGCGCAGCGGCGCGATAGCGTCCGCGGCGAGCAGGCCGTCGCCGGCCAGTTCGGCCAGGCGCCCGATCAGGCTGGGGACGTCCACCACCAGTTCGGCCAGGCGGTAGACCTTGCCCTTGAACTTCGGGTGTTGCAGGGCGGCCGGCAACTGATCGCCCTTGACCTGGTCGACCCGTCCGCGCACGGCCTTGCTGGCGAAGAAGCTGGTGAGGTTGCCGGCCAGGGTGCCCGGCGACCACAGGTAATGGGCCTCGGACAACAGGCGCACGCCCGCCAGATCCAGCTCGCCCGTGCCGGCCAAAGCCTGGCGCCAGCGTCGCGGCATGTCGGCGATGGCCTCGGAAGCCCCGGTGAGGGTGCCGTGCAGGGCGTACTTGGCGCCGCCGTGAATGATCCCCTGGGACTTGACGCTTTGCCCGCCGCCGAGGGTTTCATGCTCCACCAGCAGGGTGGAAAAGCCCTGGCTGCGCAGGCGCGCATTCAGCCACAGGCCGGCGATACCGCCGCCGACGATCAGGACGTCAGTGCTCAGAGCTTGGGACATGCAGGCGCCTCACAGAAATACCGGCGCCCAGTATAACCGGGGAGGTTGTCCTTTCTCCGCACCCGGCAGAAATCGGCCCCGATTCCAGGCGCTGTAGGCTGAAGGCTGGACGAAAAGCGTTCGTCGTTCAGCGTCCAGCCTTCAGCGAGGTTTTCGGTTTTTGGTCAATGGCCCGTGACGCGGGAGAACAGCTGGATCACCACCACGCCGCTGACGATCAGGCCCATGCCCAGCACCGCGGGCAGATCCGGTTTCTGGTCGTAGACGAACATGGCCGCGATGCTCACCAGGACGATACCCAGGCCGGCCCAGATGGCGTAGGCGATACCCACCGGTATCGTGCGCACCACCAGGATCAGCATCCAGAACGCGATGCTGTAACCGACGATCACCAGTAGCAGTGGCAGGGGTTTGTTGAGGCCATCGACGGCCTTCATGGAAGTGGTGGCGACCACCTCGGCAGCAATGGCCAGGGCGAGATAGAGATAACCGTTCATCGGCAGCACTCCTAGGGTCTGTTGATGTTTCAGCGCAAGCCGCGTTGCCGCGAGAAATCTCGCCAGGCCGGGCGGCGATCCGCTAGGCGGAGGACGCAGGGAATGGTGTTCCCTTGCCAAGTCCTCCAACGACGCATGGCGAGATTTCCCGCGCAACCCGCAGGGCCGGGCCTGTTTTGCCGCGATGCGGCGTTTCTCGCCGGCTCATTTAGCCCGCTAAACTTCGCGGCTGTGTGACCCACATGGATGTGGGAAATGCCGCAAGCCCGCCGGGAGCGGGCGCGGCCCTTGCCTCGCGGCAAAACGGGCTCCGGCGCGGTCGTGCTGAAACGTCAACAGACCCTGAGACAGAGCGCCAATTCTACGGGCTCATGTTGTTAGGTAAACTCATTACCTATCTGATAGGGAGATAGGTTGTGCGCTGGAGTCTTGAGCAACTCGAGGTATTCGTGGCCGTTGCCGATGGCCACTCGTTCTCTGCCGTGGCGCGGCGCTTCGGGCGTGTGCAATCGGCGGTCAGTAGCGCCGTGGCAGCGCTGGAAGACGATCTCGGCGTGCGCCTGTTCGAGCGCAGCAGCGGTCGTCAGCCGCGCCTGACCGAAGCCGGCCAGGCATTGCTCGAAGAGGCCCGCGAGTTGCTGCGTCAGTCCGAGCGGCTGGAGGGGCGGGCTCTCGGGCTGTCGCGAGGCGAGGAGGTGTGTCTACGCCTGGCTCAGGACGAGGCGCTGCCGATGCCGCCCGTGCTGGACAGCCTGGAGGCGCTGGCCCAGGCGTTTCCACGGGTCGAGGTGCAGATGACCAGCGGTGGCCAGGGCGCGGTGGCGCGACAACTGCTCGAGCGGCGTGCCGACCTCGGCCTGCTGTTTCACCATGAGGGCATGCCCGCCGAGCTGGAGCGCCGACGTCTGGGCATGGTGGATATGGTCATGGTCTGCGGGGCCAGTCATCCGCTGGCGCAGGGACGCTCCGTCGACCGTCGCGAGCTGGCCCAGCACCGGCAACTGTTGATTACCCTGCAGGACAGCCACTACCCCGGTAACGAGCGGATCAGCCCGACGGCCTGGCGTACCGACAGTTTCTACGTGATGGCTGAGCTGCTGATGCGCAACCTGGGTTGGGCCTGCCTGCCCCGGCACGTGGCACAGTACCCGACCTATCAGGGGCATCTGATAGAGCTGAGCAGTGACTGGATCGCGCCACCGCTGCCGGTGGAGCTGGTGTTCCGTCGTGATGAGACACTGGGCCCGGCAGCGCAGTGGCTGGCACGTTATCTGGGCGAGCGCCTGCGCCTGTTGAAACCCTGATTCGCGCGCCAGTGCCCGCTTGTGCTGAAGCGCCGGGAGCCCCTAAGCTTCGCCGCCATGAACCGATATCTCTATAGCCTGCTGTTCCATCTCTGCCTGCCGTTGATCGGTCTACGCCTGATTTGGCGAGCCTGGCGCGCGCCTGCTTATGCCAAACGTGTCGGCGAGCGCTTTGCCTTCGGCCTGCTGCCGCTGCGCCCCGGTGGTATCTGGGTGCATGCCGTATCGGTCGGCGAAAGCATCGCGGCGGCGCCGCTGGTGCGTGAGCTGCTGACACGTTACCCGGATCTGCCGATCACCCTGACCTGCATGACGCCCACCGGCTCCGAGCGCATTCGCGCGCTGTTTCCCGAGGCGCAGTTCGCCGGTCGCGTTCAGCACCGTTATCTGCCCTATGACCTGCCCTGGGCGGCGGCGCGCTTTCTCGAGCGAATTCGTCCGCGGCTGGCGGTGATCATGGAGACCGAGCTGTGGCCCAACTACATCCACCAGTGCGCCCGCCGAGGTATTCCGGTCGCGCTGGCCAATGGCCGATTGTCCGAACGTTCGGCCAGGGGCTATGCGCGTGCGTCCAGGCTCACCGCGCCGATGCTCGCCGAGCTGGACCTGCTCGCGGTGCAGACCGAGGTCGAAGCGCAGCGCTTCATCGCCCTGGGGGCCAGGCGCGAAACGGTACAGGTGACCGGCTCGATCAAGTTCGACCTCGACGTGGATGCCAGCGTGCTGGCTCGCGCCGCAGCGCTACGGGAGCAGTGGCAGGCGCCGCAGCGGCCGGTGTGGATCGCCGCCAGCACCCGTGAAGGGGAAGATCAACTGGTGATCCAGGCGCACCGGCAACTGCTCGCCAGCCATCCGGATGCCCTGCTGATTCTGGTGCCGCGTCACCTCGAACGTTTCGACAGCGCCGCGGCGCAGTTGCGTGAGGCGGGCCTTGCCTGTGTGCGTCGCTCCTCGGGCGAGGCTGTCGGGCCTGAGGTGCAGGTACTGCTCGGCGACAGCATGGGCGAGCTGCTGTTTCTCTATGCCCTGGCCGATATCGCCTTCGTTGGCGGCAGCCTGGTCGCCACCGGCGGGCACAATCCTCTGGAGCCGGCCGCGCTGGGCCTGCCGGTCATCATGGGGCCGCACCGCTTCAACTTTCAGGAGATCACCGCGCAACTGATCGAGCGTGGAGCGCTGCGCGAGGTGGCGGATGCCGAGGCGCTGGCCACTGAAGTGGCGGCGCTGTGGGACGAGCCGCCACGCAGGGTGGCCATGGGGCAAGCCGGGCTGGCCGTGCTCAAGGCCAATCGGGGCGCGCTGCAGCGCTTGCTGGATGGGTTGGGGCGCTTGCTTTAGGACGCAGGCGCCGCACGAGATTCCCGGGTATCGCTGCGCTCGACCCGGGCTACTGGCTACGCGAGCCGACTCACCCTGCAAATAAGCGCACAGAAGCGCCCGATTCGTGTAGGAGCCGCGACCCCGCGGCGAATAGCGGCCACGCCATGGATTCTGCGGGGTGGCCGCCATCGCATCGCGCCGGGGGCGGCGCTCCTACGTGTGAACGGACTCTCGCAGGCCAAGGATCAAGACGGTATCTACGTCAGATCTCGATCCTAGGGTGGAAGAGACGCTCCACCCTTCCACCCGTGGGCGGGCGGTCCACGCTGCAGCTTATTCGTCGCCTTGCAGCTGGGCTTCGGCGGCGCGGGCCAGGTCCGGCGGCAGGAAGTCGCGATCCGGGTTGTAGTCCGGCTTCAGGTAGCTGCCCAGGGCCTGCAGGTCCGCCGGGCTGAGGGTGCCGGCGGCCTGCTTCAGGCGCAGGTTGTTGAGGATGTAGTCGTAGCGGGCGTCGTTGTAGTTGCGCACCGCGCTGTACAGCTGGCGCTGGGCGTCGAGCACGTCGACGATATTGCGCGTGCCGACCTGATAACCGATTTCCGTGGCTTGCAGCGCGCTCTGGTTGGAAATGATCGACTGCTTGCGCGCCTGTACCGTTTCCACGTCGGTGTTCACCGCGCGGTGCAGGTTGCGGGTGTTCTGCACCACTTCCCGGCGCAGGCCCTCGCGCTGTTGCTCGGACTGGCTCAGGCGCTGGTAGGCCTCGCGCGCCTGGGAACTGGTCAGGCCGCCGCTGTACAGCGGGATGTTCAGTTGCAGGCCGATGCTGCGTTGCGACACGTCGCCGCTGTAGAGGGGTTGGCCCGGGATGCCGCTGTTGGTGAAGCCGAGGTTGTCGTTGTCGCCCTTCTGGTAGCTGGCCACGGCGTCGAGGGTCGGGGCGTGGCCGGCCTTGCGTTGGCGCAGGGTGTCCTCGGCGGCATCGACCGCGAAGTTGCTGGCCTGCAGGTTGAGGTTCTGCGCGGCGGCGGTATCGACCCAGGCCTTGGCGTCATTGGGCACCGGGGCGAGGATCGGCAGGCTGTGCTGGATGCCCTCGATGCTGCGGTAGTCACGGTTGGTCAGGGTGATCAGGGCCTGGAAGGCATCCGCCACCTGGCGCTCGGCGATGATGCGGTTGGCCCGGGCGGTGTCGAAACCGGCCTGGGCCTGGAGCACGTCGGTCTTGTCCGAGAGGCCGACCTCGAAACGCTCGTTGGCCTGGTCGAGCTGACGTTTGAAGGCGGCCTCTTCGGCCTTGGTCGAGGCCAGGTTGTCCTGGGCGCGCAACACCGAGAAGTAGGCTTCGGCGCTTTGCAGGATCAGGTTCTGTTCGCTGGCCGAGAGCTCCAGGGCGGCCTGCTCGCTGACCGCCTCGGCGGCCTGCAGTTGGAACCAGCGGTCGGCGCGGAACAGCGGCTGGCTGAGGTTGGCCTGATACACGGTGCCGCTGCGCGACAGCGTCGCCGCCGGGGTCTGCAGGGTGGTGCGGGTGTCGTTCATCTGCGCGCCGGCGCTGAGGTTCGGCAGCAGGCCGGCGCGGGCCTGTGGCAGCACTTCGCGGCGGGCCTGGTAGTCGGCGCGGGCGGCGGCCAGGTCGGCGTTGTTGGCGGCGGCCTCCTGGTACACGGAAATCAGGTCGGTACGCACCGACAGCGGGGCCTGATCTGCCCAGGCCATAGCGGTTGAAGCGGCGGCGACGGCAGCAGCCAGGGAGAGTCTGCGCAGCATGTCTGTGGATCCTAGAATGGGCAGTAGGCGGCAAGATTAGGGGCTGTTTCCGTTTCAGCGCAAGCCTGGGCCCTGAAACGCGGGTGCACGCCAGACAGGGCTGAGCCGCGATTGGGGTAAGCCCTGGTGGCGATGAGCATCGCGGGTGTGTCGCTATCCGACGTGTGGGTCATGGCGGTCGTTGGTGTTATGCCGACGTCTTCAGTAGACTGGCCGGGTTCTTGTCGGGGTGCCCAGAATCGTGGGCTGAGATCGGATAGTTCCGGATCCCGTTGAACCTGATCAGGTTAAGGCCTGCGTAGGGAACAAGAGGTATCCGCCCATGGCGGAATTCCCGCGCCGCATTCGCGGCGCTCTCGCGCCCAGGCTGTCCGATCGTTGTCAGACGGCGCGCATTGACCCCTCTCGACATCATCCGGACAGCTGCGGCGGTCAGGTTCGCTCCGACATTCAGCCGAGGAGCCAACCGATGAGCGTCAAACAACAACAGAATCTCAGCGAATCCGCACAAGTCGACCAGCAGTCGATCCAGCCCTTTCCCCGTTCGCAGAAGATCTACGTCCAGGGCTCGCGCCCGGATATCCGCGTGCCGATGCGCGAGATCAGCCTGGATGTGACGCCTACCGCATTCTCTGAAACCAGGAGCGGTGGCGAGATCAACGCCCCGGTCACCGTCTACGACACCTCCGGCCCCTATACCGACCCGGGCGTGACCATCGACGTGCGCAAGGGCCTGGCCGACGTGCGTTCGCCGTGGATCGAGGAGCGTGGCGACACCGAGCGCCTCGACGGCCTCTCTTCCGAGTTCGGCCAGCGCCGCCTGGCCGATGCCGAGCTGACCAAGATGCGCTTCGCCCACGTACGCAACCCACGTCGCGCCAAGCCCGGCAGGAACGTCAGCCAGATGCACTATGCGCGTCAGGGCATCATCACCCCGGAGATGGAATACGTCGCCATCCGCGAGAACATGAAGCTCGCCGAGCAGCGCGCCGCCGGCCTGCTCAAGGAACAGCATGGCGGCAACAGTTTCGGCGCCAGCATTCCCAAGGAGATCACCGCGGAGTTCGTCCGTGACGAAGTGGCTCGCGGCCGCGCCATCATTCCGGCGAACATCAACCACACCGAGCTGGAGCCGATGATCATCGGCCGCAACTTCCTGGTGAAGATCAACGGCAATATCGGCAACTCGGCGCTGGGATCGAGCATCGAGGAAGAAGTCGCCAAGCTGACCTGGGGCATCCGCTGGGGCTCGGACACCGTCATGGATCTCTCGACGGGCAAGCATATCCACGAGACCCGCGAGTGGATCATCCGCAACTCGCCGGTGCCGATCGGCACCGTGCCGATCTACCAGGCGCTGGAGAAGGTCAATGGGGTGGCCGAGGACCTGACCTGGGAGCTGTTCCGCGACACCCTGATCGAGCAGGCCGAGCAGGGCGTCGACTACTTCACCATCCACGCCGGCGTACTGCTGCGCTACGTGCCGCTGACGGCAAAACGGGTCACCGGCATCGTCTCCCGCGGCGGTTCGATCATGGCCAAGTGGTGCCTGGCCCATCATCAGGAAAACTTCCTCTACAGCCACTTCGAAGACATCTGCGAAATCATGAAGGCCTACGATGTGTCCTTCTCCCTGGGCGACGGCCTGCGCCCCGGATCGATCGCCGACGCCAACGACGCCGCTCAGTTCGGCGAACTGGAAACCCTCGGCGAGCTGACCAGGATCGCCTGGAAGCACGACGTGCAATGCATGATCGAGGGCCCCGGCCACGTACCCATGCAACTGATCAAGGAGAACATGGACAAGCAGCTGGAATGCTGCGACGAGGCGCCGTTCTATACCCTCGGCCCGCTGACCACCGACATCGCCCCCGGCTACGACCACATCACCAGCGGCATCGGCGCGGCGATGATCGGCTGGTTCGGCTGCGCCATGCTCTGCTACGTCACGCCCAAGGAGCACCTCGGCCTGCCGAACAAGGACGACGTCAAGACCGGCATCATCACCTACAAGATCGCCGCCCATGCCGCCGACCTGGCCAAGGGCCATCCCGGCGCGCAGATCCGCGACAACGCCCTGAGCAAGGCGCGCTTCGAATTCCGCTGGGAAGACCAGTTCAACCTCGGCCTCGACCCGGACACCGCCCGCGCCTTCCACGACGAGACCCTGCCCAAGGACTCGGCCAAGGTCGCTCATTTCTGCTCCATGTGCGGGCCGAAGTTCTGCTCCATGAAGATCACCCAGGAGGTCCGCGACTACGCCAGGGACAATGGCCTGTCCGACGAGAGCAAGGCGGTGGAGGCCGGCTTCAAGCAGCAGGCCGAACGCTTCAAGGAGGAAGGTTCGGTGATCTACCGGCAGGTTTGATCAGGGCGTGATACGCACGGCGAGATCGATCCGGCTGGACGTGATCGTCGGCAAGGCTAGGGCTTCTGCGGAACGCTGGTCGGCGGGCAACAATCGCCAGGCACCGCACTTTGGTAGGAGCCCCGCCCCGGGGCGATGCGATTGCAGCCATCGCGCAAGATCGGCTGTGAGCAAATCGCCGCGAGGTCGCGGCTCCTGCGCGAGCGGCCAATAATCCACTCATACCGAGAAATCACCATGGCGCTTCCCGTCAGTCGCTATACCCCCGGAATTCCCGTCCCTGCGAGTCAGCGCCGTTTCGGCGCCCGCGATATGTTCTCCCTGTGGTTCTCCCTGGGCGTCGGCCTGATGGTGCTGCAGCTCGGCGCCTTGCTGGCGCCGGGGCTGGGCATGAGCGGCGCGCTGCTGGCGATCGCCTGCGGCACGGCCCTCGGTGTGCTGCTGCTGGGGGCGGTGGCGGTGATCGGTACCGACACCGGGTTGTCCTCCATGGGCGCGCTGCGCCTGAGCCTCGGGCGCCATGGCGTGGCCTTGCCGGCGCTGCTCAACCTGCTGCAACTGGTCGGTTGGGGCGCCTTCGAGATCATCGTCATGCGTGATGCCGCGGCCCTGCTGGCGGTCAAGGCCTTCGGCGCGGGCAGTGGCTGGAACAGTCCGGCGCTGTGGACGCTGTTGTTCGGCAGCCTGGCCACACTGCTGGCGGTGGCCGGTCCGCTGACCTTCGTGCGCCGCGTGCTGCGCAAGTGGGGCATCTGGCTGTTGCTCGGCGCCTGTGTCTGGCTGACCTGGAATCTGTTCGCCAAGGTCGATCTCGGGGCGCTATGGCGGCGCGCCGGGGATGGCTCGATGCCCTTCGCCCTGGGCTTCGACATCGCCATCGCCATGCCGCTGTCCTGGCTGCCGCTGATCGCCGACTACTCGCGCTTCGGCAAGACCGCCGGGCGGGTGTTCGGTGGCACGGCGCTGGGCTTCTTTCTCGGCAATTGCTGGCTGATGAGCCTGGGCGTCGCCTACACCCTGGCGTTCGTGCCCAGTGGCGAGGTCAATGCGCTGTTGCTGGCGCTGGCCGGCGCCGGGCTGGGGATACCGCTGTTGCTGATCCTGCTCGACGAATCGGAGAATGCCTTCGCCGATATCCATTCGGCGTCGGTTTCGCTGGGCATTCTGCTGCCGCTCAAGGTCGAGCACCTGGCCCTGGCGATCGGTGCGCTGTGCACGCTGATCGCCTGGTTCGCCCCCTTGGCCGAATACCAGAATTTCCTGCTGCTGATCGGCTCGGTATTCGCCCCGCTGTTCGGTGTGGTACTGGTCGATCACTTCGTCCTGCGCCGGCGTCGCCCCGCGCCCGCGCCGATCATCGCCCTGCGCTGGGACGCGCTGCTGGCCTGGGCCGCTGGGGTGACGCTGTTCCACAGCCTGGTGCGGTTCTACCCCGATATCGGTGCCACACTGCCGGCACTGGCCCTGGCCGCGTTGCTGCAGGCGGCGTTCGGGCTGCTGCGCCGTTCGCAAGCCGCAAGCCAGAAGCAAAGCGCGTAGATACCGTCTTGCTCCTTGGTCTGCGACAGCCCGTTCACCGTCAAGGAAGTAGGAGCGTCGACCCCGGCGCGAGGCGGTGGCGGGCATGCCGCAGTAATCGCGGTATGGCCACGATTCGCCGCGAGGTCGCGGCTCCCACGCGAGTCTGGCCATGCTGCGCGCTTCCTCGCGTAGCCCGGGTCGAGCGCAGCGACACCCGGGAAGCTGCCCTGGGTATCGCTGCGCTCAACGCCAGGCTACGGGACTGGCGTCGTACGTAAAGACTGCTTCACCCCGCCTCAGCGGGTAGCGGGGCGTGGCATGTACTCGGGGCGCAGCACGCCATTGAGCTGGCTGTAGGGAATCTTCAGTTCCGGATGGCCCGAGGCGTAGGGCGCCAGGCGGGCGACGTCGTACTTGAGCATCAGCGCATCGCGGTTCAGGGCGATGTTGCCCGTGCGTTCGAAGGGCCAGGTCTGCCGGTAGTCGGCATCGTTGCCGTGGCCCTGGGCGATCAGCCAGGCTTCGTGGGTCAGCTGCGCGCTTTGCCAGAATGCCGGCTCCTCGCCCGGCACGAGCATGTCCTGCAGGCTCAGCACCTTGTCCAACTGGCGGTCGTAGTTCAGGTAGGTACGCCCCGGGACGCCATGGGCGCCGCCGGTGAAGTGGTAGCTGGACAGTTCGATCACCACCAGGCGGTCATGTTGCTCCACGACCTTGGCCTGCAGGTAGCTGACCCAGCCGGGCCTGGCGTTGGCCAGGAACTCCCTTTCGTGGGCCTGCAGCGAGGCGGGCAGGGGTTCGCCCAGGGCTTCCCGGGTCAGGCCGAGCAGGGTCTTTTCGATCCGCGCGTTGAGTTCGGGGTGCCCGGTCAGCAGTTGCAGGTCGACGTTCACCAGCGGGCAATCCTGCGCCGTGCAGCCAGGGGCGCGGTGTTCCCAGCGCTGGTGGGTGGTCGGCAACGCGTCGCTGGAGGCGCTCCTGGACAGGCTCTGGCAGGCGCCGAGCAGCAGGCCCAGGCTGGCGATGGCGGCGAGTCTGGCGAATCTGTGCGTATTCATCTGAGGGAGCGGGGCCATTGGCTGAGGACGGGGGGTTCGACTGCCTCGCGGCGAGGGAGTTCTCGATTATTCGCCAGCCGGGGCGATTCTGCAAAGAGGCTGCAGTGTCCGGGATAGCGCGTTAGGATGCGCCCAATACAGTGGACGCATACGAGAGAGAGGCAGATGACCGATACCTTCAACCCCGGCCCGGATGCAGTCGAGATCATCGAGCGTGAAGAGTGTTTCCGCGGTTTCTACCGCCTGGATCGTTTCCGCCTGCGGCATCGGCAGTTTTCCGGAGCGATGGGCCCGGTGCTCAGCCGGGAACTGTTCATCCGCCACGATGCCGTATGCGTGCTGCCCTACGATGCGGTGACCGACAGCGTGGTGCTGATCGAGCAATTCCGCGTCGGCGCCATGCACAAGGCGGTCAACCCCTGGCTGGTGGAACTGGTCGCCGGGTTGATCGACAAGGACGAGGAGCCCGAAGAGGTGGCGCGTCGCGAAGCCGAGGAAGAAGCCGGGCTGCAGCTGACATCCTTGTGGCCGGTGACCGCCTACTTCCCTTCGCCGGGCGGTTCCGACGAGTTCGTGCACCTGTTCCTCGGTCGCTGCGACAGCGCGGGTGTGGGCGGCATACACGGCCTCGAGGAGGAGGGCGAGGATATTCGCGTGCAGGTATGGCCTTTCGAGGATGCCTTGCAGGCGGTCAGGGATGGGCGTATCAACAATGCAGCGAGCATCATCGCATTGCAGTGGCTGGCGCTGAATCGCGCCGAGGTCAGGGGATTATGGGGGTAAGTCTGCTGCGCGAGCGTTACCGGGTCGATCTGATCGAACTGCAGGCCGCTTGCGAGGCCAATTATGCGCGCCTGATGCGCCTGTTGCCGGCGATGCGCGAGGCGACGGGAGCCCGGCGCGTGGCGTTGAGCCAGGGCGAGCGCCAGCTCGGCATCCTGGCGCTGGAAGTGGTGGAGAGCTGCCCTTACACCTCGACGGTGCAGGTACGCCAGGAGCACAGCCTGCCCTGGTTGCCGGTACCGCAACTGGAGGTGCGCGTGTATCACGACGCACGCATGGCCGAGGTGATCGGCGCCCAGAGCGCCCGGCGCTTTCGCGGCATCTATCCCTATCCCAACGCGGCGATGCACCAGCCCGACGAGAAGACCCAGCTCAACGTGTTTCTCGGCGAGTGGCTCAGCCATTGCCTGGCCTGTGGCCATGAAATGGAGCCGTTGCTCTAGCGTCGCGACACCGATCAAATGTCGGTCGCGCGGTATCTGCCGCAGCATTGCCACATTCGTGTGGGAGCCGCGCCCCCGCGGCGAATAGCGGCCATGCCATGGGTTCTGCGGGATGGCCACGATCGCATCGCGCCGGGGGCGACGCTCCTACACGGTCGGTGGTTTTTCGCGATCCCGTAGGAGCCGCGCCCCCGCGGCGAATAGTGGCCGCGATGCGGATTGGCGAGATGGCCACCATCGCATCGCGCTCCTACAGGCGAATCCTGACTGCGAACGGGCCCTTGCTGGCCAGGGATCGAGAGGGTATCCACGGGAGTCCGACATTCCATGATTGACACGACACGAGACCCCCTGGGCAATATCCCAGCGCAATACTGGGAAAAGCCTCGGGGTTATGTGAACTAATCCTAATTAGCGGGTTTACCACCGGTCGGCCCAGCCACCATAATTCTCGCATTGCGCTCAAGGAGACGGCTTTGTCGAGTGTGCTCAGATCCGCTGCTGATTCTTCGGTGCTGCTGGTGCAGCTGACCGACAGCCACCTCTTTGCCGAGGCGGACGGCAAACTGCTGGGTATGGAAACCCGCGATAGCCTGCAGCGGGTCATCGAACTGGTGCTTCAGGAGCAGCCCGAGATCGACCTGCTGCTGGCCACGGGCGACCAGTCCCAGGACGGCAGCCCGCGCTCCTACGAGCGCTTTCGGCAGATGACGGCGGCGATCGCCGCGCCGGTTCGCTGGATTCCCGGCAACCATGATGAAGTCCCGGCCATGCAGGACGCCTGCATCGGTACCGACCTGCTCGACTCGGTCGTCGACCTGGGGGGCTGGCGGGTCATTCTGCTCGACTCGTCGATTCCCGGTGCGGTGCCCGGTTACCTGGACGACCGGCAACTGGCGCTGCTCGAGCGCGCCCTTGGCGAGGCGCCGCAGCGGCACCACCTGATCTGCCTGCACCATCACCCCGTTTCCGTCGGCTGTCAGTGGCTGGCGCCGATCGGCCTGCGCAACCCGGAGGCGCTGTTTGCCGTGCTGGAGCGCTTTCCCCAGGCGCGCGCGGTGCTGTGGGGGCATGTCCACCAGGAGTTCGACCAGGCGCGCGGCGACGTGCGCCTGCTCGCCTCGCCCTCGACCTGCGTGCAGTTCGCCCCGGGCAGCGAGGCTTTCCAGGTCGATACCACGGCCCCGGGCTACCGCTGGTTGCGCCTGCATGCCGACGGTCGGCTGGAGACGGGCGTATCGCGCATCAGCGGGCTGGCCTTCGAGGTCGACTACAGCATCAAGGGGTATTGAATTCGGGTGCGCCAGGTCACGCTGCCAGTCGCGGCGCGCGTCTGACGCTTGCAGCTGACTGCCCCGCGCTAGTAGCCTCCCGCTATGACTCCAAGCATTCTCTATATCCACGGCCTCAACAGCTCGCCGGCATCCTCGAAGGCGAGCCAGTTGAGCGCCGCCATGGCCCGTATCGACCTGTCGGATCGGTTGCGCGTGCCGGCCCTGCATCACCACCCACGCCAGGCCATCGCCCAGCTCGAGGCGTTGATCGCCGAACTCGGCCGCCCCGTGCTGGTCGGCAGCTCCCTGGGCGGCTACTATGCGACGCACCTGGCCGAGCGGCATGGCCTCAAGGCGTTGTTGATCAACCCGGCGGTACGCCCGCACCAGTTGTTCGATGGTTACCTGGGCCCGCAACGCAACCATTACAGTGATGAAACCTGGGAACTGACGGCCGACCACGTCGCGGCGCTGGCCGAACTGGACGTTGCCCCGCCGCGGGACCCCGCGCGCTACCAGGTCTGGCTGCAGACCGCCGACGAGACCCTCGACTACCGGCGCGCGCAGGCTTATTACCGGCATTGCGCACTGCGCATACAGGCAGGCGGCGACCATGGTTTCCAGGGCTTCAGCGAGCGCCTGCCCATGCTGTTCGCCTTCGCCGGCATCACGCCCGCGCCCTAGGCGTGCGACTGCTGCTAGACGCTCCCGATTAACCCAAGAAGATTGCAGAGACCTATGGCCCAGCAAAACGCCTACAACGCAGACGCCATCGAAGTCCTTTCCGGCCTTGATCCGGTGCGCAAGCGTCCGGGCATGTACACCGATACCAGCCGGCCCAACCACCTGGCCCAGGAAGTCATCGACAACAGCGTCGACGAGGCCCTGGCCGGTCATGCCAAGACGATCCAGGTGATCCTGCACGAGGACAATTCCCTCGAGGTGCTCGACGACGGTCGCGGCATGCCGGTGGACATCCATCCCGAAGAGGGCGTGCCCGGGGTCGAACTGATCCTCACCAAGCTGCATGCCGGCGGCAAGTTCTCCAACAAGAACTACCAGTTCTCCGGCGGCCTGCACGGGGTCGGCATCTCGGTGGTCAACGCCCTGTCGACCCGTGTCGAAGTGCGCGTCAAGCGTGATGGCAGTGAGTACCGCATGGCCTTCGCCGACGGCTTCAAGGCCAGCGACCTGGAAGTGATCGGCAGCGTCGGCAAGCGCAACACCGGTACCAGCGTGCATTTCTGGCCGGACGGCAAGTACTTCGATTCGCACAGGTTCTCCGTCAGCCGCCTCAAGCACGTGCTCAAGGCCAAGGCGGTGTTGTGCCCCGGCCTGGCCGTGAGCTTCGAGGACAAGGCCAGCGGCGAGCGGGTCGAGTGGCTCTACGAGGACGGCCTGCGTTCCTACCTGGTCGACGCGGTGAGCGAATACGAGCGGCTGCCCAACGAGCCGTTCTGCGGCAGCCTGGCGGGCAGCAAGGAGGCGGTCGACTGGGCCCTGCTGTGGCTGCCCGAAGGTGGCGAAAGCGTCCAGGAAAGCTACGTCAACCTGATTCCCACTGCCCAGGGCGGCACCCACGTCAATGGCTTGCGCCAGGGCCTGCTGGACGCCATGCGCGAGTTCTGCGAGTTCCGCAACCTGCTGCCGCGCGGGGTCAAGCTGGCGCCCGAGGATATCTGGGAGCGCATCGCCTTCGTCCTGTCGATGAAGATGCAGGATGCCCAGTTCTCCGGGCAGACCAAGGAGCGCCTGTCTTCCCGTGAAGCGGCGGCGTTCGTCTCCGGCGTGGTCAAGGACGCCTTCAGCCTGTGGCTCAATGCCCACCCCGAATTCGGCCAGCAGTTGGCCGAGCTGGCCATCAGCAACGCCAGCCGCCGGCTCAAGGCCGGCAAGAAGGTCGAGCGCAAGAAAGTCACCCAGGGGCCGGCCCTGCCGGGCAAGCTGGCCGACTGCGCCGGGCAGAACCCGCTGCGTTGCGAACTGTTCCTGGTCGAAGGCGATTCCGCCGGCGGTTCGGCGAAACAGGCGCGGGACAAGGAATTCCAGGCGATCATGCCGCTGCGCGGCAAGATCCTCAACACCTGGGAAGTGGACGGCGGCGAAGTGCTGGCGTCCCAGGAAGTCCACGATATCGCCGTGGCCATCGGCATCGATCCGGGCTCCAACGATCTGACCCAGCTGCGCTACGGCAAGATCTGCATCCTCGCCGACGCCGACTCCGACGGCCTGCACATCGCCACCTTGCTCTGCGCCCTGTTCGTGCGCCATTTCCGCCCGCTGGTGGATGCCGGTCACGTCTACGTGGCCATGCCGCCGCTGTACCGTATCGACCTGGGCAAGGATATCTTCTATGCCCTCGACGAGCCCGAGCGCGACGGTATCCTCGAGCGGCTGTTGGCCGAAAAGCGTCGCGGCAAGCCCCAGGTCACGCGCTTCAAGGGCCTTGGCGAGATGAACCCGCCGCAACTGCGGGAAACCACCATGGACCCCAATACCCGGCGCCTGGTGCTGTTGACCCTGGACGATTTCGAGGGCACCCGGGAAGTGATGGACATGCTGCTGGCGAAGAAACGCGCCGGCGACCGCAAGTCCTGGCTGGAGTCCAAGGGCAATCTGGCCGAGGTGCTGCTCTGATGCGGCGTCTGCTCGGCGCCTTGTTGCTGGCTGTCGCTACCCCGCTGCTGGCCGAGACGCCGCCACTGGAGGAGCTGCGCCTGGGCAGCGAGCACCCGGTCGATGGCATGGCGGCGGGCAACCTCTCCGGGCTGGCCTGGTGCGGCGACGCCTTGTGGGCGGTTTCCGACCGTGAGGACGACCGTCTCTATCGGCTGGATACCTCCGCCGATGTCTGGCAGGCCGAGGCCGAGCATTTCCTGGCGCCGCCGGCCCCGGTGATGCCGTTGCCCTGGGGGCTGCGCATGCGCGCCTGGATGGCGGGCCTGGTGCGTGGCGGGCACCTGGATTTCGAGGGCCTGTCGTGCGACGCCCTGGGCAATCGCTACCTGGTCAGTGAAACCCATGCCGCCGTGCTGCAGATCCCGCCGGCGGCGGATCCGCTGTGGCTGCCGTTGCCCGAGGGCATGGTGCGCCAGGCCCGGGCCAGCGGCATGCTGCTGCATTTCAACGCGCTGTTCGAGGGGGTGGCGATCGACCCCGCCGGCGAACGGCTGTGGCTGGCTGCCGAAAAGCAGCGACGCGGCCTGGTGGTCTTGCACAACCGCCGTTCGACCTGGCGTTGCGACGGCGGCTGCGTGATCCTCAGCGAGGGCGGCACTGAAGCGTCGCCCGCGCAATTGGGCGGCGCACAGGCGCCGAGGGATTTTTCCGGGCTGGCCTTTCACAACGAAAAGCTCTTCACCCTGGAGCGCCAGGCGCACCGCATCTGCCGGCGTCAGCCGGCCAGCGGCGATGCGGAGCGATGCTGGTCCTTCGCCGAGGCGGCCCTGGCCGACGAGCGCCGCTACCCGCTCAGCTACGGCGTGGCCGAAGCACTGTGGGTGGACGAGAAGGGCGCCTGGGTCGGCGTCGACAACGGCGGCCATGCCCGCGCCGATGGTGAGCAGCGGCCAGTGGTCTGGCGTTTCGACGCGCCGGCCGGTGGCTGGGGCAGTACGCGGTGAGCGAGCAGAGCGCCGGTCGGCGTGCCGGACGGGTGATGCTGGTGCTGGCCTGGGGCGCCGGTCTGCTGCTGGCCACTCATTTCTTCGGCGAGTGGGAGGATGCCAGGTCCCATCCCAATCGCCAGCCGCAGTCGCTGCACGGCAGCGGCTACGTCGAAGTCCAGCTGGCCAGCAGCCGGGGTGGTCACTACCTGGTCGACGGTCAGATCAACGGCGCCACGGTGACCCTGCTGCTCGACACCGGCGCCAGCCAGGTCGTGGTGCCGAGCGCGGTGGCGCAGCAACTGGGCCTGGAGCGCGGCGCGCCGGTCATGATCAGCACCGCCAACGGCCGGGCGACCGCGCACCGCACGCGCCTGGCCAGCCTGCAGTTGGGGGACATCGTCCTGCATGACGTGGCCGCCCTGATCGCCCCGGGCATGGATAGCGACCAGATCCTGCTGGGCATGAGCGCCTTGAAACAACTCGAATTCAGTCAGAAGGGCGGCACCCTGGTGCTGCGCCAATCAACCCTGCAATGAGGCACGCATGAGCGAACCCCTTGATTTGAGCCTGGACGGCGTCGAGCGCCGATCCCTTGCCGATTTCACCGAGCAGGCTTATCTCAACTACTCGATGTACGTGATCATGGACCGCGCCCTGCCGCATATCGGCGACGGCCTCAAGCCCGTGCAGCGGCGCATCGTCTACGCCATGAGCGAACTGGGCCTGGACGCTGACTCCAAGCACAAGAAGTCGGCGCGTACCGTCGGCGACGTGCTCGGCAAGTTCCACCCCCACGGCGACTCGGCCTGCTACGAGGCCATGGTGCTGATGGCGCAGCCGTTCAGCTACCGTTACACCCTGGTCGACGGCCAGGGCAACTGGGGCGCCCCGGACGATCCCAAGTCCTTCGCCGCCATGCGTTACACCGAGGCGCGGCTGTCGCGTTACTCCGAGGTGCTGCTCAGCGAACTGGGCCAGGGCACGGTCGACTGGGTGCCCAACTTCGACGGCACCCTCAACGAGCCGGCGACCCTGCCGGCGCGGCTGCCCAACCTGCTGCTCAACGGCACCACCGGGATCGCCGTGGGCATGGCCACCGACGTGCCGCCGCACAACCTGCGCGAGGTGGCCGCCGCCTGCGTGCGCCTGCTTGACGAGCCCGCCGCCACGGTCGAGCAGCTCTGCGAGCACGTGCTCGGCCCGGACTACCCGACCGAGGCGGAGATCATCACGCCGCGTGCCGACCTGCTGAAAATCTACGAAACCGGCCGCGGCTCGGTGCGCATGCGCGGCGTCTACCGCATCGAGGACGGCGACATCGTGGTCACCTCGCTGCCGCACCAGGTCTCCGGTTCCAAGGTGCTGGAGCAGATCGCCGGACAGATGCAGGCCAAGAAACTGCCGATGGTCGCCGATCTGCGCGATGAGTCGGATCACGAGCATCCCTGCCGTATCGTCATCATCCCGCGCTCCAACCGCGTGGACGCCGATGAACTGATGACCCACCTGTTCGCCACCACCGACCTGGAGTCGAGCTACCGGGTCAACAGCAACGTCATCGGCCTGGACGGCAAGCCCCAGGTGAAGAACCTGCGGCAACTGCTGCGCGAATGGCTGGAATACCGCATCGGCACCGTACGCCGGCGCCTGCAGTTCCGCCTGGACAAGGTGGAAAAGCGTCTGCACCTGTTGGAAGGCTTGCTGATCGCCTTCCTCAACCTCGACGAAGTGATCCGCATCATCCGCAGCGAGGATCAGCCCAAACCGGTGCTGATGGCGGCCTTCGGCCTGACCGAGGTGCAGGCCGACTACATCCTCGACACCCGTCTGCGGCAGTTGGCGCGACTGGAAGAGATGAAGATCCGCGGCGAGCAGGACGAACTGGCCAAGGAGCGCGACAAGCTGCTGGCGCTGTTGGGCAGCGAAGCCAAGCTGAAGAAGCTGGTGCGCAAGGAAATCATCGAGGACGCCGAGAAGTACGGCGACGACCGCCGTTCGCCCATCGTAGCCCGCGCCGAGGCCCGCGCCCTGTCGGAAACCGAGCTGATGCCGACCGAACCGGTCACCGTCATCGTCTCGGAAAAAGGCTGGGTACGCTGTGGCAAGGGCCACGACATCGATGCCACCGGCCTGTCCTACAAGGCCGGGGACGGCTTCAAGGTGGCGGCCACCGGGCGCTCCAATCAGTACGCGGTGTTCATCGACTCCACCGGGCGCAGCTATTCGCTGGCCGCCCATTCGCTGCCCTCGGCGCGGGGGCAGGGCGAGCCGCTGACCGGCCGGCTGACGCCGCCACCAGGCGCGACCTTCGAGTGCGTGCTGCTGCCCGATGACAATGCGCTGTACGTCATCGCCTCCGATGCCGGCTACGGTTTCGTGGTCAAGGGCGAGGATCTGCAGGCCAAGAACAAGGCCGGCAAGGCCTTGCTCAGTCTGCCGGCCGGGGCACGGGTGGTGGCGCCCAAGCCGCTGGCCAGTCGCGAGGACGACTGGTTGGCCGCGGTGACCACCGAAGGGCGCCTGTTGTTGTTCAAGGTCGCCGACCTGCCGCAACTGGGCAAGGGCAAGGGCAACAAGATCATCGGCATCCCGGGCGACCGCGTCGCCAGCCGCGAGGAATACCTGACCGACCTCGCCGTGCTGCCCGCGGGCGCCACGCTGGTGCTGCAGGCGGGCAAGCGCACGCTATCGCTCAAGGCCGACGACCTGGAGCACTACAAGGGCGAGCGTGGGCGGCGCGGCAACAAGCTGCCGCGGGGCTTCCAGCGTGTCGATGCGCTGCTCGTGGATTAGCCACGCGGATCGCGCCGAAGCCGCAACGGGTTCCAACTTATCCGACCGGCGAGCGGCGTAATACTGGAGTCGCGCGCCGGTTTGACGGATGATAGCAACCCGCGCCTGCCAATCGAGGGCGGGCAGCGTGCCGGCTTCGCGTGTCTGCGTTGGCCGGCCAGGCGTCTGATGGCAGGCGCATTGCATACGTACAGGGATTATTCACACCACGCTGACCGCGACACGATGCGTTTGCCGGTCGTGGTGACGTAGCATGTTTGGGTTCTTTACCGTTCACCTGTAGATATGGCTGCTGGCAACCCAGCCAGTTGGAAGAGATTAATGACTGTAACGCGGCTTCCTCTGACCCTTGTTCTGGCTGGCCTGCTCACGCTGGCTGGCTGCTCGCATTTTCAGCCCGTGTCGCTGTACCAGCTCGACGGCGGCAGCAGCGCCACCAGGACGGCCGACAAGAACGGCGTGAGCGTTCTGCTCGGCCCCATCACCGTCGCCGATTACCTGCAGCGCGAGGCGCTGTTGCAGCGTCAGGACGACGGCAGCCTGAGCGCCGCCGGCAGTGCCCGTTGGGCGGGCAGCCTGGCCACCGACCTGGATCGCCAGGTACTGCGCCAGCTGTCCGGCCGCCTCAACAGCCAGCGCCTGGTGCTGGCTTCGGAGAACCCCGGCTTCAAGCCGCAGGTGCAGGTGCTGCTGTCGATTACCCGCCTGGACTCGGGGCCGCGGCGCCCAGCCGTGCTGGAGGCGCAGTGGCGCCTGGTCGGGCGTGACGGGCAACTGCTCGATACCCGCCTGATTCATCTGGAGGAAGTGCACCAGGGCGCCATAGCCGATCAGGTGAGGGCGCAGAGCCTGGCCGTGCAGAAGCTCGTCGAGCAACTGGCCTCCGCTGTGCAGAGCCATGCCAGCTCGGCGGTTGCCACGGAGGAGCCGCGCAAGAAAGCGCCGGTGCCGGCCGCCCGCCAGGAGCCCCCGAAGATGCCGGTTGCCGAGCCTATCCGTATCGACGCGGAAGTGTTCCGCTTCTAAGGCGCCGGGGTCTGGGCCGCCCTAGGGTGGGATGACCAGTGCGCGCCTGGCTGACGCTGCCAGTCCGTAGGATGGGTCGGGCCGCGTAGGCGCAGCCCATCGGCGCCTGATGGATCGGCCGACCCCGGCCGGCACGCTGGCAACCCCTGGGTAGGGTGGATGACGTTTTTTCATCCACCATGGGGGCGGCACGGTGGATGAGGCGGGTCGCGATCCATCCTGCGGAATTCAGCGATAAGCGTGGGGATGGCCACCATCGCATCGCGCCGGGGGCGACGCTCCTACCGGTGAATCCTCTGGCCCCGAGCGGGCTCTTGTGCGCCTACGCCTGTAGCTTTCGCCAGGGCTCGCTCTGTATCCACTTCTTGCACCCTGGATGGCTTGGCCGAAAGCGCAGTTCGCCGCAGCTTGTAGTAGTCCGTAGGATGGGCGCAGCCCATCGGCGATTGATGGGTTTTCACCTCCGCGACCGAATCCGACCGCCATCGCATCGCGCCGGGGGCGGCGCTCCTACCGGTGAGTCCTCTGGCTCCGAACGGGCTCTTGCACGCCTACGCCTGTAGCTTTCAGCAGTCGTACGGTTCGTTCTGCCTCCGCTGCTTGCACCCTGGATGGTTTGACCGGAAACGCAGTTCACCGCAGCCTGATTAGCTTGTAGCTTGTAGCTTGTAGCTTGTAGCTTGTAGCTTGTAGCTTGTAGCTTGTAGCTTGTAGCTTGTAGCTTGTAGCTCGCTTTCCGATCAGCGCTCTTCGCGCATCCGCACCATCTGCCGTTCCAGCAGCGCCGGGTAGGGGTCCAGCAGGCGTTCGACGCAACTGGCGCCTTCCGGGCTGGCGATGGCGCGGATGCGCGCGCGCTGGCGCAACAGGGCGTCTTCGCCCACGCGGCGTTCGACCAGCAGCAGGTTGCGGCTGTGCTGGGACAGCGCCAGGGCGTCCTGGGCCGTTTCGCTGAGCAGCAGGTCGCCCTGGCTCAGGTTCTGCAGGTTTTCACCCAGGGTCAGGCCCAGTTGCAGGTGCAGGGTGATGCCGCTGTCGGCGACCTCGATCTGCAGGGCGTGGCCCAGGGCGCGCATCAGCTCGCCGCAGCAGATGGCGTGGGTCAGATAATCCTCGCGGCTGTCCTGGTAGTGGAACAGCATCAGGCTGCTGCCATCGTTCAGGGTGTGCAACTGCGCCTTGTACAGATCGGCGGCCTGGTTCAGGCAATCGCGATAGCGCTGCAGCAGTTCCAGCAAGCGGCTGCGGGGCAGTCGACGCAGTTGCTCCTGGGCGCCCAGTTGAATGGCCAGCACCGCGCTCTTCTGCGGCGCTGCGGGGGCCGGAGGCGCTACGGCATCGTTCTGTTCATCGTCGTCGTAGAGTTCGGCGAACGGATCGTCATCGTCGCCATGGCGAGCCGGGCGACGTGGCGGGTCGTAATCGTCGCTGTCGAAACTGTCGTCGCGCAGATCGCGTACTTCGAAGCCCGGGTCTTCATCCAGGTCGTCCTGTTCGTCGTCCGTGCGCAGGCTGTCTTCGTCGAAATCGTCAAAGTCGTCGAGTTCGTCCTGGGGCTCGGGCTCCGGTTTTTCCGGCACCAGGCGCGCTTGCAGCTGACGCGCCAGGTCGCCGATCTCGTCCTGGCGCCCGGCGCCCGGCGCGGGATCGTCGGGGTCGCGCAACCAGACGCGCAATTGCAGCAGCGGTGTGGATATGTGCCGGCCCAGGCGCAGGCTCAGCGACAGGGTCAGCGCCAGCAGGATCAGGCTGAGAATACCCATGCTCTGCAGGCTGATGGTCATCGGCTGCTGGAACTGCTGCATGTCCAGGCTGATGCGCAGTTGCCCGGCCATGACCTCCTGGAAGGTGATCGGCGTGGAGTACAGCCCTTCGGTTTCGCCGAGCATGCTCTTGCTCGGGCGCGAGCCCGCCTCGGCGAGGATGCGGTTGTCCACGCTGTAGATCGCCGCGTGGGCCACCAGCGGGTTCTTCACCAGGTTGTTGAGCAGCACGTTGAGGCTGAGGATGTCGTTGGACACCAGCAGTTCGGTGGCCGAGGCCGCGGTCTGGGTGATCAGGCTGCTGCCAAGGGCTTCGGCCTGCTGCTGCATGGCCTGCTTGAACTGCATGCCGATCACCCAGGCGTAGATCACCAGCGCCAGAGCCACCAGGAGCAGGCTATGGCTGGCGATACGCAAGGCCAGCGGCACGCGACGTTGGCGCAGTGCATGGAAGAGCAGAAGGAAGAAGTTGTCGGGTTTTACGGGGGCGGGCCGGTTCACAGAGCTCCGCTCTTGTCGACTGTAGTTGCCGCGCAGTATAGCGAGCGGCCCGCACAGGGCAAAGCGCCGCGCATGCCCGTGTGCGCCCGAAAGTGGTTAGAATGTGCGCCTTTTCACCGGCCCCGCTGCGCATTGCCGTTCGGCAGGCCGTTCATTGTCCTGCGAGCCCGGGGGTGCGCCTTGCGCGAAATCGTCCTGATCAATATTACCGGCGAGGATCGGCCCGGTCTCACGGCGGCCATTACCGGCGTGCTGGCCCAGGGGGGCGTCAATATCCTCGACATCGGCCAGGCGGTCATCCATGACACCCTGTCGTTCGGCATCCTGGTCGAGATACCGGATACCGAGCGCGCCTCCTCGGTGCTCAAGGACATCCTCTTCACCGCCTACAAGCTCGACCAGCAGGTGCGTTTCACCCCGGTGTCCGAGGCCGACTACCAGCACTGGGTCGCGGGCCAGGGCAAGGCGCGGCATATCGTGACCCTGCTGACGCGCAAGGTCACCGCCGAACAGCTGCAGCGGGTCAGTGCGATCACCGCCCGCTACGAACTGAACATCGATCATATCGACCGTCTATCCGGGCGCATGCCGCTGGACATGCCGGCCGAGCAGGGCAAGGGCTGCATCGAGTTCTCGGTGCGCGGCGAACCCAGGGACCCGGCAGCGCTGCGCGCCGAATTCCTCAGCGTGGCCCAGGAACTGAACGTCGACATCGCCTTCCAGAGCGATTCGCTGTTCCGTCGCAATCGCCGTCTGGCGGTGTTCGATATGGATTCGACGCTGATCGAGGCCGAGGTCATCGACGAGCTGGCCAAGGCCGCCGGCGTTGGCGAGCAGGTGGCCGAGATCACCGAGCGCGCCATGCGTGGCGAGCTGGACTTTCGCGCCAGCTTCAAGGAGCGCCTGGCCCTGCTCAAGGGGCTGGATGTCGGCGTGCTCGACGAGATCGGCGCATCGCTGCGCCTGACCGAAGGTGCCGAGAACCTGTTTGCCGAACTCAAGCGTCTGGGCTACAAGACGGCGATCCTGTCCGGCGGCTTCAACTACTTCGCCAGGCAGTTGCAGGCCAGGCTGGGTATCGACTACGTCTTCGCCAACGAGTTGGACGTGGTCGATGGCAAGGTCACCGGCGTGGCCGTCGAGCCGATCGTCGATGCGCAGCGCAAGGCCGATCTGCTGCGCGAGCTGGCGCACAAGGAAGGGCTGCGTCTGGAGCAGACCATTGCCGTGGGCGATGGCGCCAATGACCTGCCGATGCTGGCGATTGCCGGGCTGGGCGTGGCGTTCCGCGCCAAGCCGCTGGTCAAGCAGTCGGC
Source organism: Phytopseudomonas dryadis (assembly GCF_004327355.1). Classification (GTDB taxonomy): domain Bacteria; phylum Pseudomonadota; class Gammaproteobacteria; order Pseudomonadales; family Pseudomonadaceae; genus Aquipseudomonas; species Aquipseudomonas dryadis. The sequence goes on from NZ_QJUM01000034.1 coordinate 62,501, forward strand.
CAAACAGGCCATCTCCACCCTGGGCCTGGACGGCATCCTCTATCTGCTCGGCTTCCGCGACCGCGACGGGCTGGAATAGCTGGAAGCCAGAAGCCGAGAACAGCGCTGGAGGCTGGAAGCTGGACGAAAGGCCAGGTAGCCCGGGTTGAGCGGAGCGACACCCGGGGGAGGCCCCACCTGGGTATCGCTGCGCTCAACCCAGGCTACGGCAGAAGCCGATAAGAGCGCTAAAGGCTGAAGGCTGGACGAAAAAGCTTGACGGTGGCGAGGCCGACCACAACGCTGTCCAGCCTCCAGCCTCCAGCCTCCAGCCTCCAGCCTCCAGCCTCCAGCCTCCAGCCTCCAGCCTCC